>NZ_JAQQET010000019.1:0-166505 GCF_046026855.1 Paraburkholderia sediminicola | reverse complement strand
CGAGAATTTGAAGTACGTGCCGCTAAATAGGAGAAAATAGCGGTCGCTGTGCGCTTTCAAAGCGCGTGCAGTTCAACCCTCGCGGTTGCCAGGACCGGTAGCCCGCGCACTGTTTAACTGAAATTAGATAGAAAGGTTCTCCACCATGAAAAAGCTGATGATCGCCGCCGTGATTGGCGCACTGTCCACGACGATGCTGACTGTCGCGACTGACGCCGCCGCACAAACGGCGACCACCGCCACGAAGCCGGCTGCCAAGGCTGTGGCGAAGCGCCCGCAACCGAAACGCCTGATCAAGCGCAAGGCCAACCCGGCCAAGGAAGCGAAGGTCGATCCGATTCTGGACGGCTCCGAAAAGTGGTCGTGCAACGAAGGTCTGGCATTCGACCTGAAGGGCGACATGAAGCGTGACCAGATCGTCACGGTTCACTGGGCGAACAAAAACTACAATTTGCCGCGCGAAGCGACCACCACGGGCGCAGACCGTTTCCACGACGCTGCATCGGGTATGGATCTCGTCGTGATCCCGACGAAGGCGATGTTGTTCTCGGATAAGGACAGCTCGCGTCTGGCCGACGAATGCAAGACGGCAGCCATGATCCAGGGCGCGCCGGCTCCGACGCAATCGAACGCGATCAACAAGACCAACTAATCAGTTACATCAGGAAAGCTCCCCGATGTCCGCTCCGATTTCCAACGTGCGACCCGACCCGGACCCAGTCCTGGTCGATATTGTCGATTACGTGCTGGATTTCCCGATCGACAGCACGCTCGCGCTGGACACCGCGCGTAACTGCCTGATCGATACACTCGGCTGCGGACTCGAGGCGCTCACCTACCCGGCGTGCACCAAGCTGATGGGACCGATCGTGCCCGGCACGATCGTCCCCAACGGCGCGAAGGTGCCGGGAACTTCCTTCCAGCTGGATCCGGTTCAGGCCGCCTTCAACATCGGCGCGATGATCCGCTGGCTGGACTTCAACGATACCTGGCTGGCAGCGGAATGGGGCCATCCGTCGGATAACCTCGGCGGGATTCTGGCGACAGCCGACTGGCTCTCGCGCAGTGCCATCGCAGCGGGCAAGAAGCCGCTGACGATGAAAGACGTGTTGATCGGCATGATCAAGGCGCACGAAATTCAAGGTTGTATCGCGCTCGAGAACTCGTTCAACAAGGTCGGGCTCGATCATGTTCTGCTGGTGAAGCTGGCGTCGACCGCAGTGGTCGGCCAGATGATCGGTTTGACGCGCGACGAGTTGATCAACGCGGTATCGCAAGCATTTGTCGATGGGCATGCGTTGCGCACCTACCGCCATGCGCCGAATACCGGCTCACGCAAGTCGTGGGCCGCAGGCGATGCGACGTCGCGCGCCGTGCGTCTCGCGCTGATTGCGAAGACCGGCGAAATGGGTTATCCGTCGGTGCTGACGGCTAAAACCTGGGGCTTTTACGATGTCCTGTTCAAGGGCAACCCGTTCAGGTTTCAGCGTCCGTACGGCTCGTACGTGATGGAAAACGTGCTCTTCAAAATTTCGTTTCCGGCAGAATTCCACGCGCAAACAGCGGTGGAAGCGGCCATGAAGCTGCACGCGCAGCTCGCAACTCAACGCAAGCGCGTAGAAGACATCAAAAAGATCACGATCCGCACCCACGAAGCCGCGATCCGCATCATCGACAAGAAAGGCCCCCTGAACAATCCGGCCGACCGCGATCACTGCATTCAGTACATGATCGCCGTGCCATTGGTCCACGGCCGCCTGACGGCTGCGGACTATGAAGATTCGATCGCGCAGGACGCGCGACTCGATGTGCTGCGCGCAAAGATGGAATGTGTCGAAGACGCGCAGTTCACGAAGGATTACCACGATCCGGAGAAGCGTTCGATCGCCAATGCACTGACGGTCGAATTCAACGATGGGTCGACGTTCGACGAAGTTGTAGTCGAATACCCGATCGGTCACAAGCGTCGTCGCGAAGACGGGATTCCGTTGCTGGTCGAGAAGTTCAAGACCAATCTCGCGCGCCGCTTTCCGGTCAGGCAACAACTGGCGATTCTCGACGTGTCGCTCGATCAGGCAAGGCTCGAAGCCATGCCGGTCAATGAATACGTCGATCTGTACGTCATCTAGTTAAGTTAAGTACTGTAGTTCCGCGATCAAACCAAGGAAAACACCATGGCCCACAACCTCCACAAAACGCTCAAGGAATTCGACAGCGGTTCCGGCAAAGGCAAGTTCTACTCCCTGCCGCAACTCGGCAAGGCACTGAACATCAAGATCGACCGCCTGCCGGTATCGATCCGTATCGTGCTGGAATCGGTGCTGCGTAACTACGACGGCAAGAAGATCGCCGAAGAACACATCACGCAACTCGCGAACTGGAAGCCGACCGCAGCACGCGTCGACGAAATCCCGTTCGTCGTGTCGCGCGTCGTGCTGCAAGATTTTACCGGCGTGCCGCTGCTCGCCGACATCGCTGCAATGCGCGGTGTCGCGAAACACATGGGCAAGGATCCGAAGTCGATCGAACCGCTGGTCCCGGTCGATCTGGTGGTCGATCACTCGGTGCAGATCGATCACTTCCGCGAAAAGAACGCGCTCGATCTGAACATGAAACTGGAATTCCAGCGCAACAACGAGCGCTACCAGTTCATGAAGTGGGGCATGCAGGCATTCGACACGTTCAAGGTCGTGCCGCCGGGCGTCGGTATCGTTCACCAGGTGAACCTGGAGTACCTCGCACGCGGCGTGCACAAGAAGGCCGAAGGCGCGGACACGGTGTACTACCCGGATTCGCTGGTCGGCACCGACAGCCACACCACGATGATCAACGGTATCGGCGTGGTGGGCTGGGGCGTGGGCGGTATTGAAGCTGAAGCCGGCATGCTCGGCCAGCCGGTGTACTTCCTGACGCCGGACGTGGTGGGCGTCGAACTGAAGGGCAAGCTGCGCGAAGGCCTCACGGCGACCGACCTGGTCCTGACCGTTACCGAACTGCTGCGCAAGGAAAAGGTTGTCGGCAAGTTCGTCGAGTTCTTTGGCGAAGGCACGAAGTCGCTGTCGCTGCCGGACCGCGCAACCATCGGCAACATGGCGCCGGAATACGGCGCAACCATGGGCTTCTTCCCGGTCGACGAAAAAACCATCGACTACTTCAAGGGCACGGGCCGCACCGACGCAGAAATCTCCGCCTTCGAAAACTACTTCAAGGCGCAGGGTCTGTTCGGTATTCCGAAGGCTGGCCAGATCGACTACACCAAGGTCGTGACGCTGGATCTCGGCACGGTGACGCCGTCGCTGGCAGGTCCGAAGCGCCCGCAAGACCGTATCGAAATCGGTCATGTGAAGTCGACCTTCAGCGACCTGTTCTCGAAGCCGGTGGCAGAAAACGGCTTCGCGAAGAAGTCGGAAGACCTCGACGCGCAATACACGACGAGCAACGGCGTCGACGTGAAGAACGGCGACATCCTGATCGCCGCCATCACGTCGTGCACGAACACGTCGAACCCGAGCGTCTTGTTGGCTGCTGGCTTGCTGGCGAAGAAGGCTGTGGAAGCCGGCCTGACGGTCGCTCCGCACATCAAGACCTCGCTGGCTCCGGGATCGCGCATCGTCACGGAATACCTGACGAAGACCGACTTGATGAAGTACCTCGACAAGCTCGGTTTCACGTTGGCCGCTTACGGTTGCACGACCTGTATCGGTAACGCGGGCGATCTGACGCCGGAACTGAACGAAGCGATCACGAAGAACGACATCGTCGCGGCAGCGGTTCTGTCGGGCAACCGTAACTTCGAAGCACGTATTCACCCGAACATCCGGGCGAACTTCCTGGCCTCGCCGCCGCTGGTTGTCGCTTACGCGATCGCCGGCAACATCACGCGCGACCTGATGACCGAACCGGTCGGCAAGGGCAAGGGCGGCAAGGACGTCTACCTGGGCGACATCTGGCCGACCAGCGAAGAAGTCGACGCACTGCTCAAGTTTGCGCTGGACGCAGATGCGTTCCGCAAGAACTACTCGGCGCTGACCAAGAAGGGCGACCTGTGGAGCAAGATCGAAGGCGAAGAAGGTCAAGTCTACGACTGGCCGAAGTCGACCTACATCGCTGAGCCGCCGTTCTTCGGCAAGGACTTCTCGATGACGCCGGCCGACAGCATCGCTCCGGTCAAGGGCGCGCGCGCACTGGGCATCTTCGGTGACTCGGTTACGACCGACCACATCAGCCCGGCTGGTTCGATCAAGGAAGACTCGCCGGCAGGCAAGTGGCTGAAGGCAAACGGCGTGCAGAAGGCCGACTTCAACAGCTACGGCTCACGCCGCGGCAACCACGACGTGATGATGCGCGGCACGTTCGCGAACGTCCGGATCAAGAATCTGATGATCCCGGTGAAGGCAGACGGCTCGCGCGTTGAAGGCGGTTTGACGATTCACCAGCCGAGCGGCGAACAAGAGTCCATCTATGACGCAGCGATGAAGTACATCGACGCGGGCACGCCGACGGTTGTGTTTGCCGGTGAAGAGTACGGCACGGGCTCGTCGCGTGACTGGGCTGCGAAGGGTACGCAACTGCTGGGCGTGAAGGCTGTGGTCGCGCGCAGCTTCGAGCGGATTCACCGTTCGAACCTGGTCGGCATGGGCGTGTTGCCGCTGCAGTTCAAGGGCTCGGACAGCGTGCAATCGCTCGGTATTACCGGCGAAGAAACGTTCGATGTTGAAGGCCTGGGCAACGACTTCAAGCCGCAACAGGAAGTGACGCTGGTGATTCACGGCAAGGACGGCAAGGAGAAACGCGTGCAGGTGCTGCTGCGTATCGATACGCCGATCGAAGTGGACTACTACAAGCACGGCGGGATTCTGCCGTTCGTGCTGCGTTCGCTGCTGGCTGCTTAAGGTATTTGCTTACGCGTGCTGTAACTGCGTAAGCGCTGTTTTGCAGGGGCTGCGTCCTGTGGAGGACGCAGCCGACTTTAGAAGCCCGGCTTTGGCCGGGCTTTTTTTATTTGCCCGCTCGCTCCTGTTGTTACTTAAATGCGTCCGGGTTGTCGGTGATCCTGCGTTGGGTCATGCGGGCATTCCAGTTGGTGTCGGACGGCACGCTCGCACGCATGGTCGGGGCCGGACGATGTTGCTGGGCAGCCCAGTTCATCCACGACGCGTCGTCTGTCGAAACGTCGTTATGTGTTACGCCAGCGGTCCACTCGGGCTGCTTCGACGCTGCGGGAGTCGAGGCCGGCCTGGTGGCACGACTCAAGGCCATGCGTTCGTTGACGTGGGCTTCGGACAGACGCGCCACCTTGACCCGCTTCACGGTCTTTTCCGTAGGGGTTGCGGTGCTGTCGTTGCGGGACGTGATCTGCACGGTCTGCTTCGGCACGATGGAAAACGCTCGCGCAACTTGCTTCGTCGCAACGTACGGCGGAGATGCGGCCTGAGTGTCCTGCTTCGGGACGGCAGGCGATGCGGACACGACTTGCATAGCCTGCGCTGGCACAACAGGCGATACAGACACCACTTGCGTAGCCCGCGCCGATACAACAGGAGACACCGGTTTAGCCTGCGCGTCTTGCTTGGGTGCAGTTGGCGGCAACGGCACGGTTTGGGCGACTTGCGTGGGCGCGCCAGCAGACTCTGCCGCCGCTACGTGTGCGGACTGAGCCTTCGCTGGCGCGTCGGCGTTCACCGACGTCGCCGGCGCCGCGCTCGCTGCTGCGGCGACGGTTGGGGCCGCCGCCTTCCCGCCCGCAATCTCTGCTTGCCAGGCTGCAACCACCGGCGTGACAGACGGCTTCTTCGCCTTCTCCGCGTCCTTCATCGAGCACGTGACCAGCAGCCATGTCAGCGCGATGGTACAGCCAGCGAAGATCGCCCCAGCCAGGAGATGATCGGAGCGCGACGAACACGCTCGGGCCGTGTCCATTTGCAGATAGCGTTTCGCTTCTGCCACTGCAGCGTCAAAGCTGTGGGTGTCTACGCGTTGCGGCGGCGCCTTATAGAACAGCACGTGCTTCACGCCTGGCGGAAACATGCTAACCCGCGGCAGCTTGGCGATTTCGCTAACGGCGTGATGCACCGCTTGGCGCAGCACACGGTGGCGCGAACCGAACGGCGGCGGCAAGCCGTCAAACGGTCGTGGCAACGGAATCGTCAGATCGCCTTCGATCAAGGCTAGCGGTCGAGTCATTGCAGGTTGCTCCGAGGTAGGTCGATCGCCTGGTCGAGTTGATTCATCAACGCGTGCGCGCGCTTCGCAAGCGCCTGGACGACGCCCGTTTCAGGTTCGGGTTCGGCCAGGCTGGCGCGCCGCAGCGCTTCCATCAAACTTTGCGCGCCGACAAGACCTACGGCTCCACTCAGTCTGTGCAGCAACGAGCGCAACCCGGCGATGTCGCCGAGATGAGTTAACCCGCTCATGCGCTCCAGATCGTCGTCCATCGAACGCCGCCAGCCGCCGAGAAACGTGTGGAGATCGATACCCTCGTCAGAAAGCGCGTCGAGATAGCGGCGTTCGAAAGGTTCAGATTGGGCACTTGCGGAAGTTTCCTTCTGCGCGGCAATGCCTGGCAGAAGTGCCTGTGCATTGCGAGCAGGTTCTGCGAGCGGCTCCCATTGCTCCACGGTGAACGGCGCATTAAAGCTCGCGCGCGTGACGGAATGTGAGTCGCTTGCAACGGAAAGCTCACCTTGCATACGCTTCGCGAGTATCTGGCAGAGCGGCAAGCACGCGTCAGCATCGCCGAACCGCTCGCCCGGGAGCGATTCGTCAGGGTTCGGCCCAAAAAGTTGCAGCTGAGCGGCCTCGGAGGGTTCTTCACCGGCGTGCGTCACGTTCATAAAAATTTGCTGCGAACCAGTGTTCAACGGCTCCGCTCGCACGACGAGTGCAATCTCACCGTTCGTGTTGAGTTGAATCGTGCGATTGATCAGATGGAAGAACATCTGACCGAGTCGACCGCTGTCGACGAGAATCCGCTCCGCGACCGTTTGATCAACGCTCGAGCTCAAGTGCAAGCCACGCTGAACCGCGGATGGAGACAACAGCGCAACAACGCTGTCGATGAGCTCGCGTAGATTCGTCGCGCTCTCGTCGAGAACGAAGGCACGCGACTCCAGTGGCGAAACTTCCAGCAGGTCGTGAAGCGTTTGGGTCCACGTGCGCACTGCGGATTGAATCACGACCATCTGCGCGCGTTGAGCGGACGGCATGGCCGCCGTTTCGAACGATTCAAGCAGACCCGCTACTGCGGTCAACGGAGCTTCCGCGTAAAGGCGCATCGCGCCGAGCAGCCAGAGCCGCTCCTGTCTCGCAGCGGCGCTCGCCTGAGTGGACGCCGCAAAGCGTGCAGCCTGCTCGCGCGCTTCGGCCGCATCACACCGGCGGGTCCATGTGTCCTCAGCGTGGTGCAGTTTCTCCGCAGCGCGCCGCAGCGCAGCACGAGACAGGCACGCACCGGCCAGCGCAACGACAGCCGGCGCCGCGAGCGCCACTAACCACGTTTGCTGCTCGATCGCGCCATCCTTTGCGGCCGTTACCGGTTGGCCCGCGGATTTGTGGTTATCAGTCGAAGCAAGCTTGAGGGATGCGCCGGCAGCGGTATTGTCGCGCGAATCAGGATCACAGGCCGGCTGCCCGAGTTGTCCTACTGCGTCGCGTGCGGCCAGCGCAGCAGCCGCAGGCGAATCGTCCACTTGCAGCGCGCGCGGCGTACTGTCGACTAACGGCGCCGCATTGGCGCGTATCGAGAGCATGCATAGCAGTGCAAATGCAAACAGACAGCCCAACACCGTCGCAAAACGGATCGAAGTGAGCCCCGCTTTGCGAGAGAAAGAGTGAGAAACGCGCGACGCACGACGGTGCGCGCCCGCTAAAGAACCAGGCAGGCCCATTTTATTCATAGCCCGCAAAACTCAGTCGATCAGCCGATGCAACGAAGCAAACTCGATCAGCGCTGCCAAAGAAGACAAACCAAGCTTTTCCTGGATGCGGCTCTTGTACGTACTCACTGTTTTGTCGCTTATGAAATCATCCCCTTGCCACGCTGATGCTTACCATCGGTAAGCCCCAAAACATTCTGTCGATCGATGCAGAACCCATGATCCGCCCTCCATACAAGAAAGCAGGCGTCAACAAGTATTTTCCACCCGATTCGCGCGCGACAGCGCCCCCGCCTTATTGCAGGGGATGGCAGGGAATTAAGAATATGGAGCTCGTAGCGAGCCGGGGATACAACGCGTGCGAGTCGAAATATTGACCGGCTGCACGACGTCGGCATCCATCAATACTTACGGTCATTCTTGACGCATGGGCACGCTATGAAGCAGCGGCCACAAACTCAATCTCGACGCGGCGATTCGGTGCAAGACACCGCACCAGTTCGTCGCGCTTCGTTTGCTCACAGTTGACCACCTGATTCGCACTGCCTTGACCCTGCGCAATTATCGGCAATGTCACGCCGTGATTGCGCAGATACTGCTTTACCGTTTGCGCACGCTGCACAGACAGACTCTGGTTGTGGGCGTCGCTACCGAGGCGGTCGGCGTAGCCGACAATCTTAAGTTCGCGTATTGCGGGAACCTTCTTCAGACCAGTCACCACGTCATCGAGACGTTGCTTGCCGGACGGCAGGATCGCGGCCTCATTCCCGCCATCGAAGCGGAACAGGGAATCGGCTCGTAGCGTTATTTTTTTAGGCACCTGCGCCACGGCTACCGCTGCCGGCGTCTGCTTCGTCTGCTTCGTCTGCTTGCATTGCAACGCCGTTTCCGCCGACACCCGCAAGTTGCTCTGGATTTCCGGCAAACGCTTTTCAGCCGTGGAGAAACTTCGCATCCATGCGTCATGCCCGGCATGCATCAGTTCGACTTCGGCACAGGCGAGAGGCCGTTGCGCATCAGGACATTCGGCAATGGCGGGATCGCCCTTGATGGTATTGACGATCTTCCAGAGATCAGGACGCACGGTCGACACCGTACGCAGAGCCGGGTTAGCTGCGGATAACGGCGTGCCATTTTCGAGACCGATCGTAATCGTTGCAGCCTGACCGATCGCTTCCTCAACGAAACCCCAGTGATCGTTACCCTGCCGCGCCTGCAGGCCAGCATCGATCCAGCACTGCGCCTTTGCCTGGAAATAGCCGTTCTTTTCGCCCGGCACTTGATTGAGCCGCTGTTGCAACGATGCCAGCGCCATGCGGCTGCTGACAATCGGAGCGTAGGTGTTGACCCATTGTCCATTAGCCGCGCCTGCAGCTTCGTCCTGCGAGGCAACGACGCCAGTTTTCAACACGGTGGCATCTTCAATACCGAGTCGATCACGCGCGGCGTGGTCCGCGCAGCCTGACAAGGCCAGCGCACACACTAGCATCGTTAGCTGAAATTTCATTGATTTTCTGCGTCGAGCGCATCTTATTTAAGAAGGCTCAGTATGAAGAGACGCAGAGAGGTGGGGAATGGGAAGATTCTTATAAACACGTGGGAAAGTTGCGGCGCAAGGATTCACGCCGCATAACAGATGTCATATGGCTCAGACTTAATTGCGGACTGCCCGAGCCGCATTCCGCCCCCGCAACCACTCCAGCGCCAGCAACAGGCACGTGGAAAACACAATCAGAATCGTCGCAAGCGCGGCAATTGTCGGGCTGATGTTCTCGCGAATCCCGGTGAACATCTGCCGCGGCAGCGTGGTCTGATCCGCTCCTGCCAGGAACAGCGTCACCACCACTTCATCGAACGATGTTGCGAACGCGAACAGGGCGCCCGAAATCACGCCCGGTGCAATCACCGGCAACGTGATGCGGAAAAACGTCTTCACCGGATTTGCGCCCAGCGACAAACTGGCACGCACCAGGTTGTAGTTGAAGCCTTGCAGCGTCGCCGCCACCGTCGTCACGACAAACGGCACGCCTAGCGACGCATGCGCCAGG
The DNA here is from genome assembly GCF_046026855.1 of Paraburkholderia sediminicola. Taxonomy (GTDB): domain Bacteria; phylum Pseudomonadota; class Gammaproteobacteria; order Burkholderiales; family Burkholderiaceae; genus Paraburkholderia; species Paraburkholderia sediminicola_A. Next base: position 156,583 of record NZ_JAQQET010000019.1, on the reverse strand, counting down.
ATCAGCCCGATATAGGTATTGGCCAGCCCGAGCGGCGCGAAGAACAGATACATGCCGACGCCGACCACCACCACCGGCACGATCATCGGCGAAATCAGGATCGCCATCAGCAGCGCTTTGCCGCGGAAGTTCGCTTTGGTCAGGCCGATTGCAGCCAGTGTGCCGAGTACGGTTGCGACGACCGTGGCAGAAGGCGCCACGATAAAGCTGTTCTTCGCCGCCATGCGCCATTCATCGGACATAATCAGGTTCTGATACCAGCGCAGTGACCAGCCCGGAATCGGATAGACCAGAAACGTGCTCGACGAAAATGACAACGGCACGATCGCCAGCACCGGCAGAATCAGATACAGCAGCGTCAGCACTGCAAGCGCACGCAGCGCGAAATACCACACGCGTTCAACCCAGGACGTATGCGGCGCAAACAGGGGCTTGGCTAGTTTCATCGCGAATCAGTTCCGTTCTGGCGTTCAGCCGAGGCTCAGGGAAGAACGCGTGAAGCGCCCATAGATCACATACAACACAAGCGTCGCGGCGAGCAGCAAACCGCCGAGCGCACACGCCATGCCCCAATTGATCGTCACGTTGGTGAAGTACGCGACGTAATAGCTGACCATTTGATCGTTCGGTCCACCGAGCAGCGCCGGCGTGATGTAGTAGCCGATTGCCAGAATGAACACCAGCAGTGCGCCGGCACCGATGCCCGGATACGTCTGCGGCACATATACTCGCCAGAACGCAGCGAACGGATGACTGCCGAGCGAAATGGCCGCACGTTGATAAGTCGGCGGGATCGATTTCATTACGCTGTAGAGCGGCAGAATCATGAACGGCAGCAGAATGTGCGTCATCGAGATATACACGCCGGTGCGGTTAAACAGCAGCGACAACGGATCGTGCAACAAACCACTGGCGATCAACGCTTTATTCACCAACCCCTCGCTTTGCAGAATCACGATCCACGCGGCGACGCGCACGAGGATCGAAGTCCAGAACGGAATCAGCACCAGAATCATCACCAGATTCGCGCGACGATCGGACAGCGTCGAGATCCAGTAAGCGAGCGGGTAGCCGAGCAGCAGAGCAAAGAACGTCACGGCGGCGCCGATCACGAACGTGCGGCTAAACACGTGCAGATAAATCTGTTGGTCGGGATCGGTCTCCCTGATGTGACCGAAAGCGTCCTGCTTATGGTCTAAAGACGCTAGCAGATAGAACGGTGAATAGGCGCCGGAGTTCTTGGCAATCGCTTGCCAATAAGCGATATCGTTCCAGCGCTCGTCGAGCTCGACGAACTTGGCGTGCATTTGCGCGGGCGTCAGCGTCAGCGGCTTGCTGTTGTCGTCGACGAACGGCATGGCGCGCGCCGACTTCGCGACCAGCGAGCGATAGCCGGGAATCTCCACATTCAACCGACGCGCCAATGCACCCATGCCGTCGCTATCTGCGACAGCGGTCAGATCGACAGCCAACGCAGCATACGCGGCGTCGGGGGGCGGCGTCTTGCGATCCCAGCCGCTCAACGCACTCAGCGTATGCGGCAGCGCATTGACCACCTCCGGATTCTGCGCGGCGCGCGTCAATAGCGCGCCAATCGGCACGACGAAAATCAGCAGCAAAAAAATCGCGAGCGGCGCAATCAGCAACAGCGCCATTGCGCGCTTCTTCGCTTCCGCGGCCTTCAGTTCCCGCTTGAGCTTAACACTCGACTCAGGCGTCGAATCAGCGGCGATCGACATCGTATTCACACCCATCCCCTGTCGATCCGGAGTTAGCGCTTTAGCGCTTACTCCGGTCCCATGCAACGCGGTCGATCCGGAGTTAGCGCTTCAGCGCTTACTCCGGTCCCATGCACCCAGCTGTTCGCACACGTCGCGAACCCATCTGCTGACGTTTCATTTCATCGCTAAAGCGCGGCTTTACTAACAGGAAAACCGCGCCCTCTCACACCCAGCTAATTACTTCGAAGCCCACGACGAAAAACGCTGCTCCAGTTCATCGCCGTGGTCGGTCCAGAACGTGAGATTCTGCAGCACCGCGTTCTTACCATTGGCCGGCGAATTCGGCAGATTCGCAAGCGTCTTCGGATCGAGCGCCTTGATCGCCGCCACGTTCACCGGACCGTACGCGATGTTATGCGCGTAGTCCTGCTGCGGTTTCGACGAAAGCGAATAGGCGATGTACTTCTCGGCCAACGCCTTGTTCGGCGTGCCCTTCGGAATCGCCCAATAATCGAGGTCGTAAATGCTGCCGTTCCACACGACCTTGAGGTTCTTCCCTTCCCTCTGCGCGGCATCGATACGGCCGTTGTACGCAGTAGACATCACCACATCACCCGCGACGAGGAATTGCGGCGGCTGCGCACCCGCTTCCCACCACTGGATATTCGGCTTCAGTTCGTCGAGTTTCTTGAATGCGCGGTCCTGACCTTCCTTGGTGGCGAGCACCTTGTAGACGTCCTTCGGCGGGACGCCATCGGCCATCAGCGCGAATTCGAGGTTGTAGCGCGCGCCCTTGCGCATAGCGCGCTTGCCCGGGAATTTCTTCACGTCCCAGAAATCGGCCCAGCCAGTCGGCGCGGTTTTGAGTTTGTCGGCGTTATAGGCAAGTGCCGTCGACCACACGAAAAAGCCCACGCCGCAGGTTTGCGGTGCTTCGGGAATCAGATCCGACTTCTTGCCGATTTTCGACCAGTCGAGCTTCTCGAATAGTCCTTCGTCACAGCCGCGGCCAATGTCGCCCGATTCGACTTCCACCACGTCCCAATTCACATGCTTCGCTTCGACCATCGCCTTTATTTTGGCCTGCTCGCCGTTGTATTCGACGGCAGTCACCTTATTGCTGGTTTGCGACTCGAACGGCTGGTTGAATGCGACTTTCTGCGCGTCGCCATTCGCGCCGCCAAAATTAACGACCGTCAGTTCCGCTGCATTGACCTGCGCCGCGCCCAACGCGAGCGCCACAGCACCGACAGCGATGGCGCAGCGCGATTTCCCGATCTTGCTCATGGTGTGTTGCTCTCCTTTGGTGGTGTGCTTCAAGCTAAGTACAGTGCGACTTGTTATGTGCTGCTTACGTGAACTGCTTTTTTTCCTGCGTCGAACGACCTACGACCCACGCCTCACACGACCTCACGCCCCAGCAAACACCCGCAGATGCTCGGGTGCGAACTCCAGCGCAATCGGCGCGCCAGGCGCAAAGGTGTCGAGTGCATCGGTGCCGAGCGGCACCTTGACGAAGCACTCGTCCTGCTCTGGCAGGCCACAGCGCATGCGCACGTGGTCGCCGAAATAGATCAGCCCGCGCGCTTCGCCGCTTAATGCATTGGCGCCTGGCCGTGACACACCGTTGGCAAGCTTCATGCGCTCGGGCCGAATACAGGCGACCGCCGGCGTGCCCGCCCGCGCACCGCCGATATTGCGTCCTGTGAGTCGTGTGCCGTCGATCAGATGAAACTCGCAGTACTCACCGTCGACGTTCGCGATCGTCCCGCGCAGCTTGTTGCTGTCGCCGATGAAGTTCGCGACGAACTCGTTGCACGGCGATTCATAAAGACGATCCACGGTATCGAGTTGCTGCACGATGCCTTTGTCGAACACGGCGACACGGTCGGACATGGTCAGCGCTTCACCCTGATCATGCGTGACGTACACAAACGTCACGCCGAGCTTCTCGTGCAATGATTTAAGTTCGTACTGCATGTGTTCGCGCAACTGCTTGTCGAGTGCACCGAGCGGCTCATCCATCAGCACGAGCTTCGGCTCGAACACCAGCGCCCGCGCGAGAGCAATGCGTTGCTGCTGGCCACCGGAAAGCTGCGCCGGATAACGCTTCGCGAAACTCTCCATGCGCACCATCTTCAGTGCGTTATGGGTGCGATGCGCGCGTTCCTCGGCAGAGAGTTTGCGCACGGTGAGCGGATACGCGACGTTCTGCTCAACCGTCAAATGCGGAAACAGCGCGTAGTTCTGAAAGACCATGCCGATGTTGCGCTTGTGCGGCGGCACGGTATTGAGCAGCGTGCCATCGAGCCAGATCTCGCCGCCGGTGGGAAATTCAAAACCCGCCAGCATCATCAGACACGTGGTTTTCCCTGATCCCGAAGGTCCGAGCAGTGTCAGAAATTCGCCTTGATAGATATCCAGATCGAGTTGCTTGACGACCAGCGTTTCGCCGTCGTACGTCTTGCGTACACCTCGAAAGCTGACGATCACGTCATCGGTTTTCATGCCCAGGTCTCCTCTGCGGTCCGGCTGGCTCCCCCTGCAAAACAGCGGGATTGCATTAATTGCGTGGCTCACTATAGTCCCTTACGGTTCTACAATATGGAACCATTTCATTATTCCGGATAGAACCACTTGGACACCGTGATCTTGTCGGATTGGCTCGCCGCGCGGCTCGACCGCGCGGCCCCCGAACCGGTCTACAGGCAGACGTTGCGGCTAATGCAGCAGGCCATCCTGAACGGCCAGTTGCCGCCAGGCACCAAGCTGCCCAGTTCGCGCACGCTCGCCGAAGACCTCGGCATCGCGCGCAACACGGTGCTGCACGTCTACGATCAGTTGACCGCCGAAGGCTATGTGATCTCGACCACGGGCAGCGGCACCTATGTCGCCGACACGCGGCCGGACACGGCAGCAATGAATGCGCGCAAGCAACCGGCAGTGGCAAGCGTCGACGCGGACGGCGCCAGTCAGGCGACCGAGGCCTTGAAGCCGCCAAAGCGCGATCTCGGCGACCTCTCCATACGCGGACGAAGGTTGATCGATCAGGCCGGCGTGTCAGCAAAACAATGGGGCGCGTTTATGCCGGGCGTGCCTGATGTCGCCGAATTTCCCGCGCGTACATGGAGCCGCTTGCAGGCAAGATTGTGGAAGGAAGCTAATCCCGATCTACTGACCTATGCGCCCGGCGGCGGCTATCGGCCGTTAAGGCGCGCGTTGTCCGACTACCTGCGGGTCGCGCGCTCGGTGAATTGCACGCCCGATCAGATCATCATCACGACGGGCATTCATCAGTCGATCGATCTGGCGGTGCGTTTATTGACCGACGTCGGCGATCGCGCATGGGTGGAAGAGCCGTGCTATTGGGGCGCGCGCAGCGTGCTGCAATCGTCGGGGATCACGTTGGTACCCGTGCCGGTTGATGCCGAAGGCCTCAACCCACGCGAACAGGATTTGCAACAACCACCGCGTCTCGCGCTAGTCACGCCCTCGCATCAATATCCGCTCGGCATGGTGATGAGTCTTGCGCGCCGCCGCACGCTGCTCGAATACGCGCGCCAGCATAACGTCTGGATCATCGAGGACGACTACGACAGCGAGTTCCGCTACGGCAGCCGTCCCCTGGCGTCGTTGCAAGGCCTCGACGACGCCGGTCAGGTGATCTACGTGGGTAGCCTGGGGAAGATGCTGTTCCCAGGTTTGCGGATCGGCTACATGATCGCGCCGGAGCATCTGGTCGATACGTTCCGCACGGGCGTGGCCGAGCTGTATCGCGAGGGACAGTTAATGCAGCAGGCCGTGATGACCGATTTCATCATGGACGGCCATCTCACGTCGCATGTTCGCCGTATGCGAGCGCTCTACGGTGAGCGCCGCCAGATTCTGATCGACGCGATCACTGCGCGCTTCGGCAACGAACTCCCGGTCATGGGCGACGAAGCCGGTCTGCATCTGGTGCTTGGCCTGCCCGATCATGCCAACGATCGGGCGGTCACGGCTGCGGCTTACGATGCCGGCGTGATTGTGCGGCCGCTCGCCGCCTATTACAGCAGCGAGACGCCCGCACGCCGTGGACTATTGCTGGGATACGCCTGCGTGGCGAACGAGAAGATCGGTCCGGCATTCGACACGCTCGCGCGCGTGATCGAGCAGACGGCATTGAAGAGGAAGCCTACGCGCGCCGCTTAACTGCACGCGGCCGCGCTGCGAAATGCGTCCACAACGCATATCGCAAGCGCATCACGAAAGCGAGACGACGATGACGAACCGGCTCGCATTGCAACGCATCACTTCAAGCCAAAGTCCACCCGCGTCGTCGCACCCTTGTCCTTGATGCCATCTGCGTTCAGCTTCGGCGCGACGATAAACACGCGGCTGCTGTCGATCTTGCCTTCGAAATACTGCTGCACAGCTTGCGCCCGTTGCTGTGCAAGATCACGCAAGCTAGCGTCATTGATCGGAGCGTTGGCGGCCATTGCGCTTTTCATCTCGTCGTCCGGCAAGCTCTTGGTCAAGCCGACAAAATTGCGCGGCTTCTTGAAGTCGGCCGCCTTGTAGGCCTTGGTCAAGTACTTGTCGTATTCCTTCGGATCCACGGTGACGGTCGAGAGATCGACGCTCTCGCCGTTGCCCACCACGTCCTTGATCTTCTGCTGCTTGACCTGGCGATCAACATATTGCTCGCGCAGGCCCGGTCCGTCGACCGCCGGATCGACGCGGCCAATCAGATCGATACGAATTGAGGTCTTGTCGGCCAGCGCCTTCACGATCGTGTCAAGTTTCTTGTCGGCGGCATCCGAAAGCTTCGCCGAACCCGGATCGAATTCGACATAGCCCAATTCCTCGCCACCGCCACCGAACGCATTGGCGATCAATGAGAACGGCGCGGTCACGGCCTTCTGCAGCAGATTGAGCACTGCATGCCAAATCAGCCCGCCGATACTGAATTCAGGGTTCGACAACGAACCCGACACCGGCAGATTCACGTCGATTTCACCGCGCGAATTTTTCAGCAGCGAGATCGCGAGACGCACCGGCAGCTTGGTCGCCGTATTGTTCTCGACATGATCGCCGAACGTGAGCTGATCGATGAAAATATGGTTGTTCGCGTTCAACTGATCGTTATCGAGCTTGTAGTGCAGATCGACGTTCAGCTTGCCTTTGGTGATCGGATAGCCGGCGTATTTCGCCGAATACGGCGTGAGGTTGGTGAGCTCGATATCGTGCGCGCTGGCGGTCAGATCGAGCGCCGGCTTCGCGATCAGCGGATTGATCGTACCGCGAATCGACAGCGGGCCATTGGCCGCCAGCTTCGCGGCGATATCCACCGGCGCCGCCGTGGTCGATTGCGTGCCGAACGCGCCGACCGTGCCTTGAATGGCGACGAGATTCGCTGTGAAGTTCGGCTTGATGAAGTTGTCGGTGTACGTCACGCGGCCCTGTTGCAGCACCAGTTGACCGAAGTGCAGTTTGACGGGGCTTTGCGGCGGCGTAGCGGCTGTCACGGTCGCCGGCGTGGCCGACGCCGGCACCAGCGCGGATGCCACCTCGGGCGCCGATGCGGCTTGCGGCGTCAACGGCACCGGTTCGGCGCCGCTCTTGTCGCGTGTCAGCGATTGCGCGGCGCCGCTTTCATGCGCGACCACGTCGCTGAGATTCAGCTTGCCTTGCGCGTCGAGCAGCACACGCCCATAGAACTTCGTGAACGTGACGCGGCCCGCGTCGACCACTGTGCCGCGTTCGTCGTAGTCGGCCTTCAGGTTGGACAGCGCGAGTGAGCCCCAACCCGCAAACGGGTCAGACGTCGCCTTGTCGAGCATCCGTACGTCGACTAGCGCCACGTCACCACGGTACGTCGCTTTCAGCGCCTTCGCCTGACTCAGCGCGAGATCGCCGTTCGCGTTGAGTAACGCGCTCGCGATCAGCGCATTCAGTTTGCTGCCGAAGTACGGTTCGAACGCCGCTGCATCCAGGCGATTCGCGTTCACCTTGACGGCCACCTTGAGCGGTGTCGCCGTGACATCGCCTTTTATGCCGAGGGTGCCCTTCTTGTTGAGCGTCGCCTGCAGATCGACCGGCAGCGGCTTACTCAGATCGTCGCTGATCTGCTGGACCTTCAGTTGCAGCGGCGTCACGCTCAGCTTCACTGGATTCGGCGTGGTGTTGTCGGTGAAATTGGCGGTCGCGTCTTTCAGGTTCAGTTCGCCAATCTTGTAGTGCCATGCGGGACCTTGCTGCTCTGCCTTCTTGACCGCATGAATTGCCGTGCGCTGCTGTTCGGCCTGATGCGGACCGGCGAGCGCGGCAAGGTCGATGCTGCCGTCTTTCAGACGCTGCACGTTGACCACCAGGCCGGTCGTATCGACGGCGGCGATGTCTGCAGTGCGTCCCGCAACGTCCACCTGCTTGATCGTCACCTGGCCCTGCGCGAGCGAGACGACGGGCGCCTTGCTGCCGCGCGTCGCGAGTTTGAGCGATTGCAGATCGAGTTGTGTGTCGGTGACCATCACAGCCGCAGGCGACTTTGACCAGTTCGCACCGACGTTCGCGTTAGCCGACAGCGCTCCGTCAATGACTTGCGCCGCGGTTGCCGCGTCGAGGTAGGGCTGCAGCGGCGGCAATGGCAGCGACTTCAGATCGAGCCTGGCGCTAGCGGTCTTCGCGACAAGACCGAACGCACCGGCCACGCCGAGCGAGCCGGCGGCGTCCTTGAAACCGGTATTGAGCGTGTAGTGCGCGGGGGCGGTAGCGAGCGTCGAGAAATCGGTCAACGTGACGGCCAGTTTTTGCAGGCCGAGATCGACCGGCCGCGAGGCCGCTTCGTCGTGAACATTCACGGTGCCGTCGTTGAGCACGAAGCGTTTGATCGACAGGTCCAGAGGCGGTGCGGTTTTGTCCGTGGCGGTTGCACCCGATGCAGCGACGGGTGCGCTTGCAGCGTTATTGGCCGTCGCAGACGCAGATGCGCCCCCCGCGGATGCCGGGGTAGAAGCGGACGTGGACGCCGGTGCCGGAGCAGAAGCTCCGGCAGCAGGCGCGAACATCCGCTCGACACTCAACACACCTTCTTTGTCGCGCGCAAGATTGGCGCTGGGCGCGTCGATGCGGATATCGTCGAAGTGATACAGGCTCTTCAACGGCTCCAGCGTCGCGGCAGCCACGTGCACGGCGCGCGCAGCGAAGAACGGCGCCTTGCCCTGATCGCGCACGTCCACGTCGTTCAAATCGACGGTGCCCGCCACACGCAACGAAGGCGCGTCGTTGGAGACTACGAAGTTGAGCTTGAGATCGGTGGACAGCTTGCCGCTCTGCACAATCACGGGCAGCTTGGTCGGCACATAGGACATGAGACGCGGCACGTCGAGCCCGTCAAAGCGCAGCAATACTTCCGATTCGCGCGACGCTGCAAACGGCTTGCTCTTGCCGTCGATAGCGAGCGGACTGCCGTCAATGCGCGCACGCAGCAACGGCTCGACGAAGATATCGGTTTTCGAAGGCAGCGTAGCGATGAACGGAATGCCGAGCTTCCATTGATCGATCACGTGCGTAACACCGAGTAGCTTGTCGTCGAACGTGATCTGGCCGTTCTCGAGGCGAATGTTCGACACCGAAAAGAGCGTCGGCTTGCTATCGGGCTTGGCCGGCTGCTTCGAGAACTTCTCGATCAGGTCGGTGAAATTGAAGCGCTGCGCATCATAGCGAACGATATGGAAACGCGGCGAATCGAGTTGCACTTCGTCGATGATCGGCGCCGCACGAAACAGCGAGCTCCACGACGGCTGCACAATGAGCCGCGAAATATCGACGAAATCGCCCGCGCCGCCACGCTCGCCGATATGCACGCGATCGGCTTCGAGTTTGAGCGTGTATGGATTGAGCGCAATGCGGCCGATCGTGGCGGGCCGGTCGAGTTGTTTGCTGAGTTGCTGCTCGGCAATGTGGCGAATCAACGGCGGCGCCGCGAAAAAGCCCAGCAGACCGAACAATACGAGGAAGATCAGCAGACCCGTGATGACACGCCGGGTACGGCGTGACTGCGCGACGTCGCGCACGGTCTGCATGGAAGATGCGAGTGATGCTTTATTGATGCTTGCCATGCTCGGTCTTGGGTAATGCGGCGGCAAGCCCGCCGCGAAAACGAAAATCCCGCAAGCGGCAGTATAAGTGGTGAATCTTACGCGGGATAGAAATGTAAGCCGTGCCTTACAGATTGTTGCGCGTTACAACGCCGCATGTCCGCCGACACGAAGCGGCGGACATGGGCTGATTTATGCGTCACTCATGCATCGCTGTCACAGCAGTGACGCATTTCACTGATGCGGCTTCACAGTCGCACTTCATTCGCGAACTTCATTGACGCACAACTGCCGGCGGCTGCCAGCTGCCGTCGGTAGCTTGCGGCTTCGGCGCGTACAGGCGCAGCATCAGTTGCAGATCGGCACGCGGCGCCGGCAGCCAGTTGCCGCTCTTGCTGCGCGTCGACGACACCGTTACGTCGAGCGAGCCGTCGCGATTGCGGCGCGCACCGTTGCGATCGCCGACCGCCAGACGAGCCGGCGCGCTTTCCCCTAACGCGCCATCCTTCGTGTAGGCGGTGATCGTCCAGAAGCCGCGTACCGGCGGCAACTGGTTCGGTGCGAAATGAATCACATAGCGGTTTGCGCCGTTGAGCGCATGACCGTCGCTGTCCTGAGTGACGACCGCGTGCACTTCGTCGTCCTTCGTGCCAATGCCCGGTTGGGTCGCCGCAGCGTAAGCGCGCATTGCGTAGTCGGGGCCGTAGTTGCCCACGCCGTCGCCGAACCAGCTCCAGCCGTTGCCGCTCAGCAGATTGGACGGCGGCGTGACAACGCGCTCGTGACCGTCGGCGAGACCTGCGGCAACTGCCTCAGGTGCACTCGGCAGCGTCACCGGATTGCCAGGCGTCACGCCGAAATCCGAAAGGATTTTCAGTGCATGCGGATCGGCTGGTGTCGGCGGGTTGTCCGGCAAGGCCTGCGCGAGTCGGCTGAAGAAACCGTTCGCGTCAAGCGCGGCGACTTGCGCGGCCGGCGTACCGGCAGCGGCCGCAGCGGCGGAATCGGCAGCATTGCTGCGCGGCGGCGTAATCGACACCGAACGCGTGTCACCGGCATAGACGCTCAGCGGCGCGACGCGGATGGCGCGCTGCAGCTTGCGCACCGCCGTCAGGTCGCGAGTGCCGTTCGACTGGATGCGCACGCTCACCCATGCGTTGCGGGTCGGCACGTCGACGCGCTTCACGCCCTTGGGCAGATCGCCCTGCCAGCCCGGGCCGACGAAGGCAATCGTTTGCGCCTTGACGCCAGCGGCGCGGGTGGCGAACTGTGAACTGGTCGACCACACCACGTTGGTCCACATGTCGAGCACGCGAGCGTCGACGTAACGTCCGTGCGAGTCGGGCAGCGACACGATCACCGGCTCGCTGCCGACGTCCAGCCAGCCGGTAGAGTCGAGGGTGTCGAGACTCGGCTGCAGCGGATTGGCGGCGCCGATAGGCGGCAAGGCCTGAGCGTGGCGCAGCGTATTGACCGGCGCCTGGCCCGGATCGGTACCGACCGCCGCATCGCGCGCGACGCCCATCAGCACCAACGGATAGCCGAAAACATACGAATCGGCGACTTCGTCCTTGATCCAGCCAGTGGTTTTTTGCGTCGTGGACGGCGTCGACGCACAACCAGCCAGAAATGCGAGGCCTGCGAGCGATGCGCAGGTCCAGTGAAGCGAAAACAGTTCTTGGCGATTTTTTATCATTCGTTCAGGTGGCAGAACGTGCGGTCCTAAGGGAAACGTCGGTGAGCGGCGGAACCTGCTTGCGTGGCCTCCCAAAGCCGAACGCAGCCAGTCCGCGGCTCGCGATGCCGACAACATCGGGTTGTATCGTATCCTTGTTCACCAGGCAAGCGCAAAGGCAGGAATAGCGCTTCGTAACAAACGCGTGGACATCATTTACAGTACGGTTGGCGATTTTTGTCACGCCCGCGCCGGTTCTTGCCCTGCTGGCCGCCCTTTTCGACCACTCACCGCCCTTTTGTATCCGGAGCGTTTTATGTATATGCCCGCCCATTTTGAAGAGAACCGTCCAGAGGTTCTCCACCGCCTGATTGCTGAGCAGTCGTTCGGCGCGCTGATTACCCATGGGCCGAATGGGCTCGACGCGAATCATTTGCCTTTCGAATTCGACGCGCAGCTAGCCCCCGAAGGGGGCGACGCACAGCCCGCCCGCACCCACGGCATCCTCCGCGCCCACGTCGCCCGGGCCAATCCGGTCTGGCAGGAAGTCGCCGCGAACCCGGAAGCCCTCGTTATTTTTCAGGGGCCGGCCGCCTACATCTCGCCGACCTGGTACCCGAGCAAGCACGAGACGCATCGTCAGGTGCCGACTTACAACTATATGGTCGTGCACGCGCATGGCCGGATCGTCGTGCGCGACGACGAGTCTTTCCTGCGCGGTTTGGTCGCGCGGCTCACCCGAAAAATGGAAGCGGGCGAGCCGGTGCCGTGGAAGATGGGCGATGCGCCAGCCGACTATATTGCGCAGATGCTGGGGGCGATCGTCGGCCTCGAGATCGAGGTCACGCGACTGGTCGGCAAATGGAAGCTCGGCCAGAACAAGGAGGCCACCGACCGGCGCGGCGCGGCCGAAGCCCTGCTGGCACGTACCAGCGACGAGCAGAAGGCCGTTGGCCAGGCGATGCTGGACGCGCCACCGGCGTTCTGAGCTTCCGGCTCATTAGCCGTGCGCAACGCAGCCGCAAGCTCTTTGGCTTCGCAGCCTGCCGCCATAGGCTCGATCGGCTGATAGACATCCCGGACGCTTGCGGCAACGCGCTCTGGTGGCCCGTTCGGCAACGTTTCAGTGCGCCTCAAAAACGTTCTTGACCTTCCCATCATGGGAAGGTCAATACTCGGTTCATGATGCGGCCCAATGCTGCTACGAGCCAGACCTGCCATGACCGAACTTGCCACGCCGCTGCGTCCCACGGACGCTACGCCCTCCAGAACCACCGAACTCGATATCGGCGGGATGACCTGCGCCTCATGCGCGATGCGCGTCGAGAAGGCGCTGGCCAAAGTGCCGGGCGTCACGCGCGCGTCGGTGAATCTCGCCACTGAAAAAGCCAGCATCGACAGCGACGCTGCCGTCGACCCCGAAACGCTCGCCAGCGCCGTGCGCAAAGCCGGCTACGACGCCACGCCGTCGGCGCGTCCGGACGTCAAGCCGGCGCAAGCTTCGCACGCCACGGAACTCGCGATAGGCGGAATGACCTGCGCCTCATGTGCGATGCGCGTGGAGAAGGCGCTCGCGAAGGTACCCGGCGTCGCGGGCGTCTCGGTGAATCTGGCGACCGAAACGGCAACCGTTAACCTAAGCGACGCGGCCGCGAGCGCAGATGCCGAAACCGACGCGTTAATCGCAGCGGTCAAGAAAGCGGGCTACGAGGCGACGCTGATGGCGCCGCCGGATACATCGGCGTCCGCCGTCGACACTCCCGCCCTTACCGCCACAGCAAGCAAGCGCAATCAGACGCGCCGCGAACTGACGGCCGTGCTCGCCTCCGCCGTGCTGACGCTGCCGCTCGTCCTGCCGATGGTCGGCGAATGGTTCGGCTTGCACGCGATGCTGTCCCCCTGGCTGCAATTCGCCCTCGCCTCGATCGTGCAGTTCGTGTTCGGCGCGCGCTTCTATCGGGCGGCCTACCGTGCCGTGCGGGCCGGTGCCGGGAACATGGACTTGCTGGTGGCGCTCGGCACGTCGGCGGCTTATGGGATCAGCGTCTACGAACTGGCCACTCATCCGGGCGACATGACGCATCTGTATTTCGAAGCGTCGGCGGTGGTGATTACGCTGGTGCGCTTCGGCAAGTGGCTCGAAGCGCGCGCCAAGCGCCAGACCACGGATGCGATCCGCGCGCTCAACGCGCTGCGCCCCGACCGCGCGCGAATCCGCGTCGGCGCGGACGAACGCGAAGTACCGCTCGCGCAGGTGCGGGTCGGGACAGTGGTGATCGTGCGTCCCGGTGAACGCGTGCCAGTCGACGGCGCCGTGCTCGAAGGCCGTACCCATATCGACGAATCGCTTATTACCGGCGAAAGCCTGCCGGTACCGAAGCAGGCCACCGATCGGGTCACCGCCGGCTCGATCAACGGCGAAGGCGCGATTGCAGTGACAACCACCGCGATCGGCGCGGAAACGACTCTCGCACGCATCATCCGCCTCGTGGAAAGCGCACAGGCCGAGAAGGCGCCGATCCAACGACTGGTCGACCGTGTCAGCGAGATCTTCGTGCCGGCGATTCTGGCGATTGCGGCGCTCACGCTAGTGGGTTGGCTGATTGCCGGTGCGGGCGGCGAAACCGCAATTCTGAATGCCGTTGCCGTGCTGGTGATCGCCTGCCCCTGCGCCCTCGGACTGGCAACGCCCGCGGCCATCATGGCCGGCACTGGCGTTGCTGCGCGGCATGGCGTGCTGATCAAGGACGCCGAGGCGTTGGAAACCGCGCATCGGGTGAATATCGTCGCATTCGATAAAACCGGCACGCTGACGCTCGGGCAACCATCGGTGACGGCGTTCGAGGCAATCGGCGACATTGAACGCGACGAGGCGCTGGCACTCGCCGCAGCCGTGCAGCGGCAAAGCGATCATCCGCTGGCGCGGGCAGTCGTGAAGGCGTATGAAGCAGCACAGGCCGGCAATCTGCAAGACGACAATGCGGTTGAGGTCTCGCTGGCGAATGGCGGCGTTGAGGCACTGGGCGATAACGCGCCGGGCGCTTCAGCATCCGTTGCGGTAGCGAAAGGCGCGGCGGAGCTGCCGGTTGCATTACGCACGGCAAGCACGGTAAGCGCCGCTCGCGCGGTGCCCGGCCGCGGTGTGGAAGCCGACATCGATGGTCGCACCCTGGCGCTCGGTAGCACGCGCTGGCTCAACGAACTCGGCATCCCGTTACCGCCGCAACTTGCCGAGCGCGCAAAACAACTCGAAGCCGCCGGCAACACCGTCTCCTGGCTAATGCAGCGCGCGCCGCTGGCGCCCACCGCGCTCGCATTGATCGCCTTCGGCGACACCGTCAAGCCGACTGCTCGTGCGGCCATCGAACGGCTCACCCAGATGGGCATCAAAAGCGTGCTCGTCACTGGCGACAACGCCGGCAGCGCGGCGAGCGTCGCCCAGGCCCTCGGCATCGCCGAAGTCCACGCCGAAGTCCTGCCTGACGACAAAGCCCGCGTGATCCGCGACCTGAAGATCCGCAGCGCCGGTATCGTCGCGATGGTAGGCGACGGCATCAACGACGCCCCCGCGCTCGCTGCCGCCGACATCGGCATTGCAATGGCGACCGGCACCGACGTCGCAATGCAGGCGGCGGGCATCACGCTGATGCGCGGCGACCCGGCGCTGGTGGCCGACGCCATCGACATTTCGCGCAGGACCTGGCGCAAGATCCAGCAGAACCTGTTCTGGGCCTTCGTCTACAACCTGATCGGCATTCCGTTAGCCGCTCTCGGCTTGCTGAATCCGATGCTGGCCGGCGCGGCGATGGCGTTTTCGAGCGTAAGCGTCGTCACCAATGCGCTGCTGCTGCGCACCTGGCGCGGCGCGTCGGGACGATGATGCGTTCACGCATCGATGGCGCAGACGGGCTATATATGCCCATATATTACGAATCGCTTTCGAATGCGCTAAAGAATTGGGCAAATCGGCCGTAATCCTGACATAGGTGTAAACCATGCGTTCGCATGGTTTACACGTTACATGTCTCCCTTTACTCCGAATGCCCATGGAATTTCTCTCTTTGCGCCGCGCCAGTGTTGGCGCCCGGCTTGCTGTACTGTCGTGCGTGCTGGTGGCGTTGATTTTCGCGGCCTTTACGTGGGCTCTCACGCGCACCGCAGGCAAGCAGGTCAGCGATCAGGTACTCGAACGTATCGCCGATAAGGATCGCTCGATCGCCGCCATGATCACGCTGTTCGACAAGGCGCTGTCGTCCGAAGTCGATCGCTCGATGTCGCTGTTCGCGAGCTTCCTGCCCACCGGCTATACGCTCGACGACACCCAGAAAGTCGACATCAACGGCGTCGCCACCCCAACCATCAAGGCCGGCGACAAAGTCCTGAATATGGACTTCTCGATTCCCGATCAGTTTCTCGAGCGCAGCGGCGCGGTAGCCACCGTGTTCGCACGCAGCGGCGACGACTTCGTCCGCGTGACGACTTCTCTGAAGAAACAGGACGGCTCACGCGCGATCGGCACACTGCTCGACCGCAAGGGACCCGCGTACGCACTGATCATGGCGAACCAATCCTATACGGGACTTGCCGCGCTCTTTGGCAAACGTTTGATTACCCAATATCGGCCGATTACCGATGCAAGCGGTCGCGTGATCGGCGCACTGTTCGTTGGCGTGAACGTGGACAAGGAGATCCAGTCGGTCGAAGACGGCATCAGCAAACTGAAAATCGGCGACAGCGGCTACTACTTCGTGGTCAACGCCTCGAAGGGTGCGGATCGCGGCAAGCTGATCGTGCATCCGGCCGCAGCCGGCCAGAACACGGACAACGCGAACGCGCCCTATCAGCAGATGCTCGATATGAACGAAGGCCAGCTCGAATTCAGCTCCGCCGACGCGACGCTCGGCGAGCGCAACGCGCGCGACAAATTCGTGTCGTTCGTCACTGTGCCGGAATGGCAATGGCTAGTGGGCGGCGTTGCGCCGCGCGACGAGGTGATGGCGGACGTCATCTCCACGCGTGATCAATTCCTGCTGATCGGTTTCGCGCTAGTCGGCGCATTCGCGATCGTGTTCCTGATCGCCGTGCGCCGTCTCGTGAGCCGTCCGCTCGATGAAGCCGCGAAGGCCTCCGAGCGCTTCGCCTCGGGCGATCTGAGGGTGCGCGTGGCCAAAGGGGCGAATACACGTGCCGACGAAATCGGCCGCCTGATGCAGTCGATCGACGGCATCGGCGAAGGCCTCGCGCGTATCGTCTCGCAAGTGCGCAATGCGTCGACGGATATGTCGGATGGCACCGAAAAGATCGCCACCGGCAGCGGCAATATCGCGGCGCGTATTGCCACGCAGGCGAGCAGCCTGGAAGAAACGGCGGCCAGCATGGAACAGATCACGTCGACCGTGCAGCAGAACGCCGATCATGCCGCGCAAGCCAACACCCTTGTCACCCATGCTGCCGATGCCGCGCTCGAGGGCGGCCGTGCCGTCGAACGCGTGGTCTCGACCATGGGCGAGATCAGCCGCTCGTCGCAAAAGATCGCCGAGATCACCAGCGTGATCGAAGGCATCGCGTTCCAGACCAATATCCTCGCGTTGAACGCGGCCGTGGAAGCAGCGCGCGCCGGCGAGCACGGCAAGGGCTTTGCAGTGGTCGCGTCGGAAGTGCGCGCGCTCGCACAGCGCAGCGCGGCTTCGGTGAAGGAGATCGAAGGCCTGATCGCCGCCTCCTCCGCGACCGTTCAAAGCGGCTTCCGGATCGCCGAGGAAGCGAGCTCGACGATGCAGGGCATCGTTCATCAGGTGGGCCAGGTGCGCGCAATCATGGCGGAAATCAGCGTCGCGTCGCGCGAGCAATCGGGCGGCATCGAACAGGTCAACCTTGCTGTCACGCAGATCGGTGAGGCGACCCAGCAG
Source organism: Paraburkholderia sediminicola (assembly GCF_046026855.1). Lineage (GTDB taxonomy): Bacteria > Pseudomonadota > Gammaproteobacteria > Burkholderiales > Burkholderiaceae > Paraburkholderia > Paraburkholderia sediminicola_A. The sequence continues at coordinate 139,200 of NZ_JAQQET010000019.1, read as the reverse complement.
AATGCGACGCTCGTCGGCGAGGCGGAACTCGCGGCGGCTGAGTTGCGCGCTCAGGCCGCGCGGCTTGCGCAGGTGGTTAGTGTGTTCAAGCTGGAAGCCGGGCGGGATTAAGGCGTTGCTTTAGCTTGACGAGGGCGTGGCGCTAGTTGCCGCGCCGCCATCGTCAAAACTCCACATCCAGTTCGTCGATTTCCTCCACTTCCTGCTGCGCGTCCGCGATCCACTCCTGCATTTCGGGCAGCGCCATGATGCGCTGCCCGTATTCGACGATCTCCGGATCGAGCTTCACGTCGTAGGTGACGAAACGTGTCACGACCGGCGCGTACATCGCATCCGCCGCGCTGCGCTCGCCGAATAGAAACGGCCCGCCGTACTGCTTCAGGCAATCGCTCCAGATTGTCACGATGCGGTCGATATCCGATTGCGCCCGCGCCCACACCTTGAAGCCCGGAAAATGCGCTTTCAGGTTCATCGGCAACGCCGAGCGTAGCGAACCAAAACCCGAGTGCATTTCACCGCAAATCGAGCGGCAATGCGCTCGTGCGCGGATGTCCCTGGGCAATAACATCGCGTCCGGTTTCAGCTCGTTCAGATATTCGGCAATCGCCAGGGTGTCCCAGATCTTGATACCGTCGTGAAAGAGACACGGCACCAGAATCGACGGCGAGAGCAGCAGCAATTCGGCGCGTGCGGCCGGATCGTCGATCGGCATCACGATCTCTTCGAAAGGCAGGCCGCTGAACCTGGTCAACAGCCAGCCGCGCAGCGACCACGACGAATAATTCTTGCTGCTGATGGTGAGCGTGGTATTCGCCATACGTTTCTCCTCCAGATGAGGCGTTCAGCCGACGCCTGACGATGCGCATGCACGTTGCCGTGCGCGGACGCACCAAAGCGCGGCAATTTCAGCCCGCTCCCATGACCCGCGCAAATGCTATGCCAACGTAGAGGGACGGCTGCGCCAGTGCGACTGCTTGATTGGCACATGACTTGCCTCTATTCGGGCTCCTTCCTTTCCTGCACTCGTGCGAAGGTTATGAACCTGTTCGCATATCCCACATACCAGGCTTTCGCCGACATGATGCTGCCGATGCGGCACGGCGCTGCGCTGGTGAATCATTCGCTCGACGCCTGGCCCGGGTTTGGTGACACATCGCATGGTCGCTCGATACGCGCGGCCTGCGAGCTTTTGACACTCGCCGGACTTACGCCCGTCAGGCCGCCGTTCGGCATCGATAGCGTGGTGACCGAAGGCAAAGCGGTGAAGATCGTCGAGGAAGTGGCGGCGCACACGCCGTTCTGCTCGCTGTTGCATTTCCGTAAGGACGCCACGCTTTCCCATCCGCAGCCGCGCGTGCTCGTGATCGCGCCGATGTCCGGCCACTTCGCGACGCTGCTGCGCGGCACCGTTCGCACGATGCTGGCCGAGCACGACGTCTATATCACCGATTGGCACAATCCGCGCGACGTGCCGCTGAGCCAGGGCCGTTTCGGCTTCAACGAATATGTAAGGCACGTGATCGACTTCACCGAGACGATCGGACCGGGTACGCACCTGCTGGCGGTGTGTCAGCCGACTGTCGCCGCGTTGGCCGCGGTCGCGCTCATGGCCGCCGACGACAACCCCGCGCAACCCGCCAGCATGACGCTGATGGCGGGCCCGCTCGACACGCGCATCAACCCGACGCGCGTCAACGAACTGGCCAAAAGCAAGCCGCTCGCGTGGTTCGAGCAGAACCTGATCAGCGCGGTGCCGTTTGGTTTTGCAGGCGCGCACCGGCGTGTGTATCCGGGCTTTGTGCAACTCACCGCATTCATGTCGATGAATCTCGGCCGCCATCTCGACTCGTTCGAGACCATGCATTACGAGCGCGCCAAAGGCGATCCGGCGAAGGCCGACACGATCCATACCTTCTACGAAGAATACTTCGCGACGATGGACCTGACGGCCGATTTCTATCTGGAGACCGTCGACACGGTTTTTCAGCGGCATGCGCTGCCGCTGCATGAGCTCGAGGTGGAGGGGCAGCTTGTGGACCCTTCGAAGATTCGGCGTACCGCGTTGCTCACTGTTGAAGGCGAAAAGGACGATATCTGCGCGGTTGGGCAGACGCTCGCCGCGCAGGACATGTGCGACAAATTGCGGCCGTATCTGAAGACGCACCATGTGCAGACCGGCGTGGGGCACTATGGCGTGTTCAATGGGCATCGGTGGGAGCGGCAGATTTATCCACGTGTGCGGGCCGTGATTTACGACAACGAGCCGCGCGCGGTGCTGGTGAGTTCACGGGCACGTACGATTCAACCGGTGTCGGTGGCTGCGGCTTCTGAGGTGATGGCGGCAGCGCCGGCTGCAGCGGCGATGGTCGATGTAGCGGTGGAGCCAGCGGCCACGATGACTGCCGCGCCGAACGGGCCTGGTGCGAGCTCCGGCTCCGCCGTCAAGCCACAACAGGCCTCACGGTCAACGCGACGGAGGCCACCCGCGACGCCGTGAAGTGGTGCTCCGGGTGAGGGCGTTGCAAACGGAGACGGCGCGGTTATTCCTTCAGAAGGCCTCGAGCGGCCGCGATATGCCGCCGCGGCTCTCCTCTCCTCAAGTCGCGATCAAGCTGCGACACTCTTCCACGGCTGTACCGCCGGTACTTCGCACGGGCCATCGACTTCAATCGACTTGAAGTCCGCCGGCGACACGATTTCGATGTACTCCATATCTTCAGAGTAGTCGAACAGATAGTGGACGATGCCCGGCGCCTGATGCACGCAATCTCCGGCGGCGACGAGCGTCTCCTTGTCGCCGTACATGAAGCGCGCCCAGCCCTTCAACATGATCACAATGTGGAAATCGGCCTCATGACGGTGCCAACCGGTGCCTTGCTCTGGTGCGTGATTCGCCTTGACGAGTTGCGCGAGCACCTTGCCGCCGGTTGCCTGCGCGATGCCTAAATCCCGGTAAAGAAAAAAGTCGCGTAGGCCCTGATCTACGTAGGACGTGTCCTGCGGACGGACATGGCTGAATTGCGTGGCGAATTCGGTGGACATGATCGCGCTCCTCTTGAGTGAGCCGGCAGTTGAAAACGACGCGTTGGAGCGTCGGTTGCAAGCATCAAGCGGGCCAGTTTGCGGAGCGGCTTGCATCAACCGCTTCGGCTAATGAGGACTGTTATGCGGTGGGCCGGAACATCTGGAACATCTCGCCGATTTCCGCGTAGTCGGCACGATAGCCGGCGCGCATGATCGGTTGCGCGGCGTGCGTATCGAACAGGCCGTCTTTCAGATAGGCCTCGTTGATGTGAACGCCGACCACTTGCCCGAGCGACAGGTAGTTGTCCATCGGCTTGCCGTCGAGGGTATGCAAACGCACCACTTGCAGCAACTTGCATTCGAGCGCGGCCGGCGATTCGGTGACGTGCGGCACAGCGACGTTGCGGCCGGGTGCCGGCGTGAGACCGGCAAGTTCGAACTCGTCGACGTGCGGTGGGACCGGCGCTGACGAACGGTTCATGTGTTTGGCGAGCGGCTTGCTGGCGAGATTCCAGACGAACTCGCCGGTCGCTTCGATGTTGGCGATGCTGTCTTTACGGCCTTCACTGCAGAAACCGACGATCGGCGGGAAGCTGGCGAACGCGCCGAAGAAGCTATACGGCGCGAGATTCAGCGTGCCTTCGCTATCGCGAGAGGAAATCCAGCCGATCAAACGCGGGGCGACGATGGCCTTGAACGGGTCGTGCGGGAGGCCATGACCGGCGGCAGGGTCGTAGAAGTAATGGGACATGGGTTGTGCTCGCGTTCGCGGGTGAGGTGGAGGGTATTTATACCGCAGAGTGCTGGGAGCTGCTGAGGGCGGCACGAGCCGATCTGATCGACGAGATCCAGCGGCGGCGACACTCAGGGAAGGTGCCCGGCCGCCCCACAACCGATGGTTTAACCGCGACTGATCACCCGCTTGCGGCCTTCCTTGATTCGCGCCAAATGGGCGTCGTCCCATTCATAGAATCCAGCGCCGCTACGCACGCCGACGCGCCCCGCGTTCACCTGCGCACGCAGCAGATCGAGCACGTCTTCGTCCTTGGCGAGTTCCGGCATCAGATGCGTGGCGATGTCGAGAAAGGTGTCCAGGCCGCCCATGTCCGCGCCCTCGATCGGACCGACAATCCCCCATCGGCGCCCGAGCGAGGCCTTCATGACCCGATCGACCACATCAGGCGTCGCAGCGCCTGAACGCACAATGTTCAATGCCTCACGCAGCACCGCGAACTGCAGCCGGTTGCCGACAAAACCCGGAATCGCCTTCGCCAGCACGACCGGCTCCATGCCGATCGCGCTCATCAAAGCAGCGGTTTGCTCAGTGACCTCTGGCGCGGTCGCGGTACCCGGCACAACTTCGACGAGCGGGATCATGTGCGGCGGATTCCAGAAATGCGCGATCAGGAAACGCTCCTTCGCGCGCAACGGCGCAACCAGTTGATCGGGCGGAAAACCACTGGTGTTGCTCGCGAGAATTGCATCGTCAGCCATCAAACTGGCCAGCGACGCATACAGGCGATGCTTCAGTTCGAGCACCTCGGGAATCGCCTCGATCACGAATTGCGCCGACGCCATGACGTCGAGCTGTGCATGCGTCTCGATGCGCGAGAGCGCCGCCTGTTTGGCAGCCGGGTCGATGCGTCCAGCGTCGATCAGTTCGTCGAGCACCGCTTCCGCCTTCGGCGCAACGCTCGCGAGGCGCGCCGGGTCGACGTCGTGAACGATCGTCCGGTGCCCGTGCAATGCGCTTTGCGTCGCAATGCCGACGCCCATCAACCCCGTGCCCACTACGCCTATGACTGCCTTGCTCACGCTGCTCTCCTGCTGCCGTCGATGAAAGCGTTCAAGCATAGCGCAGCGCGCCGCTTTCCAAGGCCGAACGTGACAAAGCCGGTCTTCCGTGAAGAAGGACCGGCTTTGGGGACTTCACGCCGCGTCAAGCGGCGCCGTCATGCGCATTAATAACGCGGGGGCGGCGGGCGACGATCGTCGTGGTGATGCGGATCGTAGTCGTGCGGATGACGGTGCATCCAGTCGTCATGAGCCCAGTAGCGATGGCCGTCATAGTAACGATCGCCATGCCAGCCGATGTTGATCGACACGCCCACCGGCATCATGTGCGGCTGACCGTAAACCACCGGCCCCGGACCGTTCTCAACGATCACCCGTTCCTGGGCGAAAGCGCTGCCGGCTGCGAGCAACGCGCCGCCCGCCAGCAAGGTTGCAATAATCGAACGCGATGTTTTGTTAAAAGTTTTCATAGTGACCTCCCATACAAAGTTTTTGTATCAAGCCAGCGCCCGTGTTCAGTCGACATCGAACCAGGATTTCGGGTTCGGACCAGACGCCGTACGCTTGAGACCAACTTTAGCGGGGCAAACCGCATGAAGAAGTGAGCACTTGTAAGCGCACATTTCATAGAAAGGGACGGATGAAGGGTGGCCTTTTTCGCGTTCGCCGCCCGTCTGCAGCGCATGCGCGGTGGATCAACCGGATGGTCGGGCAGCGCCTTGTCAGGCGCCGTTACATTCATTTCGACCAGGAAATATTTGGAAAGACTGGAAGTGGGCGACAGCCGCACAAAAAAACAAAAGCCACGGCACGCATTTCGCGGGCTGTGGCTTTCAATGATGCTCGCGCACTCGAGGTGCGCGCCCATGCGCGGTGGTCCGCGCTCAGGCCATACGACTTTGCTTTTTTAGTCGCTCAGCTTGATGCCGAACAACGTGGATTGCGCTTTGCGCATGCGCTCTGCTTCGCGGCTACGCGCTGCGTACGAGTAGTCCGAATCCAGCGGCAGATGGGGCGACGCAAAGAGGTCGCTGACCTTTTGGAACAATGCAAAAATGAAGCTCATGGCGACTCCCGGTTGGTTACTGCATTAGCTAGGGTTTTCCCTTAAGAATGATTATAGGGTTTTCCCTAGGCAAAAGCTAGTGCAACGCAGCAATTTCTCGGGTGTGGTGTATTGCCACGGGGTTTTTATTCATGATGCGTCGCACCATGACAACGTCCCTGTTTTTCATATTTCAGGGCCAGAAGCTTCCGTCTACTGGAGCGTGGTTGATTGCGGCTTCCTGCTGCGCGTGGGTTTTGCGCTCGTTGTACTTTTGCCCGGATTGACCGCGGCGGCATCAATGGCGCCTGCCGCGGTGCTCTCCGCGCGCACCAGCGTCGCGTTGTTGACGGACACGATCAGGCCCGGCAGCGTCCGGTTGGGATTGTCTTGCGGCTTGACGGAGGCGCCCGTCGCTGAAAACTCCACGTTCAACGCCCAGTGCCCTTCGTGTATGCCCTGATCGCGCAGAAGCGCGGCTAGCAGCTCCTCGATCGAATATTTGTGCTCGCTAGTCGGCATGGTGGCCCCCGTCAGAAGATGCGCTGGCGTATCCGGTCCGGCTTCGCAACAGCAACGAGAGTGTAAAACGCAAGGTTTGGCTTGCGACGGATCCGCGGCGGACGATGCCTTACGGCACCTATCCTGTGAAGCGGAAATGGAAGCGTGGCTAGGGGAAACGGAAGTACGCGCGGTGCTGGTTGCGCCGGCGCAGCGAGCCGCCGCGGCCAGCTAACGCCGGCGCGGTGATCGCTGAAGATCAATGCGAGTTGGCTGCTTTCGGCTTGTGCGCGTGCTGTACTCGCGCACCGCGCTTGCTATGAGCGGGCGTGGCTGCGGCTGGTGGGGGCACCGCGGTTGCCGCTGCGTCAGAAGCAGCGGTAGCCGCCGCAACATTGGCCATCGCCATGTGGGTGTCGAGCAAGCTGGCCATGGCGGCCTGCTGGTTCTGCATCAACTGTTCGATGCGGTGCTGCTGGGCGGTGGTTTCACGCGTCAGGCGCATCAGAAGCACAGTCTGTGTGATGCCGATCGCGACCGTCACCAGCAACGCGCCTACCACGATCGACAGCATCCATTTCATGCGGCGTGAATGGTCGGTCGCGGCGAGGCGTTGATCGGCGATCACAGCATACAGGGCGTCGACGGTGTCGGCGAAGGCCGTCGCGCGGGCACGGTCAAGTTCAGGCGCGGCACGCAGCGCTGCCGCGGCAGCTTCGGCGCGTTGGGCTTCCCGGAATGAGGGTGCAGCGAATGCGACGTTTGCGTGCCCGGATGCGAATCCGGGCGCAGATGCAGATGCGTTGTCCGACGCCTTGACGGCCGGCTTCGGCGCAGCGCCCGCCGTACCGGACTCGGACTCCTGCTCGGACATAGGCTCGGATTCAGGCGGAAGCAAAGAGAAAGCGCGCTCCGCTCCCGCATTCTCGGCTTCAACGCCAGCCGCTTCTCGCGAAGCCGTCGCCGCCTTGGCAAAGGTCGCCGCAAAGCGCTGCGGTGGTGTAGGGGGCGTGGCAGCACCCGAGGTTGATGCAGCCGCTGTATCGGTCGTCGTGACGCCCGGCTCAGCCGCCTGGCGCAGCGCGGTCACGCTGCGCGCCACGGTAGCCGCCGCCATCGCCGGCGTGAGGGCTGTGGCCGCGTCACGTGCCGATGCCGCCGGCTTCTCTTCGGCCGGTGCCTCTGCTGCCGCCATCACATCCCCGAAAGCCAGCTCGCCAACAAGCGATCCCGTCGCAGTCGTAACGTCCGGCTCCAGGCCGCTCAATTGCGCATTCATCGGCGCCGGCTCGTCGGATTTCCCGGCGCGAGGCATGCGCCGCGCCGCCTTCGTGTCTAGCGTCGCGCCGTCGGCGTCAATCGCGCCAACCGCTGCCAGCACGACATCGGGTAATTCAAAGCCATGCAGCGTGCCTTGCCGGACGTCGATATTCATCGCTTCCAGCGTGGCGCGGGTGGGATCGTCGGGGAACAGGTCGAGCGTGCTGTCGTCGCGTGAGGCATCGCTCAGTTGCGCGAGACGTTGTGCCGAGCGCGCGGCGCGCGCCAGCTTGTTTTCAGTTTCGGTCGAGACGGTGGCCTGACGCCGCTTCTTCGAAGCGGCGCGCTGAGGCCTGGACTGCGTGGATGCTGCGGAATCTGCCATAGAGAAAAAAGCGGTCGTCGCCGGAAAGCGGGCGCCGAGCACCGCTCGTCAATGCCATTGGAATTTTTCGAGACCGCATTGTCGCATGGCCGCCCGCCCCTGCCGAAGCCATTCGCCGACGTTTTTCCGTTTTTAAGACGACGTCTCGTCCTGCCGGAACTGCTTGACGCCATGCAACTGACGCAAGCGTGCGCAGATCGCCTCATATTCGGTATTCGACACGCGGTGCAACGTGATCACCACTTCATCGCACTCCGGCGCGTCGTCGCTCTGCTGCATCACGAATTGCTTGACGCGCGGGCTCGCAGCGCCGAGTTCGTCGTGCAGCGAATGGAACGTCATGGTGCCGCGCTCGACGATCATTGTCAGCTGACGCCGTTGCTTCACCGTAATGAAACGGCGCTCGAGCGGCTTGATCCCGGCGAGGATGATCAGAATGATGATGGTCGCGGCGATCGACGCCGTGTACAGCCCGCCGCCAACCGCCAGCCCGATAGCCGCGACCGACCAGAGACTGGCCGCCGTCGTCAGCCCGCGGACGATTTCGCCGCGCAGCAGAATCGAGCCCGCGCCGAGAAAGCCGATGCCGGAGACCACCTGTGCGGCCATCCGCGACGGGTCGAGCACAACGTGATCGCCTGTCAGTACTTCAGCAAAACCATAGGCCGATACGATCATGATGAGCGTGGAACCGACACAAACCAGCATGTGCGTGCGTAAGCCCGCGGCCCACGAAAGCCGTTCGCGCTCGAAGCCGATGACGCTGCCGAGCGCAGCGGCCAGCACCAGACGGGAAATGAGTTCGAGGTTCCCCAACATTGTTTTTCCTCCTTATCTGAAATTATTTGAAGCGTGTCCCGCACCTGTAGTGGAGTGCCAACGGCAGCCGTTTGCTTTATGCTTGGCCGCACGCCGTCGCGCGGATTGCTGGGACAGTCGTCATGCTGCTTCCGGGCCATCTCATTGCAGGCCAATTAGTATCCACGATCAGTAACCACAATCGCCGGCACAGCACGATCGCCAACAACCGCGCCGCAGCGAGAGCCAAATTCCACCGCCGCTTCGAATGGCCCGTTTGACCAACTGAACTATGCAGAGCATGACCCCTTCCCCCACTTCGACGATCAATCTCGCCGCCACACTGCGCGATCATTTCACTCGCGTGGTGCTGCCGCTGTGGCGCGGGCCCGGTTTCAACACCGCGCTGAAGCTGCCGTACGAAGCGGTCAGTGCCGAGGGTCCCGAGCCGTTGCCCGTGGAACGCTACCGGGCCATGGCGTGCGCGCGACAATTGTTCGTGTTCTCGCAAGCAGGCGATGCGGCGCACGCCCAGGTGCTGTTCGATTCGCTGATGCACACCTTTCAGGACACGCGCCACGGCGGATGGTTCTATAGCGTCGATGCACAGGGCGCGCCGCTCGACACCACCAAAGACCTGTACACGCATGCGTTCGTGGTATTCGCTTGTGCGGAATACGGCGGCCGTTCCGGCAACCGCGACGCGCTGGAAGTCGTGCATCGCACGTCGGCACTGATTCAGTCGCACTTCGCGGCTAGTGACGATCTGTTCAACGCCGCGCTCACCGCGGACTTCGCCAGCGTGACCGGCACGCCGATCCAGAATCCCCTGATGCACCTGACGGAAGCCTGGCTGGCCGCCCGCGACGCCACGCGCGATAACGCCTTCGACGCCGCACTGCGCCGCCTTGCCGGCGCCGTCGCGCATCACTTCGTGCATGCGCCGACCGGCTGCATCGCTGAATTGCCGATTGGCGCGGACGACAACCGTCTGGAACCGGGCCACCAGTTCGAGTGGTTCTGGCTGGTCAAACAGGCCGGCGCGTTGTTCGAAGCCACAGGTCTCGACGAATCGCTGACGCGCGCGTTCAGCTTCGCGCAGCAATATGGTGTCGACCCGCAAACGGGCGGCGTGTGCGCCTCGCTCGACGAAACCGGAGGAGTCAAGGACGCCATCCAGCGGATCTGGGCTCAGACGGAATATCTGCGTGCACTGGCGAGCCATGACGACCCGGCTGCGCTTGCCGCGCTGCCGCGGCAAATCGAGCTTTTCCAGCAACGCTTTCTGCGTCCGCAAGGCTGGTTCGAATGCAAAACGGCGACCGGTGAAGTGGCGCGTGCCGACATGCCGTCGACCACACCCTATCATCTCGCGACCGCCTATGACGCGTTGCCGGGCTAAGCGCCGGCCGCCGTCTTGCCGGGCATCGGCGTTAAAAGCCGACTGACCGGTCAATCAATATTCTTCGCGTTGCCAAGGTCCCCAATCGGCGTCGGCAGTCTTAAATCGCGTGTAGGTCGCGCTTTGTCCGGTGGGGGTATCCGATGTGTCGCCGTGCGGCTTTTTGTCGGTCGTGTGAAGGGCAAAAGCCTGGTGGTCTTCGGTATCGACCGTGATACGGCCAACCGGATCCGGGGCGCCTTCTTGAGGTGATTTCGACTCCAATATCGCGAGATAAGGGGTCAAACGACTCCAGAACGAGGTGAGTTCTTCTTGCAAATAATGTGTCAATGTTTTTCCTGGAAGAGTAATACAACCAGTTTACCCTACCGGCTGGGACACCCCTGCAAAATGCTTCCAAGCCCCAAAAGGGCCCAATCAGGGGAATACCCGAATACTTGTTGATTGGCGTCCATCATAAAGACGTGATACAACTCGTACTTCGCGCTCGATCTCGTGTTGAGAAATAGCGGTCGCGAATGCAACACACAACATTTACTGGATTAAAAATGGCAACAGGTACTGTGAAGTGGTTTAACGATGCAAAGGGCTTTGGCTTCATCACCCCGGACGACGGCGGCGAAGACCTGTTTGCACACTTTTCGGAAGTTCAAGGCAGCGGCTTCAAGTCCCTGCAGGAAAACCAGAAAGTGACGTTCGAAGTCAAGCAAGGCCCGAAGGGCAAGCAAGCTGCGAACATCCAGCCGGCCTAAGTACCTTCAGGTACTTTGAGGCACGCTTAGGCGCTTGCGTCTGATGCAAAATGGCCCGCTTCGGCGGGCCATTTTCTTTTGCAGATGCCCTCTTTTGGGGCGCGTGCGCGGCCTAAATTGCCCGTAGCCCCGACAGCGCAAACCCCGCCGCTTGCCCGCGCATCTCGTCCATTTGTTGCGTCCGCAACACAGTTTCCGAAATTTCGAAAACCGAGACGGCCTCCTTCAATTGCTGCGTCTGCTGATGCAGTGAGGCTGCCGCTGCGGCTGCTTCTTCGACGAGCGCCGCGTTCTGCTGCGTCATCTCGTCCATCTGCACCACCGCCTGATTGACCTGCTCGATACCCGTGCTCTGCTCGAGCGACGACGCGCTGATTTCCGCCATCATCTGGGTGACCCGCGAGATCGATGCGGAAACGTTTCTCATCGCCTCGCCGGCATGCTCGACCAGCGTCGAGCCGCCCTGAATCTCGGCAACCGACTCGCTGATCAGCGTCTTGATTTCCTTCGCCGACTGCGCGCTGCGCTGAGCAAGCCCTCGGACCTCGCCCGCCACCACGGCGAAACCACGGCCCTGTTCGCCCGCACGCGCCGCTTCGACGGCCGCGTTCAGCGCGAGGATATTGGTCTGGAACGCGATGCCGTCGATCACCGAAATGATCTCGGCGATCTTGTCCGAGCTTTGCGCGATGCCGTGCATCTTGTCGACCACCTCATTGACCACTTCACTGCCGCGCGAAGTCGCCTGGAGGGCGGATTCCGCGAGTGCATTGGCTTCCCGGGCGTGATCGGCGTTCTGGCGCACCGTGGCGGTCAATTCCTCCATGCTCGACGCGGTTTCTTCGAGCGATGCCGCCTGGTTTTCGGTGCGAGCCGACAGATCGGCGTTGCCGGTGGCGATTTCATTGGCACCGAGGTGAATCGAGTCGGCGGATTCGCGCACGGTTTGCACGGTGCGCGCCACGCTGGCCTGCATTTTCGCGAGGCCCGAGAACAGGTGGCCGATTTCATTCGTGCCGCGCGCGGCGATCGGCTGGTCGAGGCGCCCCTGCGCAATGCGATCGAAGTGACGGCCGGCTTCTTCCAGCGGCGCCACCACGCCCCGACGTAGGGCGGCGTACACCCCAAAGGTGCCCACCACCAATACCAGCAAGATCGCAATACTGACGCCACGGAACATGGCCATACGCGCATCGATCGAATCGAGCGACGCACGGCTCGCGGCGTCGCCGAATTGCACGAACTTGTGCGACTCGGCCAGGTAGGCGTCCTGGAACGACTGGGTCGGCTGGTCAAGAAAGGCCTGAATATTGTTCGAATCGAGGAACTGCGCCAGTTCCGAGAGCGCGTCGTGCAGCTTTTTATAGCGCTCGGCGAGTGCGGCGGCGCGCGCACTGTTTTCGTCGCTGGTCTTCTGCACACTCATGAAGGCGCTGAACGATTGATCCGCGGCTGTCAGCTGTTCGCGAGCGTGCTGCACGATGTCGGTTGGCTCGGCGCCGCCTCGCACCATGCGCGTACCGGCGCGTGACAGGTTGATGCGCGCATCCATCAGGCGCTGGGTCGTTTCATTGACCGCGTCCACCTGCTTCAAGGCGATGCTCGACAGATCACCCACGTCGTCGTGAGTGCGCGTGAGTGACCAGAACCCCAAACCCACCGTGACAAGCTGGAAAACGCAGAACGCGGCCAGAACACACAACAGGCCGGATGCGACCTTGATCTTGCTGAACATCGTGAACACCTGAAAACAAAGAATGACGGGAGATCTACGTCAGGGTTAACGGCAAGGCCGAACTTTGCTTGAGATCAATGTCGTCAAAAATCGTCTTACATCCCCTTTTCATCGGCCAACTCCGCAATTCAAGTCATTTCGCACAACAATGCCGAGCAGATATTTCCGATTCACCTTGACGCCGTGCGCCGGCGCTTCCTAGAGTGGGTAGGGACTGCACAACGCACGCCGGTGCAGATGCCACTGCGGGCCACGCCCGAAGGACTCCCGATGACCGACCTCCTCGACCGGGCGCGCGGCGCACTGCATGCCCAGCCGTTCAGCATGCTGCTAGGCGCCGAGCTGATGCACACAGGCACTGACGAATTGACACTATGCCTGCCGATCCGCGACGAGCTGCGGCAACAACATGGCTTCGTGCATGGCGGCGTCATCAGCTATCTCGCGGACAATGCGCTGACGTTCGCCGGCGCGCTGTCGCTGGGCCCGAAGGTCGTGACCGGCGAGTACAAGATCAACTATCTGCGACCGGTGGTGAACGGCACGCTGATCGCGCGGGCGAAGGTCGTCTACGCGGGCCGGCTTCAGGCAACCTGCCAGTGCAACGTGTATGTGATGGACGGTGGCCGCGAGAAGCTCGTCGCTGTTGCACAAGGCACGATCAATCGCATCAGCGAGAACGGCGAGCACGAACCGGCGGGGTGAAAGTCGATAGATCGGTCGCGCTGCCTGCGAGGCCGTGTCAACTCAACACGCGTGTCAACACGACGGGACGCTCACGCGCGGATCCATAAAAAAGGCCGTTCCTGCTCGATGCGGGAACGACCCTTTTATCAGCAACACATTTCAACTCAGCAGCAAGCGAATCACTCCGCCGCGTAAGTCGTCTGCTTCTGCTCGCCTAGACCTTCAATGCCGAGACGTATCGTCTGGCCCGGCTTCAGGAACACTGGATTCGGCTTCACACCCATGCCGACGCCCGGCGGCGTGCCGGTTGAAATCACATCGCCCGGTTGCAGGCTCATGCACTGCGACACATACGACACCAGCTTCGCAACGCCGAACACCATCGTCTTCGTGCTGCCGTTCTGGTAGCGGTGGCCATCCACTTCGAGCCACAGGCCCAGGTTCTGCGGATCGGCAACTTCATCGCGCGTCACGACCCAGGGGCCGATCGGGCCGAACGTATCGAAGCCCTTGCCCTTGTCCCACGTACCGCCACGTTCGATCTGCCATTCGCGTTCCGACACGTCGTTGATCACGCAGTAACCGGCGACGTAGTCGAGGGCGTTGGCTTCGTCGATATATTTCGCCGGCTTGCCGATCACCACACCGAGTTCGACTTCCCAGTCGCACTTCTTCGATCCACGCGGGATTTCGACGTCGTCGTTCGGGCCGCAGATCGCGCTCGTCCACTTGTTGAAAATCACCGGTTCCGACGGCACCGGCAGATTCGATTCGGCCGCGTGATCCGCATAGTTGAGCCCGATGCAAATGAACTTGCCGATCTTGCCGACGCATGGGCCCATGCGCGGATTGCCTTCGACCAACGGCAGCGAAGCCGGATCGAGCGCGCGCAGTTTGGCGAGACTCTCGTCGCTCAGCGCGGCGCCGTCGATATCGCCAACGACCTTCGACAGATCGCGAATCTTCCCTTGCGCGTCGAGCAGGCCTGGCTTTTCCTGGCCTTTCGGCCCATAACGAAGCAGTTTCATCGTTGCACTTCCCTTTACGTTCAGTGATATTCGGTTCGTGTTTCAGCGTTGATCTGTGCGCGTCAGTTCGACCAGCCGCCGTCGATCACATGCGCATGACCGGTGGTGAACGACGATTCGTCAGACGCGAGATACAGCGCCAACGCGGCGATCTCTTCCGGCTTGCCGATGCGGCCCATCGGCTGACGCGCGACAAAAGCCGCTTGCACGGCGTCGCGCGTCGCGCCTTGCGCCTTGGCCTGCTCTACGATCCGCTGTTCGAGCGACGGCGAAGCCACCGTGCCCGGGCAAATCGCGTTACAGCGTACACCACGCGTGATGAAGTCTGCAGCAACGGACTTGGTCAATCCGATCACCGCGGCTTTCGACGCGCTATATGCAAAGCGGTTCGGCACGCCCTTTACGCTCGACGCTGCCGACGACATGTTGATGATCGACCCGCCGCCCTTCTCCAGCATGGCGGGCAAAAACGCGCGGATCATGCGGTACATGGCCTTCGCATTCAGATCGAAGGCGAAGTCCCAATCTTCTTCGCTGCATTCGAGGATGTTGCCGGCATGCACGAAGCCAGCGCAGTTGAACAGCACGTCGATCGGGCCGAGTTCGGCCGCCAGCGCCTTGATCGCCGCGTTGTCGCGCACGTCGAGCTTGCGCGCCTCGACCGGCCTGCCAGCGAGTCCGTCGATGCGGATGTCGGTGGCGATCACGCGCGCACCTTCGCGCGCGAACAGTTCCGCCGTGGCAAGGCCGATACCTTGTCCTGCCGCGGTGATCAGGGCCGTCTTGCCGGCCAGTCTTTGTGTCATCTACGACTCCAGTTGAATGGGCTTCTCTTGTCTTCGTAACGCGTGTTCGTCACATCAAAGTCGATAAAACACCGTGGCGTTGCCGCCGAAAACCGCTTCGCGCTCGTCGGCGCTCAAGGACGCAAGCAACGTGTTCGACACCGAGTGCCAGAGCAGGTAGTCGCCGTTCAGATCGAGCACTGGCCAGTCGCTGCCCCACATCAGACGTGCCGGACCGAATGACTTCAGCAGATGCTCGACGTACGGATGAAGTGTTTCCTCGGTCCAGCCAGGTGAAGCTTCTGTGACGAGTCCCGACAGCTTGCAATGCACTTGCGGTAACTTTGCGAGCCGCGTGATTGCATCGGCCCATGATTGCCAACCCGCGCGACCGTAGCGGATCGGCGGCTTCGCGCCGTGATCGACGACGATGCGCAGCGTTGGAAAGCGCGCCGCGAACGTTTCGAAATGCTCGACGTGCCGCGCGTAAATCAACGCGTCGAACGCGAGGTCGTGCGCGATCAGCGCCTCCATCGCGGGGGCGAGATCCGGGTTCGCAATCCATGTGTCGTCGGGCAGATCCTGCAACATCGGCCGCACGCCCTTGAACTTCGGCTCATGCGCGAAAGCGTCGATAACAGCCGGCGCATTCGGCAACAGCAAAGGCACCCAGCCCACCACCCCCGCAATCGACGGCTCTTTGCGCGCGATGTCCAGCAAGTAGCGTGTTTCGTCGATCGTCGGCGCCGCCTGCACCACCACCGTCCGCTCGACACCCACTCTTTCACGCAAAGGTTTGAGATCGGCGGGACCGAACGTTCGGTACAGGATTTTCAGTTCCGGCGTAAGCCACTCGTAGTCGCCCCGGGCGGGGTCCCAATAGTGCTGGTGGGCGTCGATATGCATCGTCAAATCAATCCTCTGGCGCGGGCGCGCGGCTGTCGAGCAAGCCTTTGTCACGCAGCGCGGACCATAAGTCCGCCGGGATCGGCTGCTCGAACGACGCGGCGTTCTCGCGCAATTCGTCGGCACTGCGCGCCCCGGTCAGCACAGTTGCGACCGCCGGATGCGCATACGGAAACTGCAAGGCCGCGGCAGCAAGCGGCACGCCATGTACCCGGCACACCGCTTCCAGCCGCGCGACGCGCTCAATGATTTCTGCAGGCGCGTCGCCGTAATTGAATTTCAGATCGCCTTCGACACCGCGCGCCAGAATGCCCGAGTTGAACGCGCCGCCTAACAGGATGCTGACACCACGCGTTTCGCATGCCGGCAAGAGGTCGCCGAGGGTGGTCTGTTCGAGCAGCGTATAACGGCCGGCAAGCAACGCGCAATCGATATCGAATTCAGCCATTGCATCGAGTATGGCTGCGCCTTCATTGACGCCAAGCCCAACCGCCTTCACCGCGCCCGAGGACCGCAAATCATCGAGCGCACGAAAGCCGCCGCCCTCGGTCAACTGCCGCCAATAATGAGGGTTCTTGTCGCCATGCGTGAGACGGCCGATATCGTGCACGAGAAGAATGTCGATATCCACGATGCCGAGGCGCTGCTGGCTGTCTTCGAACGAACGCAGAATGCCGTCATGCGTGTAGTCGTAGATCCCTTCGAAGGGCAGCGGGTCTTGCCAGCCATCCTTTGGATCGTAAGGCGTGGTGCGAGGCACAAAACGGCGGCCTACTTTGGTGGACAACACGTACTCGCTGCGCGGATAGCGGCGTAGCGCATCGCCAAGACGGTGCTCGGCCTTCGTGTTGCCATAGTGCGGCGCAGTATCGAAGTAACGCACGCCGGCGTCCCACGCGGCGGCAATCGTCGCGTGGGCTTCTTCATCGGACAGATCGCGATAGAGGCCGCCCAGCGGCGCCGTACCGAGCCCCAATCCTGTCACTTGCAATGCGCGGCGGCCGATGCCGCGCCGCTGTTCGATCCTCGAACCGACCGTTGCCGTCATGGACTGCGTCTCCTATGTCGATCAGAGTTGGCGCTTTAGCGCTTACTCTGATCCATCTGTGTTTTTACCACGCGGGGACGAGATTTGCCCGCCACCCTAACGGATTGTCTGTCGATAGGATCGTGCATGGACCGCTCAGTGCGACGCGATCGCAACAACCCGATGCGGCGATGCAGCGCTCGACGGCAAACACGCCGGGCCCACCGGTTCAAAAGTCTTGTACGTCAGGATGAATTCCTGATGTCCGAGCATTTCAGATTTCGACGCCGCACCGAGTGACACCGCGACCGTTTGCTCGAACACTTCGCGACCGACTTCGTCGAGCGTGCCGCGACCTTCGAGAATGCGACCTGCATCGACGTCCATATCACCGGCGAGGTTGCGGTACGTCGAGGGATTCGCGCACACCTTAATGACCGGCGAAATCGCCGAGCCGACCACGGATCCGCGTCCGGTCGTGAACAGAATCACATGCGCACCGCATGCAATCAGTTCGCCGATTTCCGCGTTGTCGCTGATGTTCGGAAAGCCGAAGCGCGGTTCGCCATCTGGGACGACATCGAGAAGATAGAGGCCACCGGTCGGCGGAACGTCACCGGGTTTGATGATGCCGACAATCGGCGACGCCCCGCTCTTTGCATACGCACCCAAAGATTTCTCTTCCTGCGTGGTGAGGCCGCCGTCCGCATTGCCGACGGCAAAACTGCCATGCCCAAGGATCGAGTAGTAGCGTGCCGCCTTTGTTACGCACGCGACAATTTCATCCCCGAGTTCCGGCCTTGCGGCGCGCGTTTTCATGTGAAATTCGCAGCCCACCAGCTCGCCGGTTTCCTCGAAGATACAGGTCGCGCCCGCGTCGATCAGATGATCGAACGCGCGGCCCACGGCTGGGTTCGCGGTGATGCCGCTGGTTCCGTCCGAACCGCCGCAAATCGTGCCGATCACCAGTTCGCTCAGCGCCATCGGCACTTTCTGCTGCGCGGCAAGCTGCTTGCGTGCGTCGCGAATCCAGTCGACGCCGTATTGAATCGTGCTGCGCGTGCCGCCTTTCTCCTGAATCGTCAGGACTTCGACGGGACGTCCGCTCGCACGCACAACGTCGACGAGGTAATGCTTGTTCATGCTCTCACACCCGAGCGACACGAACAGCACCGCACCCACGTTTGGATGCGTGGTGAGACGCTCGAGCATCTTTTCGGCGTAGCCATTCGGATAGCAACCGGGAAAGCCGATCAGATGCACCGGCGGCTCGCGCTCGGCCGAAGGATCGTCGAATGCATCGAGCGGCTCTCGAAACTGCGTGACGATCTCGCGCGCGACGTGATGCGCGCACTCGACCAGATACGCCACCGCGACTATATTGCGGATGCCCTTGCGGCCATCGCTGCGCAGGTAGCCTTGCAGCATGGGCTGCTGCGTGACGGCGGATGCTACGGAAGTGTCAGTCATGGTCATTCCAGCGCGGCGCAAAGCCACGTCATTGTGCTCAACTCAGTGATGGACAAACTCATGGCCCGCGTCGTGCGTATAAGTGGGCAGATAATCGCTTTCGAGGTTGTGCGTATGCAGATGCGCACCGCGCGCCACCGCCCCGGTCACATGCCCGATCACTGCACCGTAACGCAGCACCTTGTCGTCTTTCGAGAGATCATGGCGCGCGACCTTGTGGCCGAGGTCGATGGTTTTGGCGAGCGTCACGCGTGCACCCTCGATCTCGACTTGCGTGCCTGCATCGAGACGCGCCGCCGCGATCAGGCAGTTATCCGCAGGACTGAGCAGGATCAGGCGCGGGTCGGTTTGCGATGTTTGCATTGGACGGCTGGTCAAATGAGTTCTCCGTGATGCGTACGCATTAGTTCTGGCCTTCGCCGCTGGCGAGCCGTGCCACCATCAGCGAACCGAGGATAATCGCGCCATAGATCGCCTGAATCCAGAACGACGGCACCTGTGCAAGCGTCAGCAGGTTCTGCACGACACCGAGCAGCAACACGCCTGAGAGCGCGCCGAGCATCGTGCCCTTGCCGCCGTCGAGCGAAATGCCGCCGATCACCGCCGCCGCGAACACCGTAAAAATCATGCCGTTGCCCTGATTCGCGTTGATCGCGCCGACATACCCGGTCACGATCAGGCCACCCACCGAGGCCAGCATGCTGCCGAGCACGAATACGCCCCACGTAATACGCTCAACGCGAATCCCTGCCGCGCGCGCTGCTTCCGGATTGCCGCCGATCGCGTATAACGCGCGGCCCAGGCGGTGGTAGCGCAGCACGAACGCAGCGATCGCAAATGCGGCCGCCGCGAGCCACACGGACAACGGCAAACCGAGCACGATAGTGGTGGCAAGCGCGAAGAACGACGGCGGCATATCGAACAGCGTGCCGCCTTTGGTCGCGCCGACCAGCATGCCGCGCAACACGATCAGCATCGCCAGCGTGACGATGAATGCGTTCAGCCGCAGACGCACCACCAGGAAACCATTGACGAAGCCGATCACCGCGCCGACCACGACGATCGCAATCAGGCCTACCGCCGCCGGCCATTGCGTCCCGAACCCCGCGGACGCCGCCGGCATCACCAGCATCGCGCCAACGGCGGGCGCGATGCCCACTGTCGATTCGAGCGACAGATCGAACTTGCCGGTCAAGACAATCAGCGATTCGGCGAGCACGACCAATGCCAATGCCGCGGAGGCACCGAGCACACTGATCAGATTCGCCTTCGTCAGAAAGCTGGGACTGACAAACGCGCCGATCACGAGCAGCAACGCGAGGGCGGGCAGCAAGGCCAGTTCGCGCAGCCGCGCGAGTTCGCTGCGGGCACGGGCACGCTTGCCGCGCGCCGCGGTCACGGCGGGCTGCTGCGCCTGACCTTGCGCGGTACTGAATGCAGGGCTGGGCACACTATTCTTCATGGAGACTGACTCCTTCAACGGATGCGATCAGGTCATGGTCTTGCCAACCTGCGGGAAATTCGGCCGCGACACGGCCACGGAACATGACCAGCACACGGTCACAGGTGCGCAGATCGTCGAGTTCGCCGGACACGACCAGCACGGCTTTACCGTCTTCACGCACGCGATCCACGACCGACAGCAACGCTTCTTTCGATTTCACGTCAACGCCCGCCGTAGGATCGATCAGCACGAGCACGTTGGGATCGGTGGCGAGTGCGCGCGCCATCACGACCTTCTGCTGATTGCCGCCCGATAGCCCCGAAACAATGTGCTCCGGACCTTGCGCGACGATGCCGAGCGCGTCGATCATCTTCTGGCCGAAGGCATTTTTCTTCGCCGGTGGCGCAATGCCGAATTTGCCGAGCAGACGCGTGATCGTCATCGAGGCGTTTTCGGCAACGGATTGCGTCAGCACCAGCCCTTCGTGATGACGATCCTTCGGCACGCAGCCAATGCCGTGCGCCAGCGCTGCCGGCACGTCACCTGGGGGCAACTTCACGCCATCCACGCTGATCGCGCCGCGTTTGGCCGCACGCAAACCGGCAATCGCTTCGGCCACGCTCGTGCGGCCGCTACTCGTCGCACCGGTCAGCCCGACCACTTCGCCACGCTTCACCGTAAACGACACGCCTTCGTAATCGGACCCCGCCAGATCTTTGACTTCCAGCGCGATGGCGGTGTCCGCAGGCAGCGCATCGCGCGCCGCCGCATCGGCGACGGCAAGGCCGCCGCGCTCGCCCGTCATCGCTTCGATCAGTTGCTCGCGCGGCAACGCGGAAACCGGCGCGCTGACGATATGCCGCGCGTCGCGCAGCACCGTCACCGCCTGACAGATTTCATAGACTTCCTGCAGGTGATGAGAAATGAAGAGGAACGTCACGCCTTCGCGCTGCAACTCGCTGATGCGGCGGAACAGGCGCTTGATCTCGTCGCCATCGAGTTGCGCGGTAGGTTCATCGAGGATGATGAAGCGCGCGCCGTACGACAGCGCCCGTGCAATCTCCACGAGTTGCCGCGCTTCCACACTCAGATCGCCGGCGCGCGCGTCTTCGCGCACGTCGATCTTCCAGTGATCGAGCAGTTCACGCGCGTCGCGGCGCATGGCGCGCCAATCGATCACGCCGCCGCGTGACGGCTGCCGGTTGATAAACAGATTCTCCGCGACGGAGAGATCGCGGATGATCGTGGAATGCTGATAAACGCAGGCCACACGCTCGCGCCACGCGTCGCGATCCGCGATCGACGGCGCGGCCGCGCCACTGAAACGCACCTCGCCGGTATCGGGCTTGCGCAGGCCGGTGAGGATCGACACCAGCGTCGATTTTCCCGCCCCGTTGCGCCCGACGAGCGCATGCGACTCGCCGGGCATCACGCGGATGCTCACGTCTTTTAGCGCGGCCGTGGAGCCGAAGCGCTTGGTGACCTCAAGCGCTTCGACGACCGGCATGGAGGGCGTCGGCTCGCTCATTTAACCGTGTTTCCCCACAACGCTTTGTCGTCGACATTCGCCTTTGTCACGAGCGGTGCGGGCAGTTGGTCTTCAAGAAGACCCGGCGCGAGCTGAATGATGTTGCTGCCATGATCGGTCGGACCCGGTTTGAAGGTTTGTCCGGCGAGCGCCGCCTTGATATAGAACAGACCGTATTTCGCGTACGAATCAGCGGGCTGCGAGACGGTGGCGTCGATATCGCCGCGACGGATCGCCTCGAACTCTTGCGGAATACCATCGTTACTGACGATCACGACATGCTTCGCATTGCCGGCGGGGAACAGCATCTGCTTGCGGCGCAGCGTTTGCAGCGTCGGTGACAGATAAACGCCGCCCGCCTGCATGTAGATGCCCTTCACGTCGGGATTGGCGGTGAGCAGACTATCGAGCGCGGTGGCCGCGACATCGCCCTTCCAGGCCGCCGGAATCTCCAGCACCGACAAACCCGGAAAGCCCTTCATGCACGAGCGGAACGCTTCGGACCGGTCGCGCCCATTCACCGAGGCCAGGTCACCCATGATCTGCACGACCTTGCCCGACTTCACATGCTCGCCGATGTACTTGCACGCCTTCTCGCCATACGCACGGTTGTCTGCGCGCACCACCATCGCCACCTTGCCTTGCGTCGGCGCGACGTCGACGGCGACGACCGGCACGTTCTTCGCCGCTGCCGCATCGAGCGCGCGGCTGATCGCCGCCGAATCCAGCGGGCCGACCACGATGCCCTTGGAGCCGAGGTTCAGCAGGTTGTTCATGTCGGTAATCTGCTGGACGGGGTCGCCGTTCGAATTGACCGGCGCGAGGATATCCAGACCCATGTCCTTCGCGTACTTGGGCAGATAGTTGTTGTACGACTGCCAGAACGGCGATGTGAGCAGCGGCAGATCGAGACCGATCTTGCCCGCGTCGGCGGCTTGTGCGGCACCGCTGACAGCGAGGCCGGCTATACAAGCCGCCGCCGCGACGGCGAACAGCGAACTCTGGAACATACGGTGAGCCGCGTGCGGCCCTTTTGCGAACGTCATGGTTGTCTCCTCTGTGTCGGTCCGAAGTTGGCGCTTTAGCTGTCGACCGGAGTTCGCGCTTTAGCGCGCTACTCTGGTCCCATGCAAAGCACTTACTCCGGCCCCATGCAAAGCAATGCGTTGTGGGAACTGCGTGCACCCGCCATGCGAGTGGTGGGCGCTTCGTCCTGCGCTTTCTTATGAAGTATTGGTGTACGTTAATTCACCAATGAACGTATTATTCATATACGGACTTTTTGAAGTCAAGCAATGTGCACTGCACCATGCGTCAGTGTTTCCCCTGGACCCGCGTCGCCTCGCACGAGAATCGCCCTACACGTACACTCACCCGGATAATGAGAACTGCACACGGAACCTCGCTCACGATGGACGCTGAAGACAAAGACGACGCCGACCGTTACCGCGCCCCCGCGCTGGACAAGGGCCTCGACATCCTCGAACTGCTCGCCGAGCAGAAAGACGGGCTGACGCGCGCCGAAATCACCAAGCTGCTGGGACGCAACGCGAGCGAGATGTACCGGATGCTGGAGCGACTGGTCGCGCGGCAATACGTGGTGCGCTCGGCGGCGGGCGACCGCTATTCGCTGAGTCTGAAGCTGTATGCGCTCGCGCATCGTCATCCGCCGATGAACCGTCTGATCTCCGAAGCGCTGCCGCTCATGCAGCGTTTTGCCGACGCGGCCGAGCAGTCATGTCATCTGGCGGTGTACGACCGCGGCAATCTGCTGGTGATCGCGCAGGTGGACGGACCAGGCACGTGGGGGATGTCGGTACGGCTCGGATCGCGGGTCGGCCTGATCGATACGGGTTCGGGCCGCGTGATGCTCGCGTTTCAAAGCAACGAGCAGCGTGAACAGATGCTCGCGGAACACACCAAGGTGAAGGGCGAAGTCACGATCGATCGCGACGCCCTGGAACAGTCCTGCGAACGGATTCGCGCGGCGGGTTTTTCGCAGAAAGACAGTCAGCAGACGTTCGGCGTGACCGACGTCACCTTCCCGGTCCAGGGGCCGTCCGGCCAGGCGATCGCGGCGCTCACCTGCCCGTATTTGCGACGCATCGACGAATACGTTGCGCCGACATTGGAGACGGCGACGGGGTTGCTGCGCGAGACGGTGCAGGCGCTATCGATGTTTCGGGAAGAGGCGGTCTAGTGCACATGGTTTAGAATGGCGACCCTCTCAAAAATCACGCCGCATGGGTCCCCTCATGCGCGCTCAACGATCAAGCAATGGCGAAACTTCTGACCGATTCCGAATTCCTGCGTTTTTCCGAACTCCAGCAGAAGCAGTCGAGCTTCACGATCACGCCTGAAGAAGCCGACGAACTGCGCGACATCGTCGCTCATGCGCAGAAGCGCCGCGACGACCGCGCCGCAGCGATGCAAAGCATCGAGACTTTCATCCAGCAATTCGACATCAGCCCGGACGAGCTGTTTTCGGCCGAGCAGATCGGCGATGCCGCGCGCACCTTCGGCCTGATTCCGGCCGCGAAGAAAGAGCGTGTGCTGCCGCCGTCGTTCACGTTCAACGGCAAGCCGTATCAATGGACCAACCGCGCGCTGCCGGACGACATCCGCGTTCCTCTGTTCGATGCCTTCAAGGCGGGTGAATCGGTGAAGTCGTTCATTGCGACGCTGAAGGACGCGAACCGTTGCGCGGCGACCATCGCGCGTCTTGAGCGCGAGACCGGCGCTGTTTACGCTGAAGCGTTGCTGGAAGAGTTGGCCGTGACCCGCACGCAGGTCGACGAGGCTGCGGCGAAGCTGTCGGCTTAAAGCTCAATTCTTAACGCCTCGCCTGGCCGTTAGTCTTGCCACATAAGCAGCACAGGCGGTCGGCATCTTTTGCGATTGGCGGCCATCTCGCGGGTGGCGGCCACGCGCAGCGGCTACGGCTTCGCCGTGGCCGCGCATTTCACCCTTGAGCACCGGTCTTCGCCGCTCCCGCCAGATTGACCGCTTCGGCAAGCGCCGCCCCCGCCACTTAACCCTGCGCCGTTTCATCCAGCGCCATCCTGAAGCCGACCACGCCCGGATCCTCCGTCGGCGTAATCGTGAAACCGCGCGATCTGGCGAGCGCGATCATCGGACCGTTTTCCCGCAACGCCTCGCCGACCAGCCAATGGATGCCGCGCGCCCGCGCGTACTTGATGATCCGGTCCATCAGCAACTGCCCGAGCTTCCGACCCTTCTGGTCCGAGCGTATCGCGACCGCAAACTCCGCGGTCTCGTTGTCGGGATCGGCGACGGCGCGCACCACGCCGAGCGTCCGCGTGAAACCCTCTTCACTGTCCACTGTCGCGATCAGGGCCATCTCACGGTCGTAGTCGATCTGCGTCATGCGCGCGAGTTGTGAATGGTCGAAACTGCCGACCGCGCCGAAGAACCGTAGGCGCAAATCCTCCGGCGTCATCGCCTCAACGAAATCGTGATGCGCGGCTTCGTCTTCCGGACGGATCGGCCGCACCGTGACCCGCAGACCTTGCCAGTCGAGCGTCTCTTCAAAGCGCCTCGGGTACGGCACGATCGCAAGCCGACTGCGCGTCGGCGCGATGCTCAGAGTAGGTTCGACCACCACCACATGGTCGGAAAACACCCTCAACGTCAACGCGAGTCCGACGATCTCCTTGACGTCGCAGACGGCCTGCGAGAGCGCCGTCAACGCGGCTAGTGCCGGTTCCGGCGCGATGAGCCGGGCGTAACGCGAGCGCGAGACGATGTCGCGCGCCAGCATCGGATTCAGCGGCGGCAGGCCGTACACGCGCAGCGGCTCGGAGACGCCATCCGCCGACGGCGCGGTGAAGCGGAACACAGGGCCGAAGTTGTCGTCGTCGTGAAGCTCCACGGCGAGATCGACGACCGGTTTCTGCGACGGCGTAGCGGCTTGGTCGGCGCCCGCTTGCGTTTCGACGCGCAGCCCGAAGCGCTCAAGAAATTGAGCGGCCGCTTCCCCGGTTAGTTGGCGCTCACCTGCGGCGAGTGCGGCGCGCGCCTGCGCCTGGGCGGCGTCGATTGCTTCGGGAACCTGCGCCGGCAGATCTTCCGGCGTCTGCATCAACAGCTCGCGGCCCATCCGGTAATCGACCAGCCGGGCGAACGCGCGCGCGAGCCGCTGCGGCGTCGTGTGAACCGGGATGCCTTGCGCGTGCAGCGCGTCCCGCGTCGCCGCATCCACGCCGCCGAAAAAGCATGCGAGCAAACCGCGATACGCGAAACGCTGATTCGCGATTAGCGCCTGCGCAACCTCGCCGACCGGCGCGCCATGGGTCGACGCGTGAACCACGAAGGCCGTCCCCGTGCTGCGGTGGTCGGCGAGCAGCTTGAGCGCGGTGCCGAAGTGCTCGGGACGAGCGTCGTCGCCGAGTTGCAGCGGGTTGCCCGGCACCGCGTACGGCAGCGCTTCGGATAGCGCCGCATCGGCTTCGGCGGGCCACGGCGCAAGCGTGTCGCCGGCGGCTGCGAAGGCGTCGCAGGCAAGTGTGGCGAGGCCGCTGTCGCTCGTGATCAACGTGGCCGTGGCGCCCGCCGCCACGCGACCCACGCCGAGGGTTTCGATTTCGTCGAGCAGATCGTCGAGCGCGTCCACGCGCACCATGCCCGCGCGACGGAACGCGGCAGTGTACAACGCATCGGCGGGATCGGCACGGCCCGAGCGCAGCGCCAGCACCGGCTTGTTGCGCGCCGCCGCCCGGGCAGCCGACATGAACTTGCGCGCCGCGCGCACCGTGTCCAGTTCGAGCAGGATGGCGCGGGTGCCGGGGTCGCTTGCCAGATAGTCGAGCACGTCGCCGGCATCCACGTCAGCCTCGCCGCCGAGCGCCACCGCGTGCGAAAACCCCAGCCCGCGTGCATGTGCCCAGCCGAGCACCGCATTGGTTAACGCATTCGACTGCGACACCCACGCCACGCCACCCGCTTTCACCGTGCACGAAGGCGCGCCGAGATACGCGTGGAACGCCGGCGACACCACACCGAGACTGCCCGGCCCGACGATGCGCAGCAAATGCGGACGCGCCGCGGACAACGCATGCCGCAGCGCCAGCCGGTCCTCGTCGCAGCGCACCTCGCCGACGATGATCGCCGCGCGCGTGCCCAATCCGCCGAGCTTGTGGATGATGCCAGGCCAGGTGTCCGGCGGCGTGCAGATCACCGCAACGGTGGGCGCGTGTGGCAGATCGCCTGCGTCGCCAATCACCGCGCGGCCGTCGAGCGTGTCGTATTTCGGATTGACAGGCCAGACGGGGCCCTCGAAGCCGCCTTCCAGCACACGCCTCCACACCATCTCACCGGTGCTGCCCGGCCGCTCGGAAGCACCGATCACGGCGACGGATTTGGGTCGAAACAAGGCGTCGAGATTGCGAACGGTCACGGGCGCTCCGCGGAGTGGAGAAGGCGCGCCCGGTGGCCGGCGCGCGTCTTCGTCAGGATAGGCGAAGTCGGGACCTTGCGCGGGGCTCCTGATCGGGCGGCTTGACGTGCACGAGTTTCGGCTTGATCCGAGCCAACGCACACTGGAATTTTTTTAGCGCACTCAGGCAAAATATTGAGCCGGAATGCGACAATCCTCGAGAGGCTAGACGGCACATTGGCCAGAAAAATCGTCGGCAGATGACGGCCTGCATCACGCGTCGGAGACAACGCGCGGCAGGCACACAGCGCGCACATCGATTCCGTGGTCACGGCAGGACGCCAGCCGGCCGGCAACGGATGACCCAAAGAGACAGAAGGTGATTTATGCGGCGCTTGCCATCGCTGATCGCGTTGCGCTTCTTTGAAGAGACGGCCCGTCATATGAGCTTCAATCGCGCGGCCACTGCGCTATGCGTGACGCAAGGCGCGGTGAGCCGGCAGATCAAGCTGCTTGAGGAGTCGATCGGCACAAAACTGTTCGAGCGCGATCACAAGGGCATCCGCCTGACGCCAGCCGGGCTGCAGTTCCTGCCTTGCCTCTCCGAGGCCTTCGACACGATCGAGCGCGGCTTCCGTCAGATCACTGCAGCAAAAGGCCGTCGCCGTCTCGTACTCGCTGTGCCGCCCACTTTCGCCACGCAATGGTTTTCGCCGCGGCTTGGTTCGTTGGCGGACGAATTGCCCGACGTCGAACTGTCTGTCCGCACCTCACCCACCGAGGACTGTCACTGCAGCATCCGCTTCGGTCGTGACGCGCTGGCAGGTGCGCATTCCGAATTGCTGATGATCGAACGCCATGTGCTGGTTGGCGCGCCGCGCCTGCTTGGGCAGCCGCTCGACATGCTGCTAGAACATATGCCGGCGCTGCATGTGCTGCATAACGACGCCAGGCTGGACCTATGGCCGAACTGGCTGGCAAAGGCGGGTATGCCTGCCCGTTACGCGGAGAACGGCACCGAGTTCTCCACGCTTGAGCAGGCGATTCGCGCGGCACGCAAAGGCGGGGGGCTGGCGATCGTCGACCGGAACATGATCGTAGAGGAACTGGCGGACGGCAGTCTCGCGCAGTTTTCCGATATCGAAGTGGCCGGGCCGTTCGGTTACTGGCTCGACGTGGCGCAACGCCACGCGGCGCCTGAGCATGTGCAGGCGTTTGCCGGCTGGATGCGGGAAGAGGTTTTGAAGACGGGGTGAGGTGCGCGGAGCCAGGCTTCCTCGCTCAGGGGTTCGCTGCGCCGGGCTCACCCTCTATTCATCGGCCAACCCTGCATACTGGTGTTTAATGGCCCATACACGGGCTTTTAAGCAGGTTAATAGCCCATACAAGGACCATTAAACAGTTTCACTAACGCACTCTGGTGTATCTACTATAATAGCCCTCAT
Organism: Paraburkholderia sediminicola; assembly: GCF_046026855.1. Classification (GTDB taxonomy): domain Bacteria; phylum Pseudomonadota; class Gammaproteobacteria; order Burkholderiales; family Burkholderiaceae; genus Paraburkholderia; species Paraburkholderia sediminicola_A. Next base: position 110,789 of record NZ_JAQQET010000019.1, on the reverse strand, counting down.
GGAGTCCACTAAACCCATTAAAAGCCCACATGAGGGCCGTAATATCGAGAAACCGCTCCCCACGCCGGTGCAGCGAACGCTCTCGAAACTCGGCGAGGACCTCAACCGTGCGCGTCGCCGACGAGGGCTGACGCAGCAGGCGCTCGCCGAGCGGATTGGGGCGGGACTCAATACCGTCAAGCGGATGGAAGCGGGCGACCCGCGCGTGCAGTTGCACTTCCTGGCTCGGGCGCTCCATCTGTTCGGAGAGTTGCAACGCCTCAACGACCTCCTCGACAGTGGCCAGGACGATACCGGTCTCATGTTGATGGATGAGAAGCTTCCTCAGCGAGTACGCACCCGCAAAAAAGCCACCAAAGCGTTCTGAAGGCCTTGCGAATGAAAACCAAAGCCGCCAAACCCGGTATTCGTCAGAACCTGGAGGTTCACCTCGGGGCGTCCGGGCAACTTGTCGGGCATCTGACCTACGCGAGCCAAGGGCGTCGCGAGGTGTCACAGCTCGTCTATGACGATGCCTGGTTGACGAAGCCGGACAGATTTGAAGTCTCGCCTGATCTGCCGCTAGTTTCGGGCTATCAGTCGCGTCGGGCAGCCAATGCAGCGGACTCGACGTTTCATTTTGCGCTGGCGGATACCGCGCCTGACGCGTGGGGGCGCCGCATCATCGAACGCGCACGCGCCAAAGAACGCAAGAGCAATCCACGTCTGCCGCCCTTGAACGAGCTCGACTATCTGTGCGCAGTGGATGATTTCAGCCGCGTTGGCGCGCTCCGCCTTTGCGAGGACGGTGTATATCTACGCACGGTTGCTGAAGGTCGGCGTGCGACGCCGCCTCTGATCGAGCTTGAGCGGATGTATAGGGCAACGCGTGCGGTCGAGACGAGCAAGGACACCACCGAAGATCTGCGCTACCTGCAGGGCAAGGGCACCTCGCTCGGCGGGATGCGTCCCAAGTGCACTTTGCTGGATGAAAACGGCAAGCTGGCCATCGGCAAGTTTCCTAGCGTGAAGGACACCGTCAACGTCACACGGGCCGAAGTGCTGGCGCTGCATCTCGCGCGCAACGCGGGCATCACCACGGCCAATGCCCGTTGCGTTGATCTCAATGGCACGCCGGTTGCCCTCATCGAACGGTTTGACCGGGAAGGCGCTGACTTGCGCGTTCCCTATCTGTCCGCCGCCTCAATGTTGCAGGCCTCGCGCCAGGACGATCACGCTTACACGGAAATCGTGGATGTCATGCAGCAGAAATGCTCGCATCCTGACCAGGACGCGCGGGAACTATGGCGGCGGCTGATCTTCAATCTGCTCGTCACCAATACCGACGACCATCTCCAGAACCTGGGCTTCCTGTACGACGGCAATGGTCAGTGGCGCATCGCGCCGGCCTTCGACGTGAACCCGATGCCCGGCAAGCTGCGCGAGTCCAAGACCTGGCTTACGGAGGACGCCGGTCCTATCGATTCGGTTCAGATGCTTCTGGACGCGCGCGCGTACTTCGCGCTGTCCGAGGGCCAGGCGCGGGTCGTTCTGGCCGAAGTTCTCGACGCGGTACTGGACTGGCAGCAGGTGGCGGTGACGCCCGAGGTCGGCCTTACTCCTCAGGAACTGCCGGACTTCGAGGACGCCTTTGAACATGACCAGACGGACCAGGCTCGCAAGCTGCTGGGGCGGCCGATGCTACGCCCCGAACTCGAGGAAGAAGCAGAATAGCGAGCGGGAGATCTTTGCTTTTGCGCGCATCCAGCTATGGCCGAAGCGGCGCTTACCTTCTTCGTCGATGAGCGCCTGTATGACGGTAGTCTTGCGCAGTTTTCCGATATCGAAGTGGCCGGACCCTTCGGTTCCTGGCTCGACGTGGCGGAACGCCACGCGGCGCTTGAGCATGTGCAGGCGTTTGCCGGCTGGATGCGGGAAGAGGTCTTGAAGATGGGGTGAGGTGCGCAAAAAGAAGAATCAGAATCCGAGGCGCCCTTCCTTTTTTAAGCAGCATCCACTGCACTCACCGTCAGATTTTTCCTACTTATTAAGATTCTTCCTATATTTACTGAGGCAGTGGACAGCGAAAATGCATTTTGCCGATGACTTTGTCGCGCCACCGTAAAGACATGAGGGTTGAACCGGCAATCAAGCCGATTCATATATGACTCGCCACTCGATCATCAAGCCCTTCCTGGTCCGATCTCACGGATTCCTTTTCGACAACATTGGCCTCGACATGGCGACAGGTCGTCGCCGCCAACGATATGAACTCGTTGCAAATGGTTTATCACTTCGAGGTGCAAATTGAACCGGTTGAAAAGTTGCAGTGTCCGCGTGCTGAACCCGTCAGGGCGACTGACCCATTCATTGCGTGCGGCGAATCTGTTGCGCATTTTCCGCGTCACGTGCCAGGCCGCCGCCATCTTCCTGCTTTGCGCGACGACCGCGCGAGCCGATTGCTCCTGGGCAAATGGTGCTGGGCCTTTGAACTTTACGTACAGCATCCCGCAACTCACAGTCCCGCGTAATGCGGCAATCGGAACTGTTATTTACTCCGCGCCAGCGCAAGCGGGGACTCCTGCTACTGGCTATTACGCCAACTGTGACAGTGGCACCGTCTGGTCATACACCGTCAATGGCGGATCCCAGGTTAGCAGCAATCCCAACACCTTTGCGACCAACGTACCGGGTGTTGGCATGCGCTTCTATAGAGTAGACAGCGGGGGGAGCACAAGGTATTTCGGGCCAGGAAACACTGGCAACTACGGTGGCGCGTGGAGCTTTAACGGCGCGACGTTTGGCGTCGACGTGGTCATCACAGGCCCAGTCGGAAGCGGAACGGTAGATGGCGCGCTGACGGGAACTTTTACGCAAGGCTCATTGACTATTGTGACAATGAAAGTCAGTCCCGCTGTAGTCGCCGCGTCGACCTGCAGCGTAACCTCGACCTCGGTTGCCGTGACTCTGCCACAGGCTTACACAGGCCGGCTGCCTACCGCCGGCGCAACCACGGGAGCCACGCCGTTCAACCTTGCTCTCGACTGCTCGCCGGGCACCAGGGTCAACGTGACGCTGACCGACGCATCCAATGCTTCGAACACTTCAACCACGCTAAGCCTCGCGCCAGGCTCAACCGCAACAGGTATCGGTCTGCAGGTTCTCAATGGTTCGACGCCGATTGCTTATGGCCCTGACTCCGCGGCCGCGGGAAATCAGAATCAATGGCTGGCTGGCACCGCCGCCGGTGGTTCGATGACGATTCCGCTGACTGCCCAATACGTACGCACGCCGGGCACCGTGGCGCCCGGCACCGTGAAAGGTTTGGCCACATTCACGATGTCGTATCAATGACCTCCCCTCGTTCATCCATCTCGACGTGGCGCAACGCCACGCGGCGCTTGGCAGAACGATCCCTGCGGATATCGCAAATACGTGGATGAATTTTGCAATGCCTTATCCAAACGGCCAAAATTGACCATTTAGTCTGGGCAAGTAACAGGCGCCACGCCACCCTGATTTATAATCATCAAGCCATCGGAAAACACCCGGCGGTCAGGTTTGGAAGCCTGTATGTAATGCCCGCACACCCGCCCAGGCGGGGCGTGCGTCTACCCCTGCACGTCTGTTGTTTTTCAATGGGCGGGCTGTGGTGGGGGAGCCGCAAGGCTCGCCGGCTTGGCGTTACACCGGTCTTCCAATCCCGCTACGTGCCCGCTCACCCACTTGACAAGCGAGTGTCGGGCGATCCAAGCTGTATCAGGGAGGTCGCACCATGAGCAAATCCACAAAACAATCTCAACCCGATTCACGTCCGCCAGTCGACGCAATGCAGTACGAAAAGCTTGCGCTGTCTGCATTCGATCTGTGTGAACGGCAGTTGACCCAACTCAATACGCTGATCACACTTGCGTCCTCAATGTGTAGGAATCCTGCCATCACGAGCGACGAAAGACGACGTCAGCGAACGCTACTTGAATTGCTTGTCGACACAGCGGAGCAATATCAGCGAGAGCTCGAGTGTGACCGCGAACTGTACCAGGTCATCGCGCTCGATGCGAAGGGCATCCCTCAAAGCCGTATCACGGCGAGGCGCGCGGCGCGCCTTCTTGAAGAGGCATCAAAAGTAACGGAGAAAGCTTCGCCTACCGAAAAGGCCTCAGCGTGCGAACAGGCCGCCACTGAAAGCGCGACAAGTGCAGCCGCAGATTCGCAGCAAGTGCGCCACTGATCCTTGACATCCACCCACCCTGAAGGGCGAGGTTTGCCGCGCATTGGGTCAAGGGCCGTCACCGTCCTGCATAAGCTTCTGTGTATGCACGTGGGCTAGTAGCGACAGCCACGTGAACCCTGCAAGCAAAAAGGCCCCGTCGCTCAGTGGCGGGGCCTTTCACATGATCGGTCAGCGTTGGCGTGCTAACGCGGATACCTGATTACATCGCCTTCTTGAACGGCGCACCCGAATGTTCGCGCAGTTCGTTAAAGACAATCTTCGGCCACGCCTTCTGCGCGACTTCGATTTCCGACACGTGCGATGCGAGATACGTCGGCGCATCCGATGCATCGAGCGCGATCCGCGCCGCGTACGAATCGGTGAAACGGCGCAATTCAGCCGCATCGTCGCAGGTCACCCAGCGTGACATCCGATAGCGCGCCGGCGCCATCCGCACATCGACCTTGTATTCCGTCGACAAACGGTGCGACACCACTTCGAACTGCAGTTGACCAACCGCACCAAGAATTATCAAGCCGCCGACTTCCGGACGGAACACCTGAATCGCGCCTTCCTCACCGAGTTGCTTCAGCGCTTCGCCGAGTTGCTTGGCGCGCATCGGATCGACCACTTCCACCGTCTGGAAAATTTCCGGCGCGAAGAACGGCAAGCCGACGAACTGCAACAGCTCGCCTTCGGTCAGCGTATCGCCGAGGCTCAACGTGCCGTGATTCGGAATACCGATGATATCGCCAGGATATGCCTCGCTAACCGTCTCGCGACGCTGCGACAGGAACGTCACCACGTTATTCGCGCGGAACGTCTTGTTCGTGCGCGTCACCTTCACGGCCATGCCGCGTTCGAAATGCCCCGAACACACGCGAATGAATGCCACGCGGTCGCGGTGCGCCAGGTCCATATTCGCCTGCACCTTGAACACAACGCCGGTGAACTTCGGCTCGTCCGGCAGCACCGGACGCTGCACGGTCATGCGCATCGACGGCGGCGGCGCCAGATCGACAAGCGCGTCGAGAATTTCCTTTACGCCGAAATTGTTGATCGCTGAGCCGAACAGCACGGGTGATTGCTGACCCGCGAGGAACTGCTCGCGATCGAAATCAGGCGATGCGCCGGTGATCAGGTCGATCTCTTCCTTTGCCTTGACCCAGGCATGGCCGAAACGGCGCTCGCCTTCTTCGTCGCTGAGCGCTTGCAGCGTTTCGACCTCGCCGCCCGCCTTATCCTGCCCGGCGCGGAACAGGCGCACCTGATCGCGCTGGATGTCGTAGACGCCCTGGAAGTCCTTGCCCATGCCGATCGGCCACGTGAACGGCACGGCTGCAACGCCCAGATGCTGTTCGATTTCGTCGAGCAGTTCGAGCGGCTCGCGCACTTCGCGGTCGAGCTTGTTGATGAAAGTGACGATCGGCGTCTTGCGGCTGCGGCAGACTTCGAGCAGTTTGAGCGTTTGCGCTTCGACGCCGTTCGCGCCGTCGATCACCATCACAGCGGCGTCGACTGCAGTCAGCACACGATAGGTATCTTCGGAGAAGTCTTCGTGGCCTGGCGTGTCGAGCAGGTTGATCACGGCGTTGCCATATTCGAACTGCATCACCGAGCTGGCCACCGAAATGCCCCGCTGCTTTTCGATCTCCATCCAGTCGGAGGTCGCGTAGCGATTGCTCTTGCGGCCCTTCACGGTACCGGCGATCTGAATCGCGCCCGAGAACAGCAGCAGCTTTTCAGTGAGCGTGGTCTTGCCCGCGTCCGGGTGGGAAATGACCGCGAATGTGCGGCGGCGTTTGAGTTCGGAGACTGACATCGGGTCTGGCGGTCACGGATAGGGGTTCGGGCGGTCTTCGGCAGCTTGTGGCTGCCTGCCTGCCAAGTCTTGCGTGGCGGCGTCGAGCTGCGGGAGCGGGGTCGGAAACCCGCATCACATGGCAACTCGGACGCATCGGAACCAAGTCACGAACGAGCGTTCGACAATACCGGAATCGCCAGCGCAGAACAGCGCAGGGAACGAATGATACACGTCATGGAGGCGTCGCGAGGAAAATGGCTTGGCGCTATATCCGGCGCGACGCGGGGAGCCGCTGCGCGACTTGGCAAAGGCGGCACACCGCCGCCTTGCTCCAGCACTACTGATACGACATCGTGAAAGTGGCCGTACCTTTCACCGTCCCCAAAGTCAAGGCGCCGGCTGTCCGGATGTATCGGACCGTGAGGGGAATGCTCATCATGCCGACTGACGACTTGCCCACAAGCCATTGATTCAGGTTCCCCGCCACTGCGGAGTCCGGCCCGAATGCCACGGGCTTTGTGCCGTTCAGTATCTGCAGCCCGACGCCCGCCGCTGACGAACCTGGCGCCAAGCCAAGCGTGGTCGACCGGTTGGAACCATCCGAAGCGTCCGTCAACGCAATGTTGACGTTGATACCCGCTTTCGAACAGTTGAGACCGAGATTGACCGGCGCGGACCCTTTCGTCGAGCCGACAGTAGCAAAGCCGTCGGCGGAAATCGGCAGCAAGGTGACATTCAGAGAAGGTGTGGTGACGCTACACGTCTGGCCTGTAATAACCGTGCCGGGATTGAGCGCCAGCGAGTGCGGCGACGTCGAAGGCGAATTTGGGTCATTCAGGCACCCCCCGCTGTATTGGATAGCCATGCTCGGTAAAGTGGTCAGCGTACCGTTGCCAACTGGCCCGGTCACCACGAGGTCTGCTCTTGTATAAAAAATGGGTTGCCCGCCACTCGAGCTTGGCGCAAGCGTCTCACTCGATGGCGCCTGGATCAACGGATTTGGGCTACCACCCCAACCGGAAGTCACGTAAAACTGAACGCCGATTCCAGGCACATTGGTTTGATACGTACCTGTCATGCTAGGGACAGGCGTACCGTCGACCGTGATCGTCTTCGTGACCGAACATGTTGCGGAATAAGTAATCTGGTTCTGAATCTTGACGGTCTGTAGAACACTGCCTATGGGCAAGTCTCGTGACGGCGCAAACGACGCAGAGAAGCTTATGTTGTCGAAGTTGTCCGTCCAACCCTTCGCGTACGGCAAATGGATGTAGTCGGCGTACGCATGGATTGAGCCGAGCAACAGCAAGCCCGCACAGAGCGCTTTCATGACGTGCGCGCCAATGTGGCTAACCTGACGCGCACTGGACGACGTCGCGTCGTTTGCGCCACGCATCGTTACTATTCTGGTGAATTTCATAATCGTCTCTGCGTTAGTAAGTTGCGTGAGCAATGGTCGAGTCGGGTGGCAGGGCGTTCGTTGACTCGCTCGACGTGCCGCCCACACAGTGCGCTTCCACCGATGTATAGGCTGCACTCGCCTTACCCATCTGCTTGGACAACACATAATCAATCTGGCACTGCTCAGCAGCCGCCGAACCCCACTTCACGAACAACGAGCCTTTGTCTTCCAGCCCACGCGCGAAAATCCGGCTGTCCTGGGCAACAACGCCAACAGTTTTGCCGCTGCTATCCACCACATCCACACCGAACGGCAGCGCCTTGTCGCCGAGCTGCGGCGCACGAATCAGCGCGGCACGTCCGTTCACCGTCTTGTACTTGATCATCACCACCGAACCGAGACGCGGCACAGCCTGTTCCGATGTCGATTCGAACTCGACATCGGTCGACGTGCCCTTCGGGTCGATATCGACGGTGTTCATGCCGTAAGGCGTGAGGTAAGGCACAACCGCATAGCCGCGGCTGTTGACCTTGACGCCCGGCGCGCTGGTCACGTTCGCACCTGCGGCGCCCGGCGCGTCGACGATGCCGAACGTGTCGCCCACGGTTTGCGAAAACGTCACGCCGCCCGGGTGCGCGACAACCGTTCCGCTGACACCCGCGGACACCTGGCTCGAATTCGAACCCGCGCTCGCTGACGCCGTCATCTGCGCATACGGCGCACGATAGGCGCCGCTCACGCCCGTGTTGGCCGATCTGTTGCCGTTGCCAGCACCATACGTGCCGTACGCGTTATACGAGTACTCGTTGTTCTCGCCCAAGGAGCCGCTGAGGTTGGCCTGCAGACTCGTGTTGCCACTCGAGTTCGAGAGGTTCGTCGACAGCAGCGGCGCATGCTGGCTATGGCCAAGCGGAAGCGTCGTGCTGACCATGTACTGGTTCGACATCGACCCGTCCGCGTTACGCGTGCGTCCAGCGGTAATGCTGTAGGTCCCGTACTTGAAGCTGTTGGTGTAGCCGGCCTGGTAGAACGTATCGCTGCCGCCGTGATTCCAGTACTGCTGGGCGGAAGCACTCAGGAACACCGTGCCGTGTTCCTTGAAATTCTGGTTGACCGTGAGCTGAAAACGATTGCGCTGGCGGTAGACCGAATTCGTATCGCCGCCGCGCATCGCGAGATCGCGCACGGAGGCCGCATCGGTCAGATTCATAAAGCCCGCAGTCGAATAACGGTACGCGGCGACCGAAATGTTGGTATCAGTCGGATCGATGAACTTGCTGTAGCCGATGCGCAAGCTGGTGCCGCGCATCGTGCTCTGGTTCGGCACCTGGGTCTGCGCACCCGTCACGTCGGCGGAAAACGCGCCGAACTTCGTGTTAAGTGCGGCGCCGAGGTCTGCCGCCACATAGCCGTTCGCGGCCACACCGCCGCCGTAGGCCGTCACTAGGTTGGTGAGACCGCGCTGCAACGTGAACTGCGCAAAATTCGGCTTGGTGTCGAGCGTGGCGTTACGTAATTCGCCGGCCGTGACCGAAAAGCGCGTGGTGCCCGGCCGCAGCGACTGCGCAACCGATGCATATGGCACGGTAAAGCTCTTCGTGCGACCATCGGCTTCGGTGACGGTCACATCGAGGTTGCCACCGTAGCCGGTCGCATACAGGTCGGTGATTTCGAACGGGCCCGGTGACACGCTGGTTTCATAGATCACCTGGCCGTTCTGCCGAACCGTCACACGCGCATTCGATTCCGCCGTGCCACGCACCACCGGTGCATAGCCGCGCAACGATTCGGGCAGCATGCGGTCGTCGGTAGCGATCTGCGCTCCGCGGAATTGCACACTGTCGAACACGTCGCCCGTCGTGTAGCCGTCGCCCACCGTCACCTGCGATTTCAACGCGGCGACGTCATGCTGCAGATAGGTCGCGATATTATCGAAGTGCGTGCCCTGCCCGGTCGCCTGCGACACCGACGATTGATGGCGGAAATGCCACGCGCCGATGTTCACGCCGGCGTTCAGACCCAGATAGCTCTGCGTCGATTCCATGCCTGAACCGGCGGTGTGATAGGTATTTGCGTTGTAGCTCACGAATCCCGCGTTCACACCGTCCTGCCACATTTCGGGCGGCACATAGCCACGCGCGGCGTTGCGCATGTATTTCTGCGGCACGCTCAGCGTGAGCTTCTGTTCCGAAAAGTCGAAGTCGACCGTGGTGTCGGGCACCATGGCTGTCAGATCGACGCATTCGTCGGCCTTGGCGCCGGCTGTCGGTCCGGACGGCTTTGCAGCGGTCGATTCCGCACCTGCGCCTAAGTCATCACGCGTGTCATTGGCGGCGCTCACCGCGGCGGCTGCATGTTCCGGCGCCTTCGCACCGGTAACCGCGCCGACCTTGGCGAAATCGACGCCGAGCGTTTCCAGCATCTGACGGCTGAAGCACGGACGCGCACTTTGACCTTCGCTACTCGCCACGAAACGCACATCCTGGTGCGCCACACGTGCATCGTTCACCCAGATGTCAACGGAATACACGCCTGGCGACACCATATTGCCGCGCGCAAAACGCGTAACGTCCACGGTCTGCTTTGGGTCAGTGCGCAGGAACGTTGTATCGAACTGAACGGCGTTGCCGTCATTACTGGTTTCAGCTGCATTCACGCTCGCCGACTGGACGCCGCCCAGCGCCGCGAACACCGACAGCACAACTGCGGCGACGGGGCTCAGGCCGAACGGACCAGAAAATTCACTGGTGCGAGCTTGCGACTGATGACGAGGTGAGAGTTTCATGATTTAACTGACTTCCAATGTCTGCAACAGGCGTGCGTCGTCCCTGTGCGTTGCCTGTGCAACACACGCTGTGGTCGAGAAAGGGTTGAGCTATGGGCGGAAAACTGCCGCCCGACCGGCAAGCGGGTGCGGTCTATTTGCCGAGCGTCGCGTCGCCATTGAGGGCGCCGCCGTAATCGCTAATCGCGGTGTAGTGAACCTTTGAACCTGCCGATACACCATTCATCTTTGCAACCGGCAACACAACCGATGCGCGCGGCGCAACCATGCCGCCCTGTTCGTTCTTGAAGGTATGACCATCGCTTTCGACATCGACTTCGCTAAACGACACGTAGTACGGCGTCGGATTCGATACGCTCACCGCTTCGCCCTTGCCATCCGGCGATGCAACTACTTTCCAGCTCAATTGCGCCGGTGCATCTTCAGGTTTGCCAGGCAATTTGGCCGGACGCACAAACACCTTGATACGCGTGCGATAGGCCAATTGAAGCGAGTTGGCGTCGGCCGTGCCATTTGCTTTCGGCGGAATATCGAGCACGTTGAGCCAGTAAACCGATTCGCGATCCTGCGGCAATGCTTCACCGCTGTACATCACGCGCAGCGTCTGCGCTTTCTTCGGGTCCATCCGGAAGATCGGCGGCGTAATCACAAACGGCACCTTGATCTCGCCAGGTTTCGCATCCGCGTTGCCATCGTCCATCCATACCTGCACGAGTGACGGATTGTGGCTATCGTTATCCAGCTTGACTGTGACTTCGCGCTGCTCAAGCGGATACACCACTCGCGTACCGCCGATCGTCACGCTTGCTTGTGCGCTGCCTGCGAGCAGCGCACAAGCAAATCCGATTCCTATCGTCATTTTTCCGAGCAACTTCATCACAACACCTTTAAATGTAATCTTGAAAAAAGGCCGTTAAAAAGGCGTTCGCCTGAGCGAACGCCCCGGTCATCGCTTACTGATACTGCATCGTGTACTGAACCGACGTATTCACTGCGCCCGGCGTTGCCTTGCCCGTGGCGTAGTACTGCGCGAAGTACTTCAGATTCGCGCTACCGCCGCTGATCGTCGCGCCGTTGGTCGAGATATCGTTGTTCAAACCGGTCGTAACGTTGATCGGTTGCAGCGAGGCGTTAAGCAGACGCACTTCCACGTTCGCCGCCGGGCCTGAAACGGCCTGGTTCGTCAGATAGCCCGTGGTCTGGTCGACGGTCGAGCCGTTTTCGAAGGCGGCGACCGCCTTGGTAGCCGTACCCGAGCAGCCGCTCAATGCAAGCGTGATGTCGGTCGGGCTCGACGTACCTGCAACTGCGCCTTGTGCGGCCAGCGTGCCTGCCGAAACCGTCGGCAGAACGACCGCGAAGTCAGCGGGCGAACCCGATGCCGTGCCGTTGATCGAGCACGTGGTGTCCGAGACGGTGCCGGTGAAGGTAATCGTGCCGTCCGCCGCTTCGGCGCCGAACGATGCGAGGCCCAACAGACCGCCGGTTGCGATCGCGATTGCGGAGAGGATTGATTTCATGTTTGCTGCTCCAGTGAGTTAAGAAATTGATTGAATCAACGGCGATTCGATATGCGGTAAGACTCGCCATTTGCCCCTGGGCGCTCCAATGTTCTACGCCGGGAAAATGGCGGTCTTTGCTTCGAACTATTGGCCTATCGTTCAGGCGCAAAACAATATTAAGATTTGGCGCGACGCAAGTACGTAGGACGATTCCTATTTAATTGAGAATCGCCTTACGTGACGTGAGATATTCCTGACAAGCGAACCCGCACGGGGAATGGGAATAAGACTTTTCTTAAAAATCCCATCAGAAGGTTGATTTCAGACAACGCGACGCACGAAAAAAACCCGCCGCACCGTTGCCGGTGCGGCGGGTTTTATTGAAACAGGTGGGCGCGTTACGCGCCGCTGGCTTCGTTCAACGTCAGGTGCTTCGTCTCAGGTGCCCAGGCGATCGACACCACCATACCGACCAGCAGCACAGCGGCAAGCACCATCATCGTCGCGTGAAAGCCTACGTGGACGATCCCGAGCGGCAGCAGAAAGGTGCCGACTGCCGAACCGAGACGGCTGCACGCAATCGCGAGCCCTACGCCACACGCGCGCACTTCCGTTGGAAAACACTCTGGCGGAAACACGCCGACCAGATTCGAAAACGCCGACATCGTCAATGTGAAGATCGCGAATGCGACGATCATCGCGAGCATTGCGGACTCCGGCAGTAAACTCAACGCAATCAGCGACGCACACGTCACCGCGAACGAACTGATCAGAAACACGCGCCGGGACAATTTAATCGTGAGCCAGATACCAATCAGAGCGCCAAGCACCAGGAACCCATTCAGCAGTAAATCCGCGCCCGACCCATCATTCAAATGGATCGCTTTAAGAATGGTCGGCAGGAACGTGTAAATCGCGAAATACGGAATCACGAGACACACAAAAAATGCGCAATTGAAGATCGTTCTACGGATCAGATCTTTCCTGAACAAACGCATGAAACCGCCATGCGACTGCGCGTGCTCATCGTTGCCGCCATCGAGCGTCACGTTGGGGCCGAAGTGCTTGAGCACGATCGCTTTGGCTTCGGCAACGCGCCCTTTGCCGTGCAGCCAACGCGGCGACTCCGGCGTGCCCATGCGCAACAGCAGCACGATCAGAGCCGGAACGCCCGCCGATGCAAGCAGCCATCGCCACGCATCAGGCGACGCGTCGGCATAGTGCATACCGAGCACGTTAGCCACGACATAGCCGACGGTCCACACCACGCTGAACGAGCCGAGCAAGGTCCCACGGTGTTTGCGCGGCGAGAATTCGGCGAGGATCGCATGCCCGACCGCGAAATCGCCCCCCATGCCGAAGCCGATCAATACCCTTAGCAAACACAACTCGAACGGCGAGCTTACGTAGAACTGCGCAAATGCCGCGGCCGTGATGATCAGGAAGCTCAGCAGAAAGATCTTCTGCCGTCCCAGCCGATCCGACAGCCAGCCGAACACGAGGCTGCCGACAAAGATACCCATCAGCGCGGAGCTGCCGATCATGCCCATCCAGAACGCGTCGAGCGGCATCTGGCGGTTGAGTGACGCAAGCGCATAGCCGATCGTGCCGAGCGCGAAGCCTTCGGTGAAGTGCGCGCCGAACGTCAGCCCGGCAATCTTGATGTGAAACCTGTTCAGCGGAACGTCGTCGAGAGAAATGGGGCCGTGCGCGGGTGCCGCGGCGGCGGCCGGCAAAGTGGGGGCGAGGCCGAGAGCGGCTGCCTGGAGGTCCTGATTGCTCACGCTGTCTCCTTCGTTGTGTGGACAACCCTTGCGTCGCCGGCATGGCTTTTGTACGCAGGGCTGCATCGCCCGCCTCGCCTACAGCGCGAGGCGGACGCGTAAACGCCTGATGCGAGGGCTAGCGGCCGAGGCCGCCCATCATCATGTATTTCAGCTCGGTGTATTCATCGAGGCCGTATTTCGAGCCTTCGCGGCCGAGTCCAGACTGCTTGACGCCACCGAACGGCGCGACTTCGGTGGACAGAATCCCTTCGTTGATGCCGACCATGCCGCTTTCCAGCGAGTCGGCGACGCGCCAGGCGCGTGCGAGATCGCGCGTGTAGAAATAGGCGGAGAGGCCGAAGGGCGTGTCGTTGGCCGCGGCGATGGCTTCGTCTTCGGTCTTGAAGCGAAAGCACGCGGCAACCGGACCGAAGGTTTCCTCCGCGGCAATTAGCATCGACTTCGATACATCGACCAGCACCGTCGGTTCGTAGAACGTGCCGCCAAGCGCATGCGCCTTGCCGCCGGTCAGCACCTTCGCGCCTTTTCGCAGCGCATCGGCGACATGCGTTTCAACTTTCTTCAGTGCCGCCGCGTTGATCAACGGGCCTTGCTCGACCTCGCCTTGCAACGCATTGCCCACGCGCATTTTTCGCACGGCGGTGGTCAGCGCCTGGGTGAACGCTTCATGAACACCGTCCTGCACGTAGAAGCGATTCACGCAGACGCAGGTCTGCCCGGTGTTGCGGAACTTCGACGCCATAGCGCCCTGGACGGCGGCGTCGATATCGGCATCATCGAAAACGATAAACGGTGCGTTGCCGCCCAGCTCCAACGACAGCTTCTTCAACGTATCCGCAGACTGCTTTGCAAGCAGCTTGCCCACCCGCGTCGAGCCGGTGAACGACAGCTTGCGCACGACTTCAGATTCAGTTAGCACGCCGCCAATCGCCACCGCATCGCCGGAAACGATATTGAATACGCCGGGCGGAATGCCAGCCTTCTCTGCCAGCACGGCGAGTGCGAACGCGGAAAGCGGCGTCTCTTCCGAGGGCTTCAGCACCATCGTGCACCCTGCTGCAAGCGCTGGGGCCGCCTTGCGCGTGATCATCGCGAGCGGAAAATTCCACGGTGTGATTGCCGCGACCACGCCGACCGGCTCGCGCGTCACAATGATTTTCGCGTTCGGGTTCGGGCTCGGAATCACGTCGCCGTAGCTGCGCTTCGCTTCTTCCGCGAACCATTCGAAGAAGCTCGCCGCGTAACCGACTTCGCCTCGCGCTTCGGCCAGCGGCTTGCCTTGCTCGAGGGTCAGCAACTCAGCCAACGCGTCGCGATTTTCCAGCATCAGCTCGCCCCAACGCCTCACACGTGCGCCGCGCTCTTTCGCCGTCATCACGCGCCACGCGGGAAAGGCCCGCTCGGCCGCGGCGATGGCCTGCGTCGTTTCCGCCGCGCCGCCTCTCGCCACGTGGGCTACGACTTCGCCGGTCGCGGGGTTCAGCACGGAGTAAGTGGTCGCGCTGTCATACCATTCGCCGCCAATGTAATGTCCAGTTCGAAGAAACGCGTTCATGCCGCCTTCTCCAAAGTTTCGACGAAGCCGCCCTGTGCGAGCCGCGCCTCGCGAGCGACGCGCTTGCCCGCGGTGTAGTCGTTGATCAGGTCGCACGGTGTGTAGTTGCGTTCGAGTTCGAACAGTTCGTCGGCAGAGAGCCGGGTGCTGAGCGCGGCCAGCGCGCTATCGAACTGCGCGGGTGTGTCGGCGCCAACCAGCATGCTCGCCACACCCCCATGATTCAGCACCCATGCTTGCGCAATCTGTGCAGCCGACACACCACGCCTTGCCGCCACCCGAGCCACCGAAGCGGCGATCTCGCGCGATGCCGTGTCGCCGTACATTTGAGCGGTGAAGAAATCGGTCTGATTGCGCGTGGAGTTCGGATCGCAAGTCAGCAGACCGCGCGCGAGCGGACTGAACACGGAGACGCCGACACCGCGATCCTGGCAGTACGGAATCATTTCGCGCTCTTCCTCGCGATATGCAAGGTTGAGCTGCAACTGCATGTTGATCGGTTTGTGCCAGCCGTTGCGCTCGCAGACCTGCATGATCTTGGCGAACTGCCACGTGTACATGGTCGACACGCCGATATAACGCGCCTTGCCGGCGCACACAATATCGTTCAACGCGCCCATGGTTTCTTCTACCGGTGTATTCACGTCGAAGTAATGCAGCATGTAGATGTCGACGTACTCCATGCCGAGGCGCGTAAGCGACCCATCGATGCCATCCATGATGTGCTTGCGCGAATGGCCGCCGGCGTTCTGATACGCGCCCATGTCATAGCCCACCTTGGTCGTCATGACGATTTCCTCGCGGCGCGCAATGCGTTTCAGAATACGGCCCACTACTTCTTCACCCACGCCGGTCGAATAGAAATCGGCGAGGTCGATGAAATTGACGCCCGCTTCCAGCGCGTGGCGCACGATCGGCTCGCTCTGCGCTTCGTCGAAAATCCACGGCTTCCATTGCGGCGTGCCCATGTTCATCGTGCCGAGGCACAGACGCGAAACCTTCAGGCCCGAGTGGCCGAGGCGAATGTATTCCACAGTGCTGTCTCCTTCCTGATCGCATCGAGTTGCGCAAGCGGCTGCGTCGGCCCCATGGCGTGCGAACCGCGTGGCGCGTGATTAAAGTTGTTTCGGGGTGTAGAACGGATTCGATACGTCACGTGCCGCGGCGAAAACTTCTTCGCGATGCGGCAGGCCCTTCATCGCCGCGAGGATCGCGTTCTTGCACGCGAGGTAGTTGTTTTCGAAGACAGCGTCGAGATTGTCGGTGCCCGGATTGACCCAATTCGCCGACACCACTACCCAATCGTTTTCCGCTTCGGGCGGCAAGGTGCCGTTCTCCAGCGACTCAGCCACCGCTTTGGCGATGCCGGCTTGCGAGGCACCCCACGTTGCGTTGCCATGAAAGTCGCTGCCGATTTGCGCCTTGTTGACGTAAAGCGTCAACGGCTTGGTCGGCACACCTGGCCGCGCGATCACGACGAACGGCGCATGTCCTACGGAAGGCGTCGCCAATGCAGTAGCGAAGGCCTGACCCGCAGGCCCGTTGCGCGGGCCGACGAGTACGTTGATGTGCGCGAGATTGACGCCGGGGCCTTCGAAACCTTCGCCGATAAAGAGTTGTGTGTCCGTCGATACGCTCATGGTCTTTCCGTCGAGGTGAGTGGATGACCGATTGTGCTGTCCGGTCTTCGCGACCATGTATCGATGAGTTTTGATCTGGGGTATGAGGCGAACTCATCTCCGGGTTTGCCTAGGGGCGCCTTACGTGGCGCTCAGGCGACGACCAGGTGGCGCATCGAGTCGCGCACCTGGACGGGCGCAAAGGTGAGAGTTTTCGGGACCCGCGATTGCGAAGCTCGAATCGGGGCGAAAGGTGAACACACCGACGGCCGATCACGCACTCGCGGCGCGACGTTCAGCCGCCAGGCAAAGTCTGTGAAAAAGACGGCTTGAGAACCGACCGACGGATTCCGCGATTCTTCGGATAGCCTGGGAACGCCCGCCAGCAAAGGCAGACGCGGGTTTCAAGAAAGATCGTGCGACCAAGAGGGACTGCAGAGGTGATCGCGCCGCGAGGTGCGTCATCCGACAAAACCAGGCTCACCGAAACAACGGACCCTGGCTCGGAGCAGTTGGATAAATCCACGACGCGCGTTACAGGCTCACACGAAAGGTGAGCGTTTTCGGGACCCGCTCAACGGTGCGAGAAAAACCCGGCGCAACCTCACTTCGGAAAACCCGGCGCGTTGCGAGCGCAAGCGCCATGCACGAAAGGGCTTCAGACTTCGATCAGAAAGCGCTCGCGATTCTTGCCAGCGAGCCAGCCAGGCGAGCGGCCACGACCGCTCCAGGTCTCGCCGGTTTTCGGGTTACGGTACCTGGCGACTGAAACCGTTTTGCGTCCGGTTGTACGTTTGCTCGTGAAACCCAGCTCTTCCGCCGTGAGGTCGTATTCGGCGACCTTTTGCTTGATCTCAGCGATCGCCTGTGCGATTTCTTTTTCGCGCGCCACCGCAACTTCCTTGTGGAGCTTTTCGAGCTGGGCAGTCAACTGTTTGTACGAGGCCATGGCGGGTACTCCGATCAATTTGACGAACTGCAGTGCGGACGCTCCGGAGGAAGTCTCCGTGCGCGCACACTATCAGACGAATAAAGTGCCGGATAGAGCGGCCCGCGCAGGGCGGCCCGCCAGGATGCGCCCGCAAGGATGCGCCCGCAAGGAGCGACCCGCATAGAACGGCATGCGACCAACCGCCGTCCACAGTTACCCGCTCACCTGCCGTCGCTAACGCACTCAATCGTCAATCGCATCGTACACGCGGCGTTCGAAATCGAGCGACATTGGGAATGGTTCGACAGCACGCCGCTGAATCAGCATAAGACCGATCAGGTCTTCCACCGGATCGGCGAACCAGCTTGTGCCATACGCACCCGGCCAGCCGAACGATCCCATCGAACGATAACCGAGCGGCAACTGCTGCGCAGGATCGTCGACAATGGACAAGCCGAGGCCAAAGCCCTGGCCCGCCCACAGCACGTGACCGAACGCCGGCACGCGGCGCTGGTCGCGGGTCAGGAAATTCGAGCGCATCAAATCGACCGAGCGATGCGACAGCAAGCGTATTGAACCGACACGTCCACGCCCCAGCAATAGCTGCGCAAACTGCAGATAGTCCTGCGCCGTCGAGACGAGGCCGCCACCGCCGCTCTGGAACCGGTCGGGATTCGCCCAGCGACTCGCCGACGGATGATCTTCGACCACACGCCGCCGAGTGCCCGGTTCGACGCCATAAGCCGTCGCCAAACGCGTGAGCTGCGCGTCGGGCACCCAGAACGCCGTGTCGCGCATGCCGAGCGGTTCGAAGATCCGTGTCCGGAAGAAGTCGCCGAGCCGCATGCCGCTGATGCGCTCGATCAGCACGCCGAGGACGTCGGTCGCGATGCCGTAGTGCCAGCGCGAGCCGGGCTGAAACATCAACGGCAAACCCGCTATCCGCGCCAGCCACGCGCTGGCATCCCCACGCGCTTCAATGCCGTTGAAGGCCGCCGCGTAAGCCTCGGCCAACGGACCGGTGGCGGTGAAGTGATAAGCAAAGCCGGCGCGATGGGTGAGCAGATCGAGTACGGTAAGCGGCGTTCTGACCGGGTTGGTTTCGTCGAGCGGGCCGGTGGGGTCACGCAGCACGACCGGAGCAGCCAGCTCCGGCAGCCACGCGGAGATCGGCGTATCGAGTGCGAGCCGATCCTCCTCAATCAGCATCAGGATCGCCGCACTCGTAACCGGTTTGGTCATCGACGCGATGCGAAACAGCGTCTCGCGCTCCATGGGCAATTGCGCGGCTTCGTCGCGCAAGCCGAGCGGCTCGAAATAGCCGATTTCACCGCGCCGCCAGACCAGCGAAACGACGCCCGCCACCTCGCCGCGTTCCACATAGCCTTGCATGGCGTTCGTGAGCGCCGTCAGGCGGATCGCCGATAGTCCTGCTGGGTGCATGATCCTCCTGGGTCCTTAGGCGTTACGTTCCCTTATTCTTGCAGAAAACGTTACCCGATCAGACGGTACACGTAATCATCCGCCCCCGCGGACAGTCACGCTTTCTGCCGGCTCTCCAATGCCGAGAGGGCTGCATTGAGCCGTTTGACGCGGCTCGCCTGCGCCGGCACCAATCCCGCCCCGGACACCGAAGCGATGCGATTGCGCCAATAGGACAAAGGGATACGGTCTTCAGCAGAGATATGCGAAATTACATGTTCAAGATGCTCGATATCTTTTTCGAGTTGACGGTGATTCATTATTTTCCCCGGAATTACTCATTGAACCCGTTTAAAAAGCATAAAACGTGCCGCAATTACCTCGTCCCGCCACTCGGGCGGAAAATCTTTCTTAAGCTGTTAATCCGGCCCGTCGCGATCCGGCAAAATCTGCGTATATGTTTTATCTTTGAGCCGGCGAGTTAAGGATACTGCGAAGATTCTTCGCGTTCCGTTGGGTGCCGCACCGACTCAGCTTAATGGAGAAACCGGAGCGCTTCGTTATTGGCGCAAACGGTATAAGCAATAGTCTGGGAACAGCTAGATAAATATTCAATGTGCATCATAACCGTTTCGGCAATGCGCATTAGAGGCAGATATTTATGACGGCCATATGCGTATTGCGCGACATCATGGCCGGGTTTGGCCCGTTCAAACGGGATCTGCGCTGCGAGAGACACCGCCGTCATAGCCGCGCGGCGAGATAAAGGAAGAAAATAGGCAATCCGTTACGCTAGCCATTGGCCGGCGTAACGTCATTTCGCCCGGCAGGCGTATATCAGACTGAACGTGCCATTGTCGCTCGACTGCCGCACGACGTCGAAAGCGCCGCCACAAGCTGCGCTTGCCTGCTGCGAGCAGGAATCGGAGCCTTCCCGGCATTGAACCAGCGTAGTCGGACGGCCGTCCGACAGAAACAGCGGTGCGCTGCTGCTGCAACCGCTCAGTACGGCGATTGCGGGAAGCGCCAGCGCGGCACAGGTCCGGCGCGCGACAGAGGAAAGATTGCGTTTCATTTGAAACCCCGATCACATCTTGTTTTTCGATCACGCGATTGTGCCACGCGGCAATTACGCTGCGTCACTCAATGACGCCTGACTTTGTCACACCTCGATACCGTATGCCGCGATCTTCTTGTAGAGCGTCGCGCGGCCCATGCCGATCTGCATTGCCGTCTCGATCACACGACCGCCGTTGGCGCGCAAGGCGTCGCCCAGATAGCGCTTTTCGAACGCAGCCATGGCGTCGCTCCACGACGTCGCTGCGGACGCCTCTGCCGCCGCGTCTGAAGCGTGCGCTGCAGAGACAGCGCTGGATGCGTATGGACGGTGGCCGCCCCCATGTGCCGGACCGATGAACGGCGCCAGCGCACGTGCATCGATCCGCTCGCTGTCCGAGAGCATTACCGCGCGCTCCAGCGTATTGCGCAGCTCGCGCACATTGCCGGGCCATCCGTACGAACACAGCAGCCGCAATGCATCGTCCTGCAATTCGAAGTGACTGGCGCCACGCGCTTGCGTCGACAGATCCTCGAGCATGGCGTAGGCAAGCGCTTCGATATCGGACGAACGCTCGCGAAGCGCCGGCGCCTGGATGGTCAACACGTTCAGCCGGTAGAACAGGTCCGCGCGGAAACGTCCTGCCGCGACCAGCGCCGGCAAATCGGCCGAGGTCGCCGCGATGATCCGCACGTCCGCGCGCACGATCCGGTTCGAGCCAAGCGGCTCGAACTCCTTGTCCTGCAACACGCGCAACAGCTTGCCCTGCAAAGGCAACGGCATGTCGCCGATTTCGTCGAGAAACAACGTGCCGCCGTTCGCGAGTTCGAACTTGCCGGCACGCCCCTTCCGGTCCGCGCCGGTATAAGCGCCGGGCGCGGCGCCGAAGAATTCGACTTCGAGCAAGGTGTCCGGAATCGCCGCGACGTTGACGGTCACGAGCGGCTGGTTCGCCCGCGCCGAGCCGCCGTGAATGGCATGCGCCAGCAGCTCCTTGCCCGTGCCGGTTTCGCCGAGCAACAACACCGGTGACTCGAGTTGCGCTGCCCGGCGCGCCTGGCGCTTCACTTCGAGACTGGCCGCGCTCGTGCCGACAAAGCTGCCGAACGTGTACTTCGCCCGTCTTGCCTGCGCGAGCGACTGACGCGTCGCGATCAGTTCCTCCTGCACGCGCGAATAATGGGAAAAAAGCGGCGTGAGCGCCTTCAGTTCATCGAACAACGCGAACCCTACCGCGCCGACCGTTTCACCCGCATCGTCTTTCAGCGGCAACCGCGTCACGACAAGCGGCTCGCGATCCGTTTCGAGGATGTCGAGCAGAATCGGTTTGCCGGTGTTCACGACCTCGCGCATCAGGCTGTTGGGAATCACCGCCTCACAATCCCGGCCAATTGCCTGCTCCGGGTCCGAAAAACCGAAGCGCGCCGCGTAGCGCTTGTTGATCCAGACGACTCGCGCCTCGGCGTCGACGATGAACGTGCCTTCGCTGAAGTTTTCGAACGTGCGGAAAAGCGAATCCATCGCCCGGCGGAGTACGTCGCCGTAGGTGGCAGGAAGGCCCGCCCAGTCGTTCATCATGATGTCGCTGTCTCCGGCTATCGTCTTGTTTATGCTTATCTCATTTCGTAGACAAGCATATCTCATCGATGAGATCGACCAGAAGCTTTACACATAAGGGTTTAACCTCAATTCAGCCTATGTTCGGAGGATTTGTGTCCCGCTTTAGAGACGTTTGGGTACAATCGGCCGCATCACGTTTCGAACTTCTGCCTGTGAAATCAATGGCCGGGCCGCTGCGGCGCGCGTGGCATGGAATCTGCATTTGCGAGCGCCGGGCCGTTGCATTCACTGGGACGGCGTACACGTAGAACAATCAAGCTTCGGAGACTCAATGTCCTTTGTTATCGTCCTCGCCGCGTTGGCGTTTCTGATGTTTGCCGCATATCGCGGCTACAGCGTCATTCTGTTCGCGCCGATCGCCGCCCTCGGCGCGGTGCTGCTGACCGATCCAGGCGCCGTTGCGCCAGTGTTCTCCGGCATCTTCATGGAGAAGATGGTCGGCTTCGTGAAGCTGTACTTCCCCGTGTTTCTGCTGGGCGCGGTGTTCGGCAAGGTCATCGAACTCTCCGGCTTTTCGGAGTCGATCGTGGCCGCGGCCATTCGCTACATCGGCCGCTCGCGCGCCAATGCGGTGATCGTCGCGGTGTGTGCACTCCTCACCTATGGCGGCGTATCGCTGTTCGTGGTGGTGTTCGCGGTGTATCCGTTCGCGGCCGAGTTGTACCGCCAGAGCAATATTCCGAAACGCCTGATGCCGGGCGCGATCGCGCTCGGCGCGTTCTCGTTCACGATGGATTCGTTGCCGGGCACGCCGCAGATCCAGAACATCATCCCGACCACCTTCTTCAAGACGACGTCCTGGGCCGCGCCCGCGCTTGGCGTAATCGGCTCGCTGTTCATCATCGTGGTTGGCCTCACGTATCTGGAATGGCGCCGCCGCGCGGCAATGGCGACCGGCGAAGGCTACGGCACCGATCTCGTCAACGAGCCGGAGCGCGTCGAATCGAAGCAACTGCCGCATCCGCTGCTCGCGGTCGCACCGCTGGTGCTGGTCGGCGTGGCGAACTTCCTGCTGACCCGCTGGATTCCGAACTGGTACGGTGCGTCGTACACCGTCGCACCGGACATCCTGCCGGGCATCCATGCGCCGGTCACGACGACGATCAAAAGCGTCGTCGCGATCTGGGCCGTTGAAGGCGCGCTGCTGCTCGGTATCGTGATGGTCGTGGTGACGGCGTTCGGCCGCGTGCGCGAACGCTTCGCGGTCGGTACCAAGGCTGCGGTGGCGGGCGCTCTGCTGGCTTCGTTGAACACGGCGTCGGAGTATGGCTTCGGCGGCGTGATCGCAGCGTTGCCGGGCTTCCTGGTGGTCAGCGACGCGCTGAAGAGCATCCCGAATCCGCTCGTCAATGCCGCCGTTTCGGTGAGCTCGCTTGCGGGTATCACGGGTTCGGCGTCGGGTGGTATGAGCATCGCGCTTGCGGCCATGTCCGACACCTTCATCAAGGGTGCGGAAGCCGCGCATATCCCGATGGAAGTGTTGCACCGGGTCGTCGCGATGGCGAGCGGCGGAATGGACACGCTCCCGCATAACGGCGCGGTGATCACGCTGCTCGCGGTGACGGGTTTGACGCACCGTCAGTCATACCGCGATATCTTTGCGGTGACGGTGATCAAGACACTGGCGGTTTTCTTTGTGATCGCGGTGTACTACATGAC
Source organism: Paraburkholderia sediminicola (assembly GCF_046026855.1). Lineage (GTDB taxonomy): Bacteria > Pseudomonadota > Gammaproteobacteria > Burkholderiales > Burkholderiaceae > Paraburkholderia > Paraburkholderia sediminicola_A. Next base: position 87,454 of record NZ_JAQQET010000019.1, on the reverse strand, counting down.
GGGGCTGGTTTAACAGCATCGCTGAAAACTGATCGACTGCAGGCAAGCCCCGGAGTTTGTGCACAAACTCCGGGGCTTTTTTTATTCCCTTGAGGTGGCCGTGTGCCTGATCGCCAGAGCGCGCCCGGCGCCACCGTACGCGTCAGTGCATCGACTCTTCATCCAGCCCGAAGTGATCGGATAACGCCTCGTGCAGCGAGATCGCGCGTTCGTCCATTTCGGTCGTCCAACGATCAGCGTTCTCGCATAGCCGCTGCAGTTCCCGGCATTGCTCAGCGAAGACCTGTTCCTGAACAATCAGGAACGCCCCGCTCGCGCTATGCGCCCAGCCTCCCAACGCCACCCGGTCCTCCTGCTCGACGATCGTCATCAGTCTCGGCAGATCGGTCTGCAAATGCGTTTTCAGCATGGCTGTATAGCGCGCCTTGTCGTCCGCACTTAGGGTGGTCGCCGCAGCAGCGGTGGCGGTGGCGCTGGGCCGCACCACCTGTTCCGTCGCAGCGGGCGGCCGCGCGACCGCGACCAGCGCCGCCTCCAGTTCGCTCAACGACGCCGGCTTTCCGACATAGCCAGTAAAGCCCCGCTCGCGCCAGCCTTCGCGCTGCTGATTGTCGGTGACGGCGCTAAAAGCCAGTACCGGCACGTCCGGATTGGACTTGCGCAACGCCGCGAGCAATTCGTAGCCGTCCATGAGCGGCATATGGATATCGGTGAGCACCACCGCGAAACGCGCCTGCTCGAATATCGCGAGCGCCAGCCGCCCGTCGCCGGCGAGCGTCGGCGCGCAGCCCAACGTATTGAGTTGTTCGACGATCAACGTCTGGATCAGTGGGTTGTCTTCGGCAACCAGCACCGTCAATCCCCGCAGCGCTGGATTGGCCAGCGGCTCCGGCGTCGCAGCGGCATCGGCCGGTGGCGCCTCGACACCGCTGGGCACGGTGCCTTCGGCCGCGAGCTCGACCGCGGACAGGATCTCCATCCGGTTGAACTCGCCGACTTCGAGCACGCCGTCGCCGCGCGAAGTCGGCCGATACGGCCCCATGCGCGTAACCCACGCCACGCCGACAGGCTGCAGCGCGCGCAGTTCGGCAATGGCGTCGAGCCCGTATTCGCCGGTGGTCACCATCACATCCGGCCGGTTCACCCGCAACCAGGCTTGCGCGCTACGCAATGAGGTCACCACGTGCGCCACCCAGCCCGCCCGCTGCAACCAGCTGTCGACAATCTGTCCCGAGTCGCGCTCCTGGCACAGCACCAGCGCACTACCCCGGCGTTCCATTTTAACGACCGGCACGCGCAGCGCTTCCGGCGGCAGCGCAAGCGGTATCGAAACCGTGAACGCGCTGCCCACCCCTAGCACGCTCTCGACCGAAATATGACCGCCCATCAATTCGCACAGCCGCGCGCAGATCGACAGGCCCAAGCCGGTGCCGCCATAACGGCTCGAGGTGCTCGCCTCGCCCTGCACGAACGGATTAAAAATACGCGCTACCAGCGCCTGATCCATGCCGATTCCCGAATCGTAGACCGCGCAGATCAGGATCGGTCGGCCTTGCAGATCCTCCTTCACTTCCGCGCTCATCGTGATCTTGCCGCACGAGGTGAATTTGAATGCGTTGCTCAGCAGGTTGTTGACGATCTGCGCGATGCGGGTCCGGTCGCCGCACAGCACCTGGTCGAGCGTCGGTGATTGATGCGAATAAAAGCGGATCGCACGATCCGTCGTCATCGGTGCATAGGAAAGCGCGATATTTTCGAAATCGTCGATTGGACGGAACGCCTCGATCACAAGCTTCATTTCGCCGGCATCGATCTTCGAGAAGTCGAGAATGTCATTGACGATACCGCGCAACGCATCGGCCGCGACATTCAAGGTCGCAAGCCGTTGCGCATGCGCTTCAAGTCCGGGCGTGCGCGCGAACAGTTCCAGGTTGCCAAGCAGCGCGTTCAGCGGCGTACGGATTTCGTGGCTCATCGACGCGAAGAAATTCGAACGCGCCCGCATCATTGTCTCCGCGCTCTGCTGCGCAAGCCGCAGTTGCTGTTCGAGGACATGCTGCGCGGTCACATCGAGAATCGCACAGAACAGCACGTCCTCGCCGGCATAGCGCGCGGGTGCGTAGGTGAACTGGAGGAACTGGTCCTGCGCCGTGCCCTCTTCGGCCGGCCGCCCCGGATGCAGTTGCTGGGCGGCCTGCGGCCGCGGCCCAGGCCGTGCCGGCGCGACGAAGGCGGCGATCTTCGCAAACGCCATCACGGACGGCTTGTCCGGCGTCTGGGCGAGAAACTCGCTGACGATATGCGGCGGCAAGCGATTGCCGTCCGGTTCGATATGCAGCAGGTCCGCGGCAAGCGCGTTCGCAGTGAGAATGGAATAGTCGCTCTGCCGGACGATGCACAAACCGACCGGCGTCGCGCTGACCAGAATGTGATTGAGCGTTTCGCTCTCCAGCGCTCGCGACGTCTCCAGAAAGGTGTTGCGCAACAGCCGGAGGCCCCAGAAGCGGGCCGTCAACGCGATGGCCAGCAGGACCAGCAGCGTGAGGCATGCGAGTACCGCCAGTTGCCAGCCAAGCGCGGCGGCGAGCGCGCCCCACGATATGTAGCCGACCACCACACCGAAGCCCGGACTCAGCGTCTGATAGAAAATGGCACCGTGCCAGGTATATCGGTACGTGTCAGGCGGCCTGCCGGCGATCGCGTCCTGCAGCGCTTTCGCAGTTTGCGCGTCGACGGGCGGCGACGATGCAATCACCCGATGGTCCCCCGTCATCAGTACCACGATGCCTTCGCTGTCGGGCCGGGCGAGATCCGCGGATAGCGCTGCGAGCGGAATGCTCATGCTGGTCAGCGTGATCGGCGTATCGCCGGCGTAGTAGGCACTGACCGCTGAAATCACCGGTATACCCTGCAGCGGATCGAGATATGGGCCGAGCCAGATATGTTCGTCCTTGCCCGGCACGCGCTTGCCGGTTTGCAGGTCCAGTTCGTGTTCAAGGGTCTCGCGCAGGGTGCTCACGGTCTCCGGCCGGAGTGGCGCGGCGGCCGGCACACCGACAGCGGCGGATTGGCCCTTCGCCGGCTGCCCGAGTGACGGCAGGATCGCGGCGTAATCTTCAGTGAGCCCGATCAGCATCGCCCGCTGCGGCAGTGCGAATGCCTGCTGTGTCACCAGGATAGACTGCGCCGCTTCGTACAGGCGCCACAGTTTCTCGTTTAATTGCGGCCCCCATGCCGTGCGCGTCGCTTCGCCGACCAGCAGGTCGAAATCCGCGTCGACCCGCTCGACCGTGCCGCGAGCGGCACCACTCTGCCGGATCGACTCTTCAATGGCATCGGGCACGCGCAGCACGTTATCGGTGCCGCGATAGTAGTCGAGCGTGAATTCGGCGCGCCGCAGAAACGACTCTTCGCGATGCAGGACCAGGAGGATCTCGGTGGCGCTCTGGGAAATGAAGCTGCGCCGGTAGTCGAGCTGCTGGGCGCCGACAAGAACCACGAGCAGCAAAGCGAAAATCACCACGATCAGCATCAGCGAAGCGATCGTCGCCACGTACACCCGCCGTTGGCGCTTCGCGTTCTGTACGAGCGAAGCGAACGCGTGAACGAGTGACTCCTGAGAACGGTCGAGTATCTTCTGCATCGTCTCGCTTGAGTAGCGTGATTCGCGCAGGCAGACCACTGCGAGTGTCGAGGAGACGAGATGCGTCTGCAGGCCTTGTCCGGCGCAGTGTAACGCTTTTGAAGGCACCACGAAACGCATCCGGCACCGGTTTCCACGGCGATACAACACGCATGAAACAACCCTGCATTAACGGCTCGGCGCGTCATAAACCTGAGTGGTTTACTGGGAAACCCTAAAGACTGCGGGGTTAATGCCGTTATGCCTTGCATAGCTGTAAGGACCGCACGAACGCGTGTCCGCACCTGCAAGGAAAACCATGCGCAACAACCAGCCTGTCACCGGGCACGAGTACGAATTCCCTGCGTCACAGATGCTGGTTTCCGCGACCGACCTGACCGGCCGCATCCAGTATTGCAACCCGGCCTTCATCGCCGTCTCGGGCTACACGCGCGACGAGTTGATCGGCCAGCCGCACAACCTGATCCGTCATCCGGACATGCCGCGTGAAGCCTTCGCCGACATGTGGACGACAATCCGCGACGGTCGCCCGTGGACCGCGCTCGTCAAGAACCGCCGCAAGAACGGTGACCATTACTGGGTGCATGCGAACGTCACGCCGGTCGTCGACAAAGGCGCGGTGGTCGGCTATCTGAGCGTGCGTGTGAAGCCGGAACGCGACGCGGTGCGCGCAACCGTTGCGTTGTACGCGCGGATCCGCAACGGCGAATCGCGAGCGTTCAAGCTTCATCGCGGCGTGGTGGTACGCACCGGCATGCCCGGCCAATTGCAATCGCTAATGCGCCTGCCGGTCGCAACGCGTGCGGCGATCGGCTATGCGATCACGCCGTTGGCTTTGTTGCTAACCGGCCTCGCTGCATGGGACGGCACACCGCCCGCGCCGTTCTGGATTGCGTTCGGCGTCACTACTGCATTCGGCCTCGTTTCCTGGCGGGTGCTGACGCGGCAACTCGCCGAACCGATTCGCGACATGTCCGGCTTCGCGACCCGCCTCGCCGCGGGCGATCTGACCGCCGATCTGATGATCGCGCGTCACGACGATCTCGGCGATGTGCTGCAAGCGTTGAATCAACTGAAAGCGAATCTCGCGGCGATCGTCTACGACGTGCGCGCGCAGATCACCGGCATGCTCGACAACGCGCGCGAAATCTCCCGCGGCAATGTCGATCTCGCGCGCCGCACCGAATTGCAGGCGGCGTCGCTCGAAGAAACCGCCGCCACGATGGAAGAATTGACGACCACCGTGCAGGCCAACGCCGATGCCAGTGTGCGTGCGCTCGATCTGGCGAAAGACGCGCAAGCGGCGGCGGCCGTCGGCGGCAAGATCGCGGGTCAGGTCGAGCAGACCATGGCCGGCATCACGGCGGCATCGAAGCGCATTGCGGACATCACCGGTGTAATCGACGGCATCGCCTTCCAGACCAACATCCTGGCGCTGAATGCCGCCGTCGAAGCGGCGCGCGCGGGCGAAGCGGGCCGCTCGTTCGCGGTCGTCGCAGGCGAAGTGCGGATGCTGGCGCAACGTTGCGCGGCGTCGTCGAAAGAAATCAAATCGGTGGTCGAAGCGAGTGCAACCGAGGTGGCGCTCGGCACCGAACTGGTTGCACGCACGACCTCACAGATGCGCGTAATCGATGAAGCGGTGAGCCGCGTGTCGTCGATCATCGTCGAAGTGGCGAATGCAAGCAGCGAGCAGGCTGAAGGGATTCGCCAGGTCAATCAGGCGGTTTCGCATCTCGACGGCGCGACGCAGCAGAACGCCGCGCTGGTCGAGCAGGCGGCAGCCACGGCGCAACGTCTCGCGGAACAGGCCGATGTGCTCGACGAAGCGGTACGCCTTTTCACCGTCGCCGATACAACACCCGCGCCGCGTTCAGCGCAGCCGCTGCGGCATTCAGCGCAGCCGCTGCGGCAGATACCCACGCACCATGTAGCGCTGCATCCGGCGCACACCCCGGCGCCCGACTTCACGCGCGACGCCGCGCACGGAATCGCGCATGAGGTCGAGCAGGAAGAATCGACATTGATCTGATAGATCGGCGTTACTCCCACCTCGACAGCCTGGAATTGGCGCATCAGGATGGAAGCGTCAGCGCTCAATTGGTTGTAAGGGCAGGCTGACCCAAGTAACAACGGCGTTTAGCAGCCCGTCCCTTCAAGGACGGGCTATTTTTTTCCAGTTGTTTCTCTCGGTGCGCCCAGTCCTAACCGACGCGCGCGTCAACACCGTGACAGTAGGGGAGAAGGACTGCACCGCCACGGGGCACGAAAAATGCAGCCGTCGTTGCGGGGAGTCGCGTTAAACTGGTTGTCACAGTCGGGCGCCATGGCGCGCGCTGCCCGGTGGGCCTTGCCAGCTATTGGCCAATACAGCGCGGCGCGGCGCCCCGGCAAGCAGATAGGACGGGCAGATTCCCCGGGTGTGAGCGCGGCACGACAGACGGCGCGCGAACCTGGCAGTACGCCCGTACAATGGTTCGATCAACAACGGAACAAGGACAACCTCGATGCGCACTACCGGGTCCTCCGGGTCAATGGCCCTGCTCACCGAATACGACGACGCAACGGCGCGCGAACTCCGCTCGCTGCGCCTCGAATCGACAGAAGACGGCAAAGGCATTCTTCTGATCGAGGTCGATGAGCGCAAGCCAGGCATCCACCGCGAAGTGCGCTACGAAATCACGCCGGCCGAACTGATTGCGACGATTCGCGCGCATGGCGCGGAGTTACCGGGCGAACAGCACAATCACCGTCAGTAAAGCCGCAGCGCACGGTATTGCGTTCAAGCGCGAATACCGTGCGCCGCTTCTGCACCGCCAGCTCTGGTTTGCGTACCGCAGGGCGCTTTACGGACATCCGTAGGGCGCTATTCGCCACTCGCTTGCCGCGAACGTTTCAATCAATTTCGCTTTATTTCATTCGCGCTTCTAATCCGCGCTTTTAATCCGCCAGGCATGCCGCGGCCGCGCTTTTAACACGCGAATAACGGGCCGCTTTTCCGGACATTTGCACGTCTTGAAAATGCGTCCATAATCCTTACATCCTCCGTTGCTTTCCCTACCTGCTCCGCACCCGAAAGGGCTGCGGATGTAAGCCGATGCTACATGATCTCGTCGAGCAATATGGACCGGCGCTCGTTTTCGCGAACGTGCTGGCCGCCTCGCTCGGGCTGCCGGTGCCGGCGATGCCGTCGCTCGTGCTGTTTGGGGCGATGGCGGCCATGCATCCCGGGTCAGTGGGCACGCAACTGATGCCGGTCCTTGTGTTGTCGATCTTCGCCACGCTGATCGGCGACAGCGCCTGGTATCTCGCCGGCCGTCTGTACGGCGGCAATACGCTGAAAACGATCTGCCGTCTTTCGCTCTCACGCGACACCTGTGTAAAAAAGACCGAACGCTTTTTCGGCCGCTGGGGCGTGCGCGTGCTGGCGGTGGCGAAGTTCGTGCCGGGCCTGTCGATCGTGTCGATTCCAATGGCGGGCGCAATGGGCACGCGCTACCGCACGTTCCTCACTTACGACGGCATGGGCGCCGCTTTGTGGTCGGGTACCGGTTTGATCATCGGTGCACTGTTCGCCCGGCAAATCGACATGCTGTTCGCCATGGCCGGACGCCTCGGGCGCACGGCCGCGCTGGTGGTCATCGCGTTGCTGCTCCTGTATGCAGCCTATCGCTGGATTCGCCGGCGCCAGCTGATTGCCAAGCTGGCGACCCAGCGGATCGAAGTCGAAGAACTGGCGGCGCTGGTGGCAGCCGGCAAAACGCCGGTCCTGTTCGATATCCGCTCGCAGGAAAAGCGCGCGCTCGACCCGTTCGTGATTCCGGGCTCGCAATTCGCCGACGAACGGCAACTCGACGAGATCGTCGCAACGTACCCACACGATCAGAAGGTGGTGATTTACTGTTCATGCCCGAATGAAATATCCGCGGCGTGGATGGCCAAGCAGATGAACGAAGCCGGCTTCGCCGACGTGCTGCCATTGCGCGGCGGCATGGAAGCCTGGCGCGACTCGGGCAAGACGGTGGACGCGCTGCCCGGCATGCCGCCGCCCGACGTGGCGGTCGACGATATCGCGCCGAAGGCCGTGTAGCGCAGCAGCGCATTCATATCGGCGCCCTCGTGCGCCCGCGCCGCTTCGCCCCCCGTGTCGATCAATCAGGATGAACACAGAAGGAGCGGTTCAATGCTGTCGACTCAAGAAACAGAAGGGCAACAAACTATCGTCGCCGACGCGCCGTTTTCGTCGCTCGCGACGCGCATGCATCAGATGTTCCCCGAACTCACGTGTGCAGAGATCGATCGTCTGCGCCGGTTCGGCGAAGTGGGCCACTGGGAAGCCGGGGAACTGCTGTTCGAGACCGGCCACACCGGCCCGGGTATGTTCGTGATGTTGAATGGGCGCGTGAAGGTTTATCAACGCGATGGCATCGGGCGCGAAGTTTTGATTGCGGAGCATGGCGCCAAGCACTTTCTCGCCGAAGTCGGCCAGTTGTCCGGGCGGCCCGCGCTGGTCAACGGCATGGCCCTTAGCCCGGTCGACGCATTGCTGATTCCGCCGGCCAAGCTGCGCGCGCTGATCGTCGCCGAGGCCGAACTGGGCGAACGCATCATGCGTGCGCTGATCCTGCGGCGCGTGGCGCTGATCGAAAAGGGCGCGGGTGGCCCGATTCTGATCGGCAACAGCAGCGACGCCAGGCTCGTGATGTTGCAAGGCTTCCTGTCGCGCAACGGTCATCCTCACTCGGTCATCGACGAACGCGACGAAGACGCGTTGCGTCTGATCGAGCAATTCGCCGCGCAGAAAGAAGACATGCCGCTGGTGATCTGCCCGGACGGCTCGGTGCTGCGTCATCCGAGCATGCCGGAACTCGCCACCTGTCTCGGCTTGCTGCCCGATCTCGACGATTCGCATGTGTACGACGTCGCGATCGTCGGCGCTGGCCCGGCCGGCCTCGCTACCGCCGTGTACGCGGCGTCCGAAGGCCTCTCGGTCATCGTGCTCGACAGCCGCGCGCCGGGAGGCCAGGCAGGCGCCAGTGCGCGGATCGAAAACTATCTCGGCTTTCCGACCGGCATCTCGGGTCAGGCGCTGGCGGGCCGCGCGTTCGTGCAGGCGCAGAAATTCGGCGCACACGTCGCGATTCCGGTCCACGTCAAGGCACTGCATTGCGCGGAGTCGCCGTATCGGCTGGAGCTCAAGTGCGGCGGCAAGATCACCTCCCGCGCGATTGTGATCGCAAGCGGCGCGGTCTATCGGCGCCCCGCGCTCGAAGGGCTCGACCGCTTCGATGGGCGTGGCGTCTATTACTGGGCGTCGCCGGTCGAGGCCAAGCTGTGCAAGCGCCAGGAGATCGTGCTGGTGGGCGGCGGCAATTCGGCGGGCCAGGCGATCGTCTATCTGGCGACGCACGCGGCCAAGGTTCACGTGTTGATCCGCCGAAGCGGCTTTGAAGCCACCATGTCGCGCTACCTGATCGACCGCATCCGTTCGCTGCCGAATGTGTTCGTGCATCCGCATTCGGAGGTCGGACGGCTCGAGGCGGACGAAATCGGGCTGGCGTCGGTCTCGTTGAAGAAGCCGCTGCCGGACGGCACCCAAAGCTTCGATACGCGGCATCTGTTCCTTTTCACCGGCGCGGATCCGAATACCGACTGGCTGCGCACCTGCGGCGTGGAACTTGACGACAAAGGCTTCGTGCTGACCGGCACGAGCGTGGACGGAGCGGTCTGCGATCTCGCTACGACTGTCGAAGGCGTGTATGCGATCGGCGACGCACGCGCCGGCTCGACGAAACGCGTCGCGGCGGCGGTCGGGGAAGGTGCCGCGGTGGTCGCGCAGATCCACCAACTGCTGGCAGTATCAGCTGGCGAAGCAGTGGCTTTGGGCGCCTGACGCGGCTGAAATGCCTGAAACGCCCCGCCGGCGCCGGAATGGCGCTGGCGGGTAATCTGCTGTTACACACGCCTTCAACTGGTTGCACCTGTCTTGCTTTCTGTCTCGTAATATTGCCGTCAGCCATTCGACAGCGAATGGCAAGCTCTTTCGACCGCAATTTTGCATGGGACCAGAGTAACCGCGCCGATGCGAACTCTGGTCGACAGCCTTGCATGGGACTAGAGTAAGCGCTAAAGCGCTAACTCTGGTCGACACAGGAGACCAGCATGATCCAACGCGCGATCGTTTTCGCCGCCTTCGGCCTTGCCGCCGCCTGCGTATCAACCGCCGCCCTGGCCCGGGTGGACGTCGGTGTGTTCGTCAATACACCCGGCCCCATATATGCCCCGCCGCCCGTCATGTACGCGCCGCCACCGGTCGTTTACGCACCGCAACCAGCGTATGGCTATGGCTATGGCTATCGCGGCGATTACTACCGCGGATATCGCGGGCACCGTGACCATGGCCGCCACCGCGGCTGGGATCGCCATCATGGGCACGGCCGGTAACGTCGGTTCATGACGTGCGGCGCGCCGGGCTCCGCTTTGGGTAGCGCGTTCTTATGCCATTCCTTTGCGCCTGCACTAGCGTCGTCCCGCAGGCCGATTCGTCTGCCGTATTCACGCTACAGTAGCGACTGCTGATCCAGGCCGGACCTCGCGTCCGCTCCCATCGCAGTCACTCAATGATCAAAGCCCGTGACCGACGCCCGCGTGAAGACCCTTTCGCTATCCGCCGCACGCACCCTGCATCTGGCCGCGCAAGGTTTGCTGACGCCGCCGCGCCGCAAGGCCGTCAAAGCCGACGTGCTCGACGCGATCCGCCGCATGGCGCAATTGCAGATCGACACGATCCACGTCGTCGCGCGCAGCCCGTATCTCGTGCTGTTCAGCCGGCTCGGCGCGTATCCGCAGCAATGGCTCGATGAGCATCTCGCCGAAGGCAAGCTGTTCGAATACTGGTCGCATGAAGCCTGTTTCGTGCCGACCGAAGACTACGGCTTGCTACGCCATCGCATGCTCGACCCGAGCGGCATGGGTTGGAAATACGCGGCCGAATGGCACAAGAAGTATCGCAAGGACATCGACAAACTGCTCGCCCATATCCGTGCGACGGGTCCCGTGCGTTCAGCCGACTTCGCCCGCGAGGCGGGCAAGGGCAACGGCTGGTGGGACTGGAAGCCGGAGAAGCGCCATCTGGAAGTGCTGTTCGCAATCGGAAAGTTGATGGTGGCCGAGCGGCGCAATTTTCATCGTGTCTACGATCTGACCGAGCGCGTATTACCGGACTGGGACGACGCGCGCGACCTGCCGCCGCGGGAAACCATCACCGAGGAAGCGTTGCGCCGTACCTGCCGTGCGCTCGGCGTCGTGCGCGCCGATTGGGTCGCCGATTACTACCGGCTGCCGCGCCGCCCCTATCGCGACGAACTGCATGCGCTCGCCGATCGGGGTGAGCTGATCCCCGTGCAAGTGGAAGGCTGGAAGCAGGACACTTTTGTTCATCATGAATTCGCGCCGATGATCGACGACGCGGCAACCGGCAAGCTCGCGTCAACCGTCACCACGGTGCTGTCGCCATTCGATCCAGTGGTGTGGGACCGCAAGCGCGCCGCCGCGCTCTTCGACTTCGACTATGCGATCGAATGCTATACACCCGCGGCGAAGCGCAAATACGGCTACTTCGTGTTGCCGCTTTTGAGCCGGGGGCGCCTGGTGGGTCGCGTGGATGCGAAAGCGCATCGGACCAACGGCGTATTCGAACTGAAATCGCTGCACATCGAACCCGGCGTGCGACTCAGTGCGAGGCTTGCGGGCGATCTGCGCCGCGCATTGCAGCGCTGTGCGGACTGGCACGGCACACCGCAACTGGACATCACGTCCGCGCCGCCGGAATGGCTTGAGGCGATGAGCGCGGACAACCGTCTGCAAGCGTGACCATGCGGCACAAGACGCGTTCTTAGTGCAACGCGGCCCACGCGAGCGACAAGGAAAACACGCCCAGCACAATCGACGCGCCGCGCTGCATCTTCACCGGATTCAGCCAGCTGAGCTTGCCGCTGCCAAGCGCCGCGCCGAAGGCGATCCACGCAAGCGCGATCGGCACCAGCAGGCAGGCGAATATCAGCATCGCCATCGTATAGGCGGGTACATGCGTGAACGCGATGGAAGGAAAGATCGTACCGGCGAACAACAGGCCTTTCGGGTTGAGCAGCGTCGCCACGAATAGCGTACGCATGCCGCTCGCCCGCTGCGTCGAATCGGGCAGGGCCACCGCCGCACGCCACATTTCGACAGCGAGATACGCGATGTACACGCCGGCCGCCACGCGTAACAGTGAAGGCAACCACGGCAACGCATGCGCGGCTTGCGTGAGAAAATGTCCCCACACTGAAATCGACACGAGATAGCCGGCCAGTTCGACGGCGATCAGCGGCAAGGAAAGCCGCACGCCCTGACGCAAACCAGCGGCGGCAAGCAGCGTATTGGTCGGACCCGGCGTAATCAGCACCACGATGATGCCGACAGCCAGCAACGCAATGGCAGACAAGGAAAGCATAAAAAAAGGCGCAATGATGGAAACAATGCGCCTTTTTATCACAGAGAACCGCGCCGCCGAAATGCGGCGGCGATTACGATGCGAACCAGGCCGCTCGCAGGCGGCGCACCCCCGCCTTCAGTGGTCGAGTTTCGCGCGCAATTCGCGAGCGGCTTCCAGCAAACCCTCATAACCTGAACGTGCATGCTCAGGCAGATCGGGATCGCCGACGAACGCACCGAGGGTTTCGATCAGACTATACAGAATGCCCTTTGCGGCACCTGAAGCAATGCTGCCGGACGAGACCTGCTGATCCACGTGACTGAGCGCTGCATCGAGGTTTTCCAGGTCGGGCCGGTCGCCCGTGGGCGGCTTAGGCGTTACGTCTTGCGTCATAATAAAACTTCTCTCCCATGCAAAGCGGTCGATCCGGAGTTAGCGCTTTAGCACTTACTCCGGTCCATGCACCGGTGAACAAAGCCACCCTTTCACGTTGTTATATACCGATCGCGCGCTGGCGTCTATTCGTGATCGAACTCAGCGCGATCCACGTGATCCCCGTTAAGGCGTCTATCGATACATCAGGATTTTCGCGCGCGCCTCGAAGCGCATAAACATACGCGGCAAAACGCCGTTATTTACTTTTAAGCCTCACGCGATAAGCACATCGTCGCGCGCCGGCGAGCACATGCTCCTCACGCTCGATCGATCCTTCCTCGCCGACGATCTCCGCGAACAGTTGCAACTCCGTGCGGCAAAAACCCTGACAGGTTCGCGCCGCCGCGCAGATCGGACAGTGGTTCTCGAGCAGCAGCCAGTCGCGCCCGTCTTTCTGCAACTCGGCCATATAGCCTTCGGTGCTGCGCAGTTCCACGAGCCTGGTGAGCCGTGCCTTGAGCCCCTTGATCGGCTTGAGCACTGCGAGATAGTTCGCGCGCGTTTCTATCGCACGCTGATCGATCAATTTGTCGAGCCCCTCTTCGCCGAATAGATGGCGGATCGAGCCGAGCAATTGCACGGTCAATTGCGGATGCATATCTGGAAAGCGCGCGTTGCCCGCTTCTGTCAAACCCCAGCTTTGACTCGGCCGCCCCGGCCCCGCCTGCGATGCCTGGCGCCCTTCGATCAAGCCGCCTGTCAGCAGCTTCTGGATCTGCTGCCGCGCGGCTTCGACCGTGATGCCGAGTTCTCCCGCAATCGACGCCGTCGATAAAGGCCCCTGCGTCTTCAACAGATTCAGGATGCGGTCCACCGGAGCAGCAGTCGACGCAGCTCGCGCGATCATTGGCGAATTTTCCAAGCTTTCATTTGCATATCTCATTGGAGCACATTATTATCCAAGCCAATACTTGCATAATAAGCCAGCCTCGCACGGCTGTCCATGACATGAAAAATCTGCAATCAGATGTGCCGGCCTGGAGCGATCTGCTCAGCGGCAGCAACGGCTGGCGAGCCTTGGGCCTCGCAGGCGGGGTCGCGCTGCATGCCACCAACGTGTACGTGGCGACGACGATCCTGCCGTCGGTCGTGCATGACATTGGCGGGCTCGAACTGTATGCGTGGAACACCACGCTGTTCGTGGTCGCATCGATTCTCGGCTCGGTGCTGTCGGTGCGCCTGCTCGCGATGCTCGGCGCGCGCTCCGCGTACTTCAGCGCGCTGGCGGTGTTCGCGTTGGGCACCGTGGTGTGCGCGACCGCACCGTCGATGCTATGGATGCTCGCCGGCCGCACGCTGCAAGGTTTCGGCGGCGGTATTCTGCTCGCCCTCAGTTACGCGCTGATTCGCGTGGTGTTCGAGGAGCGCCTGTGGCCACGCGCAATGGGGCTGGTATCGGGCATGTGGGGCGTTGCGACGTTATGCGGCCCAGCGGTCGGCGGCATCTTCGCGCAGCTCGGTGACTGGCGGCTGGCGTTCTGGGTGTTGCTGCCGGTCGTGCTGCTGCTCGCCGTGATCGTGCATCGCGAGGTCGATGACAAACGCGCCCACGGTGAAGCGGCTCAGCCGATCCCGTTGCTCAAGGTCAGCTTGCTCGGCGCCTCGGTCCTGGTGATCTCGCTCGCCGCATTAACCGACGACATGCGCTGGAACGCGCTCGGCGTCATCGCCGGCCTCGGCTTCGTATGGCTGCTCGAAAGACTCGAACGCAGCGACCCTCGCACACGCTTGTTGCCGAGCGGGTCGTTCTCGATTCGCACGCGGATCGGCAGCATCTACGCCTGCATGAGCCTGCTCGGTATCGGCGTGACCAGTGAAATCTTCGTGCCGTATTTCTTGCAGACGATCCACGGACGTTCGCCGCTGGCCGCCGGCTATCTGACCGCATTGATGGCAGCCGGCTGGTCGGTCGGCTCGATGTTCAGCGCCGGCCGCTCCGCGGCCGCCGCGCAGCGCTTGAGCCGCGCCGGGCCAGTGATCGCGGCAGTCGGACTCGCCGCGCTCGCATGGTTGATGCCAATAGCAGGTCTGTTCGACGGCTTGCCGGGCACGGTCGCCTTGTGCGCGGCGCTCGCGAGCGTTGGGCTGGGTGTCGGGATCGGCTGGCCGCATCTGCTCACGCGTGTGTTTACCGCCGCGCGGCCGGGCGAAGAAAACCTCGCGTCACTCTCGATCACCACCATTCAACTGTTCGCGATGGCGTTCGGCTCGGCGCTCGCGGGCCTCATCGCAAACGGTGCCGGTCTTACGACTCTCGCTCCGCTGCCAGGCGCGCAACACACCGCGCTCTGGCTATTCGCGACGTTCGCGCTCGCGCCCCTGTTCGCTGCCGGGCTGACCCGCCACACGCCGCGTCTCACTGGAGAAGCATTGTGATAGACCGAGTACAAGCCATGCGGATCTTTGTGCGGATCGTCGATGCCAGCAGTTTCACGCGCGCCGCCGAGTCGCTCGACATTCCACGCGCCACCGCGACGACCACCGTGCAGGCGCTCGAATCCCTGCTCGGCGTGCAGTTGCTGGTGCGTACAACACGCAAGGTCACGTTGACCGCGGAAGGCGCCGCCTACTACGAACGCTGCGCGCAGATTCTCGCCGCAATCGAAGAAGTCGAGTCGGGTCTCTTCAACAGCCCGGAAAATCTGCGCGGCCGCTTGCGCGTGGCGATGCCGGGCATGATCGCCGCATCGATCGTGGTGCCCGCCCTGGCCTCGTTTCGTGCGCTGCATCCGCATGTCGAACTGGCGCTCGGCGTGAGTCATCGCACGCTCGATCTGGTCGGCGAGAGCGTGGATTGCAGCATCGAGTTGGGCGAGTTGCCCGACTCCCGGCTTCTGGTACGCCGCCTCGGACTACTCGAACGCGTCACCTGTGCGAGCCCCGCGTATCTCGCGCGATTCGGCGAGCCGCGTCACCTGGACGATCTCTCGAATCACGTCGCGGTGAACTGGCTGTCGACGCAAACCGGCCGGCGCGTGGACTTCGACTTCAACGTGGCAGCGCGGGCAAGCAAGGTCAAAGTGGACAGCTTCATTCAGGTGAACGACGAACACACGTACCTCGCGTGCGGGCTCGAAGGGCTGGGGATGATTCAGCCTGGGCGCGCCGCCGCTGCGCCGTACCTTGCATCCGGACAGTTGGTCGAAGTCCTGCCGAAGTGCAAGCCGACACCCATCGCCATCTCCGTAACGTATGTGAAAAGCCGGCAGATTTCGCCGCGCGTGCGAGCCTTTGTCGACTGGCTTGCCGAGGTGTTCGAAAACACTCCCGGAATGGTTAAGGCAGCGCCACGGCTGGCCAATCCACCGCCGTGGCCGGTGCTCGATGCGCAGCGGATACACGAAGCCGATACGAAATCGCACTAGGCGCACCGGCGTGCAAATACGCGTCGATTTGCACTTATGCGCTTCAACGCGACTGCGCGAATTCCTCCGCTACCGCAGCAATCAGCACCTGCATCCGCGCGGTCTTGTACAGATCGGCGTGCGCGACTACCCAGACATCGAATGGCTCCGCTCGATGCGGCATCACGCGCACCAGTACCGGTTCGTAATCGGCGCGAAAACACGGCAGCTCGGCGACACCGAAGCCGGCAAGAGCCGCCTCGAACAGCATCGCCGTGGATTGCGTCTGGAACACGAGACGTCCACGCGAAGTCGGCTCGCCACACAAAGCCGCCCACATCGACGGCGAGACCGGCTGTTGATACATCACCAGATCGTGACCGTCGAACGCCTCACCTTCGCGCGGCTCGCCGCGTGCGGCAACATATTCGCGCGACGCGTAAATGCCGACCTCGAGTTGCGCGAGCTTGCGTGCGATCAGGTCCGGCGCATCGGGCCGCAGCGTGCGGATCGCCACGTCGGCTTCGCGCCGCGTCAGATTGGTGATCTGCGCGGACGTCACGCAGACGATTTCGATGCCCGGATGCGCACGCCGTACTTTGGCAATCGCCGGCACCACGAAGCGTTTGCCGAGCGAATCGGTGGTGGCGACACGAATCGTGCCGGCCAGTTGATCGTCGAGTCCGGCAATCCGCCGTTCGATCGACAAGGCGGCCTGCTCCATCGTCTCGGCCGCCCCGAGTAGTGCTTCGCCGGCCGGCGTCAGCACGAACAAGGCGGGGGTGCGCAGAAACAGCGTCGTCGAAAGCGTTGCTTCGAGCGCGGCGATCCGCCGGCCGACCGTCGCCTGATCGACATCGAGTTGCGCCGCCGCGCCGCGCAACGTCCCCGTGCGCGCCACGGCGAGAAAAAATCGTGCGTTGTCCCAGTTGATCATTGGCTGCGTTATCCCTGATGCATTTTTGCATCATACACATGCAAATTCACTGCTTTATTGCATTCGCGGATGTGACTAGACTTCGTCGATCGACCCAATGCAGATTTAGTCCTAGGAACGTGCGATGACCGAATGCACCGCTGAACAACCGCTGGCCGCCGCGCTTGCCGACACAGTGCGGCAGGCCAAACGTCCGCGCCTGACGTTGGCGTTGGTGGCGAGCGGCATGTTCATGGCTGTGCTCGACACCACCATCGTCAACGTCGCGCTGCCGGCGATGCACACCAGCCTGGGCGCGTCCGTGGGCGGCCTCGCGTGGATCGTCGACGCATACACGCTGAGCTTCGCCGCGCTGATCCTCGCGGGCGGCGTCGCGTCCGACCGGTTCGGCGCGAAGGCGGTGTATCTGTGGGGACTTGCGTTGTTCGTCGTCGCTTCTGCGGCTTGCGGGTGGGCGCCGAACGTCGGCGCACTGGTGGTCGCGCGTTTCGTGCAGGGCAGCGGCGCGGCGCTGTTTCTGCCGGCGTCGCTCGCCATCGTGCGCAGCACGTTCGACGATCCTGTCGAGCGCGGCCGCGCCATCGCGGCATGGGCCGGGATCGCCTCCGTGGCGGCGGCAATCGGGCCGGTACTGGGCGGTCTTCTCGTGCAAGGCTTCGGCTGGCGCAGTGCATTTCTGATCAACGTGCCGACCGGGCTGCTTGCGTTCGCGGGCGCATGGGTCGTCGTGCGCCATTCGACGCGCAGCGTCGGGCGCCGTTTCGACTGGGGTGGGCAGTTGGCGAGCATCGTCGCACTCGGGGCGCTCTGCTATGCGGCGATCGAATTGCCGTCGCGCGGAATCGCTGCCCGCGAGGTGTGGGGCGCGGCACTGCTCGCCGTGCTGGCGACGCTGACGCTCGTCGCCGTCGAGCGCCGCGCCCACCATCCGATGGTGCCGGTCGAGTGGTTCAACAACCGCATGTTCGTGACGATGAATGCGATGGGTACGCTCGTCTATGTCGGTTACTTCGGATTGCTGTTTGAGTTGAGCCTGTATCTGCACGGCGAGTTCGGTTTCAACGCGCGGCAGATCGGTCTGACGCTGTTGCCGCTCGCCGGCAGCCTGTCGCTCGGCAACGTACTAGCCGGCAAGTTGCATGGCCGCTTCACGGCGACGCAGTTCATGACAACGGGACTCGCGCTGGCCGCACTTGCGGTACCGGCGATGGCAATGAGTCTGGAATGGCGCGCGCCGTGGGTCGTCACGTATGCGGCGATGGTGATGTTCGGCGGCGGTACGGCGTTGTCGGTGCCGCCAATGATCTCGACCGTGCTGGAACAGGTGCCCGGCGAGTTGGCGGGTGTCGCCTCGGGCGTGCTGAATGCGTTGCGGCAGGCGGGTGGCCTCGTCGGCGTCGCGATGGCGGGTGCGGCGACGATTCTGTCGCCGCATGTGTCGACAGCGTTGTGGTGCGTTGCGGGAATGGGGTTGGTGACATATGCGAGCGCAGCGGTTCTGGCTGCGTTCGCGGCCTTCGCGCCGGCATGGAGCGAAGGCCGGCGCGCGGCTTGAGTTATCCCTGGTCTGGCGCGGCCGGATGCGGCCGTGGCCGTAGCTTGCGCCACACGCCGGCCGGTCAACTAGCGGCCGTTCCGGGCCTCAGGTGTGTGCTGAGACGGCAGCTTGAGCAGCAGCCGCTTCCGCCGCAGCCACGGCGGGCGACACGATCGCCGCCTGACCGGTCTGCCGGCGCGAACGGCCCGAGCTCAGATAGTCGGCGATCGAATCCTGCGTGACTTCGCCGATGTAACGGCCGTCGCCATCCAGCACCGGCATCCATGACGAGTTGAACTGATACATCTTCGACAGCACGATGCGCAGATGCTCGTCGGCGCTCACCGTTGCCTTGAACTCGCTCAGATGCTCGCCGCACACGCCCTGTCCCGCGCGCGCCGCACGGCGCGTCACATAACCGAGCGCCTGCTGGTTGTCGTCAACGATGGTCAGGTAGCGGCTATCGCTGTCGTCCATCATCTGGAACGCGCGCGTGACGGGCGTATCAGCGCGTGCGGTTTCCGGCTGCGTCGCGGCGTCACCGGCCTTGACCAGTAGCAGACGCTTCAACGTGCTGTCCTGACCGACGAACGCACCGACGAACTCATCGCGCGGATGCGCCAGCAGCGTGTCCGGGTGATCATATTGCACCAGTTGCCCGCGGCGGAACACGGCGACGCGATCGCCGAGCTTGATCGCTTCGTCAATGTCGTGGCTCACCATGATCACCGTCTTGTTCAACTGACGCTGCATCTGGAAGAACTCGTTCTGGATCGACTCGCGATTGATCGGGTCGACCGCGCCGAACGGCTCGTCCATCAGCAGCACCGGCGGGTCTGCAGCCAATGCGCGAATCACGCCGATCCGCTGCTGCTGGCCGCCCGACAACTCGCGCGGATAGCGCTTCAGATACTGCTTCGGATCGAGCGCGACCATCGACATCAATTCCGTCGCACGTTCGCGACAGCGCTTCTTGTCCCAGCCCAGCAAACGCGGTACGACCGTGATGTTTTCTTCGATCGTCATGTTTGGGAACAGGCCGATCTGCTGGATCACGTAGCCGATGTGACGGCGCAGTTCCACTTCGTTCAGACCGGAGGTGTCCTCGCCGTTGATCAGCACGCGGCCCGAGGTCGGCGCGATCAGACGGTTGATCATCTTCAGCGTGGTGGTCTTGCCACAGCCTGAGGGTCCGAGAAACACGCAGATTTCTCCTTCGCCGACAGTGAGGCTCACCGAGTCGACGGCGCGTACCTGCTGGCCGTCTTTCTGCGTAAACGTCTTGGTCAGTTTGTCGAGTTCGATCATGTCTTTTGTACTCCCTTCGGTGTCAGCAAGCGTTGCAACGCTTGTAGCAGCAAGTCGGCGACGATCGCGAGCACGCTCACGAGCACCGCACCCACCAGTAGTTTCATCATGTTGCTCTGGCCGATCGCACGGATGATCAGCGTGCCAAGGCCGCCTGCGCCGATCACCGCGGCAATCGTCATCACGCCGATGTTCATCACCACAGCCGTGCGCACGCCGCCGAGAATCACCGGTACCGCGAGCGGCAAATCGACAAGACGCAGCCGTTGCCAGTCCGTCATGCCGATGCCGATACCGGCTTCCTTGATGCCGGCGTCCACGTTGCGCAGCGCAAGGTAGGTGTTGCGCATGATCGGCAGCAGCGAATACAGAAACACGGCAGTAATCGCCGGCACTGCGCCGATGCCCTGGCCGAAGCGCGAGAACACCGGGATCATCAAGCCGAATAGCGCGATCGACGGCAGAGTCAGCACGACGGTCGCAACGCTCAGCAAGGGCGCGGCAAGCCACTCATGGCGATTGATCAGGATACCCAGGGGTACGCCAACGATAATCGCGCAGCCCACCGCGATCCCCACCAGCCACACGTGTTGCGCGGTCAGTTGCAGCAGTTCCGGCCAGTTGGCCGATAGATAGTCGAATACAGTCATATAAAGGTCTCCGCTCAGGGCAGCTTGTGCGTGCGCAGGAATTCCGCCGCGACTTCACGCACCGGCTTGCCGTCGATGTCGACCTGCTTGTTCATCTCGAGCATCGCGTCGTTGTTCAGCGCGTCGGATAGCGCGTTCAACTGCGTGGCGAGTCGCGGGTTCTGGTCGAGGATCGGTTTGCGCACCACCGGCGTGGCGTTATACGCGGGGAAATAGTGGCGGTCGTCTTCGAGCGGCACGATGTTGAAGCCCTTCACGCGGCCGTCCGTCGTGTAGATCAGACCGATCGGCACCTGGTTGTTATGCAACGCCGTGTAAACGAGGCCAGGGTCCATCTGACGCGTTTCCGCACGGCTGAACTGCATGCCGTAGGCGGCTTCGAGCGGTTTCAACCCGTCCGGGCGATTGGCGAACTCCGCATCCATTGCGAACACGTGCTTCTTGTTCGGCTCGGCGGCGAGCTTCGCGGCGAGTTGCGAGATCGTGCGGATGCCCGTTTGCTGCGCCAGCTGCTGCGGTAAACCGAGCGCGTACGTGTTGTTCAGCGGCGAGCAGTCGAGCCAGACGAGACCACGTTTTGCGTCGAGCGCTTTTACGCGCTCATACATCGTCTTCGGGTCGAGCTTCTCGGTGATCTTGTTGTAGACGATGGCGGCCGTGCCGGTGTATTCCCACACCACATCGACCTGGCCGTTCTCCTGCGCACTGCGCAGCAGCGTGCTGCCGAGACCCGTGCGGGCGTCGATCGTGTAGCCCTTCGAGCGCAGGTACTGCGAGGTGATCTCGGTCAGAACATACTGCTCGGTGAAGTTTTTGCCACCGAGCACCAAAGTCGCCGCGCCTGCGTGGAGACTCGAGAAGAGCAGCGCGCCGGCTGCGATCCAGCGGCTGCGTTTGAACAGATTCATCATGCCGTCACCCCGCGTCGTGCAAGCAGGTAGCGGCTGCCGGCCGAGACGATGCCGTCGAGCACCAGCGCGAGAATCGCAGTGGCCGCGGCGCCAAGCAAGAGCTGCTGCTGATTGTCCAGATAGATGCCCGGGAAGATCAACGTGCCGAGGCTGTCCGCGCCGATCAGATACGCGAGCGGTGCGCTGCCCACGTTGATCGCGAGCGCCGTACGCACGCCGCCGATGATGATCGGCATCGCGTTGGGCAACTCCACGCGCACAAGCGATTGCCAGCCAGTCATGCCGAGACCGCGGGCCGCTTCACGCAAGGCGGGCGATACGTTCTTCATGCCTTCGTAAGTGTTACGCGTGATCGGCAGCAAGGATGCGAGGAACAGTGCGACCAGCGCCGGAATATCGCCGATACCGAAGATGCCGAGCGCGATCGCCAGCACGGCCAACGATGGAATCGTGTTGCCGATGTTGAAGATTTGCATGAAGCGTTCTGCATGACGCGCGAACGACGGGCGGCTGAGCAGCACGCCGCAGGGGATGCCGACAAGCAGTGCGAGGGCCATCGAGTAGCCGACCAGCAGCAGGTGCCGTTTCGTGTAGTAGACGAGATCGGGCGCGTACTGGTGCAGTGCGCTGGGGTCGATCGCACGGCACAGCAACGCGACGACAATGCCGATGGCGACAAGACTGCCGATCAGTCTGGCAGGACGTTGAATCATGAAGATGCGCCTCCTTGTTCGAGCGACGCGCGGAAATAGCCACGCCGCACAGGCGTCGTGATGACGCTGCGAATGGGAAGTTCGGGACGCGGCTAGTGCCGCGAATTGAACCGAGTGGTGCCGAGAGGTTTGTTTTTCCTCGGCGCGAGGGTGGTGTTTGCGTCTGCCCTCGGTGGCTTGCCAGTTAGTAAAGACTGGCGCCAGATCCATCGATGATGTGGATAGCTACGCTAGGTAGCTTGTCCGTTTTAAGGGGCTTGGGGCCCCTTGAGGTGCCGGCTTTTTACCTGCGATGGGTTGGATGCGGTTTGCTGCTAATTTGCATTCAACCCCTTCTAACTTTGGCTATGTAGCTGAGATTTCACGGTCAGGATGCTGGGATTATACGGGCGTTGGGTGGGTTCGTCTACCCATGTGGTTAATCCATAGCCGTTTTGGCTTGCTGTTTGGGTGCCTGCGGCGGAGGCTTTGCTTGTTTTGTCTCTTGTTTTGTCTGTAGTTTTGTTTGCCTGCTCGGCGCGTCTTGTCTGTGCTTTTATGGCGTTGGCCTTTTCTTGATTTGTTATTGGTCTATTAGCGTTCGCCCCTGTGCGGGGCAGGCACTTACTTCTCTTTGCCGCCGCAAAGAGAAGTAAGCAAGAGAAAGCGGCTCACACCGCTAATTCTTAAGCGGGTCCCCCGCGCAGTTGCGGTAGTGGTACATCTGGAATCTGTGTTCTCGCACATTCTGCCTCGGTGACAAGGCAGTCATACTTCCTGCGGCGCTGCGCGCGCCGACGCGTGGTTCAAAAACCATAGGGGTGCTTCTTTGTGTGCGAGGTGTCTGGTGAAGCCCTTGCAATTGCGCGCTTTGCGCTTTTCGCGTTCCCGGAAAAGCTCACCCGTGGTGTCTTCAGTTTACTTTTTTGCTCCCGGAAAGACTCACCTTTAGTGCTGTTGGTGCAGGCGTGATCGTTTAAGGCGTCGCTGTTTCTTGATCGGCTCTCCTCAAACATGTTCGCGCTCAAACAACGCTTTGGTTACCTACCCCTAAACAACGGTGGTCGCCTCTCCGAAAACGCCGCCAGCCCCTCGCTGAAATCAGCGCTTTCGCACGCCCGTCGACGCAGTTCGGCAATCTGCTCCATCGCCTGAACAGGCATGGGCTGCAAATCTTCAAGTATCCGAAGTTGTTCCTTGACCGCCTGGATCGCCAGCGGCGCTTTGTTTGCTATTCCGCGCGCAAGTTCAAGCGCCGTTGCTTCCAGTTTGTCACTGTCGACCAGGCGGTTGATTACGCCGAAACGCTCCGCGCGTGAGGCGTCGAGAGGTTGCGCGCCGAAGAACATCTCCTTCAATACGTGAATTGGCAGATTGTTGAAGAAGCGCAGCAGGCCGCTCGTCGTATAGGGCAAGCCGATGTTCGCCGGTGTCATCGAAAAACACGCGCTGCCGTCGGCAACAACGAGGTCGCAACTCATCGCCAGATCGACGGCGCCGCCCCACGCGGAGCCCGACACCATCGCAATCACCACGCCCGGGTAGGCACGCACGCGGCGCAACACCCGTTCCAACGGCTTGCCGTAGGCGATCGGGTCGCGGTCGTGCGCCAACTCTCCAAGATCGTGGCCCGCGCTCCAGACGTCCTGCCCAACCCCGCTGCCAAGTATCACGACCGGTATGCGCTGTGCAGCAAGCTCGCAGAGGTGCGAGTCGAGCGCTTGCAACAATTCCGCGCTGAGGGCATTCCTGCGCGCAGGATGACTGAACGTCAAGCGTGCGATCCGTTCATCTACGATATCGACCGTTACCGCAAACGGCGATGCGTTCGGTGTGCTCATTGTGTGGCCTCTGCAGCATATTCCAAGATTCGCGGCGCGCTTGATACGCGACCTCCGCGGTCCTGTTTCGAGTTTTGTCTCGGGCTCATAGTGCAGCCCCCGCAGCATGTTCCAAAGTTTGTGGCCTGCTCATTGCCTGGCTCCCGCGCCGAGTTCCAGGTTTTGCGTCGGCGCTCATTGCGAAACTCTAGCGGTGCGTTCCCGCGCCCTCTCCGGCCGCAAATACTCGCCCTGCTGATGCACGGCTTTCGCGGCAAGCAACGCCTCAATTGCGGCCTCATCGAATCCGGCCTCGCGCAACACATCGACAGTATGTTCGCCCAGACCCGGCGGCGCATGCCGGCTCACGTGATGCGAAGAATCGCCCGTTACCGCGGAACTCGACACCGGCGTCACAACCTGACGCAGCGCGCCGAGCGCCGGATGTTCGATCGTTTCCACCAATCGGCAATGCTGCACTTGCGGATCAGCGAACACTTCATCCAGCGTATTGATCGGCCCCGCCGGCAAGCCCACCCCGATGAACAGTTCTGTCCACTCCCGTTTGCTGCGCGTCTTCAACCGCGCTTCCAAAGCGGCCTTCAGTTCATCACGATGCGCAACGCGAGCTTCGTTGGTCGCGAAGCGCGAATCTTCCGGCAACGTGGGCAAATCGAGCAATTGGCACAAGCGCAGCCACATGTCCGACGTGATCGGCGCGATGTTGAGCGGACCGTCCGCAGTTTCGAACACCCCATAAGGCGCGATCACCGCATGCGCGTTGCCGGTACGGCGCGGAATGTCGCCAAGGCTCAGATAGCGCTGTCCATGCACGCTCAGCAGCCCCACCAGACTCGCGAGCAACGACGTGCTCACATGCTGGCCATGCCCGGTTCGCTCACGCTCCAGTAACGCGGACAGTATCGCCATCGCGAGCCACATGCCCGAACTCAGATCGCCGATCGCGGTGCCGGTGCGGGTGGGGTCGCCATCGGCGAAACCAGTCAGGCTCATCAACCCGGAATAGCCTTGCGCGATCTGGTCGAAACCCGGCCAGCCGCTCATCGGACCATCGGCGCCGAACGCGTTGATGCTGCCCATCACGAGGCGCGGATTGCGCGCGCTGAGCACGTCATAGCCGAGCCCCATGCTGTCGATGGTGCCAGGCTTGAAGTTCTCGATCACCACGTCGGCATCGTCGATCAGCCGGTGAATCGCGGCCAGTCCCTCCGGGTTGCGAAAATCGATGCACACGCCGCGCTTGTTGCGGTTGCAAGATAAGTAGTAGGTACTCACACCCCGGTCGAACGGCCCCCAGGTCCGACTCATGTCGCCACCCGGGCCCGGTTCGACCTTGATGACGTCCGCGCCGAGATCGGCCAGCACCATCGAGCAGAACGGCCCCGACAACGCACGGCTCAGTTCGACGACCTTGATTCCTTGTAACGCTTGCATTCAGTTCTCCAGCGAATTGATGAAGGGTGCAGATAGCTCGAGCGCTGCGTCGACGCGTTGCCTGCAGCGTCCAGTGACTGGTGCGAAAGGCCCGAGGGACGTGTCGGCGTTATGTCTACAGCTTCCGACGACCAGTGCGAATAGCCTAGGCGAAGCGCTCAACGAGGCGCTATTCCGGCAACGTCTGATGACGGGTCTCGACAGCGAATGGCAAGATCAACAGGCCAATCACAAAGGCCACAGCAGTCCATGCAATCGGTAGTCCGAGCGAACCTTGCCAATGAATCGCGGCAGCCAGCAGAAAGTTCACCCCGGCGCCGAGCAAGCGGCCCACGGACGCATTAAAGGCAAACGCAGTGGCGCGTATCCGGGTCGGGTATTGCTCCGGCAGCCACAGCGAGAAGATCGCGAAATTGCCACCGAAGAAGCCGAGGAACAGCAGAGACACCATGAACAGATTGAGCCCATTCGCCAGATAGAAAACCCAGCCGAAGGCGAACACGATCGACACCGCCATCCCGGCGAAATACACGCCGAGCGCACCCCGTCGCCCCAATCGTTCCGACAGCCACGGCGCCACAAGACAACCGAGAATCGTCCCAACCGACAGCACCGCCGCGCCGATCGATGCAAGATGTACAGCGCCGACACGGTCGATGCCGGCGCGCGTCGCCAGCGTCACAACCGCGCTCGCTTCGTAGACCGAACCCGCCCACAAACCAATGATCGCGACGCCCACGAGACTCGCACTCGTCAACGTGCGACGCCGATAAGCCGGCGCGAATATCTCCATCAGCGGCCGGCGCCTGGGCATAGCCGCGGCGTTCGTCCGGCCAACGCCATGCGCGGCCTTGCGCCATTGACCCGGCTCCTTCACCTTGAGCACCGTGAAAATCGCCACCAACGCAGGTGCCAGACCGCACAGGAACATCGCACGCCAGCCGTACGTCGCACCGACCGTATAGTTCAGCAAAGCGGCAAGGAAGAATCCGACGTAGTAACCGGTCTGCAGATAGCCCGCTCCCATCTTGCGGCGATCTTCCGGCCAGCTCTCGGCGACATAAGTGCCGGCCAGCGCCCATTCGCCACCCACGCCGATGCCGGCAATCAGCCGGAAAGCGGCAAGCTCCCAGACGTTGTGCGCAAACGCCGCGGCGCCAGTGAACACCGAGTAAATCAGGATGCTCGCAGCCAGCGTTTTGACCCGCCCAAAACGATCGGCGAGCGGCCCCCAGATGAACGACAACCCCCAGCCGATCAGAAACAATGCAAACAGAATCGAGCCATACATGCCGAGATTGCCGGGCGTCGCGGCAATGCCCGAAACAGGCAGCAATTCGGTCAGCGCCGGAATCAGCACCAGCGCGTAGATCACGGAATCCACGCCGTCCAGCACCCATCCCGAGTAAACCGCCCAGAAGCCGCCGATCTGCTCGCGGGTGAGGGGCGTGCGCCGGGGCTTGAGCCCGGCCGTCGATGCAGCGATCGCTTTGGACATCCTTGTCTCCTGTGTCGACCAGAGTTAGCGCTTTAGTGCTTACTCTGGTCCCATGCAAAGCCGTCGATCAGAGTTGACGCTTTAGCGTCTTACTCTGGTCTCGTGCAAGATGGTTGCTGCCAGCAGGCGCCGGCCGTTTTGAAGCGGTGCCGGACAGCTCAGGCTGGGCACGCTTCGGTTTTTTGTGGATTGAGTATAAGAACGCGCTCGATAATCGAAAAATATGATATTTCTCTAGCTCGATCGGATTTCGTTATGGGATGAAGGAGCGAGCGGCGTACATGGACCTTCGGCAACTGCGGTATTTCGTCAAAGTGGTGGAGTGCGGCAACGTCACCCGCGCGAGCGAAGCGCTGCATATCGCGCAGCCCGCGATCAGCCAGCAGATGCGCAATCTGGAGCGCGATCTGGAGATGCAGTTGCTCGAGCGCAGCGTGCAGGGCGTGGCGCCCACCGCAGCCGGGCAAACGCTCTATCGGCACGCGGTCGAGTTGCTGCGGCAAGCCGACAGCACGCGCGAACTGCTACGGCAGGACGCCGAGCTTCCGCAGGGCAGAGTGTCGGTCGCCATGCCGTCTAGCACGGCGCGGATGGTGGCGATCCCGCTTGCACGCACAATTCGCGACCGCTACCCCGGCATCGCGCTGGAGTTGGTCGAAGCACCAAGCGCAGAGCTCGGCAGTCTGATCGGCAGTGGACGGGTGGAGTTGGCTGTCGTGGTGGACGCAGTCGAAACACGCGGGGTCGCCGCGCAAAAGTTGCTCACCGAGGCGCTCTATCTGATTGCATGGCCGGAATTTCAGATGCCGCGCGAGCCGGTGTCGATCACCGAACTCGCGCGCATGCCGCTGATCCTGCCGAGCGCACCGAATACGATTCGCAGCCGCGTCGACTGGGCACTGCGCGAAGCCGGATTGCCGTGCGACATTCTCTTCGAGGCTAGTTCGACCGCGTTGTTATTCGCGGCAGTGATGGCGAAGTTAGGCGTGACGATCTTGCCGTGGACCGCTGCGCACGTCGAACTCGATGAACACAAGCTCAAGCTTGCCAAGGTCGATCACCCGCTGTTCTCGCGCGACCTGTCGCTCTGCTGGCACGACACGGCGTTACTGAGCAATGCCGTGCAGAAGGTCAAGGCGACGATACTCGAACTGTTCGACAGCCTGGGAAAGCGGCCGGAGTGGGCAGCGGATTAGGGCGCCGTCGCCTCAAAGCGTCGGCATTCGCGGAGCCGCCTGAGGAAGCGCAGTTGGACCCCAGGCACCGCGCTCTCAGGATGCCTTCACCCGCCGCACAAAGATACGCCGCGTGAGATCGAACGCCACCAGATTCCCCGCCACCACCAGGAAGAGTCCGACCACCGCCAACGCGGACCATCGGTAACCTTCGAATACCGTCGACGCCGCCAGCGCCACAATCGGGAACAGTACGGTGCAGTAGGCGGCCCGCTCTGGCCCAATGCGCCCGACCAGCATCAGGTACGCGGTAAAACCAATCACCGAGCCAAACACGGCCAGATAAGCGAGCGCACCGAGATAACGCGCGTCAGGCTCGATGGAGAACGAAAAGCCGACCAGCACGCTTCCGACCGTCAAAATGCCGGCACCGATCAGCATCGCCCAGCTATTGGTCGCGAACGGGTGCAAGCCCATCGATTGCATCCGGCTCGACAGCAGATTGCCGGCCGAAAAGCACAACGTGCCAAGAAACGCGATAGCGAGTCCCAACCACACCGTGTGGTCGCCCAGGTGTCCTGCCATCTGCTGGACAAACAGGCACACGATGCCGACGAGCCCCAACGCCGCACCGGCAATCGCCGACGGTTGTAATGGCCGCCCCATGAAGAGCCGGCCATTGATCGAATTCAACAGCGGCGCGGTGGAAAACACCACCGCCACGAGGCCACTCGGCACCACCTGTTCGGCATAGTAGAAACACAGAAAGTTGAGACAGAAGAGCGCCAGGCCTTGCGCGGCCAGGAAGCGCCAGGCGGCGCGCGGCGGCCAGATCGGCCGGCGCATGATGCGCAGTAGCGCGAACAGTATCAGCGCCGCGATCCAGAAACGCCACGCAATCGACACGGGCGGCGGCACCGCCCCCAATTGCCATTTGATCGCGATCCATGTGGTGCCCCAGATCAGGACGGTGACGGCATAGAGCGAAAGATTCATGACGAAGCCTGTAGCAGCAAAATGCAGAAGCTCAACTATGCTGCCGCGCCCGCCGCCGCACTTGTCCAGGATTGCGCACTTTTTCGGACCGGCGAACCGCCGGCGACCGCTCGCCGTATACTGAGGCTTACCCTGTCACCGGATGCATCCCGCTCGTTCCGTGAACGCCAGACCGCCCGCCCCCGTGATCGAATCCACCGAAACGCCGTTCGGCCTTCAGTCGGTCTGTCACACGCTGCGCAGCGCCAACGCGAATCTCGAACGGTTCGCGTGGCTCGGCGACCGGCTCGCCATCGCTCTCTGGACCCGCGACACCGAGGAAGCCGAGACCGTCTATGATCGGCCGGGCCATCACACGCTGTCGTGCTATCTGGATGGCGGCTATCGCACCGAGCGCCAGAAAATGCCTGGGCGCTACGGCGCGCCGTCGCGGCTCTGTGCGTTACCTGGCGAACATGAATCACGCTGGTGGGTGCGCGGCCACATGCATTTCATGCATCTTTACTTCCTGCCCGAACACTTCACGCAGCGCGCCGTGCAGGAGCTCGATCGCGAGCCGCGCGAACTGACGCTCGCCGATCGCACCTATTTCGAAGACGCCCGCATCGCGAGCCTGTGCCAATCGCTCGCCAATGAAGACTGGCAAGACCCCGACAGCTTGCTGCGCACCAATGAAACCGCGCATCAGGTGTTGAGTCTGCTGCTGCGCGCACAAGGCGTGCGCCGCACGGATGCGTCGCTCAAGGGCGGCCTGTCGGTCGCAACGCGGCGGCGCTTGCGCGACTACATCGAGAGCCATCTGGCACACACGCTCACACTCGGCGAGCTTGCCGGTGTAGCAGCATTGTCGGAATATCATCTGGCGCGCATGTTCCGCACGTCGTTCGGACTACCGCCCGCTGCGTGGATCGCGCAGCAACGGCTCGAACGCGCACGCACGCTGCTGCGCACCACGAGACTGCCGCTCGCGCAAGTCGCGGAACAATGCGGCTATGCGAACGCCAGCCATTTCAGCCACCGTTTTCGTGAAAGCGTCGGCGTGGCGCCGACAGCGTATCGGCAGGTGGTCAGCGCCGCATAGTGGCTAGCCGGGCGCCCTCACTGCAAAGCCATTGCCAGCACACGCGCCACATGGATTGCGTCGACGCCCGCGCCGTCGTAAATCTGATGCCGGCAACTCGTGCCATCCGCGACCATCACCGTATTGCCGTCAATCTTGCGCACCGCGGGCAGCAATGACAGTTCCGCCATCGCCTGCGATGTGGCGTAATGCTCGGCTTCGTAGCCAAAGCTGCCCGCCATCCCGCAGCACGACGATTCCACCGTCGACACCTTCAAATCAGGAATCCAGTTCAGCACGGTTTGCACCGGCGTGAACGCGTCGAAGGCTTTTTGATGGCAGTGGCCGTGAACGAGCGCCTGCTCCTTGCCCAACGGCTTCAACGCAAGCTGCAAACGCCCGGCTTTTTCCTCGCGCACCAGAAACTCTTCGAACAGAAACGCCTGTTTCGAAAGCCGCTGTGCTTCCTCGCCGAAGCCATAGTGCAAAAACTCGTCGCGCAACGACAGCAAACACGACGGCTCCAACCCGACGATCGGCACTCCACGCTCCACAAACGGCTTGAACAGATCGAGCATGCGCCGCGCTTCCTGCTTCGCTTCATCGACCAATCCGGCCGCGAGGAAGGTACGGCCGCAACACACCGGGCGTTCACCCTGACGCGTATTGAAGTGCACCGTGTAACCGGCCGCCTCCAGTACTTGCTGCGCGGCGCGCGCGTTTTCAGGTTCCATGTTGTTGTTAAACGTATCGACGAACAACAGCACTTCTTTCAGCGCGCCACCTTGGGACGGCCTGGTCGTCACTGCGTTAGACAGAAACGATTTCTTGAAGCGCGGCAACGCACGTTCGGGCGCAAAACCCACCGACCGCTTGAACCACGCTGACAACACCGGCACGTTGTCGGCCAGCACCATCAAGCCCGGCACACGGCTCGCGGTTGCCGCATAGCGCGGCATGAAGGCCACGAGTCTGTCACGCAGACGCAGCCCGTGCCGTTTGACGCGCGCCGCCCGCGCCTCGATCTTGAACTTCGCCATGTCGACGCCCGTCGGGCAATCGCGCTTACAACCCTTGCACGAAACGCACAGGTCGAGCGTCTCCTTGACGTCGTCGCTGGCGAGTCCTGCTTCGCCGAGTTGCCCGGAGATTGCCAGACGCAACGTGTTCGCGCGTCCCCGCGTCACATGTTGCTCATCCTTCGTCACGCGATAACTCGGGCACATGGTGCCCGCGTCGAACTTGCGGCAATGGCCGTTGTTGTTGCACATCTCGACGGCCTTCGCGAGACCGCCCGACAGATCGTTGCCGCTGCCTGGCAGCGTCTCCTGCCCCGTCAGCGGATCGCGTTCGACGTTCCACGCGGACCAGTCGAGCGCGGTCTCGATCCGATGCGCTTTGTAGCCCGGCGCGAAGCGGAAATTACGCGCGTCGTCCATTTTCGGCGGACGCACGATCTTGTCGGGATTGAAGCGATTGTCCGGATCGAACAGCGTCTTGATCTCGGCGAACGCCTGGTTCAGACGCGGCCCGTATTGCCACGCGACCCATTCGCCCCGGCACAAACCGTCGCCGTGTTCACCGGAATACGCACCCTTGTATTCACGCACCAACGCCGCCGCTTCTTCGGCGATGGCGCGCATTTTCACCGCGCCGTCGCGCCGCATATCGAGAATCGGCCGCACGTGCAGCGTGCCGACACTCGCATGCGCATACCAGGTGCCTTCGGTGCCGTTGCGGTGGAACACTTCAGTCAGCCGGCTCGTGTATTCCGCCAGGTGTTCGAGCGGCACCGCGCAATCTTCGATGAAGGAGACCGGCTTGCCGTCGCCCTTCATGCTCATCATGATGTTCAGTCCGGCTTTGCGGACTTCCCACAGCGCCTTCTGTTCGCTCGCGGCAGGCATCGCGACGACCGAATCGGGCAAGCCCAGATCAGCCATCAACTCAGTAAGCTGCTTGAGCGACGCAAGTTGCTGGTCACGGTCATCACCCGCGAATTCCACCAGCAGGATCGCTTGCGGCTCGCCAACCAATGCCTTCTCGATCACCGGCCGGAAGGCGGGATTGCTCATCGCCAGATCGATCATGGTGCGATCGACCAGTTCCACGGCCACCGGCTTCAGCTTGACGATGTGTTGCGTGAGATCCATCGACTGCCAGAAAGTCGGGAAGTTGACCACGCCAAGCGTCTTATGCGCGGGCAGCGGTGCGAGCTTCAGCGTCAGTTGCCGGCTGAACGCCAGCGTGCCTTCCGAACCGACCAGCAGATGCGCGAGATTCGCCATACCGTCGTCGGTATAGGCGCGCGGGTTCTGGCAATCGAACATGTCGATGTTGTAGCCTGCTACGCGCCGCAGCACCTTGGGTATGCGTTCGACGATTTCATCATGCTCCCGCTCGGCGATCCGCTTGACGCCCTCCACTATCTGCTGCAAGCGTGCACCTTGCGGCGTCTCGCGCAATGAGGCGAAACGTGCTTCGCTGCCGTCGGCGAGAATGGCGTCGATCGCGTCGACGTTGTGCACCATATTGCCGTATTCGATCGAGCGCGAGCCGCACGAGTTGTTGCCGGCCATTCCGCCGATCGTACATTGCGCCGCCGTCGAGACATCGACCGGAAACCACAGGCCGTGAGGCTTCAACCATGCGTTCAGATGATCCAGCACGACGCCCGGCTCGACCGTCACCGTGAGCGCGTTTGCATCGAACGCGACGATGTTGTTCAGCCACTTGCTGGTGTCGATCACCAGTGCCTCGCCGACGGTCTGGCCGCATTGGCTCGTGCCCGCGCCGCGCGCGAGTAACGGTACCTTCTCGCTTCGCGCAATTTCCAATGCGATGCGCAGGTCGTCCTGATCGCGCGGCACCACTACGCCGATCGGTGTGATCTGATAGATCGACGCATCGGTTGCATAACGGCCGCGGCTCGCCGCATCGAACAGCACGTCGCCGCGCAACGACTTGCGCAGATGCTGCGCGAGCGGTGTCGTCAGGCGCGCGGCGGACGGAACAAGATGAATCGGCTTGACGAGTAAAGCGGAAGTGGGGTTCGACATATCGTCGGCCTATAAGAAAACGGGCTAGTACAGCGTCAGACTGATCGGTGCGAGCCCTTCGATGCGCCCGCTCGCCGTGCCCGCGCTCTGCGGAAAAAACATGCCGGTGTACGAACCGGTGGTGACGACCATCTCCGGCGTGATCGCGATGCCGCGCGACGTGGCGTGATTGACGAGCCATGTCAGCAGGCGTCGCGGATCACCCGCCGGATTAGCAGGCGTCGCTTCCACCACGTCGCGCCCTTCGAAGCTGAAACGTGCCGACGGCGCCACAAACGGAAAGTCCTCGCGATACGGCGTAAATTCACCGACGATCAGCGCACCGTGATTCTGCAAGTCCGCGAGTTGGGCGAGCTTGTCGACCTTGGGCCATGCTGCATAACGGCTCGCCACGATTTCGATGGTCGCGCCGATCGAGCCGATGCCCGCGTGCACTTCGGCTTCGCTATATGGAGTCGTGGAAGGCTCGAAGCGGCGACCGAAGCGGAATGCGATCTCCAACTCGAGCCCGAGCGGCGCGAAGGCTTCGCGCGGCAACCGTGCGCCGTCGGCGTGCAGATCGCGCGCAGGCAATGGTGCGCCCTGGATCGGGCCGCTGTCGGATTTCGCACCAATCTTCCAGCCGCCAATCGGCGCGTCCAGTATGCGCAGGATGTCGTGCTGGATCGCGTAGGCAGCCACGCCGTCTGCGGGCGTTTGCTCCGGCTGCAACGCATCGAGCGTCAGATGATCGCGGCGCGCCTCGGCAAGACGTTGACTCAATGGTGTTGTCATTTCTTTGAAGGCGAAGAGAGGGAACGGTGCATCTGGCTTACACACCCACTGTTGTAACGTGCGCGTCGGCCGCGTCGAGCTCGAATTTGCTTTCGGGCTGCATACGGAACGCGAGCACCACGCCAATCGCCATCAACAGCATGCTGCCGACGAACGGCAACTCCCAGCTACCGAAGTAGTCGATCAGAAATCCGCCGACCACCGGCGAGATGATCGCGGCCAGTGCCGAGCCGGTGTTCATCATGCCGCTCGCGGTGCCCGAGTATTCCGGCGCGATATCCATCGGGATCGCCCACATCGGGCCGATCGTCATTTCGGCGAAGAAGAAGCCTGACGCGAGACACGCCATCGACAAATACAGGTCGTGCGTGAACATCAGCGGAATCAGGGAGAGCAGACAAAAGAACATGCACACCGACACCATCCAGCTTCGCGCACGCTTCAGGCTGCGGGTCCGCGTGAAGATCCAGTCGGTCACGATGCCGCCGAGCGTATCGCCGAGTACTCCGGCAAAGAATACGACCGAAGCGAAGATCGCCGACTTTTGCAGTTGCAGGTGATAGCTGTGCAGGAAGTACTGCGGAATCCAGCTAAGGAACAGCCACAATGTCCAGCCGTAGCAGAAGTACACGATCGTGACCGGCCACATGCGGCGAAACAGTTTTCCCCACGGCACGCCGGCCACTTTCGCCTTCGGCGCGGGCAAGACTTCGAGTTCCTCGGTCGTGATACGCGGATGATCTTTCGGATGTTCGGTGAACGTGAACGACCACACCGCCACCCACAGCAGGCTGAACACGCCGCAGATATAGAACGATTCGCGCCAGCCCCAGGTCGCCATCACCAGCACGATCAAGCCGGGCGCAACCGCATTACCGATACGCGATGCCGCGTGGGTGATGCCCTGCGCGAAGCCGCGCTTTTCTTTCGCGACCCAACGCGCCATCGCGGATGTGGCGGCAGGAAACGTGGCGCCTTCGCCGAAACCAAGCAGCACGCGCGCGGCCAGCAACGAAACCAGGCCACCGGCGAGGCCGGTCAGCAAAGTCGCGACGCCCCAGATCGCGCCGCAGAAAATCAGCGTGCGTTTCGCACCGAAGCGGTCACTGACCCAGCCACCGATGATCTGAAAAATCAGATACGGATAAGCGAAGGCGGAAAACACCAGGCCCACTTCCGTATGGGAGAGGCCAAACTCCTTGCCGAAACCTGCTGCCGCGGTACTGACGTTGACGCGGTCCAGGTAAGTGATGAAGTACATGATGCATAGCATCACTAGAACGATACTGGTCGCACTGCTCACACGAAACCGCTTCAT
Organism: Paraburkholderia sediminicola; assembly: GCF_046026855.1. Lineage (GTDB taxonomy): Bacteria > Pseudomonadota > Gammaproteobacteria > Burkholderiales > Burkholderiaceae > Paraburkholderia > Paraburkholderia sediminicola_A. The sequence continues at coordinate 52,366 of NZ_JAQQET010000019.1, read as the reverse complement.
CGTCTCTCTCCATTGCAGTCTATCGACGGCGCGCCTGGAATGGCGCGCTGCGTCGTCGCCCGGCGACATATGCCGCGGGAACATCGCATGTTGTTCATGAGCCGCGTTCTATGCGCGGCCTCTTGAGGGAAGTACTCCCCGCCTTCCCTTGCTGCGAGATGCGCTGTTACGCTGTGGCTCGCCGTTGCGCTGAGGCATCGACGCGCTGAAGCGCTCAAGCCGCTGCTTTCATCCCTGAGGCTTGCGTCGGCTGGCTCAACCACTCCATAGCGGCAGGCAGGCCGCTTTCCTTGAGCGGTACGCCCGCGAGCCGCAGACCCATTTCGCAGCCGGCGAGCGTCGCCAGCAGCATCAGGTCGTTGCAGTCACCGAGGTGGCCGATGCGGAACATGCGGCCTTTCATCTTGCCGAGGCCAGTACCGAGCGACATATCGAAGCGTTCGTAGATGACCTTGCGCACCGCGTCGGCGTCGATGCCCTCGGGCATCATCACGCCGGTCAGCACCGGGCTATACACAGCGGGATCCGCGCACTGGATCTCCAGACCCCACGCGCGGACCGCCCGACGGGTGGCTTCAGCAAGACGCTCGTGACGGGCGAACACGTTGTCGAGCCCTTCGCCGAGAATCATCTCCAGCGCCTCATTGAGCCCGTACAGCAGGTTCGTGTTCGGCGTGTACGGCCAGTAGCCGGTCTTGTTCATCTCGACGATGTCGGTCCAGTCCCAGAAGCTGCGCGGCAGCCTGGCCTGCTTGCTGGCCGCGAACGCCTTCGGCGAGATCGCGTTGAAGCTGATACCCGGCGGCAGCATCAACCCCTTTTGCGAGCCCGACACGGTGACGTCGACGCCCCATTCGTCATGGCGATAGTCGGCGCAGGCGAGGCCCGAGATCGTGTCGACCAGCAGCAGCGCCGGGTGGCCGGCGACGTCGATCGCGCGGCGCACGGCAGCGATATCCGAGGTGACGCCCGTGGAAGTTTCGTTGTGAACGACGCACACCGCCTTGATCGCGTGCTGCGTGTCGGCGCGCAGTCGCTCCTCAATCATTTGCGGCTGAACCCCACGCCGCCAGCCTTCGATGCCAGGCAGGCCAAGGAACTCAGGCTTCAGCCCAAGACTTTCCGCCATCTTTTTCCACAACGTCGCGAAGTGACCGGTTTCGAACATCAACACGTTGTCGCCGGGGCTCAGCGTGTTCGACAGCGCCGCTTCCCATGCGCCGGTGCCGGACGCCGGATAGATCACCACCGGCTGCTGCGTCTTGAAGATTTTCTTGATGCCTTCGAGCACCTTCAGGCCGAGTTCGCCGAACTCGGGGCCGCGGTGGTCGATGGTGGGATAACTCATCGCACGGAGAATGCGATCGGGCACCGGGCTCGGACCCGGGATCTGCAGGAAGTGACGGCCAGCGGGGTGAAAGTCTAGCTTGAGCATTGGGCTCCTCCGATTGAATTTTGCATTCAAAAAACTATATCAGAGGAACTGTGACGCCCCCAAGACCAAAATTGCTTGCTGACACCGGTGTTTACCCGTGCTCTTAACTAATCTTTGAGCTTCCGATAGAATCTCGCTAACACGAAGTTGAGGGCTTTTGTATGCAAAATTCGGATTTCGATGCGGGTGTGACCGCTTCCCCACTGATGCCGAAGGTCGAGCGTCAGCGCTTGCACGACACGGTGGTGGAGCACATTCGCCGCTTTATCGTCGAAGGGGTACTTGAACCGGGCAAGAAACTGAACGAGCGCGAGTTATGCGAGACGCTTGGGATTTCGCGCACGCCGTTGCGGGAGGCGCTGAAGGTGCTGGCCGCCGAAGGGCTGATCGAGATTTCGCCGAACCGGGGCGCGTCGGTGTCGAAGATGTCGGAAGCGGAGTTGCGCGAGACCTTTGAATTGATGAGTGGTCTTGAGGCTTTTTCTGGCGAGTTGGCAGCGGAGCGGATGACGGCTGCGGAGCTTGCCGAGATCAAGGCGTTGCATTACGCGATGCTGGCTTGCCGGACGCAGAACGATCTGGCTGGGTACTACAGCCGCAACCAGGCGATTCACGACAAGATCAATGAGGCGGCGAGGAATTCAGCACTGCGGCAGACTTATGTCGCTGTTAATCGACGACTGCAGGCGCTGCGGTTTCGGTCGAATTTTCAGATCCCTAAGTGGGATAGCGCGATTCACGATCACGATGAGATGTTGAAGGCGCTTGAAGCGCGGGATGGGAAGAAGTTGAGCTCGATTCTTCGGCAGCATTTGCTGGATAAGCGGGATGCGGTTTTGCAGGTGCAGTCGCGAGAGGAGGCGGCGGGTTCGGTGTTGAAGGCATAAGTTTTTTGGATGCTCGGCGCTTTGTTTGGCTGTTTGCCTGCGGCGTTGGGCTTTCCTTGATCTGGTTTTTTTGGTCTTTGGCCTTTCCTTGAATTCTTATTGGTCTATTAGCGTTGCCCCTGTGCGGGGCGGCACTTACTTTCGTCGCCGCCGAGGCGAAGCCGATGGCTCCCACCGCGCCTCAACGAAGCCCTGGTTTTCCTGGCAGACCCATCCGCGACGCACGTAGTGTGGAGTGGGAGCTGATGAGCCCTTTGTCACACACGCCGAATGTGCGAGGGCACGGATTCCAGATGCACCACTACCGCGACTGTGCGGGGGACCCGCTTAAGAATTAGCGGGGTGAGCCGCTTTCTTTGCTTATCTTTCTTTGCGGCGGCAAAGAAAGTAAGTGCCTGCCCCGCACAGGGGCGAACGCTAATAGACCAAGAACAATTCAAGGAAAGGCCAACACCACAGACCAACAGCCAAACAAAGCGCCGAGCACCCAAAAAACTTGTCCCCACAAATTGTTGGCAAACCTGTGGACAACCCACCCACATCCCAACCAAGTTGTTGAAGCAACAGAAGTATCCTCTAGCGGCTCACGAGTAAGCATCGCTCAACCCCTGCGGCCAGGCGCGCCCAAAAAACCAGACAACAGCGCCGCCGCCCAAATCGCAACAACCTCACTCTCCAGTTGTCCACATAATTTGTGATCAAGCCTGTGGACAACTCGCGCACAGCCCAGTCAAGTCCTTGATGCTGCACGCGTATCTCCCATCGGCTCAGCCGCAGGCAGAAACCCCATCGTGTGATAAAAAGAAACCCCCACCCTAGCCACCCGTCGAGGCTCCCGCATGTCCACCGTCATGGCCTTCAAACTCGTCCTGCTGTCGCTCGGCGCGATGATCGGCCTCCAACTGCTCGCCAAGCGGCTACGACTCCCGCCGGCCGCGGCGCTTCTGGTCGGCGGCGCCGCGATGGCCTTTGTGCCTGGACTCCCTCGCATCAACCTCGATCCCGAGCTGGTCCTGGTCGTGTTCCTGCCGCCGCTCCTCATGGACGGCGCCTACTTCTCCGTATGGGACGAATTCAAGCGCAACCTCGGCGGCATCCTGCTGCTCGCAATCGGCGCCGTCGTCTTTACGACCCTCGCGGTCGGCCTGGTTGTGCATTGGGTCGTGCCGGCCTTACCGTGGAGCGCGTGCTTCGCGCTGGGCGCGATCGTCTCGCCGCCCGACGCCATCGCCGCGAAGGCTGTACTGGAACGCGTCGCGCTGCCGCGCCGGTTGATGGTGCTCCTCGAAGGCGAAAGCCTCCTCAACGACGCCGCCGGCATCGTGCTGGTCCGCTTCGCCGTCGCGGCTGCGCTGACCGGCACGTTCAGCGCTCAACACGCGGCCGGGCAGTTTGCCGTGCTCGGCCTGGGTGGCGTGGCGGTGGGCATCGCAATCGGCTTCGTGGTCGTCAAGCTGCTGCGCTACCTCGACGACGCCTACCTCATCATCACCGCATCCGCACTCTCTCCGTGGATCAGCTACATCGCAGGCGACATGCTGGACGTCTCGGGCGTCATCGCGACCGTCAGTTGCGGGATGGTGTTGGGCTGGCATCAGCATGAAGTTTTCTCTGCCTCGGTGCGCATGCGCGGCACGGCTTTCTGGCAAGTCCTGATCTTCCTGATGGAAGCGCTCGTGTTCCTTCTGATCGGACTATCGCTGCGCGGCGTGATCGTGCGACTAGGCGGCGTCGGCGATACGTTGAACGCGTTTGCACCCGCTGTCGGCGCAGTGATCGCAGCCGTCGTGCTGTCGCGCTTCGTGTGGGTCTTCGCCGTCGAATGGTTGAAGGGACTCGTGTGCAAGCTGATGCGGCGCGCAAACATTGCGCTCGACTGGCGCTCGTCAGCAGTGACGAGTTGGGCCGGCATGCGTGGCGTGGTGACGCTGGCGATCGCGCTCTCGTTGCCTGAGGCGATGCCGGGGCGCGATCTGATTCTGGTCGCGTCGTTCGCGGTGATTCTCGTGACCGTGCTCGGGCAAGGGACCACGATCGGCGCGCTGATTCGCTGGGTCAAACTGGATAGCGTGAAGGAGCGCAACGAACAGCATTTGACCGAGCCTCAGGCGTGGGCAAGACTCGAAGCGGCTCAACTTGCCGCGATCCAACCGCTTGTGCACGACGCCCAGGGACAAGTGATTCATCCGCGCCTGCTGGAGCAATATAGCTATCGAGCGCAGATGACGGAAACCTACCAGCATGTGACGGAATATCCCGCCGACGTTCGCGTCGCGCATTACGACGTTGTGCTCGCCGCCGTGGCAGCCGGTCGCAGCGAGTTGTTGCGGATGCATCGGTCAGGGATGATTCATGATGAACTGCTAACCGAACTGGAGCGAGATCTCGATTTGCAGGAGATCGCCGCGTTGCATGGCCGAGGATGACCGGGCCGCGTCTGAAGTGAGTCGACACGCGAACCGGTCGAACTGCGGTGAGCGTCAATGGCCTTTGAAAATATCCAGCAGCTGATTTTGCATTTGCATCATTTCATGCGCATGCTTCATCTCCATCTGCGCCATCGTGTCCTGATACTCCATTTCCATCTGCATCATTTTCTGCTCGATACCGATGGCCTGAGTACGCTGTTCAGGTGTCAGCTTGTCCATCATCATGCCGTAGTTCGGCGGCATCAGATACGTGCCGGCGCGCCCTATTCCCTGTGCCTGTACGGAGCCCGCTAAAAGCGCGAGTGGCAACAGGCTACACATCATTACAGCTCGAATCGATTTCATGTCATCTCCAGTCTCAAGTGAGTAGCCGGGTTTCAAAATCGGCTACATAGGCGACGTTCAAACGCTCAGACAGACAGGCCGCGGTCGATCCGCGGCACATGACGGGCCTGGATGCAACACCCGGGACCGACCGCTGCACACGATCGACCGGGTGTTTCATGGGTTTAGTCGCAAACGCTGACTGGAAATGACATGCTGGATGAAAATTGCACCGACGGTTTTTTTCTTCTGTGCGGCTGTCATTTTCGCCGCGGCACGCCGACTAATTAATCCTTCCACGCCGACCCGAGAATCATCGTGCAAAAGTTCTCACGATGGTAATGCGGGTCTTTCAGCGCCAGCACGTCCGCCTTCACGTTGCCGAAGGTCGTCTCCGGTTTATGAATCGTCCCGTGTGCGAATGCATCGATGATGCCTTCCTTGAAATGCGCGCCGCGCGGATGCGCATGCGTAACCTCATGACGTTGCTGCTCGCTGAACTCATCGTAAGCGAGGCCGAGTACGTCCATCTCCACGCCCGCGGTGACCAGCGCAACCACCGGCTTCATATATTGCGGAATCCCTGGCGTGGTGTGCAGCGCGATCGAGTTCCACACCTGCTCGATATCGTCTTCGCCGATGCCATGGCGCTGCAAAAAATCACGTGCGGCGTTCGCACCGTCCACCTCGAAGCGATCATGCTCGCTGCTATACGGCGCGACGAGCCCCATGTCATGAAACATCGCACCGATATACAGCAGTTCTGCATCGTATTTGAGTTGCTTGCGCGCGCCGGCCAGAGAACCGAACAGGAACACCCGGCGCGAATGGTGATACAACAGTTCGGTTTCGGTATCGCGCACGAGTTGCGTCGCTTCGCGCGCCATCATGCTGTCGGGAATCTGGATGCCTGCGATCGTGGTCATGCAAAGTACTCCATGAAAGACTTGAATGAACCGGGCGCGCGATCTTTGTGAGCCGATGGCGCGTTTGGTATGCTGGTCCGCGATGCGCTTTCTGACCGCGTTTCTGACTGATTAAGCAGCGCATCCGATGAAATCCAGTATTGGTCAGCGCACTGTCGCAGGCAATCGCCGTGCACCGTCGAACACTGCCAAACGCACCACGTTGACTGCCGCGGATTGCGGGCTCCGTCCATCGTCAAAGGAAGTCATTCGATGCCTACCGTCGCAATCGCGATCTTTCCTGGTGTGCAGGCGCTCGACGTCGCCGGTCCGGTCGATGTGTTCTCCGAAGCCAACCGGTTCATCGCGCCGCCGGATCGCTATAAGGTCACGCTGCTCAGCGCGGAGCCGGGTTCGCTGCGTGCGTCCAACGGCATGATGCTGACCGCCGATGCCACTTTCGGGAAAGCGCGCCGCCCGTTCGACCTTGCGCTGGTGGCGGGCGGCCCCGCGCTGCCCGACGATGCCTCGCCCGACACGCGTTTGCTGGAATGGTTGTCGCAAGCCGCCACGCAATGCGAGCGTTATGGCTCGATCTGCACCGGCGCATTCGCGCTCGGCCACGCGGGACTGCTCGACGCGCGCAATGTCACCACGCACTGGCAGCACGCGGCGCAACTCGCCGAGCAATTTCCGCAGGCACGTGTCGATTTCGACCGGATCTATCTGCGCGACGGCAACCTGGTCACGTCAGCGGGCGTGACGGCGGGCATCGATCTGTCGCTCGCGTTGGTCGCCGAGGATCACGGGCCGCACACGGCGCTCGCGGTCGCCAAGCGGTTGGTGGTATTTGCACAGCGACTGGGCGGCCAATCGCAGTTCAGCCCCTACCTGACCGCATCAGCCGACGAGACCTCGCCGGTCGCCAAAGTGCAGGCGCACGTAATGGAGCGGATTCGCGAAAGCTTCACGGTCAAACAACTGGCAGATGTCGCAGGAATGAGCGCACGGAATTTCGCCCGCGTGTTCGTGCAGGAGACCAAGGTGACGCCGCACGAATTCGTCGAACGCGCACGCGTGGATGCGGCGCGCAAGTTGCTGGAAAGCAGCGGCGCGGCGCTCAAGACGATTGCCTACGACTGCGGTTTCGGCACGGCGGACCGGATGCGCATCGTCTTCACGAAACGGATCGGCGTAACGCCGATGCAATATCGCGAGCGCTTTCGCTCTACCTGACTGCGGCATGAACAGGATATGAAGGCGGCGACAGCGGGTTAAGCGCGCGGCATGAGCGCGACTGGAGCGCCGCCGGAATACGGCTTGAAGTATGGCGCCGCTGCAAGCATCCGATATAGCGTGAGAAAATGACGGTCTTCTCAAGCCAACGATCACCAGGAACGACATGTCCACTTCTTCTCCGATCCGCGCGATCGTTACCGGCCACACTCGCGGCCTCGGCGCATCCCTTGCTGAACAACTGCTGGCGCGCGGCGTCGCGGTGCTAGGTTTGTCCCGCTCGCGTCACGCCACACTCAAAGAGCGCTTCCCGGCGCTGCTCGAAGAAATCGAACTTGAGCTTGCCGATCCCTCGCGCGTCGCACAATGGGTCGCAACCGATGCACTGCGCAGCTTCGTCAGCGGCGCGCGGAGCGTACTGCTGATCAACAACGCGGGTATGGTTCAGCCAATCGGTCCGATCGAAGGCCAGGACGCCACGGACATCGCGACCGCCGTGAGTCTGAACGTGGCCACGCCGTTGATGCTGGCGAGCGCGCTCGCCGCAGCCAGCGCCGACGCAACCGATCGGCGCATCATGCATATTTCCAGCGGCGCGGCGCGCAACGCCTATCCCGGCTGGAGCATCTACTGCGCGACCAAGGCCGCACTCGATCATCACGCACGCGCCGTTGCACTCGACGCGAATCGTGCGCTGCGTATTTGCAGCCTGGCGCCGGGCGTCATCGATACGAATATGCAGGCGGAAATTCGCGGCAGCGGCACCGAGCAGTTCCCGATGCGCGAAAAATTCGAAGACCTCAAACGCAACGGCCAACTGTCGACACCGGAACAATGCGCCACCCAGTTGCTCGATTACGCTTTCAGTGATGCGTTCGGGCAAACGCCGGTGGCCGACATTCGCGAGGTCGCGAAACAGGCCTGACTCGCGAGCGCCATGCTCCTGTAAAACCTCACCTTTCGGCTGATACGCCGACGCTCACACGCCGGGCGCGACCATCGCGCCGCGCTCGGCCGCCCCAATTTCGCCGTGCGGCACGAACACATAGCCACGCCCCCACACTGTCTGAACATAGCGTGGCTCGGAAGGATCGATCTCGATCAGCCGTCGCAGCCGCCAGATCGATACGTCGAGGCTGCGCCCTTGATGCAGCACGCTATTGCCGCGTAATTTCTCGTTGAGTTGCACACGAGTGAGTACGGTCATCGCGTGATTGACGAAGATTTTCAGCAATGCGAACTCGGAACTGCGCAGCGCGAAATGCTCGTTATCGCGGCGCAATTCGCGTGCAGAGAAGTTCAGCTCGCAACGTCCGAAGCGATACGGCGGCCGCGTTTCCGGCGCGCCTGGCGCAAGCGCGCCGCGCCGGCGCAGCAATACGCGAATGCGGGCGAGCAGCTCGGCAGGGTCGGCGGGCTTGCTCATAAAATCGTCGGCGCCAAGCTCAAGACCAATCACACGATCGATCGCCTTGCTGCTCGCCGACAGCAAAATCACCGGCACGTCATTGCTGCTCATGCGCAAGTCGCGCAATACGGCAAGGCCATCACCGTGTGGTGCTGAGATGTCGAGCACCAGCAACGCCGGCCGTTCCATCTCGACCACGTGCTTCAGTCCGGCGCAATGCGGACGTGCGGACACACCGCAGCCCTGCCCGCGTAAAGATTCGCCCACGACGGCCGTTAAGCCGGCGTCGGCGCCTACAAAAAGAATGTGCTGACTCATCCAACTGATTCCAGGAGACGATCGGTTTTCAGAGACAGGCGATGGCTTGCGGGAATAGCTAATCCGCTGACCGCTTGTCGTCCGCGTCGCCATCTTCCCTGTATGCGGGTGTTCTCAAAACGGGGAACAGCCCCCAAGGTTGGCAATTTCTTCCCAACTCTTTCAATACGGAACGTGATAAGGGACGACTCGTAATGTCACGGTACGATGCGCGGATCGGCTCCCGAAAAGTCTCACCTTTGGCACGGAGCGATTGGGGTTCGGTGCGAAGTACCCATTGGGCGGCTCCCGAAAACGCTCACCTCAAGGGTTTGGGGGCAGGCCGCAAAGGCATGCTGGGCGGGGCACCGGTGTTCCCGAACAGGCTACTCCCGCAAACCCTCACCTTTGGAGAGGGTCGAGTAATCTGCATACCCAGGTAAGAGGCGGTGCGTGTCAGTCACTCCGCGCGGCGGGGAGCGGTGCACTTTCGGGCTTGCCCAAATCGTCGCAAGGACGACGGCGCCGAACAACGGCACCAGCCGTTGAACGGCATCAGTGTGTCGAGTGCGAATCGATCTTGCCGCTCACCGCTTTCAATCCGAAGCTCGCGACCAGCGAGAGCGCAGCGCACGCCGCCATGAAATACCCAGGCGCGGCAACATTACCCGTCGACGAAATCAGCCACGTGGCGATCAACGGCGCGGTGCCGCTAAATACGGTGAAGCTGACATTAAACGTCAACGCGACGCCGCTGAAACGCACGCGGGTCGGAAACATGTCGGCAATGATGCAGGCGAACGTGCCGTTGGCAAGGCACGCGGCCACACCGGCCAATGCAAGCAGCAGCACGACATCGATCGTATGGTGGCTTGCTGCCAGATAGAACGGATAGCTCAGCACCATCAGGAGCAGTGAGCCGAAACGCAGCACAAAGCGCCTCGGCAGTTTGTCGCCGAGCCAGCCGGATAGCAGAATGCCCGTCGACACCACCGCGAGACCGACGTTCTGCCCGATCGCCACGCGGCGCGGGTCGTAGTGCAACACGCGATCGAGGTAAGCCGGCATGTGCGCGAACAGCAAGCCGTTGAAAGCGGCAACCACGGCTGTCGTGCCAATGCCGAGCAGCACAGGCCGCCAGTGCTCGCGCAACAGTTCTGCCAGCGGATGCTTCGCAGCGAGATGCTTCATCTCTGCGAACGCCGGCGTTTCTTCGAGTTTGCGGCGCAGCCAGAAACTCAGCAAGCCGATTGCGCCACCGAACAGGAACGCAATACGCCAGCCGTATGCCGCGACATCGTCGCCACTCAAAAAACTGTGCACCGAGAGATTGACGGCCGCCGCCAGCAACACGCCGGAGTTCACGCAAAAGAACACAATGCCGCACACAAGTCCCGCACGCCGCGGCACCGTTTCGACCACGTAGGTAATCGAACCGGGCAACTCTCCACCGAGGCAAAAACCTTGCAGGAGACGCAGCAGGATCATCAGCAGGGTGGCGCTGATGCCCCACGTCGCGTAGGTCGGCACGATACCCATGCCGATGGTGCACATCGACACGACGATCACCGACACGATGAACACGCGCCGACGTCCGTACCGGTCGCCGAAATAGCTCAGCACGATACCGCCTACCGGCCGCGAGAGATAGCCGATCGCAAACACGGCGAATGACAGCATCAAGCCGACGATCGGATCGCGCATTGGAAAAAACGCGCGACCGATAAACTGCGCGAAAATGCCGTAGACGACGAAATCGTAGAACTCGAGCGCGCCGCCAAGACTCGCGAGGATGATCATGCGCCACTGCGAGCGCGTAAGCCGCGCCGGGGCCTCTTCCGAAAATCTGGCGGATTCAAGACTGGACATGATTGTCTCCTGCGCGACCCGGCATGGCTCATTGCCATGTTCGCCGCGTTGCGATTGCCGTTGCCGTTGCCGTTGCCGTTGCCGTTGCCGTTGCCGTTGCCGTTGCCGTTGCCGTTGCCGTTGCCGTTGCCGTTGCGCCTTTTTCATTGCGCTTCTATCAGCCGCGTCTGCCTTGTGTCAGGCGATATAAGCGGCGCTTACGCTTGCTGCTTAGCCCGCGTTGTTGACTTCCCGCTCATGCGTCGTGCGTTGATCGCGCAGGACCTGGACGATCTGCGAGATGTCTTCATCGCCGAGTCCCCGATCGACCGCTTCCTGCAAAAGCTTGCGCACCTCGCCGACGGCGCGCAGCGGCGCGTTAGCCTCGTGCGCCAACTCCGCCACCGCGTCGAGGTCCTTCAGCATCGTTCTGATCGTGCCCGATGGACTCGACGGTGGCGTCAGCATCCGCGGCATCAAGGTTTGCAGCAGCACCGAATCGGCCCAGCCGCCTTGTAACGCGGCCGGTATCGCAGCGGCGTCGATGCCGGCGCGCTGAGCTAGAACGCAGGCTTCAGCAATGCCCGCGATGGTCGTCACAACAATCGCCTGGTTCGCAAGCTTGGTCGCTTGTCCCGCGCCCGTGGCGCCCATGCGCGTGACACGCGAAGCATAGGCGCGCAGTAGCGGTTCGACTGCGGCGATATCGTTCGCAGTGCCGCCGCACATGATCGCAAGCGTGCCCGCCGCCGCGCCTGCTGTACCACCGGACACGGGCGCGTCGATCCACGCGCCGCCAGTCAGTTCGTGCCAACGCTGGGCAAAGCGCCGGGTTTCGGTGGGGGCGATGGTCGAATGGTCGATCAGAAAGCGCGGCGCGGCGGCGGCATGGGCAAGTCCCTGTTCACCGAAGACGACTTCTTCAACGGCGCGCCCGTCGCCGAGACACAGCATCACCACATCGCTCGTCCCGGCCAGTTGCCTCGGCGAGTCGCTGACGACACAGCCCTCTGCTGCCAGCGCCGCCAGTTTCGCCGACGATCGATTCCACACCCGCAGCGCGTGTCCGGCCGCGAGCAACCGCCAGGCCATCGGCTCGCCCATCTTGCCGATGCCGCAGAAACCGACGCGTGACGCATCCAGCGTGAGGGTGACGCTCATGCCTCATCCTCACCGATCGACGCCTCATACGGCCACTCCACGGCGCCCGAGTGAGTCACCGCGCCGAGATTCGCCGGCCGCACTAACGCTTCGTATTTCTCCAGTACGCCGCCCAGGCGGCCCCGTGCGAACGGCACGGCCTCCTTGGCGCGCCGCGCGAGTTCTTCGCCGCTCAATTCGACGTCGAGCGTGCCTTTGTGTGCATCGATATGAATCCGGTCGCCGTCTCTGAGCAAGCGAATCGGCCCGCCTGCTGCCGCTTCCGGTCCGACGTAGCCGATGCACATGCCGCGTGTCGCGCCTGAGAAGCGTCCGTCGGTCAGCAGCGCAACTTTTTCACCCATCCCCTGACCGTAGATCGCCGCCGTCACGCTGAGCATCTCGCGCATGCCAGGGCCGCCCTTCGGCCCTTCGTTGCGGATCACGAGCACGTCGCCTTCCTGATAGGTCCGCTTCGACACCACCGACATGCACGCCTCTTCGGTCTCGAACACGCGCGCAGTGCCGCTGAAAACCAGGGACTTCAAACCCGCGGTTTTCAGACACGCGCCATCCGGTGCGAGATTGCCGCGCAACACCACCAGCCCCGCGTTCTCGCTCAGCGGTTCGTTATGCGGACGGACGACGCGGCCATCCGGACCCGCGAACGCCTTCAATGCGGTTTCGAGCGTTTCGCCGGTTTGCGTCAACGTGTCGCCATGCAGGAAGCCGCCCGCGAGCAGCGCATTCAGTACCACCGGCACACCGCCAACGTGATACAGATCCAGCGCGAGATACTTGCCGCCCGGCTGCAGATCGCCGATCAACGGCGTGCGGGCCAGCACCTCGGACACATCGTCCAACGTAAAGCGAATACCTGCTTCGTGCGCGATCGCGGGAATGTGCAGCGCCGCGTTGGTCGAACCGCCGGTGGCGGCCACTGCCGCACACGCGTTTTCCAGGCTCTTGCGCGTGACCAGATCGCGCGGCAGCGGACCGCCGTTTTTCAGCGTGTTCATGACCGTTTCACCCGCACGGCGCGCAATCGCAATGCGCTCGCTGTATACCGCGGGCACCATCGCCGAGCCGAGCGGCGCGAGACCGAGCGTTTCGGCGACCATCGCCATCGTGTTCGCGGTGAATTGTCCAGGGCAAGAACCCGCACCCGGCGTGCAACGTTTCTCGATGCCGCGCAAGGTTTCAAGCGACATGTCGCCGCGTTGTGCCGCGCCGACCGCTTCGATCGCCGTGAGGATGGTGGCTTGCGTGCCGTCCGGTGCGATGCCGGGCAACATCGCGCCGCCGAACAGAAATACGCCCGGCACGTTTACGCGCACCATGCCCATCAGAATGCCGGGCAGCGTTTTGTCACAACCGGCCACGCCGACGAACGCGTCATAGCAATGCGCGCGCACGAAAACCTCGACGCTGTCCGCGATGATCTCGCGTGACACAAGGCTAAAACGCATGCCCGAATGATTCATCGAGGTGCCGTCCGACACCGAGATCGCCGAGCCGCGAATCGGCACGCCGCCGCCCGCCGCGACGCCGAGGCGCACGTTGTCGGAAACAGCCGCCAGCGACATCGAGCATGGCGTGTTTTCGCCGAACGTATCGACAATCGCAACGAAGGGCTTTTCGATCGCCGCGTCGTCCATGCCGGTCGCCCGCAGGAACGCGCGATGCGGCGTGCGCGTGATGCCTTCAGTGACGGTGCGCGAGCGGTGTTTGTGGAGATTGCTCATGGTTTTTTTCCTGTACGTGTCCGTATGCTGTGCGTTCAGCCGTTCAGCAACATGCCGTTCTCGGCGGCGATCACCTGGCCGGTCATCGAAGGCGCATGCGCGACGATAAACCAGGCAAGGTCGGCGATCTCACCGGGCTGCGACACACGCTTGAGCGGCGCGACATTCGTCATGCTGTCGACGATCTTCGCGTACGCCTCTTCGCCCAGCACGCGACGCGGCAAGCCGTCGTCCACCATGCCAGGCGCCAGTGCATTTACACGGATATGCGGCGCGAGATTGCGGGCAAGCGAGAGGGTCAGCGTATTGACCGCACCCTTCGAAGCCGCGTACGCAATGGAAGAGCCCGTGCCGTTCAATGAGGCCAGCGACGAGATATTGATCACCGCCGTGCTGTGCGAAGCGTTCGACGAATCGCGTAACACCGGCACCGCGGCGCGCGTCATCTGGAACATGCCGATCAGATTCACGCGATACACGCGCTCGAACTCCATATCGTCGACGGCGGCCAGATCGCCGTGCGGGATGAAGCGCGTCGTGCCGGCGCAGTTGATCAGCGCGTCGATGCGCCGCCACTTCGAGGCCACCGCATCGACCGCTTTCACACACGCGGCGTCGGAACCCACGTCGACGTCGAACACCAGCGTTTCAGCGCCGAGCTGTCTGCATTGCGCTTCGACAGCCAACGCCGCTTCGCGCGTGCTGTCGTCGAAGTTACCGATCGCCACCGCCCAACCCGCGCCCGCAAAGCGCAACGCGGTCGCGGCGCCGATGCCGGTGGCCGCGCCGGTGACCATACAAACCTGCTGCGTCATCCTGCTCTCCTTATGCTGCTTTGCGTGTGGCCGGCATTGCCAGCACGATCACCGCAGCCAGCACCAGCGCGCAGGCAAGCACGATCATGCCGGGCAGCAAGGTACCGGTCGTGTCCTTCAGAAATCCGATCACGTAGGGGCTCACGAAGCCCGCCAGATTGCCGGTGCAATTGATCACCGCGATGGCCGCCGCTGCACCCACGCCGCCCATCAGCGCGGTCGGAATACCCCAGAACACCGGCGCAATCGAATTGATACCGATCGCCGCAACCACCAGCGCCGCCATCGAGAGCCATACGTGTTGACCGAGCAGCACTGAAGCCAGCATGCCTATGGCACCCAGCACCGCACACACGGCTACGTGTTTGCGCCGCTCGTCGTGCTTGTCGGCGTGACGCGCGATCAGGATCATCGCAACCGCGCTGATCAGCGACGGCACCGCCGACAGCAAACCGATATTCGCCACGCTCACCACACCGCTCGCGCGGATCATGGTCGGCAGCCAGAAGACCAGGCCGTAGTTGCCCATGGCGATGCAGAAGTACAGCAAGCCGAGCAGCCACACTTTCGGATTGGTGAACGCGCCCCGCACCGTTTGATGAGCACGCGTTTGCGCGTCGGCTTCGAGGTCGAGCGCGAGCAGCGCCTTTTCCTCTTTGTTCAGCCAGCTCACCGACTCGATGCGGTCGTGCAGGACGAAAAATGCGGCGATGCCAACCACCAGCGAGGCGATCCCCTCGATCAGGAACAGCCACTTCCAGCCGGCGAGTCCATGCACGCCAGCCAGTTGCTGCATGATCCAGCCCGACACCGGGCCGCCGATCGCACCCGACACCGGAATCGCAGCCATGAACAGCGCGATGATCTGTGAGCGTCTGTTCGACGGAAACCACGTCGACAGATACAGCACGATGCCGGGAAAGAAGCCCGCCTCAGCAACGCCGAGCAGAAAGCGCAATACGTAGAACGAGGTTGCGCCGCTCGCGAACATGGTCAGACACGAGACGATCGACCACGTGACCATGATCCGCGCGATCCAGATGCGTGCGCCGACGCGATGCAAGATGAGGTTGCTCGGCACTTCAAAGATGAAATAGCCAAGAAAGAAGATACCTGCGCCCGCGCCGTACACGGTCTCGCTCAACGAGAGATCGGTGAGCATCTGCAACTTGGCGAAGCTCACGTTCACACGATCGATATACGCAACGATGAACGCGAGAAACAGGAACGGCACGATGCGCCACGCGAGCTTGCGATACAGCGCCATGCGTTCTGCGGATTCCGCGGGTTCCGCTGGTTTATTGGGCACAGCGGGCCGCTCGGCGCCGCCGTATAGAGGGGTGCTCATGCTTGTCTCCTTCCGCGCGCTTGAATGCGCGCTGTGGTCGCGGCAATGCGGCGCGTGGAGCGACTCCGGTTATACCCTGAGTCATATGGTCGATGCGTAGCTGCTATGCTCGATCCACCCACTTCACGCTCTACCATCCTGCCGATATGGGAGATTAGCCGGATTGAGCGCCACACCGCAAATCACTGTTTTGGCGAAAGTCATTACCATTTAGTTATGTCAGCCGGGTAAACACAGATGGCAACGACCGAAAACGACGCGATCGACCGCTTCTTCCGCAGCGGCCTGAAGCTGCCGCATCTGCGCATCCTGGCGAGTCTCGCGGAGCTCGGGCAGGTGACGCGGGTTGCGGCCGCCTTCCACGTCACACAGCCGGCCATTTCGAAGCAGATCGGTGAAATCGAGGAGGCGCTCGGCGTGCCGGTCGCCCGACGGGTCGGCAATGCGGTCGAGTTGACCAGCATCGGCAAGGTGATGGCCGCACGTGGCCGGGAAGTCCTGCGACACATCGAACTGGCGCGCCGTGACGTCAGCGCGCTGACCACCGGCACGGCCGGTCACGTGCGCTTCGGCGCGGTCGTGACGATTCCGCAGCCGCTGATCGCGCATGCGGTCGAACTGTTCATGCGGCGTGCGCCGTCGGCAACACTGTCGTTCGTGGAAGCGACGCTCGACAAGCTGATCAAGATGCTCGACGAAGGCGAGCTCGATCTCGCCTTAGGCCGTAACCGGCTCGCCGACAATCAGGGCTTGTTGCGTCAGCAGACGTTGCATCGCGAGCCGTTCGTGTTCGTAGTGGGCGCGAGCCATCCACTCGGCAAGGTGGATATGCCGGTGAGCTGGAACGATCTGCGCGCGGCGCGCTGGATTACGCCGCTGCGGGGTTCGCCAGCTTTCGCGACGCTGGCCGAGACGCTCGCCGGGCAAGGCATCCCGCTCGATCGCGGCGCGGTCGAATCGAGTTCGTTGACATTGAATCTGTCGCTGCTGATCGGGGGAGATTTCGTGTCGATCCTGCCGCTGTCGGTCGCGCGGCATCACGTGAGCCGTGGACGCATGCGCGTGCTGCCGCTCGCGCCGCTCGAACCGCTAGGTGAAGTGGTGCTGGTGTGGCGCGCGGATACCTCCGCGCCGGCGGCAGATCTGTTCAGCGAGTGCTTGAGGGAGTCGTCGTCGGAATTGCTGGATGGTGAGGCGGAATGATGCATGTGGACTCACGTGTCGCTGATTGCTCGCCAGCTCCCGAATGTTCTCACCTTTGCGTTTCTTGAAGGCATTCGGAAAGCTGGCCGCCGTCAAGGCAGCCGGCCCGTTCAACCAGACAATCAGAACTTGTGACGAATACCCACGATCGCCACTTCCTGGCTGTTAGTCCCTGAATTCACGCCGTAACTGCCGATCGAGGCTTGCGCGCTCACCACCGTTCCGCTCGCGTTCAGTGTGTTGCCGCTCGCCTTCTGGTAGCCCGCCAGCGCGTACAGTTCGGTGCGCTTCGACAGCGCGTAATCCGCACCGAGGTTGACCTGGTTGTAGTGCGCCGAGCTCGGGCCGGTGAGCGACGTGTAGTTATAGCCCACGCCGGCGCGCAGGGCCGAGGTGATCTGATAGTTGAAGAACAACGAACCGTTGTTGAACCTGGCCGTGTCGTGGAACGCGGAGAACGCATCGTTCGCGTACTGCGTGTTCGAGTAAGCCGCGCCAATGGTTGCCGCGCCGATTACGTACTGTCCGCCGACGCGTACGATCTGAATCGACTTCGCACTCGCAAAGCCCGCATTGATCACGGTGTTGAACAGCGAATCGGAACTGCTGGTCCACGTGCGCACATTCGCCGTGGCCGTGTTGCCGCCATTCGCGTAGAAGTAGCCTGCGCCGAGCGACAGCGGGCCATTCGCATAGCCCGCGCCGAAGCTGTACGTCTGACCGTTGCCGGTTGCGCCGGCCACACCGCCCACGCCGTACAACGCTTCCACCTGGAAGCCGGCGAACACCGGGCTCACATACTTGACCGAGTTGCTCACGCGCAGACTGTTGTCGTAATTGTCGAGGTCGCCGGGCGTGGCGAACACGCCGCCGAAGTAGTTGTCTTCCGTGAGGCCTTGAACCAGATCCACGATCGGATCGTATTGACGTCCTGCCGTGACCGTCCCCCACGTACTGCTCGACAAGCCGACCACCGCCTTGCGGCCGAATTCGCGACCACCTTGACCGAGCGCGCCCGTACCGACGTTGAAGCCGTTCTCGAGCTGGAACACTGCGGCGAGGCCGCCGCCCAGGTCTTCGGTGCCCTTGAGACCCCAACGGCTGCCGGACAGGTTACCGCTGCTGAACTTCACGAGCGACGACTGATTCTGGCCGTTCGCGCCTTGTGCGTTGTGCACATAAGCGATACCGGCATCGACGATGCCATACAGCGTGACGCTGCTTTGCGCCTGAGCGCCGGCAGCAAACAGAAGACCGGCAGGCAATGCGAGGAGAGAAAGACGTTTCATTTTTTGAGTTCCCGTATCAATGTTCTATTTGTTTAAATCTGGCGAAACGATACGAGAGGAATTTGCGTCGGCAAACGAACTAATTCTTCGATGAATATGAAAGCGACAATCGCGTGGCAGCTTCTAAGGCCACGTATTGGCGTGCTTATTGGCGTGCTTATTGGCGTGCTTATTGGCGTGATGTCACGCCGGGACGGCGGACAATTCAGAGGGCGCGTATTTCGAGGTCGCGAGGACTTCTGCAGGAACAGGGACATGCGCGCGCTGCACCAGCGCGCCACTGCGGAACAGCAGCAGATCGCCCGGCTTGCAGGTGGTCCATACTTCATCGGTGAGCGGCGTGGTGGCGATCACCGCCGTGCGATCGGCCGGTGTGCCACGCTCGGCGAAATCCACCGTCAGATCGCCGTCGACGAGACGTGCGCTCGAAAACGGCCAGTGACGTATCACGTACGACAGACGCGTCGAGCAATACGCGAATTGCGCCGTACCGTTGGACAGCACGAAGTTGAAAATGCCATACGGGTTCAGCGTGCGTGTCGCCTGTTCGATAACATGGAACACGGCATCGACGTCGTCCACGTCCGTGTCCGCGTGCATGGCGAAATGCGCGTAGAGGCGATTCATGATGAAGCAGAACGCCGCTTCGCTATCGGTCGTGCCGACCGGCGCATACGGACCTTGCTCTGACTCACCAAGCGGCTGCAGGTCGCCGTTATGCGCGAACACCCATTGCTGGCCGCGCAACGCGCGCATGAACGGGTGGCAGTTTTCCACACGCGCGCCGCCCTGAGTCGCCTTGCGAATATGCGCGACGACATTGCGCGACTTGATCGGATAGCTCCTCAGAAACTCCGCTACCGGCGACTGATACGCGGGTTTCTCATCGACGAACACGCGGCAAGCGCGATCTTCGTAGAACGCCACGCCCCAGCCGTCGACGTGATGGTCGGTGAGGCCACCGCGTGCGGCAAAGCCCGTCAGCGAGAAACTGACGTCAGTGGGTTCGGCGCAGCTGAGGGCGAGCAATTGGCACATGTCCGCGGCCGCCCTATACCCATCGCGCCGGGGCATGCAGGAATGTGACGACATCCGCGGTTGCGGCGCTAGCGCTTTTTGAAGTTTTCGCGGCCATCACGTGTCATCCCAGTCGTTCACATTCACTGGGAGACTAGCGTGTTTCAATCGTCGCCGTTATAGCGAATCATGCTTTGCAAATCACCGGCGCGCGGGCTCCCGAAAACCCTCACCTTTGGCCGGTCCGCCACGCGTGCAGCATCTAGCTCGCCAGCTTGCGGAACGTTTCCAGCACCGCGTCGCCCTTGAACGGCTTGACGATCCAGCCTTTCACCCCTGCCGCCTTGCCGCGCTCTTTCATCGCCGGGCTGCTCTCGGTCGTCAGCATGATGACGTTGACGGTCGTATTCGCGAGTTCGCCGCGAATCTTCTCGACCATCGTCAGGCCGTCCATGTTCGGCATGTTGACGTCGCTGATCACCAGCTTGATGCCGGGGCTGGCCTTCAGTTTGGCAAGGCCGTCCTTGCCGTCCACCGCCGTGTCGACATCCAGACCGTTCCTCTTCAGAAAGCCGGCCACTTCGTCGCGTACCGTGCTCGAGTCATCCACCACCAGAATTTTCGACATGTTTTTTCCTATGACAACTTTCAGAACAACTCCAGCTCACCGCTGGTTTCTTCGATTACGCCCGTATCGGCCACGAAGTCGATTGGCGCATGCGCACACACGCATACAGTCGCGGCAAGCTGCACGGAACCGTTAAGCGTGATCGAATACGACGACAGCAAACCCGGCTTCAATTCGGACAGATGCCCCAGACAACGCGCACTCAATACATAAGGCGTCGACATGCCGAGGTCCGGAAAATAACGCAGGAGTTCCTGATTCATCGCGCCGCAGCACAGATTGCAGATTTCCAGAAAAACTTCCTGAAACGACCGCTCATCGAGCTGTTTCAGGTAGTAGTCGCGGGTGCTGCCGTTTTCGTCGAAGTGCACGATCAGCAGCAGTCTGAACACGATCGACGAGATGGTCAGCACGACCACCTGAGTGTCCTTTGTCGCGCCCGTACCGGCCTCGGCGAGTGGCACGATCTCGCACGTATCGCCGGCCTCCTGCGGCAAACGCGCCTGCGCCGCCTTGCGGA
The DNA here is from genome assembly GCF_046026855.1 of Paraburkholderia sediminicola. Classification (GTDB taxonomy): domain Bacteria; phylum Pseudomonadota; class Gammaproteobacteria; order Burkholderiales; family Burkholderiaceae; genus Paraburkholderia; species Paraburkholderia sediminicola_A. The sequence continues at coordinate 31,892 of NZ_JAQQET010000019.1, read as the reverse complement.
AAATGCGGTCGAAGCTGTCCTTCGCGTTGCCCGTAATCACATCGGCACCTGGTGCAGCTTCGAGTGGAACTGATTGGCGAGCGATTCGACGCTGGAGAGCGACGCGGCGATCATCTTGCCGCCTGCCTGGATGTCCTGAAACGTGGAGGTGGTGGTCAGGTCGTTGCGATGCAAACTGTCGCGATAGCTCTTCGACAGTTCCTCGGAGCGCGCCGCGAGCGCCCGCACCTCGCTCGCCACCACCGCGAAGCCACGTCCGGCCGGACCCGCGCGGGCCGCTTCGATCGACGCGTTCAGCGAAACGATCACCACATGCCGGACGATCGACGACAACTCCTGATTCTTCGCGTGCATGTCGTGGTTCTGCGTCATCAGCGAGATCATCTGCTCGTGCCAGCGTTCGAATGTTGCGCCGAGACTCTTCAGACGCGCGGCTTCGCCGACTATCTGTTGCGCCTGATGTGCCCACTGGTCTTTGTCGTCGGTCGCTGCTTTCAGCATTGCGCGCAATGCTTCGACGCTGGCCGATTGCTGCATCAGTTCGTCGCGCAACTGTTCGGCCAATGCTTCCATCTCTTGCGCGGCCTGTTCGTGCTCGCGGAGCACTTCACCGTGGTCCGCGTATTCCGCCGACAACGCTTTGATCTGGGCGTCCGCTTCGGCGCGCAGCCGTGCCGTCAGCCTCGTGCTGTGCAACTTGTGCGCGACAAATGCCAGCAGCGCGGTCACCGCGCTGCCTGCCACTGCTGCCAATACATACTGTTGAATCACAACCTATCCTTCCGAAGTCCGTCGCGAAGCGCGTCAATCAGCCATCGCGTCAAGTTGCATTTCGCCGGTATTACCACGCGCTTCGACACCCAGCATATCGACGGTGACGCTATCCGGCAGGCAGACGATCGTCTGGAACTGACGGAACGACGCACCCTTGAGATCGTCGGTGAAACGCAATTCAATGTGGCCGTTCTCGCGCTTAAGGAAATCGCGCACGGCGTCCATGCCGACGCCACGGCCCGACACTTCCGTGACCGTTGCGGCGGTCGAGAAACCCGGCCGGAAAATGAATTCGGCAATGGCTTCGTCGCTCAGTTGTTCATCGCTGCCGATCCAGCCGCGCTCGACGGCAATGCCGCGGATCCGTTCGAGCGCGAGGCCACGACCGTCGTCGCTGAGCGTGATCTGCAGCACCCGCTTGTCCACGCCCACTTCGATATCGATCATGCCCGCCGGTGTCTTGCCGCGTGCGCTGCGCGCCTCGGCGGTTTCAATGCCGTGATCCATCGAATTGCGCAGCAGATGCATGAACACGTTGTTCAGCGTGCCACCTGCCTGGCCGCGCAGGCGATAGCCGTTGTCGTCGATACGCACGGTCGGCGCCGGCTTGCCCAGTTCCTGCGCGAGCGAAGGCAGCGAGTCCAGCACGCCGGACAGCGCATCGCGCACGCTTTCGCTGCCGAGCGCGCGCAAGGTTTGGCGCATCGCATCGCGCATCGACTGCAATTCGTGGAGTTCGCTGGCGTCCGTCTTGTCCAGCATGCTCAGCGTCTGCTGAATCTGATCCTTCTCGACCATCACGTAGCGGTTGGCGTTGCCGGCGCTATTCGCTCCGGCTTTGCCCTTGCGCCCGAGGCTATGTTCGTTGATCTTCGCGTAGCTCTCGATCGCCTCGCGCACGCGCGTCAGTTCCTGCATCAGGTCTTCCTGATCCCACGAGCGGTCCGCATCCGGTTGGCGCAACTCGTGATAGCTCTGCTCGGTTTCATGGACGACGTTGGTCAGATGCGCCAGGTTATAGGTGCGCGCATTACCCTTGATGGTGTGCATGTTGCGGAACAGTTCGGCGATCGCCGCATGGTCCGCTTGCGAATGCTTGCGGATGATGCGCTCGTTCTCGCTGACAAAGCCCGCGGAGCTTTCGATAAAGTGATGGAACTTCTCTTCGCTCACCGCGAGAATCTCGCCGATCATGTCGAGACGGCGGCGCTGTTCGCTGGCTTCTGCAGCGAGCTTGCGCAGCTCGGTGACGTCACGCACGCATAGCATCAAACGCAGGATCATGTCGTTTTCGTCGGTGATCGCCGACCAGCTGAGGTCGAGAATCTTCACGCGGCCATCGGCCATGCGCTTCGAAATTTCGCCGACCAGCAAATGCTGATTGAACGCGAAGTTGATGCAGTCTTCGCCGAGGCACGCATGCGCGGCGGCATCGATTTGCGAGAGCACGTCCGAGCCGAGATCGGTATCCGAGAACACCAGATCCATCAAACCGCGGCCGGCGATGTCTTTCGTTTCGAAGATGTCTTCCAGATACGCGGAGTACTCTGCGTGGACCACAGCGCCGTCGATCACCGTCAAAATACCCTGCTGCATGTTCTGCAACATCGCCTGAATATCGGCCGTCTTCTGCTTGAGCTGCGCCGAGCTTTCCTGGATCTTCTCGATCATGCCGTTGAAGGCGACGATCGAATGGCCGATCTCGTCCAACCGGCCCACCGGCACGCGGCGCGTGAAATCCTGGCTCGATGCGATCTCGCTCATCATGGCTTGCATGCGGCTGAGCGGGCGGGTGATCTGACGGTAAAGCAGCGAGCCGATCGAGGTCAGCAGAATGATCGCGATACCGGTAACAACGGCGATGGCTGTCGTGATGGTGGCGAGCGCGGCGTTCAGTGCGGTGATCGCCTCGTCTTTCTGGCGGTTCTTCTCGACGCGGAGCGTTTCGACAATACCTTCGAGCTCGTCGCGATACTGCGCGACGTTGGCAAACAGATACGCTTGCGCGAGTTCGTTCTTGCCGTCGGCCTTCATTTTCGCGGTCTCGGCGATAGCGGAGAAGTAGTTCCCGAGGCTGTCGTTAGCCTGGGAAACGAGACCTTGCTGCGCATGGCTCGCTGCGTCTTTGGCTTGCAGCGCGAGGGCCTGTTGCAACGAGGCCTTTTTCTTCTTTAGTTCGTCCTGTGCCTGCGCGACCATGTTGGCGTCCGGCGCGTAGACGAGCGTCATGGTGGCGAGTTGCACGTCCTTGACCTGCGAGACGAGGTCGGCCGAGGCAAGCGCACTAGGCACAACGCCTTCGGTCACTTTGCGCACTTCGGCTGCGCTGCCGCGCGTCTGATAGACGGCGTAGCCGCCGATCGTCAGCAAGGCGACAAACATCAAGACAACCAATAGCGTAATGCGATGACGGATAGTCATGTGAAACCCCCGCGGGTGGCCTTTTGCGTCGGCCCTCGATCGGGGCTGCGCGTTTTTTGCAAAGTGTTGGGTAATGCCTGCAGCCTGGTCGTGCTTGCAGCTTTGCTGAGTATTGCTGAGTCATGTTACTAAGCGATGACTACACAATTTTGAATAGCGGAGAAGACGTTAAATATATTTCTAAAGTTTCTGGTTTTAACGCCGTTAATTAATGGCTATTAATTTTGTGTGCGGTCGCCATTCCAACAAACTGCGCGCGCAGACGGAACGCCGTCCGATTGTCGGTGCACGGTGTGGACTGATTCGCGGAGGTCGCGCGCTCGACGCGTCAGCCGATCGGCGGCAGATGCTTCGCCGCCTCACGCAAGCTAAGCGGCGACAAGATGTCCCGTGATTCGAATAGAAAGCGGCTCACCGCTTGAGGCGCATGCCACGCGTAGTCGCGCAACGCCCAACCGATCGCTTTACGGATGAAGAAGTCGCTTTCGGCCGCGAGCGAACGCGCGTAACCGAACAAACGCACTTCGTCAGTCTGGTCGCGCCAGCCGAGTTGATGAATCATCGCGATGCGCCGAACCCACAGCGATTCATGCAGAAGCGCCGCATCCATCGAAGCCTGGGCCTGTGGCGTCTGCGCTCGCGCGGCTTTCAGCACATCGCCCACCACGCCTGCCAGCGGATCAATCGAATCCCACCAGGTGTTGCGCTGGGCGAGCGCGAGCAGATGCGCAATGTCCGCAACCGCAAGCGCCTTCCATTTGCGTGCTAACAGGTCAGTGGCCACGTAGTGATACTCGCGTTGCGGCATGGACCAAAGGACGTTGGCACAGGCGAGCAGGTGCTCGGCATTTTCCACCGACAAGCGCTTGAACACCGGCAATACCGCTTGCCGCCGCAAGGGTGTCGGCACACCGATGAAGTCGAAGTTGTCCCGCATATAGGCACGCATGGCGACAGCGCGCTGTGCCTCGGCGTGCGGGGCGAGCGCGGCCTTGATTTCTTTGCGGAAAGCGTTGGGTGTCATTGTGTGATGTTCGCTCGATTGGAACCGCGAGCATCCGGTGGATGCCGGCCGGGTCTTCCATCGTGTTAACAATCACCGATTTGGTCACGCGAGGCAAGTGTTCCAAAAGGGTTTGTCATTCGATACGCGCTTGTGCACGAAGAGCTTGTCGCATGCTCCCGAATCTTCTCACCTTTGGGTCTGAAGTGCGCAGACAGGTAGCACTATTCTCACCGCGCCGACTCCCGAATCTCCTCACCTATCAGCTTCTAGCCGCCCTCCCAACCGCCACCCAGCACCTTGTACAAAGTCACGAGATTGGCCTGCCGCGACAGGCTATCCGTCGCAAGTTGCTGCTGCGCGGTGTAGAGCGTGCGCTGCGCGTCGAGGAACGTGAGGAAGCTATCCGTGCCCGTCTTGTAGCGCGCCTGAGCAAGCGTGTAATACCGCTGTGACGACGCCACATATTCGCGATCCGCCTCCACCTGATCGACGTAAGTCGCGCGCGCGGTCAGCGCGTTTGCGACCTCCTTGAAGGCTGTCTGGATCGTGCTCTCGTAATCGGCCACCTCGATCTGCTTCTCGATTTTGGCGACGTCGAGCGACGCCTTATTGCTGCCGTAATCGAAGATCGGTACCGACACGGTCGGCGCAAATGCCCAGGCGCCCGTGCCCGCCTTGAACAGACTTGACAGCGTCGAACTCGATGTCCCGGCTGAAGCCGTCAGCTCGATCTTCGGGAAGAACGCAGCGCGCGCGGCGCCGATGTTCGCGTTCGCCGCCTTCAGCGCGTGTTCCGCCTGCACGATATCGGGACGGCGGGTGAGCAGCAGTGACGGCACGCCCGCACCGATGTCGGCGAACGTCGACTCGTCGTCGAATGCGCGGGCGGGAGGAAGGTCGTCCGGGATCGGCGCACCCAGCACGGCGACCAGGTTGTTGCGGTCCTGCGCCACGGCGCGCCGGTAAGACGCCAGACTCGCCTTCGCGCTCGCCAATGAGTTTTGCGCCTGTTGCACGTCGAGCATCGACGAATTGCCCAACGCCTGGATTCGCTTGGTCACGTCGTACGTCGACTGATCCGCCTTGACCGTATCTTCGGTTATTTGCAGAAGACGTTCGTCGGACAGCAGGGTCAGATAGTCGGTCGCCACGGTCGCGATCAAGCTGATCTGCGTGCTCTGCCGCGAGGCATCCGTCGCGAGATAGTTTTCCAGGGCCTGGCGCTTGAGGCTGCGCAAGCGGCCGAAGAAGTCGATCTCCCACGAAGTCGTGCCGACGCTCACGCCGGTGGAACTGCTCGTTACGCCCAAAGTGCGCTCGCGAGTCAGACTGCCGCTCGCGCTGATCGACGGCGCGAGCGCGGCACGCGTGATACGGTATTGCGCCTCGTACTCAGCCACGTTCAATGCGGCGACTCGCAGGTCGCGGTTGTTGTCGAGCGCGATCTCGATCAGCCGTTGCAGACGCTCGTCGCGAAAGAAACTGCGCCAGGCCATATCGGCGCCGAGCGGCGCTGCGGCAGTCGTCGTACCTGCCGTGGTCGTGGCCACGGCGGTTGCCGAAGCCGCAGTAGCTGCTGCTGCGGCGGCGCTCGTGCTCTCGTATGCGTCGCCCTTTGGATACGCCACCGCGACCGGGGCTGCGGGCCGTTCATAGTGTGGGTCTAGCGTGCAACCCGTCAGCATGGCAACGGCAAACGCCACCATGCATGCGCCCAATTTGAGTCTCATCATTCAACACCTTCCTGTTGCTTGGCATCGCCGTGCTCACCGAACAGGCGGCGCACGACGACAAAGAACACCGGCACGAAAAAGATGGCTAGCAGCGTCGCGGCGATCATGCCGCCCATCACGCCGGTGCCGATCGCATGCCGGCTCGCCGAACCGGCGCCTGTGCTGATGACGAGCGGCAGTACGCCGAACACGAAGGCGAGCGAAGTCATCAGAATCGGCCGCAGACGCAATCGCGCGGCTTCCAGCGTGGCGTCGATCAGGCTTCGGCCCTGCGCCTGCAAGTCCTTGGCGAATTCGACGATCAGGATCGCGTTCTTGGTGGACAGTCCGATGGTCGCGAGCAGGCCCACCTTGAAGTAGATGTCGTCGGACAGCCCGCGGATATGCGCGCCCAGCACCGCACCAAGCACGCCCAGCGGCACGACCAGAATCACCGCGATCGGAATGGACCAGCTTTCGTACAGACCTGCCAGACAGAGGAACACCACGACCAGCGAAATCGCGTACAGGTAGATCGCCTGCGATCCGGCAATGCGCTCCTGGTACGATTGCCCGGTCCAGTCGATGCCGAAGCCGGCGGGTAGCTTCTTCACGAGCGCGTCGACGGCGGCCATCGCCTGGCCCGTGCTGGTGTTCGCACCGGTTTGCGCGGTGATTTCCATCGCCAGCGTGCGGTTGAAGCGCTCGATCTGCGGCGGCCCGAACGTCCATTTGCCAGTGGCAAACGCGGAGAACGGGACCATCTGGCCGTCATAGCCGGTCGTTGTGGTGGTGCTCGTGCTGGTAGTCGACGTGCTGCTGCTCGATGTGCTCGTGCTCGAACTGCTCGTCGTACTGGACTTCACGTACCACCGTCCAATGTCCGACGGCATCATCCGGTAAGGCGCATCGGCCTGCACATAGACCTTCTGGATACGTCCCGTGTCGACGTAGTTGTTCACATAAGTCGAGCCGAACGCAGTCTGCAAGGTGTCGTTCACGTCGGCGATGGAAAGTCCGAGCGCACTCGCCTTCTCGCGATCAATATCGACATGGAACTGCGGCGTGTCGTCGAGGCCGCCGGGTCGCATGCCGGACAGCGCACTGTCCTGCGCGGCGAGCGCGATCAACTGCTGGCGCGCGGCCATCAGCTTGTCGTGGCCCTGCCCGGCGCGGTCTTCCAGTTCGAAGTCGAGGCCGCTCTGTGTACCGAGTTCCTGAATGGCCGGCGGATTGAGCGCGAAAATCTGCGCGTCGTGCGTGGCGGCGAAGTGCATGTTGGCGCGCTGAATGATCGCCGCCGCCGAGCCGTCGCTGCCGCGACGCGTGCTCCAGTCCTTGAGCTTGATGAAAGCAAGACCGTTGTTCTGCCCCGAGCCGTTGAAGCTGAAGCCGGTCAACGCGATGATCTTGTCCACCTGCGGCAGACCGAGGTAATACGCCTCGACCTTTTTCACGACTTCCAGGGTCTGCGCGGCGGGCGTGCCGGCCGGTGCGGAAATCGACGTGATGATGATCCCCTGGTCCTCGTCCGGCAGGTAGGACGACGGCAGCTTCATGAAGAGCAGTGCGACGACGCCCACAATCAGCACGTAGATCACCATATAGCGCGTCGGCTTGCCGATCACGCGCGAGACCGTCGAATCGTAGCGATCGGTCCCACGTGTGAGCACACGATTAAACCAGCCGAGGAGGCCACGCTTCGTATGGTGCTCGACGTCCGCGCGCCTGAGCAGGGTGGCGCACAGCGCCGGTGTCAGCGTCAACGCGAGGAACACGGAAAGCAGCATCGCGGCGACGATGGTGATCGAGAACTGCCGGTAGATCGCGCCCGTGGACCCCGAGAAAAACGCCATCGGAATGAACACGGCAATCAGCACGGTCGTAATCCCGACCAGTGCGCCGGTGATCTGCTTCATCGCCTTGCGAGTGGCTTCGACGGGCGACAGTCCCTCCTCCGCGATCAGCCGCTCGACGTTTTCCACCACCACGATCGCGTCGTCCACCAGCAGCCCGATGGCGAGCACGAGCCCGAACATCGAGAGCACATTGATCGAAAAGCCCACCGCCGACATCACCGCAAACGTGCCGAGCAAGGCGACCGGCACGACGATGGTCGGAATCAGCGTCGCGCGCAGGTTTTGCAGGAACACGTACATCACGACGAAGACCAGCATCACCGCTTCGATCAGCGTCTTCACCACCTCTTCGATCGAGATGCGCACGAACGGCGTGGTGTCGTACGGATAGTCGACCACCACGTTGTGCGGCAATTGCCCACTCAGTTCATCGAGCTTGGCGCGGACCGCTTTGGCTACGTTCATCGCGTTCGCGCCGCTGGCCAGTTTGACCGCGAGCGAGGCCGCCGGCTTGCCGTTCAGACGCGAGTCGGTGCTGTAATCGTCGCCGCCGACCTCGACGCGCGCGACGTCCTTGAGCATGACCTTCGAGCCGTCGCTATTCACGCGCAGCAGGATCGCGCCGAACTGCGCGGGCGTAGTGAGCAGGCTCGATGCCGAAATGGTCGCGTTGAGCGCCTGCGTCTTCGTAGACGGCGAGCCGCCGATCTGACCGACCGAGAGTTGCACGTTCTGATTCGTGATCGCGGTAGTGACGTCGCCGGCCGTCAAACCGACGGCCTGCAACTTCACCGGATCGAGCCAGATGCGCATGGCGTGCTGCGCGCCGAACAGCGTCACGTCGCCGACGCCGTCGATCTGCGTGAGCGGATCTTCGACCTGCGTCGCGATGATATTGCCCAGGTCGATGGAATTCATGCTGCCGTCAGTCGACGACAGCGACACAATCATCAGAAACGAATTGGCCGCCTTCGCAACCTGCACGCCCTGGTCCTGAACGGTTTGCGGCAGCGACGAACTGGCCTGCTCCACTTTGTTCTGCACCTGCACCTGAGCGATGTCGGCATTGGTGCCTTGCTGGAACGTCAGCGTGATGGTGGCCTGTCCGGCCGAACTGCTGGTGGACGACATGTAGAGCAGATGATCGATGCCGCTCAGTTTCTGCTCGATCACCTGCGTGACGGTGGTTGCCACGGTTTCGGCCGAGGCGCCCGGATAGGTCGCCGTGATCTGCACGGAGACCGGCGCCACACTTGGATACTGTTCGACCGGAAGCGTCCCGATGGAGGCGCCGCCGATCATCATGATGACGATGGCGATGACCCACGCGAGGATCGGTCGGTTGATAAAGAAACCTGCCATGAGTGTCTCGCTTTAGCTGTGTGCGGCCGACGTGTTGTCCGCGGTGGCGGGCGCACCCGATGGGGCGGCCGATTCAACCGGCTTCACAACGCCGCCCGCGCGCGCGTTCTGCGAGCCGGCAACGATCACGCGATCGCCCGCCTTGAGGCCGCTCGTCACGAGCCAGTCGGCACCTGATGCGGTGTCGGCCGTGACGGGTGTCTGCGTGACTTTGTTATCGGCGCCGACCGTCAGCACGCTCGCCGAACCGTCGGATGCACGCGAGACCGCGAGTTGCGGCACCGTGATCGCCTGCTGGTTCACGCCCTCTTCAAGCCGCGCGCGCACGAACATGCCGGGCAACAGCACGCCGTCCGGGTTCGGGAACACGCAACGCAAGGTCACCGAACCGGTGGTGGCGTCGACGGTGATATCGGAGAACAGCAACTTGCCGGGTTGCGCGTACGCGCTGCCGTCTTCCATCACAAGATGAACGACCGCGCCGTCCGGGCCCGCCTGCTGCAACTGGCCACTGGCGAATTCTTTCTGCAACCGCAGCCAATCGACGGAAGAGCGGGTGACATCGAGATACATCTCGGTCGTCGCCTGGACCGTCGCGAGCGCAGTGGTCTGCTCCGCGGTGACGAGCGCGCCTTCGGTCACGCTCGATTTGCCGATCCGTCCCGCGATCGGCGCAACCACCTTGGTGTAGCCGAGGTTGATAGCAGCGGTCTTCAATGCGGCGCGGTCGGCGACCACGTCGGCCTTCGCTTCCACCCACGCAGCGACGGCGTCGTCATAGTCCTGCCTGCTCACACCTTCGATCTTCGACAGTTCGGTGTAACGGCTGGCCTTGGTCTGCGCGGCGCTCGCTGTCGCCTCGGCTTTGGCGAGCGTACCGACGGCCTGGTCGTACGCCGCCTGATAGCTGGACGCGTCGATCTGATAGAGCACGGCACCGGCTGCAACCAGCGAGCCTTCAGTGAAAAGGCGTGTCCTGATGATGCCTTCGACCTGCGGCCTGACCTCGGCGACACGGATCGCCGACAGCCGCCCGGACAATTCGGTACTCGACACAACGGTGTGCGGCGCGATCGTTTGGACGCCTACTTCAGGAACCGACTGCGGCGGTCCATGGGGTGCCTGCTCGCCACAACCCGCCAACAAAAACGTGGCGGCGGCGACTGCGGCGGCAAGATGCGTGAATCTCGGAGCGCGCCGGGAAAGTCCGGGCACGGTATGGGTATTCGGCATGCGTTGGGCATCCTTCGACTCAATTCGACAAAGGGCCGTCTGGCATGCGTCTCTGGGGAAACCGCGCAACGCCGCGCCAGCGGCAAGGGATGGCCCAGCATAGTGAGCGGCGTCTTACGGTGGCTTAGGGAAGGATTACGAGTTGTAACGTAACGCGTGGCGAGGCGCTGAATCGGGCAGTGAGACGTCGAGTGGCGTTGATTGCTTCATGCAGGCTGATAGAACCCGAGGCGGCCTCCGTAATAAACTGTAAGCGCGAATAAGAACCCGAAACCGCTGCCCTTGCGCGATTCGCTATATTGCGATGTGCGACAGGCGCGCGGCCGCGCTGTCCGTCCATTGTCCTCATCGATCAGGGCTCAGCCATGTCAGACACGCCCATCCAGGTTTTACTGGTCGACGACGACGCCGACCTTCGTGACCTGCTCAGAACCTTCTTTCAACAACGCGGCATCGAGATATCCGTGTTGCACGACGCGAACCAACTGGCACGCCGCCTGGAACGCGAGCGGCCCTCGATCATCGTGCTCGATCTGATGATGCCGGGCGTCGACGGACTCAGCGCGCTCAGGCAACTGCGTGCGACCGGCGACACGATTCCGGTGATCATGCTCACGGCGCGCGCAGACGGCGTGGACCGCGTGATCGGTCTGGAGCTCGGTGCCGACGACTACCTCGGCAAGCCGTTCATGCCGCAGGAACTGCTCGCGCGTATTCATGCGGTGTTGCGCAGGCACGCGCATCCCTCGACGGCCACGACCGCGGCGCTCGAGAAGCGTGAAGCGCTGCGCTTCGGCCGCTTCCGGCTCGACTTCGCGACCCGCACACTGTTTCGCGACGACGAACCGCTCAAGCTGACCAGTGGCGAATACGCGCTGCTCGAAGTGCTTGCCGAGCATCCTATGGAGACGCTGTCGCGCTCGAAGCTCGTCGACCTGCTGCATGGGCCGTACTCGGAAGTGACCGAACGCGGTATCGATGTGCCGGTATGGCGCCTGCGCCGTCTGCTCGAAGACGACCCGGCCAACCCGCGCCGGATCCAGACCATACGCGGCATCGGCTACATGTTCGTGCCTGGCGGCAACGACGATGAAAAATCCCTTTAATACGCTGTTCGGCCGGCTCTCGTTGATGACGGTGAGCCTGATCGTGCTGGTGCACATCACCGCCATCCTTCTGGTGGACCGTGACCGCGGCCAGATCGACGCCGGTCATGCGCAGCGCGCCGTGCTCCTCGCAGTGCAGGCGAGGCAGAACGGCACGCTCACCGCTTCGCGCGTCGTGGCAACGCTCGGTGTGTCTTACGTGAATGCGCAAGACGCGATTCGCTATGGCTGTCCCGCGCCTTGTGAGAACACCTCGGGTCCGTTCGAGCATGACTTGCGCAAGAAGTTGCCCGCAGGCAGCCAGGTCGTAGCGGGCACCGACGACGGCACGGTCTGGGTCCACTACGCCGGAAATCCAGGCTGGATCACCATGCAAAACTCGACGCTGCCGGCGCGTCGCTTCTGGGGCGCATCGGCGACGATGCTGGTGCTGGCGGTGATCATCGCGCTGGTCGGCGCGTGGCAATTGCAGCGGCCATTGCACCGGCTTGCACTCGCTGCGCGCGAGTTCCGCACCGGCCATCGCGCGCCGGTTGTACAGGCGAGCGGCCCGCGCGAGCTGAAAGAACTGATCGGCGACTTCAATCAGATGGTGCAGGAACTTGCGCAGGCCGAGCAGGAGCGCGCGGTGATGCTGGCCGGCGTGGCGCACGATCTGCGTGCGCCGATCACGCGCATGCAGGTGCGCGCGGATCTGCTGCCCGACGAAGCGAACCGCCGCGGCTTTTTGCGGGACTCGGAATCGCTGTCGCGCATCGTCACGCAGTTTCTCGATTTTGCGCGTGAGACGGCGGATACCTCGCCAAGCACGAGCGTCGACGCTCACTGCCGCCGGCATTACGGCGACAGTCTCGCGGACGAAGCGCTCGTGCGCCTCGATCTGCAGGCCGGCGATGGTTTCGGCTTGCCGCTTGTCGACCTCGACCGGATCCTGACCAATCTGATCGAAAACGCACTCACCTACGGCGAGCCGCCCGTGGAAATCTCGACCTCGCGCCGCGACGGCCAGTACATGCTCGAGGTGCGCGACCACGGCGGCGGTATCCCCAGCGCTCAACTGGATCGCGCGCTGCAACCGTTCGTACGGCTCGATGAAGCACGCAGCGGCGATGCTCACTGCGGACTGGGGCTCGCGATCGTGCGGCGCCTCGTGCGGTATAACGGCGGCGCTTTTCATGCCGATAACGCCGCCGATGGCGGTTTCGTGGTGACGCTTACGTTTCCCGCCTAGTTATCGGCTTCGTTTTCGGCTTGATTTACGGCTCAGACTTGAGCCGTGTTGTCAGGAACGACGATCGCGCTGTGCGGCCCGCCGCCGGGGCCGCCGGGTCCACCACCGCCCGGGCCGCCGCCGCCCCAACCCGGAGGCGGACCCCACCAGCAACCGCTCAAGGTTGCGCTCAGTGCGGCCAGCGCCGCGATCGTCAATAGCTTCTTCATGCTTTCTCCTTCGATAGATCTACGGTCACGCAAAGTCGTTGCTCAAGTGGCGACGACGCGCGTTATCCGCAACTTATCAATCAGCGGGAGATCATGTTTTACGACGCCGTTACAAGATGGCGAGGCGTGCCTGCTTTTGTCACGAAAGGTTGAGGTGTGCGTCGCCGTGCGGCGCAGGTAACACGGATTTTGCGGTGTGGGGCGACGCAAGGTGCCGCACACACGCTTTGTTTGCATATGGAAGAGGATGTAAGGAGATGGGTGGTATCGGTCCTGCACTGGCGCGCATCAAGGTGAGGTTTGGAGCGCTTGCCACATCACCGTCGGCGGCCATGACGAGGACTCCCTGGAAATCCTCACCTTATTTGAGGTGCGCGCCCAGCATGGCAATTTCTCACCTCCTGGAATCGCTCACCTTTGCGGATCATCTCCTGGAATTCCTCACCTTAGTGCGTCTTTGCGCGCTTCCAAGGTGCTGTTCGGCTCATGGAATGACTCACCTATGACGGAGATGATGTCGTCTCCTGGAATTCCTCACCATTGGTTGGGATAACAACGTCTCCTGGAATTCCTCACCATTCTTCACTGCTCGATGAACCCGAGCGTGAAAGCACCTGGTGTCGTCGAATCGCGTGTCAAGGTGAGTGTTTCCAGGATGGTGAGGACTTCCAGGAGCTGAAACTCATATCCATCGCGTCCTTCGGGCCTTCGGCAATACCTCTCCCGAAAAACCTCACCTCCGTCAATCCCGCCGCAAGGCCTCTAGCGCTGGAATCAGTCAAAAGCCCGAACCCATAAACAAAAAACCGAACCTCTTCTACTAGAACTTCACCTTCAACTGAAACCCGATCGTGAACGGAAGATCGTCCGAAGGGATCGGCGGAATCACAATGAAGTTAGCCCCGACGCGTTTGTATTCAACCATCACGATCGGTGCGACCACCGGCCCGATCGTATGGTTACGGCCCAGACCCCAGTTGCCATAGTTATAGCCCGAGATGATCCCGCCCATCGCCGCGACCCGCACGATGCCCCAGTGCGCGAATTCCGGCGCCCAGACGCCGCCGCCATAATAAGAAGGCCGCCGCAGCGAATTGCGAAAGCCGCCGGCAGTCAGCGCCCATTGATTGTTGAGCCAGCATTCGACGCCAAGGCCAGGATTGAACTGTTCGAAATGCGTGTTCGGGTCCGGGTTGATGTGATACGAGCCGAGCATTGCGTCGACCCATACGCCGCTCTCGCACCAATTGGCCGCATGCGCCGCAGACGCCGCGGCCAGGCTCGCGACAAGCGCCACGGTCGTGTGTCGAATCTGCTTCTTTATCTGCCGAAAATGCATGGGATCTCCGTCACCGGTCGAGCGCCGGTGTCGTCTATGTTCGAGGTGTTTCTGCTTGCCGTCCGTCGCGCACTGTACCTCAACCCGCACTGGCGATGTGGAGGGCACGCTCGGGCGCGCGGGCACAGGACGTGCCCCACGGCGCAGATGAAACCATAACGGAGAACCGATGGCAAAGCAGTGAACACCCGGCAGGTGTCCACCGTTGACGTCTGGGAAAGGCCTAGAGACTGAGGTCGGACAGGCCCGGATGATCGTCGGGACGGCGGCCGAGCGGCCAATGATAAAGACGGTCGGCCTCGCGGATCGGCAGATCGTTGATGCTGGCATGACGGCGCGCCATCAGCCCGTGTTCATCGAACTCCCAATTCTCGTTGCCGTATGAACGGAACCAGTTGTTCGAGTCGTCGTGCCACTCGTAGGCAAAACGCACGGCGATGCGGTTATCCGTGAAAGCCCACAGTTCCTTGATCAGGCGGTAGTCGAGTTCCTTTGCCCATTTGCGGCGCAGCAGTCCGACGATCTCCGCGCGCCCATGCGTGAACTCGGCACGATTGCGCCAGACGCTATCCGGCGTGTACGCGAGCGACACGCGTTCGGGGTCACGGGTATTCCAGCCGTCTTCTGCGGCGCGCACCTTCTGGATCGCGGTTTCGCGTGTGAACGGCGGTAGGGGCGGGCGGGTTTCGATCGGGTCGGCCATGGTGGCTCCTCAGTCAGATTGCGGTGCGCCGGGACGGCGGTCGTTTGCCAGGGGATCTGCTCGCGGATTCACCCCCGAGTTGCGCCGATTCGCTTGTGGACTCGGTATCGAGCAAGGCTTCGGCGGCGGTTCGTGCATCGAGCGCGGCGTCGGCTTCGCCGCTCACCAGCGCCACGGCGATGGCGCCGTCGAGCAGGATCAGCCATTGGCGCGACAAGCGCGCGGCGCGGCGGACGTCCATGCCCGATTCGGCCGCGTATTCATCACACTGGGTTCGCACAAAGGCGAGCAGGCGTTCCTTGTGTTCACGCGCGACGATCCGGATCGGATCATCCGCGGAGGCGATTTCCCCGGCGGCGTTCAGAAATGCGCAACCATGGAAATCCTTCGACGCAAACCATTCGCGCAACACATCGAACATGCCGAGCAGGTGTTTGCGCGCAGTCTTGCCATGCCGCAGCGTGCCCGCGATAAACCAGTTCATCCAGCGCTCGTCGCGCCGCTCCAGCGCGGCGGCGACCAGCGCGTCTTTCGATTCGAAGTGCGTGTAAAAGCTTTTGCGCGCGGTACCGGACTGCTTGACGATCGCGTCGACGCCGGTTGCATGAATGCCGCCGGCGTAGATCAACGCTTCCGCGGCGTCGAGCAGCCTTTCACGCGCGCTGCCGGACGCAGCCAGTTCAGCTGGGTTTTGAGTAGCCATGAGCGAAGGGTAGAACGATCATTCTCCTTCGTCAAGTTTTTTGTGCGCTTCGGCAGGTTGGGTACGCTTACTGCTATCGTGTGGACAATCAAGCAACCGGAACGGATTTCATGAATCGCTCTACTGTCCGCGCAATGTTTGTACGTACGCTTCTCAGCGCAACGCTGCTGGCAGCGATGGCCTGCACGCCTTTGCAGGTGCTCACGCATACCGTCAGCCAGAACGAAGCCCGCGTGCCGGCCGGACGCTACGAGATCGATCCCGACCATAGCAGCATTACCTTCGACATCGATCACTTCAAGTATTCGCGCTTTACCATGCGCTTCGACCGCAAACAGGGGCAGCTCGACTGGAACGAAGGGGGGCTGGACAAGAGTAGCGCGACCGTCACGATCGACGCCGCGAGCATCGATACGAATGTGCCGCTACTCGACAAGATGGTGAAAAGCGCAAGCATGCTCGACGTATCGCGCTATCCGCAGGTGCGCTTCGCCAGCACACGCTTTGAGCGCACCGGTGAATCGCGTGGCACATTGACCGGTGATCTGACGATTCACGGCGTCACGCAACCCGTGACGCTCGACGTGACGTTCAACGGTTTCGCACCCGATCCGCTCACGAAAAAAGACACGCTCGGCTTTTCCGCGGACGGTCACTTCAGCCGCGCGAAGTTCGGTTTGGCGACGTGGTATCCAGCTGTCGGCGACGATATTCACGTACGCGTGCAGGCTGAGTTCGTTAAAACGCCCGCAGGCGCGTGAGCGCGGTGCGGGCGTTTCGTTTCTGCGGCTGCTTCTGCAGCGTACCGTTTTTTAGCTCACGCAGCAGTCCAGTCGAGAATCACCTTGCCGCTCTCGCCTGAGAGCATGGTGGCAAACGCTTCCTGATAATCGTCGACCTTGAAGTGGTGCGTGAGGATCGGCGACAGGTCCAAACCGCTTTGCAACATCGCGACCATCTTGTACCAGGTCTCGAACATCTCGCGACCATAAATGCCCTTGATTTCAAGGCCTTTGAAAATCACCTGGGTCCAGTCGATCGCGGTCTGCGCTGGCGGAATACCGAGCAGCGCAATCTTGCCGCCGTGGTTCATCGCTTCGAGCATGCTGGTGAAAGCGCTCGGTACACCTGACATTTCCAGTCCGACGTCGAAACCTTCGGCCATGTGCAAATCAGCCATGACATCGTGCAACGATTCACGCGAGACATTCACCGCACGCGTTGCGCCCATCTTGCGCGCGAGTTCGAGGCGATAGTCGTTGACGTCGGTGATCACCACATTGCGTGCGCCGACGTGTTTCGCAATCGCCACCGCCATGATGCCGATCGGCCCGGCGCCGGTGATCAGCACGTCTTCGCCGACCAGATTGAACGACAGCGCCGTATGCGTGGCGTTGCCGAACGGATCGAAGATCGCGGCGAGATCATCGGAGATTTCGGGCGGAATCTTGAACGCGTTGAATGCGGGAATCACGAGGTATTCGGCGAATGCGCCTTCACGATTCACGCCAACGCCCACCGTATTGCGGCACAGATGCCGGCGTCCCGCACGACAGTTGCGACAGAAGCCGCAGGTGATATGCCCTTCGCCCGACACGCGATCGCCGATCGCAAAGCCGCGCACTTCCTGACCCATTTCGACAATTTCACCGACGTATTCGTGGCCGACATGCATCGGCACCGGAATCGTTTTTTGTGCCCAGTCGTCCCATTTCCAGATATGGATATCGGTACCGCAAATCGCGGTACGCGTGATGCGGATCATCACGTCGTTGTGACCGACTTCAGGTTTCTTCACATCCGTCAGCGTGAGGCCCGGTGCGCGTTCGAGTTTTGCCAATGCTTTCATGTGCGCCTCCGCTTCAGATAATGCCGAGTTGCCGGCCTACACGCGCGAATGCGTCGACGGCTCGATCGATTTGTTCCGGCGTGTGCGCGGCACTCATTTGCGTGCGGATTCGCGCGCGGCCTTTGGGCACCACGGGGAACGAGAAGCCAATCACGTAAACACCTTCCTTCAGCAACGCGTCGGCCATGTTCGATGCAAGTTGTGCGTCGCCAAGCATGACCGGAATGATCGGGTGTTCGCCCGGCACGAGCGTGAAGCCGAGCGCGCTCATCGCACGACGGAAATGCGCGCCGTTTTCACGCACACGCGCGCGCAGTTGCGCACCTTCGTCGCTTGCCAGCAATTCGAGTACCGTCAGCGAGGCGGCAGCAATGCTCGGCGTCAGTGTGTTCGAGAACAGATATGGACGCGAACGTTGACGCAGTAAATCGATCACTTCCTGTCGCGCGGCGACGTAACCGCCCGAGGCTCCGCCCAGTGCTTTTCCGAGTGTGCCGGTGATGATGTCGACGCGCGACAGCACGCCGCAATGCTCCGGCGTACCGCGCCCATGTTCGCCGACGAAACCGACCGCGTGCGAATCGTCGACCATCACCAGTGCGCCGTAGCGGTCGGCCAGATCGCAAATGCCCGCGAGATTGGCGATGATGCCGTCCATCGAAAACACGCCGTCGGTGGCGATCAGCTTGAAGCGCGCTCCAGCGGCATCGGCTTCTTTCAGCCTGGCTTCGAGATCGGCGAGATCGTTGTTCCTGTAGCGAAAGCGCTTCGCCTTCGAAAGACGCACACCGTCGATGATGCTCGCATGGTTCAGCTCGTCGCTGATGATGGCGTCGTTGTCGTCGAGCAGGGTTTCGAACAGACCGCCGTTCGCATCGAAACAACTGGAGTAAAGGATGCAGTCGTCGGTTTTCAGGAATGCGGCCAGCGCTTTTTCGAGGTCTTTATGCACGGTTTGGGTGCCGCAAATAAAGCGCACCGATGCCATGCCGAAGCCGTCGTTATCCAGGCCAAGCTTGGCGGCCTCGATCAGCCGTTCGTCGTTGGCAAGACCGAGGTAGTTGTTCGCGCAGAAATTCAGCACTTCCGTGCCGTTGGCGAGGCGCACATCAGCCGACTGCGGACTGGCGATCACGCGCTCGTTCTTGTAAAAACCGTCAGCGCGAATCTGCTCAAGGGTACCGCGCAGATGGGCGAGATAAAGGTCACGCATGAACCAGACTCCTGAAAGGGTGGTGCGCCCGTGGGCGACATGGTCGGCAGTTGCGGCATGGTCGGCGACGAGACGGCCTGTTATAGTCGGCTGTCAGTTTTATCGGATATTTTCGTTTTTCCGAACTAAAATCCGGTATGTCGAACAACTCTAAACGATAGGTCAGTAAATGGCAAGTTCGGGAATCCGTCGCGCGGCAGCCAACGCGGCACCCACTCCTGGCGCGAACACGGTCCCAGCGATCGCTGCGCCGCCTCGCGTCGGCGAGCAGATTCAGCGCCTGCGCGCCGAGCGGCGTATGACGCTCGACGATCTGTCACGCGCGGCGGGCGTGTCGAAATCGATGCTCTCGGAGATCGAACGCGACAAGGCCAATCCAACGATCGCGGTCGCCTGGCGTCTGACGAACGCGCTCGGCGTCAGTCTCGATTCGCTGTTCGCGCCGCAAAAGGCGCCGGAAGCAATTTCCGTCTCCGGTCCGCACGACATCCCGACTTTGAGCGGTCATGAGGCCAAGTATCAGTTGCGGGTCTGGGGGCCGATCGAGTTGGCCGGCAAGTTCGAATGGTACGAGCTGACATTGCAAGCGGGCGGGGCGCTGGTGTCCAACGCGCACGAACCCGGCACACGCGAGCATCTGACCGTGTTGCAGGGTTCGATCGAGATCGAGGCGGCTGGCGCGACGAAGCGGCTCAAGGCCGCGGACACCGCGCGCTACGTCGCCGACGAACCGCATGCGATCCGCAACGCCGGAAAGGGCGAGGCGAAAGCGCTGCTGGTGGTGATTCACGGGTAAGGTAGCGGGCGCACTGTCGCCGGTTATTGGTTGCTTCGGGCGGAATCGGGATGAATTGTCCGTTCGGCCGAGGTTGCGCGAGACACTGTATATTTGTACAGTACAGGGTATCGACTGGAGCCGATAATGAACGACCTGACGACCGAACAATCCGAGCATGCTCTGGCCGCGCTGCGCTATCAAACCGCGGCGCGCGATCTTGAACATATCGTGCGCAACATCGCCGTGCGCTACATCGTCCAGCAGGTGCCGCTCTCGTGGCGCCTGCTACATGCAATCGAAGCCGAAGCGTTGGCGGACCTCGGGTTTGCCAGCCGGCATGACGCGATCATGCTCGGCCTGTTCCAACGGCCGTCCGAGTTGCCTTATCCGGAAACGGACGAGGCGGTGGACTTCGGCACGTCCACCGCGTTGCCGGCTGTCTTTGCATTTGCCGTCTCGGCCTATGAAGAGGCTGCACGCCGCACCACGCAACCTGCGTCTGAAGGCGCGCCGCTAAAGCACGCGCGGGCGTGGGGCGACTGACTTAGGCGCTGTACTTTCACCGGTTGCCACCTACAATATGCGCAACTAACGGAAAGATAGCGTATGTCACCTCCTCATCTGTCCGACCCGGTCACACGCCCAGCACCCTCAACCGATCTCTTCGATCAGGAACGTGAAGACTGGCGCCGCGATCCGCAAATCGCTTTCGACGCATGGCTCGCCAAGCAGCATTTCAGGCGTTCATCCGCTGAAGTCTATCAAGCGCAGTGGGGGCTTTTCCTCGACTGGCTTGCGATTCGCCAGAAGAGTCTGGTCACGGTCGATACGCAAACCATCGCTGAATTCGTGGGCGGACTGGCGATCCGAAAACCGCAACGTGTCAGGTATTTGCGACTCATTGAGCGGGTACTGGACCATGTGCGCGAAATCGAATCCGCGTCGACCAATCCTGCACGCTTCATTGCTCAGGACGGCGAGGCGGCATGGCGAGATGCACGCGATAACGAGCCGACCGGTTTTCTCAACCATGCCGAACGAGCCGCGCTCATTGCGCATCTGTTTTCGCCCTTGCCGGTTTTATCCGTGGCGCAGCGCTGGAGAGAGCGACGCGACCGGGCATTAATTGCTGTGTTTCTTGGCGGTGGGCTCAAGACGGGCGAGGCCGCCGCGCTTACGGTTAGTTGCGTAAATGTCGGCTCGCCCTGGATCACGATCGAGTCCGCGAATCCGATGCTGACGCGGCGTACCCGGCTCGCGCCCTTCGCGACCGCCATTGTTGACGCATGGCTTGCCGAACGGCGTCTTTCCGAACTGGCCGGCAATCTGGTCTTTCCCGCTTCACCTTCAGGACGCCCGATGCACAAGGCGACAATGCTGCGCGCAGTTGACGCGTTGATCGACGCGGCTGGAATTGCCGCGTCGCGAACCTCACGCGCCAGTCCGCAAACCTTGCGCAACACCTTTGCGGCTGATCGGTTCGAGAGCGGGGTCGAGGCAGAACTGGTCGGGCAATGGCTGGGGTTTGTACAGGCAGTGTCCGCCAACCGTTTGTATCGGGCCTGGCAAAGATGGATGGACCAGCAGGATTCGCCCGTCGTTAATGAACCGGATCCAGCCGCTCCACCATTGCCCGCCCCCAGACAGGACAGGCGTTTAACGAGGAAAGGGTGATCGGGTGAGCCCTGAACATGCTCACCTTTGGGGTCCCGAATTTCCTCACCTTTGGCGATTTATCCGCTATCGCGGCTGTATCAGCCGCTCATGCCGACGCCGCTATCGAGCCGCTTGATAGAAACCGGCTAACCGCCTCCAGCCGTGATTCGCCGGGACCTGACGAGTGATCGCATTCCGGACACTGCAGTTCGAAGCGGTGATCCACTTGCGATAGCTCGGGCTCACCTTCCTCACATTTTGGGCAGCGTAGCGGCAGCGCGACATGACCGTCCGCTGCGGTGCCGATCGCTGTCAGCTCGTCGGTCGTGAGCCTGCCTGCTTCGACCAGCGAACACAGCAAACTCGCGATCGCGGGGTCGATGCCCTGCTGGCCGCGCAACGTGGCGACCTCTTTCGTCAAAACATCCACTTCGTCCGATTGCTCGCGCAGTTGCGCGTCGAGCCGGTCGCCGCGCGCCTTGGCTGCCGCGATCTGCTGGATAAACTCGAACTCCTTGCGACTTGCGTCACGCACCCCCGATTGATAGGTGGCGGCCATGTTGCGTAGTGAATCGAGTTCGACCAGCATCGGCTTCACGCGCCGCTCGGCTTCGGCGATGGCGTCCTTGATCTGTTGCGCATAGTGTTCGGTGCTTTGGCGCAATTCGACGTGGAGTGCATCGATCCGGTCGCGGAGCGCCGCGTTGGTCGTCTGTTCCGTATCGAGCCGTTGACGCAGTGTTTCGTTTTCACTGTCGAGCCGGCGGACCGTTGCCTGCAGGCCTTCCTGGTGAGCGGTCCCATGTGTTGTGGTGCTGGATAGCTCAGTCTCGAGTGCGCGAACGCGCTCCCATGCGGCTTCAGCTCTTAGTTCGCTGCGCTTGAT
The DNA here is from genome assembly GCF_046026855.1 of Paraburkholderia sediminicola. Lineage (GTDB taxonomy): Bacteria > Pseudomonadota > Gammaproteobacteria > Burkholderiales > Burkholderiaceae > Paraburkholderia > Paraburkholderia sediminicola_A. Next base: position 9,852 of record NZ_JAQQET010000019.1, on the reverse strand, counting down.
CGCTTCTTCCGACACATCGCGGTGAATTTCCGCTTCTCGCACACGCTGGTCCGCGGCGGTGGCTTGAGCCCGAATTTCCTCGCGTTCGCTGTCAAGGGTCGAGCGGGCATGAACGAGGGCTTCTTCAAAAAGAGCGCCCAACAGTTCTCCGGCGCGATCTTCCAGTGCTTTCGGGATCGCGCCGGCACCGACTTTCACGCGCGATACCGTTCTGATGCGTTCCCAGAAATGGTCGATGTCCTTCGGGATATCGCTTGCGCTGCCCGTTTGGGTCAGGTCGCGAACAGCTGCCATGGAGGGACGAATACCCAAATCGAAAAAAAGTCGCTTGCAAGCGTGCAGTGACAATTCCTGCCTGCGTGCCCCACTAGCCCTCAACGATTCAAGCTCGTTACGGATGGTTTGCCGTTCCTGGTCCAGATTCATGTATACCTCGATGTCGCTCGAATTGGATGAATCATAACAATTTACGTATTATTTGATACGTATTTGTTGGGAGCGGGTGTTAGTCGGCGAGTTGGCGTGTTTTAGGACTACAGGTAGGTCATAAGATCGGAGCAGGTGGCGTTTTTCCGTGAAACAAAACTAAGATTAGCCAATAAGCTATTGTAAATAAAGAGGTTTCATTGATTTCTTTCTGATCGCTCACTGTTTCACGATCGTGTGATGAGTGCTGTGGTGGTGGAAAGGACTTGTCCAAAGGACACGCGGGGAAAGTCTAGAGAGTAATAAAAGTAAACACCCTTGAACCCATGTTAAAAACGTTAACGCCATGGCAATCCTATACCAGGCGGGGGTTCTAGCCCGGTAAGGTGAAGCTTTACGGGAGTGGTGGTGAGGTCTTGCGGGAGTATTGAGTGATGAGGTTCGGGGGCCTTGGTGAGTAGGTCCGGGACAGAACGTGAGTGGGTTCAGGAGCCACCCCAAAAACGCGGTTTGGCTAAAGGTGAGATTTTGCGGGACCTGAGCATCCGGGATCGCCCGGCAGCGCTCAAAAGTCGGTTCCGAGCGTGACTGCCTTGAAGGTGAGCGCTTTCGGGACCACGGTGGATGCCAATTTTTGCCCTTATTGGGGCCTCGTAAACCCCATTGGTGAGTCAAGACAGGAGAAAACGCGAACCGAAGGTGAGACTTTCCGGGGCCAAGGTGTCATTTTTGCCTCAATTCTGGGCATCCGGACGCTTAAGGTGAGTGTTTGCGGGAGCTGGGCTGGATTTCAACCGAAATTGTCGACGGGGTCTTCGATTGCCTTTGAGGAAAGGTGAGCGAATTCGGGAGACCTGGATCGAGACGATCGCCGACTCTGCAAATTACCTGTTTTGACCAAAAGGTGAGGTTTTTCGGGAGTCTTTTTGAGCACTTGTGATCGCTAAGGTGAGGAAATACAGGACCAAAATCGCCGTGATAGGCCGGAAAGGCCCTACGGACGCTGTCAGAGTCGTTCCGATTTTGTGGCCACTGAATTCTTAAGGTGAGGTTTTTCGGGGGCCTTCGGGCGGCAGCCGGAAACGTCCAGATTCATGGGAAAGCTTCTTAAGGTGAGGATATACGGGGGCTCGTACTCAAAACCCGGCTCGCAAGAATTCTCTAACTCAATGAAACCATTGGATAATTTTTGTGCGGCGCGCAAAGGTGAGGTTTTTCGGGGGCGCTTTTTCGTGACCTGTCCAAGCTTCTTCCGGGCTCATTGGTGAGGTTTTTCGGGAGTATTTATCAGTGTTTTTTCAGCCTCCAGGTCTGGAGGCCGCGTCGTTCCGAGCGCTCAGCAGGCATTAAGGTGAGCTTTTTCGGGAGAGTTTGTCGCGACTCGGATTTCATGCTCGCGTGAATGAGGCGTCTGTCTGCCGGATTTGGCAACCTTGGCTCAAATGTGCATGTGGCGATTGCGCCGGACGCAAGTTTTCTCCGGGTTCCCCCTAGCCTATCCGTGGCGAAGAGGTGAAGCGCATCGGCGGCCGCCGATCCAGTGCGAGTGCGAGCCGCTCACAACATGCACCCGGCAAAAATTCATGAGAATTTTTTGAGGTGAGAAGATTCGGGATCGAATTGCTCCCGTTCGAGGCAGGTCGGAAATCGGTCAGTATTTCGGCAGGCCGCAACCTGTAAGGATGCCCTGAACCTGGCGCGAAACGGGTGAGGTGAGGGTTTTCGGGAGTTGCTCGAGGTGAGTCGCGCCTCGTAAACTCACTTCACCGGGAATGGTGAGCCCCGTGCTATAGACGTGTATCACCACAGTCGGTATGCTCACGCCAAATCCCTCCTCGACCAGACGCATGGCCACTAAGCGCGCGAAGAAGACAGACGTAGTCAGCCCGAGCTCGGCCGAATTGCGCAAGGCCGTCGAGGCGATTGCCATCCAGCCCAAGAGCGGCAAGATCACGCTCCTCACCCGCAAGCTGTTTAACGTGCTCCTCGCCGTCGCTCAGCAAGCTGACGAGTCCGGCGATACTTATCGGGCCTTGCTGTCCGACATCGTCGCCAATTCAGCATTCGATTCGAACGACACCGCGCTTGTGAAAGAGCACCTGCGGCGCATGGTGTCGGTGCAGGTTGAATGGAGTACCGGCACGTCCAGCCAGAAACCGGGCCGGAAATGGGGTATTTCCACGTTGATTGCCGACGCGGAAATTCTCGAAGACCCCACTACCCGCCGCGTCTGGGTGGAATTTTCGTTTGCGCCCAAGATCAAGAAGAAGCTGCTCGATCCGGTTCAATATGCGCGGCTGAGTCTGCAATTCCAGAGCCAGTTGCGCAGTAGCGCGGGTCTCGCACTTTACGAGATTTGCGTTCGTTACCTGACCAACCCGAGCCATCTGACGATGCGCGAATCATGGGAATGGTGGCGCCCTATCCTCTCCGGCACACCCGACACCGAAGCGGGCGACGAAGCGAAGCGCGAGTACAAGTACTTCAAGCGCGATTACCTGCGGCCGGCCATCGCTGAAGTGAATGCGGTCACCAACATTTTTGTCGAATTGATCGAACACCGGGAAGGGCGGCGTGTCGCCGAGATCCAGTTCCGCGTGACCGAGCGCAAGCAGCCCATGCTTGCACTCGATGAACACCCGAATGTGTTCGACAGCACCTTGGTCGACCGGATGGTGAAGATCGGTATTCCGCTGAAAGAAGCGCAAACGCTGTACGCCGATAGCGAAGAAAACCGGATTCGCGCGGCTCTGCAGATGACCGAACAACGCATGCGTAGCACGTCCTTGCCCGCGGTGCGTAGCGCGCCGGCTCTGTTCAAGGATGCGTTGAAGAAAGGCTATGCGCCGCCAGTCGAAGTACTGCCGTCCGGTAGCGGTGGCAAAGCCGCGGTGGCTGCGCCGGCGGACGATCTGAAGGCGCGTCTGCTTGGTGAGTACTCAGCCGTTCGCCGCAAGGAAGCGCGCGAACTTTACGACGAGCAAGGTGAGTCCGAGCGGGAGATCGCGAGGAAGTCGTTTGAGGACGACGAGTTGCCGGATCTTGGCACTCACATGCGTGACGACTGGCGCCGTCGTGGGCTGGATTCGAAGATTGTCGAAACGGCATTCTTCGATTGGCTGGCTCGCAAAACGTGGGGCCAACCCACCGACGGCGACCTCCTCGCCTTCACGCTGAGCCAATCGCGCGCGGCGTAGTCATCAAGATCACATAAGAAAAACGGCGGCCACTCTCGTGCGCCGCCGTATCTTTTCCTGCGGATACTTTCCCCGCTGTTACTTCAACATCTTTTCAATCTGACGAAGAATGTCGTCGCGCTTTTCACGCGTGAGACCCTTCAGGCGCAGTTCGATCCGATCATCCCCATATGATTTCAGATCGCCAACCGCGATGCCACCGAGCTTGATCTCCAGACGCTGTGCATAGCGCTGCCGACCCGCTGGCTTGGTGCTTTCCTGTGCGCTCGCCCTGCCCTTCACGATGTCCGCGACTTGTCGCGTGCTCAGGTCGTCCGAGAGGATTTTGTTGATCAGGCGCAGCGTAGCGTCGGCGCCGCGGGCAGAGTGATAACGGCCCACCTGATAAGCCATGTTCGAGCCGAAGCGGTCGGGCCGTGCGACCATCTCATGCATTACCGCCTCGGGAAGCTTCGCAATCGACAAGGCGACCGCGACGGTCGACTCGTCCAGCCCGAGATGCTCGGCGAGCTCCTTCTGGCTCTGGAAATGTTGCTCGTCGAGAAAGCGTCTCCAGACGACGGCGTTGTCGAACACCGTCTGCGAATCGCGCTGGACATTGAGGTCATAGCCGAGCTTATAGCTTTGGATGCCGATCGGCAGATCGATGACGATCGCCTTAACCGATTCCTTGTTCGCTTCTTTAAGCGCCCGCACGCGCCGGCCCCCGTCACTGACGAAGTAGGTGCCAGGATTGTCGTAATCCGGAATGACGTGGATCGCCTGCTGCTGGCCCTGCTTCGCCAGATTGACGGCAAGGTCGGCAATCGACGGCTTCAGATAGAAATGACGCGGATTGAACGGACTCGGCTTGATCGTTTTGAGCGCGAGTTCGACGACCTGGCCCGGCCGATAGGCATGTTCGATCCGCCACGCGCGGTAGTCCGCCGACTCATTGGCGATCGCGGCGGCGTCCGCTTCCGAGACATCCTGCGACATGACCGACTGGATGGTGCGGCTCGGTACATCGCCAGTCTTGGCGCCATTCTTAACCAAACCATCGATCGCATTCAGGCGGTCGAGTGCGGTTCGTTTTTCGCTGCTGGTCGTATCAGGACGTGCTTGAAAGCCTTTGGCGAATTGGGAGGGTTTCATTCAGGGTCCTTTATGCGCATAAATTCAGGGGAGCAGGGCTGCGATCTCGTTGGCGCACGCCCGTACTTCGATGGCGGCAAGCTTGGCGCCGCGATCGTTCATCTGAAGCACTGTCTGTCCTAACGCCATTGCCTGCTTATAGGCTTCGCGCGTCGGGATCTGGGTCTTGAGCAGCGGGAAACCGAGCTCTTCCAACGCGCGCTTCAGTTCACGCGTCAGCATCCGTTTCTCTTCGGTCTTATTCAGCAGAAAGACTGCGCGCAGGTCTTCGTTCATCACCTGAGCTTGTTGAACGAGTTTGACCAGTCCGACACTCGACCAATAGTCGGCGGGCGACGACGACGTCGGCATGATTGCAACGCTCGCCGCAAGCAACACGACGCCGGACACTTTCTCGGTGATGGAGGGCGGGCAGTCGACGACGATGATGTCGTAGTCAGCCACGAATTTCTTGATCTCGCGATGGATTTGGCTGCCGGCTTCGGAGAGGTTGACAACCGGAAAGGGGATGCCGGTGTCGCCGTCTGATGATGCACTGGCCCAGTGGATCAGTGTGTTTTGACCATCTGCGTCTACGACAAGGACGCGCTTGCCTTTCTCATGGAACGCAGCGCCGAGGTGCATCGCGATTGTGCTCTTCCCGACCCCACCCTTTTGCTGAGTTACCGCGATGATTTCTGCTGCCAATCTCCACCTCCTCTTTTTAGACGCAAATGGATTTTACCTGGATGAATTCGCATTTCAATCGTTTTTGTGTAAACGCGAGAAGAAATAGCCGTTTGGGATAGGTTTATGCGCATAAAGAATGCGAGCGAGGTCGAGCTTTAGCACTGCAGTTGTGGAGCGCGAGCAACGGCAACCGGTTGGTGACGCCTGCGAGATGTCAGGGATGAGGTGACGGAAAAAGCGGAAGTGGCCGCGATCGAGCGCGGTGGCCGGCACACTCGGAGATAGCTGGGCGTGTCAGGCGGCTCGGATTCGATGAGACCTCTTTTGACCCTGGGTCTAGTCTTGCCGTGTGACTTTTGCGAGGCCCGGCGGTCGGCGACGGGAAGCACAAGCGGATCACTATCGGGCCTCGGGAGGCGCGTCGAGTAGCCACCTTTATGCGCATAAACTCCCCCCGAGCATTGCTCACGAGCCGAGCCGTCGTCGCAGAGGAGTTTGAGCGAGCGGGTCGATGCATGATCCTGTTGGCTTGGCTTGGCTTGGCTTGGCTTGGCTTGGCTTGGCTTGGCACGGCACGGCACGGCACGGCACGGCACGGCATCTGGGACTGGGACTGGGACTGGGACTGGGACTGGGACTGGTGGCGAAGGCGCAAGAAGCATCGCTCTCATTCATTCAACGGCAAGCCCACCTCAATACGAATCGAAGCATCCTCCAGAGCTCATGCCAGCCAAAGACACTTAACGACAACCTCCCACGGGCGCTTTATGCGCATAAAGCGAACGAGCCATCTTCAGCGAGCAACCCCCGTTTCCCGAATCAAAAGAAACCCGATCGCTCCGCTCCCTCATCACCCACCCGACTCCCTGCACCCGCTAAAATCCCCACAAGGCTCCCAGCAACCCAACACAAGCAACGCGCATCTAACCCAACCATGATCACCATCTACCACAACCCCCGTTGTTCAAAATCTCGCGCCGCGTGCGACCTGGTTACCAGCACCTACAACAGCGCAAACGAGCCAACGGAAATCGTCGAATACCTGAAGCAGCCGCTCACAGTTGCGCAGTTGAAGCAACTCAACGTGCAGCTAGGCTGCACAGTCCGCGAGATGATCCGTGACACCGAAGCCGAATACAAAGCGCTCGAACTCTCCGACACCACGTTAAGCGACGCTCAGTTATACGAAGCATTGGCAAAGCACCCCATCCTCCTGCAACGACCGATCGTCGTGCGAAACGGGCGTGCCGTTATTGGCCGCCCGCCGGAAAATGTCGAAGCGCTATTCGCCCAGGCGTCGAACAACCCGGCCTAAGTGACCTAGGCCTTGGCCGGCAATGCAGCGTCCTTCGTCACGATCCTTGTCGGGATGATGCGCAGTTCGCTGAACGTGTCGGCAATACGTTGTTGTTCTGCAAGTACGTTCGCGTCGATGGGCTTGTAGATGTGCGCGTAGTGCCGCAGGCCCGCTTCGATCACGCCTGCGTCCAGCCCCTGGATCGGTGCGAGCTGAGCGGCTGCTTCGCTGTAGTGGCCGCGTACCCACGTCCCTTCTTTACTTACCTCGTCCATCATGATCGCGAGCACGTCGCCGTTTTGCTGCGCAAACGGTCGTGCGCTCAGGAAGAACTGATGGTGACTCACGATCCCTTCGGCGTCGGCGAGCAAGCGGGCATTTGACTGGCGTTTTGCCGCTTCGAGGAACGGATCCCAGATCGCCCATGCGTCGATCGCACCACGTTCGAAGGCCGCACGCGCATCGGCGGGCGCCAGAAAAACGGGTTGAATGTCGCTGTATTTCACGCCGTTCTTCTGCAATGCGGCGACCAGAAACCAGTGAACGTCCGAGCCTTTGTTGAAGGCGATTTTTTTGCCCTTCAGATCGGCTATCGTTTTGATCGGCGCGTCCTGATGCACGAGGATGCCTTCGGCGTGCGGTGTCGGGATTTCATAAGCGGTGTAGACGAAGTTCGCGCCTGCCGCCTGCGCGAACACCGGCGGCGCCTCACCGACATAACCGAAGTCGATCGCGCCGACATTCAATCCTTCGAGCAACTGCGGGCCAGCGGGAAACTCCGTCCACTTGACCGTGATGCCGAGCGGCGCGAGCCGCTTTTCGAGCGTGCCGTGCGCCTTCAGCAACACAAGCGTGTTGGCCGCTTTCTGATAACCGATGCGAAATTCTTTCGCATGCGCATCCGCCGCGAAGACCGACGTGGAGACAATGGGCAAGGCCGCGGCGGCCAGCGAGGCGCCCACGCCGGCGATAAACGCGCGGCGGTTGAGCAGCGGATGACGGGACATAAAAGTGCTCGTTAAAAAGACGGACGCAAAATGGACCGGTTGGCTCCGACGATAATTCGTCTGCAAGCCTGGACGAACCGATAAATTTGCATAAGCAAATCACGCCGGAAGGTACGGGACACGTCAGCGGTCCCTCTCTGCACGTCTGGCGGCGCCAAGTCGCCGTGCCCCGCTACAATCCGTCATCCGCGCGCAGTCGCGGCTGCGTCAACCGAAAAAGGGACATCGTGCATCTGACGACAACACTCGCGCCGTGGTCATCCCACGACACTCAACTGATTTTGTCGTGCGTGCTCGGGCTCGCACTGATTATCGTTTTCATCAGCGTGCTGAAGCTCGCGCCGTTTCTGTCGATTCTGGTCGGCACGTTCGCTGCGGGTTTTTCGGCCGGACTGCCGCTGGAAGCGGTAGCCAGCGCATTCAGCAAAGGCGCCGGTGCGTTGCTCGGCGACGTCGGCATCATCATTGCGCTCGGAGCGATGCTCGGTGCGCTAATGGCGGAATCGGGCGCTGCCGACCGGCTCGTCTCGACCATCCTTAAACATTCCACGCCACGCACGCTACCGTGGATGATGGCGCTGGTGGCAATCATCGTCGGCTTACCGCTTTTCTTTGAGGTCGGTCTGGTAATGATGGTGCCGATCATCTTCGTGATGGCGCGCCGCTCGCAGCAGCCGATTCTGCGTATTGCGATTCCCGCGCTCGCGGGCATGACCACGTTACATGCGCTGCTGCCGCCGCATCCGGGTCCGCTGATCGCGGTGAGCGCGTTGCATGCCGATCTTGGCCTGACACTCGGTCTCGGCCTGATCGTCGCGATTCCGGCGGTTATTCTCGCGGGCCCGGTCTATGGCATCTGGTTGTCGAAACGGATGCACGTGGTCGAGCCTGAAGAAATGGGCAAGCTTTTCACCGCGGCGCAGAACACCGGCGAACCGCCGAGTTTCGCAATCTCGCTCATCACGATCCTGTTGCCGGTCGTGTTGATGCTGGGCCGCACGGTCGCCAAACTTCTGCTGCAACCTGAGACCTTCCTGTTCAACGCACTCAACTTTCTGGGTGAGCCGTTGGTCGCGCTCGGCCTCACCGTGCTGTTCGCGGTGGTGGCGTTGGGCTGGTCGCGCGGCATGGCGCGCGATCGGGTCGGCGGCATTCTGCGCAAGAGCTTGCCGCCGATCGCCGCGCTGCTGCTGACCATCGGTGCAGGCGGTGGCCTCAAGCAGGCGCTTGTGGTGGCCGGCATCAGCACGACGATCGGCAAGATCGCCGTTGGCGCGCACATGCCGCTGATTCTGCTGGCGTGGCTGATTGCCGTCGCGCTGCGGCAGGCCACCGGTTCCGCGACGGTTGCGACCACCACGACCGCCGGCATCGTCGCGCCAGTCGTGGCGGGCCTCAGCGCGACTCATAATTCGCTGATGGCGCTCGCGATCGGCGCCGGTTCCGTGTTCTTCTGCCACGTGAATGATGCGGGCTTCTGGATGGTGCGCGAATACTTCGGGCTGCAATTGAAGCAGACGGTTCTGGTCTGGTCAGTGCTGCAGACGATCGTATCCGTCGTCGGCCTCGTATTGACGTTCGCGTTGTGGACCCTGTTGACCTGAGCGCGGCACAGGAGTCGCAAGCGATGGCAGGAATTGACGCTCAACCGTCAATTCCGCATGTGCCTGTCCGCTTACACTGCTTCGGTACATACATACGAGGTGCAGTCCCGCGCCTCGTTCCCCTGCCTACGCGGAGGCACCATGCTTGAACTGAGACCGTCCTGCGAAGGATGCGGTAAATCACTGCCGCCGAACGCGCCCGACGCGATGATCTGCACGTACGAATGCACCTTCTGTGAAGTGTGTGCGCTCAGCACGCTGCGCAATGTGTGTCCGAACTGCGGCGGCAATTTCCAGCATCGGCCGATCCGCACGCGGGCGCAGCTGGTCAAGCATCCGGCTCGCGCCGAAGCGCATCCCGTCGCGATCGACGAACCGTCGCACGCAAGCTTCTTCGAGCGCTACCGGAACACGCCGCCCGGCGAACGCTAAACAAAGCCATCAGCACAAGGCGGCGTCGAGGGCGGCCGCCGTTCGTCGCCCCCCCCCCCCCCCCCGCCAAGCCACCCCAAACCCCC
>NZ_JAQQET010000018.1:0-184110 GCF_046026855.1 Paraburkholderia sediminicola | reverse complement strand
CACCAATAACAAATCAAGGAAAGGCCAACGCCACAGGCACACAACCAAAAAGCGCCACGCAGGCAACCAAATCAAGCACCCCCCACCCCCGTAGGCAAACCAACAAACAAAGCGCCGCACAGGCAACCCAAATCACCCGCAGCCTGAACAGGCAAAACCCAACCCCCTTCCACGAACGTGGACATCCCCCCGTCCCCGGCAGAAAACCAAAACCTTTGCCACAATGCCCCATCGCGCGAAAGCGCCCGAAACAGCAAATGAACAGAAAATGATCCCCTTCTCGGTCCTCGACCTATCGCCAGTCATCGCAGGCGCCACGCCTGCAGACGCGTTCAAGAACACACTCGACCTCGCCCAGCACGCGGAAAACTGGAATTACCGCCGCTTCTGGTTGGCGGAGCACCACAACATGACCGGCATCGCCAGCGCTGCCACGTCGGTGGTGATCGGCTACGTCGCCGGTGGGACGAAGAAAATCCGTGTCGGCTCCGGCGGGGTCATGCTGCCGAACCACGCCCCGCTCGTCATCGCGGAACAGTTCGGCACCCTCGCCTCGCTCTATCCGGACCGCATCGACCTGGGCCTCGGCCGCGCACCCGGCACCGACCAAAGCACCGCCCGCGCGCTGCGCCGCGATCTGCAAAATAGCGCGGACTCTTTCCCGGATGACGTGGTCGAGTTGCAACGCTATTTCGCCGACCCCGTGCCGGGTCAGCGCATTCGCGCCGTTCCAGGCGCAGGACTGCATGTGCCGCTCTGGCTGCTCGGCTCGTCGCTGTTCAGCGCGCAACTGGCTGCGGCGCTTGGGCTGCCGTTCGCATTCGCGTCGCACTTCGCGCCCGATCATATGCTCACCGCGCTGCGCGTCTATCGCGAGCAATTCCGCCCATCGGCGACGCTCGACAAACCGTACGCGATGGTTGGCGTCAATCTGTTCGCAGCCGATACCCATGAGGAGGCGCAGCGTCTCTTCACCTCGCTGCAGCAGCAGTTCATCAACTTGCGGCGCGGCACGCCTGGTCAGTTGCAGCCGCCAGTCGAGCGGCTCGAAGCATCGGAAATGGAGTTAAACGGCGTCGCGCATTCGCTCGCCTGCACCGTGCTCGGCGATCGCGATGTGGTACGCGAAGGGCTGCGGTCGATCATCGATCAGACCGGCGCGGATGAATTGATGCTGACCGCGCAGATCTACGATCACAAAGCGCGGCTGCGCTCGTTCGAGATCGGCGCGCAAGTGCGTGAAGAATTGGGCGCCGGTAAGTAACAACGCCGGCGAGTAACAAAAAGGGCGGCCTGTATCAGTAAAGGCCGCCCTTCTTTTTTCGTCGATCAGTTGGCTGCCCTGAGTACACGAGCATCGGGTTGCCACGCCGCAATCCTCACCGCGTCAGGTCAGGTCAGGCGAGTTCAACCTCGATCCCAAGCGTCAACTCAAACTCACATCCCGGTTCTGGCTTCGACTGAAGCACTTCAACTCAAGCTCACGCCCGAGCTCTGACTTCAACCGAAGCGCTTTAACTGAGATCAAGCCCTGGTTCTAACCTCGCCCAAGCCCAGAACGCCCGCCAAACCTCACCGATTCGCCGGCACCGCCGCCAACCCCTCGAGCAGCGCCTTATGAAACGCCTGCGGATCCTGCATCTGCGGCGCGTGCCCCAAATTGGCGAATTCGACGAGCGTCGCGTGCGGAATCGCCTTCGCGGCTGCCTTGCCCAGTTCGGGGTAGTGACCAATCTTCGCGCGCACTTCAGGCGGCGCGGCATCCTTGCCAATCGCGGTCGTGTCCTTCTGACCGATCAGCAAAAGCGTCGGCATGGTCAGGTGGCCCAGTTCATACACCACCGGCTGCGTGTAAATCATGTCGTAAAGCAGCGCGGAATTCCACGCCACGATCTGTTTGCCGGGGCCGCGGTACATCCCCGCCAGCATCTGCACCCACGGTTCATAGTCCGCGCGCCACTGGCCGGCGTAGTAGGTTGCCTGCTCATAGCGGCGAATCCCGTCCGCAGTCGTCTTCAGTTCGCGCTCGTACCATTGGTCGACGGATAACGACGGCACGCCCTTCGCCTTCCAGTCCTCGAGGCCAATCGGATTGACCAGCACCAGTTGCTGGGTCTCATGCGGATACATCAACGCATAGCGGATCGCAAGCATGCCGCCGGTCGAATGGCCGATCACCGTGGCGTCGCTCACGCCAAGCGATTCGAGCAGCGCATGCGTGTTGCGCGCCAGTTGCTGAAAACTGTACTGATAGTGCTCGGGCTTGCTCGATTTGCAAAAACCGATCTGGTCCGGCGCGATTACCCGATAACCGGCGTCGCTCAGACGATGGATGGTCGCGTCCCACGTCGCCGCGCAGAAATTCTTGCCATGCAGCAATACGGCCGTGCGTCCGTTCGCGTGCTCCGGCTTGATATCCATGTACGCCATATGCAACGCCACGCCTTGCGAGGTGAAGTCGTATTGCTCGACCGGCGCCGGATAGTTGAAGCCCTGCAACTCAGGGCCGTACGCCGGACCGCTGTTGTCGACGGCTACAGCCGGCGCGGCGCCGGCAGCGGCGGGACCGGGCTGGCTGCCCGGACTACCCGCACTAACAGAACTATTCGCCAAAGCGGCGCTGGCCGGCGTGGCGGCGAAAACACCTGGCGCAGCGGCTAGCACGCAGGCGCTCAACAGGGCGGACAAAGACTCGCGGCGAAAATTCATTGATAGTTTTCTTGCAAGGAGAAATCAGCGGGAAGCCTGCAGGCACGCGCGTCGGCAAGCCAACGCCCGAGCCCCGTTCAGAGCGGACGATTCTACGACGCGCTGCCGGACTCTGCTGCCGCGCGCGCAAACGCATGACGGCGTCGGCTGATGTGGCACGCATATTGCCGCCGGCTCACCTTACGCTCTGTGTGTCGTGGCGCACGGATGCTCCGCGTGCAAGGGTTGATCGTTTGCAAGGCGGCCGCGCGAGCGGCATCGCAGAATTCACTATTCGCCCGCGGCAATTCGGTGCTAGAACTAGCAGACGCCCCGCGAAGACGGAGCCGCCTGGCAGCACGAATCAACATCGCAGACAGCACAGGACCACCCGGGGCATACTAATCAGCAACCATCTTGCATGGGACCGGAGTAAGTGCTTTGCATGGGGCCAGAGTAAGCGCTAAAGCGCCAACTCTGGCCGACAGCCAAAGCGTTAACTCCGGTCGACAAAAGGAGACAGACATGGAAACTCCGGCACGGCTGAACGATCTGCAACGCACCACCCTCGCCATCGTCCTTGCGGGCGGACGGGGCACGCGGCTCGGGCCGCTCACCAACAAGCGCGTCAAACCAGCGGTGCATTTCGGCGGCAAATACCGGATCATCGACTTCGCGCTCTCCAACTGTCTGAACTCCGGCATCCGCCGCATCGCGGTGGTCACGCAATACAAGGCGCACTCGCTATTGCGCCACCTGCAGCGCGGCTGGGGTTTCCTGCGCGGCGAATTCGGCGAATTCATCGATCTCTGGCCGGCACAGCAGCGCGTGGAAGGCGCCCACTGGTACCGCGGCACCGCGGACGCGGTGTTCCAGAATCTCGACATCATCCGCTCGATCCGGCCGAAATACGTGGTGGTGCTGGCGGGCGACCACATCTACAAGATGGACTACACGCGCATGATCGCGGATCACGCGGAGAGCGGCGCGGATTGCACGGTCGGCTGTATCGAGGTGCCACGCATGGAGGCCGTGGCCTTCGGCGTGATGGCCGTGGATGAAAACCGCCGCGTGACCGGTTTCGTCGAGAAACCCGCCGACCCGCCCGCCATGCCGGGTCGCCCGGATTCGGCGCTCGCCAGCATGGGCATCTACGTGTTCAGCGCCGATTACCTGTATTCGCTGCTCGAAGAGAACATCTCGAGCGTCGACACCGATCACGACTTCGGCAAGGACATCCTGCCGCGCGTCGTCACGCAAGGCACCGCGATCGCGCATCCGTTCAGCATGTCGTGCGTATCGTCGGACCCGACCGTGGAGCCGTACTGGCGCGACGTCGGCACGATCGATGCCTACTGGGCAGCCAACCTCGATCTCGCCTCCACCATCCCGACGCTCGATCTGTACGACCGCAACTGGCCGATCTGGACGTATCAGGAACAGTTGCCGCCCGCCAAGTTCGTACGCGACATGAAAGGCCTGCAAGGCACCGGCAACAATCTGATCGTGTGCGGCGGCTGTGTGATTTCCGGCTCGCAGATTTCGCGCTCGGTGCTGTCGTCGAACGTGAAAGTGAGTTCGTTCTGTAATATCAATGAGGCAGTCTTGTTGCCGCAGGTCACCGTCGGCGCGAGTTGCCGCTTGCAGAAAGTGGTGATAGACCGCGGTTGCGCCATTCCGGACGGCACGGTGATCGGTGAAGATCCGGTGGCCGACGCCGAACGCTTCTATCGCACCGAAGACGGCGTGGTACTGGTCACGCCCGAGGCGCTGCGGCAGAAGGGGACGTGATCCTTCGCCGGGACGGCAAACGAACGGGCGGGCAAAGCCGCCGCCCGTCTTGTCGCTCGGGCACACCGGATGCACACCTGATGCAAACCCCGCACTAACAGGAACGAGACCGAGCCTATGACGATTCGCGCCCTGCACGTCGCCAGCGAGCTGTATCCCCTCCTCAAAACAGGCGGCCTCGCCGACGTCGCGGGCGCGTTGCCGCCCGCGCTGATCGAGCGCGGCGCCGATGTGCGGGTGCTGCTGCCCGGCTTTCCGGCGGTGGTCGCCGGCTTGACCGACTTGCGGCCGGTGGCGCAACTGGGCCGCCGTTTCGACTCGCCCGGCGTTACGCTCGAACAGGGCACGCTGCCATCGAACGGCCTGATCGTCTACGTGATCCGCGCAGGTTCGCTGTACGACCGGCCCGGCAACCCCTATCTGAACGACGAACACGTGCCATACGGCGACAATGCGCAGCGCTTCGCCCTGCTCGGCTGGGTCGCCGCCCAACTGGCGCAGCACCTCGACCCGGCGTGGGCGCCGCAAATCGTCCACGCGCACGACTGGCATGCCGGGCTCGCGCCCGCCTATCTGAAGGCGGCTGAACGGCAGCACGGCCGCTCGTTCGCGCGCAGCGTCTTCACCGTGCACAACCTCGCGTATCAGGGCGTTTTTCCGGCGCACCAGTTCGGCCAGCTGGCGCTGCCGGACGACTTCTTCAGCATGCACGGCGTCGAATTCTATGGGCAGTTGTCGTTCCTCAAGGCGGGCCTCTACTACAGCGATCGCATCACCACCGTCAGCCCGACCTACGCACGCGAGATCCAGACGCTCGCCCAGGGCGGCGGCCTCGACGCATTGCTGCGCCATCGCTCGCACGATCTGAGCGGCATTCTGAACGGCGTCGATTACTCAGTATGGAATCCCGCCACCGACACGCTGCTCGACGATCACTACACGGTCACCCGTCTGGCCGGCAAACTGGCGTGCAAGGAGGCGCTGCAGAAGCGCTTTGGCCTCGCGCAGAAAAGCGATGCGCTGCTATTCGGCGTGGTGAGCCGCTTGACTGAGCAGAAAGGCCTCGACCTGCTGCTCGAGACGGTCCCCGAAATTGTTAAACGCGGTGGCCAGCTGGTGGTGTTCGGTACCGGTGACCCGGCGCTCGAAAACGGTTTAAAGCGCGTTGCGCACACCCATCCGGAATCGGTGGCGGTCGAGTTGGGTTTCGACGAAACACTCGCGCATACCATCGTCGCCGGCAGCGATGTGATCGCAGTGCCGTCGCGCTTCGAGCCATGCGGGCTGACGCAACTGTACGCGCTGGCTTATGGGTCGCTGCCGCTCGTGCATTGCGTCGGCGGCCTGGCGGACACGGTGGTCGACGCGTCGCTCGAAAATCTCGCCGACGATCTCGCTACCGGCTTCGTGTTCGAACGATTCGAGCCGAAGGGCCTTGCAGCGGCGATCCGCCGCGCCTTTGCGCTCTATGACCGCCGCACCGAGTGGAAGGCCACCCAACGTCGCGCGATGAACCAGGACTTCGGCTGGGGCGCCTCGGCCGAGCAATATCTGGCGTTGTATCGCGAACTCGCCTGATCCCCCACCCGTTTGATGGTTCGACGCAACAACACGGGGACGGATCGACTCGCGCATGACAAACTCATGTATTGTTTCCTGACTATGCAGATTGCGCATTTTTCTTGCACGATCTGAAACAGGAACGCCGCGTCAGGCGGCCGGCCCAAGCCGGTTCGTCACCGCGGCCACCCTTCCGTTTTCATTGATCGCGCCTGACTGTTTGCGCGGGCCACACCATGACAAAAAACGTTCTGAGCATCCAGTCACATGTCGTCTTCGGACACGCCGGCAACAGCGCGGCCGCGTTTCCGATGCGCCGGCTCGGCGTCAATGTCTGGCCGCTCAATACCGTCCAGTTCTCGAACCACACGCAATACGGCCATTGGACCGGCGGTGCGATCGAGGCCTCGCAGATGGAAGACCTCGTCGAAGGGATCGGCGCGATCGGCATGCTGCCGCGCTGCGACGCCGTGCTGTCCGGCTATCTCGGTACGCCCGAGCAAGCGCAAGCGGTGGTGGAGATCGTCAAGACCGTGAAGGCCGCCAATCCGCGCGCGTGGTACTTCTGCGATCCGGTAATGGGCGCCGCGAGCGGCTGCAAGGTCGAACCGGGCATCCAGGAATTTCTCGTGCGCACCATGCCGGAGATAGCCGACGCGATGGCGCCGAATCATACCGAGTTGCAGCGCCTCGTGGGACGCGAGATCGAGACGCTCGAAGAAGCTGTGACCGCATGCCGCGAGGTCATCGCCCGCGGGCCGAAGCTCATGCTGGTCAAACACCTACTCGATCGCAACAGCCCCGCGGACCGTTTCAACATGCTGGTCGTCACCGAGCGCGAGGCCTGGATGGGGCAGCGGCCGCTCTACCCGTTCGCGCGGCAGCCGGTGGGCGTCGGCGATCTGACGAGCGCCGTGTTTGTCGCGCGCACGCTGCTGGGCGATTCGATCCGCGCGGCCTTCGAGCACACGCTGGCCGCCGTGAACGCGGTGGTGAAAGCGACGTGGCAGGCTGGGCGTTACGAGCTGGAACTGGTGGCCGCGCAGAACGAAATCGCGCAGCCGCGTGAATGGTTCGACGCCTGGGTGGCGGACACGGCGTAGGCCGGCAGAGAGAACTTCGGTTGCAGGGAGCGATCTCGTCACGGCCTGCCTGAAGACACGCTGCTTTGGGTACGCCGGCCGCACAGCACGATCCGCCCGCGGCCACGTAACCACGCTTGTCAGCCCGCCGTCCTATAATGCGTGCCGCGTGGGCGACGCAATCACCCGCCCGCACAGCATTTTTCAGGCATCCGGGCATCAGGCATCCGGGCATCCGGCGTCCGGGCATCCGGCGTCCGGGCATCCGGCATTCAGCAGACGAGGCATCGATGGACGGTTATATCCGCAGCGAGCGGGAAGAATTTTTTGAGCAGTTGTGCATGAGCGTCGACGCGGACGAAGCGCACGAGCAGGAAGCGATCGAGTACTTCGAGAACCAGTTCGACCAGGCTGACTTCGATCCCGCACAATGGCTCGACATCGCGCTTTACTATTCGCCGGCGGTCGCACGAGGCATCGTCGACATGGTGACGCCCGACGACAAGGCGCGCAGCAACATCGCTGAAGTGATCGCCGACAACCTCGACATTTCGTACGGCGAGGACGAGTGCCAGCAGTTCGCCGAGACCATCGAATTCGCGTTGAACAACGGCGTGCCGGTGGACCTCGATCTGGTGCTCGACGGCTGTCAGCGCGCGATCGACGATCTTGACACCTGGGCCGACGAAGAAACCAAAGCGCCGATCCTGCGTCTGCGTGAAGAATTGCTGCGCCAGCAAGGCGAGCATTGACGTTGTTCTGAATTGTTGCGCCAGCCAGCCGAGCATTGACGTTGTTTTTGCTTGCGATCAGTCACATCTGGCGCTTCGACCGTTTCTCGCATTTTTGACTGCGCGCTCACGGAAGTTGGTTTCCGCGTAAGCGCCATCGCAATCAAGCCGCCGCGTCCGCGCCGGTTTCCCGAGCGGCTTCTCAGGGCCGCCTCTCCATCGCTTCCTGAGCGGATACTGGCCGCCTTTTTTCTTAAGCATATGCGGAAATCCGCAGCCGCACGCCGCCACTGACAGGCCGACAGCCAAGGCGCTGCTCAGGCTATGCCGAAATGCTCATTCAAAGCGCCGCGAACTGCCAAGACGGTTGCAAATTGGCTTTCTATATTCGCGCCAGATTGACCGGCATGCAAACGCCATTGCGCGCGCCCAATCCCCGAATCACCCAGGGGCTTCGTTCGGGGCGGGGAACTTCCTACTGGGCGTTTTCCAGCATTGTTCGTAGCGACCGGTCGTCCGTACCCTAGATGACGCGCGCCATGCGAAGTCCGACCCATGTTTGCGCGTCGATCCAGCGTTACCGCCTTGCCGCTTTCACACCTGAACTGTCGATGGAGAGGAGAGAGACCATGAGTCTTCGCAACACGCTGAAACCGCTTGCACTGCTCGTTGGCGCTGTATTTGCGACCGCGCCGCTGGCCAGTTTCGCGGACGACCTGCCGGTGAAGATCGGCTTCGCCGCGCCGCTCACGGGCGCCAACGCCGGCTACGGGAAGGACCTGGAGAACGGTGTCCAGCTTGCGATCGAGGAAGCCAACGCGCAGAAGATCAAGATCGGCGACAAGGTCGCACAATTCCAGCTGGTCGCCGAGGACGACCAGGCCGACCCGCGTATCGGCGTGCAGGCCGCGCAGAAGCTGGTCGACGCGGGCGTATCCGTGGTCGTGGGCCACTTCAATTCGGGCACGACGATTCCTGCCTCGCAGGTGTACGAGCAGGCCGGCATTCCGGTGATCGACCCGGCGGCCACCAATCCGATCATTACCGGACGAGGCTTTGCGAACACCTTCATGGTGATTTCCACCGATGCGCAGAACGCCGGCAACGCGGGCGTCTACGCCGTCGAGGTGACGAAGGCCAAACGCATTGCGATCATCGACGATCGCACCGCGTTCGGCCAGGGCGAGGCCGACGAGTTCGAGAAGGCAGTGAAGGCACATGGCGGCACCATCGTGACGCGCGAATACACCGACAATCACGCGGTGGATTTCAGCACGCAGATCACCAAGATCAAGGGAACCAATGCGGATCTGGTTTTCTTCGGCGGTCTGGATACACAGGCGGCGGGCTTCGCGAAGCGGATGAAGCAATTGGGGCTGAACGCGCAACTGGTGGGCGGCGGCGGCGTGATGGACCAGGACTTCATCAAGCTCGCCGGCGACGCGGCCGACGGCGTGATGGCCTGGGAATACGGCCGACCGTTGGCCCAGTTGCCGGGCGGCAAGGACTTTTCCGCGAAGTTCAAGAAGCGGTTCGGGGTGGATATCCTTTCGTACGCACCGTTTGGGTATGACGGGGCATGGGCCGCGATCAAGGCGATGCAGCAGGCGAAATCCAGCTCGCCGGCGGTCTACCGGCCGGTGCTCAAAGCGATCGACTACGACGGCGTGACCGGGAAAATTTCTTTCGACAGCACCGGGGCGTTGAAAAGCGGCGCGTCCACGCTATATCAGGTCAAGAGCGGAGCCTGGGTTCCTGTCGTGACCAAGAGCGGAAGTTAAGCGTCTCTTTTTGCCCATGACGGCATGGTTGTTCGTGCTGCAGTGGCGGTGTTTTGTCACCGCCGCTGCAGCCACCTGCGCCTACTTGACGACCTTCACCACCACCTCGGAATCGAGATCCCGCTCGATCCGGACAAGATCATCCTTTACACCGGCAAACTCATCGGCGGAGCACATCTGGTGCCCAAACGCGGCGCGAAGCTGTCGCCTGACCTGCAAGACCCGCGCGACAGGATCGAACACATAGCGGGAAGAAAACTCGAAGAAACGATCCTTCACCGTGGCATCCGGCGGCACATCCGTCACACGGACGAAGCTCGGCAGCGTCATTTCCAGCGTCTCATCGAACGCTCCGCCAATACACGCCCACGGCTGCGTTCTTGAAGGCTCCGCCAGCCATGCCTGCACCTGCCCCGCCATGCCGCCGGACAAGCTCGTCAAGGCCGGCACAGCGGTCGTTCCATCGGTCCAGACAAAATGTGCCACCTGTCCCTGCATCGACGTGGAAAAAGGCCCGTCCGTGGCGGCGGCGTCGCCGGTGTGCAATTGCGCTGTGCCATGCAAGCCGGTCAACAACAGCCGGTTCGCGGCGATCTGTTGCGTGCGCTGCCGCGTTGCCCGCCGAAACGTATTGCGTTCGAGCTCCGCGGTATAGCCGGCATCTTCCACGCGATAAGCGTAGTTCGCCGCCCCGCTCTCATCGACCTCGATTTGCAGGCGCGCCGTGCGCTCGCGCAACTGGGTGGCCGGCGTGCGCGCCAACACGCCCTCGCCGACCAGCAACACCGGCCGGTCCATCACACCCGGTGGCAAATAACCAAACTCGATGCCACCCGCCGTGGTGTCGGCAAATAACGATAGCTCAGGAATCCAGACGATCGCATGATTGATCGCGCTTGCGCCGTAGCCGGGCACGTCCGGCAAACTATAGTACGGCCCGAGATTGAGCAGCACGGCCTCGCTGCGAATGCCGACCGCGGCCAATAGCGCGCTGTACAACGCGACGTGGTCCTTGCAGTCGCCATATCGGTTGCGCAGGATGTCGATTGCCTTATGCGGGACAGCCGCCGTCTCGCCGAGAAACAGCGCCACGTAGCGAATATTCAGACGCATCCAGTCGTACAGTATCTGCGCTTTCGCGCGCGGATCGCTGGCCTCTCCGGTCAGGCTCTGCGCGAGCTGGACGATCGCCGGGTCGCTCATCGTCGCGTCGTTAGCGGCCCCCCGATAACGCGCGGCGAAACTTGCGAAGTCCGGTACCGTCGACACCATCAACCGGTCACCCCAGTTCGCATAGCCCACCGCGCCCGCTTCGGGCGGCGCATATGGGCCGTGCCGGTAGTCAAACTCGTAGCGGGTGCGTCCGTTTGCCGTGACGGGCGGTAACGCAACATAGCCGCGCGCATCGGCATAAAGCGGTATGTCGGCGGGCAGGTCGAAAATCAGGCGTTGCATCTCGACGGGGTCGCGCGTCGGTTCGACCAGGTACGCGAACGTGCCGGCCTGCAAGGGCTTCGTGCGCGTCTTGCGAAACGCCAGATGCACGCGCGCGCCTGGCTCGACGCCTGGAAAGATGACCGTGCGCAACACGCCGTCCTCGAAACTCGGCGCGCCCGCCGAGCGCGGCTCCTGCACGTCGCGGATCGCTTCGGGGCCGACCGGATGCGTCACGCCGTTCGGGTCGATCGTTTCCGCGCTCAGCAATTGCACCTGCTCGATGTCCTTGTTGAACCACACGTAACGTTGCGCGATATCGTCGACGCCGCTTGTCGTGTTCGCCCGCAGGACCGTGTCGTCGTGTTCTTCGACGGAGCCGTCTTTCTGGATCACGAAGAGATGGACGTCTCGCTCCATCGTCGAGGGGGAGAGGTCGTCGTTGGCGGTGCTTGAGGTGCTTGAGGTGCTTGAGGCGTCTGTGGTGCTCGAGCCGCCAGCGGCATACGAGGCAGTTGCGCACACGATCAACGCCAGCGTGGCAGCCCGCTTCATAAAAGCGACGCACCGCGTCATGCGCGACGCGCCCTGCCCCGCGCGCGCCACGCACGCGGACTCGACGCGAACTCCGCGCGAAACGCATGATTGAAATTCGACAGATCGTTAAAACCGCAATCGAGCGCGATATCGACGACCTTCGCGCTATCGTCCTGAAGACGCAGCGCCGCTGCTCGCAAACGCGCCCGCAACACATATTGATGCGGCGTCACGCCGGTCACGCGCTGGAACGTCCGCAGAAAATAGAACTCGCTCAGCCCTGCCGCGACAGCGAGGCTCGTGAGCGTATGCGGTGCGCCAGGCGTGTCGTCGATCAGCCGCACCGTCTGCGCAACGCGCGACCAGGCCGCAGCGCTCGCGGGCGGTTCCCCGCGTGTCAAAGCGCCCGCCGCCTTGAGCGTCGAGACCGCCAGTTCGACCGCGAGTTCGTCCCACACCGCGTCGCCTGTATCCGACGCGCCCGCACAG
The DNA here is from genome assembly GCF_046026855.1 of Paraburkholderia sediminicola. Lineage (GTDB taxonomy): Bacteria > Pseudomonadota > Gammaproteobacteria > Burkholderiales > Burkholderiaceae > Paraburkholderia > Paraburkholderia sediminicola_A. Next base: position 172,017 of record NZ_JAQQET010000018.1, on the reverse strand, counting down.
GCCCGTGCGATCAGCGATGACAACGCAGGCAGTGACGGGATGCGAACGCGCCTGAAGTTCAGATTCCCGCTCGCGATGCCCGCGTCCGCGGCAAGCTGTTCAAAATACGCCGGCGCGTAGCGGAAGGCGAGGCAGCGATCGCCGGCCCCATGCCGATGGCCGCATTCGAAACACTCACCCGTATTGCCGAGCAGCAGCGCGCCGGAGGTGAGCAGCTCACGCCCCGTCCCTGCCCGGTAGCCGAACGAACCGGCGACCACCATCGCGATGCACACGCCCGCATGCCGTTCTTCGAACGGCTGGTCGCGTGGCCCGAAGGTGCAGAGGATGTCCGCGACATCCCAGTTCGCGCCTTGGGCCAACGGGCGCGCGGTTATGCTGCCGCGCGCGCCTTCCCGGGCCCGTTGCGCGAGCGCCTGCTGCAAAGTGACGGCAATTTTCCCCAAGATGCACCTCGGCTGAGTCCGTATCGTCGTTTTAGCACATCGGCGGCCGGCGCGGTTTTGCCCGTCCCGGCGATGGCGCTTTCACCGAACGCCCGAAGGAGCACATACGATGAACATGCTGGACGACACCGTCGACCGCGGCTTTCACGCCGCCTTAAGCGCCCCGGCGCGGGCCGCCGACATCGATATCGCCGACGACCTATACGGTTGGCTGATCGGCAGTTGGGACATGGACGTGCTGCATTACCGCGTCGACCTTGGCAGCGCGCGCCGCCGCGGCGAGATTCATTTCGGCTGGGTACTGGAGGGCCGCGCCGTGCAGGACGTGTGGATCATGCCGCCATGCAGCGAGCGTCACACGGGGCTCGACGCCGGCGCCACGATGTACGGCACCACCCTGCGAGTGTGGGACCCAATGCTGCGGGCGTGGCGCGTGACATACATCAATCCGCAGACCGGTCAGCGCGATGAACTGATAGGCCGGCGCATTGGCCATGATCTCGTGCAGATCGGCACGCACGCCGACGGCACGCCGATTCGGTGGAATTTCACCGATATCACGAAGGATTCGTTCCGCTGGACCGGGGTCGCGCTGGCGCAGGACGGCGTGACGTGGACGCTCGAGGCGGAATTTCACGCGCGCCGCAGGTGTTAGCGTGCAGCCTCGCAATCAGGGGTTTCAAACCTGCGTATCACCGGAACCCCCGCTGCGCGCTCAATCCCCCTCCCCGATTTGCCCGAGCAACGCCTGCAACCGCTCCACATGCCTGAGCAGCAAATGCCGATGTTTTTCGATCTGCTCCAGCCGCCCGGCCAGGTCGGCCTGAATCGGGTCGTCGAGATCGGCGGCGGCGATCACGTCCTCCACCTTCGATCGCATCGATGAAAGATCCACCGGCGCATGACTCAAATGCCGCTCGAAGCGCCGCACGTCCTGCATCGCCAGATCGCGAACTTTGCGGATATGGGCCTGACGCCGGTGTGCTTCGGCATCGAGCGTCTCTTCTTCCACACGTTTGGCCGGACCCGCCTGGCCGAAAATCGGCTCAGGCGGCCGCAGCACCGTCTTCTTGCGCACCGGATGCGCAGTGCCGCGAAACCGCGCCAGCGGCCGTTCGTTGTCGATCGCCTCGCGCGCCTTGGCCGGTATGTCCTGCTGCGTATGCGACGCGTTCATCCAGCCATTCGGCAAACCCGTGACCGCCTCGATACCGCGCACGAATTCCTCGCTGAATTCGCGCTGACCGGACAACATCAACTTCAGGTAGCTGGCGGAAAAGGTCATCATGCGTGCCAAACGCGTCGCCGCGCCCACCTCGCGGGTCAGCAGCACCAGGTTCGCTCGCCAGACCGGGAGCAGCAATTCGTCGGAATCTTCCATCGCTGGGTCTTCCATCTTTTTGCCCGATGTATGGACGACGCGCTCACACACGTCATCGTTCTGAAAGGGTAGCCGCCTGGGCGCGCGGCGCGCAATGCCCGCGCACGCATCCTGCGACTGTCGATGTGTCGAAATTACACGCTACTGCGCGCGGCTGCCCGGGGATAAAACGCCATGAAGCGCTGCGTTTTGAGTTGACCCATGCATTCAGCCAGCGTTCCTCCGCTACGCACGCGATGTATGGCATCCTTCGCTACCGGTGCGGCACGTCTCGTGCTGTAGCCCCTGCACCACCTCAATGATTTAAGGATTCTGTAATGAAAAAAGTCATTCTTGCGCTTGCTGCGGCCATAGCCGCCCTCAGCGCGATCGCTCCCGCCCAGGCCGACGAGCATCATCACAGGGTATGCCACAAGGTGCACGTCCACCATCACTGGGAAAACCGCTGCCACTGATTGCCGCGTGCCGCCCGGGTGAGCATCAAAGATGCCCCGCTTTATGCGGGGCTTTTTTTTGAGCCGCCCGGGGCTGCGTGCCGGCATGTTCTTCAACGCTCTATAAGTTCTGCGCGAAACCGGCAGCATGCAATCACGGACACATGCTGTTACACCTTTGCGGTGCAAGGGGACGCCTCATGGCGACCTCGCGGAATGCGAAGCGCCATGAATGCTGTGGGGAAGAGTAGATGAAAAGCAACGACAGCGGCGCCGACCTGGCCGACGCGCGCGAACGATCGGTCAAGCTGCCTTGACGCGCTCCAACGCTGTCGCCACAAGTTTTTCCAGCAAGGGCTCGATTTTCACTGCCAGCGTTTCGTTGTACGCATAGGGCATCTGCTCCTCCATATACGTAATCTGCGACAACTCGAGTTGTACCGCGTGCACACCCTCCGAGGGCTGCCCGTACTGCCGCGTGATATACCCCCCCTTGAAGCGCCCATTGGCGACAGCGGAATAACCGCCATGCCGCTCGACCACAGCGGCCAATTCCTCGCCTAATCCGGCCACCGCGCTGGCGCCGTTCGACGTGCCGAAGTTGAAATCCGTCAGACGTCCTTCAAAAAACCGCGGCACATGCGAGCGAATCGAATGCGCTTCCCAGAGCAACACCTTGCCGTGCTTCGCCTTCAGCGCGGCAATCTCGCCCACCAGTGCGTCGTGATAGGGCTTCCAGTAAGCATCGCGCCGACGCGCGACTTCGGCGTCGGTCGGCAGATGGCCTTCGAGATACAACGGCTCCTTGTCGAAGGTATCGACCGGCAGCAAACCGGTGGTGTCCTGCCCTGGATACAGATTCGCGCCGTCGGGCGGACGGTTCAGGTCGATCACATAACGCGCATACGTCGGCGACAGGATCGACGCGCCCATGCGCCGCGCAAACGCGTAGAGGCGGTCGAGATGCCAATCGCAGTCGTCGGTGCGCTGCGCGACCGGCGTCATTGTTGTGGCGATATCGGCGGGGATTTGCGTGCCCAGATGCGGGATCGAAATCAGCAACGGCAGGCTTCCCTGATGCAGCGATAAAACCGGCGGAGTAGTTGCAGTAGACGAAGCAGTCATGTCAGTCCGGAATCGATAAAAGTCGAAGGCTCTAGTTTACCCAGCAATTCACGCGAGCATTTCACGTCAACAAGCCGCTTTAGCAACTCATTTGAGCAAATCGGCGAGCGCCACGCGATAGCGCGCGTACACAGCCTCTTCGTCGCGATGACGGCGGTTGTCGACAACCTTGTCGCCGCCTGCGTAGACGTCGCGAATCGGCGTCTCGCCATGCTCGCAGAATACAACGCCCGAGAGCCACGCGCCCGGCGCGTGCTCGGCGATACTCGAATGATCCGGATCGAGTACCAGCCAGTCGGCTCGGCGCCCTGCCTGCAATGCGCCGACCGCACGACCCGTTGCATGGGCACCGCCGTCGAGCGAGGCGTCGAACAGACGGTCGGCCACATGCGTGGCCTGCGGCGAAGCCAGCACGTTGCGCTGCCGACGCGTGAGACGCTGCCCGTATTCGAGCAAACGCAATTCCGCCCGCCAGTCGACGCCGATATGGCTGTCCGAACCAATGCCGATGCGCCCTTGCGCGTCGAGATACTCTTGCGCCGGAAAAATGCCATCGCCGAGATTGGCTTCGGTGGTCAAACACAAACCGGCGACCGCACCGCTTTTCGCGAGCGCCAGCGTTTCGTTCGCATCGACGTGCGTGGCATGCACGAGGCACCAGCGGCTGTCGACGTCGAAGCGGTCGAGCAGCCATTGCACCGGCCGCGCACCTTCGGTTTCAAGGCAGGCGTCGACCTCGGCGGTTTGCTCGGCAATATGAATGTGAACCGGCGCGCTTCGCTCGATGCCGTTCAACAATGTCCGCAACGATTCGGCCGAGACCGCACGCAATGAATGCGGCGCGACGCCATAGCGCAACGCCGCACTCTCAGGACGCGCCGCACGCAACGTGCCGAGCAGATCGAGCAGACTCTCCGGCGTATTGATGAAGCGCTGCTGATCTTCACGCGGTGCGCGTGAACCAAAACCGCTGTACTGATACAGCACGGGCAGCATCGTCATGCCGATGCCGCTGGCCGACGCCGCATCCACCACGCGCTGCGCCAGTTCCGCCTGGTTCGAATAACGACTGCCATCCGGCGTGTGGTGCACATAATGGAATTCGCAGACCGACGTATAGCCCGCTTTCAACATCTCGATGTACAGCCACTGCGCGACAGCAGCGAGTCCTTCCGGCGTAATGCGCGCGGCAAAACGGTACATCAGATCCCGCCAGCTCCAGAAATTATCGGTGGCCCCTGTGCCGGATGCGGCGCGATATTCGGTGAGGCCGGCCATTGCGCGTTGAAACGCATGCGAGTGAAGATTCGGCATGCCAGGCAATACGGGACCGGCGGCTTTTTTTACACCGTCAGGAACCGCTACCGTATCGGGCGTAACCGATGTCAGCGTGCCGTTTGTGTCCCATTCCAGCAGCACATTGCGGCGCCAGCCGTCGGGGAGATAGGCGTGATCGGCGAATAGTGATTGTTTTGCTTGCGTCATCTCTCAGGCCCTAGCTCAATTCACGCCGCGTATAAACGGTCTCGCCCGCGCGTACGACTCGTGCGCACAACGGACGCCCAATCCAGTAAGCCAGCTCGGCAAGCGTTTCCACCGACCACACCGCGAAATCCGCCGCACGCCCGGCTTGCAGCGCGCCATGCGTATCCGCCTTGCCGAGCGCACGCGCCGCATGCGCGGTCACGCCTTGCAGCACTTCGGGCACGGTCATGCGGAATAGCGTGGTCGCCATGTTCATCATCAGCAGCAGCGAGGTGGTGGGCGATGTGCCGGGATTGCTGTCGGTGGAAATTGCGATCGGCACCTGATAGCGCCGCAGCAAGTCCAAAGGCGGCAATTGCGTCTCGCGGATGAAGTAGTACGCGCCGGGCAGCAGCACGGCGACTGTGCCGGACGTTTTCATCGCGGCAACACCGGCCTCGTCGAGGAATTCGAGGTGATCCGCGGATAGCGCGTGGTGACGCGCGGCCAATGCCGTGCCGCCGCTGTTCGATAACTGCTCGGCGTGCATCTTCACCGGCAGCTTGTAGCGCTCCGCTGCGTTGAACACACGCTCGCTTTGTTCCAGCGAAAAACCGATGCGCTCGCAGAACACGTCGACCGCATCGACCAGGCCTTCGTCGGCAAGCGCGGGCAGCATCGTGTTGCAGACTTCGTCGATATACGCGTCGGCTCTTCCGGCGAATTCGGGCGGCAAGGCGTGCGCGCCGAGAAACGTCGTATAGACCGACACCGGATAGCGCTCGCCCAACTGGCGCGCGACGCGCAGCATCTTGCGCTCGCTCGCGAGATCGAGGCCGTAGCCGGATTTGATTTCGATCGCCGTGACGCCTTCGGCGAGCAACGGTTCAAGGCGTGCGGCCGATTGGCGGAACAGCGAGTGCTCGTCGGCGGCACGCGTGGCGCGCACCGTCGACACAATGCCGCCGCCCTGCCGCGCGATTTCTTCATAACTGACGCCCGCGAGACGCTGCGCGAATTCATCCGCGCGCTGGCCGCCATATACCAGATGCGTATGGCAATCGACGAGACCTGGCGTCACCCACGCGCCGTGCAGGTCTTCACGCGGCCATGCGGCGTACTCGGCGGGTAATTCGGAAGCTGCGCCGAGCCATGCGATCTTGCCGTCTTCAACGGCAATCGCAGCATCGGGCAGCGTGTGTTGGGGATCGCCCTCGGGGCAGAGTTTCAGGTGATGCCAGACGGTTTGCTTCATCGCGTGCTCTTTGCAGCTCGTTGCGTGTCTGTGGTGATTCGCGGCGCGCTTTGCCAGGCCTTCGCCGAGCGTTTGCCAGGACCTAGGCGCGGGCGCGAATCGTCGTCATCGTTGCGTTCATCACGTATAGCGGATGCTGATCGCGAGCAAGGCACCAGCGCCCTTGACCGTGCATGACAGCGTATTCGGCGTGCCGATGCGCAGTGTGTCGCCGGGCTCCAGCGCGCGCGGTTGGGCGTCGCCACCGAGCGTGACCGAAACCGAACCGCTTGCGCAGAACAACAGCACCACGTCGGCGGACACAGTGCGCTGCGTAGCGCCGCGCCATACTTCAGTTTCGCCCACCGCCGCGCCACGCCGGACCATCAGGTTGAAGTCGCGCGTGGCGCCGTCAACGAGGCGTGCATCGATTTGCGCTTCGCCCGCGAACTCCGCGATATCGAGCGGCTGAATCAATGCGAGCGTGTTCACGGCGTGCGTGCCGGCGTCGTCTGTTTCGTCGAGCAACATGCCCGCGCCCGACAACAACACGAGTGTGCGATCGATGCCCGCGAAACGCGAGAACGGTCCTGCTTGCGCGACATCGGCGATGCTCACGCGCCACACGAATGCATCGAGCCCCGCGCCTTCGGGGAACGCCGCGACTTCACGCGTGACGCCGCCGCCGTTCTTCCACGGCGCCGCCACGAGATCGGCGCCACGGATGAGCGTTGCGGTTGCCATGCTACCGACAAGCGTGCCGTGAAGCGCCATGATCAACGGCCCAGCATCGGCAGATTCAGGCCTGCCTCGCGCGCCGTTTCCTGCGCGAGTTCATAGCCCGCATCCGCGTGACGCATCACACCGGTCGCCGGATCGTTGAACAGCACGCGGCCGAGGCGCGCCTTCGCGGCATCCGTGCCGTCAGCGACGATCACGACGCCCGAGTGCTGGCTGAAGCCCATGCCCACCCCGCCGCCATGGTGCAGCGAGACCCACGATGCACCGCCTGCCGTGTTCAGCAGTGCGTTGAGCAACGGCCAGTCGCTGACTGCGTCCGAGCCGTCTTTCATCGATTCGGTTTCGCGGTTCGGACTTGCGACCGAACCGGTGTCGAGGTGATCGCGGCCGATCACGATCGGCGCCTTCAGCTCGCCGCTCCTGACCATTTCGTTGAACGCCTGGCCCAGACGGTAACGATCCTTCACGCCGACCCAGCAGATCCGCGCCGGCAAACCCTGGAACGCGATACGTTCGCGCGCCATGTCGAGCCAGTTGTGCAGATGCGGATCGTCGGGAATCAATTCCTTGACCTTCGCATCGGTCTTGTAGATGTCTTCCGGATCACCGGACAGCGCGACCCAACGGAACGGGCCCTTGCCTTCGCAGAACAACGGACGGATGTACGCCGGCACGAAACCCGGGAAATCGAACGCGTTTTCCACGCCCATTTCCAGCGCCATCTGACGGATGTTGTTGCCGTAGTCGAGCGTGGCGGCGCCGCGTTCCTGCAGCGTCAGCATCGCCTGCACCTGTTTGGCCATCGACTGCTTGGCCGGCGTGATGATGGAATCCGGCGCCGTCTTCATGCGCTCACGCCAGTCTTCGACGTTCCAGCCTTGCGGCAAATAACCATGAATCGGATCGTGGGCGCTGGTCTGGTCGGTCACGCAATCCGGCGTGATGCCGCGCGTCACGCATTCGGCGAACACATCGGCTGCGTTGCCCAGCAGACCGATCGATACCGGCTTGCCGGCCTTCTTCGCTTCTTCAAGCATGACGAGCGCTTCGTCGAGCGTCTTCGCTTTTTTGTCGACGTAGCGGGTCTTCAGACGGAAATCGATACGCGTCTCGTCGCATTCCACCGCGATCATCGAGAAGCCGGCCATGGTTGCTGCCAACGGCTGCGCGCCGCCCATGCCGCCGAGACCACCCGTCAGAATCCAGCGGCCCGAAGGATCGCCGTTGAAATGCTGGTTCGCCACCGAGAAGAACGTCTCGTAGGTGCCCTGCACGATGCCCTGGCTGCCGATGTAAATCCAGCTGCCCGCGGTCATCTGCCCGTACATCATCAGGCCCTTGCGATCGAGTTCGTGGAAGTGTTCCCACGTCGCCCAATGCGGCACCAGATTCGAATTCGCCAGCAGCACGCGCGGTGCGTCGGCATGCGTCTTGAACACGCCGACCGGTTTGCCCGATTGAATCAGCAGCGTCTCGTCTTCGTTCAGGTCCTTCAGCGATGCGAGGATCTGATCGAAGCAATCCCAGTTCCGCGCAGCACGGCCAATACCGCCATACACAACCAGTGCATGCGGATGCTCGGCGACTTCCGGGTCCAGATTATTCTGGATCATCCGGTACGCAGCTTCCGCGATCCAGGTCTTGCAGGTCTTTTCCGCGCCGCGCGGTGCGCGGATCGTGCGAGTCGGGTCCAGACGCGGGTCGATGTGTTTCGGGTTGTTCATGGTGGCCCTCGGAATGCGTGAAAATGTTCGGGAGAAATCGGGAAAATGAGTCGGAAAATACGGCGAAATCAGAAATGTCCGGTGAAGCGATAGCGGCTGCCGGGATGCCAGAGATTGGCGATCGAGGCGACCTGGCTTTGCGACCACGTGCGCCGATGCAGCACGAGGCACGGTTCGAGTTCATCCATGGTCAGCAATTCGCGCGTGTCAGCGTCCGCAGCCAACGCTTCGATGCGGTACTCGACGCGCTGCAGCGGCGCGACGCGCACCAGATACTGATTCGGCGTGGTGTTCGTGAAGTCCTGCAACGCGTACTCGGGCGCGACCGCCGGGTTGACCCAGCGCTCTTCGAGCTGCACCGGCTCGTCGTTTTCGAAATGCAGCACGCGTGAATGAAACACCGGACTGCCCGCGCTCACCTGCATTTCTTCGGCGAGCGCTTCGTCGGCGATGCTCGCGCCGATGTGCAACACCTTCGCCTGATAACGATGACCGCGCGCGACGATTTCGTCGGAGATGCTGCGGATCGCAACCAGCGTCGATTCGTACTTGGGCCGGGCGACGAATGTGCCCGAGCCCTGCACGCGCGTCAGCACCTGCTCCGAAGTCAACTCGCGCAACGCGCGGTTGACCGTCATGCGCGCGACGTTGAATTCGCGCGCGAGCTCGTTTTCGGAGGGCACCTGGTCGCCTTCAGACCATTCGCCCGCATGAATGCGGCCGAGGATGAAGTCCTTGATGCCTTGATAGGCCGGTGCGTTCATTGGCTTGTTGGCGTGCTTAAACGTGTTTTTCGAGCTTACTGTTCGGATGCAAACGAGAACGGGCTCAGCTTCGCGATCGTGCCGTTCTGCACCAGGTGCGTCACAGCCTCGATATCCGGTGCGAAGTAGTGATCGAGTTCATAATGCGCGACGTCCTTGCGCACCGCGTCCATCACTTTCTGCAGGCTCGGGCTGGTCTTGTGCGGCGCGCGCAGGTCGACGCCTTGGGCGGCGGCAAGCAACTCGATCGACAGGATGTTCGCGACGTTTTCGGCAATATCGCCGAGCTTGCGCGCGGCGAACGTGGCCATCGAAACGTGATCTTCCTGGTTCGCGGAGGTCGGCAGGGAATCGACCGAAGCCGGATGCGCGAGCGTCTTGTTCTCGGAAGCGAGTGCCGCGGCGGTTACATGAGCAATCATGAAGCCCGAATTCACACCGCCATCACGCACGAGGAACGGCGGCAGGCCCGACAGCGTCGTGTCGATCAGCAGTGCGATGCGGCGTTCGGCCAGCGCGCCGATTTCAGCGACGGCAAGCGCGAGGTTGTCGGCCGCGAATGCGACCGGCTCAGCGTGGAAATTGCCGCCCGACAGCACTTCGCCCGTGTCCGGGAAAATCAGCGGATTGTCGGAGACGGCATTGGCTTCCAGCAGCAGCACATCGGCTGAATGGCGCATCTGGTCCAGACACGCGCCCATCACTTGCGGCTGGCAGCGCAGGCTGTACGGGTCCTGCACCTTGTCGCAATCGGCGTGCGAAACATTGATGCCCGAGCCTTGCAACAGCGAACGGTAAGCGGTTGCCGCGTCGATCTGGCCTTGATGGCCGCGCAGTTCGTGAATGCGCGCGTCGAACGGTTTGACCGACCCCGCTGCTGCGTCCACCGACAACGCGCCCGCCACCAGTGCGGTGCGGTACAGATCCTCAATGGCGAACATGTTGTAGAGCGCGAGTGCGGTCGAAGCTTGCGTGCCGTTCAGCAGCGCGAGACCTTCCTTCGCTTGCAGCGTGAGCGGCTTGAGGCCGACCAGCTTGAGGCCTTCGATGGCCGGCATGCGTTCGCCCTTCGCGAACACGTCGCCGACACCCAGCAAGGCGGCCGACATATGCGCAAGCGGCGCGAGGTCGCCCGATGCGCCAACCGAACCCTTGACCGGAATCACCGGCAGGACGTCGGCGTTGTACAGCGTGATGAGCGCTTCCATCACTTCACGGCGGATGCCCGAGTGGCCGCGCCCGAGGCTCGACAGCTTCAGCGCGATCAGGAGACGCACGACCGGACGCGACATCGGCTCACCCACGCCAACCGCGTGCGACAGCACCAGATTACGCTGCAGCAGTTCGAGCTGGTCATGCGGAATGTGCGTGCTGGCGAGGCGCCCGAAACCCGTGTTGATGCCATAGGCCGGTTCGCCCTTCGCGGCGATATCGGCGACTGCTTTGGCGCAGGCGTCGATGGCGGCGTGGCTGGCAGGATCGAGTTGCAGCGCGACGTGTTCGCGTGCGATCTGGCGCAGTTGCGGGAGGGTCAGGTGGCCGGGCTTCAGAATCATCATGGTGTTGTGTCCTGTCTTGTCTATACAATTCGAGAGAAGTCTAACGTCGCCGTCTTGTATATACAACTTGTTTTTGCGGCTTCCAGCCTAGGGGTTTCCATTAGAACTAGATGCTGGCAAGGCACCCATGTCGGTTGAGCCGCGGTTTGAGGTGACAGCGCTTGCCCCACCGCATTCGTTCGCCTCGATAGATAACTTGTATATACACGTTCAAAATGTAGAGCGGCAAGCGGACAAAAAGATTCAACGCGCCGGCTGGGGCAGTTCGCGGGCCGCGGCGGTCAATGCACCCCCTTCCCCTGCCGATGCGCCGCGCTGGCCTGCAACCTCGATGTCCCTCTTCCAGAGTTATAGGAGAACGCACTGACGACGCAAAAAAGCCCGCGCACTCCTACGAGCCGCGGGCTCTGTTGAAACGCGCTACTGGCGAAAGATTCGCTAAAGCCTTACCCGCGCCGCAATGAAATCCAGGAAGCACTGCACGCGCCCCGCCAGCGACGCGCTCTGGTAATACACCGCGCTCACCGGCTGCCTTTCATCTACCAGCACGTTGCCGAGAATCGGCACCAGCCGCTCTTCGCGCACGTCGGCCGCAGTCATGAAGTCGGCAAGACAGGCGATGCCCCAGCCTGAGAGAGCCAGTTGGCGCAGCGTCTCACCGCTCGATGCGGTGATCGCGGGCTCGATCTTCAGCGGCTCTGACTTGCCCTTCCCGCCCCGCCGCAACGGCCAGCGATTCAGATGCTCCGGCGCGGTAAAACCGATCAGACGATGCTCGCGCAACGCTTCCACCGACCTGGGTTCGCCGTATTCGGCCAGATACGCCGGACTGGCGAGCACTCTCAGCTTGCTGTTGCCCAAGGCGCGCGCATGCAAGGTCGAATCCTGCAACGCGCCAATGCGGATCGCGATATCCACCTTCTGTTCGAGCAGATCGACGATCCGCTCGTTGCTGGTCAGCTCCAGACGAATCTCCGGATACAGCGCCGAAAACGCCTTCATATGGGGCGCCACGCAATGAAGCATGAATGGCGACGCCGCATCGACACGCAAACGCCCCGACGGCCGCTCGCGCCCGCGCGTGACGGATTCCTCGGCCTCTTCCATCGCATCGAGAATCGCCCGGGCCCGCTGCAGGAACGCCTCACCCTCTTCGGTCAGTTGCAGACGGCGCGTCGTGCGCCGTACCAGCGCCGTGTCGAGTTTCTTTTCGAGGCGCGTAAGCGCCCGGCTGACGCCTGAGACGGTTTGCCCCAATTTCTCCGCCGCCGCGGTGATCGAGCCGCTATCGATCACCGTGACGAACACCAGCAATTCGTCGGTCGAAGTTTTCATTGTTGATTTAAAATCAAGATTGATTTGAGACTAACACGCTTTTTGCGAGAATCAAGACGGTGGATACTGCGTGCATGTCATCGTGTTTCCGGTGTTTCCATCTAGGAGAACGTCTTGAAGATTTTCATTACTGGCGCAAGCGGCTTTATCGGCGGTTCGATTGCGGCGCACCTCGTACGCGCCGGCCATCAGGTGCGCGGTTTGATCCGCAAGCCCGAACATAGCGCCGAGTTGCAACGCCTCGGTATCGAACCCGTCATCGGCACGCTCGACGACCGCGAGCTACTGATCGCGGAAGCAAAAGCGGCCGACGCGGTCATCAACGCCGCGAGCAGCGACCATCAAGGCGCGGTGCAAGCGCTGATCGACGGCCTGGCCCGCTCCGGCAAGCCGTTTCTGCATACGAGCGGCTCGAGCATCGTCGGCGATGCCTCGGGCGGCGAAGCGGGCGAGGCACGCATCTATCACGAGGACGCCCTGCCCGAGCCGACCGCGGATAAAGCGGCACGCGTCGCCATCGATCAACTCGTGCTCAACGCGGCGCAGCAGAACATCCGCTCGGCGGTGCTGTGCAACACGCTGATCTATGGCCACGGCGCGGTGCCGGGCAGCGCAAGCGTGCAGTTGCCACGGCTCGTGCGTCAGGCGCAAAAGAGCGGTGTCGTGCGGCACGTGGGCAGTGGCGGCAACATCTGGTCGAACGTGCATATCGACGACGTCGCCGAACTCTATCGCCTCGCGCTGGAGAAGACACCGGCGGGCACGTTCTACTTCGTCGAAAGCGGCGAGGCGTCGTTTCGTGACATGAGCGCCGCGATCGCGCGCGTGATGAAACTCGGCGCGGCGCAAGACTGGCCGCTCGGAGAAGCGCAGAAGGAATGGGGCTACGAAATGGCGTCGTATGGGCTGGGTTCGAATAGTCGTGTGCGCGGTGAGCGCGCACATAAACTGCTCGGCTGGCAGCCCAGGCGTAACTCGGTGATCGACTGGATCGAGCACGACATGATGTCCGCGTAGGGGACTTCCTCCGGGGCGCCCCCCAAGGGGACTTCCTCCGGGGCGTAATTTGTGTAAGCCCAGTCGTTGCGAATCCGTAAGCTCAACTCGCTAGAATCCGGCTCACGTAATAGCGTGATTCGACGATACGAGTCACGCGCGAGCCCGGATTTAATCGATGAACTTGGCGCTGAACTTCGACTGGCTAACCAACCTGCTAGCGATTATTTTCGTCGTGGCGTGTCTATACGACTCACGCTACGACGAATACGGCACGTTGACATTGTCAGCGGCCGCAATGGGCCTTGTGGTGATGGCGATCGAGCTGTTCCTCAGGCCCGCTTTCGATATGTCGCTTTGAGTTCGACGCTGCACGAAGCAGCGTCATCAGGTTTAATTCGCGCATGCCCTCGCGCCGCACCTCGCCGCTGGCAGACAACCGCGAGCGCGAGCGGCTGCGTCAGACCGCGACTTCCGGCGGTGCCTGGCGGAAACAGCGCGTGATCCAGCCCAGATAGCACAAGCCCAGCACGAACCACACCGCACCCAGCACCAGCGCGGTTTTCTCGAGGCTCACCAGCAGCCAGATATCCGCAATCGCCCCGGCCAGTGGAAACAGCAGGCCACCGATCACACTCATCGCATTCGCACTGCCCTTCGCGTTGAAAAACTGACGGATCACGCACAGATTGACCGCAGTGAACGCGAGAAACGCGCCGAAGTTGATAAACGAGGTTGACGTCGCCACATCGAGCTTCAACGCGACGAGACCGATTGCGCCCGCAATCGCGATGTTCAGCGCCGGCGTCTTGAACTTCGGATGCACGAAACCGAAGATGCGTTTCGGCAATACTTCGTCACGTCCCATCGCATACAGCAAACGTCCCACGCTTGCCTGCGCCGAGATACCCGAAGCGAACTGCGCGAGAATCAGGCCGGCCAGAAACACCGTCACGAAGATATCTCCGCCCACTTTGCGTGCGACTTCGAAAGCGGCCGAATCCGGGTCCTTGAACACCGCACCCGGGTGCGCGAGCTGCACCGTGTACGCGGCAATTACGAAGATCGCGCCGCCGATCAGTGCGATCAGCACGATCGCGCGCGGCATGGTCTTTTCAGGGGCGATGGTTTCTTCGGTCAACGTCGACACCGCGTCGAAGCCGAGATACGAATAGGCGGCAATTGCGGCACCCGCCATCGTCGCCGAGAACGGCACGTGCGGCTTGAAGAACGGTTCGGCCGAAATCAGACCACCGGGGCCGACTGCAGCGGTCACATAGTGGCAGCACAGCACGACGAACAACGCGACGATCGCGAGTTGCACGACCATCAGCACGATGTTGAAACGGTTCGCGAGTTCGATGCCGAGAATATTCAGCGCGCTCGTCAAGACGATAAACGCGATGATCCAGATCCAGCTCGGAATGTGCGGGAACGCGGCGCTGAGATACGCGGCGCCGATTAGCCAGATCACCATCGGCAGGAAAAAGTAATCGAGCAAGGTGGCCCAGCCAATCATGAAACCCAGATGTGGATTGAAGGTTTTGCGCGTGTATGTATAGGCAGAACCCGCCACCGGGAACAGCCGCGCGAGCTTGCCGTAACTGAGCGCGGTGAACACGATGGCGATCAGGGCAATCAGATACGCGAGCGCAGCGGTATCGTTGCTGGCGCTCGCCAGCACACCATAGGTGCCGTAGACGATCAGCGGCGCCATATAGGCGAGGCCGAACAGCAAGACTGAAGGCAGGCCAAGCGTACGCTTCAGATGCGTGCCTTGCGGCGCGGCAGGTGCGTCTGCGCGCTCAGCGGGTGATATCGGGGTCATGCGGTGTCTCCTCTTACGAATGGGCGAGCGTCGCCGGGGGCGGCGTTGAACGCGCCCCGGTCGAGCTTTGTCGATCAGACTTGCTGGATGCGCGTATCTCGCGCAGATAGTTCTTTGCGTGAAGGGGTGCGCGTGAGTGCGTGGGTGCGCTTATTTGTGCCCGAGGCTACGCATCTGCACTTACGTACGCCTCAACGCGCGCGGATCACACGCGCAGGTTGCCCGTGCTCGCCATCCACTGTCGCGAGATCGAGCGCAATGCGCGCGTCATGCAGATAACGATAGTGTTCACGCGCGCCTTCGAGACGCGCCGGATCGAGCGTGGCGCGCAGAACTTTTTCTTCCTGACCCGCATCGCACACTACGTCGCCGAACGGATCAATGAGCGCCGATTCGCCGGGGAACGTGAGATTGTCGTCACCTGTGCCGATGCGATTCACGAGCGCCGCGAACATCTGATTCTCCATGGCGCGCGCCACGATCGCCCGGCGGTGCACTGGCCCGAACGGCTCCATATTGCCGTTCGTCACGATCAGGAGATCGGCGCCCAACGACGCGACCGCGCGCGCCGTTTCGGGAAACTCGATGTCATAGCAAATCAGCAGGCCAACGGTCAGGCCCTTGAAACTGCACACTTCGTAACGGTCGCCCGGTTCGAATACACCCGTGTCCGAGGCCCACAGATGCGTCTTGCGATAGCGCAGCGCGATCTCGCCGCGTTCGTCGACCAGCACCGTGGTGTTGAAAAAGTGGCTGCCGTCCCGTTCGGCGAGACCCACTGCAACCGCAACACGTGCTTCGCGTGCCGCATTGCGCACTGCGGTAAGCGACGGCCCGTCAATCGGTTCGGCCACGTCTCCGATGGTGTCCCGCGTCGGAAAGCCCGACAGCGTAGTCTCCGGAAACACGATCAGATCGGTCCCGGCCGAGCGTTGGCTGATGGTTTGCAGCACGCGTTGCACGTTTCTACCGCCGACGCCCACCGCGCCATCCACGATCGGGATCTGTGCCAGTTCGAGTTGAAGCATTCTGTCTCCTGTGTCGACTAGAGTTAGCGCTTCAGCGCTTACTCTAGTCCCATGCAATCTGCGGTCGACCAGAGTTAGTGCTTTAGCACTTACTCTGGTCCCATGCAAAATGGTTACGGTCCTTGCCGGTCTGCTTCGCGTTAAATAGCGGTTGTTGTCAGTCCGCCCGCGTTTCAGGTTGGGCCTATTATTACCAGACATATTTTTGTTCGTAATCACCCAGCTGGGTTACCCTCAACGGAGCACGCATGGAACTCGAATGGCGCGATCTGGCCTTTCATCGCGAGATCGGCGCGGTTATCGAAGCACTCGACAGCGCGCAATTCTGGACTCGCCTCACGCGCGCACTCGAACGCTATGTCGTGTTCGACAACTGGGTCGCCCTGCGCTTCACACCGGGCGTCGCGCCGCTCGTCTGTGCGGAATCGCCCACACCGGACGGCACAGTAGATGCGATGTTCCAGGACTATCTCGCCGCGCTCTATCAACTCGATCCGTTTTATATCGCCGCAACCGGGAAGCCTGCCTCCGGCTTCGTCACGCTTGCGGATGTCGCGCCCGACAACTTCTCGATGACCGATTACTACCAGCGGTACTTCAGGAAAAACATCGTGGGCGACGAAGTGCATTTCAACTACGTGATCGACGCGAGGCATACGCTGGCATTCTCGCTGGGCGCAACGCATCGCTATGGCGAGCGCGACCTGGCCGTACTCGCGCTTTGCGCGCCATGGGTCATCGCACTGCTGCGGCAGCGCTTGCCGTATGAGGCATTCGACGCGCCGCAGCCCACCTCGATCGAAGCGGCGACGCAAACAGAGATGGGCGCAGCGACAGAAGCAGGCGCCCCAGCGGACACGCCCACCTATGCCGCGCGCTTCGAACAGGTGTCGTCGACAAGCGGACGCTCGCCGCTCACCGCACGCGAAGTGGAAGTCGCGATGCTGACCTTGAGCGGATTTTCAACGCGCGCCATCGCGGAGAAACTGGTGATCTCATTCGAGACGGTGCGCGCGCACAAGAAGCACATCTATACAAAACTCAACGTCAACTCGCAGTCGGAGTTGTTCGCGCTGTTTTATGAAGCGGGACGCAAAGGGGCATGACGTCCCGCGCTTTCCTGCGAGCGCGCACTACTGCTGCACACGGCCGCCGCGCACTTCGCCATCACGAGCCGCACGCGGCGCAACCACCCGCCTTCTCTTCATAGCGGTCGTGATGTTTGAGCCATTCGCCCATATTCTTCTTCTCGTCGCGGCCCTTCGGCGTGACGTCGAAATGCGCGTACGTGCTGAGGAACTGCTCGCCGCCGCGCCCGTAAGTGGAATACGTGTGATGGACGTCGCCCGCTTCGTCCTTGTAGAACACGCTGTGACCGGATAGCTCGTCGATGCCGACATCCTGCTCGGTAAAGTTGTAGAAGGCCTTTTTGCTGGCGACCTCCTCCGGCGTGAACGACACGTGATAGTCGAAATTGAAGTCACTCTCATTGGACGACACCCACTGAAACTTCCAGCCCATCCGTTTCCTGAAAGCCTCGATCTTCGCGAGCGGCCCACGCGAGACCGCCACGTACGATACGTCGTGATGTTCAAGATGCGTCAGGATGCCGTCCATGTGATCCGACACGAACGAGCAGCCGAAACAGCCCTCTTCCCAATCCGGGCCCAGCATGAAGTGATAGACAATCAACTGGCTACGCCCGCCGAACAGATCCGCCAATGTCTTGCGGCCTTGCGGCGTATCGAATATATAGGTCTTGTCGACCTTCACCCACGGCAGCGCGCGACGTTTGCGGGCGAGTTCGTCGCCGGCGCGTGTGTACGCTTTCTCTTCGACCAGTAGCGCCTTGCTGGCGGCCAGCCATTCTTCCCTGGTGCCGATCCGGTGTTGGGGGTCCATATGCATCTCCTTGTCTGCGTCGTGCAGGTTCGATAGAGCAAAATCAGGCGAACCCAGATGAGTTCAGGCGAAGTAGCGTTCCAGCGAATCGAGGCCACCGTTCCAGCCGAATTGGTGGTGGTCGCGCGTTTCTTCGTCGACGAACTGTTCGTGCGTGAGCGTCAACAAGGTGCCGTTACCCTCCGGTCGTAACAGCACCGTGACGAGCGACTCCTGCTCAGGACTCGAACGCCATGCCCATGTGAACACCAGTTTGGCGTCCGGCGCCACCTCCAGATACTGGCCACTGACCTCGAGTTCGCGGCCATCCGCCTTCAGATACCTTATCGAGTAGCGCCCGTCCACGCGCGCATCCAGTTCCGCACGGGTCACCTCGGCATCGCCCGGATGCATCCACTTCATGAGTTGCGCCGCCTCCGTCCAGGCGCGGAAGACTTTGGCGGGTGCGGCGTTGATCCGGCGCTGGAGGGTGAGGCTGGGTTTGGTGGACATGGGGTTTCCTCTTCGACGAAAGCGGCAAGACGATCGAGTGATCCAGACCAGAAGCGCTGATAGCGGGTGAGCCATTCCATGGCTTCCTCCATGGGTCCGGCGCACAAGCGGCACGCCACTGTACGGCCGGTTTTGCTACGCGTGATGAGGCCAGCCTCGGACAACACGTCGAGGTGCTTCATCACCGCGGGCAACGACATCGCAAACGGCTCCGCAAGTTGACTGACCGACAGATCGCTCAGTTCGGACAGACGCGCGAGCAACGCACGCCGCGTCGGATCGGACAGTGCGGCAAAGGTCCGATCGAGTAGCATTTCATTAAACTTAACCATGAGGTTAAGTTTAGAAACACACGTGAGGATGTCAAGGACAGGTACGTACTTTTCTCAAAGCACGCAGGAAGATGAAGGGAACGCTACAAAAAAGATACGCGGCGCATCGCAGATAAAACCCTGCAATACGCCGCGTCAAGGTGGAGAACAACCGACTACACGTTCGAGCAAAGCGGCACAGAAAGCCCGCCCCACTCTCGCGTTACAGCAAATCGCGTAAAACGCAATGCAGCAGAATCAGATCGCCCAACCGCCGAGATAGAAACCGACCAGCACGACAGCGATGACAACCGTACCCACGTTCAGCTTGCGATATTCACCGCTCACCACGCGGCCGATCACCAGCGTCGCGAAGCCGAGCATGATGCCCGTCACGATGTTGGCGGTCAGCACGATGAACACGGCGCACATCAGGCCCGACATCGCGTCGACCATGTCGTCCATGTGCAGCTTGCTCACGTTCGAGAGCATCATCAGACCGACGTACATCAGCGCCGGTGCCGTTGCATACGAAGGCACCAGACTCGCCAGCGGCGAGAAGAACATCACCACCAGGAACAGCAGACCGACCACCGCCGCCGCCATCCCCGTCTTCGCGCCGGCTGCAACGCCGACCGTCGATTCGATGTAGGCAGCCGCCGGTGCGCCACCGAGCAGGCCCGAGAAAATCGAGCTCAGCGAATCCGCCGTCAACGCACGGCCGCCGTTGATGATACGACCGTTTTCGTCGAGCTGACCCGCCTGGCCGGCAACGGCGCGAATCGTGCCGGTTGCGTCGAACACAGCGGTCATCACCAGTGCCAGCACGCTAGGCAAAACGGCCATCGACAGCGCGCCCTTGATGTCCATCGCGCCAATCAGCGAAGCATGGCCCGGTGCGCTCAGCGCAGGCAGTGCGAACACGCCGTGGAACGCCACCGCCGGATCGATCATGAGCGCAATCGCCGAGATCGCGATGATCACGATCAGGATCGAGCCCGGCACGCGACGGCGCACCAGACCGAAGATCGCAGCCAGACCCGCCACCGACATGATCGCCGGCAACGCCGTGATGTTGCCGAGCGCGACCGGCAGACCGGCGCCCGGATTCTTCACGACCAGACCCACGTCGTTGGCGGCGATCAGCAGCAGGAACAGGCCGATGCCGATGCCCGTGCCGTGCGCGATGCCCGTCGGCAGATTGCGCAGAATCCACGAACGCACGCCCGTCACCGAGATGCCGGTGAAGACGACACCCATCAGGAATACCGCACCGAGCGCGACATTCGGATGCAGACCTTTACCAAGCACGAGGCCGAACGCGGTGAACGCGGTTAGCGAAATCGCGCAGCCGATCGCAATCGGCAGACGCGCCCACACACCCATCAGCAGCGAGCCGAACGCGGTGGTCAGGCACACGGCGACAAACACCGCGCTGGTGTCGAAGCCCGCTTTGCCGAACATGCCCGGCACGACGAACACGGAATAGACCATCGCGAGGAAGGTCGTGATACCCGCGACGATTTCCGTACGCTGCGAACTGCCGCGTGAAGAGATTTCGAAGTAGCGGTCGAGAAAGCCCTTTCCGTCGAATGATTCGGCGCCGACTTCAGAAATCGGTTGGGCGTGGGGTTCCATCATGATGAGTGCCTCCTTTATCAGCGTGCTGAAACGGCCCGTATTCCGGCCGCCATCAGGTTGGTCTCGTTACGTTGATCTAATGTCGTGTGGCAAGGTTTGAACGTCGGCTTGCGATGCGTCCGGATAACCCGCATGCTCCGTTCTTCTTTTGCTGTCCCGAAATGTAGGGCAACACAAATATGTCTCCCATCGCATGAATGGCATGCCCGACATGTCGCGACGCTTATATCGTTTAGGGGACGGCAAACCAGGTGGGCGCTCCACGCGTTTACACCTACGGTTTGTCATGAAGTTGTGAAAGGGTTTTGAGGGGTTCAGCACGCCAGAACGGGCGTCGATCGCGGCCGGAAGTGCACAACGCGGCATGCACCTTGCGCCGGGGACACCTGTCAGGAGCCCTTCAAAACCGGGCCGCCCGACGCCGCGGGTTACACTCTGGCCCTTACCCGACTTAACTGCGGCGGTCCACAGCGCCCGTCCGCACTGGCCGATGGAGTCCTTCTTGATGAGTGGCGGTTTTTCGCGTCCTGCCTGGCGTCTTCTGATTCTTGCTGTGTTCGCGCTATTCGCGCTGTCCGGTTGCAGCCTGCTGTGGGGTCCGGGACAGGCGCCGATCGTCGATGCCACGGTGATGCCCGTCGAACCCGCGAGCGCCCCCGTGGCTGCCTCCGCGCCGGAACCGGTCGAGACCGAAGCGGCCGAGCCCGAACAGCAGAAGAAGCCCAGGAAACCGGTCGTCAAGCCGCGCAAGGTCGAACCTCCGCCGCCAGTCGTCACGCCCGCGCCGCCGCCCCCTGCACCCCCGCCGCTGATCGTGCTGCGCACGATCGAGCGCAGCGAGGCGCGCGCCTTGCTCGATAGCGAAGTCCAGAAGCCCGACGGCAAAGTGATTGGCCGCGCGGTCGATATGATCGCGGATGCGAGCGGCAAGCCGCGCGAAATGGTGGTCAATCTGCAGGGCTTCCTCGGCGTCGGTGATCGCAAGGTCAATTTCCCGTGGAGCGCGTTCCGCTTCACGCCGACCGCGAAGACCGCGCCGATCACGCTCAACGCAGCGGCCGTGCCGACGCCTGCGGCAAAGTCCACTGCCGTGCAATTACAGCTGATCGACACCGATGTCGAGCGTTCGAACGGCGCCAAGGTCGGCCGCGTGATCGACGTGCTGATCGACGCCAACGCGCAGCCGCAGGCGGTCGTGCTCGACGTCAACGGCATGGTCAGCACCGAGCGGCGTTCGATTGCCGCCAACTGGTCGGCGCTGCGTTTCGTCGTCAAAGACAAGGAACTGCATCCGCTGATCGATCTGAGCGACGCGCAGATCAATGCAACGCCGCCGTACGCCAGCGACAAGCCGATCCGCGCGGTGTCGCCGGCCCCGGTACCCGCTCCTGCGCCCGCTCCCGCCGCTGCAGCCTCCGCCGCGCCGGCCGCGACCGTTACGGCGGGTTCCAACGCACGGGCGGCCCGATGATAGGCCGGACTTTGGTAACCACGCGCAGTCTGCGCGCCCTCGATTGGCTGAATTTTTTCGTCGCCAACGTGCAGACCGGTTTCGGGCCGTTCATTGCGTCGTACCTTGCCTCGCACAAGTGGACCCAGGGCGAGATCGGCATGGCGCTGTCGGTCGGCACCATCAGCGCGATGGTGAGCCAGGTGCCGGGCGGCGCTGCCGTCGACGCCCTGCGCAACAAGAAAGGCGCGGCCGCATGGGCGATCTTCGCGATCATCTTCAGCGCGGTGCTGCTGGCCGCGAGCCCGACCGTACTGCCGGTGATTGCCGCCGAGGTGTTCCACGGCTTTGCCAGCTGCATGCTGACGCCGGCGTTGGCCGCGATCTCGTTTGCGCTGGTGGGACGTGCGAACCTCGGCGACCGGCTGGGACGCAATGCCCGCTGGGCGTCGATCGGCAGTGCCGTAGCAGCCGGGCTGATGGGCGTGTTCGGCGAATACTATTCGCCGCGCGCGGTGTTCTGGCTGACCGCGGCGCTGGCCGTCCCCGCGCTGTTTGCGCTGACGATGATCCAGCGCACCGACACAATCGAACTGCCGAAAACCGGGCCGACACCTGAACAGATCGAACGACGCGAGAGCCTGCGCGAGTTGCTGCGCGACAAGCGGATGCTGCTGTTTGCGGCGTGCATTGTGTTGTTCCATTTGTCGAATGCGGCGATGTTGAATCTTGCCGCCGGGGAAGTGACGGCCGGCATGGGCGACAACGTGCAGCTCGTGATTGCCGCGTGCATCATCGTGCCGCAGGCGATTGTGGCGATGATGTCGCCATGGGTCGGACGCTCCGCCGAACGGTGGGGGCGCAGGCCGATCCTGCTGCTCGGGTTTTCCGCGTTGCCGATACGGGCGTTGTTGTTTGCCGGAATCAGCAGCCCTTATTTGCTGGTGCCGGTGCAGATGCTGGACGGCCTGAGCGCCGCGGTGTTCGGCGTGATGCTGCCGCTGATTGCCGCCGACGTGGCCGGCGGCAAGGGACGGTACAACCTTTGCATCGGCCTGTTCGGGTTGGCTGCCGGGATTGGGGCGACCTTGAGTACGACTGCGGCTGGGTTTGTGGCGGATCACTTTGGGAATGCGGTGAGCTTCTTTGGACTTGCTGCTGCGGGCGCGCTTGCCGTTCTGCTGGTGTGGGCGGCGATGCCCGAGACGCGGGATGCAGCTGCGGATGAGGAGGCTGCGGCTGTGGGGGATGGGAAGTCGGCTGTTAGATGATCGGTTTTTTGCCTTTGGCGGCGGCATTTGGGTGGTTTGTGTTTTGTCTGCGCGGCGCTTTATTTGTCTGTTCGCCTACGGCGTTGGCCTTTCCTTGAATTCTTATTGGTTTATTAGCGTCGCCCCTGTGCGGGGCAGGCACTTACTTCTCTTTGCCGCCGCAAAGAGAAGTAAGCAAGAGAAAGCGGCTCACACCGCTAATTCTTAAGCGGGTCCCCCGCACAGCCACGGTAGTGGTGCATCTGGAATCCGTGCCCTCGCACATTCGGCGTTAGTGACACAGAGCTCATCAGCTCCCACTCCGCACTGCGTGCGTCGCGGATGGGTATGCACGGGAAACCAGAGGCTTCGTTTGAGCACGGCGGGAGCCGTCGGCTTCGCCTCGGCGAAGCGCCCAGCTATCCAAAAACGAACTCCCCCACGCATATCAAAGTGCAAAATCACTGACCGATAAACGTAGTTGCCATGACAGCGGCAATGGCGCTAGCAATGACATCGGCACTGGCAGTCGCAGTCGCACTGCCAGCGGCAGTCGCGAGCCGTGATGCTGAGCGAAACGCGGGTGTGAAAACGTAGTGGATGGTTCTATGAAGTGCGCTTCGGCGCGCGCAGCGCTGCTGGAAGTATGATGGCCTTGTCACTCACGCCGAATGTGTGAGGGCGCGGATTCCAGATGCACCACTACCCTCTCCGAGCCAGGGGACCCGCTTATAAGCTAGCGGTGTGAGCCGCTTTCTCTTGCTTACTTCTCTTTGCGGCGGCAAAGAGAAGTAAGTGCCTGCCCCGCACAGGGGCGACGCTAATAAACCAATAACAATTCAAGGAAAGGCCAACACCATAAAACCGCAGACAAACAAGCGCCGAGCAGGCAAACAACCACCCAAAGCGCCCCGCAAGAAAAACTCTTTAATCAATAGCCTTCCCAGCAGTCTCCCGCATAAACGGCAACGGCAACAACGACACAAGCCCACATCCAATCAGATACCAGGCAGGAGCCAGATTACTCCCAGAAACCTGAATCAACCATGTAGCAAAAAACTGCGCAAACCCGCCAAAAATAGAAACACCCAAACAATAAACAATCGACATCCCGGTAGCGCGAATCTCGCGCGGAAACATCTCCGGCAACATGACGATATTGGGCACCGCGGTAAACGCGACAAAAACGGCCAGCACAGCGACGACAGATAACAGAACAGGCACCGTCGGCGACGCATTGATGATCATGAAAGCCGGGTACACGGCGACAATCAGCAAAACACGAGACACCCACAAAACCCGCTTACGCCCGACACGATCGGACAGCGCCCCGGCGAACGGCGAGCAGATCACCGTCACCACCGCCGCGGCCCACGCGGCCCACAGCGCCGACGACATCGGCAAATGCAGAATCCGTATCGCGTAGGTGGACAGATAAAACAGCACGATATAGTTCGCCGCCGTGCCGCCAATCGTCGTCAACACGCCCGTCGTAATGACACGCGAATGCTCGCGGAACAGCTTGCGCACCGGCTGTGCAACCGGCACCCGCTCCGCTCCACCGTTGCCATCCTCAACGCCCGGCAGGGTCTCATTCAGGTGACGCCGGATATAAATCCCAATCGGCCCCATCGCCATACCGATCACGAACGGCACGCGCCAGCCCCAGCTCTCCAATGCGGCAGTGGACAGTGCCGCCGCTAGCGCCACGCCCAGCAGCGACCCACAGACGGTGTTCAACCCCTGGCTCACAAACTGCCAGCTTCCATAGAATCCGCGCGTCTTGTCGCTGCCATATTCAAGCAGCAACGATGTCGAAGCACCGATCTCACCGCCCAGCGCGAAACCCTGAATCAATCGCGCAAGGATCACCAGCAGCGGCGCGGCCACACCAATCGCCGCGTAAGTCGGCGCAAACGCGATGATCGCGGAGCCGAGCGTCATCAGCCACAGCGTAAGACTCATCGCCGCCTTGCGGCCCGCGCGGTCAGCGTAGGCGCCAAGGAAAATACCGCCCACCGGACGCATGATGAACCCCACGCCGAACGTGCCCACCGCCAGCATCAGTTGCGCAAGCTGCCCTTCCACCGGGAAATACAGCTTGCCGATGATCGTTGCGAAGAAACTGTAGATCGTGAAATCGAAAAACTCGAGGCCGTTGCCGAGCGTGATCGCAGCAATCGCTTTGGCCTGGCTCGCGCGCCCGGCATGCGCAGTCGACGCGTTCTGCATGTTCAACGCGTCGGCGCCCGCGGGTTGCGGTGTAGCGGAATAGTCCATCTGTGTCTCCATGGTGTCCGTCCTGCTGATGCGCGGCTCTACGGCTTTGTGCGCCTGAAAACAATGCGCGGCCTGACTGGTCCCACAAGGCCTTGAAGGCCCCGATGGTCTTCGCGCCCTTCGGAGCCTTACATGGCGTCAGTCCGATCCGATGCCGCCCGCCTCAGACAAGAAACGTCTGCGCGAGCCGCACCCAATAAGCCGCGCCGGTCGCGAGGCAATCGTCGTTGAAGTCGTAACCCGGGTTGTGGACCATGCAGCCGCCTTCGCCGTCACCATTGCCGATGATCAGGTAGCTGCCGGGGCAACGCTCGAGCAGGAACGCGAAATCCTCGCTGCCGGTCAGCGGTTGCATGCCGGCAATCAAGCCGTCTTCGCCGAGCCAGTCGAGCGCCACTTGCCTGGCAAGACCGGTCATCTCCACGTCGTTGACGAGCACCGGATAGCGGCGCTGGTAATCGACCTGCGCCTGCGCGCCGAACACGGCCGCCTGCCCGCACGCAACCGCCGTGATGCGCTCCTGCAAATGGTCGCGAACCTCGGGCTTCAGCGCGCGCACGGACAAGCGCATCTCCGCGGTCTCGGGAATCACGTTCGGGGCTTCGCCTGCGTGAATCGCACCGACCGTGATGATCGCCATATCGAGCGGTGCGATATTGCGCGAGACAATGGTCTGCAACGCCAACACGATTTGCGCGCACACCACCACCGGATCGACGGCCTTATGCGGCACCGCGCCGTGACCGCCACGACCGGTCACCTTGATGATCACCGTATCGGACGACGCCATGAACGAGCCCGGCAGAAAACCGAACTTGCCGGTCGGAAAGCCCGGCATGTTGTGCATCGCGAAGACGGCGTCGCACGGAAACTTGTCGAACAGGCCGTCTTCGAGCATTTTTTTCGCGCCGGCCTGACCTTCTTCGGCAGGCTGGAAAATCAGATTCAACGTACCGTCGAAATTCTTTTCCTGCGCCAGATGCTTGGCGGCGGCCAGCAGCATCGCCGTGTGGCCGTCGTGGCCGCATGCGTGCATCTTGCCGGGCACCGTGCTCGCATACGGCAGACCGGTCGTTTCGTGGATCGGTAACGCGTCCATGTCGGCACGCAGGCCGAGTTTGCGCGTGCCATTGCCAACTTTCAATTGGCCGACAACACCGGTTTGACCCAGCCCGCGATGCACCGTGTAACCCCACTCCTGCAAGCGCTCGGCGACCAGATCGCCGGTGGCGAACTCTTCGTAGGCAAGCTCCGGCTGCGCATGGATGCGATGGCGCAGTGCGATCATTTCGTCTTCGAGTTCGGCGATGCCCGCCGGGATAGCCATGGTGTTCACGATGTCGTCTCCGTCTATGAATGCGTGGACCCAGCATAACGACGCCGATTTTCCAGCGGCAGGCGTAGAATCGTTGCGGCAGCAACCAGCGGTTGCCACCTTTCTACCCTCTCGTCAGATGAAACTGCATCAATTGAGCACTTTAGCGGCCATCGCGGATACCGGTAGTATCCGGGCCGCTGCCCGTTCGCTTGAGCTTTCGCCGGCCGCCGTGACCAAGGCAATGCGCGAACTGGAGGCGGATCTGCACGCACCGTTGCTGGTGCGTGGTGCGAGCGGCGTTGCGTTCACCGAGTTCGGGCGCGCGCTGGTCGTGCATGCACGGCTGGTGCTCGGCCAGTTGCAACGCGCGGAAGCGGAGATTGAAGCGATGCGGGGCGCGGCGGCCGGTAAACTGTCGATCGGCGTGACGCCCTGGGTCGCGTTGACGTTTCTGCCGCCGACGGTGCAGCGCTTCCGGCAGCGCATGCCGGAAGTCCAACTGGAATTCTTCGAGGGCCTGCTGGCGGTCGTGCAACCGCGCTTGCGCGACGGCAGCCTCGACTTTTCGATTGGCCGCCCTCCACCTGCTTCGCCGCAATCGGAGTTTCACAACGTACCGCTGTTTTCGACGCATTCAGCGGTGGTGGCGCGGCGTGATCATCCGAAGGCGGGTTGCCGCACGCTGCTCGAACTGGAAGACGCCGAATGGGTGTTGAACTGGGACCCGGCAAGCCGCGAGTCGATCTCGGACAATCTGTTCCGCAAGCGTGACATGAAGGTACCGCACACGATCCATCTCGCGCATTCGCTCGCGGTCGTGCTCGGCCTGCTCGCGAGGACAGACATGCTCAGCATTTTTCCGTGGCCGCTCGTCGAAGTGACCCTCGCGAAGGAAAATCTGTGGGCGCTGCCGCTGCGCGAAACGGTGGATGAAACCATCGTCAGCATCACCTCGCGCCGCGGTGCGCCGACAAGTCCGGCGGCCACGTGTTTTCTCGATTGTTTGCGTGAAGTGATCGACGAAGGAGCGCGTTCGCAAGACCCCGAACTGCGCCGCCTGTTTCATTCGATCGAACTGCTGCTGTAGCAAAGTGGCGCGATAAAGTAACGGGTAATGTGGCCTGGTGGGGTGACTCAATTCGTCGAACGAGATCTTGTCCCCACCTCATAGCCTCGTAGTCAAACAGGCGACGCACACATGTCGCTCGTCGCCACCCATGCGGGCTGTAAGCTGAATCGCATGCACGCCCACTATGCTTCGAGTGCGCAGCGGCGCGCCGCCCTGCACCACTACGTGCCGACCATGAAGCAGACTCCGCCCAATAACGAAGCCGACTACGACACACATGCGCCAAACGCATCAGTGCAGCGCGGCAGCGGCAGCGGCAGCGGCAACGACAGCGATAACGACAGCGCCCCGCTCGATCCGTCCCGTCACCGTACCCTCGCTGAAGCCCGGCGCGCCGATGGCGACGAACTGGGCGCCATCGCGCATCTGATTGCCGCCCACACGCTGGACGCCTATGCCACCGGCGAACCCGGCGCCAGCACCTCGAATCTCTGCGATGTCGCGACCGGATACTTCATGACAGGCGATCACATGATCGCCGGATACTGGTACCGCCTCGTTCTGACGCTCGATCCGCATGTCGCGGTTGCCTGCCAGAATCTGGCTGCCGTCCTCGCAGGCACTGGACACACGGCAGAAGCCACCGCCTATCGGGACCGCGCCTATCGGATCCAGCGCGTCTTTGTCGAAGGAACCGGCGCTCAGCAGCGCCGCGTGTTGATCCTCTGCGCAGCACACACGTCCGGCAATGTCCCGTTCGATGCACTGCTGCCCGGCACGACCTGCTGCCGCATCAAGTACGCGATCGACTATGCCGCGGACGAAGAGGATCAACAGTTGCCGGCCTACGACCTCGTGTTCAACGCGATTGGCGATGCTGATGTCGCCGCCCCGCTCGCCGGGCGGCTCGCGCACTTCGTCTCGCACTGCGCGCGGCCCGTGCTCAATCCGCCCGCCGCTGTCGCCCGAACCCAACGGCACCGTACCGCGAGCCTGTTCGCCGGGCTGCCGGATGTGCAGGTGGCGCCTTGCGTGCAGAGCGAGGCCGCGCCGGTTTCACGCGCCGCGCTTGACGCCCTGCTGGCAGAAGCCGGCATCGACTTTCCGGTCCTGGCGCGCCCCGCCGCTACGCACGGCGGCGAGGGACTGACGCTATGCGAGAGTCTCACCACGCTGGAAGCGTGGCGGTCGGCACAAGTCGGGGTTTCCTATCTGGCGACGTTTCGCGACTATCGCAGCGCCGACGGCTTCTACCGCAAATACCGGGTCATTTTTGTCGACCGGGAGCCGTTTCCTTACCACCTGGCGATTTCGCCGCACTGGATGGTGCACTACTACTCAGCCGAAATGGAACACCAGCCGTGGAAGCTGGAGGAGGAGCGGCGCTTCCTCGACAATCCGCACACCGCGCTCGGGGAGCGTGTGATGCATGCCATTACGGCAATCGGCAGGCGGCTCGATCTCGACTACGGAGGCATCGACTTCACGGTGCTGCCCGGAGGACAGGTGCTGGTCTTCGAAGCGAATGCGACCATGCTCGCGCACTTCGAGCGCGAGACCGGCACCCTCGCCCACAAAAATCCATACGTGCAACGTATCGTCGACGCATTCGAACGGATGATGTCACGTCACCCGGCAACCTGAATGCGGGTCCGTTACTGGCTGGATAGATGCTGGTTCAGAAACGGCACGAAGCCGTTTTGCGTCGGACCGATCTGCTCGACGCAATCATCGTAGTCGGAGCCCATTGCGCGATCCTGACCATACATGCCGCGACACTGCGCATACAGCGTGATCGTCGCCCCGCTGCCCTTGGCCACGCGCGTGGCCGAATAGACCGCCTTGCCCGAGCGGCTCGGAACGTCGGTCTCGATCGCAGCCGCATCCGCACGGACGATCGAGGTGGAAGAATGCGCCGCCACGTAGTCTTTCGTGAGCGACCAGGCCTTATCGCACTGCGTCTGATCCGCGCACGCAACAGAGGCGTTACGCTGCGCGGTATCGAGCAGGCTCTCGGAGCGGGTAAAGTCGCGCGCCTGGGCTTCCTGCTTTTCGGCGGACATGCAGCCGCTCAGGGCAAGCGCGGCAAGCGCAATAGCGATAGTTGTTTTCACAGGTTGAAGATCCGATGGCGAATTCCGGTGAGGATTATAGTCGCCCTCAACAGACATTCGCAGGTTTGGAACCGCCATCGGAAAACGGCCATCGCGGTGATGTCCCGCACCGCTCACTGTCCGCATAACTTTCGTTATGCTTGCGCGGCTTAGGACCACCACTGGGTTAAATCACTGAGGCGCATCACGGCTCAGCTGTCAGGCAGCCTCAACCCGCGTAGCCGACCACGCCCTTGATCTCCAGAAAGTCCTCGAGACCGAACTCGCCGTACTCGCGGCCATTACCCGATTGCTTGAAGCCGCCGAACGGCGCATCGGGACTGTAGTCCGCGTAGTTCAGATAGATCGTGCCGGTACGCAGGCGCTTTGCCACGGCATGCGCGTGCTCGATCGACGCGGATTGCACATAGCCCGCGAGACCGTAGAGACTGTCGTTGGCCATCGCGATCGCTTCGTCTTCAGAGTCGTAGCCGAGGATCGACAGCACGGGCCCGAAAATCTCTTCACGCGCGATCGTCATACCCGGCGTGACGTTGCCGAAAACTGTCGGGCGCACGAAGTAACCCTCCTTCAATCCTTCGGGACGTCCCGGGCCGCCGGCCACCAGCGTCGCGCCCTCTTCGATGCCCACGCCGATCAGCCGCTGGATCTTGTCGAACTGCTGCTCGCTGATGACAGGCCCAAGATCGATGCCCGTGGCATCCGCGGGACCGACGACCAATGCTTCAGCCGTTTCCTTCGCGTACGCCAATGCCTCGGTGAGGCGCGCGCGCGGCACGAACATGCGCGTGGGCGCATCGCACGACTGGCCGCTGTTGTCGAAACAGGCACGTGCGCCGCGCATCACCGCCTGCTTCAGATCGGCGTCTTCGAGA
The DNA here is from genome assembly GCF_046026855.1 of Paraburkholderia sediminicola. GTDB lineage: Bacteria > Pseudomonadota > Gammaproteobacteria > Burkholderiales > Burkholderiaceae > Paraburkholderia > Paraburkholderia sediminicola_A. The sequence continues at coordinate 141,256 of NZ_JAQQET010000018.1, read as the reverse complement.
ATCAGGTTGGCCGATTTACCGCCCAGTTCCTGATGGACGCGCTTGACGGTATCCGCCGCGGCCTTCGCGACCTGCACGCCCGCGCGCGTCGAACCAGTGAACGACATCATGTCGATGTCCGGATGACGCGACATCGCCTCGCCCACCGTCGCGCCTTCGCCGTTGACGAGGTTGAACACGCCGGCCGGCACGCCCGCTTCATCGAGGATCTCGGCGAAGATGATGCCGGAGAGCGGCGCCAGTTCCGAAGGCTTGAGCACCATCGTGCAGCCGGCCGCGAGCGCGGGCACGAGCTTGGTGGCGATCTGCAAGGCCGGCCAGTTCCACGGCGTAATCAGCCCGCACACGCCGACCGCTTCCTTGCGGATCAGAATGCTGCTCTTCACGTACTCGAATTCGAACGTATCGAGCGTGCGGATCATCGTCTCCAGATGCGCGACACCGGTCCACGCCTGCGCGTCGTTTGCATATTGCAGCGGCGCGCCCATCTCACGGCTGATCGCATGCACCATGTCGTCGTAGCGCTTGCGGTAGACGTCGAGGATCACTTGCAGCAAATCGATTCGCTGCGCGATCGTGGTCTCGCTGAAGGCAGGAAAGGCACGCTTTGCTGCCGCCACCGCGCGGTCGACATCCGCCGCGCTGCCGAGTGAAATCTGCGCGAACGCAGTGGCGGTAGACGGATCGATCACATCGAGCGTGGCGGAGTTGGCCAGCTCTTGCGGGTCGACCCATCGGCCGTCGATATAAAACTGCCTGGCGTGTTGCAGTTGCATGGCTTGGTCCTTTACATAAATGTGTTAGGTCAGACGGTGGGCCGCAGATCGCGCCCGGGAGCGGTGTCGAATGCTTTACATCGACGCCGCTCAATCTGAATGTCTTCAAATCGAAATTCATCGCTACGCAGCTTTGGCTCAGACTCCGGTTCTGCTTCGACTCAGCAATCGAATGCTTCGTCATCGAATCACATTCACCAGGAGAGACACATGAGCACCCTCACTTTCACCCGCATCGACGCTAAAGGCCCCGGCGCTTCCGGCCTGAACCCGGCCCTGCACGATCCCGCCGACGTCATTCTGGAAGGCGCCAAGGCGCCGCACGCCCTCAACGCCTTCTCCGATGCGACCAACATGCTGTCCGCGGGCGTCTGGCAATGCGATGCGGGCACGCTGAAGCTGGCCGACCTGCCGATCCACGAAGTCTGCGTGCTGATCGAAGGCGAAGTCGTCATCACCAGCGACGACGGCCGCAGCGACCGTTATGCCGCCGGCGACGCCTTCATCCTGCACAAGGGCTTCTCGGGCACGTGGCACATGCCGGTGGCGACCAAGAAGTACAGCATCGTGTACTGCGGTTGATTCATACTGCATCACACCGTTGCTTCATCAGGAACCGCACCCGTTAAGGTGCGGTTTTTTTATTCTGGCGGCAATGAGTAAAAAACCGCCAGGTACATAGACAAACTCGCAGACAAGCTCGCGACACCATCCGCCGCTACATCGGGAAACCCAGCGCCTTGATCGAATTGATCCAGAGACGCCGCCAGCCACCGCGATCGTCGGCGCCGTCGAATGCGTTAAAGGTGATCTTCGCGGCGATCCAGCGCAGCGGTTCCGGCGGAATGTACGACGGCCCTTTGCGCGAAATATCCAGCGACGTAATCAGCGTATCGCGATTCCACAGCATGTCGAGGCCCATCTTCGCACCGAAGCGGCTGCCCGCCACGCCGAAGCCCGTATAGCCCGCGACGAACACGCTCTTGCCGCCGTGATAGCGGCGCGCGAACACCGCGCCACGTGAACAGTAGTCGATCGGGCCACCCCACGCATGCGTGAAGCGCACGTCATCCAGTTGCGGGAACGTGCGATAGAACGCTTCGGCGAGCTTGTAGTAGGTGCTTTCGTCACGATCCGCAGCCGGATTCGGATCGCCGCCGAAGTGATAGCTCACACGGCCGCCGAAGATGATCCGGTTGTCTTTGGTGAGACGGAAATAATTAAGCTGCGTACGCGTATCGTAGATGCCCTGGCGATTGTTCCAGCCGATGCGCGCCATCTGCTCGTCGCTCAAAGGCGCGGTCGCGACGATGTGATCGCGCACCTGCATCACGCGGCGCTTGATGTCGGTCACGCCCACATCCGCTGTGCCGGTGCCGAGCAGCACGCGTGGCGTTTCGATGCGGCCTGATTGCGTGTGCACGATCATCGTCGCGCCAAGATCTTCCATACGCGTGATCGGCGAGTGTTCATGCAAACGCACGCCGAGTTTCAACGCGGCGGCTTTCAGACCCCACGCGAGCTTTGCCGGATGAATCGTGCCGCTGCGATTGCGCGACCACATCGCGCCCGCGAACAGGGGCGAATCGAGTTGTTCGCGAGCGCCCTTGCTGTCGAGCAGCACCACGTCGTGCCCATGCGCCACGTGCAACTCGTAGTCGCCCTTGAGGTGATCGAGGTGGCCCGGATCGACGGCAACCGTCATCTCGCCATTCCATTCGACATCCGCTTCAATGCCGTAACGCGTCAATGACGCCTTGAAGCCGTCGAGATTCTCCTGGCCCAGCTTTTCCAGCACGTCGAGGTCTTGCGGAAACACCCGCGTCGCGTTCGGCAGACCATGCATCACCGAGGTGGAAATGATGCCACCCGGACGGCCCGACGCACCGTAAGCCACCTTCCCCGCTTCGACCAGCACGACGTCGAGCGAAGGATCGGCTTCTTTCGCCTGAATCGCGGCCCACAAGCCGGTAAAGCCACCGCCAACCACCACCAGATCCGCCGAAGTCGGACCGATCAACTCCCGTTCGACAGCCGGTGCGCGCGGATTGTCCAGCCAGAACGGAAACAGCTTTACCCCTTCAAACGCGCGCTTTACTGACTCGCTCATCTTGTTTGCCTACTCAACTTGAATACCATTGCATTTACTGCGTGACTGTTGCTTCGGTGCAGTCCTGGTCGCGCTTCGACGCAGCTTCTAATGCCACCTCGATGCTGCCCTCGTCGCAGTCTGACTGCGCCCGCCCTGAGCGCCTCGAACCGCACGATTCAATCCGCGTCCTGCGTGTCCAGCGCTTCTTCGCGTTCACGTTGCGCGGCGCGCTGCTGCGGTTGCGGTTGCGTCTTCATTGACGTCGTCATTTGCGGCCCGCCAGCCTTAAGCTTAGTCGCCGGCACTACCGGATGCACGGTCACATTGCGTTGCGACCCGCTACGCAACCAGCGGCGGCCACGCGGCCCATACACGCCGTCCGGTTCTGGAAAGCACTGCAGCAATCCGATATACAACGCGCAGGCAAGCGTCAGCGAAACCGGCATGCTGATATCGAGACCACCGGCGAGCTGCCCGAGCGGACCGACAAACTGATCCGGCAGATTGACGAAACACAGACCCACCACCGCACTCGGAATCCACGCGCCCATCGCGCGCCAGTTCCAGCCGTGCCTGAACCAGTAGTGGCCGCCACGGCCGCCGCGATTGAACACCTGCAGATCGTCGGACAGATAGAAACCGCGCCGAGTCACGAAGCCGATGATCATGATCACCATCCACGGGCAACTGCAAACGTTAATCAGCACCGAGAACGTCGATACGCTTTCAACCAGATTGAATGCAAAGCGGCCAAGAAAAATGAAGCCGATGGCGAGGCTGCCGATCAGCAGCGTGGCGCGCACGCGATTCAGAAACTTGGGGAACATGCTCGACATATCGAGCCCGGTGCCATAGAGCGCAGTGGTTCCCGTCGACATGCCGCCGATAATCGCAATCAGGCACACCGGCAGAAAGAACCAGTTCGGCGAGATCGCCAGCAGACCGCCCACGTAGTTATTCGACGCGATGAAGTCCGGCGCCTTGCTGGCGATGATCGTTGCGGTAGCGAGACCGAAAAAGAACGGCACGAAGGTGGCCAGTTGTGCCAGCATCACCGCGAGAATCGTGCGCTTCTTCGGCGTGTTCTGCGGAATATAGCGGGCCCAGTCGCCGAGCGTGCAGGCGAACGACACCGGATTGCTCATCGCAACCAGCACGGCGCTCACAAATGCTGGCCAGAAGCCCACCGACCCGAGTGCAACCTTGCCGGCGTATGCGCTATTGAACGGCCCGGCGAACGCCGCGATGCCGACCACGAACAGCAGACTCGCCGCCCACACAGCGATTTTGTTGACCCACAGCATGAAGCGGAAACCGTAGACACAGACGGTCAGCACCAGCACCGCAAAAAGACCGTACGCGAAGCTCAGCGTCATCCAGTTGACTGGCAAACCGAGCAGATGATTCGCGCCGCCCACCAGCGCGTCGCCCGAACTCCACACCGCCAGCGAGAAAAACGCGACCGCGGTCAACACCGCAAGAAAGGAGCCGACGATCCGGCCATGAATACCGAAATGCGCACCGGAAGAAACCGGATCGCTCGTGCCGTTGCGCGGACCGAACAGGCCCATAGGCGCGAGGATGCACGAACCGATCACCACGCCAAGCACGATCGAATAAACGCCTGCCTTGAACGACAGACCGAGCAGCACCGGAAAACTGCCGAGCACCGAGGTGGAAAAGGTATTGCAACCGCCGAACAGCAAGCGGAACAGATCGATCGGCCGCGCATAACGCGAACGATCCGGGATGCGTTCAAAACCGAATGTTTCGACTTGGGTGATGCTGTTACTGCTCATTGTCTCCGACTCCTGTAACGGCCAGGTCAATCACAATGGCTCGCCACGGGGATGCGGCGTCCACTTTTCTCAGATGTCTGGACGTCACTGTAAAGACAATCGGCGCAGGCAAAAATATCGCCCGCCCAACCTTTACTTCGATCTCGGGCGATGTAACCTGAAACGCCCGTCCTATAAGGCTCAGCGCATGCAATGAAAGACTGCACGGAGACGTCCTGTGAGCCTTGCACAGCGCAAACGTCGAAGCGAATCGCGAGAATCCGCGCGTCAAACCGGGCAAGCCTACCGCGCCTGACGGCGCCGCTTCGCAGCGGCGACGGTGGGCAGCGGCACCGGCACCGCGCCGGACATACCGTGCTCGATCAGAAAATCGCGGAACAGCCCGGCGACATGCGGCAGGCGCTTATCGGACACATGCATCACGTACCAGTCGCGCTCGATCGGATTGGCGGGCAAGGGCAATAACGCCAGCAAGCCGGCCTGAAATTCCAGCGAGCACGCGTGCAGCGACAGAAACGCGATGCCCAGGCCCGCCTCGACCAGTTGCTTGATCGCCTCGTTGCTCGAGAGCTCGGAGCCGATATGCAGCTTGTGGCCCGCGAGTCGAAACAGATTCTCGACAGTCGAGCGTGTGCCCGAGCCCCGCTCCCGCACGAACAGATTCGCGGTTTGCAGATCGTCCAACGACAGGCGCTTTTTCTTCATCAGCGCATGGGCGGGCGAGGCAACGAACGCCATCGGATGCTTCGCAAATGCGGTGGCCACCGTGCGCAATTCGCGCGGCGCGCTGCCCATCACCGCGAGATCGATTTCGTGCGTGGCCAGCATGCGGATGATGTCGGCGCGATTGCCGACTTTGAGCTGCACCTTCACTTGCGGGCGCAACTCGGTGAAGCGCACCAAAAAAGGCGGAATCAGATATTCAGCCGTGGTGATCGCGCCGATGCGCAGCGTGCCGCCCTGCTCGCCTTGTAACGCGGCGAGGTCATCTGCCGCGCCGTTCCATAGATCGAGGATTTCCAGCGCATAGCGTGCGAGGATTTCGCCCGCCGCGGTCAACTGCACGCCACGGCCCACCCGCTGCAAGAGCGGCGCGCCCGCGGCCTCTTCGAGCAGACGCACCTGAAGCGACACCGCCGGCTGCGTGAGCTTCAGTTCTTCGGCCGCACGCGACACGCTGCCGAGCTTCGCGATCGTATGCAAGGTTTTCAATTGACGGAACGTGGCAGCTTTTAACATAAGTGAAAACCTATATGTTCTGTATAAACATTAAATTGTGCTGCGGTTTCCGTCGATTCTATACTGGCCCTGACAGATGAGGCCGATGAATACCGGGTATGGCCCGGGAACGCTTTCACCGGCTCAGCACGGATAACTTCAGGAGGATACGGATCATGGCCGCAACCGATCAGCAAACACCCTCTGACGCGCAGCAATGCATGCCGCACACGGCAGACGCGGCAGAAGCAGTGCAAGTGGCGCAAACCGCGCAAGCGGCAGCGCATCGCGTCGTGGTCGTCGGCGGCGGTGTCGGCGGGCTTGGGCTCGCGACGCGGCTGTCGGAAACGCTCGGCCGCGCCGGTCTCGCGCAGATCGTGCTGGTGGATCGCTGGCCGACGCACTTCTGGAAGCCCTTGCTGCATGAAGCCGCATCGGGCCAACTCGATCCGGCCACGCATCAACTGCAATACGCGGTGCAGGCGCAACGGCATGGCTTCGAATTCGAACAGGGCGAACTTGCCGCGCTCGATCGTACGACCCGTCACATCACGCTGAATGCGCTCCACGACGCCGACGGCCGCGAAATCCTGCCGTCACGGCAGCTCGCATTCGACACGCTGGTGCTGGCAATGGGCAGCGTCACGCAATACTTTGGCGTGCCGGGCGCGGCCGAACACGCGTTGCCGCTCGAATCGGTCGCGCATGCGGAAGCGTTTCGCCGCAAGCTGCTCGACGCCTGTCTGCGTGCGAACCATGCGCGCCGTGCACGGACCGCGCAAGCGGACACACCGGTGTCGATCAATATCATCGGCGCGGGCGCGACCGGCGTTGAACTCGCCGCCGCGTTGCGCGACACGGTGCGCCTCCTGAACCGCTACAGCCCGTTTTCACTCGATCCCGTGCACGACTTCCGCATCCGTCTGATCGAGAGCAGCGAGCGCGTGCTGCCCGCTTTGTCTGAAACGATTTCGGCGCGCGCGCAGAAGATGCTCGGCAGTCTCGGTGTCGAGGTGTTGAACGCAACGCGCGTCACCGAAGTGCGCGCCGACGCCGTGCTGACAAACGAAGGCGCGCCGCTCGCCAGCGACATCGCCATCTGGACCGCGGGCATCGCAGGGCCGCCAGTGTTGCGCACCCTGGACGGCATCGCGGTGAATCGCAATGCACAGGTGCAGGTGAACCGCACGCTGCAATGCACGAACGACGCGAATATATTTGGACTCGGCGATTGCGCGGCCTGCCCTTCTTCTGAAAACGCGGACACGTTTCTGGCGCCCCGCGCTCAGGTCGCGCACCAACAGGCGCTGTTTCTGGCACGTGCGCTTAAGTGCCGGATAGCGGGAGAGCCCTTACCTGAGTTCGTCTATCGCGACGCCGGCACACTGGTCGGTTTCGGCCGCGAAGGCACGATCGGTAGCCTGAGCAACAGCTTGCTGACGCAGCCGGTGTTTGTCGACGGCTGGCTGGCAACCGCCGTCTACAAACTCATCTATCGCCGCCACGTAATGACGTTGACAGGCTTCGCGCGCATGGCGCTGGATTCGGCGAGTCACTGGCTGCGCAGACGCGTGCATCCGGTGATCCGGCTGCATTGACAGCTTTCGAATAGCGTACGAGCCGGACCTCGCCAGGGATCCGGCTCGTACGCATCACGGCCTGCATGTCGCGCTACTCGGTCTGAAAAGCGTCCGCCATCGCGCGCGATGACCGGCGCGCCGCTGACGCCGGGCCAGCAAAGGCGAGCCTCAATCGAGAAATTCCGTGGCTCGCTTGCGCAGCACCGCACCGAAATCGTCGAGCCAGCCGATCGAGAGCCGCCAGCTCTGCCAGTACAGATCGATATCGATATGCTTGCCGGGCGCCATGTCCACTAACTCGCCGCTGGCCAGATGCGGCGCGATCATGCGTTCGGGGCACATGCCCCAGCCAAGTCCCGTCACGCATGCGCGCAAAAACCCGGCAACGTGCGGAATCCAGTGCAACGGCGGATCCAGTTCCGCCCGCGTGATGCGGCGCATGAAGCGCTTTTGCAACTGATCCTTCGGATTGAAATCGACGCACGGCGCGCGCCGCAGCGACTCGCGCGTGACGCCGTCGGCAAAATGACGCTCACGAAACGCCGGCGTGCATACCGCCAGATAGCGCATCCGCCCGAGGCGGGTCGAGCGGCAGCCCTGCACCGGCTCCGCTTGCGTGGTAACCGCCCCTTGCACACTGCCGTCGCGAATCCGCTGCGCAGTGTGGTCCTGATCGTCGACCACCAGATCGAGCAGCATCTCCCGTTCCACGCAGAACTGCGCCACCGCGTCGATAAACCAGGTGCCTACGCTGTCGTCGTTGACGGCCACGCGCAGTGCCGGCCATGGTTCGACCAGCGCGCCGGGCAGCGCGGGCAGCCGTCCGCTCAGCTCCGCTTCCAGCAATTGCACGCGTTCGGTATGGCGGCACAGCAGCGCGCCCGAGGTGGTCGCGACGCACGGCTGGCCGCGCTTCACGAGCACGCTGCCCACCCGTTCCTCCAGCAGCTTGACCCGCTGGGAGACGGCTGACGGGGTCACATTCAGTTCGCTGGCCGCACGGTCGAACGAGCCGTGCCGCACCACCGCGGCCAGTGCGTCGAGCAACGCATAGTCGAGCATTAGCGTTCCTTAATCAGCATTAAGTAAATTAGCTTCTCTTATGAGAAGCAACACCGCAGACTAGCCCCGTTCGCTTCCCCCGTCTACTGGACCGATTATGAATTGGCTGTCTTTTTCCCACGGTGCCGCCCTGTGCGCGTCGCTGATCGTGACGATCGGCGCGCAGAACGCCTTTGTGCTCCGTCAGGGCATCATGCGCTCGCACGTCGGCAAGATCGTCGCGTTGTGCGCGCTGTCCGACTTCATCCTGATCGGCGCGGGTGTGGGTGGCGCGTCGGTCCTGGTGGAACGCTTTCCGGTATTCGTCCACGCGATGCTGTATGTCGGGCTCGCCTATCTGGCGTGGTTCGGCATCAACGCGCTGCGCCGCGCGGTGCGGCCCGGCCATGCGGTGCTGGACGCCAACGGGAGCGGCACCGCACCTGCCGCGCGTGCGGCACCTGTGCAACGCGCCATGCCGATCATCCTGATGACCTTGGCCTTCACGTGGCTCAATCCGCATGTGTATCTCGACACTTTCCTGCTGATCGGCACGGCGGGCGCGCGCGAACCGGAGGGCGCACGCGTGGCGTTCGCGCTCGGCGCGATGGCGGTGAGCGGAGTCTGGTTTGTCGGGCTGGGCTACGGTGCCCGTGCATTGGCGCCGCTGTTCCGCCGCGCGACGGCGTGGCGCGTGCTGGATGGCGCGATTGGCAGCATGGTGCTGCTGCTGGCCGTGACACAGTTGCGGTGAGCGTCGCGCACGCCGCCTGAGGACAGCGCGCCGGCCGGCGCGCTGCAGCGCAAGCGCCTAGTCGGCCGCTGCCGCTTGCACGCGTTCGTCCGAAGTGGGCGCCGTGCGCGCCACGGGCATTGCGGGAGCCGCAGCTTCGTCGAGCGGCACAAGCTTCATCAGCCGGGCGAGCACCGGCCACTTCAGCAGCGACAACTGATAAGACTCCCGCGCCTGTTCGTCGAAGTACCTGGCCGGATCGAGCTCAGGCAACCGGCGCCCAAGGCCGGTGATATCGTCCACCGGCCAGCCGCTCGCCGGCGCCCTCACTTCAGGATTGGCTACTGTCATTTGCCGTCCACCCATACGCCGTCCGGCGTCTTGACTACGTAGCCCGACGCCGTCTTCATCGTCACGGTGCCTTCGTTCTCGCCGACCATCTGCGTTTGCGGCAGATTGGCGGCGTATTGCGCCAGGGTCACGCCCGGCTTGAACGGACTGTTCGAGACGAGGTTCGACAGCAGTTGGGCAACCGCCAGGAAACTCGCCGGGTTATCGATCACGGTGGTCGGTCCATGATTGCCCTGGAAACCGACCAGCCGCACCCCCGCCGGTCCATGCACGATGCGCGGCGTGGGGATTTCACGCAGACCGGCGACCTGATTCGCATCCCCGCGCAGCGCCGCGCCATGCTCCGGCACGAATACGATCACCGCGCGCCGCCCCGAGGCCGCGATCAGATCCGCAAAACGGTCAAAGTCGCTCATCATCTTGTTCACGCGCTGCGGATACGAATCGATACTCGACAGACTGCTGTTCGGCAGACGGTTGCCGTCGTGCAGGCTGATCGTGTTGTAGTACAGCGCCACCGGGCCGGGCGTGCTTGCGCGCTGCGCATACCAGCTGGCGAGCGTCGCGTAATCGTCGTGAATGGCCGAGCCATCGAAGGCATGCATCGCGACCGGCACGTTCGCGTTCGAGATCATCGCCACGTTCGGCACACCGGTGTTGTCGTGCACCAACTGCAGGAAGTTGTCGAAGTGGCCGTCGTGATTCAGCATCGTCTGCGGCGTGTAGCCGGCCTGCGCCAGATCGGCGAGCAGGTGGCATTGCTGCGGCGCATCCTTGTAGAGATCCGCGTGCGCTTCCTGCCCACAGCTCGCACGCAGCACGCGAATCGCGGCCGGTCCGCTGTAGCTGGCGGCTGTGCTGAAGTTGGTGAACAGATAGTCGAAGTGGCTCAGCATCGGATGATTGCGCGCCTTAGCCGCGTCGAGGTCGTCCCACGACAACGAACAGATATGCAGCACGATCACGTCGAACTGCGTGTTCGCATCGGCGCCGAGATGACCGAAGGTAACTTGCCGTTGCGATTCCTGCGTGCGGAAGGCAGATAGCGCCGCGTTGTGATCCAGTGGCTGCGCGGCAAGTGCATTGCCGGATGCCGCCGTGGCTGGCCCGATCTGCAGCCGCGCATACACCGCGTTACCCTGTTGCCACAGCGGGATCGCGACCAGCGCGATCAGCACGAAAGTCGCCACACGCAGCCAGCGGTTGACGATCAGATAACCAACCAGGCCGCCAAGCGCGGTGAGCAGGAGCATCGGCGGCAGGAAACGCTGCGCGAGTTCAAGCCAGTAGCCAAAGCTGAAGGTGGTGAGATTGCCGAACTCTTCGGTCAGACGCGAGAACGGCGGCACATTCGCTTCGTAGTACATCAGCGGGATGCCGATCGCGAGACCGAGCAGGTTACGCAGGATGCGCCAGCCGCGGTGGCGCAGCGTCGCACTCGCCACCAGCGCCAGTGCGAAGACGATGTTGGCGATCCACACCGGCTGCAGATGTCCGCCCGTGAACAGGTACAGCTTGATGATGAAATACAGGTTCCACAGAGTCATGCTTGGCGTTCTCTCATTGGCCGGGCGCACGCGCCACCGGCATTAATAGCGTGTACGGTCCAGCGCGAGCAGCGACTGAAAGGCGCGCAGCGCCCCGCTCAGCAGCCGCGAATAACCTTCCATGCCCATCGTCAGCACTTCCTTCAGGCCGCGCAGCGGCGCGTCCTCAATCGTCTCTTCGTCCCAGTTGAGCCAGGCGTCGGCACGGCCGAACGTACATTGCACCATCTGCCGCTCCTGTTCGAGCGTCAGGCCGTCGAAGCGCACACCGAGGTGCGAACCCACAAAACGGCTCACGTGCACCGGAAAATGGAATTGCCGGTCGCCACGGCTCAGACACACGCCGAGGCTGTCGCCGAGCGCAAGCTTCAACGCCGGATCGACTTCGAGACCGAGACCGCCGGTCGAATAGTCGCTGGTGGTGCACGCCACCGTCGTGCCGTCTACGAGCAGCAACGTCGCCGCGGCCCGCATCGAAATACGATGGGTGACGCGCACCTGCTTCGCTTCACGCGCCACGCTCGCTGCGGCACCGAGCATCACGAGGTTGTAGAGCGTCCAGAACACGTTCATCAGGATCGTCGCGGTTTCACCGCCCGGCCCGAACGTCAACCGGTACACGCCCGCCATCAGCGCGCAGCCGTTCAGCGCCAGCAGTACCAGATACGGTTTCGACACCGCCCAGTCGAAGTAGCCTTCATCGATGCGGCCGCCCTTGTCAGTGACATTGAACTTGCCGTGCTTCGGGCTAAAAAACGCGATAGTGGTCGGCAACGCGATGTACCACGCGAGCACCGATTCGTACACTTCGGCCCAGAACGAATGGCGGAATTTGCCCTGCATCCGCGAGTTCGCGATGTTGGCGAGCACGATGTAAGGCAGGACGAAGCCCGCGATGGTGGTCGCGGACGCGTTGATGAAATACATCTGGAAGAACAGGTACGCCATCGGCATGGTCAGGAAGATGAGCCGCGGCACGCCGTAGAAGAAATGCAGCATCGCGTTGCCGTAGCACAGGCGCTGAAACAGACTCAGACCGCGGCCGAGAAACGGATTGTCGATGCGGAAGATCTGCGCCATGCCGCGCGCCCAACGGGTGCGTTGCTTGATGTGGCTGGCGAGACTCTCGGTGGCAAGACCCGCTGCCTGCACGGTCGGCAGATACGCGGTCGTATAGCCGCGCCGGTGCAGCTTGAGCGCGGTGTGTGCGTCTTCCGTGACTGTTTCGACCGCCACACCACCCACTTCGAGGAGCGCCGTGCGCTTGATGACCGCGCACGATCCACAGAAGAACGACGCGTTCCACAAGTCGTTGCCGGACTGCACGAGCCCGTAGAACAGATTGCCTTCGTTGGGCACGCGGCGAAAGGTGCCGAGATTGCGCTCGAACGGATCGGGCGAGAAGAAATGATGCGGCGTCTGCACCATCGCGCATCGGGCGTCACGCAGGAACGTGCCCATCGTGGTTTGCAGGAACGAGCGGGTCGGCACGTGATCGCAATCGAAGATCGCAATGTACTCGCCGTGCGTTTTTTCGACCGCGCGGTTAATGTTGCCCGCTTTCGCATGCTGATTGTCGTCGCGCGTGATGTAACCGATACCGGCATCGCGAGCGAAATTCCTGAATTCCTCGCGATGGCCGTCGTCGAGCAGATAAACCCGCAGCTTGTCCGCGGGCCAATCGATTCCCTGGGCGGCAAACACGGTCGGCCGCACCACCGTCAACGGTTCGTTATAGGTCGGAATATAGATGTCGACGCTCGGCCAGCTCGAGGAGTCGGCGGGTAGTTCGGAAACCGTACGATTGAGCGGCCATGCGGTCTGCACGAAGCCGAACAGCAGAATGATCCAGGTGTACGCTTCTGCGCCGAACAGCAGATAGCCGAGAATCGCCTCGCCCGGCGTCTGGAACGACAGCGTTTGCGTGACGCGCCACCAGACGTAGCGCATCATGGCGAGCAAGGCCAGCGTCGTCAGGATCAGCGCGGGCATGCGGCCGGGGAAGCGGCGCACCACGAGCGCCACGACCACCAGCACCGCGAAGAATTCGAACTGGCCGTCCGTCGACAGTGGCGAGGTGCCGATCATGGTCCACAGCACGCCGCCCGCCACCACCAAGAACGGCAGTAGCCAGCGAATGTGGCCGACGCGTTCGGTGCCGGCTTCGAGCCGCATACCCCAGCGTTGCCACGGCAGACTCGGCAGCCTCGCTTCGATGTACCGGCGCACGCGCCGCCAGCACAACAGCACCGGCACCAACCAGCGGTCAATCCACGCAAGCACTGCGCGCACCTTGGCCACGCCCGCCTGGGCGTGCGGCTTCGGCGCCCGGATGAACGCGCGCCACAACCACGCACGCAGGCGATGCGGTTCGAGCACGCCCCACTGGGTGGCCAGATGCAGCACGGCAGCGTGGATCCACAAGCGCGCGACATCCGCTTTGCCGGCTGCCGGCGGCTGGAAGAACACACGCACGAGCCAGTCGAGCGCCGTGCGCTCGGCGGGAAGTCCGAGGCCGCGCGCGAGCCGGTCGAACGCGCGCTGGCGTAGCGTGCGTTCGTTGCGGCTAGCGGACGTGGCTCCGTTCATGGCTGCCCACCCGCACGGCGCGCGTTTGCCGCCGGTGCATCAGAAGGTGCAGCAGCGAGCCACGCATGCAGCCAGTTCGCTAGGCCTTGCAGATCATGCGATGCCTGCGAATGCGGTGCGTCGTCGAACAGCCATGTGCCGCGTGCGAACGATTCGGGCAAAGCCGCGTCCAGATGCACGCGCTGCGCGAGCGGCAGGCCGTCACCGAGCGCGGCACCCAGCATCGCCAGTACGTCGCGTTGCATGTCGCGCGCCGGATTCAGCCGGTTGACGATGATCCGCAGATTCGCGCCGCCGCTTCGCAACGCCTCGAGCCGCGCGACCAGGGTCGCGCAGGCGGCCGGCTCGGGCGGCGTCACGCACAGCACGAGATCGGCACTCTGCACGGCCTGCCCGGCTTGCTGCGACGGGTAGCGGGCCGTGTCGATGAGCACGACGCCATCCTGCGAAAGATCGAGTTGCGCGAGCGCGTTCGCAAGCCACTGCGGTTCGGCCGCGAGGCGCGCATCGCAGCGCGCGCTTTGTTCGAGCGACACTGCGCCATACGGAACGAACAGCACGCCTTCGCTGTTGCGCCACGTGTGCGCGTGCCACGCTTCGTTTTCGTCGAGCATGGCTTGCGCGAGGCCGGCCGGGGCGAGGCAATCGAGACCGAGGTGCGCGCCGAGCATATTCTGCGGATCGAAATCGAGCGCGACCACGGGACGGCCGCGCCGCGTGAGCAGCACGGCGAGCGCGGCGCTCAGGGTCGTGCGGCCGCTACCGCCTGCGGTGGAGACAACCGCAATCGTCTTCATGACGTGCCCCCAGCGGCGCGCTCCGCGTCGGGCAACAGGCGCGCGCGCAATGCGACCGGCTCGATTTCGCAGGGCACCGCATCGCGCGGATCGAAGTGGCGCATCGCCGCGAGACCGCGACGCGAGCCGGCGCGCTGCCACACGATCCACACCGGGATCGCGAGAATCAGCCCCGCGACAAAACAGATCAACAGAAATCCCATTACTCGCTCCCCTTCTTGCGCAGCGGCATCGCGTAGGGCTCGGCACGGCGCTGCGGTGGGGCCGCGCGGAGTGCCGGCGGCTGCGGTGGCTGCGGCGCGTTTGACCCGGGCGTTGCTTCGTGCCCTGCTACCTGCCCTGTCTTCTGCTCAAGCTCCTGGGCCGCTTGCGCGCGCGCGGCCCCGAGCGCCTGCTCCACTGCGACGAGCTGGTCTATCGTGGACATCCCCTCCCCGACCGGCAAAACCGTGCCGACGTGCGCGGCTATGGCCGGCGCAGCGGTTTGTTTACCCAACGGCATCGCAAACAGATCGCTGTAGTCGGCGATCGGCGTGCGCCGGCTCGCCGTGGCGAGCGCATTCAATTCATCGCCAATGCTCTGCTCCGCCAGATACACGATATCGCCCGCGATCCGCTCGACCGGCACATTGAAGATGCGGGCGAGCGCGGCGTCCGCGTCGGCCAGCCGGCAGGCGAACAGAAACACGTACAGATGCGAGGCATCCGCCGTGAAGACGTCGCCCGCACGGCGCGGCACGCAGCTTTTCAGCGCTTCGATATGCGCGCATTGCGGCAGCAGCGTCAGCTTGACGAGCACATGCGGCAGTTGCAGCACGGCGCTGCGTTCGAGCACCGCGCGCACCCGCGTGCAGTACGTGCCGGCCGGCAGATAGCCAAGCACGTCTTCGCTCAGCGCGGCGCTGAGCGCGGTTCGATAATCGGCGGCGACGGGTCGCGTGTGCAGTTGTCCCTGCAACGATTGCAGCAGCGACTGCATCCGCGAAAACGGCAGATCGCGACCGAGCACCAGGTTGGCGCCGAGCGTCAGCACCAGCAGTTCGTATTGATGGCGCAGCACTTCACCCCGTTCGGCGACGACGATCTTCAACGCGCGCCCGGCCTGGCGGCGCAGCGCATGAATCGCTGCGCACAGTGCATCGAGCTGCGCGCCGCCGGCGTAATCGAGCACCACGGTCGCCGCCTGCGCGCCAACGCATGCCGCGAGTACGGCCTGCTGATCGGCCAGCACTTCCCAGTTCGGCGGGACCCACGCCTCGTGTCCGCGCACCACCGCGCGGCTGACCACTACCCGCTGTTCATCGCGCGCCAGCAGCCCATCGCCTCCGGCACCATTGCCAGGCGTATCGGACGCAACGCTCAGCCGGCCGCTATCGGTAAAACGCAGCGAGCGTACGTCGCCGGTGACGAGCGTGCGATCCGAGCGCCAGAAGTCCACATGCCACAGCAGTTCGCCGTGGGTGCGCTCCATCCGCGCGACGCCCGCGCAGGCTGCGTGAAATTCGTTGCGGCCATGCTGCGCCGCTGTGCCGTCGAGCGCGGGTGCAACGAACAGCGAATCGGCATCGGTGGCATCGGCGTCCGCGTCCGATTGCGAACCCAGCAGCAACACCAGCGTAATGTTGCGCACCGCGCACCAGTTCGCGAGCATCCGGCCTTCCCGCGCGAGTGCGGCCGGATCCTCCCAGTTGAACCAGCGCTCGGCGCCTTCGACGAAATACAGCGAGCGCGAACGGAAACCGAAACGCTTGAGCGCGCGCAGCCCGCCGAACACCCTGGCAAGCGCGACCGGCGGCACCCCATGGATGGCTGCATCGGCGGAACCGGCCAAGGCGTTGCCGGTCGGCGGCATCGCAAGGACGCTCAGGTTACGCGGCCAGCCGGAAGCCGGCGCATTGGCGCTGAAACCGAGTTCGCGCAGGCGCGACGCGACCTGTGCGCGAGCGCGTGCCAGCACGACAGTGACATCGCGCGCCTGCGCCTGGCGCGCGCTTTCCCAAAGCAGCGCATCGGCGCCCGGCGTGCGCGCAGCCGCGTAGATCGCGTAGAGCTTGCCGGCTTCGAGCACGGCCCATTCGTCGGGGAGTGCATCGATCGCCAACTGGCCGAGCGACCGCGCGCCGCTCTCCGAGCCCGCCCGGCGGACAGCCTGCAGCAGGCGTCGCACAAAGGCGCCGGCCAGCGTCGGCTTGAGTGATTTCGAAACGGTGCTCACGCGTGGCTTCCCTGATCTCGTTGTATCGCCGCTCAAAAGCTGGAGTAAAGGCGCACAGGCCTCGGCGACAGACTGTTGTCCTGCTTGCGTCCGTCGAAGGTATAGCGCATGTACAGCAGCGCGGAACTCGGTGCGTAGTCATGCGAACGGTCGATGCTCAATTGCGCGCCCGCCACCAGATAACGGTTGAAGCGGTACTGCACGATGCCGCTCAACCCATACGAGAACGCGACGCCGCGCGTCGAACTGGCCGTGTTGACGAGGTTGCTGAAGCCCGGCGCCGAGGCGGCCGTATTCCACAGACTGTTGAGCGCCGGCGACGCACTGTTCAGGGCGGGCAAACCGTTCGGGTAATACGGCGAGTCCTTCTCATACGAATTCGACACGCCGACAGTGGCCGTCAGGTCCCAGTTCAGCGCATCGCGCCGGCCGGCCCATTCGATCGGCACGCCAACCGACAGATAGCGTTGCGGGCTGTAATAGCCGCCCTGCCCGAACGAATAGAAGCGCTGATTATTCGTGTAGTGCCAGACGTTGCCGACCAGCCCCGTGCTCACCAGCGTGTTGACGCGCTGGTAGACCGGCACGGTGAAGCCGGTGCGCAGGGTGATTTCCTGGTTGCTCGCCACATTGCGGCCGGTCAGCATCCCCGCGCCGACATCGGCGAACACGCTGCTCCTGCCGATATCGACGGCCGTGTGGAAGTCGAGGCCGTCGCGACGCACCCCGCCCCATACCGCGCCGCTCACCGGATCGTGCATGCCCGCGTACGACAGCAGGCTGCTCGTCTCCGGACGGCGCGAGCCGCTGATCGAAAAGCTCGCCGGTCCCGCATCGAACTGATAGCGCACGCCGCCAACCATGTAATGCACGGGAAAACCAAGCGGCGTGGTGCCGAAGTCGAAGCGCCATGCGTCGGACGTATAGCCGGCGCCGAGCGCGACACCGGTGGCCGATTGATGCAGATACGGCAGCGTCGCGGCGAAGTCGGCCACGGTCTGTGCCGGCACGTTTTGCGATTGCGCGAGCTTGTCGGCGGCGCCCAGTGTGCCGAACGTGTCGCGTGTGAATGCGTTCGCGTCACTGACGTCGAGCGTGCCGGCATCGATATGAACCGTATCGGCGTGGAGGAAAAAGTGGCCGTCGTAGCGATAAGGAATCTGCAGGTACACGGGCGCTTGCCACGCACGAAACTGCGAAATGCCGCTGTCGCCCGACTTATAGGCGGGTATCCATGCTGTCTCGATCTCCGGATTGCGGCGTTGCTGCAGATCGGTCAGCGCGGCCTGCGCGGGCGTGCCGTCAGGACCGGCCGTCACACCCGCCACGCGCTCCTGCGTAAGCGACAAACGGTACAGCGATTCGGCGTTCTCGTACTGGCCCAGGTCCTGCGCAATGCGTCCGCTTTGCACGGTCACGTCCGGCCGCGCCGGATACGCGACCCGCAAGGCCGAGGTGATCTGCTCCGCCTCCTGCGGGCGGCGCAATGCCGCCAGCCGGCGAGCCGCGGACAGCCGCGTATCGACGTCGTCGGGCGCCGCGCCGTCGATCACCGTGCGCACGAGATCGAGCGCCGAGCGGCGATCACCGCTTTGCTCCAACACACGGGCGAGCGCCAGTTGCGCGTCGGGATCGTTAGGTGTCGCGGCCAGCACCGGGGCCAGCGCGGCGCGCGCGGCCGCATAGTGCCCCTGCAGCCGCTCGAGATCGGCCACTTCGAACACATACCGCTTGTCGCGCCGGCCAGCCGGGCTGACGCGGGCGAGCAGGCGCCGCGCGGCGGCAAAGTCCTGGCGATCGAGCGCTTCGTCGGTCTGCCGCAGGATCAAACGCAACGCCTGGTCTTCGAGACGCGCGCTTTGTGCGGGGCTCAGTTGCACGTCGTCGCTGCGCAGTGACGTCAGCCATACATCCAACTGGTCATTGCGTTGCGCGCTGCCGAGCAGATCGCCGTAACGCAGACGCACGTCGGCGTCGGTCTGCTGCGGATGCGTGTCGATCCAGTTCTGCAGCAACGCGAGGCCGCGCTCGGGTTGGCCGTGATCGATCCACATCGAGCCGACCGCGGCCAGCAGGTTCGGATCGTCACCGGCCAGAGAGCGTGCCTGCTCGAGCGCTTGCGCGGCGCCCGCCTGATCGTCCTGCGCGAACGCGGCTCGTGCTCTCGCGAGGCACTGCTGCGCTTGCAGGTTGCGCTCGAGCGCGCGCATGCCATCCGTGCGGTCCTGATCGGCGATCGGCGCAAGCACGTCTTGCGCACCGCCGATGTCGTCGAGCGAGTTGCGATAGAGCGCGCTCGCATAGCGCATTTCGGGTGACGCCGACACGGAAAGGCCATCGTCCATCACCACCCGCCCGAGTTGCGGCAGACCCAGATCGCGATACAGGCGCGCGAGCGCAAACCGCGTCCACGGTGCATCGGGTGCGAGCCGCAAGGCCGCTTCGTAGCGCTGGGCGGCCGGGCCGCGCTGGCCGGCCATCAACAATTTTTCTGCTTGCCCGCGGAGGATAGCGGCGCGCAGTTGCGCGAGGCCCTGGCGGTCGTCGGCAGCAGTGAAACGGCTTTGCAAGGCGTCGAGGAGGGGCGCGACCTGAGCCGCGCGACCGGTGTTCTCGAACAGCGTCTGGGTACTGCGCACCGCGGACAGATTCGGTTCGCGCGCCGCCAGCAAGTCACGCAGCAGCGGTTCCGCGGCACTCCAGTTGCGTTGCGCGAGCAGCGCGTCGGCGAGCATCAGTTTGGCGTCGGCGTTGGCCGGCTCCATCGCGAGCGCGGCGCGTGCGGCCCGCTCGGCATCCTGCGGACGTCCGGCTGCGGCGGCCTCGCGGCCCTGCGCCAGCGTGCCCCAGAATTGCGCGGCACGCGCGAGGCTTTCCCATTTCCCGCGATTGTCCGGCGCGAGCGCGGCCGCGCGCAGAAACAGCGTGCGGGCTTCGTCACGCCGCCCTTCGCGCATGCGCACCAGACCGAGGCCGCCAACCGCCTCGGCGTCGTTCGCCCGGGCTTGCGCGGCTCGCGCCAGCAGCGGTTCGGCCGTCGTCAGATCGTTGCGCGCGAGTGCCTGGAGGCCGCGCTGCTGCGCGATGTAGTCGGGATTGCGTTCGAGTTGCCGCTGCGCCTCCAGTTGCGCTTCGATCACGCCGACCCGGTCCTTGAATTCGGTATCGTCCGGCACGAGTTGCAGATAGGCGCGCAGCGCGGCGAGATAAGCCGGATCCGCGCCAGCGGATTGCAGCACGTGACGCCATGCGTCCAGCGATGCCGAGCGATCCGAGTCCGGCCGCGTGGCGAGATTCCATGCGATGCGATTGGCCTCCGCGCGCGTCTCGCCGCGTGCGTTCAGCAGATTGGCGAGCACCAGCGCCGAATCGAGATCCGACGGATCGGCAGCGATCCGCTGACGCAATGCGCCGACTGCCTGCACGCGGCCCTCGGGCGTGCCCGCGATGATCTGGTAGTACTCGGCGCCGAGCGACCCCGACGGCGCACCGTGCGGAAACAGAGCGACCAGCCGCCGCGTCGCTTCGGCGGACTGGCCGCTGCGCGCCATCAGGCGAATCGTCGCCAGTTCTTCGCGGCCGTTGGTGGCAACGCGGAACTCGTCTTCGATCTGCTGCGTGGCCGGCGTGCCGGGGGCTTTGATCCGCAGCCGCGCCAGCGTCGTCTGCGCGGCCTGCGCCTCGCCGAGACGCAACTGGATGCGCACCTGCTCTGCCAGCAACGAAGTATCGTCCGGCGCGATCAGCAGCGCTTTCTGGATCGACTGCAAGGCGAGATCGTCACGATGCTTGGTCGACCACATGCGGGCCGTCGCGAACAGGCGTTGCGCGGCGGCGTTTTGTGACGGTGCGGTTGTGCCGACCCACGCGGCTGCCGACGCGACCTGCGCCGCGAGGCAGAGCAACAGCACCGCGCACGTTAGCGGGAAGCGGCGCGACACGGCGAACTCCAGTGCAGGTTGAGGGTGCCGTCGGCGGCAAAACGATAACGGCCATCGCGCCAGCCCAGCCCGAACAGACTCAGCACACTGGTGTAATAGCCGGCCGGCGTGTCGCGATCGAGTTGTTCCATGCGCGCGATCTGCGCATCGCCGAGCGCGCGCTGGCCGCGCGCGTCGAGAAATGGCACGGCCGCTGCGGAGAAGCCTGCGTTACCCATGTTCGCGCCGACGCTGCCGTTCGTCGTATCGACCTTTTCCGGCGGCGCACCGTGCGCGGCAATAAAGCCGGCGAACGGCGCGAGACGCGTGAGCAGCGGTTGCGCGAGCGGATCGCGGGGATTGAGCATGCCGGCCCACAGATAGACACGAATTGCGTTGTAAGCGCTCTCGGCCTGGGTTTGCGGGTCTGGCGCGAAACCCTGTCTGGCGCGGTACAACGCCCAGTCAGGCGAAAAGCCGTGCGGCGCGGTGTCGAGCAGGACCCGGCCGGTACTGGCGAGAAGGCGCGTCCAGCGTGCGTCGTCCGGCAGGCGCGTGCCGATGCCGCGGACCACCTGCGGCGGCGAATAACTCGGATTGACGCGCCACACGTCCGGCGCCGGATGAAAGCCCACCGGCCCAGGCAACAACGTCAACCCGAGACCAGGAACGCTGGCGGTTTCCTCGTCGAGCACGCGCTTCGCGAGAACCGCGCCACGCGCTGTATAGCTGCGTTCCTGCCACGCGCTGCCGGCTTCGAGCAGTGCATAGGCGATCCACAGATCGGCATCGGACGAAGCATTCGCATCGAGCACGTCCCATTGCCCGCTGTCCGTGCGACCCCATAACCAGGCCGGCAGGTGCGCGGTCAGGTCGCCCTGGGCGAGATGCGCCTCGGTCCAGTGCAGAATCGAATCGAAGGCCGGGCGGTCGTTGGCGACGAGCGCGAAAAATAGTCCGTACGACTGACCTTCCGATACCGTGCGCGAATCGGCCGAGCCGACGTCGATCACGCGCCCTTCGGGCGAGATGAAATCGCGCTTGAACTGCTGCCAGCGCGGCCATGCGGGCGCTGCGCAACTGTCTGGCGCAGGACTGGCGAGCCCTGTTGCGGTGGCCGGCAGCGGCAAGGCCGCAGCGAACGCGCCGCTCGCGAACAGGGCGGCCACGCCGGTAGCCACACTGGCAGACACGCTGGTGGCAATCGTTGCGCCTGCCACCGACGCGAGACGTGTGCGCGCACTCGCCAGTGCCCCGCCGGGCGCCTGCCACAGCGACGCTTTCCACTTCACCGGCAGCATCGCTCAGACTCCCCTGCGGCGCGCGGCCAGTTCCTGCAGCGCGGTGAATGCGCCAACCGCCAGCAGCAGCCCGGCGATCGCGCCGAGCACGCCCAGCAGAATCGGATGCTGGATCGCCTTGCTCCAGAGCCGCGCATACCAGGGCACATAACCGACCAGATACGGTTCGCCGACGCGCATGCTGTCGACTTCGCCGCCGCGCACCAGTGCGACGTCGCCCTGCAGTTGCGAGACCCGGTCCGGTTTTTCCAGCACGTCGAGCAACTGGGTCAGTTGATGCTGATCGGTGGCCGTCAGCGCGACCACGCTGCGTCCTTTGCTGCCGGGCAATTCGAAGCCCATTAACGCGGCCAGCGCGCCGTCGCGTTCGAGATGCGCGCTGCCGTCCGGCAGATGCGCGCCGTTGCGCCACTGCTCCTTCACCGAAAACGAGGCGCGCGTGAGCGTGCCGCCATCGACACCTTCTGCGCCGACGTTCGGGCTCGCGCCGATGGTCAGCGGCAGTGCCTGATGCCAATGATCCAGCATGGGTCCCGAACCATTGCCGCCAATCACCAGCAGATCCTTGCCCGCCAGTTGCGTGATCTCGGCCGGCCGCGCGATCTGCACGCGCAGCGCCGGATAGCCGGTCCACTGCCCCATGTGGCCGAGCATCGTCAGCAATGCTTCGAGTTCTTCGGGTGCGGGATGCGCGGGAATCACCACAGCCGTCTGCGCCAGATCGGCGTAACGCGTGAACGGGAAGCCGCTATTCGCGAAGTACGCGAGATTCGGCATCTGCGCGTAGTGAACGAAGTTCGAGAAGTCGATCGTCGAGTCCGGATCGACCGCCGCCTGCACGGGATTCGACGCGACGCCCTGACACAGCCCCGTCTTTTGCGAATCGAGATTGAAGCGCAACTGCAACTGGTTCGAGCTGCCGACACGGAACGCCGGAATATCGAGCAGGTTGCTCGAACGATTGCCGCTCGTCGACAGCACCGGCAGTTGCAGGCGGCCCTGCGCATCGTCGGCGCTAGCCGGCGCAAGCCGGTACGACTTGACCAGTTGATCGTTGATCTGCACGGCAAGGACAGAATTGTTCTGCACCGTCGGCGCCGTGTAACGGTACTTCAGATTCAGCGGCACGCCTGCGCCATTCCATGAGAACAGATCGGCGGGCACGCGCAGGTTCAGACGGATCGCGTCCGGCGCACTGCCGCGCACCTGCAACTGATTCGGATCGTCGATCAGCTCCTTGAAGGCGACCGGGCGGTCGACCGGCAACCAGCGCGGCGCGTCATAGGGCTTGCGCGGTGCGCCGATATCGATCTGCGCGACCTGCACAGCCGGGCCCGCCATCGCCGTCCTGCCAAGCACGAGCGCGGCGGCCGCCTGATCGACTTCGGCTGCGGTACGGCCCGTCACGATCAGCAGCTTCTTGTCGACGGCGGCCGGATTGTCGGTGACGATCAGCATCGGCCCGTTGACCGGCGGCAGCTTCAACGCCGCGGGCAACTGCGCGCTACGCGCCACCACCACGGCCTGATCGTCGGACGGCAAGGTGGACGAGGCCGGAAAACGCGCCTGACGATAATCGGCGAGCGCGCCGAACCACGAGGCCAGCACCCCGGCGCTGCGCAGCGTCGCGTTGTCGGCGGCCGCCGGTAACACGAACGGCAGACGCAAGCGGCCCACATCGCGCCGGTCAAAAAACGGTGCCGGCAGCAACGCGAGATCGTTAGGCAAACGAATCGGCGAGGTGTCGAGAATGATCTCGCTCGTCGGACTCACGTCGGCCCACAGCGACGAGTTTTCCGGATCTTCGCAATGGTCGAGCGTGTAATGTGCGATGAGTCGAAGGCCAAGCTGGTTGTAATCTGTCAGGAAACGCGGATCGAGCGGAATGTCCTGCGTGACGATCTGCCCTGCATGCTCACGATCGAACGGTACGGTCGCCACCACTTCGTTGTTGATCGACACCTTGAAGTGCGAGATCGGAAACACCAGTGCCGGCGAATACGTGTAGCGCAAGCGCAGCCGCGCCGCGGTCACCACATGATCGAGCCGCACGCCGACGTTGACGACGCGCACGTCCTCGAGACCGCGCAGGTTCAGCGGCTGATAGGCGCCCAATGCGGAGAACGGCAGATGCACCGTAGTCGAACCGGCGACGCTGCTGGCGGTATTGGGCACGTTCGTCGTGTTCGACGCGTTCATTGCATGCGCGCCGTTGGGGGCCGCGCCTGGCGCAGCGGGCGACGGCAATGCGACAGTAGCGGCAAGCAACGGAACGGGCGCGGAAGGCGCGGCGGCCAGCGTGGCTGTGTACAAAGCGCCGGCGAGCGCCGTCAGCAACAGGCAAAACGAGACAACAGGTTTCATGGACAGATCAGCTTGTTGGACTTCGGCCATCCGCCCCATGACTACGCGGGACATCGTTGCGAATTCGGCCTGCCGCAGAAGTTTGCGGGGAACGTGAAAAACGGAATGCGGCATGACCGCGATGCGGTCCTCTACACGTGTATACGGACGATCCGGCGAAACCTTGAATGACGAGCGGCGCGACCGGCGCGGCCAACACTTGAAACGTGTCTCGCATAGCGTGCCGGAACCCTGCTTTTCGCCTATTTCCCGTAGTCTCTCGCTCAGGCGTACTGGCGCCGTTGGGCGGGCGCAAAGATATCACAAGTCTGTGACAATTTGTGACATTTGAGGCATGCTGCGGCCATCTTCATCCGAAGCAAATCATGAGCAATCCGACCCGATCTTCTCCTGTCCCTTCAGAGGTTTCTGCAGCGGCCCCGCCCCCTGCGCCGCTGCCAGCCAAACGCAGCGGTCCTTTACGGGCGCTGTTCGCGCTGCGGCACTCGTGCGACGGCATGGTTGCGACGTTGCGCGAGGAAAGCGCCTTTCGTCAGGAGATAGCATTGGCGGCGATCTTGCTGCCTTGCGCGCTGTTGCTGCCGGTTAGCGCGATCGAGCGGGTATTGCTGATCGTTTCCGTGCTGCTGGTGCTCCTGGTGGAGTTGTTGAACTCGAGCATCGAGGCCGCGATCGATCGCATTTCGCTCGAACGGCACGAATTGTCGAAGCGTGCCAAGGACTGCGGCAGCGCAGCGGTGACGATGGCGCTGCTGATCTGCGCGGTAACATGGGGCATATTGTGCGGACCGCTGGTTTATCACTGGCTCCGCGCGCAAATGTGAGCCGCTGTGCCGGCGGCCTGGCAGGTCTCGCGAATACCGCGCGTCTGATTTCTATGTAATGCGTATTAATCGTTTGCGCGTGGATAGACTGGAATGCGCAAACGTTAGCGCATGGTGAAAGTCCTCGGCTTTCGGTTGGTCTTCTACAGTTCTCCGGCGCATTGCTACGTGCCCTGCTCATCCGATTCGAGTGCGATAGCCGCGGCCAACTCCGCTATTCGGGATTCCGCGAAAACGCGGATGCCGTGCTGCTGCAGCAAGGCGGCGGTGACACCTGCGCCCGCGTGCGGGGTGCCCGTGAAGGCGCCA
The DNA here is from genome assembly GCF_046026855.1 of Paraburkholderia sediminicola. Lineage (GTDB taxonomy): Bacteria > Pseudomonadota > Gammaproteobacteria > Burkholderiales > Burkholderiaceae > Paraburkholderia > Paraburkholderia sediminicola_A. The sequence goes on along the minus strand of NZ_JAQQET010000018.1, from coordinate 115,800 downwards.
TCGTAGAGGAAGGTGCTGCCGCAGGACGGACTGCCGTCGGCCAGCAATGCATAGCGGCAGTTTTCCGCTTGTGCGCGGCTTAATGCGTGGTGAGCGCCCGCGATGAAGAGCGCGGTAACGTTTGCGCCTGTGTTGTCTTCGATCGACGCCGCTTGGGTTAGCACGTCGAGACCCGTGCGGCGCAGCTGGATTTCCGCGGGCGGACGCGGGGTCGGAAACCCGGCGGCCACTTCCGGACAGACGACAATGAGACGCCCTTCGGCGCGCCATTTTTCCAGCAGCACTTCGTGGACGGGTTTGGCTTTGCCGTTATAGCGGACGGGGTGGCCCGCGAGGCAGGCACTGACCAGAATCTTCAACATTGGATGGCTGCCGCAGGCTTGGGGTGGTTTCTAGTCGTTTGGATTGTAGTAGGGATTGGGTCTTTGCCTGCGGTGGCGGTCTTTCTCTTGTCTTCTTGTCTGTTTGCCTACGGCGTTGGTTGTTTAATTTAAAACACCCCCATCAGCCTGGAAAGCGCCGAAACATACTCCCCGTACAGGGGATTGCTCTTGACCTGATCAGGCTCCCGCGGCCGCGGCAAATCGATCTTCATATCGTGAACAACCCGTCCCGGCCGCTCGGACATCACCAATACCCGATCCGACAGGAACACTGCTTCATGAATGCTATGAGTAACCAGCAAAACCGTCAGCGTGCTCTGCTGCCAGATGCGTAAAAGCTCAACATTCAACCGATCCCGCGTCAGCGCATCCAGCGCCCCAAAGGGCTCATCCATCAACATCACGCGCGGCTCGAGCAACAGAATCTGCCCAATTGCGGCACGCTGCCTCATCCCACCCGACAATTCATGCGGGTACCGGTCGGCGAATGCCGTCAACCCCAAGGTCTCGAGCAACGCAGGAAGCCGCTGCTCAACCTGCGCCCTCGGCACACTCCTCAATTTCGCGCCTAATCGGATATTCGCCCCAACGGTCAGCCAGGGCAGCATATTGCTCGTCTGAAACACCACCCCGATATCCGGCACCGGCGCGGAAATGGGCTCGGCACCCAGCAAAATCCGGCCGCCATCGCATGACACAAGACCCGCCACCATCCGCAGCAAGGTGCTCTTGCCGCAACCGCTCGGCCCGAGAATCGAGACGAACTCGCCCTGGCGAATCTGCATCGAGACATCGTCGAGCGCGCTGAACGCCCCCGCCCCACCCCGCGCGGCGAAACGCTTGCCGACCTGCTCGACGGAAATCAGCGCGGGCGCCGCTTCGTCGCGATGCAAGGGGTGAACCTGTGCGCCGGTTGCCGCGGCGCGCTGCACGATACGCAACTTGTCGACCAGTGCCATCAGACCGTCACTCCTCTCCACCACACACCGCGCGAAACCAGTTCGACGGCCCAGTAAAACAGCATCGCCAGTACGGTCACCATCAGGATCGCCGCGAACGACAACGCGGTCTGCGCGTTCGATGTCGCGAACACGATCAGATGCCCCAGCCCCGACTCGGACCCGATGAATTCACCCACAATCGCGCCGATTACCGCCAATGGCATCGCGATCTTCAAACCGTCGATCAAAGCGGGCAACGCGGCGGGCAAACGCAAATGCCAGAAGGTCTTCGCCTGCGACGCACCGAGCGCCCGAAAATGCTCATCCAGATTACGCGGCACGCCGGCCAGGCCGCCCATCGTCGCAATCACAATCGGGAAGAAGGCGAACAGTACGGCCGCTGCCAGCTTCGAGGCAAAACCATAACCGAACCACACGATCAGCAACGGCGCGAGCGCGATCTTCGGCATGCTCTGCAACGCGGTGACGAGCGGAAACAGCGTGCGCCGCGCGATGCTCGACATGCTCGCCAGCAAACCGATCGCCAGACCGCCGATCAGTGCCAGCGTGAAACCGGCGAACACTTCCCAGGCGGTCGCCAAGGTATCGGACAGCAACTGCCCGCGCATTTCCCAACCGGCGGCGAACACCTGCGATAAGGGCGGCAGCACATATTCGCGCGTGCCCGTCCAACGCACGCCGAACTCCCAGATCAAGCCAATCACGATCCAGAACGAGACGGTTTCGATCAATCGCTTCATGAGGTTTCCGAATTATTCGTGATCGGACGGATTGGCTTTCGCTGAATCTTCGGCTGCAGGCTGCGCAGTTGCTTGCGCCGCTGCCTGAGCCGCTGCCTGAGCCGATTTCTGTGCTACCAGATGCGGCGGCGGTGGCACAACAAAGCGCTCGAAGCGGTACTGGTCGAACGATTCGATGGTGCGCTCCCACACCTGTGGTTCATGCGCGTCGCGTTCACCGATCTGCGTCATCTCGCAGTACACCTCGACGTTGTTGCCGTCCGGGTCCTTGAAGACCAGAAACAGGTTATTGCCCGGACCATGCCGGCCGATGCCACGGACGATCTCGACACCATGCTCCTGTAGCACCTTCACCGAACGCTCCATCTCTTCATAGCTGTCGATCAGATACGAAAAGTGCTCGAGGCCCGGTCGCGAGTAGCGCGGCAGGTCGTTGAAGTCGACGGAATCTTTCGGCAACTGCGCGAGCGCGAGATCGTGGTGATCGCTGCCGGCGCGCAGAAACACCATCTGGTCGCCGATCCAGTCCGACACCTTGAGGCCCAGCACGTCGGTATAAAACTGTGCGGACTTCTTGATGTCGCGCACCATCAGCACCATGTGTCCAAGCCGCTTCGGACGCAAACTGTTCATTACCTGTCTCCTGTGTCGAACGGGTTTATTCGACGAACTGATTCGTGTAGAGATCGGCCGGCTTCACTTTCGTGCCGGTGCCGAACGCACGCGACACGAACGCGGCGGTGGCATCCATGCGCGCGGGACGCAGCCAGCCGGTTTTGTGCTGCGCGGGATCGTCGGTGATCAGGCCGTTGGTTTCGACAATCTGTTGCAGCAGGATTGCCTTGTCGAGCACGGGATAAAGCGCCCCGATCGCGTCGGCGGCTTCTTGTGGATGCTCGCGCATCAGCGCATAACCACGATAGGTCGCCGCGACAAAACGTTTGACCACGTCGGGATGCTGAGCAACGAAGGTATCGGTAGTCACGATGCCGTTACCCATCATATCCAGACCAAAATCCCGGTAGTAAACCTTGCCGAGCTGCTGCCCCGCGCGCTTCGCCAACGCTGCCTGCACCGGCAGGCTCGCGCCTTCCCAGCACTCGGACAGGTCGATCCGCTTCTGCAACAGTGCGGTATTGATCACAGCCGGGTCGAGACGCACAGTCTTGATCGCATCGGGCGCCATGCCGTTCTGTTTGAGCCACGCGGGCATGATGTTCTGCACCGGCGAGGCACCGCCGCCGCCGAGCGTCATCCCCGACAAATCCTTCAGCGTACTCACCTTGAAGCCGGGCCGCTCGAGATAGCACATCGCCCCCGGCCAGCGCGTGTTGATCGCACCGACCATCACAGCATGCCCGCCATGCGCGCGGTTCAGCATCACGCTGACGGGGTCGCCGTAGCCGAATTCGAACAGACCCTCATCCACTTCATTGACGGTACGCTGACCGCCGTAACCGCGCATCACGCTGACGTCAAGTCCGGCCTCGCGGTAGTAGCCCTTCGCTTGCGCAAGCAGAATGCCGCCGGTGCTGCCCTGTGGCAGCCACGCCAGATTGACGCGCACCGCGTCGGCCGCGTGGGCGCTCGTAAAGAGCGCCGTGGCTGCCAACGCAACTGCACTCAACGCAGCCTGCTGCTTCAATGGCTGAACCAGCCGTCGTATCGCGCGCCGTACCCGCTGCAACATGTCGTGTTCCCCGTCTTTGAGTGGAGTGAGTGGATAGCGCCGCGAGCCTGATTGCGCTCAGCCGGCGACCAGCGGATTCTCGATCGAGCCGATCCCCTCGATCGAAGCGACCATCACATCACCCGCCTTCAGATAAATACCGCGCCCCATGCCGACGCCGGTCGGCGTGCCCGTCGCGATCAGATCGCCTGGCTGCAGCGTGAGAATCGTCGATAAATATTCGATCTGCTCGGCGATATTGAAAATCATCCCGGACGTATTGCCGTCCTGCATCATTTCGCCGTTCACCGCGAGGCGCATGCGCAGATTCTGCGGCTCGGCGATGCACGCACGCGGCACGAACCAGGGGCCGAGCGGACCAAAGGTATCGAAACTCTTGCCGCGAAACCAGTCGTGTTTGAACGGATAGTCGGTACGGCGGTTCAGGTCGCGCGCGCTGACGTCGTTGAGAATCGTGTAGCCGGCGATGTAGTCGTAAGCGTCTCCTTTAGCGATGTGGCGGCCGCTCCTGCCGATCACCACGGCCAGTTCAACCTCCCAATCGACCCGCTCCGCGTGCGGTGGAATGACTACGCTGGCGAGCGTCGGCACCACGCTTGTTTCCGCTTTCATGAACATGTACGGCGTGCTTTCCTCACGCGGCGCCAGTTCGGTGCCCATCTCCGCTGCGTGCTCGTAATAGTTCGATGCCGCCGCGAAAATGCGCCGCGGCTGGTACGGCACACACAGCGTGTGACCGGCGAGCGGCGCGACATCGAGCGTGCCCGCCTCGATCGCACGCGCCGCGGCTTCGAGCCGTTCGACGGTCGCCGCGCCGCCGGCCTCCCAACCGGAGATCAGCGAGCCGACATCGGCGAGCGGCGCCTGCGAAGCGGTTTGCTTCAGCGCTGCCTGTGCGTCGTACAGCTTGCCGCCGACCGCCAGGCCGGTAGCGGTGCGGCCATTCAATTCATAAGTTGCGATACCAAACCAGATCACGTGTTGCCTCGCTTTTTGTGTTTGTAGGGTGTGAGTTAGCGGCTGTCGAGGGTTCAATAATTCGTATACATTTAGACATATGTGTATTTCTACTAAAATTCTCGTATACACCAATCTGGCTATGAACACGTTCACGCGTACACTGCATGGGCCTGCAGAGGCCGGATATGCGCGGTGGCGATTGAGGCAGTTGGGCCGCTGGCGCATAATGGGGCCACTTGCTCACGGTTTCGCTCAACCCACCACCATGACGATGACGACGCTCTCCTCCAAGATCTACCGACTGCTGTGCGACGAGATCATCGACGGCACGCTCGAACCGGGCCAGAAGCTCGAAGAAGCCGCACTCGCCGAACGCTTCAACGCCTCGCGCACGCCGATCCGCGAAGCACTGCGCGAACTCGCCGCGCGCGGCATGGTCGAGCTGACCCCGCGCAAAGGCGTGGTGGTCGCGCAGTTCAGCATCGACGAACTGGCCGACATGCTCGAAGCGATGTGCGAACTCGAAGCGTTGTGCTGCCGTTTGAGCGCGCAACGTATGAGCCTCGTCGAGAAGAAGCAACTCGAAGAGCTCCAGACCGAAATGAACGCCGCGATCGCGCGCGGCGATGAAACGGAGTACTTCCAGCTCAATCGCGAATTCCACGAACTGATCTGCAAGGGTGCGCAAAGCAAATCGCTGGCGTCGATCATGTCCATACAACGGCAGCGCCTGGCGGGCTTTCGCGCCGCGCAGCCGGCTTCGCCTTCGCGCTTCGAATCGGCAACCGACGAGCATCGCGAGATCGTCTCCGCGATCCTCAACTCCGAACCGGAACGCGCGTACAACGCGATGCGCGACCACACGGCGCGGCTGTCGATCGTCGTGCTCGGCCGGCTCAAGCGGCAGCGCATTGAGCGCGAGAACGCCTGAGTCGTTGCGCGCGCTGCTTCGCAGCAGGCACGGAGATACCTGCTGCGGACGCGCTAGCTGGAACTGGAGCTGGTGCGATAGCCGCAGTCGCTGCGGTCGCTGCAGGCTCACGCGGCCACCGCCGCAAGCGATGCCGTCGAAGGCATCGAAAAATCCAATGCCTGAAGCTGCTGCAACAGCGCGCCGGACTGCGCCGGATTCATCGGCGTGAGTGGCGGCCGCATGCGGGTCCATTCGGGATCGTTCGCGAAGTGCGCGACGATGCTTTTCAAAGCGGGGATCATCGGTTGCGCTTGCACTGCCAGGCGAACGGTCGTGACCTTGCCTTCCCACGCTCTCCGTTCTTCCAGCGACGCCGCGTTCAGCAGGCTCGCAATCGCATGCGGCTGAATATTCGCCGTCGCCGAAATGCAGCCGGCCGCGCCGAGCGGCAGCGCTTTGCCGAGCAACGCCTCGGACGCCGGAAACACCGCGAAGCCGGGAAACTTTTCCAACATCGCCTGGGTATTGGCCCAATCCCCCGAACTGTCCTTGATGCCCACCACCGTTTGCGGATACGCCGCGATCAGCCGCTCGATCAGCGTGTGGGTAATCGGCACGCCGGTGAACTGCGGGATGTGATACAGCAGCACGCGTAGCTGATCCGAGCCGACTGCCTGAATCACATCGGAGTAGTACGCGAACAGGCCGTCGTCACTGACGCCCTGGTAGAAGAAAGGCGGCAGCATCAAGGCGCCCGCGCAACCGGCTCCGGCGGCGTGACGCGTCAGTGCGATCGCGTCAGGCAGCGCGCATGCGCCGGTGCCCGGTAGCATCTGCAAGGGGTCGATGCCGGCTTCGATGACCTGGTCCAGCAACCCGTGACGTTCTGCGAGACTGAGCGAGTTGGCTTCGCTATTCGTGCCGAACAGCGCGAGCCCGGCGCCCTGCCCGACCAGCCACTGACAGAACGCGACGAAGCGCGCTGCGTCCACGCCCAACCCGGCGCGGAACGGCGTAATGACCGGCGCGAATACGCGTGGCTTTTCAAAAGCAGACGGACGGCTAACAGACATACGGATCTCCTGATTGGCTAGACGGATAAACGCGGACGATCACGCGTTGAAAAAATCGAGCATCGCGTCGCCTAACAGCGTCTCGCCCGAATCGAAATGCGCGACTACCGATGTATGGTTGTGCCGCAGCATCTGCATGAAGCGCGGCGCGCGTTTAGCCACCGGTTCACCGGCGCGTTGACGCGCGTGCAGTACACGCTCAAAAAAAGCCGCACCGTAGGCGTCCAGATAAGGGTTTTCGTATTCGGCGACGACCACCATCAGAGGTGTGTCGAAGTGCGCCGCATGGGTCAATGGCGAACGCGCGGCGTAGCATGTTTCGTGCGCGCCGAAATAGGCGCGCACGCCTGCTGCGTTCGGGTTGTCGGGAAGCACGTCGGCGGCGAGCCGCGCGCTAATGAGTACGGCACCGGCGACTGTCGAAGCGCTCTCGCGCAACTCGGCAAAGAGTGGATCGCACAGGTACGTGGCGACATGTGCGCCACCCGCCGAATGTCCGACCAGAAAGATCCTCTGCGGATTACCACCGAATTCGGCGACATGTTTCAGCGCCCACGAAAAAGCGGCGGCGACATCGTCCGCACCTGCGGGATATGGCGCTTCAGGCGCGAGCCGGTACTCGACATTCAGCGCAACGCAGCCCTGCCGCGCAAACCAGCGCGACACGTTGTCGTAAATGAGTCCGTTGAAGCTCTTGCTGCCGCGCAGAAACGCGCCACCGTGGACAAACAGCACCACATCGGCATTGCCCTTCTTCCGTGTCGTTGAAGCGGCAAACACATCCAGACGCTGCCGCTCATGCTCGCCGTACGCAACATCGCGCGCCACCTCGAACGACTCCCCCGCATCCCGCGATGCAGCCACCAACGGCGAATACGCGTCGATCACCAGATCGCGGTGCGTATTGATATCGCGCCCCCACACTGGCCCGATCTGCGCAAAGCGCTGCCTGAGCGCGGCGGAAAGACTACCCAACGGTTCCTGCGAGGTGTGCATCGGTGGTCCTCAGACAGTGCGGCGAGTCGGCGCCAGGGGCGGCGACTGGTGTATGAGAACCATTCTGGTATATCAATTTGTTTTTGTGTATACATTTGTTATACGTAGTATACCTGGTGAAGTTGCGGACACACTTGATTCACAGTCACGACAACCCTCATTTCGCCGACAGGCGATTCATCGCCAGGACAACTCAAGGACATCTCATGGACAAGCTCCGCCACATCGCGCTTTCGGTCGACGATCCGGAAGCCGCCGCGCAATTCTTCGAGCAGGCATTCGGCATGCGCCGCGCGGGCAACGCGATGCGCGGCATCTATATGACGGACGGCACGATGAACGTGGCGCTCCTCAACTTCAAGGATGAAACCGTCCCCGGCTATGCGGGGCTGAAGGATGTGCGCGGCGTGATTCACTTCGGCATGTGGGTCGATAACGTCGAAGACACCGCGGCGCGCGTCGTCGCGGCGGGCGGCACGTATCTGACGGGACGCCACGAAAAAGATCCGAATGTGTTCTACGAGGTGAAGTACCGGATGCCCGACGGCACCGTATTCGACATCACCGAGAACGGCTGGAAAGGCGCGGTGAAAGAGGTCGCGCCTGCTGCGCAAGCCGCTGATCCGCAGCCATGAGTCCGGTCCTGAACACAAGCATGGGCCGCAGGCATGTGCTGGCGCTGATCGCTTTGCCCGACGCAACGCTCGACGCACTGCGGCGCGACTACACGCTTCACTATCATCCCGACGGTTGGGGCGATGCGTTGCCAGCCGGCGTTGATCCAGGGAACCTGTGCGCGGTGGTGACGAACGGCTCGACCGGGTTGTCCGACGCGCAGATGGCCGTGCTGCCCGCGCTCGAGATCGTCAGCGCATTCGGTGCGGGCTACGAGAACGTCGACGTGGACGCCGCAGTGCGACGCGGCATCGTCGTCACCCATGCGCCCGGTGCCAATGCGGCGACTGTCGCCGATCACGCCATCGGCTTGCTGCTCGCGCTCGCACGTGGCTACGCGCCGCTTACGGGGGCGGTACGCGCCGGTCGTTGGCGCGCCTCGCGTGCCGAGCGTCCGACGCTAACGGGCGCGCGCCTGGGGCTAATCGGAATGGGACGTATCGGCAGGCTGATTGCAGCGCGGGCGCAGGGCTTTGACATGACGCTCGGCTATCACGGGCGGCAACCGCGTGCCGATGCGCCAGGCCGTTACTACGCGGATCTGGTCGAGCTTGCCGCCGACAGCGACTTCCTCGTCATTGCCTGCAACGGTGGCCCGTCGACGAAACACCTGGTCGACCGCCAGGTGCTGCAAGCCTTGGGGCCATCCGGCTACGTGGTGAATGTCTCGCGCGGTTCGGTACTCGACACGCAGGCGCTGATCGACGCCCTGGCTCACGCCGCGATCGCCGGCGCAGGACTGGACGTAATCGAAGACGAACCCGAGGTGCCGCCAGCGCTGCTCGCTCGTCCCGAGGTGCTCATCACGCCGCACATCGCGGGCCGCTCCCCCGCTTCGTTGATTGCCCAGCGCGACGCCTTGCTCGCCAGTCTGTCCCAGCACTTCGCACAAGCGTCCGTCGAATTCGCGGTGCGCGCCGCCTGAAACGTGGCGGCGCAGCTTCGCGCCGCCACCTGCCGCTTCATTGCTGTCTCGTTGTCGCCTCGCTGATGTCCCGCTGATGTCCCGCCGTTGTCTCGCTGTTGTCTCGCTGTTCCCAACCGCACAAGAGGATCCGCCATGAACGTTCGATCGTTGGGCGCGCTCGCGCTCAGTTGCGCCGCCGCATGGGGACTCGCGTCCCATGCCGTCAAAGCGCAAACGTCTGTCACGCTGTATGGGCTCGTCGGGCTCGATGTCGCCAGCAGCAAACGCAGCAATGGGCCGCCCGCCGCGATAGCGGAACAGAGCCCGGGATTGACGGCGCCTTACTGGGGCATCCGTGTCAACGAGGATCTCGGCGCCGGCTATCGCGCAATCGCCGTGCTCGAGAGCTTCTTTCAGCCGACTAACGGCGGCGTCGGCCGCACCGCCGCCGATCCGTTCTGGGGACGCAATTCGTATGTCGGCATCGCCGGACCGTTCGGGCGTGTGACGCTTGGACGGCACACGAATCTGCTCTACCTCGCCGAGCAGGCGGTCAACCCGTTCCAGGCGTCGATCCTGTTTTCGCCGCTTGTGATGCAGACCTTCACTGCGCCGTACGGCGGTGCAATTGTGGGCGACACCGTCTGGAATAACGGCATCCAGTACACCAGCCCCAATCTGAACGGGCTGACTACCACTGCGGTGTATGCGCCGGGCGGCTTCGCAGGCTCGGACGGCACGTACAACGCCGCGTTATCGACACTCTATGCAGGTGGTTCACTCACCGCTGTCGCGACCGTACAACGCACACGCGTGGTCGCCGGTGTGGCGTCACCGACACAGAACGCGTACATCGTCGGCGCTGCCTATGATTTTTCGCTCTTCAAGCTCTATGCCGCAGTGCAAGGCCTGCGTACCGATTCGACCAACATCGGTGCGCATACCTACGAAGCCGGTCTCTCGGTGCCGTTGACCTCCCAGCTCACCGCGCTGGCGGAGTGGGCGTACACGCGCCGCAGCGCGCCGAAAAACACCGTCACCGCCCGCAATACGGGCTCCGTGGGGCTCGACTACTTCCTGTCGAAACGCACCGATCTGTACCTGGTGACCGTCTACGACAAGCTTTCTGGCTATGGCACCGCGATGACGTATGCCGCCGGAATCCGGCATCTGTTTTGAAGCGCGATGCCATCCGGGTCAACCCGCTATAACCAAACCGTTGTTTTGTATAAAAAAATAAAGCTCGGAATCCAAATTTTGCCGTGGGTATAATTTTTTACAGTTTGTGTATACACAAAAGGAAAAGGACGTAACCGCGGCTGTCGCGCGCGACGACAGCACTCTCTACCACACGAAAACAACAACGACCTGTTTGGAGATTGAATGAAAAAGAAGGCACTCGTGTCAGGCGCCGTCATGCTCGCATGCGCCGGGGCACACGCTCAGTCGAGCGTCTGGCTGTCGGGTTATGTCGACCTGAACATCGAACATCTGATTTCTTCCGGCTCCGGCGGAAACATGACCCGCATGTCGAGCGGCGGTCTGAACAACTCGCGCTTCAACTTGAGCGGTGTCGAAGATCTGGGCGGCGGCAACAAGGCGGTGTTCACCATCGAGCCGATGTTTTCCGCGAATACCGGCGTGCAGTCGACGCAGTTCCGGCAGTCGTTCGTGGGCCTGAAAGGCAACTGGGGCGAGGTGACGATGGGCCGCCAATTCACGCCGTCGTACTGGATTGCGGGCTACGCCGATCCGAGTTGGGCCGCCGACTTCAGTATGGTCAACAACATGGAATTCTTCTACGCGTCGTATCGCGTGGATAACGCGATCCAGTACAAGACGCCGACTTTCTACGGCTTCACCGGCCGGATCATGGCGACGACCGGCGTGGGCGACAGCACCCGTGCGGGGCGCTTTCTGAGCACCAGTATCGACTATCGGCACGGGCCGATTTTCCTCGGCGCCGTGAGCGAGTTGCAGTACACGCGGGATATCTTCAAGTCGTCGCAGATCCATTCGTCGCGCGATAACTATTTCGCTGCCGTCTATAAGTTCGGTGGCTTCGAGCCAACGCTGATCTATCACACGTACAACGGCTACTACGCGTATCCGCCGTACGTCGCGTTCAACTCGCAGGGTTGGGACGCACAGATCGGCGCGCGCTGGAACATCGACGGGCGCAACCGTCTGTATCTGAGCATCGTGCACCGCCACGACGACAACAACACCAGCATTTCCAGCGCCACCGGCGGTGTGATCGGCTACATCTACGGTTTGTCGAAACGGACCGACCTGTATGCGACTTTCGCTCACGTGAAGAGCCAGCACGATGTGCCGGTCGCCTACCCTGTGACGTTCCAGGAGTATCCGAACGGCGGACAGAATCCGAGCGGCTTCCAGTTCGGGATTCGTCACGCGTTCTAGTATAAAAAGGAGGAAGCCAATGCTTCGCAAACGTAATCTGAAATCGACTCTCGCAACAGGCGTCCTGTTGACCTTCGTGTCCGCGGCGGCTTGCGCGGCCGCGGAAGACGCTTCGGCTACAGCCGCATCGAATGCCGCGGCATCGGCCGACGCGGCGTCCGCGGCACAAGTGACGCCTGGCACACCGAATGTCAAGGATCCCTATCTCGCCCAGTGGCTGCGCCTCACTCCGGATCGCCGGCCTGTCCCGCTCAAACCGGGTGTCGACTACGGCATGGACCCGGCAACCGGCCAGTTCGTATGGCCGAAGGCCACCCCTGAAGTGCATCAGGGCAAGCACTTCCCCGGCGAAATGACCACCTGGGATAAGAAGAGCTATACCAGGGACGTCAAGGTTCTGGCCTTCTATCCCCTCGTCGATTCACCCTTCCACGCCTGGAACAATATTGCCGACTTCGACGGGCGTCGCTATCTCTACATCCACGACCGCGACTATTTGCGGATCATGGACGTTACCGACCCCGCCAACGGCAAGGTCGTGTTTTCGCAGGGCGGTACGTGGGGACCGAAGGGGCCGACCGAGAAGTTCGACCCGAACAATGTGCATGACTATCTCGGCGGCGCCACCATCGTGTGGAGCAAGAAGCTCGGCAAGCCGGTGCTCGTTGCCTCGTTCGAAATCGGCCGCTACGGCCTGATGACCGACAAGAGCGAGCAGCCTGACAAGGTCGAAGCACAGCGCCACTACAACTCGCTCAAGGGCTTCAAGGTCTTCGAAATGGACGGCCCGTTGCCGAGCCAATGGAAGCTGATCGCGACACGCACGACCGACTACAGGCACCCCGATGCGCCGATCGGTCAGCAGCAGGGTTCGGGCTCGCTCGATGCGCCTGAATATTACGGCGGCAAGTACATGATCCTGTCGGCTGCACCGGACGACAGCTACGGTTTGACCGAATACCCGAACTACCTGTATTCGCCGGGCTATCAGGTCTGGGACATGTCGGACCCTGCAGATCCGAAGTTCGTATCGCAGATCTCGGTGCCGGGGCAGAAACTCGGCAATGACGCCGACGAACAAGCTTATCTGACGAATCCGCGCGCGGGCAATCGCACCTCGTGGATGGGCTCGCGTATTCCAATCTTCCTGCCGAAGCCTTTGGAAGAAGGCGGCAAGATCGGCTTCGGCGCGATGGGTGGCTTGGGTCTTTATTCGTTCGACCTGTCCAACCCGGCCAGGCCGAAGGTGCTCGGCAATGTGAATACGGCACCGAGTTTCGCAGGCACCGAGTACGACAACGCCGACGTCAGCCAGTACGAACGCACGGGCTTCGTGCTGACGAGCGGTTATCCGATGAACCGCGATTGCTACGAGCCGTACAAGGACATTTTCGTCGTTGATGCCCGCGATCCATCGCATCTGAAGGTGGCGGGCAAGCTACCGCAGCCGACACCGCCTGAAGGCGCGCCGTTCATGAGTTTCTGCCAGCGTGGCGGCAACTTCGGTCCGAAGCGTTCGAATGCGATCGGTCAACCGGGCGGCTCGCGTCAGGGCGTGATTCCCTACTCGTTCTATAACGCGGGTGTGCAGATTTTCGACGTACGCAATCCGGAGAAGCCGACCATCGCCGGGTATTTCGTGCCCGCGCTGGCGGACGAGAGCGAGCTGCCGAGCTATACCCTCGGCAAGGGCGTGCTGGCGATTTATACCGAGTACGACCGCAATATCATTTGGGCTTTTACGGAGAATGGTGCTTATGCGTTGTCGACACCGTTGCTTGGGAAGCCTGTGATTGGCGCTCCGTCCAAGCCGTGGCCGCCGCGGTAACGCGCCTGGGTTTGTTCATTCTTCATGTTTGTCTCTGATTGTTGAGCGCTTTGCCCTGCCGGCGGTTTTCGCCGGTGGGGTTTTTTGTTTTTTACTGGGGTGAAATTGTGAGAGGGATGATTTTTGTTACTGTGCTGGCTGGGGGTTTGTGCGGGAGCTCTTTTGCCGCTGCGCCGGGTGGTGTTACTACAGGTGGCATTTCTGCTAGCGAGCAGACTTGTCGCGCTTGTCATTCGATCGATACGACGAAGGTAGGGCCTTCTTTCAGGGCTATCGCCGAGCGGTATCGGGGGGATTCGGATGCGGTCGCGAAGCTTGAGAAGAGTATGTTGGAAGGGAGTTCCGGGAAGTGGAATACCGGGGCGCAGATGCCGGCTAATGCGATTTCGGCCGCAGATGCGGAGCGGTTTTCGCATTGGATTTTGGGGCTTAAATGAGGGTTCTTTTTTTGCCTTTGGCGATGGTATTTTTTGGTGTGCCTGGGGTGAATGTATTTTTTTTGCTTTGGTTGCCTGCGCGGCGCTTGTTTGTCTGTTTGCCTGTGGCGTTGGCCTTTCCTTGATCTGGGTTGCCTGCTCGGCGCTTTCTTGTCTGCTCGCCTATGGCGTTGGCCTTTCCTTGAATTTTTAGTGGTTTATTAGCGTCGCCCCTGTGCGGGGCAGGCACCTACTTTTCTTTGCCCGCTGCAAAGAAAAGTAGGCAAAAGAAAGCAGCTCACACCGCTAGCTTATAAGCGGGTCCCCTGGCCTGGAGAGGGCAGTGGTGCATCTGGAATCCGTGCCCTCGTGCATTCAGCGTGAGTGACAAGGGGCTCATCAGCTCCCACTCCGCACTGCGTGCGTCGCGGATGGGTATGCATGGGAAACCAGAGGCTTCGTTTGGGCGCGGTGGGGACCATCGACGTCACTTCGCCTCGCCTTGGCAAGACGCCAAATACGCAAATACCGCAGTGCTCTCCAGGTATCGATGCTTCACTCCGACCGACCAGAAAGCCGTTCCGGCCGGAATTTTCATAGTTTGTACTTCGAATAAAGCATCAATGTTTTATTCGGAATACCGAAATACTGAAGTACCGAAGCACCGAAGCACCGAAGCACCGAAGCACCGAAGCGATAAGGCGAAGCGATAAGGCGAAGCGATAAGGCGAAGCGATAAGGCGAAGCGATAAGCACGATACCGGCTGAATCACTGCGGCGAATGAGGTGTGAATGCGAAAACACAGCGCGCGGGTTTATGAAGTGCGCGTCGGCGCGCGCAGCGCCGCCGGAAGTATGACGGCCTTGTCACTGACGCGGAGTGTGCGAGAACACAGATTCCAGATTCACCACTACCCCCTCCGAGCCAGGGGACCCGCTTAAGAGTTAGCGGTTTGAGCTGCTTTCTTTTGCCTACTTTTCTTTGCAGCAGGCAAAGAAAAGTAGGTGCCTGCCCCGCACAGGGGCGACGCTAATAATCCAATATCAATTCAAGGAAAGGCCAACGCCATAGGTGAGCAGACAAGAAAGCGCCGCGCAGGCAAAAAAAACATCACGCCAACCCAGTACGAACCGCCTCGACAACCTTCCCCCGATACCAAACAAAATAAACAACAAGCAACACAACAACAAACGGCACCCCAATCACCAGAGTCATCCGAAACTCTCTGGTAAACCACGTAGTGACCAAAGCACTCACCATCAACCCTGCGCCAAGCAGAGAAGTAACCGGAAACCCCCACATCCTGAACGCCAACGGCATCCCCTTATGCTTGTGGCGAAAAAAGAAGTGAGTAACAAAAATCATCAACCAGGTAAACATGGCACCAAACATGGAGACCGACATCATCAACACAAACGAAGCATCCGGATAAATCACGTTCAAAACAGTAGCCAACGCAATTCCAATCGTCGAAAGCCACAACGCAGCAACCGGGACCCCTTTCCGGTTCAAATCCCCCAGCCGCCGCGGCGCATACCCCGCACGGGAAAGACTAAACATCATCCGCGTAGTGATATACAACTGGCTATTCATCGCCGACAACGCCGCCACGAGAATCACAAAATTAATCACACCCGCGGCCCCCGGCACATGCGTCGCCGCCATCACCCGCACGAATGGACTCTCATCAGTACCCGCCGCATTCCACGGCACGATCGCCAGCATCAATGCCAACGTCAGCAAATAGAAGAACACCAACCGGAACATCGTCGCGCGAAACGCCTGCGTGATCGCCTTCTGCGGATCACGCGCCTCGCCCGCGGCCACCGCGATCATCTCAATGCTCAGATAGCTGAAGATCGACACGATCACCGCCACCCACATGCCCCAAACACCCTTCGGAAAGAAGCCGCCGTGCGACGTGTAATTGGCAAAACCAATCCCCGAGCTGGCGGGCGCGCCGAACACCACATAAGCGCCCAGTAAAATGAAACCGACAATCGCCACGATCTTCAGCATCGAAAAGACATACTCGACTGCGCCGAACACCTTCACGCTCACTGAGTTAATTCCGATCAACGCCGCAGAGAACCCGACAATCCAGTACCAGCCAGGCACGCCGGTAAACCAGTACTTCATATACACGGCAATCGCCGTCACCTCGGTGCCAACCGCAAACACAATCGACGACCAGTACGCATAGCGCACCAGAAATCCCGCCCACGGCGCAATATAGTGCTCGGCATAGGCACCGAACGATCCCGATGTTGGATGCGCGACGGTCATTTCGGCGAGGCATCCCATCAACAGCAGCGCAATCAGCGCGCCAATCGCATAACTCACCAGCACGCTCGGGCCGGCAAAACCAATGGCGAATCCGCTGCCGAGAAAAAGGCCCGTGCCGATCGCACCACCAATCGCGATCATCGATAGCTGCCCCGTCGATAACCCCCGGTGCAATCCCTTCTCGCGTTCGACAATCGTGTCGAAGCCTCGCTGCTCTTGCGTCATCTTTGTGTCTCCTCCTGGGATGCGGTCGCGTACATGGACGCGACCGCCGGTGCCGCGCTGTCGTATTACCTGTATTGCTCGAATCGCGGCGCTTAAATGCTTAAATGTTCAAGTATGTTGCGCGGGTCAGGTCACCGACTTGCGTGCTTTATATTCTTCGGTATTCCACGCATCGGTTGCGATGATGTCCTTGAGTTGAGCGATGGTGTCCCAGATATCCACGTATCGCACGTACAGCGGCGCAAAGCCAAAACGCAGAATGTCCGGTGCGCGGAAGTCGCCGATCACATTGCGCGCGATCAGCGCCTGCATGATCGCGTAGCCTTCCGCATGACCCAGCGATACCTGGCTGCCGCGTCGCTCAGCATCACGCGGCGAAGCGAGCGTGCAACCAAGGCCCTTCAGTTCCTGATCGGTCAGCTCGATAAACAGATTGCCGAGCGCCACGCTTTTATCACGAAGCACGTCGAGGTCGACGCCATCGAACGCTTCGAGCGCGCTCTCCAGTGCGATCACACCGAGTTGCGACGCGGTGCCAGTCAACATGCGATCAATGCCCGGATGCGGCGCATAGTCGTGCGTGAACTCGAACGGCTTCGAGTGGCCGTGCCACCCCGTCAACGGTTGACGCACGGCTTCGATGTGGCGCGACGCAACGAACACAAAAGCCGGCGCACCCGGACCACCGTTCAGATACTTGTAGCCGCAGCCCACCGCGAAGTCGGCGTCGCAGCGGTTCAGATTCACCGGCATCGCGCCCGCCGAGTGACACAGGTCCCACATGATCAGCGCGCCGGCTTCATGTGCCTGGCGCGTCACCGCTTCCATGTCGTAGCGCTTGCCGGTTTTGTAGTTGACGTGCGTGAGCGACACGATCGCCACGGTATCGTCGATCGCCGCGACGATGTCGTCCGGATCGACGCAACGCAGTTCACAACCCGTCATCTCAGCGACGCTCGAAGCGATATATACGTCAGTCGGAAAATTGGTTCGCTCAGCGAGGATCACCTTGCGGCCCGGACGCATGCGCGTGGCCGAAACCAGCACTTTGAACAGATTCACCGAGGTCGAATCGGCGACGATCACCTCGTCCTGCCCTGCGCCGATCAGTTTGGCAATCTTGTTGCCAGTACGCTGCGGCGCCGGATACCAGTCGGCGTCGTTCCATGAACGGATCAAACCGTGCGCCCATTCCTGTTTGAGCGCCCGTTCGATACGCGCGGGTACATTCGCGGGCATCGCGCCCAGCGAGTTTCCGTCGAGGTAAATCGTGTCGGCAGGCAAATCGAAGCGCGCGCGGCAGTGGGCCAACGTGTCGGCAGCGTCGAGCGCGGCGCAGTGTTCCCGGGTGATCATCTGGCTAATTTCCTGTGTGTTCTTATTGCAATTGCAAGCTCAATGGCGTGCGTTGCTTGAATCCGTTCAAACCGCGCGTGCGATCGTCGTAGGCAAATCGAAAAACCGTTGGGCGTTGGTGCCGAGAATCTTCGCCTTGGCCGTGTCGCTCAATTGCGGATGATCCGCGACCAGGTCGCCGATTTTCTGCTCGCCGAGCGGGAACGGATAGTCGGAGCCGAGCAACACATGGTCCTCGCCCATCGTCTCAACCAGCAGGCGCAAAGCACCCTGATCGAACACCGCGCTATCCACGTGAAAGCGTTCGAGATACGACACCGGCGGATTCGGACAATCCTCACGCACAATATCGCGCTGCTCCCACGCGTTCTGCACGCGGCCGAGCAAAAACGCAAAGCTGCCGCCGCCGTGCGCGAAGCACAGTTTCAGCGACTTCGGAATCCGCTCGAACGCCCCCGACAAAATCAGCGACACCATGCTCAACTGCGTTTCCGCCGGCATCGCGACGAGCCACGGCAGCATCCACTTCTTCATGCGGCCGTCGGTCATCATGTCCCACGGGTGCACGAGCACTGGAATGCCTTCGTTCGCGCAGTGCGTGAGAAACGTCACCAGGTGTTCGTCGTCGAGATCACGCGGGCCGAGGTGATTGCCGATCTGCACGCCGCGATGACCGGCCCGGTGCGCGCGTGTCGCCTCGCGGCAAGCGAGGTCGACGTCCTGCAGCGGCA
The DNA here is from genome assembly GCF_046026855.1 of Paraburkholderia sediminicola. GTDB lineage: Bacteria > Pseudomonadota > Gammaproteobacteria > Burkholderiales > Burkholderiaceae > Paraburkholderia > Paraburkholderia sediminicola_A. The sequence continues at coordinate 97,234 of NZ_JAQQET010000018.1, read as the reverse complement.
CTTGCGCGAGCGCCATCAACCGTTGCGGGGCGTGCGCGCAGAGTTCGAGTGCGCGGTCGTTCATCCGCGCGGCCCAGTCGTGCGCGGCGGTGGCGGCGTAACGATAGCCGAACATCACGGGTGTCGCGCACATCAACTGGATATCGACGCCGAGCGCATCCATTTCAGCAATACGCACCGCCGGATCCCACAGCGCGCGGTACACCGGACGAAAACTCTTCTCGCCGGTCATGATCATGCCGCGTTCGCCGTCCGCGTCGATCTTCAGCCACGGCGCGTGTTCCGCGTCCAGCCTTGCGGCTTCTTCCCGCACGATCGGCGGGAAGAAGTGGGAATGCATGTCGATTCGAAGTGTCATCGTGATTCTGTTTGTTTAGACGGTCTTGCCGGGGTGGACATGACCACAATGCGCGCAGCGGCGTTTTTCTTCTGAGGCATAGAAGGCGTTGAAAAGCGGTGGCAGATCGCTGACGATGCTTTTCAATTGCACCTCGACGCGATAGACGAGATGTCCGCAGTCATCGCAGTACCATTCGAAGCCGTCCACCACGCCTTGCGGGCGTTGCCGTTCGATCACGAGGCAGACGCTGCCCGCTTCCGGCCGTTGCGGCGAATGACGCACATGCGGCGGCAGCAGAAACACGTCCCCTTCTTTCAGGTCGACGCGTTCACGTTCGCCGTCGATCCATAGATGCAAATACGCATTGCCACGCAGCTGATAGAAGAATTCCTCGAGCGGGTCGTCGTGGTAATCGGTGCGATGGTTTGGGCCACCCACCACCGTGACGATGAAATCGCTGTCCTGCCACACCTGCTGATTGCCGACCGGCGGCTTGAGCAGATGCGCGTGGTCGTCGATCCAGCGCTGAAAATTGAACGGTTTGCCGTACGTGAGCATGGCTGTCTCTTTCTTTAGTTTTTTGCGCGTGTTTATTTTTTCGGTGCGTACGCAATCGCCTTCATCTCGATCAGCAGATGCGGATGAGGCAATTGATGCACGGCGACCGTCGTGCGCGTCGGACCCGTTTCGTCGAAGTACTCGCCGTACACGGCGTTATAGCCGCCGAAGTCGTTCATGTTGACGAGGAACGACGAGATCTCGACGAGGTTCGACAGGTCCGCGCCTTCACTCTGCAGGATATCGCGAATGTTCTCGATCACCACGCGCGTTTGCTCGCGAATGTCGAGTTGAACGGTGCCGAGGTCGTCGACGGAGGCGCCCGCAATCGTATTGTCCGGACGGCGCGAACTGGTGCCGGAGACGAACAGGAAGTCACCCGCTCGCGTTACGTGCGGAAAACGGCCGCGCGGTTTGGCTTTACCGGGCACGACGCGCCCTTGAATGGTCGGTTCGTTGGTCATGAGAGTCGATAGGTAGTAAATTCGGTGCTGCCAAGGCCGTTGACGACGCAATGCACGTGCGCGTCGACGGGCAATGGATAAGCGGCGGTGGCGGCGCCCGCCATGATCAGCGAACCAGCCGGCAATACGAGGCCGTTTTGCGAAATCAGGCGCGACGCTTGCACGATCGAGCGTAGCGGATCGCCGAGAATCGCCGCGGTCGAGCCGGCCTGCACGATACGGCCGTCAATACGCATCGTCACGCCCGCGTTGCGCAGACCGTCGAAGCGTGTGGTCCACGGGCCGATCACCAGCCCTGCCGATGAACAGTTATCGGCGACCACATCTTCGAGCGTGAACTTGAAATCGCGGTAGCGTGAGTCGATGATCTCCATCGCCGGGGCTACCGCTTCCAGATAGCGTGACGCTTCGAGCAGGGTTAGCGGCCGGTCGATCTCGCGGCTCGTCAGGAAGCAAACCTCCGGCTCGACGCGCGGGTGAATGAAGCGATTCAGCGCGACGCGGCCGCCGTCTTCATCGAGCATCGCGTCGGTCAACCAGCCCCAGATCAGGCTGTCGACACCCATCTGAATCATCTTCGCGCGGCTCGTAAAGCCCAGCTTCACGCCGACCATGCTCTCGCCGCGATGAATGCGCCGCTCAATCGACGCGCGTTGAATCCCATAAGCGTCATCCAGCGAAAACGGCGTGGACGTGGTGAGTTGCGCGATCGGCTCCGCATGGCGCGCGGCGCCGTCGATACGTTTCGCAATAGCGTCGATATCGATCACGCGGCCTCCTTCTGCGCAAGTTCACGTGCCTTGCGCATATCCAGCGCAACGTCGACGATCATGTCCTCCTGGCCGCCGACCATGCGGCGCTTGCCGAGTTCGACCATGATGTCGAACGCCGACAGGCCGTATTTCGCGGCGGCCGCTTCCGTGTGGCGCAGGAAGCTTGAGTACACGCCGGCATAGCCCAGCGCGAGCGTTTCGCGATCCACCCGCACCGGCCGCTCCTGCAACGGACGCACGATATCTTCGGCGGCATCGATCAGCTTCTTCACGTCGCAGCCGTGATTGAGCTTCATCCGGTCTACCGCGGCGATGAATACTTCGAGCGGCGCGTTGCCTGCGCCCGCTCCCATTCCGGTTAGCGATGCATCGATGCGATCGCAACCGTGTTCGAGCGCGATCACGGAATTCGCCACGCCCAGCGACAGATTGTGATGCGCGTGCATACCGGTTTGCGTCGCCGGATCCAGCACGGCCTTGAATGCATCGAAACGCTCGGCGACGTCACGCATATTCAACGCGCCGCCCGAATCCACCACGTACACACATTGCGCGCCGTAGCTTTCCATCAGTTTCGCCTGCTTCGCCAATGCGTCGGGCGTGGTCATATGCGACATCATCAGAAAGCCGACGGTATCCATGCCGAGTGAGCGCGCGTATTCAATGTGCTGCTTCGAGATGTCCGCTTCGGTGCAATGCGTGGCGATCCGGACGATGCGTGCGCCAGCGTCGTACGCCGCGCGGAGATCGTGGACGGTGCCGATGCCAGGCAGCAGCAGCGTCGCCACTTGCGCGCGTTTCACCGTACCGGCCACCGCTTCGATCCATTCAAGGTCGGTGTGTGCGCCGAAGCCGTAGTTGAAACTCGAACCCGAGAGACCATCGCCATGCGCGACTTCGATACTGTCGACGCCCGCGTCATCGAGTGCCTGTGCGATCGCAACCGCGTTCTCCAACGAGTACTGATGGCGGATTGCATGCATGCCGTCGCGCAGCGTCACATCCGACACATAGATTTTCTTGTTGCTATCGGTCATTACGTCGTTCCTTTCACGCTGCCACGCGGCTGGCCGCGATCTGCTCGGCCGCGGCCAGCGCCGCCGAAGTCATGATGTCGAGATTGCCCGCATACGAAGGCAGATAGTGCGCAGCGCCCTCCACTTCGAGGAATACGCTCACCTTCAGGCCCGCGCGGCGCTCGTTCGCGTGCAACGCGAGTGGGTTCGCCGCGGTGTAACGGTCAAACTGTACGGCCTGCTTCAGACGATAGCCGGGCACGTAACTCGCCACCGCCGCGACCATTGCATGAATCGAATTTTCGATTTCGCCGGTGTCGGCGTCTTCTTCGGTCAGGCAGTAGACGGTATCGCGCATCATCAGCGGCGGCTCGGCCGGATTGAGCACGATGATCGCCTTGCCGCGCGCCGCCCCGCCCACGGTTTCAATCGCCTTCGAGGTGGTCTCGGTGAACTCGTCGATATTGGCGCGCGTACCCGGCCCCGCCGAGCGGCTTGCAATCGATGCGACGATTTCGGCGTAACGCACCGGCGCCACGCGCGATACCGCATGAACGACTGGAATCGTCGCCTGGCCGCCGCATGTAACCATGTTCAGGTTCGGCGCGTCGAGATGCGCGAACAGATTCACCACCGGCACCACGAACGGCCCGATAGCGGCTGGCGTCAGATCGATCACGGTGATGCCGTGTTCGCGCAGCACGGCAGCATGGCGATGATGTGCGCCTGCCGAGGTCGCGTCGAATGCAATGCGAATGTCGCTGAAGTTCGGCATGGCCACGAGACCGTCGATCCCCTGCGCGGTGGTCGGCACGCCGAGCCGTTCGGCACGCGCCAGACCGTCCGAAGCCGGATCGATGCCGACCATCGCCCCCATCTCGAGGTGCTTTGCGTTACGCAGCACCTTGATCATCAGATCGGTGCCGATATTGCCGGAGCCGATGATGGCGACGGCCTGCTTTTTCTGTTTATCGTGCATGGCTTTCTCTGTCACGCTGCGGATTCCGTGTGGTGGGAAAAACTCGCGCTCACGGAGCCGAGACCTTCGATGTGGGCGGTGAAGACATCGCCGGCATTGACGCCGACCATTGGGCCGAGCGCGCCGGTCAGCACGATATCGCCCGCCTTCAGGGGCGCGCCGACACGTGTCATGATGTTGGCGAGCCATACCGCTGCGTAGAGCGGATTACCGAGGCAAGCGGCGCCAACGCCGACGCTCACCTGATCGCCACGCCGCTCCATCACCATGCCGCAGTTGATCGCGTCGAAGGCATCGAGTTTGACCGGGCGATTGCCGAGTACGAATAGACCGCTCGACGCGTTGTCGGCCACTGTATCCATCAAGCGGATATCCCAGTTGGCAATGCGGCTGCCGACGATCTCGATCGCGGGCAATGCGTAGGCGGTTGCGCCGATCAGGTCGGCAATCGTGTGCCGTTCGTGCGGCAGATCGCGTGCGAGCACCAGCGCGATCTCCGCTTCCACTTTGGGCTGCTGCGTGCGCGACATGGCGATCTCTTCGCCGTCCGCAATCGACATATCGTCGAACAGCATGCCGAAATCTGGCTGATCGACGCCGAGCTGGATCTGCACGGCTGCCGACGTCAGGCCGATTTTGCGGCCCACGAGGCGGCGACCGGTTGCCAGCTTCCGTTCAGTGTTCAGGCGCTGCACGGCATAAGCGGCTTCCAGCGCGTCGCCACCCAGGTCCGCGATCGCCGCACGCACTGGCGCGATGGGTGTGTTGCTCTGCTGCGCCTGCCAGATTGAGTCAGCAATCTGTTGCGCCGCCTTCAGGTCGATCTCGCTCATGCGATCCTCACGCAGACGTTGGTCAGTTCCGAATAGAAATCGAGCGAGTGACGCCCGCCTTCACGGCCGATGCCCGAAAGCTTGGCTCCGCCGAACGGTGTGCGCAGGTCGCGCACGAACCATGCATTGACCCAGACGATACCGGTTTCGATCTGCCGCGCCACGCGGTGGCCGCGCGAGAGTTGCGTCGTCCAGATGCTCGCCGCGAGTCCGTAGGCGCTGTCGTTGACGCGGACGATCACTTCGTCTTCGCTATCGAACGGCGCAATATGGCAGACAGGTCCGAAGATTTCCTCTTTGACGCAGCGCGCATCGTCGTTCAGTCCGGTCCAGATTGTCGGCATCACGAACGCGCCCTGATCGCGTTCGTCGCCGAATTGCGGGACATTGCCGCCAGTCACGACGGTTGCGCCCTCTTCGACTGCGAGCCGGAAATACGACAGCACCTTCTCGCGATGGCCACGCGAGATAAGCGGGCCCATCGTGGTTGCTGGATCGTGAGGCGCGCCGACTTGCAGCGCCTCGGTTTTTTCCTTCAATGCGGCGACGAAGCGCTCGAAGATCGGCCGCTCGACGTACACGCGCTCGCTGCACAGACAAACCTGCCCGGCATTCGTGAAGCTCGATTTCAACACGCCGGCGACGGCCGCGTCGAAATCCGCGTCGGCGAACACGACGGCTGCATTCTTGCCGCCGAGTTCGAACGATATCTCTTTCACGCCATCGGCGACGGTCTTCATAATCGTGCTGCCGGTACGCGATTCGCCGGTAAAAGTGATCGCGCTGATGTCCGGATGACGCGTGAGGAATTCACCGGCAGCGTTCGGCCCGTGACCGTGAATCAGATTGAACACGCCGGGCGGCAAGCCGATGTCGTGCATCACTTCGGCGAGCAGCGTGGCGGAACTGGGCGTTTCTTCCGAGGGTTTGGCGACGACGCAGTTGCCCATTGCCAGGGCTGGGGCAACTTTCCACGTGAACAGCAGCAACGGCAGGTTCCACGGCGAGATGATGCCGACCACGCCGAGCGGTTTGCGCGTGACGTAGTTGATCAGTTCGCTGCCATCGGCTGCATGCGTTTCGAAGAATTCGCTATTCGCGGTGCGGATGAGATCCGCAAAGGTGCGGAAGTTCGCGATGCCGCGAGCAATGTCGAGCTTGCGGGCTTGCTCGAGTGGGCGGCCGGTATCGGCCACTTCTGCCGCGACGAAATCTTCGAAGCGGGCTTCTATGCCGTCGGCGATTTTATGGAGCCAGTCCGCACGTTCAGCCGGTTTGGTATTGCGCCAGCCGGCGCGTTGGGCGGCGGCTGCTGCGCGGACGGCGGCGTCGACGGTTGCGGCGTCGGCTTCGCAGACTTGCGCGAGTTGTTTGCCGTCGACCGGGCTGATGTTTGGAAAGGTGGTTGCGGTCGCAATGAATTCGCCGTTGATGTAATGGCGAAGCAATGGTTGAGCGCGCTGCGCGGCGGCCGGGGTGAAGGTCACAACGTCTCCTGCTCGATTGAGGTGTTTGCAGGAGTCTAAAGGGGGGCCTCGCGAGGCGATAATCAAAGATTGGGTGGTGGGTATGCTAAAGGGGAATACCAAAGGGTTAGGGGTTTGCCTTGGGCGGCGGCAAGGGGGTGAGGGTTTTGCGTTAGTTGGTTGCCTGCGCGGCGCTTTCTTGTCTGGTTGCCTGTGGCATTGGCCTTTCCTTGATGCGTTTGCCTGCCCGGCGCTTGTTTTTCTGTGTTTTTATGGCGTTGGCCTTTCCTTGTTTTGTTATTGGATTATTAGCGTTGCCCCTGTGCGGGGCAGCACTTACTTTCTTTGCCGCCGCAAAGAAAGATAAGCAAAGAAAGCGGCTCACCCCGCTAATTTTTAAGCGAGTCCCCCGCACAGCCACGGTAGTGGTGCATCTGGAATCCGTGCCCTCGCGCTTTCGGCGTTAGTGACAAAGGGCTCGTCAACTCCCACTCCGCACTGCGTGCGTCGCGGATGGGTTTGCATGGGAAACCAAGGGCTTCGCTTCGGGCAGTGAGGGCCATCGGCTTCGCCTCGGCGGCGAGGAAGTTGTATGGAAAACCAAGGGCTTCGTTAAGACACGGTGGGAGCCGTCGGCTTCGCCTCGGCGACGACGGCGTTGCGTCAAAAACCAAGGGCTTCGTTATAGCGCAGCGGGGGCCGTTGGCTTCGCCTCGGCGACGACGAAGTTGCTTAAGAAGCCAAAATGGCTTCGTTTGCGGGGAACCATCGGTTTTGCCTCGGCGGCGTGAGCACGAAAACGTAGTGGTTGGTTGTATGAAGTGCGCGTCGGCGCGCGCAGCGCCGCCGGAAGTATGACTGCCTTGTCACTGACGCCGAATGTGCGGGAACACAGATTCCAGATGCACCACTACCGCGACTGCGCGGGGGACCCGCTTAAGAATTAGCGGGGTGAGCCGCTTTCTCTTGCTTACTTCTCTTTGCGGCGGCAAAGAGAAGTAAGTGCCCGCCCCGCACAGGGGCGACGCTAATACACCACTAAGAAAACAAGGAAAGGCCAACACCGTAGGCAATCAGACATAAAGCGCCGCGCGGGCAAAAAAAATCAAACCCCAACACCATCAGGCGCAGCAGCCACCCCCACAGCCTCCCGCAAACACTCCACAAAAGCCTGACAAGCAGCACTCTGCTCCTTATGCGACCGCACCGAAAACCCAACAGTGCCAAACGCGCCGCTTTCGGGCAAATCCAATATCCGCAACAACCCCGCATCTTCAAACTGCTGCGCGGCAACCCTCGGCATCAGCGCAATCCGTGGCGTATCGAGCAGCAAGCCGATATTCGTCAACAACGACAGCGACTCCACAATATCCGTAGGCAGTGGCAACCCCGCCGCGCGAAACAGATGCTCCGCGGAAAGCCGTGCCGGCGAATCAGGCGTCGGGAGGATCCAAGGCGAGCCGACCAGCTCCGACAAATGCGTCACACCAGCCGGAGCCGGCCCATAGCCTTTTCCGACCACCACGCACAGGGACTCGTCAAAAAGCGCCTCATGCGTCAACGGAAAAGCACTCGCAATTGGCAACTCGCGCTCCGGCAACCGCCCGACGACGATATCGAGATCCCCCGTCGCCAACGCCGGGAACAGATGCGCCGTCGTGCCCTCACGCACAGTCACGAGAACGTTCGGCGTGCGCGCTTTCAGCATGGCGATCGCGGTGGGCAGCAGCCGTGCCGATGCCGAGATGAGCGTGCCGACAATCACATGGCCACTGGTGCCAAGCCGAAAGTCGTTGAGCTCGTCAGTCATGTAGCGCAACTCCGCCATCAGCGATTTGACCCGTCGCCCGAGGAGCAATCCCAGATCCGTCGGCACGACACCCCGATTCGAGCGCGCGAACAGCGCGCCGTCGAAACACGACTCAAGTTCGTGGATGACCTTGGTGACGGCCGGCTGCGTCAAGCGCATCTCGTTGGCGGCGCGCACGACGGAACGCGTTTCCAGCACGCGTTCGAAGATCATCAGCTGATTGAGCTTCAGCTTGCGGATCAGGGAAATCTCGCTGAGTGGATTGTGTTGCATGGCGGGCGTGGGCGGAATCAATGATCCGCGATGGTAACAGCACAAAATCGGTAGACCGATTAGGGGCACCACCTGCTCTTCCAACCCTGGGCACACCTATTGCTGTATATCGCTCGCCGGCAACAACCCGTCGAAGCACGCAGTATCCGCAACGGGTAGCCGTTTTTAACTTCAATTCAGCAATCCATCGGTGGGAGGCCCCATGCTTCGATACGCTGTAATCTTCTTCATCATCGCGATCATTGCCGCGGTATTCGGCTTCGGCGGCATTGCCGCAGGCGCAACGGAAATCGCCAAAGTTCTGTTCTTCATCTTCGTGGTGATCTTCCTCGTCACCTTGCTGATGGGCGTGATGCGACGCTGACCACCGCATTGACCAAATAAGCGAAGAAACACCCGCCCCGGTGCGAGCACCGGCAACTATTGCAATACTTGCCACACCGTATTGCAACCGTTGCTGCCCGCGCCGGCGGTTTTAATGCAAGAGCCTACGCATCACACGCCCGCGCATCCCGAACGCCTTGCACCGCAGCACACAGGCAATGCCCTCAAGTACGCCAACCACGCAAACGCGTCATGCCGCGCGCGCAATTCTCGCCGGCACAGTCAACCTATGTGACCAGTTCGCGAGCGTACGCGTCGCCACCGGCGGCTTGCTCAAGATCGCGCTGTCGTAATGCTTGTCGTCGAACCGCACGAAATCGACGATGCGAAATCCCTGCCCTCGATAAAACGCAATCAGGTGAGCCGCCGGTTGCGGCGTATCGAGCGCGAGCTCCGCATAACCGCGCGTCGCGGCCCAATGGTCGGCAAAGGCAATCAATAACGTACCAATGCCACGCGCCTGCCACACCGGTTCGACGCCGAACTGGCGCAAGCTGGCGATATCGTCGCGCCGGTACAAGTCGCAAGGCGACTCGTGATCCGGTGCATACAGCGTCATCGTACCGACGATGCGCCCCTCGCAGACCGCCACGTAGCAATCGCCGCGCGTCGCGCGTGAACGCGTCGTCTCCACCGTTTGATCCACACATGTGCAATTCAGCCCCATCGCACCGAGCCGTGTGAAAGCCCGATGCAGCAGCGCGGTCAACGCAACGTATGAATCGCGCGATGGATCGAAGCGGCGCAATTCGATACGGCCCACGCCGTGACATACGTAGTCGATACGGACAGCTTGCTGCGTCGTTGCACGTCGCTTCACGTTGAACACCTCGCGCTATCAAGATGCACGAAGTGTAGATTTCGCGAGCAGGCGTCTCAAGAAAAAATGTCGTAAAAACTCACATGGGACGTGCATGCGCGCGTGCGCGCTGATGTACATGCCCGCAAGTTATCGGCAGATTGCCTGGGCACTAGCCAGCGGGTGCCATAAGCGGCTCGTTTTCCCGCAGGCCGAGATGCAATTCCTCGCACAGGAACGTCTGCAATGTCTGCACGGCGGCCGCCTGAGCGCCGGAGACCGCACGCATGAAAAGCCCGAAATCGGCTGTAGGCGCATCGGGCAATCCGTCGGCCTGACCGAGCACGCGCATCGACTCCGAACGGATATTGCCGTCGAGCAGCACCGAGACACCCAGCCCCGCTTCCACGGCCGACTGCACCGCCGGCAAACTGGTGCTGGTACATACAATGCGCCACGCAATCCCCGCGCGCCGCAGCGCCGTCAACACCTGCTGCTGCCACAGACACGCACCGCCGAACGCAACCACCGGCAACGCCGCGTCAACGTCGCGACTAAACCCGCGCGCGCCGACCCAGAAGAGCGGCTGCGTCCAGGTCAGCAGCGGCACCGAGTCGACCAGCGCGGGGTCCCCCACGACCACATCGAGGCCGCCATCCGAAAGCCGGTTCGACAGCGCCGCACTGGTATCGACGACGATCTCCAGCGCCACCTGCGGATAAGCGATCGAAAAGCGCCGCAACGCGCGCGGCAGCCGACCGACCGCGATGTCTTCCAGCATGCCGAGCCGCACCGTGCCGGACACCTGCCCCGCGCTCAACGCCCGCCGCGCATCGGCACCCGCGCCGAGGATCGTATGCGCGAAGGGCAGCAGCAGATGCCCCGCTTCGGTCAGTTGCACGCCACGCGGCGAGCGGTCGAGCAAACGCTGCCCCAGTTCTTCTTCGAGCCGGCGCAATTGCATACTCACCGCCGCCTGGGTGCGCGCGAGGCGCACCGCCGCCACGCCCACGGCGCCGGTCTCCGCAACGGTAACGAACGCACGCAGGAGACTGCTGTCGAGATCTCGGGTCATCACGTTTATTGAAGTGATCATAAGAAATATCAACTTATCTTAATACCGCTTGCACCGATAAGATAGCGTCCAACGAATCCCAAAGAGCGGCAACGAGGCCACCATGCAGGACACCACGATCAAACCGACGCTGAATTCCGCGCCAATCCCGGTAAAGCCCGCCAGCGCGGCGGCGGGTGCGGCGCTTCTGTGCGTGCTGTCGATGTCGAGCGTGCAGTTCGGCGCCGCGCTCTCCGCGCCGACGATGACAGCGTACGGTTCACTCAGCACCACCTGGTTGCGTCTCTGCTGGGCCGCCGCGGTGCTTGCGTTGCTGGTGCGCCCGCGGCTCTTCACCTACTCGCGCTCGCATTGGCTCGCGGCCGGTGCGTTGGGGGCGGCAATGGCCGGTATGACGCTGTGCTTTTTCGCGGCGGTTCAGCGGATTCCATTGGGGCTGGCCGTCGCAATCGATTTTCTCGGGCCGCTCGCGGTAGCGACTTTCGCGGTACGGCGCGCGCGAGCACTCCTGTGGCCCGCATTGGCGATTGCCGGTGTGCTACTGCTTTCGCATGATCGCGCGGGCTGGATCGGCGAACCACTTGGCGTGCTGCTCGCGTTCGGCGCCGCGCTCGGCTGGGGCAGCTATATCGTGCTGATGAAGAAAATCGGCACCGTGTTCGCCGGACTCGAAGGATTGTCGGTGTCACTGATTGCAGCCGCGCTGGTTGCCACGCCATTCGGTTTCGCGCAAAGCGGCATACACATCGCAGCAGGCCAGATCGCGGCATCCGCGGGCCTCGCATTGCTGGTTCCGTTGTTACCGTACGCGCTGGAGATGGTGGCGTTGCGGCACATGCCGGCTGCGTCGTTTGGGATCCTGATGAGTGTCGAACCCGCGATCGGCGCGTTGGCCGGTTTCACGGTGCTGCATCAACCGATGGGAGTCTTGCAGATAGCAGGCACCCTGCTGGTGGTCGCCGCGAGCGTGGGCGCCGTGGCGGCAACGCGCTGAACGGTGCTGAATCGCTGCGTGTGCCGCGCTCAGGCGAAGTTTTCCGCTTCGTAAAGACGCCGGCCCGCTGCGTCCTTGGCGCCGAGGATCGGCTCGATTTCGATCGGCCACGCGATGCCGATATCAGGATCGCACCACAAGATGCAGCGCTCGAGTTCGGGGAACCAGTATTCGGTGGTCTTCCAAAGGCACTCGGCGACATCGGAGAGCACGACGAAACCATGCGCGAAGCCCGGCGGCACCCATACCTGCCGATGATTGGCCGCGCTCAGATAGACGCCGCTCCACTTGCCGAAGTTCGGCGAATTGAGCCGCACGTCTACGGCGACGTCGAACACTTCCCCTACCACCACGCGCACGAGCCGGCCCTGCGGTCGCTGCACCTGATAGTGCAGCCCGCGCAACACGCCACGCACCGCCCGCAAATGACGGTCTTGCACGAAATTGAAACCATGCGAGACGTCGTCGGTAAACTCATCCGCACTGAAGCTCTCGAAGCAGAAGCCGAATTCGTCGCAAAACACCTCGGGCTCGATGAGTTTGACCTCCGGCAATACCGTCGCCATTACCTTGTTGCCCATGGCCACTGTGCTCGTAAGAAGCCTGTCCGGAGAAACCACGTTCGCCACTGCACGCACCGCTGCGTATGCCGCTGCGCATGCATCCATCCACGATGAGGTACGCCGTCTGCACGGCGCCCGCCCAAACTTACATTTCGGTCGCCACCCGGCTGCGTGCGCGGTATTCGGTCGGCGACAGCGCCATACGCTTACGGAATATCTTCGCGAGGCGATCGCCGTTGCCGGTACCGCTGCGGCGCGCGATCTTGTCCACCGGCAATTCGGTTTCAGTCAGGAAGTTGCAGGCGATGCGCAGCCTTACCTGCAGCAGATAGTCAGAAGGCGTGACGTGCATTTCATGCTTGAAGCGTCGCAAGAAATTTCGCTCGCTCATCGCCGCCACCTGGGCGGCGTCGGCAACCGATACAGAACGATCGCAATTCGCTTCCATCCAGCGCGCGGCTGCGCGGATTTTCTCGGCGACACTGAGTGTGCCGCCTTCAGCCGGCAGCGGCACCCAGGTGGCGGCCATGCCCGGCATGACCCGATCGGCAACGCTGCGCGCGAGCTCCGCGCCGAGATCGCGCTTGATGAACATCAGCGCACTGCGCGCACAGTCGTTACGATCATTGGCGGCGCTGCGCGCGGCATCGGTCGTGGCACTGTTCAGATAACGGTTCACCTGAAGGCCGTCATGCTCCGCGGGGCCCGCCGCCTCCAGCACGAGACGGCCCTCGCCGATCGTCTCGATCGCGCGAGTACGCGTTTGCACCAATCGCAGCCAGCCAAGCAGCCGTTCGTCGAGCGCGGCCTCATGTGCGCCGTAGCCGCCCGCAATGAACAGCACGTCGAAACCGCTGCCGTAACGTGTGTCGATACGATCGGTCCAGATTCGGGCCGACGAAGAACTCGCGACGCTGCCGCCGTCCATCGATAAAAACTGCACTTCATAAGGCGGCTCTTCACCGGCCCGCGAGCCGGAGAGTTCGTTGGCGGTCTGGAACATCTCGACCACCGTGCCAGGCCCGAGCAGCCAGAAGCCGTCGAACAGCAAGACGCCAATTCGCCGCGCTGCACTACGCACGTTTAGCGTCGGCGTATGTAACCAGGTGATCCTCGCAGTATCCAGGTGCATGTGCGGCATGATGTTCCCTCAGAACTGTCGTACGTTGCGGACCCCGCTATCCCTTCGGCCGGCCGATATGGTCGAATTTAATTACGGCGAATGAAAACTGCCGGCAATTTTTCTTAACGGATTATGCGTGATGTTAGCGTAATGCCTTGCTATAGTAAATTTTAAAAACAAATTGGTATTGCGAAAGCCCATGTATGAAGAACACCATTATCGTGCGTTTCATATGACTGTCCGCATATGCCCCCGCCTCGCGGTAGATCGTACCGGTCCGCCGTCCGCCAGAATGCCGAAGAACCTTATATCTGCTCGATTTCAGGCCTGCAACGACGGGGCATGAAACTGGCGCAGCCCAGCGGATTTGCGGTAGCGACCCACCGCGATCGCATCCAGAAGTGTTTCAAACCTGAACTCTAAACATCGCAAATAATGAACATCCAATCAGACCTTTATTCGCAAATCAGGAATTTATCGGCGGTGTGAATGTGGCAAACCGCACATTCAATGAAACATTCCGGATTAAGCATTTTGGCACGTGATTCCCAATCGACTAAAAACGTTTCTATATTGAAACATCTGGCCTCTTTTACATATGAATAAATGCGCCAGTCATCTGCCCCCAACAGCGCGAAAACATCGGACAAATCTGCGATATGGCGGAAATCGTGCCAGGCGGCTTCCTTAAACAAAGTTTCATCCCTGGATCGTGCTCTTTAAGACTTGCTTAAGAGAGGTCGCGCCATAATTTGCGCACCGTGAGAGCTGGAAGGAGCAGAGATATGTCGCGCCCCATGAGCATCGAAAGAGTCAACGAATATGGACAGAACGCCGTTCGCATCGCCATCGAGGACAGTGCGGTACTGCTCGAAGTGGCCGATCTGGACGCCGTGATCGAACACCTCAGCGCGCTGCGCGCCATGATGCGCCCGGAAGTGCCTAAAGAACCGTTGCGCACCCATCAGTACGTGATTGAAATCGATCCGTGCTGGCACACCGAGAAGCATCCACTGCATGACGGCGCCGTACTGTTCCTGCGGCATTCCGGCCTGGGCTGGGCCGGCTTCGCACTCCCCACCGAAAGCCTCGCCAGGTTGCATCACGCACTGACACAGCAACTGGAAGCATCGCTCGAAGTCCACGGCATGCTCAACTGAATCGACTGGATGACGAGCTCACGCAGCTTGTTGCGTTTCGCGTAGCACTGTATTTCAGATTGCGCCTGCATCTCGCTGTGCCTCGCATCTATACTTCTCCCGCCGCGTGATAGCGGTTACTTTCATTCAAGTCTCTTTCCGAAGCGCGGCGCAGTCCGCGCTCTTTTTTTGCGCATCGTTTAGGTTTGCTGATGGTCCACGAGCGAATCGAGATACAGGGTCGCCCATCCAGTTCATGAACATTGCACAAAATTAAAAAAGACTTAATCCACCTAGCCGTGCCGTTTTACCTGCGATCGCCGATGATGCATCCATCGTCCTTCTCTACTGTCCCAACATGAACCAGCTACAAGCGATGCGTGTCTTCACACGAGTGGTCGATCTCGCCAGCTTCAATCTTGCGGCGAGACAGTTAGGGATGTCGGCAGCGGCGGTCACGCGCAGCGTCGGCACACTGGAAGCACATCTGAATATGCGCTTACTGAACCGCACCACGCGCAGTCTTTCGCTGACCGATGTAGGCCGCGAGTATCTCGACGGTTGCCGCACAATCATCGAGAAGCTCGACGAGATGGAATCGAATCTGCTAGAGACAACGCGCGATCCGCAGGGCACGTTACGGATCGCTACGCCGATGACGTTCGCTACCGCCGGGTTGGGCGCATTGCTGGCCTCGTATCGCACGCTGCATCCACGCGTGGATTTCGACGTGACAACATTCGACACGCATATCGATCTCGTGGAAGGCGGTTTCGACGTGTGTTTCTCCGACGACAGGCGACTCGCCAATTCCACGCTGGTGAGCCGCACGCTGACCAGTGTCGATGAATTGACCGTCGCTTCCCCGACCTATCTGGCGCGTCACGGCATCCCTCGCGATCCGGCCGCGTTGAACCGCCATGGCCTGCTGACGGTCTCCGACGGTTCGTCGCGCACCTGGGAATTCGCGGACGACGACGGCATCTACCGCGTCAACACCGGCAGCGCGCTCACCGCAACGAGCAGCGCGATGGTGCGCGTGGCCGCACTCAATCATATGGGCATCGCCCTGCTGCCAATGCCGATCATTGCCGACGATCTCGCGCAAGGCGCGCTCGTACCGGTGCTCGAACAGTTCGAAATCAACGGCGGCCCTCGCCAGGTGTCGATTCTCTACTCCGGCCGCAATTACCTGTCGATGCGCGTGCGCAGTTTCATCGACTTCGCGGTCAGCCAGTATCGCGCGCCGGACCGCCCGGTCGCGCTGCGGGCGGTGGCCTGATCGGGGCGCGCGCATCATGCCCAAAATACTAACGATTGAAGATGACGAGTTGATCGCGCACGACATCGTTCGCACACTCAGCGCAAGCGGTTTCTCTGTCGACGTGGCCCGCACGGGCCGCGAAGGCATGGCGAAAGTGATGGCGGGCGACTATGACGTCGTCACACTCGACCGCATGCTGCCCGATCTCGACGGCCTGACCATCGTGGCGACAATGCGTGGTGTCGGCATGGAAACGCCGGTGCTCGTGATGAGCGCGATGTCCGATGTCGATCAGCGCATTCAGGGCTTGCGTGCCGGCGGCGACGACTATCTGACCAAGCCGTTCTCGTCCGAGGAAATGTTCGCACGCGTCGAGGTGTTGTTGCGCCGCCGGCCACGTCACGCCAAAGCTGAGACGATGTTGCGCAGCGGCGCGCTGGAGATCGATCTGGTGCGCCGCAGAGTCACCCACCGGCAGCGCGAACTCGATCTGCAACCCACCGAATTCCGCGTGCTCGAATTCATGATGCGGCACACCGGCCAGGTGCTCACGCGAACGATGATTTTCGAAGCCGTGTGGGGCTGCCGTTTCGATCCAGGTACCAACCTGATCGACGTACACGTAGGCCGTTTGCGCAAGAAGGTCGAGACGCCCGGCGAGCGTCCGTTGATTCGCACCATTCGAGGCTCAGGCTATCTGTTCGGCTGACGCCGTTCAACTCGCAGGTTTTCCAACGAAGCTTTAGCGCTGCATGCAGCGCTAAAGCCGTTGCAACGCGACTATCGGCGCAATCGCACGCACCCCCGCGGCTTCCTAAAACTAGTTTCATTTGTTTAGTCCGCGACTGTTAGGACCCGCTCTCCAGAATGCCGTTACCGGGCAACGCCATTGGTGCGAGCCCCAAAACCGCCACACGCCCGCGCAGATTCAATCGCGCCTCTGAACGGAGCAGCCTTCGATGTTAAAAATAGTCCGGTTAGCTTTGACCCGGCCCTACACGTTCATCGTGCTTGCGATGCTGATCCTGTTGATCGGCCCGCTTGCCGCGTTGCGCACGCCAACGGATATCTTTCCCGACATCCGCATTCCCGTGATCAGCGTGGTCTGGAATTACGCCGGCCTGCAACCGGACGATATGTCCGGACGCATCGTCACCTATTACGAGCGTACGCTCGGCACGACCGTCAACGACGTCGCGCATATCGAGTCGCAATCGTTTCGCGGCTACGGCATCGTGAAGATCTTTTTTCAGCCGACCGTCGACATCCGCACCGCGACCGCCCAGGTGACCTCGGTTTCGCAGACGGTGCTCAAGCAGATGCCGCCCGGCACCACGCCGCCGCAGATTCTTAACTACAACGCGTCCACAGTGCCGGTGCTGCAACTGGCATTGACCAGCAATACGCTCGACGAACAGAAACTCGCCGACTACGCGACCAACTTCATTCGCCCGCAGTTGCTGAGCGTGCCTGGCGTGGCGATTCCGACGCCGTATGGCGGCAAGACCCGTGAAGTGCAGATCGATCTCGATCCGCAAGCCTTGCAGGCAAAAAAACTCTCGGCCAACGATGTCGCCACCGCCCTCGCGCAGCAGAATCAGATCATTCCAGCGGGCACCGAAAAGATCGGCCGCTTCGAATACAACATCAAGCTGAACAACAGCCCGCTCGCACTCGACGAACTGAACGCGCTGCCGATCAAGACGGTGGATGGCGCCACGATCTATATCCGCGATGTGGCCCACGTACGCGATGGCTATCCGCCGCAAGGCAACGTGGTCCGCGTGGACGGTCATCGTGCAGTGCTGATGAGTATTCTGAAGAACGGCTCCGCCTCGACGCTCGACATCATCTCCGGTGTCAAGGCGCAATTGCCGCGCATTGAAGCGACGCTGCCGCCCGGATTGAAGCTCGTGACAATGGGCGATCAGTCGACCTTTGTGAAAGGCGCCGTCAGCGGCGTGGCGCGGGAAGGCGTGATCGCCGCCGCGCTCACCTCGCTGATGATTCTGCTGTTCCTCGGTAGCTGGCGCTCGACGCTGATCATCGCGGCATCGATTCCGCTTGCAGTGCTGGCGGCGATTGCGGGTCTCGCCGCCATGGGCGAAACGCTCAACGTGATGACGCTCGGCGGCCTTGCACTCGCGGTCGGGATTCTGGTCGACGACGCCACCGTCACGATCGAGAACATCAACTGGCATCTCGAACAAGGCAAGGACGTACGCAGTGCAATTCTGGACGGCGCGGCGCAGATCGTCGCGCCCGCGTTTGTGTCGTTGCTGTGCATCTGTATCGTCTTCGTGCCGATGCTGCTGCTCAACGGCATTGCGCGCTTCCTGTTCGTGCCGATGGCCGAAGCGGTGATCTTCGCGATGATCGCGTCGTTCATTCTGTCTCGCACATTCGTGCCGATGATGGCGCAATACCTATTGCGCCCGCATGCATCGGGCGGTCACGCCTCCGGCGAACTGGCTGCGGTGATGGACCCGCATGGCGGCCATTCGCACGCGGCACCGTCGCGCAATCCGCTGGTGCGCTTTCAGCGCGGCTTCGAGCATCGTTTCGAGCGCGTGCGCAGCGTGTACCGGATCGTGCTCGGCCTCGCCCTCACGCATCGCAAGCGTTTCGTGACGGGGTTTCTGATCGTAGTCGGCGCGTCCTTTCTGCTCGCCCCGTGGCTCGGGCGCAATTTCTTCCCGAATATCGACTCCGGAGAAATCGCGATCCACGTGCGAGCCCCGATCGGCACACGGGTCGAAGATACCGCCGAGCAATTCGATCTGATCGAAAACGCAGTGCGCCGGGCGATTCCGCCGGACCAGTTGCGCGGTATCATCGACAACATCGGCCTGCCCAATAGCGGTATCAACCTGACCTATAACAACAGCGGCACGATCGGACCGCAAGACGGCGACATCCTGATCTCGCTGAACGAGGACCACCAACCCACCGCCGGCTTTGTCCGCACACTGCGTGAAACGCTGCCGCGCCAGTTTCCCGGAACAACGTTCGCTTTCCTGCCGGCCGATATCGTCAGCCAGATTCTGAATTTCGGCGCACCCGCGCCAATCGACTTGCAGGTGGCTGGACCGAACCAGGCGGCCAATCATCGCTACGCCAATGAAGTGATGCGGCGCATGCGCATGATCCCCGGCATTGCCGACACGCGCATCCAGCAGGCGTCGACGTACCCGCAATTCACCGTATCGGTGGACCGCTCACGTGCCGATCAACTCGGCATCACCGAACAGGATGTAACCAATTCCGTGGTGGCGAGCCTCTCGGGCACGAGTCAGGTGTCGCCGACGTACTGGTTGAATCCGAACAACGGCGTGTCATATCCGATCGTCGCGCAGACCCCGCAATACCGCATGACGTCCCTGTCCAATCTGAGCAACTTGCCGGTGACCAGCAAGAGCGGTCAGGCGCAGATTCTCGGCGGTATCGCGACGATCTCGCGCGGCGTCGGCAATGCGGTGGTTTCGCACTACAACATCGAACCGCTCTACGACGTGTTCGCGACCACCCAGGGTCAGGATCTCGGCGCTGTCTCCGCGAAGATTCAGAACATCATCCATGCGACGGCGAAAGATGTGCCGAAGGGTTCGATCGTCACACTGCGTGGTCAGGTGCAGACGATGAATAGCGCGTTCCTCGGTTTGTCGCTGGGTCTGGTCGGCGCAATTCTGTTGATCTATCTGCTGATCGTCGTGAACTTCCATTCGTGGAGCGACGCGTTCGTGATCGTTACTGCCTTGCCCGCAGCGTTGGCCGGCATAGTGTGGATGCTGTTCACCACCCATACGCCGCTCTCGGTACCCGCACTGACTGGCGCGATTCTCTGCATGGGCGTCGCGACTGCCAACAGCATTCTGGTGGTGAGCTTCGCCCGCGAACGGCTGGCGGTGACCGGCAATGCGCTGGTCGCGGCGATGGAAGCCGGCTTCACGCGCTTTCGCCCGGTGTTGATGACGGCGCTCGCGATGATCATCGGCATGGCGCCGATGGCGCTCGGCCTCGGCGACGGTGGCGAGCAGAATGCGCCGCTCGGCCGCGCCGTGATTGGCGGTCTGATCTGCGCGACTTTCGCCACGCTGCTGTTCGTACCGGTCGTGTTCAGTCTCGTGCATCGACGCGATGCGGCGAGTCATGGCCCCTCACACGGTCCGTCAAACGGCCCATCGCATAGCTCGTCGAACGCCCCCTCGCACGATCACTCATCATCCGAACCCGGAGTCCATCATGTCCACTGAGATCGAAATCAATTCGCCGAAGCGGCTGCGTCATCTGAAGCTGGTCGGTATCGTCGCGCTACTGGCGGCAGCGGGCATCGTGACTAGCGGCATTGCCAGCCGCGTGCATGCGAAGCAGGAACTCACCACCTGGTCGGCCCAGCAAGCCGTGCCGACGGTGGCGGCGTACACACCCAAACACGACCTCGACGCGCAGACGCTGGTGTTGCCCGGACGACTGTCCGCTTTCGTCAACGCGCCGATCTACGCACGCGTGTCGGGTTATCTGCATGCGTGGTACGCGGATATCGGCACCCACGTCAAAGCCGGCCAGTTGCTCGGCGTAATCGACACGCCCGACCTCGATCAGCAATTGCTGCAGGCTCGTGCCGATTTGCAGAATTCAGTGGCGAACGAAAAACTCGCCGCATCCACGGCGAACCGCTGGACGAAGATGCTGCAGCAGGACTCCGTCTCACAGCAGGATGCCGACGAAAAGACCAGCGATCTCGTTGCCAAGCAGGCAACGGTAGCAGCAGCCGAAGCCAACGTTCGGCGTCTCGAAGCGCTTGAGTCGTTCAAGCGCATCACCGCTCCGTTCGACGGCATCGTCACCGCGCGCACCACCGACATCGGCGCACTCATCAACGCGGGCGGCGGCAATGGGCCTGAACTGTTCTCGGTGTCCGACGCACGTCAGCTGCGCGTCTATGTGAGCGTGCCGCAGGACGAAGCGGCCGCCATCAAACCCGGCATGACCGCTACCCTCACCGTGCCCGAACGCCCGGGCGTGAAGTTCAACGCGAAACTCGTCGACACCGACGATGCGATTACGCCCTCCTCGGGCACGCTGCTGGTGCAGCTCGCGGTGGACAACCAGAACGGCTTGCTGATCCCCGGTGAGTACACCGAGGTGCATTTCGCGCTCCCGACCGACTCGCACGCCTTGTCGATCCCGGCCAGCTCGCTCATTTTCCGGCAGCACGGTTTGCAGGTCGCGGTGGTCGGCAACGACAACCATGCGGTGCTCAAATCCGTTTCGATCGGCACCGATCTCGGCACGCACGTCGAGATCGCGTCGGGGTTGAATCCAACGGATCGTGTGATCGACAACCCGCCCGACTCGCTCACTTCGGGCGATGAAGTGCGGCTTGAAGGCAATCCGGCCGGTACGACGGACACGTCGCTAGCCGAACGCCGGCCGGCGGAGAGCACTCATGGATAAACGCCGCATCTGCATCGCGTTGGCGGCCGCGGCGCTGCTGAGCGGCTGCTCGTTCGCGCCGACCTACCAGGCGCCGGCCACCAGCATCCCGACGACATTCAAGGAAGGCGGCGCCTGGCAGCTCGCCAGACCGGCCGACCGCGTGCCGCGCGACGCGTGGTGGAGCGTCTATCGCGATCCGGTGCTCGATCACCTTGAAGTTCAGGTGGCGGCCGCCAACCCGGACGTGGCCGCGGCGATGGCGCGCCACGACGAAGCCACCGCCTATCTGTCGCAAGCCCGCTCGGGGTTGTTTCCGACCATCGGCGCTGAAGCGTCGGTCGAACGCCAAAGGCAATCGGACAATCGCCCACTGCGTGGCGCGGGTCAGCCCGCGGTGTACGGCACCAATGACGTCGACGTCGGCATCGGTTATGACCTCGACCTGTGGGGCAAGATCCGCAACGAGGTTTCGGCGGGCCGCTCGGCGATGCAGGCAAGCGAGGCCGATCTCGAGTCGGTACGTTTGAGTTTGCAGGCGAATCTGGCAAGCGCGTACTTCAATCTGCGCGGACTCGACGAACAGCAGCAATTGCTCAATGACACAATCGACACTTACCAGCATGCGCTCAAACTCACGCTAAGCCGCCACGCCGGTGGCATCGCATCCGACCTCGACGTCTCGCGCGCGCAGACGCAACTCGACACCGCGCGCGCTTCCGCCGACGATATCGCCGCACGCCGCGCGCTGTATGAGCACGCGATCGCCAGCCTGACCGGTGCGCCGGCGTCGACGTTCACCCTTGCGCCGGTGATCGAAACGGCTTATCTGCCGTCCATTCCAACCGGCGTGCCTGCGGCGCTGCTGCAACGGCGCCCCGACATCGCGGCAGCCGAGCGGCGTGTCGCCGAGGCCAATGCACAAATCGGCGTGGCCAGGGCAGCATTCTTCCCGGACATTTCGCTTGGTCTTGACGGCGGCTATCAAAGCGACACGCTTTCGCCATGGCTGATGGCGCCGAACGAAATCTGGTCGGTCGGGCCGAGCCTGGTGCTCACGCTATTCGACGGCGGCCGCCGTGAAGCGATCACACAACAGGCCCGCGCGAAGCTCGCCGAAAACGGCGCCAGGTACAAGGCCGCCGTGCTGCTCGCCTTCCAGCAGGTCGAAGACAACCTCGCGCAATTGCATCATCTCGGCGACGAAGCCACCCAGCAGAACGAGGCGCTCGTCGCCGCGCAACGCACGTTGACGCTTTCGATGTCGCGCTATCGTGACGGCGTGGTCAGCTACCTGGACGTGGTGACCGCGCAGACCACCGAACTCACCACGCAGACCGATGCATTGAACCTCAATACGCGACGCCTGCTGGCCTCAGTGGGACTGATCGAGGCCTTGGGTGGCGGCTGGTCAGCGGACGGCGCTACGGGCACGCCTGCCGTTCAGGCGGCAAGCGCGCAAGTGGAGCATCCGAGGGTGCTCGCTTCCGCTGATTGAATCCTCGGGTTGAATTTGCCGGTTGAAACTGCTCATTGAAATTGCCTGGCGAACTCTGCCGGTTAAATCTGCCGCTTGAATCTGCCAACTGAGTCCGCCAACTGAGTCCGCCAATGCCATAAAAAACGTCGCCGGTTCATCACCGGTGACGTTTGCGCTTCAGGCAAGCTTACGGCACCTTGCGGTTCGCTGGTGACGCTCAGAACCGATGCCGCATTCCCAAGGCCACAACCGCCTGCCGATCGCTCGACGAAGCCGCCAGCGAATAGATCGACGCATTGCCAAGCACCGCAATACCGTCTGCACCCGACACGTGTTGATACACGCCTTCCAGATACAGGTCGGTTCGCCGTGACAATGCGTAGTCCGCCTGAAGCATGAACTGATTCCACTTCGGCGCAAAGCTCTTGCCGGCGTCGCTGAAATGTCCGTCGGTGAACGTGTACGAACCGCCCAGCGAGAATGCCGGTGTAATCGCGTAGCGCGCATTCAGCTCGTAGTTATTGAAAGTCAGCATATCGCCGTTGAGCGTGGAATACGCGCCGCCCTGCGTAATCTGATGCGGATCGTTGAGCATCGTCCGGGTAAAGACGAGGCCAACGGTCGCCGCACCGAACGTGTAGCGACCTGCCGCGCCGAGGATACGCTGGCGTGCGCCGGTGAAGGTCGCATCGCCGTCGCTACTGCTCACCGCGCCGCCGGTATTGTTGGGTTGATTGACGCCGCCCGGCTGGTTCACCTGCAGATAAGCCACCGCCAGATTGAACGGGCCGCCCGCCCATTGCGCGCCGAGACTATAGGCGTTGTTGTTGCTGAAGCCGCCTGCGGCATTGCTGAAGGCGTAGGCGCCGCCGACCGTGAAGCCGTCATAAGTCGCGCTGCGGAATTTCAGCGCGTTGTTCATGCGCAGGTCGTTGTTGAGGTTGTCGTTATCGAACGGATGGTCGGCAATATTGCCGCCGAATCCCGAGCCGGTTGCCGAAAGCGGCGCGACGAAATCGACGAGGAAATCGTATTGCCGGCCCATCGTCACGGTACCCCACTCTTTGCTGGCGATGCCAACCCATGCCTGTCGGCCGAACTCATCGCCGCCATTGGAGAACTTGCCGCTATCGATATTGAAACCGTTCTCAAGATCGAAGACCGCGCTCAGTCCGCTGCCCAGGTCTTCGTTACCACGCAGGCCCCAGCGGTCGGTACTGACATTGCCGCTTTCCATCATCCAGTTGCTTTTTCCGCCTGAGGTCGATTTCTGATTGCTGACGTAGTCGATGCCGGTATCGAGCGTCCCGTAGAGCGTAACGCTGCTTTGTGCGTGCGCCGCCGCGCCGAAGGTGCCAGCCAGCGCGACGAGTGTGGTTGCCAATGCTTTATTCATGTCTGATTCCGGGTAAGAGAAGGCGCCGATCCGCGCATTGACGGACCGATCCCGCACACCGTGCGGGTAGTCGCAATGTAGGTTTGCGGAGTGACATACCCGTGATCAAAACCGGCTGATTCATGAAACGTTTTTTATGTTCATGAAATGCGCCCGACAACTCCCCTCACTATTGGCCCGGCGACGCTCCAGCGGATAAATATCTTTTCATGCGTACACCACCGATCCGCTAAAGCCAGGTGACTATCCTTCTCATCAACCGATCCACGAATGCATAGCGGTTCGCGAATCGGTCCCATCCAATTTGATTTGTGAGGATTACGAACATGAAATCTCTGACGCTCGCCATCGCTTTCATCGGTGCAACCGCAACGGCTTCCGCTTTCGCTCAATCGACGACGGCTCCGACTCAGCAGAGCGCCGCGCCGGCAATGCAAGTGGCGCAGAACAGCACCTCCGCGGTTAACGCAGCAGGATCGTGGGTGGCGCCTTACGGTCAGGCGACCGGCGGGAAGACGCGTGCGCAGGTCTATCAGGAACTGGTGCACGCGGAGAAAGACGGCCAGCTCGCCTATCTGAACTCGACCCTTTACGCACACTGAGATGCGCGTGAAGAAAAGCAGGCGAGCAAGCACCGCATTGGCGCTGCTTCTCGCCTCCGGCCTTGCAGTGGCGGCCACGTCGGCCGCCGCCGCGCCGCCGGTAGGCGGAACACTGAGCCGGTCGACCGCGCTGGCATCCGCCGGCGGGTGGACTTCGCCAAACGCAGTGAATGGCCGTGGCAAAACACGGGCCCAGGTTTACCGGGAACTGATCAAAGCCGAGAACGATGGCCAGATGAATTATCTGAACCGGCTCTATCGTTAAACGCAACACGCGGCATCTCTCTCCCTGACATCCATGACTCTTCGCACCGCGATCAGACGATCTGCTTCGTTCGCCGTTGTCGCCGTTGCAGCCGGACTGTTGCTATCCGGCTGCGCAACGACATCGACATCCACCAGCGCCGACAACTGTGTCGGTCCACCGAGTTTCTGCAATATCTATTTTGGTTCATGAACAAAAAAGAGTGCGCTCCCCCTTCGGGCAGCGCGCTCTTTTACTTGATGCCGATGCTTTAGAACGAGTGTCGAATGCCCACCCGGCCGACGACCTGCTTGCCGTCAGACGAAGGATCGAAGCCGGCGATCTGCGCTACGGCGCCGCCGCTGGCCTTCTGTAGTGCCGCGAGCGCGTAGATGGCGGTGCGTTTCGACAATTCGTACTCCGCGCTCAGGTTGAGCTGCTGGTACTTGGGCTCCTGATTGGTCGCATGATCGCGGCCATCCGTGTAGGTGTAGCCGGCAGCGAGATTCAGCTGACTGGTTGCCGCAAACGTACCGGCAATTTCATAGTTCTGGAATTTGACGTCCTGTCCCGCATCGCCCTGCTGGAAATTGACGTTGGTGAAGTTGCCCATCACCTTGAACTTGCCGATCTGATAAGAAGCGCCGGCAGCAAAGATACCCTGACTACGCGCATTGGCCAGATAGTTACCATACACCGCATTGGTAAAGCCCGAGCCATTCTGATAGCTCTGGATCGACTGTTCCGGATCGTTGACCCGCAGATAGCCTGCCCCCATCGAGAACGGTCCGTTCGTATACGACGCTGCCGCGCTATAGGCGGAGTTATTCGAGAACTGTCCCGCCTGCCCACCGAACGAATAGAGGGCTTCGCCCGTAAAGCCACCGATAGTGGGACTCGTGTACTTCACCGCGTTGCTGATAGCGAAGCCGTTATCGAGGTTATCCATGTCATTGGGGTGGGAGAAATACCAGCCACCGTAGGTACCGTTAAGCGAGAACGGTTCGATGAGATCGACGACCGGATCCCACTGCCGCCCGAGGGTGACCGTACCGGCTGTCTGACTCGCGAGCCCGACGTAGGCGTTACGGGAGAAGGCCAGACCGCTGCCGAGACCGCCGTTAGTCGAATTGAAGCCGCTTTCCAGATCGAACACCGCTGAGAGACCGCTGCCGAGATCTTCCTTGCCTCGGAGGCCCCAGCGGCTGCCTGCACTGACGCCGCTGGCCATTTGATAGAGATGGTTACCGTTGACGTTGCTGGCGAAGTCGATACCCGTATCGAGCAGCCCGTAGAGCGTGACGCTGCTTTGCGCGTGCGCGGTGGAAACGGCGCCAATACATAGGAGTGCCCCGACCAAGTGTGTCAGTTTCATCTTCTGATTCATGAATCACCTTTCATTTAATTAAGGATGCCTGATAGCAGTGGATATTTTGCGGTGCTGTGTGACCACGGAGTGAATATATCGAGGTCAGAAACCGTTGCATCTGCAATACAGACTTTCAGTTTTTTTGTTGGGTTTTCATGAAGGGGGCGTTGACCCAAGGTGCATGAGAGGGGGGTTTTTGGTCGGGTGTGTGCCTACGGCGATGGGGTTTTCTTGGTTTGTTTTCCTGCCCAGCGCTTGTTTGTCTGTGTTCTTATGGCGTTGGCCTTTCCTTGTTTTCTTATTGGTCTATTAGCGTCGCCCCTGTGCGGGGCGGGCACTTACTTCTCTTTGCCGCCGCAAAGAGAAGTAAGCAAGAGAAAGCGGCTCACACCGCTAATTCTTAAGCGGGTCCGCCGCGCAGCCACGGTAGTGGTGCATCTGGAATCCGTGCCCTCGCACCTTCGGCGCTGGTGGCAAAGGACTCGTCAGCTCCCACTCCGCACTGCGTGCGTCGTGGATGGGTATGCATGGGAAATCAGGGGCTTCGCTTCGCGCAGTGGGGCCGTCGGCTTCGCCTCGGCGGCGACGAAGTTGCTGAAGAAACCAAAGTGGCTTCGTTTGCAGGAAACCACCGGTTTCGCCTCAGCGGAGCGCGAGCACGAAAACGTAGTGGTTGGTTCTATGAAGTGCGCGTCGGCGCGCGCAGCGCCGCCGGAAGTATGACTGCCTTGTCACTGACGCCGAATGTGCGGGAACACAGATTCCAGATGCACCACTAGCGTAACTGCGCGGGGGACCCGCTTAAGAATTAGCGGTTTGAGCTGCTTTCTCTTGCCTACTTCTCTTTGCAGCCGGCAAAGAGAAGTAGGTGCCGCCCCGCACAGGGGCAACGCTAATAGACCACTAACAAAACAAGGAAAGGCCAAAGCCATAGGCACACAGACCAAGGAAAAACCAACACCACAAGCAAACAAACAAGCGCCGCACAGGCAAAAAAAAGACTAAACCGAAACCTGATACCCAAACCGACTAACAGTCTCAATCCGAACCTCAGGCACATCCCCCAACAGCTTCCGCCTCAACCGCGAAACAACAAGATTAACGCTAGAAGGATCGACATCCTCCTTCTCCGGCCACGCGTACCGGATCAGCTGATCTCTGGCCACAGGCGCATTAACCTGTCTCATCAGGCATTCAAGCAAAAGAAACTCCCGCCGTGTAACGGCAACCCGCCGAGTACCACAAACAAGTTCCCGAGTAGCAGCATCCAAAGCCGGTCCACCCATCGAAGGCAAAACCGAAGCCGCGACAGAAGCGGACGCAGAACCACCCAACGCCCCCCGCCCGCCCCCAACCCGCTGCAAAGCGGCCATCCTCTCGTGCATTTCAATAAACGAATAAGGCTGGCAAAAACACGCATCCGCGCCAGCACGCAAAACCTTGGTGCGATCCTGCGCAGTAGCAGCACCAAGCACGGCAACAATCGCCGCCCCACTCCCGGCAACAGCAAACTCCCCAATAAACCCCTGCAGGGAAGAATAAAACCCAACCTCAAGCACCATCAAAACAATCGCATCGAACGGTTCCTGCGAAGCAAGAAAGACTCCGTCCCGCAGATCATCGGCCCGTTGCAGGCTATGGGCGCTCTCCTGCAGCGCCTTGAACAGCCATGCGGCTTCCGGATGAGAAGGACCCACGAACAGGACACGCATTCACCCCCCTGCCTGGACAAGAAAAGAATACGACCTCATGCAAGCGTCCTCGACCAGCATTCGATGGAAATCCTGGCGCCAGGCTGCGCATTACCGATCTTCATCGTGAAGTCATGCACCCTCATCACCGCTGAAACGATGCTCAAGCCGAGCCCCGATCCAGCCAGGTGCCGCGTACTCTCGCCCCGATAAAACCGTTGCAGGACAGCATCGCGTTCATCCGCGGCAATACCGGGCCCGTTATCGACAATATCCACCTGAGGCCCCGCCGAAGTCTGCCGAAGTTCCATGCGCACTTCCCCGCCCTCAGGCGTGAACTTGATCGCGTTATCCACCAGATTGCTCAACGCTTCAAACAGCAACGCACGGTCGCCATGAATCGCATCGACCGGTTGTACATGCACGAATAGCTGAATCGAGCGACTCTCGGCGAGCGGTTCGTAGAGTTCACCGACTTCCTGCACCAGCGTCTCCAGCTGCATTTCGCCGAACCCGCCGCGGCGCTGCAATGTGCCGATCTCGGAGATCCGCAACATGGCGCGAAAGCGGTCGAGCAATGCATCGGTCTCGATACGCGCACGCTCCACTAGCTGCGACAGCGCGGCGTCGTCGAGCGTATCGGTGCGCTCCGCCGCATGCGCCAGCAAGGTTCGCACATGCGCGAGCGGGGTGCGCAGATCGTGCGCGATACCGTCGCACGCACCCTTCACTTCGTTCATGAGGCGTTCGACTTCCGCGAGCATATGGTTCACCAGATGCGCGAGCATATCCACTTCGTCGCGTCCGCCGATCGGCAAGCGCTGTGCGAGATCGCCCTGTGCGATACGCTGCGTGACTCGCCGGATCGCTTTCAGCCGGCGCATCTGCCGCACGCTCAGGGCCAGTCCACCCGCCACACCCGCAAGCAGGCATACGATTCCGCCGCCCACCAGCGCGTTGATGATGGTCTCGCGAATCCGCAGGATGTGCGTCAGATCACGCGCGATGACGAGCGTCGAGCCGTCCTTGCGCCGCTCGGCCATGGCGCGGACTACCGGCGCCTGTTCGTTGCGCCCCATCGAAAGCGCGAGATCGAGCGTCTTGCCGGTGCGATTGGTGGGTAGTTTCGAGGGATACACCAGTACGTCGCCGGCCAGCAGTTGGCCGTCGGCAGCGAACAGGCCATAGTAATTGGTGTGCATGCGCTCGCGTTCGATACGCCGATGAATCGCGTCGGCAAGTCCGGCGTCAGGCACCGAATCGAAGTAGACCAGTTGCCAGTCCATCACCACATCGGTCTCGCGCTCCATATCGCCGGTCACAGCCCAGCCGATGTAGCCCAGCAACAGCATCACCGAAAGCGAAAAGATAACCGCGTAGACCGAGAGCAGGCGAAAGGTGGTGGAATGCCAGCGTCGCCCGAGCGCAGATTGAGCCGGGAAGGTTGTGTCCATCAGGATGATCTGCTCATGCGAGGATATAACCCGAGCCCCGCACGGTCTGAATCATCGGCGTGACGCCGGGGGGGTCGATTTTCTTGCGCAACCGGCCCATGTGCACATCGATCAGATTGGTGCCTGGGTCGAAGTGGTAACCCCACACTGCTTCGAACAGCATGGTACGCGTGATGGTTTGCCCTGCGTGCCGCATCATGAATTCGAGCACGCGATATTCAGTGGGCAGTAAAACGATCTCTTCGCCGTCACGCTGAACCTTGCGGGAAATCAGATCGAGTTCGAGCGGGCCGACCCGCAGATGGGTTTCGAGCGGTGTAGCCGGTGTTTGACTGCGGCGCAACAGGACTTCGAGGCGCGCGGTCATTTCTTCGGGGTCGAACGGCTTGGTCAGATAATCGTCGCCGCCAGCACGCAGGCCGCGTACTCTTTCATCCACGTCGCCCAGCGCGCTTAGCATCAGCACCGGTGTTTGAATGCCGATGCTGCGCATGGTGGTGAGGATCGTAAGGCCGTCCACGCCCGGCAGCATGCGGTCGAGCGTGATTACGTCGTAATCTTCGCTGATCGCGCGCGCCATGCCGTCACGGCCGTTCGCCACCCAGTCCACGGTGAAGCCGCGGCTTTTCAGCTCCCCGACAATTTCATTCGCGGTAATTTCATCATCTTCGATCGTCAGTACTCGCGACATGATCATTGCATGCGCTGCCACCTGCTCTACTGACGCAAGCGGCGGGCGCGACCGGTTATCAGTAGGAAGACATAATGCCATATTCGGCTTGCGCGTTCAGGGTACGGACGTGCGATTCGACGGGTGTCGCCGCTTTGCCTCAGTGCCTGCCTGCAGGCTACGCGCAGTCGTATAGCGGATGAATATCCGCTTCATGAAGAAAAATTTAAGTTCGCCGCGGGCTCAATGAAAACGAGCGAAGCAACGATAAAACAAATTTCATTTTCCCGACGCCGCTCCGGTAGGCGGCCTCAACTAGCCTACTGCCATCCCGCTGCTTTCCTTGCGGTCCGACTCGAACCCTATCGTGGATGGTATGAAATGAAGCTCGCAACCAGAACCCTCGTCACCACCCTTCTGCTGATCGGCAGCGCTTCGGCGATGGCCTCGCCGGGTCTCACGCCGCAACAATGCAACGACTATCCGTTCAAGCAGCTCAAGAGCGAAGTGACACACAAGCAGTTGATGCAGGAACTCGGTGAACTCGAGGCGGTGGGTTACGATCCCGACGACGCCAACACCTACCCGGACGACCTGTCACAGGCGGAACAGAACCTGCAAGCCGAATATCGCGCGGACTGCATGCCGGCCGCGCATGCGTCCGCCACCACTACGCAAACGCCGGCTGGAGCGGCGTCCACGCAAGCCGCGAATCAGCCGGCCGGCTAACCACCGCGCCCGGCTCTGACGGCGGCGGCGCCCACGCGCGGTGTGAGCGCCGTCACGTCATCGGCCATTCGTCAGCCGGCCGCGCTCTGCCGTCTCCCGGCGCCCGCGTCGTTCGTCACGCTTGCGGCGCAGCTCTGCGAGCCGGCGCCTGCTATACGTTAGCGAGGCAACCGCGTGAAACGCAACCGGCGCGAACACGAGACCGAACAGCGTGGCCGCCAATACTCCGCCGAACACACCGGTGCCGATCGAACGACGACTCTCGGCGCCCGCTCCGCTCGACACCACCAAGGGTACGACGCCCAGCAGGAACGCCGCCGAGGTCATCACGATCGGCCGGAAACGCGCGGCCGCGGCGTCGGTCACGGCACGCGTCAAGGGCAGGCCCTGTCGATACAGATCGCGTGCGAACTGCACGATCAGAATTGCGTTTTTCGCCGCGAGGCCGATCACCGTAATCATGCCGACCTTGAAGTACACGTCGTTGGGCATGCCGCGCAGCAGCACCGCGGCGACCGCGCCGATCACGCCGAGCGGCACGACCATCAGCACGGCAAGCGGGATCGTCCAGCTTTCGTACAAGGCCGCCAACGCCATGAACACGGCCAGCAGCGACAACGCGATCAGCAACGGTGTGAGCTGAGCCGCCGCGGTTTCTTCGCGCGCCGCGTCGACCCAGTCATACGAAACACCGATCGGCAATGAGGCAGCGAGCCGTTCCATCTCCGCCATCGCCGCGCCCGAACTGTAGCCGGGGGCTGCGTGGCCGCTCACGTCGAGCGACGGATAACCGTTGTAGCGGGTCAGCATCACCGGGCCGATGGACCAATGCCGTGACGCGATCGCGGATAGCGGCACCATGCCGCCCGTCGAGTTCGGCACGGCGAGCGCCATCAGATCGTCTTCGGTCATGCGCGTGGCGGCGTCGGCGGAGATCATCACGCGGCGCATCCGGCCGCCGGCTGGAAAATCGTCGATATACGTCGAGCCGAAGGTGCTGCCCAGCACATCCGAGATGCGGTCGAACGACACGCCGAGCGCGTACGCTTTCGCGCGGTCGATGATGAGTTCGACGCGCGGCGCATCCGGCAGATCTTCCGAATGCACCGAAGCCAGTACCGGGCTTGCCTTGGCCTGCGTGAACAGTTGCTCGCGCGCGGCCTTCAGCGCGTCCAGCCCAACGCCGCCGCGATCTTCGAGCCGGAACACGAAACCGTCCGAATGCCCGAGTCCGGGCACGGAAGGCGGCAATTGCGCCTCGACATTACCGTCGAGAATCTTGTCGAACTTCTCGTTGAGCCGGTCGCGCAACGCCATCGCATCGGTGTCGCGCTTACCCCAGTCTTTCAGTTCGACAAAGCCCATCGCCACGTTCTGACCGCTGCCGGTAAAACTCCAGCCAACCACACTGGTGACGTGCGCAATCGCGAACTCAGTGTGCAGGATTTTTTCCACCCGTTGGACCACCGCGAGCGTACGTGCCTGCGTCGCACCGGCCGGCAATTGCACCATCACCTGCAACTGACCTTCGTCTTCGCTTGGCAAAAAACCGCCGGGCAACTGCCAGTACAGTGCCGCGCACACGCCAACCAGCACGGCATAGATCGCCAGCATCGGTGCGATACGGTGCAACGTACGCGCGGTCAGCCCGCGATAGCCGCGCGCGGCACGATCGAAACCGGCCGTGAAACTGCTCGCCGCACGCGCCGCAAAGCCGGGCAAGCCGCGGCGGGCGTCGCGTTGACTAACCGGGTGCTTATGCGCTTTCAGCAAATTCGCGCACAGCGCGGGCGTCAACGACAAAGCCATGAACGATGAAATCAACATCGACGCGATCATCGCCACCGCGAACTGACGGTAGATGCCGCCGACGCCGCCCGGAAAGAACGCCATCGGCACGAACACGGCCGTCAGCACCGCGGTCACGCCAACGATCGCGCCGCCGATTTGCGACATCGCTTTACGGGTGGCCTCACGCGGCGGCAGGCCCTCTTCTTCCATTACGCGATGCACGCTTTCCACCACCACGATCGCATCGTCGACGAGAATGCCGATGGCAAGCACAAGGCCGAACATCGTGAACACGTTGATCGACAGGCCGCACGCGTACATCGCGAGAAACGCGCCCATTAGCGTGACCGGAATCACGACAGTCGGCACCAGCGTATAGCGCAGATCGCGCAGGAACAGCCACATCACGAAGAACACCAGCACCACCGCTTCCGCCAGCGTGACGAGCACTTCACGAATCGCAATCTTTACGAAATGCGCGTTGTCGAACGGAATTTCGACGGCGACGCCCGGCGGCAAGCCTTTCGACAACTCGGCGAGCCGCGCGCGGATGGCGTTGGAGGTCTCGAGCGCATTACCGCGCGGTCCGAGTTGAATCCCGACGGTCGCCGCAGCCTTGCCGTTCAGGCGCGAGTAGTACGAGTAATTGTCGCGGCCCAGTTCGACCCGCGCGACATCGCGCAAGCGCACCGCCGAACCGTCGGGCAGCGCCTTCAGCACGATCTGTCCGAATTCGGCGGGTGAAATCAGTTGCCCCTTCACGCTGACCGAGGCCGTCAACTGCTGACCCGGAACGAAAGGCGCGTCGCCCAGCGTACCGGCCGTCACCGTGGCGTTCTGCGCAGCGATCGCGGCATTCACCTCCGCTGCGCCGAGCCCGTACTCGCGCAGCTTCATTGGATCGAGCCAGATACGCAGCGCTTCGTCGGCGTCCCACAACTCGGCCGCACCCACGCCAGGCGCGCGCTTCAGTTCGCGCAGCACGTAGCGGCTCAGATAGTCGCTCAATTGCACGGAATCGCGCGAGCCATCCGTGGATGTCAGCGCGACCAGCATCAGAAACGTGTTGGCCGCCTTGAATACGCTAATGCCCTGCTGCACGACCTGTTGCGGCAAACGCGGCTCGACCTGCTTGAGCCGGTTCTGGATATCCACCAGTGCCAGGTCAGGATTGGTACCTGGCGCAAAGGTCGCGTCGATCTCGAGATTGCCAAGGTTGTCGCTGGTCGTTTCGTAGTACAGCATATTGTCGGCGCCATCGAGACTCTCCTCGATGATGCTGCCGACGTTGGCGTCGACTACCTCAGTGGCCGCCCCCGGATAGGTCGCGCTGATCACGATACGCGGCGGCGCAAGACGCGGATACTGCGCCACCGGCAGTTGCGGAATGGCGAGCGCACCCGCCACGACAATGGCGAGCGCGACGATCCACGCGAAGACCGGGCGGTCTATAAAGAAGAATGGCACGCAAAATTCCGTTCAGATTGCCTGGAGGCGCGGCGCCTCGACGAGACGGGCCATATGCAGCACGTCGGCCAGAATGCCCTCACGCATTGCAAAACCGCGTGAACGGCCTTCTTCGACAAAGCCGAACTTGCGGTACAGCGCGATCGCCGGCGCGTTGTCGGTGAACACCGTGAGTTCGATGCGACGCAAACCGAGAGACGCATCCGCGCAGTCGGTCAACGCCTGCAGGAGAGCCGAGCCAACACCGCGCCCATGATACCCGTCATGGACGGCCAATCCTAAATGCGCGCCATGCGCGCGGCTCGAACGGTAAATCTCCAACCCGGCGTGCCCCACCATGCGACCGTCGAGACACGCGCACACACTCACACCGCCCTTCAGTTGCTTCTCGTGCCACGCGCGGAGTTGTTCAATGTTGCGATAGCCAACCGAGAGCGTGCCACGCCGCACGGCCGGCAGGCTCATGATCTCGGCAAGCGCCTCCATGTCGGACGATTCGAGCGCTCGCACCGTGATGCGGTTCTCGAGCGCCGCGTCGCTCTGCAACGTTTCTTCTTTCATGGCTTTATTCCGCTGCGAGGTTGGGTACTGAAGGCGCCGACATCAACGGTGCGGGTTCACGCAGCCGCGCCATGAAATAGCAGTCGATCAACACGCCACGGCGCAACACCGCGCCGCGCTGGTGCACTTCGATCTCGAAGCCGAACTTGCGGTACAACGCGAGCGCCGCATGGTTGTCAGCAAACACATGCAACTCAACCCGGCGCAGACCGAGCCAGTTGTCAGCGAGATCGAGTAATTCGGTCATCAGCACATTGCCGATGCCACGCCTGTGCCATGCGTCGTGCACGCAAATGCCAATCGACCCGGCATGCGCGCGGCGCCCCTTATAAGGTGTCAGTTCCGCTTCGCCAACCAGCGTGTCGCCGACAGTTGCCGCAATCACGATCTCGCCGGGGACCAGCTTCTCGATGTACTCCCGCGTGATGGCGACCGACTCAAACGGCACGTGCGGATTGCCGTTCACCACGACCGGCAGTTGCTGCATTGCGTGGAATTGTTCCGCGTCGGCCAGGCGCAACGCGCGCAGCGTCAGGCCCTCCGGCAAGCGCTCAGGTACAGATTCTGTTTCTTTGTTTTGATCCATAGGCTCATAACGTCAATTCGAATGATCTCGCCAGGATGCCGGGCAATTGCATGCCGCCCGTGGCGCGCTCGCCCCATGTCGAGTCGCTCAATAGCAATTCCGCTTGCGAGCCGAGTTGCTCGAGTTCGCTGCCGAGCAGACGGTACAAACTGTCGTCGAAACGCATGGCTTCGAGCGGCGCGACGATCTGCCCGTTCTCGACCCAGAAGGTCGCGAAGCGCGTCATGCCGGTCAGGCGGCAATTCATCCGGTCGGAGAAATTCACGTACCAGAGATTGCCGATGTAGAGACCGGTATCGAGCTTCGCCAGCACGTCCTCTTCCAGCAGTTCGCCCGCTTGCATCGAGAGCGCCGCCGGCGACTCGTTCGCCAGCGCGCCGTTGGGCGTCAACCCGTACTCGCGCGCGCTGCGTGCATTGGTCAGACGTTCAGCACTGCGGCCGGCCTGGATCAACGGGACGCTTTCACGCAGGTAGCCGTCGTCGTTAAAACCGGGGGTAATGCCGAGATTCAGATCTTCGCTGATCGTGACGCGCGGGTCGACTACGATTTCTCCCACATGCAGCTTGTACAACTCGCTGCGCGAACTCGCCTGCGCGCGTGCCGAAAAACCGTTCCATGCCGTCACACCGAGCAATTCGGCGAGTGCTTCAGGCGCCAGATATGAACGATAACGCCCCGGCGCCAACGTGCGCGGTGTGCGCGCAAGCACGGAGACGCGCGTTGCCGCCTGCCCGACCTTGCGCACGAACACGGCATCGCTCCAGTCGTCGCCGGCATACGTTGTTTTGATCGCGCGGCCGCTCGGGTCGTATAGCGACCAGCTGAAATTAAAGTTATCGACTTCGTACCAGCCGCGGCTGCCACTCGTGGACGCGAAACCGCGCACGATCGTACCGCCCGCGTAAAAGCCGACGAAATCCAGCCCTTGCGTACATTCGGCAACGGTGCGCAACAAGCCGCCCGGCTCCGGCAACTTGCCCGAGCGTTGCGTGGCGCGCTGCCATTGCGACGTGTCGAACAACAGATGCGGATCGTCTGCCGCACCGCGCAGGCTTTCACGCAAGGTGGCGAGCGTCGCGCTCACATCGTCGAGATCCTGTTGCAGGTCGCCGCAAACGGTCAGCGTCGAATAGGCCTGGCGTGCACCGTCGATCAAACGCAACGTCAGCTTGCCTTGCGACACGCTGCCGATCTGCCGCACCTTGCCCGAGTTGAAACGGATAAAGTCCGACTGCTCGCCCGCAAAAGAACTCAGCGTGGTTTCCGCGCCTTGCTGCAAGCGTTCGATGGCGTCGGCCAGCGATGTGAAATGCTGCTGCCAGTCAATCGACCGCGCGGAACGCGAGGACATGAATTGGCTCATCATGCGCCTCCGAACACGTCGATATTGCTGAACACGCAAGCCGGCGAAGCATGGCCGACGCGAATGATCTGCGCCGGTTCGCCCTTGCCGCACATGGACGTGCCGTACACCTCGCGCGTCTCCGCGCTCCCGACCGCGCTCAGGCTGCGCCAGAAATTCGCCGAAATGCCGCGGTAATTCGGCTGTTTGACGACCTCGGTGAGCTTGCCGTTTTCGATCAGTTGGCCGAACTCGCAGCCAAACTGGAATTTGTTGCGATGGTCATCGATCGACCACGACGTATTGGTGCGCATCAGAATGCCGTGTTCGATGTTGCCGATCATCTGCGCCAGTGAACTTTCACCGGGCTCAATATTCAGATTCGCCATCCGGTCGATCGGTGGCCGGTTCCAGTTCGATGCGCGCGAATTCGCCACACCCGCCATATGCGCGCGTTGCTGCGAAAGCGCACCGCCGAGCGGACGTTCGAGCACCCCGTCGCGTATCAGGTATTGCTTGTGCGCTTCGGTGCCGTCGTCGTCGAACGCGTAGGCGGCGGCCTCCTCGCGCAATTCGGGGTCGAAGGTCACGTTCAGCAGTTCCGACCCATAGCGGTACGAGCCGAACATTTCCTTCTTGACGAAGCTCCAGCCGGCGAAATTGCGCTCGTCGCCGAGAATACGATCGAGTTCGAGCGGATGGCCGATCGATTCGTGAATCTGCAGCATCATCTGATCGGGCATCAGCAGCAAATCGCGCTTGCCCGAAGGACAATTCGGCGCGGCCAGCAATTGCAGCGCTTCATTGGCGACACGTACGCCTGAGCCGTCGAAGCCGAAGCGCGTCAACACCTCCATGCCGCCCTGCCCCAAGGTGCCGTAATTACCGCCAAGGGTACGCACTTGCGTATCGCCGTCCGCGTGCGCGGCCACGCTCAATTGCGGCATCACGAACTGGAATCGCTGATCGATCCGCACACCGTCGCCGGTCATGTAGAGCTGGTCGGTATGCGTAATCTGCACGGCGGCGACGCGTTCGACGATGCGTGCATCGAGATTCGCGCTCGCGCACTCCACGCCCAGGCGGTCTAACCATTCGGCGCGGCCCGGCAATGCCTGCTGCGCGTTCGGCGACACATAGTGGCCGCTCACGGCGGGACGCGCCACCTCGCGATGATCGATCAACGAGAAGGCCGCGCTCGCTTCCGCGCGGGCCGTAGCGAGATCCAGCGCTTCCTGCAGGCCGGCGGCACTCAGATTCGCGGTGGCCGCATAGCCTGCTCCCGCGCCCACCCACGCGATCAGCATCGCGCCACGATCGCGCACCGTGCGCATTGGTTGTGCGATGTCGTTGCGGATCTCGTGATCGTCGATCTGTTCGTCGACAATGCGCAGCGACCAGAATGCCGCGCGGCTCATAAGCGATCGGGCGGCTTGCGCCCAACGTTCGTCAATCATTCGTGGTTCCCGTATGAGTCCCTGTTGCACCCACCGGCGACACAATCAGTGACGACGCGAGCAACGACTGAGTATAAGGATGCGACGGCGCGCGCAACACATCGAGTGTGTCGCCGGCTTCAACGATGCGTCCTGACTTCATCACGATCACGCGATGCGCCATGGCTCGCATCACCGCCAGATCGTGCGTAATGAACAAATAGCTTAGTTTGTACTTTTTCTGCAGATTCGTCAGCAGATTCAGCACCTGCTTCTGAATGGATACGTCGAGCGCACTGGTCGGCTCGTCGAGCACCAGCAATTCCGGCTCGACCGCGAGCGCTCGCGCAATCGCAATACGTTGGCGCTGGCCGCCGGAAAACTCGTGCGGATAGCGCAGCATGGAGTCCGCAGACATGCCCACTTCTTCCAGCAGGCCACCCACGCGTGCGCGCCGCGCTTTGGCATCCATGTCAGGCTGATGCATCGTCAGGCCTTCGCCGATGATCTGCTCCACCGTCATACGGGGCGACAATGAGCCAAACGGATCCTGAAACACGACTTGCATGCGCGAATACAGCGCCCGGCGGGAACGCTGGGTTTTCAGCGTGGAAAGCGGCAAGCCGTCGATATGAATATGGCCGGCCGCTGGTCGCTGCAGGCCTAGCACGGTCGCCGCCAGCGTCGATTTACCCGACCCCGATTCGCCGACGATGCCGAGCGTTTCGCCGCGCCGCACGCTCAGGTCGACGTCGTGCACCGCGCGGAAAGTGGAGCGCCCGAACATGGAACGCCAGCCTTTCGCGGACGTGCTGTAGTCGACGGCGAGCCCCTGCACCTCGAGCAACCGCCGTGCACCCGGCTCGACCGGCTCTACGGCACGTTGCGGCTCGCTGTCCAGCAGGCGCTGGGTGTAGGGATGCTGTGGGTTGGAGAATAGCGCTTCGGTCGTATTGGTTTCGACCAGCACACCCTTCTCCATCACCGCGACGCGCTGTGCAAAACGCTTCACCAGATTCAGGTCATGCGTGATCAGCAGTACAGCCATGCCACGTTCGGCCGCTTCCTGCTCCTGTAGCGTGATCAACAGATCGACGATCTGCTGGCGCACGGTAACGTCGAGCGCGGTGGTCGGCTCGTCGGCAAGCAGCAGACGTGGCCGGCACGCGAGCGCCATCGCGATCATCGCGCGCTGCCGCTGGCCGCCCGACAGTTGATGCGGAAAGCTGTCGATGCGGCGTTCGGGCTCGGGAATGCCCGTGCGCCTGAGTGCCTCAATGCCGCGCTGGCGCGCCGCGTTCGGCCGTAAGCCTTCGTGCAAACGCAAACTTTCGGCAATCTGCTTGCCGATCGTGAAGAGCGGATTGAGCGCCGTCATCGGCTCCTGAAACACCATCGCCACGTCGGCGCCGCGCAGGCCGCGCATCTGCTGCTCGGTTTTCTGCAGCAGATCTTCGCCGTCGAGCAGCATGCGGCCGCTCAGGTCGGCATGCTCGACAAGGCGAAGAATCGACAACGCGGTGACGCTTTTGCCGGAGCCCGATTCACCGACGAGTGCGACACGTTCGCCTCGCGCGATCGAGAGGCTCAGTTCGTGCACCGCGATCTTGTCGCCGAAACGCACGGAGAAGCGATCGATCTCGAGCAGCGGCCGGCTCGGCTTCGGGTCGCTCATCGCGGACCTCCACCGAATGCCGAGCCGCGCGAGCGTGTATCGAGCGCATTGCGCAACGCGTCGCCCATGAAGGTCAACAGCAGCAGCGTGATCACCAGGGCAGCGAACGCCGAGATCGAAATCCACCAGGCGTCGAGGTTGTTCTTGCCTTCCTGAAGCAGCTCGCCGAGGCTCGGCGTCGGCGGCGGCACGCCCAACCCAAGAAAGTCGAGACTGGTCAGCGACAGAATCGCGGCACTCATACGGAACGGAAGAAAGGTGATCACGGGTGTCAGGCTATTCGGCAGCACGTGGCGCCACATAATCTGCCAGTTCGAGAGGCCCATGGTGCGCGCCGCCCTCACGTAATCCAGCGAGCGGTTACGCAGGAATTCAGCGCGGACATAGTCGGAGAGCACGAGCCAGCCGAACATCGATAGAAGAATAAAGAGCAACCACAGTGTCGGCTCGAAGATCGACGCGAAGATGATCAGCAGGTACAGGTCAGGCATCGAACTCCAGATCTCGATCAGACGCTGGCCGATCAGATCGGTGCGCCCGCCATAAAAACCCTGCACCGCGCCGGTCAATACGCCGATCAGGACGCCGGATACCGTGAGCGCCAGCGCCATCAGCACCGAGAGCCGGAAACCGTACAGCAGCCGCGCGAGCACATCGCGGCCGTACTGGTCCGTGCCGAGCCAGTTGCTCCTGGTGGGCGGCGCCGGGTAAGGATGCGCGGCGAAGTAGTCGATCGTATCGTAGTGGAAATGATTCGGCGGATAGATCGCAAAGTTGCCGTTCGATTCGAGCCGCGAGCGGATATACGGATCGAGATAGTTCGCGCGTGCCGGAAAATCGCCGCCGAAAATTTTCTCCGAATAGTCCTTTATGATCGGAAAATAATAGTGCCCCTCATAACGGACAATCAAGGGACGATCGTTGGACAGCACCTCGCCGAGCAGGCTGATGACGAACAACGATACGAAGATCACGAGGCTCCAGTAACCGAGCCGCTGCCGTTTGAAGCGCAGCCATGTGCGTCGCCACGGAGATGGCGACGCCGCGTGCGCCGCACCGGACGCGTCAGCGGTCCAGGCGGTTGAATTGGATGCGGGGGTCGACGAGGACATAGCAGACGTCAGCAATGAGTTTGGTTACGAGGGCGATCAGCGTGAACAGAAACAGGGAACCGAGCACGACCGGATAATCACGGCG
Organism: Paraburkholderia sediminicola; assembly: GCF_046026855.1. Lineage (GTDB taxonomy): Bacteria > Pseudomonadota > Gammaproteobacteria > Burkholderiales > Burkholderiaceae > Paraburkholderia > Paraburkholderia sediminicola_A. The sequence continues at coordinate 56,252 of NZ_JAQQET010000018.1, read as the reverse complement.
AATCACCGAGTCATACGAAAGTTGGCCCATGCCGTCGAGTGAGAACAGGGTTTCAATCAGCAGGTTGCCGTTCAGAAACGCGCCGACGAAGGCCGCCGGCAAACCGGTCAGCAACGGAATCGCGGCATTGCGCAGCACGTGTTTCCACAGCACATCGCGCTCCGGCGCGCCCTTGGCGCGCGCGGTCAATACGTATTGACGTCCGATCTCTTCGAGAAAGGTATTCTTGGTCAGGATGGTGACGATCGCGAAGTTGCCTACCACCGAAGCGGTGACCGGCAGCACGATGTGCCACAGGTAATCGAGCATCTTGCCGAAGGCGCTGAGGTCGCTGAAATTATCCGAGGTCAGGCCGCGCATCGGAAACACCTGCCAGAACGTGCCGCCGCCGAACAGCATCAGCAGCAGCACGCCCAGCACGAAACCGGGAATCGCGTAACCGGCGAGCACCAGTACGCTGGTCACGGTGTCAAAGCGCGAACCGTTGCGCACCGCTTTCGCAATGCCCAACGGCACCGATATCAGATACGTGAGCATCACCGTCCACAAGCCGAGCGTGATCGACACCGGCAGCTTTGATTTGATGACGTCCCACACGCTGTCATGCTGATAGTAGGACTGACCGAGATCGAAGGTCGCATAGCGCTTGAGCATCAGAACGTAGCGCTCGAGCGGTGGCTTGTCGAAGCCGAACTGCTTCTTGATCTGCTCGAGTTGTTGCGGATCGACACCCTGGCTGCCGTGATAGCCGCCGCCACCCGACCCCGCCTCTCCGCCACGGCCAACGCCGTGGCGGAGTTGCGTCATCACCTGTTCAACCGGCCCACCCGGCACGAACTGCGTGACGACAAAAGTCAGCGTGACCACGCCGAGCAGCGTTGGCACCATCAACAGCAACCGTCTGAGAATGTAGGCAAGCATGCTGTTCCTTAATGGGCTGCAGCCGTTGTGGCAGATGCGGATTGAGCCACTGGCGTTAGCTGCGTAGCTTGTGCGCCCGGCGCTTTCGCATACCAGTAGTCAATGACCCAGTCTTCGTACAGATAGGAATTCGGCACAGTTTTCGGAAAGCCGAGCGTGGTCTTGTAGCCGATGCGCGCACCCGGCGCGTAGTACTCCGGCACCAGGTAGAACGAGTAGATCAATACACGATCCAGCGCACGGGTCGCGGCCTCCAGATCGTCGAGATTGGTGGCGGAAAGCGCGGAGTGAATCAGCGAATCGATCGCCTTCGAACGGATGCCCATATAGTTTTCGGAGCCGACTTCGGACGCGGCCGCACTCCCGAAGCGGCGCGTCAGTTCGGCGCCCGGAATCGTGACCGGCGGATAGATGAAGGTGGTCATGTCGTACTCGAAATTGTCCAGCCGCTTCTCGTACAAGGCACTGTCGATTTCGCGCATATGAGCCTGAATGCCGAGCATGCCGAGCGCCTGCATATATGGCAGGATCAGACGATCCATGCCGGGCTGGTCGTCCATGATCTCGATCGTCATCGGTGTCCCGTTGGCGTCGCGCAACGCACCGTCGCGATAGTGCCATCCGGCTTGCGCCAGCAGATCGCGGGCGACGCGCAAATTGCCGCGCAAGGAATTCGGCGGGATCGTGTCGGGTTGCTTGAGCATCGGACCGAACACTTCAGGCGGCACGCCGCCGCGCAGCGGTTCGAGCAGCGCCAGTTCTTTCTGGCCCGGCATGCCGGTCGCGCCGAATGGACTGGCTTCGAAATAGCTGCTGGTACGCCGGTATTGACCATAGAACATCATCCGGTTCATCCAGTCGTAGTCGAGTGCCATCGTCAGGGCATGACGCACGCGCGCATCCTGGAACATCGGCTTGCGCATATTCATCAGCATGCCCTGCATCTGCGCGGGACCGTCGGCGAACTCGCCCTTCTTCAACAGCCCGTTGTCGAAGTTCTTGCCGACATATTTACGCGCCCACTGCGTCGCGCCGTATTCCACAATGACGTCCGCGTCGCCCGCCTTGAAGGCTTCGAGTTGCGTGTAATGATCGCGGTACAGATTGAAGATGACGCGCTCAAAACGGAACATGCCGCGTCGCGATGGCAGATTCGCCGCCCAGTAGTCAGGGTTGCGGCGATACGAAATCTGCTTGTCGTTTTTGCGTCCCTCGATCAGATAGGGACCGCTGCTGATCGGTGGAGTGGAAGAAATCTGGTCGAACGGGAGGCGTTTTCCATTGGCCTCGATGCCCCACTTCGGCGAGAAGATCGGCAGGTCACCGGCGATCAGCGGCGCATCGCGCTCCGGATGCTTGAAATCGAAACGGATCGTGCTCTTATCGATTACGGTCGCGCTTTTGATAACCGAGAATTGCGCGTTGAAAAGCGGTGATGCCTGCGGACTCGTCAGCGTGTCGTACGAATATTTGATGTCGGCGGCGGTGATCGGGTCGCCGTTCGAAAAGCGTGCGGCGGGATTGACATGGAACGTAGCTGACGTCAGATCCGGTGCGACCTCGACATCGTCGGCGATCAGCGGATATTCGGAGGCCAGTTCGTCCCAGCTACGCTGCATCAGCGTATCGAACATCAGATTGAGGATGTCGGGCGCGGGTGCGCCACGCACCAGAAATGGATTCAGCGAATCGTACGTTTGCAGTTCGCTGTAGTTTTCGAAACTGAGCGAACCGTTAGTGGGCGCGTCGGGATTCGCGTAGTCGAAATGCGTGAAATCAGCGGGATATTTCGGCTGGTCGTACTGTGAAATCGACGGATTCGCCTGCGCCGTCATCGGGATCGCTCCGCATACCGCCAATATGCCAGGCACAGCGACAACAGCGACCAGGATGCTCGCGGCGCGGCGCACTGCGCCGAGCAAACATCCAATCGCGTCGTGCAGGCGCAGCAGTCCGGAATTCATCATTCTTGTCATCAGCCCATACAGTGCGCACCGGCTCGTGACCTGCGCGCGATTCGTCCTGCGGCACGAGTGCAGCCTGTTGGCTTTACCGGCGCACGCGGGCCCATTGCAACGACAGGCAGCCTGCGCCGCCATATCATGAGTCGCTGCTTAAAGCACACCGCTCCGGTTCCTTGCACAAACGGAACCGGAGCGGCTCTTCCATCAGATCAACTGCCGGACATCAGAACTTGTACGTTGCGCCGATCTGCGCGAAACGGCCGATGTACGTGTATATCGACTGATCATACCCATTCTGATCCAGCGTGCCATTCGCAAAGATCGGATCGTACGGCGGTGTACGGTTGAAGATGTTGTCGATGCCGCCGTAAATCGTCCAGTGCTTGAAGCCCGTGTACGTCATCATCAGGTTGAACTGGCTATACGATCCCACCTTGTTCGGCTGGGCCGCCAGATTCTGCGCGTACGGACCCGTGAACTGCCATGTCAGCGCTGCGTCGAACTTGTGGTACGTCCAGTCCAGAGTGGTGTTGCCTCTCCAGCGCGGGAAGCTGCCGCCGAACGGTTGCGTGAGGGTGTAGTTGTTACCCGCACCGTTTATCGGCGAGGAGCCCAGGAAGCCGAGCTTGAAGCTGTCCACGTAAGCCCAGTCACCCGACAAGGTGAACGTACCAGCGGTCGACGTCGGCAGCGACTGGCGGAACGTGCCTTCGAAGCCGTTTGTGTCGAGGTAGCCGAGGTTCTGATACGGAATGACCTTGTACAGCACGTCGCCCGTGGTCGGGTCAGTGGCGATCTGCGAAGGCGTGCCCTGGCCGATCACGTTATCGACGCGAATCTTGTACCAGTCAAAGCCGACATCGGTTGTGCGGGTCGGTGACAACTGGAAGCCGATGTTGAAGTTACGCGTGTGCTCCGGCGCCAGGTTCTGGTTACCCTCTGTGATCGAGGTGTAGTTCAGGCCGGTTTTTGGGTCCACCTGGATCCCCAGCGTCTGCGACTTGCTGTCCTCGACGAACGTCGGCGCGCGGAAACCCCGGTCGTAAGAGGTGTACATCGTGAGCGCCTGAACCGGCTGATAGCGCAGCGCGAAGCGCGGCGAGAACGCACCGCCCACATCACTGTAGTGGTCGTAACGACCCGACTGGCTGAAGGTCAGGTTACGCAAAATCGGAATGTCCACCTGGTAATACACGGCCGCCACGTTGCGCTGGCCGTTCACCGTCTGGAGATTCGGATTGATGACCAGGCCGTCTTCGAATGCCCCACCCGGGTTGAGCACTTCGCTCTGGTGCGTGAACTGCGCACCGAACCCGAGGCCCACGTCGCCCGTCGGCAAGTGGAACAGTTCCGGCGTCGACAACGTCGCGTCAACAGTATCGAGCTTCGAGATACCCAGATTGTCCGCATCCATGTACAGCCCGTTGAACGCATTGGGCGTAGCCGACGGATTCGCGAAATTCAGTGTCCCGTTCTGATAAATGTTGTTCAGTACATCGGAATTAATCTGGTTCGTGTAGGTGTTCGCGACCGTGCTTTGCGAGTGGCTGACCGACGTCGCCCAATCCCATTCACCGTTCGGCAGATTGAACGAACCCTTGACGCCCGTGGATGCGCGCCAGTACGTGGCAGTGGTCTTTTCCGAGATCGAGTTCGGGAAAGCATAGGTGAGCGGCGTGGCAACCCCGAACGGGTTGTACGGATTACTCGCCGGCACCACCGTGCTAAACGGGGTAAGCAGCTTCGTCTGCGGATTCAGCACGAGTGTCGGGTTCTGCGGATTACCGACCACGTTGCCCCACAGACCATCATTGGTGGTGGTCGAGTTGCTGCTGATCAGGAAGTCGCCGAACGCCGTCGTCGTATCGTTGATCTTGAAGTCTGCGTGAATCTTCGCGTTGAGACGCTCGGTCATCGGCGCGATCGACGTGCCTTCTGCGGTATTGAAGCCGCACACCGTGCCCGGCAAGCCGGCAGTCAGCGAGTTGCTGGCTGCAGGGCGCACCGAACCGCCGGACGGACAACCGCTAAGCGCCTGCACGCTGCCGTCGGGCATATTCCAGTACGACGGCGCGAGCAACGAAAGGCCGCCCGCCTGATTGGTGAAGTCCTGATTACGCGTCGAGTCGCGGTCTGCGAGCGTGAAGCCGTTCGACTTGTAGTAGCTCGCGGCGGCCGTCACGTTGAAGCGATCGGAGTTGAGATCGCCAAAGCCGCCGAGCACGCCGAATTTGGTCGTGCCGGCACCGCCGCCGCCGTTGATGGCGCTGCCGTAGCTGCCGTCGAGTTGCAGGCCCTGGAAGTCGTGCTTCGTGATGATGTTGACTACGCCCGCGATGGCGTCCGAGCCGTATTGCGACACGGCGCCAGTCTTCACGATTTCGATGCGGTCGATGGAGTTCAACGGCAGCGTGTTCAGGTCGAAGAAGGAGTCGACGCTGTTCGAGAAGAACGCGAACGGCGCAACGCGCTGTCCATCCACCAGCACCAGCGTGTATTTTTCGCTGAGGCCGCGCAGGGCGATACCCGCAGCGCCTGCCGCAAAGTTGCCAGACTGGCCTTCGCTCCAGCTATTCGCCGAGTTGGCCGAGGTGTCGCGCAGAAAATCGGAGACGGTCGTTGCACCGCTATTCTGAATGTCTTTCTGCGTAACCGTCTGAACCTGGTTAAAACCGACCTTGTCCGAGCTGCGGATCAGCGACCCGGTCACTTCGAATTTCTTCAGTTGCTGGACGCCTTTGCCAGTCGGCGTCGCGGTGTTGTTGTCCGCGGACGGTGTTGCAGCGGTGCCCGATGCCGGAGTCGCAGCCGCTGCCGGCGTGCTTTCCGTCGTCGCGCCTGCCGCGGTCCCGGTGGTGGCCGGCTGGCTTTGTGCAAACGCCGGTACGGCGATTACGGCCGACAATGCCAGTTCAGCCCAGACTATTCTTTTGATGGCCAGCGCCAATGCCCTTTGTTTCATTTTCCCCTTCCCGCTCGTCAATAAGGCCACAGCTGTGTGTGAAGAGAGGTCTTGTGAACCTCTCCACTCGATATACGGCGATCTTGCGCCGCGCTCCGTTAAAGCTGCCCCCTCCTCCTGATGCCCGGAGAACCGGTCAACAGCGCACCGGAATCACCTGATACAGGCAGGAAGACGGGACACTTCATAAACATTAATATCGGACTACTTATTTATTACAAACGAAATGCGCAGCGCTTTCTAATTGTTTTCATCTCTACTACTTCGAACGAAGGATCAGGTCGTGCCTCTCCACCTGATCAATCCCGAATCAAGCCTTAAGTAATGCTTAAAAATCATGAGCGAATGCTTTCCACGAAAACATGGAACAAAGGCATCTAGAACAATCTTGGCGTGCCCACCCACACAACCAACGCTTCTTCGCGGGCGGTATTGCACCAGGCGTGCGGCACGGTGGACTCGTAATGCGCGGTGTCACCCGCTTGCAATACGAACGTTGTACCTTCCAACGTGAGCGATATCTGGCCGCTCATCACATACAAAAACTCTTCCCCAGCATGCGTCGTGACTTCCGATGGGTTTTGTCCCACCGGCATTCTGACGAGAATGACTTCCAGCTTGCTGCCGACTGAGAGATTCGTCAGCCGCCCAAAAAGATTCGCGGTTCCGTCGAACCCGAAGTACTTCAGTTCACTCCCTCTACGCACCGACCTGTCTTCGGTTGGCGTATCGACGAAGTACTGCACCGTCACACCTAAAGCTCGAGCAATGCCAACTAGCGATGTAATCGAAGGCGTTGCACGGCCTCGTTCCACCTGCGACAAAAAAGGCTTGGAAATGCCTGCCGTGGTTGCCACTTCATCCAGCGTGCGCTTGAGTCGTTGGCGAAGCGCGCGGATTTTGCTTCCTATAGAAACTGCGACCTGTGCCTTGTTATCGAGTGGCAAAACCATAGCAAGACAGAATCCCGTAGTCAAAATTAGTTTGATGAAACCAAACTATGTTTCATTGGGTGCAACACCCTCCCTAAGACATGCGCCATATGTCTGGTTAGTTGCCGCGATGAGTGGCTCAATCACTGTGATCGTCGGGACACTTTCGTACTTACTGCAAACCGGGCGATGGTTGCGCGAGCAACCACGCTCTTCTATTTGCGAGGGCCCGCATTCCGCACCTCGAGAACGTACCGCCCGGCTCGATGTATGGATACCTCCGCGACACTTCACAAAATGGAACATATCGGGAACAGGAGGCCGTTACTTCGACGCCACCAGCACCCACAAACGGGCGAGGTCGGCCGAACCGTCGGTACCCTTCACCGCGCGGAAGGTTTGCACTGCACGCGCTTTATCGCCCGCAATGTAGTACGCCTCGCCGAGATGCAGTTGCGCCTGGTCCGGGTGATCGATTCCGCCCTTCGCGATTGCAGCGTCCATGGCCGTCAGACCCTGTTTGGCCTGCCCCGCGAAGACCTGGTTGAAGCCGATGTCGACCGGCGCGACGGGGTTCGCGGGATCGGCCGGCGCTTGCGCCCGTTTCGCGGCGAGCGCCTGCAACCGCTTTTCGCGATCCGCTTGTGCATCGTGGCCCAGAACGCCCGACGAAAAGCCCTGGTCGATGACCTGTTTGCCTTCGGCCGTGGTGCCTGCCACGATCGCGAGCTGCGTCATCTCCATGTAGTCGTCTGCGGTGGTGAGCGAGCCAGTCGCGCGGCGCAGGCGGTAGGTATCAATATCGAGCGCCGAAGAATAGCCGGGCTTGCTGCGAATCGCGTTGAACAGATCGTCCCAGTAAGACTGCTTCGGATGATAGGCAACCAGCTTTTCGAGCGTGCTGCGATACGTCGCGTCATCTTTCACACGTTGCGCGCACGTGCCGAGCAATTGCAGTTGTGACTCGTCGGGTGCGTGACCGGCACGCACTTCTGCATCGACGCCAGGCTTGAGCAGGCTCACCACGCTGCCGCAATCGTTTGACAGGTAGTAAGACTGCACAAGCAATGTGCGCATATCGGGATCGCTGCCGCCCGACTTCAGATAGCGCTGCGCGACCTTCGCGGCCTGTGCGTAGTTTTTCTGCTGGAAGTAGATGCCCGCGAGTGCCGCAGTCGTGCGTTGCTCGTCAGAACCAGTCAGGTGTCCTGAGCTAAACAAAGTTTCGTAGGCCTGGGCGGCCACTCCGGATTCGCCGGCCGCCGCAGCCGCGGCGCCGCGCATCTCCTGAACCATGTAGCTTTCATAAGCCGTTTTGCCGGGAACCGCGTCGGCCTGATCAATCTTCGTCAACGCATCTTTGTACTTGTGCGCGCGATACAGATCCTGCGCGGCGTTCAGCGGCTTCGCCACATCCGGTCGCAAGGTATCCGCGGCATGAGACGCGACCGGCAGCATGGCGAGTGCGGACAGCCCTCCGATAGCAGCCGCAACGACAGCGCGCTTGAATCGTAGATGGATCGTTAGCATTCCACTTCCCTATTGCATGTACTGCTCGTTGCCGATCAGGCCGATTTTCGTCGCGCCCAGTCGTTGCGCGGACGCCATTACCGCTGCGACATCCTTGTACGGCACCAGCTTGTTCGGGCGCAGATGGATTTCCGCCTGAACCGGTTCGGCCGCCACCTGTGCAAGCCTGGACTCGAGCGCCGCGCGGTCCGGCACCGGCTGACCATTCCAGGTCGTGGTGCCGTCGAAATCGATATCGATCTGCACCACTTCCGGTTGCGTGATCGGCGGCGGCGGATTGCCCACCGGCAAGTTCATCTTGATGGCATGCGTCTGGATCGGAATCGTGATGATCAGCATGATCAGCAACACCAGCATCACGTCGATCAGCGGCGTGGTATTGATATCGACCATCACATCCGGTTCGGAATTGCCACCGCCCGACGATACGTTCATTCCCATGATCGTGTCCTAGCCGCCGCGCGCGGGCGGCTCAGTAATAAACGAGACCTTGGCGATACCGGCGCGCTCGCACTCGGTAATGACCCGGCCGATGAATTCATAACGCGCGCTCTGGTCACCGCGAACGTGCACTTCCGGCTGCGGCGTCATGACCGACACGGTTTTCAGGCGTGCCAGCAGCGTCGGCCCATCCACCTGCTTCTCGTTCCAGAAGAAATCGCCGTCGCGGTTGACTGCAATGACGATACTTTTGGGTGTAGTCTGCAGTGGCTGGATCGTCTCCTTCGGCAGTTGCACCGGCACCGTATGCGTCACGACCGGAATCGTGATCAGAAAGATGATCAGCAGGACCAGCATCACATCGACGAGCGGCGTGGTGTTGATACTGGAGATGACCTCGTCGCTATCATCCTGCCCAACGCTCATAGCCATGACAGACTCCGTTTATTGGGCCAGCGATGCTTCACGAGCCGAAGCGCGTGCCGAGCGCCGGCTGCCCGCGAGCAGGACAGTGTGCAGTTGTGCGCCGAATGTACGAACACGCTCCATCACCGACTTGTTGCGGCGAACCAGGAAGTTGTAGCCGAGCACCGCCGGCACGGCCACGGCAAGGCCGATCGCGGTCATGATCAGCGCCTCGCCCACCGGGCCCGCGACCTTGTCGATCGAAGCCTGGCCAGCGATACCGATTGCCGTCAGCGCGTGATAAATGCCCCACACCGTACCGAACAGACCGACGAACGGCGCTGTCGAGCCGACGGTACCGAGGAACGCCAGACCGTCCTGCAGACGATTCGACACGTTGGTGATGGCACGCTCAACTGAGGTATCGATCCACGTATTGCGGTCGACGGCTTCGAGCAGTGCTTCGTCATGATGTTCGCCTGCCTCGATCGCCGTTTCAGCGATGAAGCGGAACGGCGAGGCTTCGTCGAGCAGCTTCGCGCCTTCGACCAGCGAGGGTGCGGTCCACAGTTGTTCGTCGGCGCTCTTTGCACGACGGTTCGCACGGAACTGCTCGAAGAACTTGGTGATCATGATGTACCAGCTACCCATCGACATGAGCACCAGCAGAATCAGCACGAAGCGTGCAACGAAGTCGCCGTTCTTCCAGAGCGCGCCGAGACCGTACGGGTTATTGACGGTTTCTGACGTGGCCGGCGCCGGCGGCGGTACCGCTTCGTCAGCCGCCGGGGCGGCCGTTTGCGGTGCGGCGGTGGCCGGCGCAACTGCCGACGCGGTGGCGTCGCTAGCTTGCGCGTGAGCCATATTCGGTGCCACAAAGGTATCCACCGTGGTTACGGCGAACAACATGGTTGCCGCCAATGCGGCGAGAGTACGCTTCTTCATGCCTGCTCCAAGTTCATTAGTACAACTTCTAAACTAAGACTGATAAATCGCTACCGGTACCGAACAGCCTGTGAATTCAGTTCAAGTTGAACGAGAACGGAACTTGCACACGGACAGCCTGGCCTTGGGAAACGCACGTGAACTGCTTGACCGCGTTGAACGCAGCGCGATCGAGTGAAGAATCGTCCGCCGACTTGGCAACGCGTTCATTCGTAATATGGCCCTGCGGATCGACTACGAATTCAATCAGTACATCACCCGTCACGTTGTTCTCCTGGGCTTCTTTCGGGTAGCGAATCGACGAACGGATCTGATCCGAGTTCGGACACACAACGCCTACTTCAGCGCTTACAGGCTTGCTCGGCGCAGGCGGTGCCGGCGGTGCGGGTGCCACTGCAGGTGCCGATACGACCGGTGTGGCCTGATGCGTGATGGTCGGCTGCGGCGGCGTTTGAACCTGCACTTCCGGCGGCGGCACGAACGGCGGCGGCGGCGGTGCGAACTTCGGCGGCGGCAATTGCACGGTGGGCAACGGCGGCGGCGGCGGAGGCTTTACCGGCTCGATGATTTTCGTTTCGATAGGATGCTGGATGACCTGTACGACCTTGGTCGCAAGCCCATTGATGAGTGCGTAGATCAGCACGACGTGCAGGACCAGAACAACTGCGATACCGCCGAAGCGGCGTACTGGGTTTTGCTGCTTGCGCCCAAACTCACGCGGGCGTCCTGGCCTCTCCATACGGGCCGTTGCTGCCGGGAATTGCCCTTCGACTTTCGTACCCACCTTTACTCCTCCGGCGTGAACCGTCCATTTCTGTAACTGCAGCGCGCTTGCATACGGCAACAACGTTCACTTCAGACAACCATATCCATCGACCGGGCCTTTGATTTGTAGTCCAAAATTTACGCGACTGGGCCCAACTCTGGTGCAATGGTATGGGTACGGCGGTGAGACGCCATGGCGGCACTTCACAGTAGTCGAACGGCCATCTAAGTAGAACTACTAATAGATTAAATTCGACTCGCTCATTTCCGTCTGGCAAGAACAACTGGAGACAATTTGATCGAAGCGCGCTGCGGCTTCTGAACTTTTTGCGCGATTGTCACCCGCGTTTCATGGGAGGCAACAATAGCAGGACAAAAAATGCGCGGTCAAACTTTTTTTGATGGGAGCATACTAAGTTTAGAGAGAAGACTCTAACTAATGCCGTATTCGCGTCGCTTTAAAAGAATAAGCGTGTGTCGAACAGATACGAGCGCGCCTTGCGCGGCTCGCTAATTGGGACGCCGCCGCTATGGCGGCATTCCGTGCCACGTCATGATCTGTGGACAGATCACCCGCGGTGCGTGGCGCAAAAGCCCGGTGGGCGGGCCTTTGGCGATAGTCGCATAGGAACCGGGGCGAATCGCGAACAGGTCGTCTAACGTGATGATCGAGCGCCGACCAAAAGCCGACGTCGACGGCGAGAAGATAGCAGAAGGAAAACCGCGTTTGAAACTCTTTTTAGCGGTATTTACGACACTCTAAATACGCATTTCAATTACGTCATTTGTATATTTACAAAATCATTCTAAATAATTACATATAGCCGACAGAATCGATAATGCCCGGCTTTGACGTGCCGGGGCGTCTCGACAACACGTGCATAGCATTCAAGCGGATGTTGGCTGCGAGTCATCTGGTCGCGTACGACTCATCAGACTGAGCGAGCAGCGTGGAGCAACGCAAAGTCCATTGCGCCGCTCCACTGCCTCAACCGTTGGTTCCTTCGCCCGCGACCACGGCCGTGTCGTTCTGTGTTCGCGCGAGCACGGAGCGCAACGCCGCGCCTGTATGGCTGGCAGCGACCCGAGATAGTCCTTCGGGATCGGTAGCAGCGACGATTGTGCCGCCACCCACACCGCCTTCCGGACCGAGATCGATGATCCAGTCCGCCTCGGCAATCACGTCGAGGTCGTGCTCGATGACGACCACGCTATGACCACCGTCCGCGAGACGGTGAAGCACGCGAATCAGCTTCGCGACGTCTGCCATATGCAAGCCGACAGTCGGTTCGTCCAGCACATACAAGGTGTGAGGGGGCTTCTGACCACGCCGTGTGATGTCGTCACGCACCTTGCTCAGTTCGGTGACAAGCTTGATACGCTGCGCTTCCCCGCCCGACAACGTAGGCGACGGTTGCCCAAGCGTCAGATAACCGAGCCCGACATCTTTCATCAGTTGCAATGGATGCGCGATGTTCGAGATCGGTGCGAAGAACTCAACGGCCTCGTCGATTTCCATGGTCAGTACATCGCCGATATTCTTGCCGCGCCACGTGACTGCCAGCGTCTCGGGGTTGAAGCGTTGCCCGTGGCAAACGTCGCACGGCACCTTCACGTCGGGCAGGAAGCTCATGCCGATGGTCCGCACACCCTGCCCTTCACAAGCCGGGCAACGGCCCTCGCCGGTGTTGAACGAGAAACGCGACGCCGTGTATCCACGCGCACGCGCTTCGAGCGTGCCAGCGAACAGCTTGCGGATCGCGTCCCACACGCCGATGTAAGTCGCTGGACAGGAACGCGGTGTTTTGCCGATCGGTGTCTGATCGACTTCGAGCACACGGTCGATGGTTTCCCAGCCTGTGATCGCATTGCACCCTTGCCATGCATGCGTAACGTTCAGCGGCGCGCGCGGCGCCGTACGCGCCAATACGCTCGAACGCCGGTTCGCCGCCGGCTGGGTCTCAGCCGCTGCACGCGCACGCCGCGTGGCTGGCGACGACAGCACCGAGCGCCCCACCGCATCCAGCAAATTGGCCATCAGCACGTCGCGAGCGAGCGTCGATTTGCCCGACCCGCTCACGCCCGTCACCGCCACCAGCCGGGAAAGCGGAATGCCGACGGTGACGTTCTGCAGGTTGTGGAGCTTACCGCCATGCACCGTCAACCAGTTCTCCGGCACCGCAGCGGCACGTTTGGTCGGCGCAACGACTTCACGGCGCGGCTGCAGCGGATGCACGATCGGATTGGCGAGAAACTGCCCGGTCAGCGAATCGGGCTGCGCCGACAGATCGGCCACGCTGCCCTGCGCGACAAGCGTGCCGCCGCGCTTGCCCGCGCCCGGCCCGATATCGATGATGTGATCGGCGCGCCGAATCGTGTCCTCGTCATGCTCGACCACCACCAGCGTATTGCCCTTTTCGCCCAGCTTGCGCAAGGCATTGAGCAGAATCTGGTTGTCGCGCGGATGCAAGCCGATGGTCGGCTCGTCGAGCACGTAGCACACGCCTTGCAGGTTGCTGCCCAGTTGCGCGGCAAGCCGGATGCGCTGCGCTTCGCCGCCCGACAGGCTCGGTGCCGCGCGATCGAGACTCAGATAACCGAGCCCGACTTCTTCCAGAAATTGCAGGCGGCTGCCGATTTCGCTGACCACGTCGCGTGCGATTTCCGCGTCCCGGCCAGTCATTTCCAACGTGTCAATCCACGCGCGCGTGTCGGACACTGTCCATTGCGCGACGTCGACAATGGCCTGCTCGCCAAACGTGACCGCGCGTGCGGTTGGGTTCAGACGCGTGCCGGCACAATCCGCGCACGGTTCGTCGACGAGACCTTCCGGTTCCTGCTCCTCGGAAGGCAAGCTTTGCTCACGACCACGGTTGTCGTCGACAATCACGGTGTCGTCGTACGCCGCGCGTTGTTCGCGTGTCAACGCGAGACCCGTGCCGACGCACGTGGTACACCAGCCATGCTTGCTGTTGTACGAGAACATGCGCGGATCGAGTTCGGGATAGCTCGTGCCGCACACCGGACAGGCGCGCTTGGTGGACAGTACTTTCACCGTGCCGAGTTTTGCCGTGGGGCGGCCGCTGCTGATCGCGTCGTGCAAACCGTCGAGCGGTGCCAGCAAATGCATGACACCTTTGCCGATTTCCAGCGTCTGGTCGAGCGCCTGGCGCAGTTCCGCTTCGTTGTCCGGCGACACGACGAGGTCGGTCACCGGCAACTCGATGGTGTGCTCGCGAAAGCGATCGAGCTTCGGCCACGGGTCCACTGGCACGAACTCGCCGTCCACACGCAGATGTGTATTGCCACGCGCCTTCGCCCACTTCGCAAGATCGGTATAGACGCCCTTGCGGTTGACGACCAGCGGCGCAAGGAAGCCAACGTGCTGCCCTTTATGATCGCGCAGCAATTGCGCTGCAATCGATTCGATACTTTGCGACGTGACCGGCGTGCCGTCGTGGATGCAATGTTGCAGACCAAGCTTCACATACAGCAGACGCAGGAAGTGCCACACTTCGGACGTGGTTGCCACGGTACTCTTGCGGCCGCCACGCGACAAACGCTGTTCGATTGCAACGGTGGGCGGAATGCCATACACGGCGTCGACCTCGGGCCGCCCGGCCGGCTGCACGATGGAACGTGCGTAAGCGTTGAGCGATTCGAGGTAACGGCGCTGCCCTTCATGGAACAGAATGTCGAAAGCCAGCGTGGATTTTCCCGAACCGGACACACCGGTAATCACGTTGAATTTGCCGTGCGGAATATCCACATCCAGCGCTTTCAGATTGTGCTCGCGCGCATTGACGATGCGCACCACGTCCTCGCCTTCGATTGCCCGCCGCGCACGCGCCGCACTCAGCGCCTTTTGCAGCGGAATACCCTGCGACGCTGGTCCGGCCGCTGCGTTCATGGCGCGGTCGTATTGCAGCAGCGCCTCGCCGGTATGCGATTCCGGACAAAGCTTGACGTCTTCCGGCGTACCCGCGCACAGCACCCTGCCGCCGCCATCGCCACCTTCGGGACCGAGGTCGATCAGCCAGTCGGCCGCACGGATCACGTCGAGATTGTGTTCGATCACGATCAACGAATGTCCGCCCGCCAGCAGCTTGCCGAACGCCTGCATCAGCTTGGCGATATCGTCGAAATGCAGGCCGGTGGTCGGTTCGTCGAACATGAACAGACGTTTGGCGACCGCCTGCTTCGCGCTGCGCGCGGTGCGCACCTGCGCCGATTCCGCGAGGAAGCCGGCAAGCTTGAGCCGCTGCGCTTCGCCGCCGGATAACGTGGGCACCGGCTGGCCGAGCTTCACGTATTCGAGGCCCACGTCGACGATCGGCTGCAGCACACGTAATACTTCGGCATCCCTCGAGAAGTAGGCAATGGCTTCGCTCACCGTCAGTTCCAGCACGTCGGCAATGCTCAAAGCACGCGCGGGTTCGCCGCGCTCGATTTTCACCTCGAGCAGTTCTGCGCGATAGCGGCGCCCATCGCAATCCGGGCAGCGCAGGTAGACGTCGCTCAGGAACTGCATTTCGATGTGCTCGAATCCCGAACCGCCGCAGGTCGGGCAGCGCCCGTCGCCGGAATTGAAGCTGAACATGCCGGGTCCGTAGCCGCGTTGCTGCGCAAGCGGCGCCTTGGCGAAGAGCTTGCGGATTTCGTCGAATGCGCCGACATAGCTGGCCGGATTCGAGCGCGCGGTCTTGCCGATCGGCGATTGGTCGACGAATACGACATCCGTGACCTGATCGGCGCCCATCAGGCTCCTGAATGCGCCGGGCGACTCGGTGGCTAGACCGAAGTGCCGTGCCATGGCCGGATGCAAAACGTCCTGCAACAAGGTGGACTTGCCCGAGCCCGATACGCCTGTCACGCAGACGAGCCGCTGCAACGGAATCTCGACAGTGACGTCGCGCAGATTATGTTCGGTTGCGCCCTCGAGCACGATGCGCGGCGTGCTGTCATTCACCGGACGTTGTGACCAGTGCGCCGCGTCCGCCACATGCCGGCGACCACCCAGGTACTCGCCGGTCAGCGTGCCGGACGAGCGGATCGCCTCCGGCGCGCCGTCGTAAATGATCGAGCCGCCGCGCTCGCCAGGCCCTGGGCCCATATCGATCAGACGATCCGCCGCGAGCATCACGGAGGGATCGTGTTCGACCACCACCAGCGTATTGCCCGCGTCGCGCAGCCGATGCATCGCCTCGACGATCCGGTTCAGATCGCGCGGATGCAGACCGATGCTGGGCTCGTCGAGTACGAACAGCGTTTTGGTTAGCGACGTGCCGAGCGCCGTGGTCAGGTTGATCCGCTGCACTTCGCCGCCCGACAGCGTGCGGCTTTGCCGATCGAGCGTCAGATACCCGAGGCCGACGTCGCACAGATATTTGAGGCGCGTGCGCACTTCGGCGAGCAACAGCTTGAGTGCGTCGTCGAGCAGGGCGCTCGGCAGACTGATCTCGTCGAAGAAGCGCCGGATGCGCTCGATCGGCATCAGCATCAGATCGTGCACGGTCAGGCCCGGCAGGGCCTCAAGTTGCGCACGCGTCCATTCGACGCCGCGCGGCATGAAGCGTTTCTCGACCGCCAGCACCTCGTCCGCATTCTGCTTGCTGCCAAGGCGCCACAACAGCGATTCCGTTTTCAGACGCGCGCCGCCACAGGTCTCGCACGGTGTATAGCTGCGGTACTTCGACAGCAACACGCGGATGTGCATCTTGTACGCCTTCGATTCGAGATACTCGAAGAAGCGCTTGACGCCATACCAATGGCTTTGCCACTTGCCGTTCCAGTCTGGCGAGCCGTTGATGACCCAGTCGCGTTCGGCGTCCGTCAGCTCGCCCCAAGGCGTGCCGCGGCGGATATCGGCTTTCGCCGCGTAGCGCATCAGGTCGTCCTGGCATTCTTTCCAGGCCGGCGTTTGCATCGGCTTGATCGCGCCGTCGCGCAGCGTCTTGCGCGCGTCGGGAATCACCAGACCGAGGTCGACGCCGATCACGCGGCCGAAACCGCGGCAGACTTCGCACGCGCCGTAAGCCGAGTTGAACGAGAACAGCGCCGGCTGCGGATCCGCATAGCGCAGGTCGCTCTCCGGGCTGTGCAGGCCGGTGGAGAAGCGCCAGATTTGCGGCTCGGCTTCTTTGGCCTCCGGTGCCTCTGGCGCGGCAGACAGCACGTAGATGTTGACCCGGCCACCGCCGCGCTTGAGCGATGCCTCGATGGCTTCGACCACGCGTTGCTTGTCGACCGAGGTCAAGCGGAAACGGTCGGCCACCACGTCGAGCAGCTTGCGCTTGCCGGTGGGTGAATCCACTTCGCGCTGCGCCTGCACACGCGTGTAGCCGCTCGCGGAGAGCCATTGCTCGACTTCCTGCTCCGACGCCGTCTCCGGCAACTCGACCGGAAACGTGACGACGAGGCGCGGATCATGTTCGGCAGTGCGCTGGAGCAGCTCGGCGTAGATCGTTTCAGGCGTGTCGTGGCGCACCTGCTGCGCGGTCTTGCGATCGAACAGTTCGGCCGCACGCGCGTAGAGCAGCTTCAGGTGATCGTTGAGTTCCGTCATGGTGCCGACGGTGGAGCGCGAACTACGCACCGGGTTGGTCTGGTCGATCGCGATGGCAGGCGGCACGCCGTCGACCCGGTCGACTTGCGGCCGGTCCATGCGGTCGAGAAACTGCCGGGCGTAGGCGCTGAAGGTTTCGACGTAGCGCCGCTGCCCTTCCGCGTACAACGTGTCGAACACGAGGCTCGACTTGCCAGAACCGGATGGGCCCGTAACGACCGTCATTTCGCCGGTTCGTACGTCGAGATCGATGTTCTTCAGGTTGTGCTGGCGCGCGCCGCGAATGCGGATAATTCCGTTAGATGCCAATTTTTCCGACCGTCTGAATGAGTGGAGCACCTCTCACGGACGCCTCGCGACCGCGCAAGTTCGGGACACCCGGCTAGCGGAATGACACGCCAAAGGCCGGGTTGTAAGGGGATACTATACTGTATATTTATACAGTTTTCCATGACACGACACGGTTGCGCTTTCGCCGTGCTTTGGGCCGTGAATGGCGGCGCTGAGTGCGCCCGATCGGCCGATCAGCAAGCGTTGTGTCGTTTCAGGAGGGACCGTGCAGCGTTCAGGAAGTGGCGGCGCAGGGTGGGAATTGCAAGGCTTTCCAGCGCGGCGCCGCGCGCAAGCTGGATCCAGCCGGGTCTAGCCGTAGACGCTTTCCACGCTAAGCCGGCCCGCCCTCGGCACCGATTCCGAAGCGGCCTGCGTCGCCCCGCTCTCGCCCAGCGCATAAGCCACGCAGCGTTTTGCCAACACCTCGGCCGGGTCGACAAACCGCACCACCCGCTCGCCTGGCCGCGCCGGCGTCAAACCGTGCAGCAGCAGCGGCAACTCGGTGCAGCCCAGCACGATGACCTGCACACCTTGCGCGACCAGGTCATCCACCGCGGCGGCAACGTCGTCGCAGCACTCGCCTGACCTGTAGCCCGCCTTGGCGCCGCCTGGTCCGTAAATCGCGTTCATGAGCCGGACCTGGGCGGCCGCGGCCGGTGCGACCTGGACGAAGCCGCATGCTTCGAGCGCTTTCTCGTAGACCCGGCTCGCAAGCGTGCCCGAAGTGGCCAGCACGCCGACTTCACGCAGGCTCGGAAAGGCCTCGCGAAGATAGTCGGCGGTACAGGTCAGCATATTGACGATCGGAATCGTCAACGAAGGCTGAATCCGTCCGACGAAGGCATGCGCCGTATTGCACGGAATCGCAATGAGATCGGCGCCGCCTTCTTCGAGCGCCTTACAGCCCGCATAGAGCGCGAGTGTCGGATCGTCACCGTTGCCGAGTAGCGCTTCAGTGCGATCCGGAATCTGCGGATTCTGCTCGACCATCACCTTGATATGGTCCTGATCGCGCGCGGCCGGTGTATTGCGCACCAGTTTCGCCATGAAATCGACCGTCGCCGCCGGGCCGACACCACCCAGCACGCCTACCTTGAAACGCCGCTCCGGCTGCGGATATTGCGCTGCCGCTACGTAACGCGCGTAGACCAGATTGGTATCGACGAACGGCACCTCCAGCGCGCCGAGCGCGCGCGACACCATGGAGATTTCGGCAAGCCCGGGCAGGATGATCTCCGCACCTTGCACAATGAGGTCCGCACAAGCCGCACGCAACAACTCGACCGGCCGGCCGTACAGATGGCCGCTTTTGATGCCCTCGTCGCCATACACGGCGCTCGTGACGCAATCGACGCCCTGTTCGTTACGCGGATGCAGCACGTCAAACTGCGCGCTGTCGAAATAGCGTTCGAAGAGACCGTTACCGCGGATTGTGTCGGAAGTCAGCACGCCGATGCGGCGGACCGACGGGAAAGCCTGGCGCACGTGCGCCAGAAGTGCAGTCATGAGGTTGGCGATCGGCAGAGCCACGTTCGCCGAGAGTTCGTCGATGAAGGTGTGACTGAGAAAGCACGGCAAGACGATCGCGTCGACACCGCGTTTCTCGAAGGCGCGAATCGTGTCGAACACGTGGATCTTGAATGGCGCGCTCGCTACGCTTAGCGAAGCCGGTCCCGCCCACGATTGCTGCTCGAGGACGAAATCGAATGGCTTGGCCGCGCCAGGCCGGCGCCAGGCCGCGGTCATCCGGCTCAACACGTCGACGCTGGCGAGTGGCGACGCGCCTGTCACTACACCCAGCGAACGATGACGATACATGATGGTTTCCCCTGTCGTTTTTATTTCGCCTTGATATTAGGACGCTTTTGGGGCTTCTGGATGTCGTTAATCACGAAATAGCGGGTTTATGCCTGGCTGGGTCCTTACTAAATGTTTGCTTACGGGGATGCCTATCCCCGTTTTGCAATAGGTTGAGTGGCGTTGGCCTTCTTCGGGACATGGAGACAAGCAATCGCCGGGCGGCAAAACACCCGAACCTAGGCCACTTCGACAATACCTCGCGCAGCGCCGTGCTTGCGTCGCTCCAACGTGCCGATACAAACCAGTGAGACCCCGGCCAGGAAACTATAAAACACCGCCAACGGCCACCATGCGCCTGGATACCGATGCGCGAGCACCGTCCCGATCAAAGGCGTCAGCCCGCCAGCCAGTGCGGCACACACCTGGTAAGACAAAGAGATCGCCGAATATCGGACGCGCACCGGGAATGCAGTCGACATAAACCCAGCCATCACAGCATAAGAACTCGACATGCACATCACCGCCAGCGCGATGCCGACCACAATGGCTACCGGCCGCCCGGTCGATACCAGCGCGAACATCGGATATGGCGAAAGCATCGCCAACGCCGCCGCGCCCTTCAAAAACCTTCCAGTGCCGATTCGCTGCGCAAACCACCCGGAACCCAGTTGCGTGAATAGCTGAATGAACGCCACTACGAACAGACAATCGAGAATCAGCGAACGATCGAGCCCAAGCGTCTGCGTCGTGTAATTGAGCATGAACGTATTGACGAACCAGGCACCGGCCACGCCAATTACGTTCGCACCCAGACACAGCAACACCGTGCGCCACGCGTCGCGCACAACCTCGGCGACCGGCAGCGCCGCGACTCGCCGTTGCGCTTTGAGCGCCTTGAATTCAGGCGATTCGTCGACCCCCGCGCGGATCAGTAAACCGACCACCAGCAAGACCGCGCTGGCGAGAAACGGCAAGCGCCAGCCCCAGCTAAAAAACGCCTCCTTATCCATCGACGCCACTGCGCGAAACGCGAGCAGCGACAGGATCAAGCCCGCCGGACTGCCGAGTTGCGCAAACGATGCGAAGAAAGTACGCCGTCCCTGCGGGGCATGTTCGCTTGCCATCAGCACCGCGCCGCCCCACTCGCCACCGATCGCGATGCCCTGTGCGACGCGCAGCAGCACCAGCAACACAGGCGCCCATACGCCGGCGTTCGCATACGTCGGCAGGAAACCGATGCCGACCGTGCCCACGCCCATGATCGCCAGCGTCGCCACGAGCGCCTTCTTGCGGCCGATGCGATCGCCGAGGTGGCCGAACACGAGGCCGCCGAACGGCCGTGCAAAAAAGCCCACGGCGAAGGTGCCGAACGAAGCCAGCGTCGCGAAGAACGGGTCGCTACCGGGAAAGAACAGCTTGCCGAAAATCAGCGCGGATGCGGTGGCGTAGATGTAAAAGTCGTACCACTCAATCGTAGTACCGACAAAAGCCGCTGCTGCGGCGCGGGTGGGTTGCCGGCCTGCGGCGAGGTCGTCTGGCTCGCGATTCATGTGTTTCGTCTCCAAGGTTGTTCTTCTGGATGGCGCGGCTTCTTCGTGCCGTCGCCGGAAAACTGCCTGCTTACAGTTAGGCTTTGAGTACGCCCGCTTCGAGCAAACGTTGCTGGGTTGCAGCGTCGATGCCCAGTGCGTCGAGTACCTCACGCGTGTCGCCGCCAAGCGTCGGCGGCGCACTGCGATACGTGGCCGGCGTGCGCGACAATTTGATTGGTGAAGCGGTACCGCGATACTCACCCATCTCGATCGCCATGCCGCGATGTAGCGTGTGCGGATGTCGCGCGACGACGTCGACGGTTTGCACCGGCCCGCACGGCACGCCTGCATTGATCAAGGCGTGCGCAAGCGGTTCGCAATCGTGTGACGCGAGCAGGCTCTCGAGCGCGGCCTTCAGCGGCTCGCGATGCGCGCAGCGGCTGCGGTTATCCACGTAGCGCGGATCGTCGGCCAGTTCCGGCGCGCCGAGATGCGCGCACAGTCGCGCGAACTGCCGGTCATTGCCGACAGCAAGAAAGATCGGTGCGGTCGCAGTGCGGTAGCTGTCGTAAGGCGTGATGTTCGGATGCGCATTACCACTGCGCTGCGGCGTGCGTCCCGAGCCGAAATAGTTCGGCAGATGCGGATGCAGAAGCGACACACCGCAGTCGTACAGCGCGATATCGATCGATTGGCCTCGTCCGCTTTTCGTACGCTCGGCGAGCGCCAGCAGAATGCCGGCCAGTGCATTCAAGCCGGTCACCATATCGACGACCGGCAAACCGACGCGCGTCGCCGGCCCGTCGCGTTCGCCGTTCACACTCATCAAGCCTGTCATCGCCTGAATCGCGGCGTCGTAACCGGGCAAGCCGCCAAGTGGGCCATCCGGACCGAAGCCCGATACCGCGCAATGAATCAGCTTCGGAAAACGCTCGCGCAAATCGCGCTCGTAATCCATGCCCCAGCGCGCGAGCGTGCCGGGCTTGAAGTTTTCGACCAGCACGTCGGCGTCTTCGAGCAGCTTCCACAGAATGTCGCGGCCTTCGTCGCACGACAAATCCACGGCGATACCCTGCTTGTTGCGGTTCACGCCGGCGAAGTACCACGCAGTGTCACCGTAAAACGGCGGCCCCCAGCCACGCGTTTCGTCCCCGCCGGGAGGCTCCAGCTTGATAACCTGGGCGCCGTGGTCAGCCAGCGCCTGAGTACAGTAAGGGCCGCCGAGCACGCGGCTGAGGTCGATGACCTTGATGCCTTGCAACGCACCTTGCGTGTTTTGCGTGCCCTGCGTGCCGGTGTTTGCGTGTCCGGTCATTGCTTGCTCCCTGACGGCAGCAGTTGCAGCGCCTGATCGAGCGTCACGCTGCGGGCGTTGACCAGGGCATCGACAACGTCGCTGTCATTCGAAGACGTCTGCATGTCGAGCGGATCGAACGGCAACAACTTGTGCCGCAATACCAGATGACTCAGCGCGAGACGCCGGAAATCCGGCGCGAGACGCACACCTTCACACGCCATAAGTACCGCCGTGCTCGCGTGAAACAGGGCCGTGCCCGCCTGCCGGACCGATTCATCCCGGCCGCACTCGGCGACGCTCGCAAGGGCATCGCAAGCATGATTCAAGGTGGAACGCAGCACCTTGAGACTCTCAGCCGGCAATCCTGCGGCGCCGAGCAGATCCTGCAGATACGTGCGCAGCGGTTCAAGTGCGCCGTCCCGTTTCGCCGCGCGCGCGATGTCGAGCGCGACGATGTTGCTGGTGCCTTCCCAGATCGACCCGAGATGCGCGTCGCGCACGAGACGCGCATCGCTCCACTCTTCGATGTAACCGGTGCCGCCGCGCACTTCCATCGCGTCGCCGGTCACGCGGCGGGCATCGCGGCAAGCACGGAATTTGATCAGCGGCGTGAGGATGCGCACGCATTTCGCCGCCTGCCGATCACCGGCGTCGGCCTTTTCGAGCAGCAACGCGATCTGCATGAACATCGAGCGGGCCTGCTCCGCGGGCAGCATCATCTTGAGCAATTGCCGCTGCATCAGCGGCATATCGATCAGCTTGCGACCGAACGCTTCACGATTACGCGCGATGTGCAGCGCCTCGGTCAGCGCGCGGCGCATCAAGCCGGCCGCACGCACGCCGTTCGACAGACGCGACATGTTGATCATGTCAGCCATCTGGTGGAAGCCGCGTCCCACTTCGCCGATCAGATACGCCACGGCGCCTTCCAGCACGATCTCGCCGCTCGCCATTGAACGGCTGCCGAGTTTGTCCTTCAGGCGCACGATCCGATAGCTGTTGCGCGAGCCGTCCGGCAGGGTCTTCGGCAACAGGAACAGCCCTAGGCCGTTGATGCCGGAGGGCGCATTGTCCACACGCGCGAGCACCATCGCGAGATCGGCGTCGGCGTTCGAGCAGAACCATTTGTCGCCGTACAGACGCCACGCTTCTTCACCGTTCACGCCGGTTTCGAGCGCTGCACGCGTCGCGATACGGGCAACATCCGAACCCGCCGCCTGCTCGGTCATGAACATCGCGCCTTGAAAAAGCGTGTCGAAATCGCGCGACGCCAGCATTGGCAGAAATCGCATGACCAGTTCGGGCGCACCGAATTTGCGCAGCGTGCGCGTGAGCGAGTCGGTCATGCTGACGGGGCAGCACAGACCGAACTCCGCCTGCACGAACAGGAACGTCAACGCGTATTTGACCAGCGGCGGCGGCGCTTTTTTGCCTTCACGGGTGTCATGACTCATCGACGCCAAACCCAATTCCGCGTAGGCCACGCGCTCGAGGGCGACGTAATCGGGATGCTTGTCGATGCTTTGCAGCGCTTCGCCACGCCGCGTGCGATGGCGCAATTGCGGCGGATTTTTGTCGGCGGACAGCGCCCAGACGTCGAGTTCGTCGGATGCCCGCTGGCCTAGCGAAACGAGTTGGCTTTCAAGTTCCCGATACAGCGCGTCGCCGAGATGCAGTTTGAGCAAACCGGCGAAATCGGGGTCGCTGTTGAAGAAGTTGATGCCCCGGCTATCGGGAATATTGGACGAGCCGTGTGCCGGCTGCGCGGTGATTTCGCTCATGCGTGTCTCCTTTGTGGAAGGAGCATAGAAGCGACTTCGATAATCGTCTAATACAACTTATATCCGGTACGATAGATGTAGCTTATCGATAAAAGAACCGGAGACTGCCGTGGACCTGAAGCAATTACGCTATTTCGTGGCGGTCGCCGAGGAATTGCATTTCGGCCGCGCGGCCAAGCGGCTGTTCATTTCGCAGCCGGCGCTCAGTTTCGACATCCGCAAGTTCGAGGACCAGTTGGGGGTGCAACTGCTCGCGCGCACCAATAAGACAGTCGCACTGACGAACGCGGGGCAGGTGCTGCTTGGCGAAGCGCGCCGCTTGCTGCTGCAGGCCGGCGAGGCCGAACGCATCACGGTTCGATCGGCGCACGGGCTGGCTGGCCGCTTGCGGATCGGCTTTGTGAATTCGATGTTGTATCGCGGCATGCCGCAGGCGGTGAACCGTTTTGAGGCCGACTATCCGGGGGTGGAAATCGTCTTGAAGGAAATGAACACCAGCGAGCAGGTACATGCGATCCAGCGGATGCAGATTGACATGGGCTGCGCGCATTGGGGCAATTTTCCGTCGGATGTGATTTCTACGCCGATTTTTTCGGAGCCGTTTTTGTGTTGTCTGCCTCTCGATCACCCGCTGGCGAAAAAGCGTCGCGTCGATTTGCGCGCGTTAGCGCAGGAACCGTTCATTCTGTTTCCGCGCACGGTGTCGCCGCATTACCACGATCTGATCATTGCGCAGTGTGTGGGGGCCGGTTTTAGTCCTTTGATCCGGCATGAGGCGAGGTTGTGGCAGACCGTCGTCACGATGGTCGGATTTGGGATGGGGGTGGCGTTGGTGCCGTTTACCTTGCGGCAGGTGCAGGATCCACGGGTTTGCTTTTTGCCCTTGCAGGGCGAGACGCTTTTATCGCAAGTTCTGCTTCTGCGGCGGGCTGGCGATGCGGAGCCTGTCGCGGATCGGTTTGTTGAATATCTTGAGCGTGGGAAGTGAGGGGTTTTTTGCCTGCGCGGCGCTTTGTTTGTTGGTTTGCCTATGGCGTTGGGCTTTTCTTGATCTGGGTTTTTGGCTTTTGGCCTTTCCTTGAATTGTTATTGGTTTATTAGCGTCGCCCCTGTGCGGGGCAGGCACTTACTTCTCTTTGCCGCCGCAAAGAGAAGTAAGCAAGAGAAAGCGGCTCACACCGCTAATTCTTAAGCGGGTCCCCCGCGCAGCCACGGTAGTGGTGCATCTGGAATCTGTGTTTCCGCACACTCGGCGTCAGTGACAAGGCAGTCATGCTTCCCGCCTCGCACTTCGTGCTCGCCGGAGGGGGCCATCAGAAACCTGGGGCTTCGTTTGGACGCGGTGGAGGCCATTGGCTTTGCCTCGGCGACGACGGAGTTGCATAAGAAACCAAGGGTGTTCGTTTGCGGGGCGGAAGCCACCGATTCCGCCTCGGCGGTACGCACGCACGAAAACGTAGTGGTCGGTTTAGTGAAGTGCCCTTCGGCGCGCGCAGCGCCGCCGGAGGTATGACGGCCTTGTCACCGACGCTGAATGTGCGAGAACACAGATTCCAGATGCACCACTACCTCCTCCAAGCTGGGGGACCCGCTTAAGAATTAGCGGTGTGAGCCGCTTTCTCTTGCTTACTTCTCTTTGCGGCGGCAAAGAGAAGTAAGTGCCTGCCCCGCACAGGGGCGACGCTAATAAACCAATAACAATTCAAGGAAAGGCCAAAAAGCCAGTTCAAGGAAAGGCCAACCCCGCAGGCACACAACCAAAAAGCGCCGCACAGGCAAAACAAAACCGCTTACCCTTCCCCCCGATACCCCACCAGCACCTTATGCGCAACCATATCCACAGCAGGCTTAATCAACCCATTCTTGTCAGTCCAAACCTTGGGCGTCAACGCCCCACTAAGCGCAACGCTATCCGCATCACTCAGCGCAAGCAACGCAGTCTGCACGTCATCATCAAATGCAATTACGTTGACGAAAATCGTATCGCCATCATTGGTGGCCGCCCGGACCTTGCAGGTCACAAAGCGCTTACCATTCTGCCCCGTGCGGATCTGCGCCTCGCCGTACAAGCGCCCGCCCACCAGTCCATCGATCATCGTCCTGCTCCTGTTATTCCGTACCGTGCAAAAGGCAATATCGCTCAGCACGGCACATATGATCCCACGATACGCAGCGCGGCTTGCACGAAAGCACGAACCGCTCGCGTGCTATGTGTCAATCGCCCTATCCCTACCGCACACCGGACGCTTCGTTAACCGCAGTTGCCGCACTGGTTCAAGCCACCCTTGCAACACACGTCACATGCCTGCGCTGAACTCTCACGTTCACCGCGAACCGGTCTGAGCCCCAGCCACCTCGAAAATATCGCGCAGCCATTGCGCAAACACTCGCACACGCGAGGACAACTGCCGATTCTGCGGATAGAGCACCGAAACCGGCATGGGTGGCGGCGGAAAATCCGCGAGGATGATCTTCAGCCGCCCCGACGCCAGTTCTGCCGCCACGCGGTATTGCGGCACTTGCACGATGCCGAGCCCGGCCACCGCTGAGCCCGTGTAGAGATCGGCACCGGTCACCGATACCGCCGACGGCAGGTACGTGGCCGTATCGCGGCCGTCGACTCTGAACTCGAGCGGCACCGCCTTGCCGGTCGCACTGGACAGATAATTCACCGCCCGATGCGTGGACAAAGCCGTCGGATCGGCCGGCTCGCCATACGTCTCCAGATAGGCCGGACTCGCCACCGTCACTTGCGGCAACTGCGCAACGCGCCGCCCAACCATCGACGAATCCTGCAGATTGCCCGCCCGCAACACGCAATCGATCCCCTCCCGCACCAGATCGACCAGCCGGTCGTCCTCGCCGATCGTCAGTTCGATGTCGGGAAACCGCGCGAGAAAAGCAGGTAGCGCCGGCACGACGAAGTGCCGGGCCAGGGTGCCCTGCAGATTCACACGCAACAGGCCCTTTGGCGCGATATTGGAAAACGAACCCTCCGCCTCCTCCATATCGGCGATCAGCCGCACGCAGCGGCGGTAATACGCCTCGCCGTCGTGCGTGAGGCGTACCGAGCGCGTGGTGCGCTCGAGAAGCCGCGCGCCGAGCCGCTGCTCCATACGCTTCATCAGGTTGGTGACGGTGGCGCGCGGAATCTGCAGGTCGTCCGAAGCGCGCGTGAAGCTTTGCCGCTCGGCGATCCGCACAAACACCCGCATTTCCTCGAAACGATCCATGGTTGATGCCTGTGTGCCGGGCCGGCGAGCCGGCGGCCTGTCAGTCAATTGTTAAAGTAAATGAAATTATGATGGCAATTTTAACCTGATTATCTCAGAGACGAAAGCGGCCAAGATTCATCTCACCAACCCACCACACAGAAGGAAACGAATCATGAACACAATCAAAACCGCCCAAGTCGCCATCGTCACCGGCGCATCCCGCGGCATCGGCGCGGCGGTTGCCCAACGCCTCGCCAAGGACGGCTTCGCGGTCGCCGTCAACTACGCGTCGAGCTCGACGGAGGCCGATGCGCTCGTCGCGGAACTCACGGCGGCGGGCGCCAGGGCCATCGCAGTGAAGGCCGACGTGTCGAAGGCCGGCGACGTACGTCGCATGTTCGAGACCACCGAACAGCAACTCGGCAAAGTGGACGTACTGGTCAACAACGCCGGCGTGCTCAAGACCGTGCCGCTCGCCGACACCAGCGACGCGCTATACGACCAGACCTTCGATATCAACGTGCGCGGCACCTTCAACACCCTGCGCGAAGCGGCCACACGAATGAACGACGGCGGACGCATCGTCAACTTCTCGAGCACCACGCTCGCGCTGAACATGCCGGGCTACGCAATCTACAACGGCACCAAGGCCGCCGTTGAAGCCTTCACGCATGTGTTCGCCAAGGAATTGCGCGGCCGCAACATCACCGTCAACGCCGTGGCGCCAGGCCCGATCGCGACGTCGCTGTTCCTCGACGGCAAGACCGAAGAACAGATCCAGACCTTCGCGAAGATGCCACCGCTGCAACGCCTCGGCCAGCCGGACGACATCGCCTCGGTGGTGTCCTTCCTCGCCGGCCCGGATGCAGGCTGGGTCAATGGCCAGATCCTGCGCGCCAACGGCGGTGTCGCTTAACCCCGCTTGAAAACGCTCAAAGAGTCTTTCTCATAGCACTTTCAAACGTCGTATCACTTTCATCGAATCGGAGAAGAAAAATGCAGAAGAACGTCATTTTGGTGACGGGCGCGGGTACAGGCATCGGCAAGCTCACCGCGCAATCGCTGGCCGAAGCCGGCCATATCGTCTACGCGACGATGCGCGATGTCGAAGGACGCAACAAGCCGCGTGCCGACGAAATGCGAGCGCTCGCCAAGGCGAAGGACATCCAGTTGCATCCGCTCGAACTCGACGTGTTGTCGCAAGCATCCGCCGATGCCGCCGCCGCGACGATCATCCGCGAGCAAGGACGGCTCGACGTGGTGATGCAGAACGCGGGACATCTGGTAGTCGGTCCGAGCGAAGCGTTCACGCCTGAAGAAATGGTGAAAGTGTTCGACACCAACCTGTTCGGCGCGCAGCGTGTGAACCGTGCGGTGCTGCCGTATCTGCGCCAGCAGGAAGCGGGCTTGATGCTGTGGATCAGCAGCACGACGACCAAGGGCGGCTTTCCTCCCTTCCTCGGTCCGTATGGTGCTGCAAAGGCCGCGATGGATTCCCTGGCCGTCACCCTCGCCTACGAAATCGCGCTCTTCGGTATCGAAACTTCGATCGTGGTGCCGGGCGCGGTCACTCGCGGCACCGCACACTTTCCGAGCGCCGGCAAACCAGCCGATGCCGAACGCGCCGCTGCGTATGCACGCTATGACGGCCTGATGAATCAGATCGGCGAGCGCCTGTCCGAACTCACACCGGACGACGCCGATCCGCAAGCCGTGGCCGATGAAATCGTGCGGATCGTCGCACTGCCTTCGGGCGAGCGGCCGATGCGCTCGGTGATCGATTTCGTCGGTGACGGCGCGCGTGAAGTGCTCGAAGTCTCGGAACGCGTGCGCATCGAGTTCGCCAGGCGGATCGGCATGGGCGATCTACTCGAGGCAAAAATCAAGCGTTAATCAGGCATGACAGTGAGGGACGTCAGGTGTGACTGATGAACCTTGGCGTCCCGTAGTTTCTTTATCGCTTTGAACACACACGTTGATGAAATTCTCAATCCTGATCGCCTGCGCGTTGCTGCTGTCCTTTCTGATCACTTCGTGCGATGGACGACAACAAGCGCGGTCGCCGGACGCATCCGTCGCCGCGTGGAGTACAGCCATGAAACCCTCAGTGACTTACCTTCATTTGTTGAAACACACGCCGTTCTTCACGAGCCTGACAACCGAACAATTGCGTTGGGTGATCGGCCATTCGCATGAGTGGGAAGCGCAACCCGGCACCGTCATCGCGCAATGCGACGGCAGCGCGCACAGCGCCGCGAGCGATCAAGGCATGTGGATTCTTTTAGACGGAGGCTGGCAAATCGAATACGCCCAACAGTCGTACCCGGCGGGCCATGCGAGTGCGGGGAAATGGTTTAGCGCGGCTGTGACCGATCGGCCATGCAGCCTTGTCACGACCGAACACAGCTATGTGATGAAGATCGAACGCGCCGACTTTGACGCGATGCTCGAACACGGTTTCGCATTCGACTCCCATCTTGATGCGGGACGCCGCTATTACAGCGAACTGTTCGCCGCTCCGGTCGAACTCGTCAAATAGCAGTGAAGCCGGAGCGGGTTGTTACTCTGTGCAAACACCCAGGAAGCGCACTTAAACGGCCTTCGGATTACGCTCCGCAAATCCTTCCTGATGCCAGTACGGATACGCGGGACGTACGGCGCTGGCAGCGTCGAGTTTCGCTACCTGTTCGGGCGTCAGATTCCAACCTACCGCGCCAAGGTTCTGCCGCAGTTGCTCCTCGTTGCGCGCGCCGATCAACACGGTCGACACCGTAGGCCGCTGTAGCAGCCAGTTCAGTGCGATTTGCGGCACGGTCTTGCCGGTTTCGGCAGCCACCTCGTCGATTGCGTCGAGCACGCGGAACAGATATTCGTCCGGCACCGGCGGCCCCATGTCGGAGGTTTTATGCAGACGGCTCGTTTCCGGCAACGGCTGACCGCGCTTGATCTTGCCGGTGAGACGCCCCCAGCCGAGCGGACTCCACACCACCGCGCCCACGCCTTGATCGACGCCGAGCGGCATCAACTCCCACTCGTAATCGCGGCCGATCAGCGAATAGTAAGTCTGATTCGCGACATAGCGCGGATAGCCGTAACGGTCAGCGGTGTCCTGAGATTTCATCAAATGCCAGCCGGAGAAATTCGACACGCCCGTGTAGCGGATCTTGCCCGCGCGCACGAGATCGTCGAGCGTCGACATGACTTCGGCGACCGGCGTCTTCGCGTCGAAACCGTGCAACTGGAACAGATCGATGTAATCGGTTTGCAGACGTTTGAGCGCCGCGTCCACCGCCTGAATCAGATGAAAGCGCGACGAGCCGACATTGTTCGGACCGTCGTCGAAACGGAAAGTCGCCTTGGTCGAGATGATCGCTTTGTCGCGCTTGCCCTTGAGCGCTTCACCGAGCACCGACTCGGAAGCGCCGCTCGAATAGATGTCCGCGCTGTCGAACATCGTGACGCCCGCATCGAAGCAGATGTCGATCAGGCGACGCGCTTCGGCCACGTCGGTGGCGCCCCACGCCTGAAAAAATTCGCCCTTGCCGCCGAATGTGCCCGTGCCGAAACTCAGTACCGGCACCTTGAAACCAGATGCACCCAGATGTCTGTATTCCATTGATAATTCTCCATGGCCTAGCCGTCGATAAACGGACATTCAGTCTACGCGCGTCCGGGCAAACGTGCCGGCGGGCGCGCATTGTGGTGACGATTGTCGCGCTGATCAAAGCACGCCCCCATGGCAACGAAGTGAAGCATGCAGTCCAGCGCTATCCGGCTAATGCACAGTCAAGGCTTTATCTTCAGCGCACCGCCGATTTTCCCTCGGCGCTCAAGGCGGCCAGCGCGTCATGCGCACTTCGAATCACGCTGTCCCAATCGCCCAGTGCCGGCTGCCGGAACAACCTCGCTTGTGCATACCAGGGCGTATCGGTACGTTCCAGCATCCAGCGCCAGCACGTGTCGAAGCGGTTGAGAATCCATACCGGTTTGTTCAGCGCGCCGGCCAGATGCGCGGTGGACGTATCCACCGATATCACCAGATCGAGGTTGGCTACCAGTGCGGCCGTATCGGCGAAGTCGTCGAGTTCTTCCGTGTAGTCAATGACGTTGGGGTGCGAATCGTTGCACGGTGACTGAAGCGCAGCCGGTCCCTTCTGCAGACTGAAGAACTGCACGTTCGGCACATCGAGAATCGGTGCGAGCCGCTCGAATGTAATCGAACGGCGCGCGTCGTTCTTGCGGAGCTCGGCGACATGCGGCCGATTTCCACCCGCCCAGACGAGTCCGACTTTCAGACGCCCTTCCGCTTGCGCAGCGATGCGCTCGTGCCACTCATGCGTGGCTTGCGGGTCCGCGAACAGATAAGGCGTCTTTGAGGGAATATTCGCGAGATCGGTGTTGAACGCGAGCGGCAGACTCAGCAATGGGCAGTGACAATCGAACGGCGGCAGGGCCTGACCCGCTTCGATCAATTGATCCACACCGTCGAGCGTGGACATGAGCCGCATCAACTCGTGCGGTACTTCAAGCACCACTTTTGCGCCGAGCGCCGAGACCATGGCCGCATAGCGGCAAAACTGCAGCGTGTCGCCGAGGCCTTGCTCTGCGTGCAGCAGAATCGTTTTGCCGTCGACTGAAGAATCGCCCAGCCAAAGCGGTTGCGCAAAGATGCGCCTGCCTGCTTTGATCCGGCTGCGTTCCCAGCGCCATTCGTATTCCTTCCACCCCGCTCCCAGCTGCCCCAGTTGAAGCAGACACAAAGACTGGTTCCAATGTGTCTCAGCGGCGGCGGGGTTCACGGCCAGCGCGCGCGCATAGCTCTGCAAGGCTTGCGCGTGCTCATCGAGATCGATCTGGGTCAGGCCAAGGTTGTTCCAGGCATCGGCAAACGCGGGCGCGAGTTCTAGCGCGCGCTGATAGCTTTGCCGCGCTTCGTTCGGTTGGTTCAGATCGCTGAGCGCATTGCCGCGATTGCTCCATGCGTCGGGATAGTTCGGCTGCAATGCGAGTGTGTGATCGCAGCTTGCGAGAGCATCGGCGGGACGGCCCAGATCGCGCAGCACGCAAGCGCGATTGTTCCAGGCTTGCGCGAAATCCGGCATCAATGCTATCGCACGATCAAAGCTGGCGAGCGCTTCGCGCGGCAAATTCAGACCGGCTTGCGCATTGCCGCGATTGTTGAGTGCATCCGGGAATCTGGATTGCAAG
Organism: Paraburkholderia sediminicola; assembly: GCF_046026855.1. Classification (GTDB taxonomy): domain Bacteria; phylum Pseudomonadota; class Gammaproteobacteria; order Burkholderiales; family Burkholderiaceae; genus Paraburkholderia; species Paraburkholderia sediminicola_A. The sequence goes on along the minus strand of NZ_JAQQET010000018.1, from coordinate 23,656 downwards.
GCGAGTGCCCGATCGGCGCTCCCGAGTGCTTCGTCGAAACGTTGCAAGGCATTGAGCGCATAGGCGAGATTCGAATGAAGCGGCGCCTGTTTCGCATTGATGGCGAGCGCCTTTCTGAGGAACTCAATACCCTCTTGCACACGACCCGCCTGCAGCGCGAGCGCACCCAACAATTGCAGCGCCTCGAAATGGCGCGGCTTGAGTTCGAGAATCTCACGGTAGAGTTCTTCGGCCTCGGTCAATGCGCCGTTCTGCTGAAGCGCGACGGCTTGCCGAAGCATATGGTCCAACTGTTGCGGAAGATTGGCAGGCTTGCTCATGCGGTGAGCTTTGATTGAATGCGCGTGAAATCGGAAAACCACTTTCGAGCCGCCTGAATCGCGTTGAAGCCGCGCAGGCCAGGCCCGGAAGAACGAAGCCGATTATCGCCGAAAAGAACGCATTTGACCTGCTGTATGCGGGCTGCCCTGATTGTCCGCGAGCGAAAGGGTTGCCGCTGGTTCTGGAGGCGCTTTTTGAAGCAGCCTGATGGCGCGCGTCACGCCGCAACGTGACGCGCGTCGGGTGCCGGGCAGTGCCCGGCGGACGGCTTACTGGGCAGTCAGATGCTTGCGCTTGGCGAGATCCTGAGCCATCGCGTAATGCTCCTGGATGGTCGGCAGTGACTTCTTCGCGACGTCCTTCAACTGTTCGTCACGACCCGAGGCGATTTCCGCCTGGAATGCCGACAGCGTTCTCTGCTCGCCGGCGAGCGCGACCTGCTCGATGTAGGTCTTGTCGAAATCGACACCACGCAGGTTATTGATGCTCGCGAGCACCGCTGGGTCCGGATCGTTCTTCGGCACGTCGACGCCGCGCGGGCTCGCGGCGCGCAGTGCGTCCGAGATTTTTGCGTTGTCGTTCGACACGCGTTCTGCAAAGGCCTTCACGTCCCGGTCGGTGGAGCGCGAGGTGGCAATGCGTGCTGCATCGCGTTGTGTGGCGACGTCCTTGGTGGCGTCGGCGATGAAAGCCTGGTCGGCGGCATGAATACGAGCGGCATCCGGTGCGGCCGGTGCGGTCTGAGCGCTGGCTGCGGTAGCGACAACCATAAGGCTGGCCATGCAGGCACTGGTGATGGCGGCGAGAGGCAAGCGGATCATATGTTCTCCTTGAGGTGGAAGCGAAACGACAGCGATGCGTGTGCGCCGCGGCCACTGCGTGCGATTGCATTGACACCTTGCAAGTCGCTTGCGACTGGCTAACGGCGCCGCGCTCTTATCGCTGTGCATTCTAGGAGGCGCATTACCCAGCATGTGAAACCATGCTGTCGCTTCTGTAACGTTAGGTAACCTTCATACGAATTACCTCGTTTTGCTGTAAGCCCACTTCTCTCTTCCTGCCCCGAATAGCGGCTGGGTGCTCACCACAAAGCATCAGTAAAACCCCTGAATTCACTGAACTTTTCTGTTGTTGCGCCGATAACAAAAAGTAGGGCGCGCGCCAGGGCCGAGTGAAAGGTATGCATGGCGCACCACCGCGCCGCAATCCCTGGAGAATGTCGATGGCAGTAGATCACCGCGCGAACAACGAACGCAGCAACCTGACGAGTTCCAACAAATTCGAATTGTTGCTATATCGGCTGGGTTCCGTTCCCGGCAGCGACGCGCATGAGCTTTACGGCATCAACGTCTTCAAAGTGCGCGAAATCTCGACGATGCCGCCGGTGACACCGATTGCGGGTTCTTCGCCGTACGTAATGGGCGCTGTGGACATTCGCGGGCAGATCATTCCCGTGATCGATTTGCCGCGCCTGATGGGCTGCGAGCCCACGCGCGGCCTGAACATATTGCTGGTGACGGAATTCGCGCGTTCGACGCAGGCTTTTGCGGTTGAGGAAGTGGACGACATCGTTCGGCTCGAATGGAACCAGGTGCTATCCGCCGAGGGTGCGGCCGGAGGCAATCTGGTGACGAGCATTGCGCGTATCGACGGCAACACGGGTGACTCGCGGCTCGCCCAGGTGATCGACGTGGAGCAGGTGTTGCGCGACGTGTTTCCGTCGCAGCATCCGAGCGTCGACCCGACGTCTGTCGGCGAAGCGCTTGGCATTCGCCGCGGCGCGAAAATTCTTGCCGCTGACGATTCCGGTTTTGCACGCAAGCTGATCGAACAGGCGTTGAGCGCGATCGGTGCGGAATACGTGATGACCAAGACTGGCGAGGAGGCGTGGAATACGTTGCAGCAGGCCGCGCGTGAAGCGCAGGCTACCGGCACGCGGGTGAGGGACAGTATTGCACTGGTATTGACCGATCTCGAGATGCCCGAGATGGATGGGTTCATGTTGACCCGGCAGATCAAGGCTGACGAACGGACCCGGGATATTCCGGTGATTATTCATTCTTCTTTGACTGGCGCTGCGAATGAGGCGCATGTGAAGAATGCTGGGGCGAATGGGTATGTGGCGAAGTTTGCAGCCGCGGAGCTGGCTGATGCTATTCGGAATGTTTTGGCGGAGGGGTCTGTAGTAGAGGGGGTTGTTTGAGGTTAGGTTTTTTTTGCCTGCGGCGCTTTGTTTTGTCTGTTGGCCTATGGTGAGGATTTTGTTTGGGGGTTTTGCCTGTGCGGGGTTTTATGTCTGATTGCCTACGGCGTTGGTCTTTTCATGTTTTGTTTGCCTGCGCGGCGCTTTTTGGCTGTATGCCTACGGTGTTGGCCTTTCCTTGGATTCTTATTGGTCTATTAGCGTCGCCCCTGTGCGGGGCGGGCACTTACTTCTCTTTGCCGCCGCAAAGAGAAGTAAGCAAGAGAAAGCGGCTCACACCGCTAATTTTTAAGCGGGTCCCTCGCACAGCCACGGTAGTGGTGCATCTGGAATCTGTGCTCTCGCACATTCAGCGTGAGTGACAAGGCAGTCATACTTCCGGCGGCGCTGCGCGCGCCGACGCGCACTTCATAAAACCGCCCGGTTATGGTTGGCGTTCGAGTTTCGCTCAACGTCGCGGCTCACCGTTGTATCGCCACTGTGACCATTCCTGCTACTGCTACTGCTACTGCTACTGCTACTGCTACTGCTACTGCTACTGCTACTGCTACTGCTACTGCTACTGCTACTGCTACTGCTACTGCTACTGGGGCTGGGGCTGGCGCTGGCGACTATGGCATGGCTGAGGCTGAGGCTGAGGCTGAGGCTGCGGCTGCGGCTGCGGCTGCGGCTGCGGCTGCGGCTGCGGCTGCCACACACTGACATTTCATTCTCGGTGGAAGTTCGCGCATAAATGTAGAGGCGTCTCGCCGAGGCGAAGCCAACGGCCCCCACCACGCGCAAACGGAGCCTCTGGTTTCCCATGCATACCCGTCCGCGATGCACGCAGTGCGGAGTGGGAGCTGATGAGTGCCTTGTCACTCACGCTGAATGTGCGAGGGCACGGATTCCAGATGCACCACTACCGCAACTGCGCGGGGGACCCGCTTAATAATTAGCGGTGTGAGCTGCTTTCTCTTGCCTACTTCTCTTTGCAGCAGGCAAAGAGAAGTAGGTGCCGCCCCGCACAGGGGCAACGCTAATAATCCAATAACAATTCAAGGACAGGCCAACGCCACAGGCAGACAAGAAAGCGCCGCGCAGGCAACCAAATCAAGAAAATCCACCCCCGCAGACAAACAGACAAAACAAAAGCGCCGCAGGCAAAAAACCCCAATAAAACCTCAATTCTATGTGACCATACCCAAACCAACCCAACCCGCACGGAGTGCAACAAAGAAATGCAACAACCAGACCCACTCCACCCCCTGCGTCCCGTCCTGAAAAACTACGTGTGGGAACACGGCCACATCGGCACTCGCTATCTCAACTGCACCACCGGCGAAATCAGCTTTGATGACGGCAAAAAATCCCGCTTCGCGGCAGAAAAATACCTCTACGTCCCACTCGACAAAGACGCCGCCGACGACCCGCTAGCCATCGGCCCTTCAACCCAGGATGCCGCCCTCGCGCGCTTCCTCCGCGCCGCGCAACTCGGCAAACCCGAAGAAGCCGGTTCCGCCGCAGAAGTCCAACGCGCCGTTCATGATTGCCTCGATCTGGCGATCTTCAGCGCCTATCAGCACGACGCGCTGCAAGCTGTCGACCACTACACACAGGAAGCGATGTTCGACGATGAAATCCGTGCCGCGCTCGTCAACGATATTCGCCAGGTCTACGGGCCAATGCGCGAACAACTCGCGCTCTACGACTTCACCGTGCTGCACGGTCTGCCCACGCCGCTTCTCTTCAGCGATTCGCCATTCATCGACTGGCGCGTGCGCATCAAGCCGGCCATGCCGTTCGTCTCGTTGCCCCTCGGACCCTACGCACTGCTGGTCGGCACACCGTCAGGAAGAACCAGCCGCGCCGCACCCGTCGCGTGGAAAACCGCCGTGTCGATGGGCGCGCTCAAGGATCACAATCGCCTGATGGTCGAACGTGCCCGTCTGTGGATCGTGGCCACCAGCGACGATCAACTGGTAGCCATACAGGATCGCTTCAAGAAAGACGACGCATAACAGGCACCGCGCTGCGTACCTTCACGCCTCGCGGTGTGGATGCGCTTCGAGCGCAAGCGAAAATGCCAGATGGCCGATTTCGATGCCCATGGTGTTGAACATCGGTGACGCACTGAACGCGCCCAGTTGCGCACGTTGCTCAGGGCTGCCGATATCGAGCTGCGCGAGCAGTTCAGCAACGACGGCGTACAGCACGCCGATGTTGCCGTCCTCGACCTTCACCGCAATGCCGAGTGCACCGTCGGCGCCGAGTTGCGCCGTCTGCCGCGAAGCCCTCACGCCGATTGCGTAGCTACCGTCGGCCCCTACCTTGCCGATCAGCGCACCATCGAACGCCCGCATTAACGCGGTGCAGAAACGCCCCTCGCCTGCCACCCATTCCGGATGCGCCGCCATCGCACGATAGATGCGTGCGAGCGCAATGGTTCGTGGTGCAATGGAAGAAGAAGCGGCAGAGGAAGCCGAAATCTCATCCTCTGCCGCAGCGAGCTTTGCGAACAGGCGTGCAAGCCGGTCAAGGGCGAACGCCGGCGTGGGCAGATTGCAACCGTCAATCGACCATTGCACCGCATCGTCCGGCAAGTCGCATACGTCGGCGACGGTATGTTTCACGCGTACCTGCAGTGGATGCCCCGGCAGTTCATAACCCTTAATCGCTGCGCCGATCGAGCGTGCCCCGGCCAGCATGCCGGCGTGCTTGCCCGAGCAATTGCTGCATACCGCGTCTGGCTTGAAATCGCGCTTCAGCCAGTCGACATGCACGGCATCGGACAGCGGTGGATGGCCGCCGCAACGCAGATCGGCCTCGCTAACCTGCGCCTTGGCCAGCATCTGCCGCGCGCGTTCGATGTGGCGCGTCTCGCTGCTGTGCGAGGCGCACATGAGTGCGAGATCAATTTCGTCGAACCCGAAACGCTCAAGCGCGCCGGTCTCGACTACCGCCAAGGCCTGTGCGGGCTTTGCCGCGGAACGTGCCAGCGTGATACGCGAAGGATCGCCGAATGAATACAGCAGGCGGCCATCGGCCTGAACCACCGCGACATGAGCAACATGTGTGTTCTCGATTGCTTCGCCGCGATAGATAGTCGCCGCAATCGGCCCGGTTTCACGCAAGGTCATGTTTGCTCTCCTCCTGATCGCTTCTGTCGTTGCGATCGCTATAAGTCATGGTAACGCGAGCGATTCTACGTTCGTCTTTCGTGCAAACCAAATCGATACTCTGCGGCCACGGCATACGAACGCGTTGCGCAGCGAGTTGGACCCGCGCTTAAGTCGCCTCGCGAATATGCTCGACGAGATAATCGATCAGCGCCCTCACCTTCGGCGGCAAGAAACGGTTCGGCGGATATAGCAGCCACACCGAGCCCACATAAGCGCGCGCCTCGAGCTTCCAGTCCGGCAGTACCTGCATGAGTTCTCCATTTAGCAATGCGTCGGTGGCGGCAAACTCAGGCAAGTTCGCAATGCCGAAATTTTGCTGCGCGGCTTCAAGCCGCGCGCCAGCGTGATTCGCAATGTAACGCCCCTTCACGTCGACGGTTTGCGTCTCCGTGCCGCGGCGAAAGCGCCAGCGGTTGTCGTCGGCGGTTTCGCCAAGGTAGATGCAATCGTGCTGGAGGAGATCGCGCGGTTGTGCCGGCGTGCCGCGCTCACGCAAATAGGCGGGTGATGCAACCAGCAGCCAGCGCACTGTGCCCAACCTGCGCCCCGCGAGCCCTTGCGGTGGATGCTCGGTCAGACGGATGACCAGATCGACATCGTCGGCGAGCGGGTCGACGTCGTGATCGGTGAAAAGCAGTTGCAAGTCGACTTCATCGTAGGCACGCAGAAAACCGGGAATCAGCGGATGAATCACCGTCTTCGCGAACGCGGTGGGCGCGCTCACGCTCACCTTGCCTTGCGGTCTGCCGGCCAGTTGCCCGGCGGCATCCACCGCGCCCGATGCGGCGCTCACCATGTCGCGGCAGAAACGCGCCACCTGGAGACCCGATTCCGTGACCCGCACCGTCCGCGTGGACCGTTCGAGCAGGCGCGTCGCCAAGGCGTCCTCGAGGCGTTTGATCTGGCGGCTGACGGTAGACGGCGTACTGCCGAGCTGACGCGCGGCCACCGAAAAATTGCCGGCATCGACAACGCGCGCGAAAACCGCCATGTCCGGCAGCAACGCGAAAAGGTCGGTTGGGTTCATCGTCGAGCGCTCGCGGAGGTTGAACCGATTAGTGCATTCTGGACATAAATGCTGTGCGCAACGACCCGATTATCGCCTCACGAGCAAAGTTCGACAATATGCGTTCATCTGCTTGAGGTCCGCCATGTCGAAACAAGAACGCCTGCTTCTGCTCTCCGATCTGATGCTGCTCGCGGTCGCCGTGGTCTGGGGCACCAGTTATGGCGTCGTCAAAAGCGCCCTGGTGTTCTATCCGGTACTGGGTTTGCTGGCGATGCGCTTCGGCATCACCTTTGTGATCCTGTCGCCCACCTTGCGCCATCTACGCGCCGCCGATGCCCGCACGCTGCGTGGCGTGCTGATCGCGGGCGCCCTGCTGCTGGGCATCTTTCTCTGCGAGACCTTCGGCATTCTGCTGACGCGCGCGGCCAATGCGGCGTTTCTGATCAGCCTCTGCGTGGTGCTGACGCCGCTTGTCGAATGGTGGCTGCTCAAGCGCAGGCCGAGCCGCATCGAATGGGCGGCGGTCGCGCTTTCGCTGTTCGGCGCGTGGCTGCTGGCAGGGGATGGCGCGCTGAGTTTCAATCCCGGCGACGCGCTGATTCTGCTCGCCGCGCTGCTGCGCGCGCTGAATGTGTGTGTAACTAAACGCGTGATGCGCGACTCCACGTTGCCGCCTTTGTCGGTGACAGCGGTTCAGTCGGGTGTGGTGGCATTCGGCAGCGCGGCGGTTGCGGTGCTGTTTGCGCCGCAACAGTGGCAGCCGGTGCCGTCGCTCGCCGGGCACGCCATGTTCTGGGGTTACATCGGCTATCTGGTGATCGCGTGCACGCTATTCGCATTCTTCGCGCAAAACTTCGCGATCAAACGCAGCAGCCCAACGCGTGTGTCGCTGTTGATGGGCAGCGAGCCCGCTTTCGGCGCGTTATTCGCCTGCATCTGGTTAGGTGAACGGATTTCAACGACGGCCTGGATCGGTGGTGCGTTGATCGTCGCGGCATCGATTCTCGCGACTGTGCGATGGACAGCATTGCGTGTGAGCGCCGCGGGAGCCTAGAGAATTTCCGAGGCCCTTGCCGATCGCTGCACACGCATCTGCCGATTAACGCGACGCGACCATGCCCCGCTCGCTCACCACCTCGCCACGTTGCAAGACATACTCGAGGCGCTCGCCCTGCCCGGTCAACACCCCGATATCCTTGAGCGGATTGCCGTCGACCACCAGCACGTCGGCAATCGCCCCGGCTTTGATAGCACCGAGCTTGCCCCTCCGATCGACGATATCGGCCGCGATTGTAGTCGCTGAGCGCAACGCTTCCAGATTGCCGAGCACCTCGGCGCGTATACGCAATTCATCGCTCTGGAATGTGTGCATTTCGCCGAGCAAGTCCGAACCGAATCCCATTGGCACCCCAGCGTTCGCATAGATCTGCAGCGAGTCGCGCCCGGCTTGCCGCACGGTTTCGACCTTGGCGATCGAATCGGCCGGCAAACCATAATCGGCACCGTGCCTGGCCAGCGCATCGTAGGTGACCAGCGTGGGCACGACGAACGCACCGTGCTCGCGCATCAGTTTCGCGGCGGCTTCGTCGACCAGATTGCCGTGCTCGATCGTGCGTACGCCACAGCGAATCGCACGCGAAATCGCGCGGCCGGTGTAGGCATGCGCCATCACGTAGGTATTGGCCGCCTCCGCTTCGGCGACGATTGCCCGGATCTCTTCCTCAGAGTATTGCGTGTTGCTGATCGGATCGGTCGGCGATGCAACGCCGCCGGATGCCATGATCTTGATCTGCGTGGCGCCCTTCTGAATCTCTTCGCGCACGGCGAGCCGCACCGCATCGACACCGTCGACCACTCGCGCAATCGCCCCGGCACGAAAGGCGCATGAACAGGGTTCCAGCACGTCGCCGCGTGGACGGAAATCGCCGTGGCCGCCGGTTTGCGACAACGCCTTTCCCGACGGGAAAATGCGTGGCCCCGGAATCAGGCCACTCTCCAGCGCCTGCGTCAAACCCCAGTCCGCGCCGCCCGCGTCACGCACCGTCGTAAAGCCGCGGCCGAGCATCGCCTTGAGAATCGGCAGCGCACGAATCGCAGTGAGGATATTCGGCTGCGTCGCATTCACACCGAGATTCGCGCGCGAAGCGAGCACGTGCACGTGACAATCGATCAGGCCGGGCATCACCGTCTTGCCGCGCGCGTCGATTACGCGCGCATTCGGCAGGTCGACAGGACGATCGGTGACTTCGACGATATAGCCGTTTTCGATTACGACGTGATGATGGTCGAGCAACGCACCCTGGGCCAGATCGAGTACGTTGCCGCCGCTGATTACCGTAATGCTCATTGATATTTTCCTGACTGGATGAAGGAACCCATCCGGCTTTCGTTCGCCGGACGCGCGGCCTCAGGCTTGGCTACGGCGCGTATCGCGCACATAGAACGTGCCGACGAGACTGATGGCCGCGGCGATCATCACGTAGATTGCGGGCGCCATATTGCTGCCCGTCGACGCGATTAGCCACGTGATGAAGAACGGCGCGAAGCCGCCGAAAATCGTCACCGCAAAGTTGTACGCAACAGAGAGGCCCGTAGACAACACTTTGGTCGGGAACAGCTCCGAGAATGCCGCGAGAATCGGACCGGTGTAGACGGCGATCAGCAAGCCGAACACGCCCTGAAACACCATCAGCGAAGCGAGCCCAGGCGCGTGATTGATGTAAGTGAACATCGGCCATGCGAGCAGAAGGATCAATGCAGCCGCGCCGGACAGAAAGCGGCGGCGGCCGAAGCGGTCAGCGAGTGCGCCGACCACGGGTGAGAAACACATAATCATCACCCCACCGAACATGCCGGCACGAAAGCCCGTGGATTGCGGCAGATGCAGTGTGCGCACCGAATAGGTCGGCATATAGAACAGCAGTACGTAGGTGCACACCGTCCACAGAATCACCATCGAAAAGCTCGCGAACGTCTCGCGTGGAAAGCGGCGAAACACTTCCGCGAGCGGCGAATCGCTTTTCGCCTCCTCGGCAACCGCGCTGAACGCCGGCGTTTCGTCCATGCGACTACGAATGAAATAGCCGACCGGTCCGATCAGAATGCCGATCAGGAACGGCATTCTCCAACCCCACGAATGCAGCGCATCGGCGCTCAGGCTTGATGTCACGAACGTGCCGACCGCAGCGCCCAGCAGCACGGCAAAGCCGATGCTCGATTGAATCCAGCTCGAATAGAATGCGCGCTTGCCAGCCGGCGCATATTCGGTAAGAAACGCAGTGGCGGTGCCCATTTCGCCGCCGGCCGAGAAACCCTGCAGCAACCGGGCAACCACGATCAGCACCGGCGCCCACAGACCGATCTGGTCGTAAGTCGGAGCGAGGCCGATGAGTGCAGTACCGCCCGCCATCAACAGAATAGTCAGCGAGAGCGCCGCCTTTCTTCCCACTTTATCCGCGTACACGCCGAGCACGATGCCACCCACCGGCCGCATGAAAAAACCCACGCCGAACGTCGCGACGGTGAGCAGCAGCGAGGTCAGCTCATTGCCGGTCGGAAAGAACAGCTTGGCGATGATCACCGCGAAAAAACTATAGACGGTGAAGTCGAACCACTCGAGCCCATTGCCGAGCACAGTGGCGATAATGGCACGGCGCCGCTGTCGCGCGAGCGTATCCACGGACATCGCGACGTTGGATGAAAGCGTTCCTTGCATGGTCTCTTTCCTCATCAGGCTGCTTGTGCGACCGCTCGTGCGGCCGCTGCATGGCTACGGGTCCGGCTGATCTGCCAGCAATGCGACGCATCGAAATCGAGCGGCGCTTCCGCGTGCATAAAGCCGATCGTAGAGAGACCTGATTTGTTTTCGAAACGAAAGATTCACATGCATGCATGCGCGTAGCGCATGCGAAACGCAGTCAGGCGACGGACGCGTTGCTCGTCTCCGCGAGCGTTTGCCCGCCCGTCGGCCCGCTTGTCTGCCCGCTCGTCTGCGCCTCTGCCTGCTCGAACAGCCAGCGCGTGAAGAGGCGCGCCGCCTGATTCTCCGCGCGATCGTTCGGCGATACGACGTAGTAACCGCCACCGTGGCTCGCCGAGGCTCGCGTAGCACGCACTAGCAGTCCCTCGTTCAGACACGCATCGATCATGTGACGCCAGCCGAGCACGACGCCTTGGCCAAGAATCGCCATCTGCACGAGTTGTGGGTAATGATTGACGACGACCGACTGCGGGGAACCGGGCATCTGCACATTGTTGAGACGGAACCATTCGGGCCACGACATCCATTGCCGCTGACCGTCTTCCTGCATCAGCAATGTTTCATGGGCGAGATCGGCAGGCTCCAGCACCCGGCCGGCGAGATATCCGGGTGAACATACCGGGTACACGTCTTCGTCGAAAATACGGCGTGCGGTGAAATGCGGCTCGGCGCGCTGGCGGATGTAGTAAAGACCCACGTCGAATTCCGCCGGCGACAACGAAGCGAGTCCGTCACGCACGATCATCCGGATCTTCACGTTTGGATGGGCGGCGCGAAATGCACCCAGGCGCGGCGTGAGCCACAACACCGCGACACCCGACGAACACGCAATCGTCAACTCCAGATCGCCGTATCGCTTCATCACCTCGAGCGTGGCTTCCGAGCAATTGGCGAGCAGCCACTGCACGTGCTTCGCGTAGCGTTCGCCGGCGATCGTCAGACGTAGGGCGCGATGCTCGCGCACGAAGAGCGAGCGGCCGAGGAAGTCTTCGAGTTGCGCGATCTGGCGGCTGACCGCGCTTTGCGTCAGATGCAGCTCAACAGCCGCCTTGGTGAAACTGGTATGCCGCACGGCCGATTCGAATGCGATCAGACATTGAAGCGGGGGTAAAGGGGCGATCCGCATGATGAAGGTGGCCGAGTGAGGTTGCCACCATCATAGCGGGTCGAGGCGCACGCCGAATCACGTCTACGCGGACGACTCCGCAGGTGGCACGCTCAACGTTACCGGCTTCCGTATTTAAGGAGAACCCGGCGAAAACGGCAACCGGGTTTTCAAAAACCGGGAGGATGAACATGGCATCTCGTTCCAGGCAACGCGTCATGCGTCTCCATCAACGGCTTGGCACCAGTTCCTCTTCCCGCTCCAGCGAGCGCGTACGCCTGAGTTCCGGAAAGAATCGCATCCACAGCAAGGCGACGGCGATCGTCGCGACACCGCCCACCAGCACGGCGGGTTGTGCGCCCCACCACCCTGCCGTCACGCCGGATTCGAATTCACCCAGTTGATTCGATGTCCCGATGAAAAGCGAATTGACCGCGCTGACGCGACCCAGCATTTCATCCGGTGTCCGCAGTTGCACGAGCGATAGGCGCACCACTACGCTGATGGTGTCCGACGCGCCCAGCACCATCAGCGCGAAGAGCGATACGAAAAACTGATGCGACAGACCGAACACGACAGTGGCCGCGCCAAACGCGATCACGCCACCGAACATCGCAGCGCCAGGCCGGTTGCGCAGCGGAAAATGCGCGAGCCAGACGGTGCCCGCGAGCGCGCCGATGGCGGTACCCGAACGCAGCAGGCCGAGACCGAGCGGCCCTGTGTGCAGGATGTCGCGTGCGAAGACCGGCAGCAACGCGGTCGCGCCGCCGAACAGCACCGCGAACAGATCGAGCGATAGTGCGCCGAGTATCACGGGCTCCTTGCGGATAAAAGCGATGCCGGAGAACACCGACTCGAGCGTGACCGGCGCGCGGCTCGCCAGCTTCGCCTGCAACGGGATGGCACACACAGAGGCAGCAGCGGCCGCAAACGACAGCGTGCATGCGAGGTAGGCGGCGCCAGGGCCGATGCCGTATAGCAGGCCGCCCAATGCCGGACCCGCGATCTGCGCGGTTTGATTCGCGGAGGTGGCCCATGCCGTGGCTTTGGGCAATTGCCCGCGCGGCACGACGCCCGGCAACAGCGACGCAACCGCAGGCGATTCGAAGGCGCGCGCCGCACCTACGCATGCGGCCAGCACGTAGATGACCGGCGCGCTGATCCAGCCACCGAAGGTGCCAAAGGCGAATAGCAATGCAGCGACGCTTTCGAGGCTTTGACAGATGGCCGCGATCCGGCGACGGTCGTAGCGGTCGGCGACGTGGCCAACCACGAGCGTCAGCACGAACATCGGCAGAAATTGGGCGAGACCCACGAGGCCGAGTGCGAAGGCGCTATGCGTTAGTGCGTAGATGTGCCAGCCCATGGCCACGGCGAGCATCTGGAACGACAGCGACGAGAGGATGCGGGTGCACCAGAAACGTTGGAAAGCGGGATGTTTGGGCAAACTGAAGCTAGGATCGCCGACGGGATCGGCTGGAGGTCGGGGCATTAGTTTCTTGCTCTTTACTAGGCTGGTTCGGGCGGCAGCTAGTTTAGAGCAAGTTTATTTATTTTGTTTTTACGCTTGGGAGCGCTTTCTTTATGTAAGGCTGCGGCATCGGCCTTAGCTATCCGGCTTCCATCCCACCTCACGAAGCGCCGACAGCAGGCGCTCAGAACCGATCGCCACCGCGCGAGCGCCACGCGCGTTCATATCCGTAGCGGCCAGCAGTGCATTGACGATGGCTTCCTCAACGGCCTCTGCGGCAGCCGAAAACAAAGCAGACATGTGATCGTTATTCACCATCTCCACGGCAGTGGTGGGCTTTCCAACGCGCCCATAATTAGCGGCCGGCAGCCCCGAATTCCCCACTGAAAAGGCCACAAATATATCGCCGCTCGAATCTTCAGTGCCTCCGCCCATGCGTGCATCGCCGTCGAGGATCAGATATCGTTTCACAATCTGCCTGTTATCGGAACATCAAGCCTGATCGATATACGCGACCAGTTCCCATGCGACCTGTGCAGTCTGCTGGCGCGTGCCCATCAGTCGGTCGAGAAATGCGAGCGCGCGCGGTTCATGTACGACCAGCGAGGGCAATGTATCGCCTTTCAAAAAACGCCTCTGCATGTCTCCAGTCTGGCCCGCTTCGAGCTTCGCGTGCCACACGCCATCTTCAGGGCAGATATCGCCCGTACTTGCCCGCGTGCCGAGCGGCACATGGGCCGCTGCGACGTTCGAAGGTTCATGCGCCTGTGATGCCTTGTCCAGCGAACCCGATAGCGGCAGGCCCGTCGTCGGATCGAGTTGCTTTGCTTTCGCCAGTTGATCAATGAGTTCATTGGACGGTTTCTGCGGCGGTGCTGCTGCATCCTGCTCTTTTTGCCACTGGAACGTACCATCCCACGGCGGAAGCTTCGCAGGCGGTAGCGGAACGATCTTGTCGATGTCGGGTACCTTGGGGTTGCGACCGTCGTTGCTGTCGAAGAACTTGCCAATCAAGCCATAGCGGCGAGTACGTTCTGCATCAGGCTTAACGTCGATTGCATAGAGTTCATTCTTTCCAGACTTCTCATCAAAGGCATACTGGAGTAGAAACGCCGACTGACTACTTCCCGCCTTCGCGCTACTTTGAAAAGCCTCAGCCGCTTCGACAAACTTTCGACTGAGTTGAAAAGCCACGCCGAGATCGTTACCTGCGGCAGCGTATCCTTGAACAGACGCACATTGAAACATTTGTAGCGCAATGTCCGGCGCTGCATCAGCGGGGTTGAGTAAATTCGCAACATAGTATTGCGCATCTGGATTTCCTGAATCTGCTGCTTTGCGCATATAACGCCTAGCCGCGTCGTCGTCGCGTTTGACGCCATAGCCATTCAGCAGGTAGTGCCCGATATCGTAGTAGCCGCTCGGCACACCTGCTTTGATGAGTTGTTCAGCCAGATCAACGCTTTCCTTTTCTGGATCGGGTGACGACGCCGATCCAGATGAAATCAGGATTTGCAGATTGTGGTTCGCCTTGTAATGTCCATACGCCGCAGCAATCCGATAGTAACGCGCGATATCGTTGAAATCCTTCGGCCCCTCTTTCTTCTCAAGATATCGTCCGTACTGAAAGAGTTTTTCCGGTTCGGGATCGAGCGGCGGCAGATGATCAGCTTCGTGCGTACACGTGAAGGCAAGTTTCAGGCGTACTGCGCTAACGTCAGGCAACGGGTTCATGGCATTCTCGCTTTTCGAACAGGCAGATAGCAGGCATACAACAGACAATGCAACGAGCGATCTATGCATGATCAATCTAACTTGCTCCGTTTTGTCGTATCGGTTCGAAATGCAATCAAAGATGCCAAAGGCGACTGTTTCTTGCTATCCATTCGTTTTTTGTTGCTTGTGATGATCCCGCTCCAAGCCTTGAATGCTTCCTCAATATTGTCGCCGACGGCCTGTGCGTTATTTGCGTCCGAGTCCGACTGTCCTCCTTGATAACTGACTGAACCGTTCCTTGTATGAATAGTCCACAACCGCTTCCGGAGCGCCTTCGTCACGTCGCCGTGCTCATGGCAGATGTTCAATTCGCTATCGACTTCCATACTCCGTGTGTTGATGTTAGCTGAGCCGTGCGTGAGGAACACATCATCGATGACCATGATCTTGCTATGTACATAGGTATTCATCCAGTTTCCTGCCGGAGAGTCAGGCGCAACCAACGTGCAGATTAGCGTTTTCAGCCCGGTGATATCACTCGGAACAACTGCCCCGCTCTTATTGGCATTGATCTTCCCGTTTACAGCATCCAGTTGCTGTTGCAAATCCTTCTTGCGCGCTTCGCTCTTGGCAAAAAATGGCGCATTCTGTGCGGCCGTGCCAGTACCATATACTCTCACGGTCTGCTCACTGCCATCGATGTCGTCTATCTGCGACTGGAGACTGCTTTTCTGCTGTTGCAGTGCGTCGTCGCGTTCCGCTTTCGTTACGTCTGGCATCGTATCCGCATGTCCAAGCGACTCCATCACGCGGTACGTCGAAACCTGTCCGTTTTCCAGCGCATCGTCGCTGGAATTGGTCACGACAAACAGATAGAGCGTCCCATCCCTGCCGGTGTCCCGTCCCCATGCAAGTTGTTTATTGACGGCGGCCTTGATCTGTTCGACCAGCGGCGGCCAGCGGAAATACTGGTTCTCGATGTACATAAAGCTGGACGTGTTGTTCGTCACCTGCTTGTACATCGACCGGATATCCCGACGATTCTCGGCTTTCTGCGACTGCGTGCGCAGGATTTGCGCCATCACAGGAGTGCCCTTATCCTGACGGACGGTGAGCCGCGACGCCAGCGCCTTGCGCGGCGTAGTCAGGTCGACTTTCGTGGTGTGCTGCCACGCACGGCAGAAGTTCACGTTCAGATGCTCGAGTATCGGACCAGTGACGCACGCGGACATGTCCTGCCTCGGCGTCGCACCATTGCGTCCGAAGCGCGGATGCATTCGTGCAAACGAATGTTTATCGTCGTCCCAATAGGCGTCGAGCGTGTTGTGCCCCATGACGAAGCCCACTGTGTGTTCCGGCGCGTCGTAGTCCACCATCACCATTTTCTGGTGATGTGACGGTTCGCCACCAAAGCCAACCGTGACCGCTTCCTCGTTGAGGCTTTTGTCATCGCGGAAACGGGATTCCCGCCACATGATTTCCCAACGGTCCTTCAACGAGAAATCCCGCGTCGCCATTTCCACACACGGAAACCCCTGCAAGGCGACAACCTTGGCTGGATCAGGCGGCGGCAATCCCGCCGTGTGTCGCGCCCGCAATTCCGCTGCCCACTTGTTCCTCGCGTCCTCCCATTGCGGTCCGATACCGGGGGCTGTCGCATGCCGATACCACTCACGGTCATATTCCCGCTCCGTGTTGTTCTCGTTTTGTGTGAAAAAGTGTCTCCACCACGTCAGGCCCGGAGTCGAATTCTCGGACATCTGCGCAATACCGAGGGAGTCCGCCCAACACAGAACCCGGACCCGCACGCCTTGCAAGCCCTTTGTGATGAGCAGATCACCGATATTCATCGACGCACCGCGATCGCCGCGCTTGAAATACATCGACGGCTGAAAGCCCCAACAGATGATATCGACGCTGAATCTTGCTGCGTTAATGGCGTCGTAGACCGCACCGAATGCTTCCTCACCGTTGACGAGCGGCTTGTAGGAGCATGGTAGCGGGTGAAATTCGACAGGCCTGTTCTCGTCGGTAAAGTCCACGAACCAAGGCGAGCATACTGCCGCAGTGGATGTCTGGTTCTGTGCAAGCGGTGTCGTGATTGGCGCGCCGGTCATGCGTCGTCTCCTGATGGCGGATTGAGCAGGTCGCTGTAGCGTTGCCGATGCTGAGCGCGGTCACCAGGTGGGGTGACATCCGTTGCATTGCCATTCTCGTGAAAATGGAATCCCTGATTCGCCAGCGCCCCATTGCCCGCGTCCCGGTAATCGGCCGGTACAGGGATTTCGTGCTTAACGCCACTTGCCATCTCAAGCGTATATTTCTGCGTCGTTACCTGATGATCGATGGGCAACTGCCCGGTGCTGTCGAACACGCCCTGCTTCACCAATGCACCGTCCGCGTAGAGCTTGTACGGCATGCCGACAGGTACGACGTTCGTTGCAGAAGGTGAAGCCATCGTGTTCAGCGTCAGTCGTCGCGTCGGCATATCCTTGAACGCCGGGTTCGTGACGTCCATCCGCGTCGGCCCGCTAAATGCGTGGTCCGCGCCCTTGAAGTCGACCTTCCCCGGTGCGTGAATCTCGATGTTGCCGTCCTTGATGCGGATATATGCGCCACCAGATGTCAGCAGGATTTCCTGCTGCGCAGCGGCCTGAATCTTTTCCATCGCGGATACAACCCGCAGTGATTTCTGCGCCGTTAATTCAATATTGTCAGCATGCGCCTGTACCTCAATCTTTCCTTTCGCGGCAAACAGCTTCATCCCCGCGTTCTGCACGAACAGGCTCAGCTTCTGCGTGACGCTTGCCACCAATGATTTACCCGTTGCGATGTGCGTGCTCTGACCACTTACCAGATTGATGTGCTGGTCCGTTGCTACGTGCGTCGACTTTTGTGTCGACAGCGCGATGCCCGCAGGCGCGGCAAGCAGTCATAGCCAAACCCGTAGCTTCCGCCGCCCGATACTTTTTCGGTTTCGCTGAGAATGCGCTTTGAACTCGTGATGCCCTGCGAGTTGTATTCGTAGCGATAGCTGCCCGAGGTGATCTCACTGACATTGATCGCTTCGTAGCCTTCGTTGTTGAGCTCGGCAATTGCTTTGGAAACATCGTCGGCTAGTCGCCTTCCATCGATCTCGCAGTCCGACCATCCCGTTTGTTGCCGTTGGGTTTCCGTGCGTGTGACATCTTTTTGCCCACCAAAGAATCCCGCTTTGGTTTCACCGGTCGCAACCTTTACGGCCACATCCTTGTAGATCGGCTTGAAGTAGGCTTTCACAAACACAGTCTTGTTCATTTATTCTCACGCTTCATCAGTATAGAAATTGAGTAGTTTTTCCCAGCAGGCATCCAGTCCAATCAGTTGCCGGACTTGCCTCCCTGGACATCAGGTCGGACATCCCGAAGCCTTGCTGCATAAGGTCGTGTCCAGGGTGTCCAACCCGTCCAATCAAAATCAATAAAATAATACCAATCTTATAACTTCGCAGTCCAAATCAGTTGGCAAATCTTATTAAACAATCTTTTCAATTTTCCCCGGACACGTTGGACACCGTGGACGCAGGCTCATACGACAAGGGACTCCCATGTCCAATGTGGTGACCAGGGAAGGAAGCCGAATGAGTCCTCGTGGACAAGCAATACTTTTCGCTTTGAAAAAGTCCTTGGACCGGCACTACGCTTCGGTAGACATCATGTTCTGCGATGCAATCAACTTCGGCGGCGGATGACAACCGCAGATACACAGATCATCGCTGAGAGCGGCATGCCTTCCGTCAGGTGCGGTCATCATCTGGCGGGGGCCGTCGCACTGGATTTTGCCTGTCGCGTTGCAGGCTGGGCAGGACACGCTATCACCTTCGTGTGCGACATCCTGTCCGCTCAGTTGAATCGTGGTTGCCGTAGCCTCGACGGTACCATTGGCTGTCGTCTTGTCGCCATTCAAGATCAGATATCGCCTCATGCTTTCGCCTACCGTTTCTTTACGGAACCGAATAATTCGTCCCAGAGTGCCATCAGCGGGGCTCGCGCAGCTTCCGGCACTGCCGAACGAGTATCCATGGAAATTTTCAGTGTGGGCTCCGTGGCGTAATTATTGGCCGACATCACGCACGGCAAAATATAAATCTTTATTTTTCAAATTCAAGAGATAGCCGCCATGCACGTTTTGAAACGAGCCGCTCTGTCCGAGTCCGTCGAAATTGAAGCCAACACATAAATACTGGTATTTTCCTTCTTTGGCGAGACTCCATTGTGCCAACGTTGGATTAAATGCCGCTGGCTTTATCTCGTTGTTATTCCCGATGGGTGTAGATTTTGACAGCCGGTAGAGCTTCCCAGAGTATATCAACGCCTGATCCGACTTTCCTTCAGCGTAACCTATATCGGATCCTCTGTATTTAACGATATAGCTTGCATTGAATCCGTCTGCGTAGTCATCCTCTTGCAAGACCTCGTCCGCGTTGATGTTTCGGAGGGTGATAGAGGACGCAACCGACCGCGCCAGAAGGCAGCTTTTAACCAAGTCTTCACTCGGAGAGGCGGCCCACCCTATGCTGGACGCAACCATGATCAGTGCTGCGAATCCGCTTTTCATCGATACTCACTCCCGCCCGTAACGTCCAAGTATTGCTGATTGTATTTCCAAAAAATTGTGCCGCCAATTCCTGCCGTTGAATCATAAACGTGATCATAACGCCCCGTTTCCACTTTTTCGGTTTTCACCTTTTTGGTTTTTTTATCCTTTGTCTTTACGATTTTGTATAAAATTACCAGCTTAGTGGAATCCTTGATGTCATAAATATTGTGACTCGGATCGGTAATTTTTATCCCGTGCCGAACTTTAAAATGGTTTTCGTAATTTGTCTTAATGTCGGCACCATCCCAAAAGTAAGCACCGTTCGATTTATCTGGACCGTTTGCCAACGCGTTGCGTGCGGCGGCGATTGCGGCCTGCATGGCAGGATCCTTCCCGATCTGGACTTCTGTCGCCTTCATCATTTTGTTGTAGCGAGCATTGCCATCACCAACCACGAACGAAAACGTTGGATCATTTTTTGTAAACGTGGACATGTCGGAATAGCCGCGAGCATCACGTTGCCGCACGAGCACGCTAGCGATAGCCATCATTTCATCGGAATTGTCCTGTAAAGATGCTTCTCCGTATGCCATCGCCGCAAGTTGCCTCGTCTGCGCATCGATAGGCTGTGCCGCCGCTGGAGCACTCGCGGGTATCTGTGCGTCCGAGGGATTGGAACTGCTCATACACTTTTCCTTGCTGAGTCGCCTGCGATCCATGTGACTAGCTTCAGGGAAGGTTGCCCTGAAACGCTCACCGTTTCGCCGGAAGAATATTGGCCTTTTTTCGTATAGAGTCCACCATCGCTATAAAGGTCATAGTGATAACCTTCGACCGGCGTGGTTCCGTTCTCCAGCAATACGTAGCTCTGTTCAATGATCTCCTCGTCCGAAGAAAGAGGAAGAGACGGCAAGGCATAATTCATATTCGCAGGCCCATTGAAACTATGCTGTGCACCCTTGATATCAATCTTGCCAGGTGCGTGAATCTCGATGTTGCCGTCCTTGATGCGAATGTATGCACCACCGGACGTCAGCAGGATTTCCTGCTTCGCCGCCGCCTCGATCTTTTCTGTTGCTGACAGCAGTTTCACCGTCTTCTGTGCAGTCAGTTCGATGTCGTCCGAGTGGGCCTGGATTTCCACCTTCCCCTTGGCTGCAAACAGCTTCATGCCCGCGTTCTGCACAAACAGGCTGAGCTTTTCGGCAACGCTTGCAATCAACGACTTGCCGGTCGCGATATGCGTGCTCTGTCCGCTTACGAGGTTGGTCTGTGCATCGCTGGCGATGTGAATGGATTTCTGTGTGGACAGGGCAATGCCTGACGGACTACCGAATAGCATCACCGGTTCCTTGAACGCATTGGCGTTTCCGGTCCCGCCGCCAGCCGTATTTCCGCCCGACGACGAACCCGACACGCTGCTCTGTGTCGCGTCCGTGTATGACTTCAGCGAGTCGTAGCCTTCCTTGAGGCTTTCGGCCTGGTGCGCGGTGCTTGCGTCGGACATCGATTCCAGCACGCTTTCCGAATTCACCAGTTGCGAGTTTGCCTGCCGTGCATCCAGCGGCTGGCTGGTCGCCGGATAGGTGGTGACATACAAGCCTTGGCCCGCACGCACCGCGCCGTAGGCATCCGATTTCAGGTCAAAGCCGCTACCGAGGTATGATCCCCTGCTGTTCCCGGTCTGGTCGATCAGGTAACCTAAATGCAATTGCGAATTGCTGCTCGTTGAATATAGGTGAACGCGGTTCTGACCCGTGGAGTCATCCATCACCATCTGGTTGTAGCCGCTGCCCTGAAATTCCTTGGACTTGTAGCCCGATAGCAGGCCGTTGGAATGCCAGTGCGGTTGTGTCGCACCGTTGTAAACCCGTCCCGTCACGAGCGGCCTGTCGCAATCGCCGTCGACCCAGTTAATCAGCACCTCTTCGCCGACTCTCGGCACGTGCACGCCGCCGTATCCGCCGCCCGTATCAGACATCGCGACACGCACCCAGCACGACGCTTTTTCGTCACCGTTATTGAGCCGGTCCCAGTGGAAGCGCACCTTGATACGATTCAGCGGATCGGTATAGACCTCTGCATTCGCAGGGCCAACGACCATCGCTGACTGAAAATGCATTTCTGGCTTGTTGTGTTCAAACGGACTGCGATAGGGAAACGCCTTGCGTTGAGCTTCGATCTCAACGAGAAAGAAACCTTCGCTTCCATCCGCGTGCGTGACTTTCAGGCCTGCATGGTCAACTTTCGCAGCGGCGAGTTCGCTTTTCAGGCTGTGAGGGAAATTGGACGTCTGACTGGACACCGGCAGATTGTTTTCGATGAACCAGTTGGTTTCAATAATTGCAAACTGGCGGTTTTGCTGGCTGTCTGTTGCATGGCCGGGATGATCGTCAAGCTCAAACCAGCGACCCGCATCCGCACCACGCACACCGCCCGAGCCGAAGAAACGCTTGGCGCGCGATTCCCATTCTTCCATACGGATTTTGGACAGAGCATCACCGCGATCCTGTTTGCCATAGGTGTAGGCCCCGGTGTATTCATATACTTCAATCTGCTGGGGCAAGTTTCCCTGTGTGGGAAGCGTTGGAACGTTTGTGCCCTTGGTAAAAGTGGGGGAAGCAGGTGCCTTGTAATCGAAGGTGCGGGTCGTGAGTGTCGTGCTTTGTAGTGTTCTTGTGCCCGACCATTGAACAAGTGCATCGGGTTCGCTGTTCGTGCCCGCGCGGTAAAACTGAACTGTCTGCGGCGAAAGCGGCTGGAACGTGTCGAGGCTGTCTGTAACGATGAGCGTATGCGACTTGCCATCGCTTGCCTGCTCGAAGTAGCCGAATAGCCCTTCGCTTTCCATCAAACGGTGGACGAAATTCCAGTCATCCTCGTATTGCATGCAGAACGAACGCGACGGTAGCGGCTTGCTCAAGACAAAGCGAAACGCACCCTGGGCCTGCGGATGCATGTTGAATACATCGGTGAGGATTTCGTCGACGGGCTTGTCCTGCCAGATTCGTGCATCCTTGCGGAAACGAAGAAAATGCATCCACGACGCATAGCCGATCTGATAACTCGTGAGCCCGCTATCGGATCCAAGACGCCGTGCTGTATGCACGTAACCGTGATGAGGAAGATAGGACTTGTCCGTTTGCTGAACCCATAGCGTCACCGGCTGGGCGATCAGCTTCTTGAGTTCAATCGTGTCGGAGGTGGACACGACATCAGCCGTGAATTCATAATGACGGCCAATTCGTGAATGACCAACGACCCGCTGGGGCAGCAGGACGTTACTGCCCAAAGGACTATCCAGCTTGAGCAGGCGGTCGCTTTGAACGAGCCCGCCAGTGAGTGCCCCGATTATGTCTTGCGCTCCCATACCGCCTCTATTCCGTTCCGATTGACTGGGCAATCGCTTCACGCGCGATTTTACGAAACTTCAAATGAATCGGCCAGCTATTCAATGTCAGTAAATGTGAGACGCATGGTTTTTTTGACTAACCAATGCAAGCGGTATAACTGTAAATTCTGTCAAATAACGTTCCGAACTTTTCTTTCAGTTAGCCAAATGGATTACGATGCCCGGCTTTGGCTGGAACAACCAGTATTGGTTGTGCTCAGAGAGAAGGGGCGAATCCCTGAAGAGGACATGCCCGATAGCAAGAGCGACGACGGAGAAGATGCAGCCTGATGAGATGCGCGCGCCTGCGTTTAAGGTATCGCGCGTGTTACCGGATGCACGTCCAAGAGGCTGCGCGCAACGGTACCCGCGCGTGGAAACGGGAGGGCGACGGGGGGAATTCCGCTCCGGGACTTTATCAGATACCCGCTCGGAAATTTCCCGGTAACATTTAGGCCCTCAACGCCGCGCTACAAATCGGAATCGCGACATGCACCGCACAGTTACGGAGACTTTGAACGCCTCACAGGGGAGCGAGCTTGAGCTGCTGTGCCCCACTTGTTCGCGCGAAACCGCTCACGAAGTCTGCGTGTCCGTCGATGTTGCAACTGACTGGGAAGACCGTGATTACACCGTTAGCAGCCACCTGCAGTACCAGATAGTTAAGTGCAAGGGGTGCAAACAGATAACCTTCAGACAGGCGGCCACAGACTCTGAGAATATCGTTCACGACGATGAGGAAAATCGTTCTATCCAGAAACGGTCTTCCTCTTTCCTCCAAGAATAGGCGGATGGAAAGGAATTGGCGAGGACGCATGGCACTTACCCCAGACCGTTAAGCGCGTGTATGACGAGACAAGTACGGCTCTCGCCAATGACCTACCCGTGCTTACGGGTATTGGGCTGCGTGCTTTAATTGAAACCGTCTGCAAAACCGAGAC
>NZ_JAQQET010000017.1:0-186450 GCF_046026855.1 Paraburkholderia sediminicola | reverse complement strand
ACCCCTAAAAAAAACCGCGCGCCGTATCAAACGACGGGCGGCATCGTCGACGATGCCGCCCTTCGCTTTTGCTGAAGCGCTTTCCGCTTGCGCCTGGCCGCTATCAAATCGCTCGCAGGTAAAGCCTGGTTGCCGCCCGACTGAGCCGGTTACGCTCCAAACGACACTTTGCGTGGCGCTCCGGCCTCCGCCTCAACGCCCGCCAAAGTTTATGATGTGCACTTTGCGCGCCAACCCTACCCACCGCTCATGTCCACCACTTCCCTGCTCGTCCAATCGCTTCCTGTGCTCGCACAGGGCGCCGTCCTGACGGTCAAGTTCGCGGTTCTGTCGATGATCTTCGGCCTCCTTGCCGGCGCCGTGCTCGCGGTGATGGGCATCAGCCACAACCGCGTGCTGAACTGGATCGCGCGCGTGTATGTCAGCCTGTTCCGCGGCACGCCGCTGCTGGTGCAGATCTTCGTGATCTATTACGGCTTGCCGAGTCTCGGCATTTCGCTCGATCCCACGCCTGCGGGCGTGATCGCGTTGTCGGCCAACGTGGCGGCGTATCTGTCGGAAAGCATGCGTGGCGCGATTCTCGGCATTCCCAGCGGCCAGTGGCTGGCCGCCTATAGCCTGGGACTCTCGCGGCGTCAGACGCTGCGCTACGTGATCGCGCCGCAGGCCTTGCGCATTGCGGTGCCGAGTCTATCGAACAGTCTGATCAGCCTGATCAAGGACACCTCGCTGGTATCGGTGATTACCGTGACCGAACTGCTGCGCAGCGCGCAGGAAGTCATCGCGTCAACCTATCAGCCGCTGCCGCTGTACCTCGCCGCAGCCGCGGTCTACTGGGTGCTGTGCCAGGTGCTCGAGTGGGTGCAGCACTGGTATGAAAAACGCCTCGCGCTGCCGGCGCGTCACTGAGCACGTCACTGAGCACGTCACTGAGCACGTCACTAAGCACGTCACTAAGCACGTCACGGGGTGCGCCGCTAGCCCCTCGCCTGACACCCCATTTCGCACTCCAGTGCTCCACCCGTCGCCACCCGCCTACCGGCTGGCGGCTAGCGACGCCTTATCCAGCGGTGCGCCGAAACGATCGAAGCGCGGTTTGTAGTAGTGATCCGGGTCGAGCGAATACGCGACGTGACGCGTACGGCCCATCAGTTCCTTGCGCGGAAAGAAACCGAAGTAACGCGAGTCGGCACTGTCGTCGCGGTTGTCGCCGAGCATCAGATATTCGCCTTGCGGCACGACCACCGGCCCGAACGAATTGCGCGGACTCGGCGCGTCGGGCGCAAGCCGCACCGTGTGCGTCACACCGTCGAAGCGCTCGGTCAGATAGTCGCCAGGAGACGTTGCATCACCCGGAAGCGGCTTCAGGTGCAGCGGCTGATAATCGGCGCGCACGCCATTCACGTACAGCACGTTGTCGCGCATGGCGACGCTGTCGCCGGGCAAGCCGATCAGACGCTTGACGATCAACTCATGCGCCGCCGAAGAATCGATCGTAACGATATCGCCGCGCTGCGGATCGTGCAGATGCGCGATCGTGATGTGGGTGAGCGGCACGCGCAGATCGTAGGCCATCTTGTCGACGAAAATCCGGTCGCCTTCGCGGATTGTCGGCAACATCGAGCCGCTTGGCACGACGTTCCAGTCGGCCACGGCGCTGCGGAACAGCACCATCAAGAACAGAAAGGCGACGAGACTCTTGTTGTCGCGCCACAGTTTTCCAAGCATGCGCATCGCAGGCGGCTCCGGTGGAAGGTGATCGAAAGCTATGGGTGCGCGTGCCCTTTTTTATTCGAGTCCGCACGCCCGCGCAAATCGTACCACCGCCGCTGGAAGCAACGCGGCAACGGCCTTCACTCCCCCGCGAACTTAAGCCCCAACGCGGCGCGCGCGGCATCGGCCATCTCGATCATCTGCAGCGACTTACTGTGCGGCATCAGCGGGCTCTCAATCTGCCCCGCTCGAATCAGCTCGCAGAAATGCGCGGTCTCGTAGTTCAGACCACCACCTTCGAACGGCTCGTCGAGCTCGACCACACGACCATCGGTGTACCGGATCGTGGCGCGCGCCGGATTCCACCAGGGTTCATGAATCGTGACATGGCCGTCCGTGGCCATCAGCAACGCGTCGCCCTTGCCGTGCAGGTCGAGTCCGCAAAACAGCTGGGCGATGCCGTGCTCATGCTGGCTGTTCAGGCTCGCGAACGTATCGACGCCGGTCGAGCCAAGCCGCCCGAGCGTCTGTACCTCACGCGGCGCACCGAGCCAGTCGACCGCGAGAAACATCTCGTAGACGCCGATATCGAGCAGCGCTCCGCCCGCATGCTCGAACGACAGCGACGGATGATCGTCCGGCACGCCCGGCACCGAACAGCCGGCGCGCACGAGACCCACCTCGCCGATCGGCTCGGCGTCCAGATGGGCACGCAACTTTCTATAGAGCGGATAGAACGGCGGCTTCATGGCTTCCATGAAAAGCCGTTGCCCGGCGCGCGCGACTTCGAGCACGCGCTCGAGTTGCGGCTTGTTGATGGTGGCGGGCTTTTCACACAGCACGTGTAGACCGGCTCGCAGCGCGGCGATCGCGTAATCGGCGTGACTGTCCTGGACGGTGGCGATATAAAGCGCGTCGATACCGCTCGCGAGCAGCGCGTCGAAACTCGCGCACACCTCGCCGCCGAATTCTTCGGCGAACGCCATGGCCGGTTCAGCGCGACGAGACCACAGCGCGGTCAGTTGCGCTCGCGGCACATGGGCGAGTCCCCGAGCAAAGCGACGGGCAATGCGGCCCGTCCCGACGATCCCCCAGCGAATCATGCCGCCCGTGGGGGCTTCTTGCATTGCAATTGTCATCGTTCCTTCGAGTCCGTGCAGTTCAGAACAGGCGCTATTGTGACGCAAGCCGCGCGTGCAGGCCTACTGCCGCCGTTCGTTATGCAAGGTCTCTCCAGGGAAAACAACTTCAGCAGCCGCCGGGGCGGCCGCGCTCAACCGCGCACCGGTGGTTCCGACGTAAAGCGGCTGCCGATCTCTTCCGCGGTGTAGTCGATCATCGCCAGCGAGGCGATTTCCGCTTCCTTCGGATCGCGCCGCTCGATCGCCTCGACCACGCGCTGATGCGTGCTCACCGCCTTATCCCACGTTCCATCGTTCCGATTGACGATCGGGTTGACAGTCGAGAGCGCGCCACGAATGATGGCCGCCATCTGCTTGAAGAACTGATTGCCGCTCGCCACCACGATGCGCGTATGGAACAGTTCATCGGCAGCCTGATAACCTGGCTCTCCGGGCTGGATCACGCGGAAAGCGTCGAACGCCTCGCGAATCGCCGCGATGTCGGCCGCACTGCCCCGCGCCGCCGCCTGCGCCGAGGCACGCGGCTCGATCAGGATACGAAACTCGATCACGTCGCGCAGAAACAGCGGATCGGGCTTCGCGCGAAAACGCCAGTTCACGACGTCCTCGTCGATCATGCGCCAATCGCTCATCGGCCGGATGCGCGTGCCGATCTTGGGCCGCACGTCCAGCATGTCGCGCGCGAGCAGCATCGACAGCGCCTCTCGCATGACGGTGCGGCTGACGTCGAACTCCTTCGACAGCACATCCTGCGGTGGCAGTATGGCGCCGTACTTCTCTTCGACGATGCCGGTCACGAGTCCATCCATAACCTTGCTGACCAGCGATCGATCCTTGTTTGCCTGTTCCATGACACTCTCCCCGAAGCGGTGTTTGCCCCCGCGTAGCCTGTTGATCAAGCAGCCCTGGTGTGTCGTTTTATCGATATCTAGTTGCTCTTTTACGATACGTTGCTAGCTTCGAAACGGTTGCGCCAGTTGGGAAACGTCCTGAGAGGGTTATCCCTCTGAAGAATTGTTTCGTCCGTGTAACGCCGCATGTTTTGACGGGCCATAAGCTTGCGTCTCAAGCGTGCCTGCGCGGCAAAATTTGCATAGTGCGAAGACGCACGTAGTGAATCGAATTGTCTGATTTTCTCCCGCTGGGGCAGCGCCGGGCAGGCGCGAAAAGACCGGCGCGACGATGCGGCTCTTCTGCCGCCGAGCATTGTTGGTCATTGAACGTAAGAACGCGGGCGAATTGAAAGAAAACCAGACGCGCTCACCGCTTTAGCAGGCGCTAATGGCGACCGGCGTTGTGGCCAAGGTTGTGAGCTGGATTCCAAGCGGTATCTCAAAGCGGTTCGGCCACCGACGCATAGCGCCCGCCAAAAAAGATCAGTGGCGCATGTTCGTCGAGCGAGAACACCAGCACCTCGCCGACAAAGAGCGTGTGATCGCCGCACGGATGCCGGTCCACCATGCGCGCCGCGAAACGGGCCGCGGCGTGTTCGAGCAGCACCACGTCCGGCAAACCGGCCACCGGCGCGAAGCGCGGCGCGAGCCGGCTCTGCGGCTCGCCGGCGAAGTGGCGGCTATGAGGCTCCTGGACATCGGACAACACGCTCACGCCGAACATCGCACTGCTCATCAGACGCTCGTGCATGCGTGCGCGGTGTCCGACCGACACGACGATCAGCGGCGGTTTGAGCGAGCCGGACATGAAGGCATTGGCGGTCATTGCGTGCATGCCGTCGCCACTGCCGGTCGAAATCACCACGACGCCGGTGGCGAAACGCCCCAGCGCATGGCGGAAGCGGCGCTCGTCGAACGTGCCCGCGCCGGATGCGTCAAGGCCGCCTGCGCAGAATCCGGCATCGCTACGGCCGCCCACAGCGCAAGCCACCGGCGCTTGCAACGTTGCGGCCCCAGCCTCCTGCCGGTCGTCAGTGTCACGTACCCGCGCCTGCATGGCCGCTCTCCTGGTCACGGCCATATTGATCGTCGAAGCGCACGATGTCGTCCTCGCCGAGATAGCCGCCTGATTGCACCTCGATCATTTCAAGCGGAGTCTTGCCCGGATTTTCGAGCCGGTGCGTGACGCCGAGCGGAATATACGTCGACTGGTTCTCCGAGAGCAGGAAGCACTCGTCGCCGCGCGTGACACGTGCCGTGCCGCGCACTACGATCCAATGTTCCGCGCGATGGTGATGCATCTGCAACGACAGACGCCCGCCCGGTTTGACGACAATGCGCTTCACCTGGAAGCGCTCCCCGCGTTCGAGCGAGTCGTAAAAGCCCCACGGCCGGCCGACCTTGCGATGCTCCTGCGCCTCCGTGCCCTGCTCCGCCTTCAGCCGGCTGACGATCGCCCTGACGTCCTGCACGCGATCCTTCGAGGCGACCAGCACGGCGTCGGCGGTCTCGACCACCACCACACCGCTCACGCCGACACATGCGACGAGGCGCCCTTCAGAATGCGCGAAGCTGTCGGCCGAATCTTCGAACATCACGCGGCCACGCGCGACGTTGCCGCACGCGTCCTTGGCGGACGCCTCCCATACCGAGTCCCACGCGCCCACATCCGACCAGCCCGCCACCAGCGGCACTGCAACGCCGACGAGGCGCGCGTCAGTGGCGACACGTTCCATCACCGCGTAGTCGATCGAATCAGAAGGACACGCGGCGAACGCCTCACGGGCAAGATGCAGCGCGCCGTCGCCATCCACGGCGGCATGCTCGAAAGCCTCCGCGCAAGCCGCCGCGATCGCGGGCCGGCAGAGCTCGATGGCCGCTAGCCACACCGAGGCGCGCACCACGAACATGCCGCTATTCCACCAGTACTCGCCAGAGGCGACATAGCGCCTCGCGAGTTCCGCATCGGGCTTCTCGACGAAACGTTCGATCGCACGCGCCCCGTCTGCGCCGAGCGCCCTACCCGTGCGGATATAGCCATAGCCGGTTTCCGCGCGCTGCGGTGGCACGCCGAGCGTCACGATCGCACCGCGCGCAGCGTGAGAGATCGCTTGCGTGAGCGCCGCGCCGAACGCCGCATGATCGGCAATCAGATGGTCAGCCGGCACCGCGACAATGATTGGATCGTCACCGGCCACAGCGCCCGCGCGCGCGGTCAACGCGGCAACCGTTAGCGCCGGCGCGGTATTGCGCGGCATCGGTTCGAGCACCATCCGCACCGGCCGGCCGCACTGTTCGAGACGTTCGAGCGTTTGCAGACGCAGGTCCTCGCAGCAGACCACGAGCGGCGTGGCCATGCCCGGCGGAGTGCCTGCCGGCATCTCAGCTGCCGTCCCGCTACCCGCCGCCCTGGCGAATGCAAGGTCGAGCCGGTGCAGCGTTGCTTCGAGCAGCGATTCGTCGCCCATCAGCCCGATCAGCTGTTTCGGATTGCGCGCGCGTGACAACGGCCATAGCCGCGTGCCGGAACCGCCCGCGAGAATCACCGGCTGGACCGACAAACGCGTAGCCTTTCCGTTGACGCCCGCAGTCGACGCGAGTGGATTACCTGGTTCAACGATGCGATTCATGGTCCGCTTCCCGTTAGTGTTCAATCTGGTCTGCTGGTTTTTTTATGTATGCGACGCACGTGGTGCGCCGCCTTCGCCCGAAGAGCGGCGGTCAGTCGAACGGGCCCGCGGCAACCGGTTTGCGCGCGATGAAGTGGAACCAGAACGTGTCACTGATTGCCACGTCGTCCGCAATGCGGTTGCCTTCGCAGCTACCGAACACCGCATCGCTCTGAAAGCCGATCTGCGCGAGTTGCCGGCGCTGCTCACTGAGCGTCGTATAAACGATCACAATGCCGAAGTTGTGCGCCGCCGCCGTCTTCACTGCGTAGCTGCCGTAGTCGTGATTCAGCTTCACGTGACGCACATAGTTCAACGTGCCGAGCTGAAAGCGCCGCATCGAGCGCAGCGTGCGCCAGCCGAGCTTGAGCGGATTGAAGCTGAATTTCGGCAGCAATTGCCAGATGTTCTCGCGGTAGCCCGGGCCGCCGCGGTTGTGCGATGAGAACAGCACATAACCGCCGGGCCGCACCACGCGATACATCTCCTTGAGAATCGCCACGCGATCGTCGTAGTCCACACAGTCGATGCCGTTCCAGCTGAACTCCGCAAGCCCGTAATGCCCGGACGGCAGCGCTGACATGTCGCGCGCATCCATATGCCGCAAGTCGCGCCCGGGATACTGCACCTTCGCGATCTCCAGCAGTTTCGGCGTGTAGTCGACGCCGATGTAGTCGTTCGAGATCGCCGTCATCAGCGGAATCGTGCGACCCGTGCCGACGCCGATATCCAGCAACGGTTCACCGGCACAGCGCGGCGCGAGCCACTCGAACGCAGCCTGTTCACCCAGGTCCGAGAAGGTTTTCTCGAGCGTGAATACACGGGTCGCATCCGGCGAATTCCATGCGACACGGTTGACGCGGTCCAACTCGGATTGACTGTTCATTGCCTTGCTCCATCAAAGTGGAAGCGCACTGGATCGGCAACCCGATGCGTTCATTACGCTTCGCCTGATAGACGAAGTGCGCGTGCGCGTTTTAGAAGCCACTGTGTGGTACGCGCATGGCGCCAGTCGAGCCACGCGCGGCGCGTCCCGCCGCTAACGGATGACTCGGACTGACGGGTTTCGTCGAAGGTGCTTCGAAAAAAATCCTCGAAGTACGACATCACGTTTTCTTGTGCGCGGGCTGACAGAATTGCGTGATCGGTGCGCTCGCAAAAGGCCACGCCAATCCGGCCGAATCGCCGCAGCCGCCCACCACGCACACCGAAGTAGCGTTCAAGCTCCTCGACGCCCTCGTCCAGCACACCGTATAAAAGACGCGTATGGACACCTCGCGCATGCAGGGCGGTGAAGAGGCGTTGCTCCTCTCGCGGTCCCAGTTGGACCCCGCAGATACGTTCGAGACGGTCGGCGAGCGCTGCGCCAAATCTGGCCGCAAAGCGCGCCGCAAGCTCGCGCGCGACCGGCATGCCGCCCGTCTGCCCTCGAACTACGCGAACCCATTTGCGTGGTTGGCACATCGAGCGCAGGTAACTGCGTGTCGAACCGAAGGCCGCTACCGGGACGCTCGGCTTGCCGTGTTCATCGCAGATGTTCTGCCACGTGAACTTCTGCAAATTGACCAGCACGGCGCCAATTACCGCCGGTTCACGCGACGCGGCATGCAAGCCGACGAAGGCGCCCGCGCAGATGCCGAGCAGCACCGCGCCGCAATGCCCTTGAGCCGTCAGCCAACGCGCCGCGCATGCGGCATCGTCGGCGCCTGCCTGTGCATACAGTGCATCGAGACTCACCGCATCTTGCGATGGCTCGCTGTCGCCCAAACCACCGAGGTCGACACGCAGCGACGCGATACCCTGCCGCGCGAGACGTCGCGCAAAGCGCACGCCGAGTCGCGCATTGCCGATCCGCGACACGGCACCGGTATTGAGCATCAGCACCGCGGGTGCGGCGGCAGTGCGCGATTCGGGTGTGCAGTAGATGCCGAACATCCTGCCGCCGTCGAGCCACACCGGCGTTTCGATCACACCCGGCTCGACGAGGTGGCCCGAGGTGGGGTCGCTCACGCGATCCGCCATAAGCTCGGCCTTTTGATCGGCGTGGGAACCAGCGTCGCTATCCGCCGCCAAGCGCTCCAGCGTCGCCGGATTATCAGCAGCGCCTGCCAGCCAGTTTTCGATCGACCGAAACGCAGCCTGCGGAATCTCGCTATCGAGCGCCTCCATCATGAACCTGGCGTATTCGTCAAACGACCGCCGCTCCACCTGCATGCCTTGTTCACGATAATGCGCAGCCAGCGCGTCAACCCGCGCCGGGTCCAGCGAATCGAGCATCAGTACGCGCCTGGCCGGACAGACGGCATCGCGCCGCAAATCGACTGCGCGCAAGCTCTCGAGCGCGTCGCCATAGAGACGAAAACCGTACGCTTCGACGAATGCGTCGGTATCGGGCTCGGCTTCGCAATCCATCGCGGCCGGCATCAAGAGCCACTTGCGGTAGTGCGCACGCAATTCGCGCTGATAATTCTTGCCCGACAAAACCGGCGCCAGCAGCACCAGGCCATCCACGCCACCGAGTTCCTGAGCGGCCAGCGCCGCGAGCGTACCGCCAAGACGCAACCCGCACAGCGTCACGCGCTCGACACCGGTGGTCTCACGCAGCAACGCCACGGCGTGCTTGATGCTGTCGATCCACGCGCGCCAGCGGCCCGGTTCGCTCGCTTCTCCCACGGCATCGCCAGTGCCCGGGTAGTCGAAGCGCAGCACCGGCATGCCGCGCGCGGCGAGCCGCTCGGCCAGCCTGCGCATGCCGCGATAGGTGCACAGTGCGTCGTACCCGAACGGGTAACACAGCACCACGCCACTTGGCCCCTCCGCCGGATGCAACCATCCGAACCGGCCATCGAACACTACTGGCCTCACACCTGGCTCCTCAGCGGTTCAACTCCGCTTTCGATCACTACAACAAACGCCGTCTGATTCATCTGTACGCCCCCCCACATTGGGTCGGACTCCGATGCTTATGCGGCTCAACGAGTTACACGTCACGACGACCGATGCAGCTCAGGCCGACGTGACCTTCAATTGCCGTGCGGCGCGCGCGAGGCAAACGCCGACCGGGTGGCGAGCAGCACGTGATAGAAAAACCGCGCACGCAGCCGTTCGCGCATCGGGTAGTGCCGCGACAGCAGCACACGCCATGCGGCAGCCGATTCACCGGCGCGGGCATAGGCGGATGCGGCGCGCGGCGCCACGCGCCGCAGCGCGTCCTCGCGCGCGGCCTGCGCAGCCACGGGCACGCTGCTCGCGCGCAATTGCGCAAACGCGTGCATCGCCGGCAGCGCGTGGGTCGATATCGACAGCGCCGTTTCGCGCGAAACCGACACGAACGCATCCACGAAACAGATCGCGACAGCGTCGACACTGAGCCGCAGGCCAAAATCAAAGTCGCACGCTTCACCGACCTCAGCGGCTGCGCGATACGCGATCCGGCGTGCGGCCAGGGTATCCACCAGATAGCCGTTGTTCGGGAACATCTGGTCGATGCCTGCCAGCGCCGGCACCGGCAGGCGACCGGCGCGTTCAGGCACGCGCAGATAATCGTGGTTCAGGCGTTCGGTGGCTTGCGGCCGCGGTGTGCCGTCGTCGGCGATGACGCGCTGTTTGCCGAATGCCGCGGTCAACTCGGGATGCTTGTGCCAGCATTCGTCGAGACAGGTCAGCGCGTCCGGTTCGAGTAGATCGTCGTCGTGCAGCAGGACGAGCCGCGCGCCTTGTGCGCGCGCAAACAACCGGTTCACGTTGGCCGCCTGTCCCAGCCTGGACAGATTGCGTTCATAACGGATCAGGATCGGCCGCGGGCTGCGCAAGCGGCAACGCTCCACCACTTGCCGCGCACTGTCGTCGTTCGAGTCGTCGCCGATCACGATTTCACACTCGCCATACGTCTGCGCATGGCAGCTGTCGAGGGCCTGTTCGAGCAAGGCAGGCCGATTGCAGGTGGGAATGCAGATGGAAATCAGACGCGCGGATAGCGCCCCGCCACTGCCCCGGTCGGCCTCGTTCGTGATCTCAATCATGGCTGCTCCGAAAACTGTCAGGTTTCATTTAACCCTGCCGGACCATGACTATCTGTACGGCCACACACACATCAATAAAGGGCGAAGGCGCAATATCGACACCTGCGACAGGCCGGCGTCATCGTTTCAAACGCGCTGCTGGGTGCGGCCGCGCACCGACAGCGTCCACGATCGATCACACCATTCAATGACATCACCCGCCGGAAAAGCGCACCATGGAAAGAAGTATCGTCAAGAACATCTTCATCAATTTTGCAGGAGCGATCGCTCCGACCTTCATCTCTCTCGTCACCGTGCCCGCCTATATTCATCTGATGGGCGTCGAGCGATATGGGGTCATCAATCTGGTGTGGACGCTCATCGGCTACTTCAGCGTGCTCGATCTCGGCACGAGTCTCGCCACCGAAAATCAGATCTCAAAAGCGCGCGCCGCCAAGGACGACTCCATTGAGTGCATCTTCTGGAGCGCCTGGTTCATGAATCTGGGGACCGGCATCGTGGGCGGCCTGCTGGTGTACCTCGGCACGTTTCTCTACATCACGCACGGCGTAAAGATCGAGCCTGCCTTTCAGCACGAAGTGATGGCGAGCCTGCCGTGGATCGCGGTGGCCGTGCCGATCGCGAACGTTTCGTGGGTCTTTGCCGGCGCCATCAACGGAGTGGAACGCTTCACCAGTTTCAATATCAACCAGACTCTGGGCACGGCGCTGTTCCAGTTGCTGCCGCTGGCGTCGATCTTCTGTTTCTCGGCCTCGCTCGCGGTGGTAATTCCGGCCGCGGTAGTGGCCCGTCTGATCGCCGGCGTATTGCTCGGCGCGGCGGCGTTCCGCGCAATCGGAATTCGCCGCGTACGGATGCCGCAATGGCGCGTGATGGTCGAACTCTTTCGCTATGGCCGCTGGATGCTGATGTTCTCTGGCGCCAACATGATTGGGTCAACGCTCGACCGGGTACTGGTCGGCGCGCTGCTAGGCGCGCGCTTCGTCACTTACTACGCGACCCCGCAGAACCTCATCACGCGTCTGAACCTGCTGCCGATCGCGATGGTGCGCACACTCTTCCCGCGCCTGTCAGCCGTCTCGCGCGCCGACGCCGACGCACTTGCGCATAGCGCCCTCGCATTTCTGAACGGCGCTTTCACGCCCTGCGTGATCGTCGCGCTGTTCGCGCTCAAACCCTTTCTGACGTTATGGCTGGGGCCGACGTTCGCGGCCGCGGCGCCAGTCGCCGGCGTGCTCGTGCTGGGCGTGTGGCTGAGCGGCCAGTGTGGCATTCTGGGCATTCTGATTCAGGCGCAGACGAGCCCCGCCTACGTGGCCGGCGTGAGCTGGCTCGAATTACCGGTGTTCGCCGGTGCGCTGTGGTGCGGGATTCACTGGTTCGGGATCATGGGCGCGGGTGTCGTCGTCGTGATGAAGTCGCTGTTCGATTACGCCGTGCTGCTGGCGTTCGCGCGATTGCATGTCTGGTCCATCGTGCGCAACATGCTGGTCCATCTGGCGTTTCTGGTCGTCGCACTGGTGCTCTCAGAAGAGATCACCGCATTGCCAACGCTGATCGCCGCGGCGCTTGTCATGGCGGCGGCGAATCTGGGGCTATCCCTGCACGGATCCAGTGAGCTCAGGGGCGTCGTCTACAAACTCTGGACGCGTGTGACGCTGTCGATGAGTTAGGCGGCCCGTTGAAGCGGACCGGGATTCAGGTCCGCTTCACCGTCTCTTTGCATGCCCCTGCACGACCGCCTCACCGTCTGTTCGCCGGTGTTTCCCGGCGTCACGCCTCCCCTTGCGCGTCATAACGTCGTCTTCCCGGAGACAGCGTCCCGTACTGCGATTTCAGGCGCGGCCAGGGTGGCCGTGGTGGCGATCGTGGCAAAGCGGCGCGGCTGGCGGCTGGCGAGCGCATGCTCATAAACCAGCTGGTAATCCTCTCTCACGCGTTGCACGCTGAATCTCTCGCAGTTTTGCCGCGAACGCGCCATCAGCGCGGCATGGGCAACACGATCGGTCAGGAGCAGGCCAAGCGCCTGCGCAAGCTCAACCGGATTCGCGGGCGGCACCAGCAGACCGGCTTCGCCGTCATCGAGCATCTCCGGAATGCCGCCCACCTGAGTCCCGACAATCGCACGCCCCGCCTCGCGGGCTTCGCACAACACCAGAGCACCCGGCTCAGCGTGCGAAGCCAGAGTAAAAACGTC
Organism: Paraburkholderia sediminicola; assembly: GCF_046026855.1. Taxonomy (GTDB): domain Bacteria; phylum Pseudomonadota; class Gammaproteobacteria; order Burkholderiales; family Burkholderiaceae; genus Paraburkholderia; species Paraburkholderia sediminicola_A. The sequence continues at coordinate 173,814 of NZ_JAQQET010000017.1, read as the reverse complement.
GGCTTGAGCAAGATAGGCACGCGGATCAGCAACGAAGCCCGTAAAGTGCGCATGCTCCGCCACGCCGAGTTGCTGGGCCAGTGTTTCCATCGCGACGCGATCGGGCCCATCGCCGACCAGATACAGCACCGCGTCAGGCACACGCTCGCGCAGCAGCGCGAAAGCCTGCAGCAAATCGCGGATACCCTTGCGTTCGTACATGCCCGCCACCGTGACGATGCACGGATGGGCCAGTTGCGGTTCGCAAGGCACCGGTGTGCTGGCGAGACGCGGCGTGCCGATCGTCCCATTGCCGACGACAGCGAGACGTGCGCGTGATATGCCGCGTCGCGCCATCGCTACCGCCACGGCCTCGCTGACCGCCACGACACGATCGCCCACGCCCATGAGCGTCGCACTTTTCTGAAACTCGTTGTGTACCGTGGTGACCAGCGCGAAACGCCGCGGCAGGAAGCTCAAGCGTGCAATCAGCGCGCCGGTGATCATGTGTGCGTGCACGACGTCGGGGTCGTACCTCGCGACCAGCCGGTGAAAGCCGGCTACCATCGCCGGTACGCGCGACGGCCGTGGCGATTGCGCGAGCAGCACGTGACGCACGCCCTGCTGCGCCAGCAAACCCTCGTGGCCGCCACCCGCCGACGCCACCGTCACGTCGTGGCCGGCACGCGCCTGCATACAGGCGAGGTCGACCATCATGTTGACGATGCCATTGCCGACGTTCTGTGCATGGTTGGCTAGATGAATAATCTTCATGGGATCTGTGCAGTATCCGTTGAGTGAGGAGCGGCAACCGCTGGCGGCGCCGTCTGTGGCGTGAAGCGATACATCAAGGCTTTGCCGTGTGCGTCTTCCTCGACCAGCACGAGGTATTCGCCCGACGCAAGGCGATGAGCGGTAAGCGGCATCGGCACATCGATCCAGCCGCTCGTCGAGCCGACTTCCTTGCCCGGTTCGAGCCGGCCCACATCGCGGCCGGTGGCCCGGTCGTAGACACGCACGATCGCGCTTCGGGTTTCGATGGCAAACACGTAATCACCCGCCACTGCGAAGCCGCTGATCGACGACCAGTCGGGCGCGCCGCGATCGGGCAAGCCGATGATGTAGCGCAGCAGTGGCTTGCCGTTCTTCCAGTGGTCGTAACGCGCCAGTTGCGAACCCGCGCTATTCCAGTTGTCCTGAATGAATGGATGCGCCGGCGTCGACCCGGAGACGAACATCGTGTCGTCGGCGGGGAAGTAATTCAGGCGCGCAATGCGGTAGAACGGCGCGGGCGGCGGATACTGCCGCATCGCTGTATAGCGGTAGACCGGATTGCCAACCCGGTCGAAACCCTGCAGCGGAAACGAGCGGATTCCCTGCGACTCAGTGCCCTGCCAGATATCGCCCTGGCTGTCGACCCACCACGCGCGCATCTGCGGCGCGTCGGTGCTGCCGGTGTTCTGGTCGAACGCGCCGGAGGAAAAGTCACCCTTGCCGCTCGCGTCGCGCCAGATCCATTCGCCTTGCGCCGGCTGGTTGGGCGGCCACGCGCCGTCGATGTGCGACTGCGAAAAGAGACCCGAAGGAATCGCCGTCTCGCGATCGGCGGTAAAGCGGTAGATGCGCAGAAACGACGAGTACATGTCCGTCGTATAGAGCAGCCGGTGTCCGCGAACATCACGCACGAGCGGCATGCCGCGCTGACCACCCAGGTACAGATGAAAGTACGGATCGTAGGGATAGCGAAAACGGTCGGCGGTGTAGCCGGCGTAAGACCATTCCTCGCCGGCAGGGCGTGTCAGGTCGAGTGTGAAACGCTTGCTGCCGCTATAGACCGAGGGCGGCTCGCCATCGACGAACTGCGCCCCATCGACGAACAACAGCCCTTGCAGACTGAAGCGCTGCTTGCCATCGGGCGCATAGCTCTCAATCAGCGCACCGTCGTAGGTGCTCAGACCGGTGCCGATGGGACGCGGTCCCGCGCCGTTCATCGACACATAAATGTTGCCGGCCCGGTCCACGCCTACGCCGGTCAATCCATTGAAGCGCCGCGGCCCCGGCGCACCGGCGCGGCCCGCATAAATGCCGCCCTCTTCTCCAAAACTCGCCGACAGTTGCATGCCCGCTCCCGGCTGCGCCGTGCGGGATGCCGTTACGCCAGGGTTCGCTGGATTCGCCGTGAAAATCAGGATCTGCTGGCGCGCGCCGTTGTCGGCGATCAGCAGCCGTCCGCGTGTGTCGACCGTCAGATCCGCGGGCACCACACCACGCGGCAATGCGAGCTCTCCAAGACGCGCGCCATCGCGTGCCCGGTGGACCACACGTTCGGCGCCATCGGTGCGGCTGTTCTCGACGATCCACAGCGAGCCATCGGGCGCGAGCGCGAGGCGCCCCGGTTCGTGGACCGGGAAACTGCCGACCGCCTGCATCGTTTGGGCATCGAAAATCTGAATGCGGTTGTCTCGCTGATTCGATACGAAGAGCCGCGTCTCGTCGGCGGCGAGTCCGCGGATCGCGTAATCCTCCTTGCTCGAAAAAGTCGAGACCAGCAGAAACGCCAACCGGCTACCGCCCGGCCAGCTCACCTGACCGGCGAACGGCACGCCGTCGCGGATATCGGCGCGGCTACGGCGAGCGACGCCGCTCCACTGCTCGCCCTCGCGCGGCATGCGCCGGTGTTGGGCCATCTCGTTGCCGAGACTGACAACCGTTTGCGCGACGAACACGTATTCGTCGTTCACGGCGATTGCGTCGCCGCCCATCATGCCCCAGCCGTGCGACTCGCCACCGTAGCGAACCAGTTGACCGTTACGGTACTGGCCGATCTCGCCGCCGCCTTCGTCCCAGGGCGCATTCGTGAAGACGTCGCCATCAGGCGTGGCAGCGAGCGCCTGCACATCGATCTGCATCCAGCGATGGTCCGCGTAGCCCCAGGTATTGCCAATCCACGACGTGCGGTACGACAGAGACGGATGCGCGACCGCCGCGCGCGCTTCGGCCGCGGGCTTGCCGGCAGACGCCACGAAGATCGCATCCGACGCGGCTCCGGCTGTCTGCGCCAGCGCAAGTGTCGCGCCGCCCCCTGGGTCGCTCGCCGCGATCAGTACGAGCACCGGTAACGCCAGAGCAGCGGCGCATACGAGGCGTTCGAAGGTTTTGCGTGCAAGACGTCGCATGATCTCTAACGCGTCAGAACGCGTCGATCGCTTCGCGGTAGACGTGCGCAACCTGCGCGGCGACTACCGGCCGGTCGAAATGCCGGCGGGCATACGCGCGGCACGCCTGCGAATCCGGCACCACGCGGCGGCCAAGCAGGACATCCGTGATGCCGTCGCCAATCGCCTTGAAGCCGCCCGAGGGCAACACCAGTTCGGCCGATAAGGGCGCCACCGCTTCCGGCAGGCCACCCACCGGTGTCACCAGCACCGGCGTGCCGGCCGCGAGCGATTCGATCGTCGTGAGCCCGAAGCCTTCGAGCGACACGGTCGGCACCACCGTCATATCGGCGGCGCGATACCAGAGCGGCACCTTGTCGTCGGGCACGTAGCCGGCGAGCCGAACGTGGCGCTCGAGCCCGCGCGCCACGATGCGCGCCTGCAATTGCGCCTCTAGCGGCCCTTTTCCGGCGATCATCAGGAGTACGTCGGGCAACACCGGCTTGACGATGGCGATCGCATCGATCAGGTCCTCGAGTCCCATGCGCGATACCAGACGCCGCATGCAGAACAGCAACGGCCGGTCCAGCGGCAAACCGAGGCGCTCACGTGCCTGCAGTTGCGTCACGCGCGTGTCGAATTGCGCGACATCGACGCAGCCAGGCACGATCCGGATGCGCTCGTCACGCACGCCATAGGTCTCGCGCAGAACCTTCCCGAACGCCTGCGATAGCACGATGTGACGCGTTCCGCCCCGGTACACGAAGCGCTCGAGCGCCACACGCATCGCGCGCGACCAGCCGCCACCGCCACCCGGATAGGACTCGGCGGCCCACGGTCCGTGAAAATGCACGACCTTCGGCACGCTTCTGAAGAGGCCTGCGGTCGGCGCGGCATAGAGCGCAAAATGCGTGGCGACGACGTCGGGCATCTTCGCCGCCCGCAGCGCACGCGACTGCCTGCGCGAGCCCCACAGGCGCGTGCCGAGCGGCGTCTCTACGCCCGCGAAGGCCAGCACGCTGCCGCCCGACGCGTCGAACACCCCTGGGGTGCCCGCCACCATCCCGCGGACATTGACCCCCTGCGCCGGCAGCGTATCGATCAGCGCCTTGAACATGCGATCGAGGCCGCCTGGCCGTTCGTTGAACCAGTGCATGCCGATCTGCAGCGAATCGATCGGCGCGCTCATAGTTCCACCGACGCGGTAGCACAACCGGCGGGCAACGATTGCGCCGTGCGCCGCGCATGCACCTGCTCGTAGAGCGACAGATAGCGCTCCGCCATGGCTTGCCAGCTCAAGGTTCCAGCGACTTCGCGCGCCGCCTGCCCCAGGCGGTGGGCGTATTCGGGATCGCTCGCGAGGCGTTCGATCGCCGCGGCAAGCGCAACCGCATCGTTGGGATCGTCGAGCACAATGCCGCTTCTGGATGAAATCACTTCAGCGCCGCCCGCGGTCCGTACGGTAATGACCGGCAATCCCGCGGCCAGTGCTTCGAGCAGCACCAGTCCCATCGGTTCGTAGCGCGAGGGAAACACGAACGCATCGACCGAACGCATCAACGCGGGCATGTCCATCACCATGTCCGTGAAGTGGACCCGTTCCGTCAGCCCGAGTGAAGCCACCAGCGCCGGATAGGGACTGTTATGCAGAATCCCCGCTACGGCGAGATGCACGTTGGCCGAGGTATGCACAAGCGCGTGCAGCACCGTGTCGAGATTTTTGCGCGACATGCGCAGGTCGCCTGCGAACAGCAGCATGAACGGCGCCGACGGCAAACCGAAGCGGGCCCGCTCAGGCGTACCGGGCGCGAATTCGTCGACATCGACGCCGTTATGAATCACTTGCAGCTGCGCCGGTGCGATGCCCAGCGCGCGCACCTCGGCGGCGACCGTGTGCGACACCGGCACGATGACCTCCGCATGCCTGAATGCCCATTTTTCGCAACCGATGTTCAACAGCGTGTAGATGACCTGATACGCATCGTAGAAGCTGCGTAACAGGCGAAACGGATAGAAACCGCAGCGATACCAGCCGTCATGAACGAAGTGCGCCGCATTGATATCGGCGCGCGCCCATGCAATGAAACCGTTCACGTGAATCACATCGAACTCCTGACGATGTGAACGGATCCACGCACCGCAACGCCACGCGAACATCTGGTACTGGGCGAGTTTGCCCGGCAACCTGCTTTCGCCAATCGGCACGAAGCACACGCGCGGGTGCTGCACCAGTTCAGGCGCAGCACCCGCGGCGAGCAGCGTCACGGAATGACCGGCCGCGAGCGCCGCCAGTACGATCTCGTAGTTGACGCGCCCTTGCCCATCGTTCTTGCGCACGACATGAGTGACGATCAAAATCCGCATCCGGGTGTCCTTCATCTGGATATCTTTTAGGGTCGTGCCGGGGCCGCGGCGATCACGCTGTGGCGTTCACGCGCGTAGCGCAGCGAAATCACCGGCAGGGTCACGCCGATAAAGAAAAACATGCCCGACACCGCGGTCAGCGTGTTAATGAAAACCATCATCGAGAAAATCGCCACGGCCACGCCGACGCCGGAGATCGCCAGCAGATCAGTCGGGTGCTGGCGGCTCGCGCGATACGCGCGCCACAGCAGCATGACGATGCCGGTGGTGTAGAGCAGCGTGCCTGGCCACCCCATCACGTAGGGCACCTCCATCAGGCCGCTGTCGAAGTTGAGCATCGCCTGTGCGCCCGTGTCGTCGGAGAGCTTGCTGCCAAGGCCGATCGTGCCGAGCCCCTGGCCGGCGATATCGGTTAGTGCCGACGACATGAATGATTTGTAGAATTCCGCGCGCGCCTGGTAGCTGTCGTCCTGAGCGAGATCCTGAATCGAGCTCAACCGCTGCGTCACCGGCTCCGCAACCTGATCGATCATCATCAGCGGCGCAGCCACCACGGCCAGCCCGAGTACTGCCGCGACCAGCCGCATGCGGCTTTTACCATCGAGCATGGCGAAGGAATACACCAGCGCGATCGCAAAACCACCCCACGTGCTGCGCGCGCTGGTGAGCAGCAGCACGGGAACCCCTACGCATCCGAGTACGATGCGCGCTTTACCGCGCGCGGCCAGCGACATCAGCAGAATCGTCATGAGCGTGACCGCGAACGGCCCGCACGAATTCATCGTGCTGCTCACACGCATGCCGAACGGCACCGGCTGCCCCTCGGACAGCATCTTCGAAGAGATCAGCCAGAAGGCGTCCCACGGCATCGGCGAAACGAACTCGAGCAAACCGTACACACTCATCAGGAGTCCGCCATAGACAAAGGTCTTCAGCAGAACCCGGTGATAGTCCGGATAGTGGCGCCACGTCACAGTGAGATAAAACGCCACCATCACGGGATACAGCCAGTTGATGAGCGTAAACGTCGCCGCCGCCGGACCGACCTGCGCCATACCGACCACAAAGGCATAGAGAAGCGCGATCACGATCAACACCAGCGGCGCCGCACGGCGCTGCCCCAGCAACGACACATGCTTGAGCAAGGTCAGGCCGGTGAGCGCGACGGCGAGCAGCGTCGCCACCATGATGGGACTCTGCGGATTGAACGTGCCGTTGACGAAGTCCGCGAGGCGCCGCACTTCCGGCGTCAGAAAAAACAGCCAGCAGACAAAACCGATGTAATGCGCGGGCGAGCGCCGATACAACACCAGCGCCACGCCGAACGCACCGAGAGGATAGAAATACTCGACCAGCCTGCCTTGATGCAGAAGGATCAAGGCCAAGGTCGCGGCAAACAGGAGCACCGGCAAGATCAGCGGATGACGCAAGCCTTTGCGCCGCGCGCGTGCTGCCTGAGTGGGACGGCCTGAACGTGGAGCCGGTTCGTCTGGCGAAAACGCCCCGCCGGGCAGAATTCGCCGCTGGCCCTGCGATGCCGGCAGTCCAGCCTGCATAGAAGGCGTGATCAGCATTCGCGCCATTACAGGAGCTCGAACGTGTTGACGAGCGCCACACCATCGCGCTCGCGGCGCCGCGTACCGAAGAGCGGCTGGCTGCCGCGCACCTGGCGCGTCAAGCCGATGAACGGCACGCCATGTTCGAGGTACGGCCCTTCCGTCTTACGAAAACCGAATTGCTCGTAGAAGTCGCGCAACCCGAGCGGAGCGCTCACGCGCGTGGCATGTCCCGGCCAACGCTCGGCGATCGCCTGCAGCACCCGTTCGAGCAAGAGTTCGGCGGTGCCGTCGCCGCGCCGCAACGGGCTGGTCAGCACCTTGTCGATGGTGATTTCCGGATCTTCGGCGTCGCCGGGTTGCAGGCGTGCGTAGGCCAGGACCGGCATGGGCCGTGCCATGTCCTCAACGGCGAAGACGTGCAGCGCGTTCTCATCGTGACCGTCGGCGTCAAGACAGACATGCGATTGCTCGACCACGAAGACCGCACTACGCGCACGCAAGATCAGATACAACTCGCGTGCCGAAAGCTGCTCGAATTCCAGCGTTTTCCAGTTCATCACGTTCCCCAGCGGTAAATAAGTTCAGCGAGCACGGCATCGCACGCCGCCCTCGACGGCCTGGCTCAACACGCCGGCCTGTTGTCATGGCTACACGGTACGTCTGCGAAACGCGCGTTTCCGTGCGCCATCGCACTGACGCTGGGCTTTGACAATTCTTAAATACGAGGCGTCGGAACACGGTGCCGCAGGAAACCGTAAAAAACGGTCTCAGGGCACCGTGCAAGCGCGGCAACGATGCGCGTCGATCCGCCACCAGACGCGCCGCGATGACGCCAAGCGCCGCGATAAACGCCAAAAACGACGATGTCCGTTCGTTTTACGACAGCAACATTCGAGAGACCGTTGACCAACAAGGGGGCACCTCAACATGAAAACCGCACTGCGACGCATCCTTTCCGAATCGGCCCGCCTCGACGTCCCGCCGGACACCCTGGCTGACGACGCCGACCTGTACGCCGCGGGCCTGTCTTCGCTCGCAACCGTGCATCTGATGCTGGCCATCGAAGATGAATTCGACATTGAAATTCCAGACCGCATGCTGACGCGCCGGTTGTTCTCCAGCATCGCTTCGATGGCCGCCGCGGTCGCCGAGCTGCAACAGGCGAAGGCGGCAGCATGAACGCCCCGTTGCTGGACACGGCCGCGGTCGCGACGCCGCTCGCCGCGACCGATGCTGCGCAACCCGCCAACGCCGCAGTCGTGCTGAGCGCGGTGGAAACCGAACCCGGCTGGCGCGCGGCGGCGCAGCGCTGCGCCGCCGTGGCCGCGCAGTTCGCCGATTCGGTGGACCGCGAAGCGCGTTTTCCCCTCGAGGCTTTCGACGCGCTCAAGCACGAACATTTGCTGTCGGCGATGGTGCCGGCCGCGTTCGGCGGCGCGGGGCTCTCGCTCGCGGATGTCGCCGCGATCTGCGACACGCTCGCGCAGGGCTGCGCCTCCACCGCGATGGTGTATGCGATGCATCAGATCCAGGTGGCCTGCATCGAGGCGCACGGCAGCGAGTCGGCGTGGCATCGGCAATTGCTCGCGCAACTCGTCGAGCATCAATGGCTACTGGCTTCGGCGACCTCCGAAGAGACCATCGGCGGCAATATGCGCACCAGCGCCTGCTCGGTCGAACTCGAAGGCGAGCCGGGCAAGCAGCGCTATCGCATCGAAAAGCTCGCGCCGACGATCTCGTACGGCGCACATGCGGACGGCATTCTGGTCACCGCGCGCCGCACCGCCGAGTCGGCCGCGGCCGACCAGGTGCTGATCGTCGCGTTACGCGAAGAAACTCAACTGGAAAAGCGCGGCGGCTGGGATTCGATGGGCATGCGCGGCACCTGCAGCGAGGGCTTCCGGCTCGTCGCCACGGGTCTCGCCGAGCAGATCCTGCCAACACCGTTCGCCGATATCGCCGATCAGACCATGCTGCCGGTCTCGCACACGCTGTGGGCCTCGGTATGGACTGGCGTCGCCAGTGACGCGGTGAATCGCGCGAAAGCTTTTTTCCGTGCGCAGGCCCGCTCGAAGCCCGGCTCGATTCCACCGGCCGGCCTGCGCCTCGCCGAAGCGGTCGGCCTTCTGCAGATGATGCAGGCACGCCTGTCGGTCGCGCTCGAAGCGGCACGCACCGCGCACCACGCGAAACACGGCGGCTGCCAGGCCGATGCGCCGCTGTCGGCCATGCTGGGGTTCGCCTCCGACATGAACACGCTGAAAACCAGCATCTCGACCACCGCGCTGCAGGTCGTGCAGGAAGTGCTGATGATCTGCGGCATGGCGGGCTACAAGAACGGCACGGAATACAGCGTGGGACGGCATCTGCGCGACCTCTATTCCGCGCCGCTGATGATCAACAACGACCGTATCGCGCAGAACACGGCGAGCCTGTTGCTCGCACAGCGTCCTGCCGCCCCGGGGAGAGCCTGACATGAACACGATGACCGATACCGCCGCGCTGGCCGCCGCAACGACCGCTGCGGCCCAGGAACAGGACCCCGCGGCGCCGACGTTCCGCGACGAACTGCTGGCCGCCGGCCTGTTGATCGATACCGGCGAAAACGGCCTGTACGGCCGCAGCCAGATTTTCGAAGACGTGGTGGAGCGTCTGAACGTGGCGATCACGCATCTCGGCGCGGACCAGCAGCCGGAAGTGCTGCGCTTTCCGCCCGCCATGCGCCGCACCGATTTCGAAGACAGCGAATACCTGAAGAGCTTCCCGAACCTGGCCGGCACGATTCACTCGTTCTGCGGCAACGACATGGGCCACCAGCGCCTGTTGCGCGCACTCGACGACGCGATGACCGAAAGCGACGACGAACGCAGCGAAGAATGGATGGCGCAGCAAAAACCAACCCGCGTGGTGCTGACGCCGGCCGCCTGCTACCCGATCTATCCGGTGATGGCGCGGCGCGGCCCCCTGCCCGCCGATGGCCGCACTATCGACGTGTTGTCGTATTGCTTCCGCCACGAACCGTCGCTGGATCCGGGCCGCATGCAGATGTTCCGGCAGCGCGAATACGTGCGCCTCGGCAACGCCGACCAGGTGATGGCGTTCCGGCAGATGTGGGTGGAACGCGGCTCGCTGCTGATTACGCTGCTGCAACTGCCGGTGGAAGTGGACCTCGCCAACGATCCGTTCTTCGGCCGCGGCGGCAAGATCGTCGCCGATAGCCAGCGTGCTCAGGCGCTCAAGTTCGAACTGCTGATTCCCGTGGCCGACCCGCGCGGCAAGACGGCGTGCCTGTCGTTCAACTATCACATGGAGCACTTCGGCGCGATCTGGAAGATTGCCTGCGAAGACGGCACGGTAGCGCATACGGGTTGCGTGGGCTTCGGCATGGAGCGCATTACGCTGGCGCTATTCCGTCATCACGGGCTCGACGTCAACGCGTGGCCGGACGACGTGCGCGCGCTACTGTGGGGCGACACGGAGGCGCGCGTGGCGCAAGGCATGCTGTCCATGCCAGCGGCTTCCACGGTGAATGCGCAGGGTGCCGGAGACAGCGTATGAATCCATCCGTGATCCCTGCGCCGAAGGGCGTGCAATCCACCTTCCCGATGCCCCGCCGGCTCGATCTGCCAGCTCCGGGCGGCGCGGCCGCGCCCATAGCACCGTTGCGCCAGCATGCGCCGCACGCGCTGCATCAAGGCGAGCGCGTCTGGCAGGAGACCAACTGCTACGTCGACCTGTGGATCGAGCTGCTGCACGGTTTCGGGCTCGATCCACGCGCGGCGTTCGGGTTCACCGTCACGCAGGATTTCGAAGGCGATCAGTTCACGTTCTTCAAATTCCCGCTCGAAGACCTCGAGCGGCTCTATGGCACCCAGGTGCAGGAACTGGCGATCTACGACTCGCTCGAAGCCCGCGTGCTCGCGCAGACCTTGCGCGGCCATACCGTGCTGGTGGAAGTGGACGGCTATTACCTGCCGAATACGCGTGCCACGTCGTATCGGCGCGAGCATCCGAAAACCACGGTGGGGATCGACTTCATCGATCCGCCTGCCCGCCGCCTCGGTTATTTTCATAACACCGGCTATCACCTGCTCGAGGGCGTTGACTACGACGGCGTGTTTCGCAAGCTGCCGCAATTCGCGCAGCAACCGGACTTGCTGTTTCCGTATGTTGAATTCGCCAAGCAGACGCGGCCCGCGCTGGAAGGCACGGCGCTCGCCGAAGCATCGGCGGAATTGTTGTGCGCGCATCTGGGCCGACGGCCGCTGACCAATCCGATCTCGCAGTGGCGCGCGGCGTTTCCCGCGCATCTCGAGACGCTGCTCGAACGCGGCGAGGCGTTCTTCCATCCGTACTCGTTCAACCTGATGCGGCAGCTCGGCGCGAACTTCGAGTTTCTCTCGAAGTATCTGCTGTGGCTGTCGGCACAAGGCTTCGAGGTGCCGGCGTCGATCCCGGCGGCCGCGCAGAGTATCGCGTCGGAGTCGATGGTGATGCAGTTCCGGCTCGTGCGGGCCATCACGCGCGGGCGCCGCGATTCGTGTGAAGACTGCTTCGATGTGCTCGAAAGTGCCTATGAAAAGACGCTGCCGCCACTCGCCGCGCTTGTGCTGTGACGCGCTCGTTTCGAGCTTCAGGAAATCGCCGTGGATGCGCTGACGACTGATCTGGTACCGGATGAAGACGAGTCGCTTCCGGCAGCGTTCGCTGAGACGGCTGCCGAAGCTGCCGAAGCTGCCGGCATTATCACGGCCGTTGCAGCGGCCAACGCTATACCCCAGGACCTCTGGCCGCAGCAACTCGACGCGGGGTGGCAGTGCATCAGCACGCCGGCCGGTGCATGCGCGTCGCCCGCCGACTTACCCGCGCAAGGCTGGCTCGCCGCGCCCGTACCCGGTACGGTGGCGAGCGCGCGCCGTGCCGCGGGCCTGCTGGACATAGCGAATCCGCCGCCGCTCGCCTTCGACGATCACTGGTACCGGCTCACGCTGACCGGCACAGGCAAACGCCGCTTGCGCCTGCACGGCCTCGCGACTCTCACCGAAGTCTGGTTCGACGGCGTCAGGCGCCTCGACTCCGATTCGATGTTCGTCGCGCACGATCTCGACATCGAACTGCTCGGCAGTGCGACACTCGCGCTGTGCTTTCGCTCGCTGACTCCGGCGCTGGCGGCAAAACGCTCACGTGCCCGCTGGCGGCCACGGCTCGTTACACCGTCCACCTTGCGCAACGTGCGCACCACCCTGCTCGGCCATATGCCCGGATGGTGTCCGTCAGTACAGGCAGTCGGCCCATGGCGGCCAATTGAATTGTTGAGTGACGCGCCGCACGCATTCGACACGATTGATCTGACAAGCCGCCTCGACGACGAGGACGGCGTTGTTTCGCTCACGCTACATTTCGTTCATCCGCACAACGTCGACACGTGTGCGGCCTCGTTGAATTGCGGCGGCTTTGTTTCGTCTTTGCAATGGTGCGATGCATATACACTGACCGGCAGCGTCTGTGTCCCGCATGCCAAACGCTGGTGGCCGCACACGCACGGCAATCCCACTTTATATCCTCTGACGTTGCAGCTTGATGACGAGCGCGCGACTTCCCATCCATTGGGATCGATCGGCTTTCGCAGCATCGAAGTGGATCACGGCGCGGACGGCGCGGGCTTCGCATTGCGCGTAAATGGCACGCCGGTGTTTTGCCGCGGCGCCTGCTGGACCAGTGCGGATCTCGTCACGCTCACCGGCACCGAGACGCAACTGCGCCACACTTTCGCGCTCGCCCGCGATGCGGGAATGAACATGCTGCGCGTAGGCGGCACGATGGTGTACGAGTCCGACACCTTCTACGCACTCGCTGACGAATACGGTCTGCTCATCTGGCAAGACTTTGCGTTGGCGAATTTCGACTACCCGAACGATGCCGCCTTCAGCGCTTCCATCGAGCGCGAAGCGACGCAATTTCTGACCCGCACGCGGCGCTTTGCCTCGCTCGCGGTACTGTGCGGCGGCAGCGAAGTCGACCAGCAGGCCGCCATGCTCGGCCTGCCCGCTTCGATGCGCGCGCAACCAGTATTTACCGAACAGCTACCCGCTATCGCCGCGCGCGAGCGGTCAGACATACCGTATGTGAGCAACTCGCCCTCAGGCGGCGCGTGGCCGTTTTCAACTAATGAGGGCATCACGCACTACTACGGTGTGGGCGCCTATCAACGCCCGCTCGACGACGTGCGCCGCTCGCTGGTACGGTTCGCCGCCGAATGCCTCGCGTTCGCCAACGTGCCCGACGATGCCACCTTGCACGATGCGCTCGGCACGATCCATCTGCATGACCCGCGCTGGAAAGCGGCCGTACCGCGTGACCCCGGCGCCGGCTGGGATTTCGACGACGTGCGCGACCATTATCTTCAGACGCTCTACGGTGTCGAGCCGGCGCAGCTGCGTTACGAAGACCCTGAGCGCTATCTGGATCTGTCACGCGCGGTGGTCGCCGAGCTGATGAGCGACGCGTTCGCCGAATGGCGGCGCGCCGGTTCGACGTGCGGCGGCGCGCTGGTCTGGCAGCTCCAGGATCTGCGCCCCGGCGCAGGCTGGGGCTTGATCGACGCCACAGGACGGCCTAAAAGCGCCCTGCACGGGCTCGCACGCGCGCTGCAACCCATCCAGATGCTCATGACTGACGAAGGCCTCAACGGCCTCGATATTCATTTGCTGAACGAACGTGCGGAACCATTGCTCGCGCAACTGGACCTGGTCTGCCTGCGCGACGGTAGCGTCAAGGTAGCGTCGGCTAGCCGCGCAGTCGAACTGGCGCCGCGCAGCACGCGGCGTATCGGCGCGGCGGAGTGCCTCGGCCAGTTCTTCGACTTCACGCACGCATACCGCTTCGGCCCGCGTGCCCACGACGTCACAATTGCGACACTGCGCGATCCGGCGAGCGGCCGGATCATTTCTGAAGCGGTTCATCTGCCGCAGCGGCGTGCCGGCGAGCGCCACGACCTCGGCCTGACAGTCCGTGCCGAGCGCACAGCCGACGGCTGGCAACTGATCATCGAAGCGAAGCGCTTTGCGCGCTTCGTTCATATCATTGACACGCATTACCGTGCCGCACTCGACTGGTTTCATCTGCCGCCCGACCGCCCTTGTGCCGTGCCGCTCATCGCCATTGAGAAACTCGTTGTGCACGCATCTAACGCAGCGTTTAAAGCTGACGCAACATGCGAGGCACCCGCCGGCGAAGTGCGCGCGATCAATGCGATATCCGCCACCTTCTACGGTTAACTGTCGCCCCTGAACGAGCTACCCCCTCGCAAGCCGCATAAAACCTCGCGCTGCGCGAATCCGCCTGTCTGGTCTACAGAATCACTGTTGGTTTTTTTACGACTTCCCGATCGTCAAAACGGACGCTTCGTACGGGACCGTACGCAACGTATAGAACACATCTGAATCAATTCCGGCACACCTTGGACGGCCCCCAACAACGCGCGCACAAGGGCTATTTCATCTCTGAGACACCCTCTGCAAAGATATGCTGCTCCGCCGCTAACCCAATCCGATCAAGGACTTGGCTCGAATAAAAATACCCTTCGAAGAAGGTACGCGTTAAGCAGGCGTTGTACAGAATTGAAACAAAAAGCCACGTTTGGCTTCGCGCGCCGCTGAGGCCTCGTTCGTTGCGCCGCACCAGCACTCGTTTCCCCTATGGCTGGCACGCTCCTCGCTAAAGAGAAAGTGCAACATCGCGTCGCCGCAACGATATCTACAAAGACGGCTGCGACGCATCAGGCCAATACGGGGCCGTTCCTGTTCATCCCTCGCTGCTCGCCAGGCAGCACGTCGTTTATTCAAGGATGCGGGCATCGGATCAAAAACACGAAGTCACGCTGCGCGCGGCTTCAGCGAGGACCGATCATGTTGACACTTCAATCAGATCTGCACGGCAACCATTTGCTCGGCGCATTGCCGTCACACGAATGGCAAGCTCTTGCCCCTCATCTCGAACTGGTTCACCTGCGCAACGAGCAGTTGCTGTGCGATTCAGGTCAACGCATCCATCACGTCTACTTCCCGACCACTGCGATCATCTCCATGCTCTCGACGATGGAAGACGGCAGCTCCGTCGAAATCGCCGCGGTCGGCCGCGAAGGCATGACCGGCGTGCCGGTGCTGACCGGCGGCGAAACCATGCCGAACCGCGTGCAGGTGCAATGCGCCGGCTTCGCCTACCGGATGAGCGCACAGGCACTCAAGCAGCAATTCGCACGCTCTGACTTCCTGCGCCGCCTGATGCTGCTGTATATGCACGCTCTGCTCACGCAAGTCGCACAAACCGCCGCCTGCAATCGCCACCACGCGCTGAACAAGCAGTTGTGCCGGTGGCTGCTGATCGAAGTGGACCGCGTGGCATCGAACGAGCTGACGGTCACCCAGCAACTGATCGCCGACATGCTCGGCGTGCGCCGCGAAGGCATTACGGAAGCGGCCGGCAAGTTGCATGACGAAGGCCTGATTCATCACAGCCGCGGCCACATCAGGATCCTCGATCGCAAAGGTCTTGAAGCTCGCGCCTGTGAATGCTACGGCCTCGTCAAGCGCGAATTCGACCGCCTGCTGCCGCGCCTGCGCCAGGCTGAAACGGTCGAGTAAGCAGTCAACCAAGGCTGCATCGTTCGATTACAGGGTAGATCATCATGTTCAGGAATACTGCGCGATGTCTCGACGCACTCTTTGTGATTGCGGGCGGGCTGCTCGCTCACGGAATGCGCTTTTCGACGCCGATTGCATTGTCGGACACCGAGCGTCTTCTGATCGCCTTCAACTGCGTACTCGTGCTGCTGATGTTTCCCGGCTTCGGCGTGTATGAAACGTGGCGCGGCAAGGCGCTGCCTTCCATGCTGTTGAGAGTTGCCGCCGCGTGGCTGGTGGTGGTCGCCACCGCCCTCGTGCTGGCGTTTACCTTGCACCGCATGGATGCCGTTTCGCGGCTGTGGTTCGGTTACTCGACGCTGATCTCCGGCGTGCTGATCATCCTCACCAAGTGCCTCGTGCATGTGGCGCTGCGCAGCGTGCGCCGGCGCGGCATGAACTTCCGCACGGTGGCGATCGTCGGCGCGCCTGGTTTTTCGCGCACACTGCTCGCGCATCTGGACCGTGCGCCGCAAGCCGGCTTCAAGCCGGTCTGCGTCTTCGACACCAGTATCGAAGCGGCCGGCACGTACGGCGTGCGCCTCAATCGCCTGCCGGTGCTGACCGATCTGAATGCGTTCGCCGCCAAGGTGCGCGAAGAGCATGTGAACGAAGTGTGGCTCGCGTTGCCGCTCTCGGAAGAACATACGATCTATCGCTTCACGCGTATGTTCAGACATGACTTCGTGAATTTGCGCTTCATCCCCGATGTACGCAGCCTCTCGCTGTTCAACCACGCGCTGGTCGATGTCGTCGGTTTACCGACGCTCAATCTGAGCGCCACGCCCGTCTCGCCGCCGCAGATGTGGCCGAAGCTGATTTTCGACCGCCTGTTCGCCGCGGCCGCGCTGCTGGCGCTCGCGCCCGTGTTCATCGTGCTCGCGATCGCCATCAAGCTGGGCTCGCCAGGGCCGGTGTTCTTTCGCCAGACCCGCAAAGGCGTGGATGGCCAGCCGTTCGCGATCTACAAGTTCCGTTCGATGACCGTGCACCACGAAGCGCACGGCCAGGTCACGCAGGCCGCGCGCAATGATGTGCGCATCACGAAACTCGGCGGCTTCATGCGCCGCACCAGTCTCGACGAACTGCCGCAATTCCTGAACGTGCTGCTCGGCCAGATGTCGGTGGTCGGCCCACGTCCCCATGCCGTTGAACACGACGATCTCTACAAGGATCAGGTGTACGGCTATATGAACCGCTACCGGATCAAGCCGGGCATTACCGGCTGGGCGCAGGTGAACGGCTATCGCGGCGCCACCACCAAAGTCGAAAAGATGGAGACGCGTGTCAAGTTCGATCTCTTCTACATCCATAACTGGTCGTTCTGGTTCGACATGAAGATCGTGTTCGTCACGATTTTCAAGGGTTTCGTCGGCCGCAACGCATTCTGACCATGCCACTCCGGGAACCGTTTGTGAAAGTCTCCGTGATCGTGCCGACGTACCGGCGCACCGCCGACCTCGCACGCTGCCTCGCGGCACTCGATGCGCAGGAGCGCCGCGCCGACGAAGTGATCGTGATCGCCCGCCACGACGATTACGCGACACTCGACTGGCTGCGCACGCGCGAAACGAACCGGCCCGACCCGCGCCGCTGGATCGTGCTGGTGCACAAACCGGGCGTGGTGGCGGCCTATAACCTCGGTGTCGACAGCGCCAGCGGCGACGTGCTCTGCTTCACCGACGACGACGCCGCGCCGCATTCCGACTGGATCGCGCGGATCGCCCGCGCATTCGAAAACGATCCGGCGCTCGGCGGTCTGGGCGGACGCGACATCGTGCATGAACGCAATGGCATTCTCCAGGGGCAGAAACCAAGCGTGGGCCTCGTGCGCTGGTATGGCCGGACCATCGGCAATCATCATATCGGCCACGGCGCGGCCCGCGAAGTGCAGGTGCTCAAGGGCGTCAACATGGCGTTTCGCCGCGAGGCGATCGGCACGCTGCGCTTCGACGCCCGCCTGCGCGGCACCGGCGCGCAGGTTCACTGCGAGATGGCCTTCAGTCTGGACGTGCAGCGGCGCGGCTGGACCCTGATTTATGACCCGTCACTGCTGGTGGAGCATTTCCCGGCCCAGCGCAGCGACGAAGACCAGCGCTTCACATTTAACGACGCCGCTTTCTATAACGCGTCATTCAATCTCCGACTCATCATGTGCGAATACCTGACGCCACCCGGCCGATGGGCGTTCGTCGTTTACTCGACGCTGATCGGCGATCGCGCGGACCCGGGGTTCCTGCGCGCATTGTCGTTGGCATTCGAGCGCGGCGGCGTGGCACTCGCGCTTCGCAAATGGAGAGTGGGTTTACGCGCAATGCGCGGGGCATGGCAGGAGGCGGCGCGCTGATCGATCAGCGCGCTACTTCACGCGAGGGACCACCAAAATGACTATCAAAACAATTGCCGCAGGGCTCGCGGCCGCATCTCTATGCGCCTGTTCACTGGCGCCCGGACCCTATCTCGACACCAAGCGGCTGGAGCCGCCTGCTCC
The DNA here is from genome assembly GCF_046026855.1 of Paraburkholderia sediminicola. Taxonomy (GTDB): domain Bacteria; phylum Pseudomonadota; class Gammaproteobacteria; order Burkholderiales; family Burkholderiaceae; genus Paraburkholderia; species Paraburkholderia sediminicola_A. The sequence goes on along the minus strand of NZ_JAQQET010000017.1, from coordinate 155,585 downwards.
GCCGGAGCAAACCGCGGAGAAGTTTCCGGTGCACACGATCGACGTCGGGTATTTTCGCCAGCAACGCGCGGCCGCCGTACCGGCTGTCTGCCCGCTGTCGTGCCTGACGGCGAAGACCCGTGGCGCTTACGACTACCGGCTCGGCATCGGCGACCAGTTGAGCATCATCGTGTGGGATCACCCGGAACTGACCGGTGGCGGCACGGGCGTGAATATGCCTCCGCTTCCTTCCGCCAGCAGCGGCTCAACGCCTTCGCCTGGCCCTACGCAGACGCAAGGCGCGACACCGATCGCGCCGACGCTGACGGGCGGCGGAGAAGGCGGACTAACCGTGCGGGTTGCCAATAACGGCACGATCTTCTTCCCACGCGTAGGCCGCATCAAGGTGGTCGGCATGACCGCGCAGCAGGTCCAGGAATCGCTAACGAAGGGGCTCTCGAAGACGATTCGCAATCCTCAGCTGGACGTGCGCGTGTCGGGCTTCAACAGTCAGTCGGTGCAGGTGACCGGCAATCTGCGCACACCCGCCTCCGAAGCGATTACCGATACGCCGCTGACCGTGCTCGATGCGATCAATCGCGCGGGCGGCGCGCTGCCCGACGCGGATCTGCAGAACGTCGGCGTGACCCGCGACGGCAAGCGCTACACGGTCGATGTCGCCTCACTGCTCGAAACCGGCGATCCGCAACAGAACGTTTTGCTGAAAGACGGCGACATCATCGATGTGCCGGATCGCTCAAACAGCCGTGTCTTCGTGCTCGGCGAAGTGAACAAGCCGACCTCGCTGCCGATGAACCGCGGCCGCCTGACGCTCGCCGATGCGCTCACCGGCGCCGGCAGCCTCGATGTCAAAACCGGCGATCCGCGTTTTGTTTACGTGGTGCGCGGCGCCGACAAGACGCTCACGCCCGACGTCTATCAGCTCGACATGACCCAGGTCGACGCGTTGATGCTGATGACCAAGTTCGAATTACAGCCGAAGGATGTGGTGTACGTACAGGTCTCGAGCGCAGCACGCTTTAACCGTGCACTCGAACAGATCACGCCGACCCTGCAGTCCATCTTCTACACGGTGCAGTTGGGCCGGTAAAAAAACGCACGCAACGGAGTATCCCTATGAGTACGTACGACATGCTGGACCACGGACCCGCGCCCAGCAGCGACGAGGATGCGGTGATGCGCGACTTGCTGCGCATGATCATGGATCAGATCTGGTGGGTGATCGGCATTGCCGGCTGCGTGATTCTCGCTGCGGTGATCTACACGAAGATCGCCACGCCAATCTATTCCGCCGACGCGCTGCTTCAGGTCGACGCACAGACCAACGGCATCGGCTCGCAAAGTCAGAGCGCGCTGTCGCTTATGCCGTCGATTGGCCCGATGCGCACCGAGGCGGAAATCGAAATCATCAAGAGCCGCGCGGTGGTCGAGCCGGTGGTCGAGCAGTTCAAGCTGAACTTCAGCACGTCTGCGAAGACCATGCCGGTGCTTGGCAAGATTTCGTCGTGGTTCGCGCATCCGGGCCGTCCGCTCGGCGCCGCGTTCGGCATGAATTCGTATGCGTGGGGCGGTGAGGAATTCGAGGTCGGATCGATTACGGTGCCGAAATCACTGGAAGGCGCACGCCTGACACTACGCGTGCTCGATTACGGCCGCTATGAAGTGACCGACTCGTTCGGAACGCAGATCCTCACTGGCGTGGCGGGTCAGCAAGCGAGCGGCAACGACGTCACGCTGTTCGTCAAAACACTGGTGGCCCGTCCCGGCACCGAGTTCTATGTGACGCGCTTCAACCAGCTGGACGCGGTCGCCGGGCTCTCATCCGGATTGCAGGTAGGCGAAAAAGGACGCGACACCGGCGTCGTTCAATTGTCATACATGGGCCCGGATCCGCACGCGATCACGGCGATCACCAATGCGGTGGCGGCGTCGTATCTGGCGCAACGCACCGAACGCGCGCAGGAAGAAGCGAGCCACATGCTGAGCTTCCTGAATAGCGAATTGCCACGTCTGCGCGCCGAGGTGAAGAAAACCGAGACCGCATTATCGGAGTATCAGTCTAAAGCCGGTTCGTTCCAGCCGACTCAGGAAGCAGGCGTCTATCTCGCCGGGGGTCTCGACTACGAAAAGCAGATTGCAACGCTACGCATCCAGCGCGCGCAACTACTGCAGCGCTTCACCGAAGAGAGCCCGGAGGTGCAGCAGGTGGACGCGCAACTGGCGGCGATGTCGCGCGAAAAGGCTCGTTTCGAAGATCACTTCAGCACCCTGCCGAGCTCCGAACGCAACGCGCTCTCCTTGCAACGCGACGCGAAGGTTGCCGAGGAAATCTATGTGGCGCTGCTGAACAAAACCCAGGAGCTGTCGATTTCGCGTGCCGGTACGATCGGCAACGTGCATATCATCGACGAAGCCTTGCTGCCGTCCCAGCCGGTGCGGCCCAAGTCTGTTCTGATCATTTCGGCTGGCACGCTGCTAGGCGTCATCGCGGGCATTCTGTTCGCGTTCTGCCGTCGCACGTTCTTTACCGGCGTGGCCGATCCCGAGTTCGTCGAGCGACGTTTCCAGTTGCCGATCTTTGGCTCGATCGCCTTCAGCCCGGAGCAGGCTCGTAGCGACCGGCAGTTGAGCGCAGCACGCGCCGCGGCGCTCCCCAGCCCAAGGTCGACACCGACCGAAGTGTCGGCGCAGTCGTCGGGCATGACGCGAATACTTCGGCCTGGTTCGGTGCCGGGTAGCCACGACAGGGTGCAGGTCGGTACGCAAACTGTCGTTGCGTCGCACAAGACACCCATGCGGCCGCTGCTGGTGAAGACCCATCCGTACGACTCAACGGTGGAGAGCCTGCGCGGATTGCGCGCCACGCTGCAATTCGGCCTGATCGATGCGCCCAACCGCATCGTAGCGATCACAAGCCCGGCACCCTCGGACGGCAAAAGCTTTCTGTGCGCCAATCTGGCTGCTCTGATTGCGGAATCGGGCAAACGCGTGCTGCTGATCGATGCCGATCTGCGGCGCGGCCGCCTCGCGCAGTATCTCGGCCGCTCACCCAATGGTGGCCTGACCGAACTGCTGACGGGTCAGGTTGATCTTGAAGTCGCGGCTCGCGCTACGGGCGTAGATGGCTTGCACTTCATCGCAACGGGCGCTTATCCGCCGAATCCTTCGGAAATTCTGACGTCGGCGCGCTTCGGTGAGATCCTCGCGCGCTTCGAGCAGGAGTTCGATCTGGTGATCGTCGATACCCCGCCGCTGCTAGCGGTGGCCGATGCGGCGGTGATTGCCCATATTGCCGGTTCGACGGTGCTGGTGATGCGGGCCGGCGCTCATACAGAGGGCCAGGTGGCCGAGGCACTGAAGAAGCTGCGGCGCGCACGAGCCCGGGTGGTGGGCGGCGTGATGAACGCGGTGCCGCTCAAGAGCCACAACAAGAACGGCACGTACGACTATGCGTATGCGTACACCTACTCCGCCAGCGATCCGCTCGATACTCACGGACCACGATAGATCGGATTAAAGGCTGGTCAAAGAAAAAGGGCTGTGCCGGATCGAGGCACAGCCCTTTTGCATTGGTGTGAGGTTCAGGCGTATAGAACGCGGCGACGCTCTTACAGAAACGCGCTGACATCGGTACGAAAACGCACGGCCAGCGCCTTCGCCACCTTTTTGCTGATGGCGCGCCGGCCTGCGAGGATATCGCTCACCACGGTGGGCGATGCGATACCGATCAGATCCTTCTGCTTGAGCCCGTGCGTCTCCAGCAGATGCCGCAACACCTCGCGTGGCTCCGCTTTCGGGATCGTCACGTTGTGCGCTTCCCAGCTTTCGATCAGGTCGGTGACGATCGCGAACAGATCGGCCAGCGGATCCTCCTCGTTACCGTTCAGGTGATCGGCGAGCGCGTTGGCGAGCCGCACCATCTTCTGATAATCCTGCTCGTTGCGAATGGGCGTGATCGGCAACTGGCTTTGCAGTGCAGCCCAGGTTTGAGCGATGTCGGGAAAGGCTCCCGGAAGGCGATCGGCATTCATGAGTTTAAATTCTTCCTCGTCCAAAGGTCGTATTCCGCATGCGTCAATACATGACGAACGAACAACGACTGCCTGTTGTAGTGAATCGCCGCGACGATCCGGAACCGGTTGCCGCCTACATCGAAAACGGTGTATTGCGGTGACACGTAGTCCACGCCCGCGAACGTCTGCTTCAGGTCGTTATAGCCATACGCGAGGCAAGCCTGCGCCAGTGAGTACCACGTCAACAACGCACTGCGCGCCTCCGGATGTCGCTTTATAAAGTCCAGCAATACTTTCTTCGAAATGACCCGCATCGGATTTCCTCACACGTACACGCGCACTGAACATGCACGCTCTACCTGTAAGGCTAAAGGGATGGGATCGACACCGATAGCCAGCCGGACGGCATAGTCCGAACAGCTAGCAACGTCTTGCTGCAGTAAGACAAAATCCATTTTATTCGCATATCGAGAAGTTCGCAATATGCGAATATAGAGATATTCGATTGTGCTTTGAGACCCTTTCGCGAACTCACGCCACCCGTGTCACGACTGCACTCGAACTCGCCGGCGTCAGCGTCCCCAACTGCCGCCCTGCACGCGTTCGGCGGGCCACGCGAGGTCTTCGGCGACCAGATCGTCTTCGATCCGCTCGACCGCCGCCACCCGCAGACGCCAACCCGACGCCGCGATCGTGCGCGTCACCTCGGCCATGAAGGCGCGCCGGAAAACCGCCGCGGAAAAACGCTCGGCATTCGCGCGGCATGCCGCCGGCGTGATCTGGTCACGCTGCCGTTCGAAGCGGTCGATTGCGTCGAGCATCGACACGACTGTTTGGCGTCCGAAATACACGCCGGTAGGATGCGCCTCGCCGACCGGTATCACCGTTTCGAGCGCCCCACCCTTGCCGAACGCAATGACCGGCGTGCCGCACGCCTGCGCTTCGAGTGCGACGATGCCGAAGTCTTCTTCGGCGGCGAACACGAAGGCGCGCGCGCGTTGCAGATGATCCTTGAGAACCTTGAACGGCTGATAGCCGAGGATCGTCACATTCGGACCAGCCTTGGCGCGAATCGCAGCCATCTCGGGGCCATCGCCAATCACGATCAGCTTGCGGTGCGGCGTGGCGTTGAAGGTTTCGACGATCAGATCGATGCGCTTGTACGGCACCATCCGCGAGGCGGTCAGATAGAAGTCGTCCTTGTGCGTGCACAGTTCGAATTTGTGCACGTCGACGGGAGGCGGAATGACCGCGGCATCACGCCGGTAAGTCTTCATCACGCGCCGCGCAACGAATTGCGAATTCGCGATCAGCCGGTCGACACTGTTCGCCGAGTGCGAATCCCAGCCGCGCAGATAATGAAGCAACGCACGCACGGCCCATGACTTCGGCCCGCGCGTCAGCTTCGCTTCGCGCAAATACTGGTGTTGCAGATCCCACGCGTAGCGCATTGGCGAATGCACGTAGCTCACGTGCGTCTGATCGGGGCCGATCAGCACACCCTTGGCGACTGCGTAGGAACTCGTGATGACGAGGTCGTAACCCGAGAGATCGAACTGCTCGATCGCCAGCGGCATCAACGGCAGATACGCGCGATAGCGACGCCGCGCAAACGGCAGGTGCTGGATGAACGACGTCGTGACAGGTTTGCCGCCAACAGGTCCGCGATCCTCGAGAAAATCGACGAGACTGAAGAGATCGGCATCGGGGAAGCACTCGATGATCTGTTCGAGCACTTTCTCGGCGCCGCCGGGTGCGACGAGCCAGTCGTGCACGATCGCCACTTTCATGATCTCCCCACCTATTAGTAAACGACCCATGGCCATAGCAACGAGTGTATGTGCCACATCATTTACGTTGCGTGCGTATGCCCACATTCGACGCGTGACAGTCCGCGAATAATGAGGACTCGCTATTCGCCTCTTGCGAATCGTGTGTTCAATCATTTCGCCCGACTTCGCACCTTATGCGCCCGACGATCGACGTTTCTCCACTCGCCCATTCTTTGCCACTGGTTCAGCCAGCCCGGATCGATCCCTCCGCCGCGCCGGCATCATCGGTACCGACGGCAACATCGGCAACACTTTCGCCGACGATGCCGAGTGTGCTATTTGTCGATCAGAGCGGCCAGCTTGGCGGTGCCGAATTCGCGCTCCTGCAACTGGCCGGAAGCTGCATCGCACGCAGCGAAGTCGTGCTGCTTTCCGATGGCCCATTCCGCAGACGTCTCGAAGCGCTCGGCGCTCGCGTGCAGGTGCTCAACGACGCGCGCGTGTCTGGCATCGTTCGGCAAGCGTCCGGATTGAACTGTCTGCGCGTCGTGCCAGGCATTGTGCGCCAGGTCCGTGCGATCGCGGCGCGTGCGCGCACATTCGACGTGCTGTTTCTCAACACACAAAAAGCACTCGTGCTGGGTGCGCTCGGCAAACCGCTGCATCGCAAACCAGTGATCTGGTATCAGCACGACATTCTCACGCGCGAGCATTTTGGACGCGTGCAGCTGAGCGTCATCAAGTGGCTGGTGCGTTTCGCCGTTGATCAGGTGATAGCGAATTCGCAGGCATCGAAACGATCGTTGATGGCGCTGACCGGCATCGCGGCCGACTCGGTGCCGGTCGTCTACAACGGTATCGACGCCGGCGCGTTCAAGCGTATCGATGGCACCGACATGGCCGCGCTGCGCCGGCGTCTGGGCTTGCCCGAGCATGCGTGGCTCGCGGGTTTGTTCGGTCGTCTCGCGTCATGGAAAGGTCAGCACATTGCGCTCGAGGCGATGGCGCGGTTGCCCGACGTGCACCTGGTGCTGGTCGGTGCGCCGCTATTCGGCGAGGACGCGTACGCGCAGCGTCTGCATGAGCAGGCCGATGCACTGGGCGTAGCGGATCGCGTGCATTTCGCGGGCTTTCAGGACGACGTGCCCGCATGGATGAAAGCGATGGATGTGATCTTGCACACGTCGACCGAGCCGGAGCCGTTCGGGCGGGTGATCGTCGAAGGGATGGCGGCTGCGCGTCCGGTGATTGCAGCGGCCGCGGGCGGTGTGACCGAGATCGTCCGGCATCAGCGCAATGGCTGGCTGGTGAAACCGGGGGACGTGGCCGCGCTGGCCGATGCGATCGGCGCATTGCGCGCCGATCCGGCACTAGCGCAGCGTCTCGCGGATCAGGCGCTTGCCGATGCGCAAAATGAGTTCTCAGTGGATCAGTATTTGCAGCGGATGATGCAGGCGATCGGGCAAGCTGCGGGCTAGCGCTGGTTGACGTTGATTAGTGCGGGCAGACGTTGGACTTTGCGGGAGCGGGAGCGTGCCGAAGTAGGCTGGTGCCGGTCAACGCGGGCTCATACTGGGTCAATGCTGGCGCGCGAGTCCGCCGAAGCAGGCTCGCGCTTCACTGCAGAAGCGCCCTACTCAGCTCCTGCTGTATTCGATCGTCTCAACGCCCGTATCCGTGCCGAGCATGCACAGATTCGCGCCGCGGCCTGCGAAGAGGCCCGCCGTCACCACACCCGGCCATGCATTGATGTGCATTTCCAGCGTGCGCGGGTCGCTGATGCGCAGACCCTTGACGTCGATAATCTCGTTGCCGTTATCGGTAATGAACGGCACGCCTTCCTGGGTCACACGCACCACCGGCACACCGCCGAGCGCCGTCACGCGACGGCCGATCGCGGTACGCGCCATCGGCACGACTTCGATCGGCAGCGGGAAGTTGCCGAGCGTGTCGACCAGCTTGCTCGCATCGGCAATGCAGACGAATACGTCCGACACCGATGCGACGATTTTCTCGCGCGTCAGCGCGCCGCCGCCGCCCTTGATCATCGCGCCGCTATGGTCGATCTCGTCGGCGCCGTCCACATACACCGGCAGCGAATCGATTTCGTTCAGGTCGAGCACCTTGAAACCGTGCGACTGCAGACGCGCGGTGGTGGCGAGCGAGCTCGACACCGCGCCGCGATAGCGGGTCTTGCTGGCGGCCAGCGCGTCGATGAAACAGTTCGCGGTGGAGCCAGTGCCGACGCCGATCACGGAGCCTTCCGGCACGTTGGCGTTCACATAGTCGGCGGCGGCCTGGCCGACCAGTTGTTTGAGTTCGTCTTGGGTCATGGGAAATGCAGGCGAGCAGTAAAAACGATGAGTTTACCGGAGTGGCGAGCGAGCGCCGGATTTACCCGGCGCGGCGGCTGGCAAAAGTGCTCGCCACGCGCGTCCGAACGCTGCTTCTACCGGCGATATGCGAGCCGGCCCTGCCATGAGCATGGATAGCTCGGCGAACGGACCGGCGTCGAATGATCAGGGGATTTACTTCTTCTTCACCGAGCGCTGACGCACGGCTTCAAACAGGCACACACCGCTCGCCACGGAAACGTTCAGGCTTTCGACCGTACCCGCCATCGGAATCTGCATGATCATGTCGCAGGTTTCGCGCGTGAGGCGCCGCATGCCCTCGCCTTCGGCGCCCATCACCAGCGCGACCGGACCGTCGAGTTCGGTCTCGTAGAGGCTCTTGGTCGCCTCTTCGGCGGTACCGACCACCCACACGCCCGCATCCTTCAACTCACGCAGCGCGCGCGCCAGATTCGTGACGGTGATGTACGGCACGGTGTCGGCTGCGCCGCTCGCCACCTTCGCGGCCGTCGCGTTCAAACCCACCGCGCGGTCACGCGGCACGATCACCGCGTGCGCGCCGGCCGCATCGGCCACGCGCAGGCAGGCGCCGAGATTGTGTGGATCGGTCACGCCGTCCAGCACCAGAATCAACGGCGAACCGTTGATGCCGTCGAGCAGTTCGGCCAGATTCTGCGCGAGCGGCATGTCGGTCGCACGCGCGACCACGCCCTGGTGACGCTCGGTATGCGCGAGACCCCACAGACGCGTTTCGTCGGCGGCGATCAGACGCACGCCGGCTTCTTTCGCCGTGTGCAGGAACTCGGTCATGCGACGGTCTTTGCGCGTGGCGTCGTAATAAACCTCTTCGACCGTCGACGCGTCGTGCCGCAGACGTGCGGTCACTGCGTGGAAACCGTATAGAACCTTGAGACGTGACATGACTGAGAAACCTTTGATTGAACGCGCCTTGAAACGCGCGCTGCTGTGATGAATACGAGCTTGCTTACTTTGATGCTTGCTGTGTTGCCTGAGTACCCGCTTCGGTACCTGACCTGATCACGATAAAACGAAGACCGCGCGCATCGGGTACGTATCAACGTACCCGATGCGCGCGGTTCAAGCCGTCATGCGATTTCAGCGCTTCTTGCGGGCCTGCGGTTTCGATGCCGGCTTGGCCGGAGCCCCACCATGCTTCTTCGCCGCACCGCGCGCCTCGCGCGCTTCCTTGACGGCCGCGGTTTGCGCCGGCGCTGCCTTCTTGCGCCGACCACCCGCACCTGCCGCCCCGCCGCCTGCTCCGCCATCCCCCGGCGGCAACGAACGCACACGTGCGCCGCCGCTTTCGGCTGATGTCTTGTCGGCGAGGGCCGGCCGATTCGTCGGCGGCTTGATCGGCGTATCGCGCACGAGGCGGAAGTCGATCTTGCGCGCATCGAGATCGACGCGGCTTACCTGCACCCGCACGCGATCCGACAGGCGGTAGCGAATGCCGGTGCGCTCGCCGCGCAACTCGTTCTTGATTTCGTCGTACTGGAAGTAGTCCGAGCCCAGTTCGGTGACGTGCACGAGGCCTTCGATAAAGAGCGAGTCGAGCTGCACGAAAATGCCGAACGACGTCACGCCGCTCACCATGCCGCCGTACTCTTCGCCGAGCTTGTCGCGCATGAAGTAGCACTTGAGCCACGCTTCGACGTCGCGCGATGCTTCGTCCGCGCGGCGTTCGTTAGCCGAGCAATGCAGACCGAGTTCTTCCCAGATCGCCACGTTGTTCGAACGCTGGCGGCCACGCTTTTCGTCGTCGGCTTGCTGCATCGCGCGGGCGCGCGGCGACAGCGCCGTATTCAACTCGACGCCATGCGGCGGCTCCGGCTGATATTTGCGGCCTTGCAGGATCGCGTAGATCGCGCGGTGCGTGAGCAGATCGGGATAGCGGCGGATCGGGCTCGTGAAGTGAGCATAGGCTTCGTACGCGAGACCGAAGTGGCCGATGTTGTCCGGGCTGTAGACGGCCTGCTGCATTGAACGCAGAAGCATGGTTTGCATCATCTGCGCGTCGGGCCGTTCACGGATTTGCGCCATCAGCGCCGCGTAGTCGCTCGCATGCGGCTTGTCGCCGCCGCCGAGCGAAAGTCCCATGCCGCGCAGGAACGTGCGCAGATTCTCGAGCTTCTCGACAGTCGGCCCGGCGTGCACGCGGTACAGACCCGGATGCTTGTTGCGCTTAAGGAAGTCAGCCGCGCAGACGTTCGCGGCCAGCATGCATTCCTCGATCAGTTTATGTGCGTCGTTGCGGGTGCGCGGCACGATCTGCTCGATCTTGCCCTGCGCATTGCAGACGATGTAGGTCTCGGTCGTATCGAAGTCGATCGCGCCGCGCTTCTGGCGTGCGGCGAACAGCGACTTGTAGACGCCGTACAGGTTCTGCAGTTGCGGCAGCAAGGCGGCGCGGCGTGTCGCTTCCGGACCCTTGGTGTTCTTCAGCACCGCGGCGACTTCGGTGTACGTCAGGCGCGCGGCGGAATTGATCACCCCGGGATAGAACTGATACGCCTTCACTTCGCCGCGTGCGGTGACGATCATGTCGCACACCAGTACGCAACGGTCGACATGCGGATTCAGCGAGCACAGCCCGTTCGACAGTTTCTCCGGCAGCATCGGAATCACGCGGCGCGGAAAGTACACCGAAGTGCTGCGTTCGAGCGCGTCCGCGTCGAGCCCGCTCTTCGGATGCACATAGTGCGAGACGTCCGCGATCGCGACGATCAGGCGGAAGCCTTCACCACGGCCGACCTGAACCGGCTCGCAATAGACCGCGTCGTCGAAGTCGCGGGCATCTTCACCGTCGATCGTGACGAGCGGCACGTCGCGCAGGTCGATGCGATGACGCGCGTCGACTGGACGGACTTCGTCGGGCAGCTTGGCGGCTTCGTCGAGCGCTGCCTGGCTGAATTCGTGCGGCACGCCGTACTTGCGCACCGCGATTTCGATTTCCATGCCGGGGTCGTCGATATCGCCCAGCACTTCCACCACGCGGCCGAGCGGCTGCGAATGACGGCTCGGGAAATCGGTCAGCTCGACCACCACCACCTGGCCGACCTTGGCCTTCTTGGTGTTCTGCTGGATCAGGATGTCGTGGCCAATGCGCTTGTCTTCGGGCGCGACGATCAGCGCGCCGTTCTCGTTGAGCAGGCGGCCGATCACGCGTTTGTTGGCGCGATCCGTGACTTCGACGATATGCCCTTCCGGCCTGCCGCGGCGGTCATAGCCGACGATACGCGCAAGCACGCGATCGTTGTGCATGACCTTCTGCATTTCGCCGGTGGGCAGGAACAGATCGTCCTGACCGTCGTCGCGAATGAGGAAGCCGTAGCCGTCGCGATGGCCCTGCACGCGGCCCGCGACGAAGTTCGACGGATGGGTCAGCTGATAGAGATTGCGCTGATCGAGCCGAATCTGGCCGTCGCGCTCCATGGCGCCTAAGCGCTTGAAAAATCCTTCGCGCTCCTGGCGCTTGATCGACAGGGCTTCGGCGATGTCGTTCGCGGCAAGCGGCGCTTCACTCAAGCGCAGGACGCCGAGGATTTCTTCGCGGCTTGGGATCGGATACGGGAATTTGCTCAAGGGCTTGTCGATGATTTTTTCTCGTTGCATGGACGTCGGTCGGCGATGTGGCTCGGCTTAAGAAGCGTTTGGGTTGCGCTTAAGTTGCACTTGCGATTGCACTGGAATGACTGCTCGGGTCCGGCTCGTTCAAGTCTGAGTCCGACGGGCGTGTGCACCGTGCCAACGAACTACTGCGAGGCATTCTAACACCCGTCTTGCGCGCCACGCGGCCCGGCAATAATCGCTGTGAGCCGCATGCAGGCTCGCTGCAGCGATGTTTAAGCGACTTTTGAGAAACGCTTGACAGCCCTGAATCTGTCGCTATAATGGCGTTCTTTGCTGTTCATCACCTGCCCAGGTGGCGAAATTGGTAGACGCACTAGGTTCAGGTCCTAGCGGTGGCAACACTGTGGAGGTTCGAGTCCTCTCTTGGGCACCAGATTCAAAAGTAAAGCCGCCTGATGTTTCACATCGGCGGCTTTACTTTTTGTGTGAAGCTATGTGTGATCCGCTTCTGATTTTTCGATCGGATCATGTGGCTGGCAGGACGGTTGTGCCGACGCAAGTTGGCATGGTCAAGCAGTGAAGTTTTGCTTCGCTGCATGGCACAACCGGGCGGTTGATGACGCAATGGTTTGTTTGCATGTGGGGATTGACACACTGCATCATCGCGCTAAAATATCGGTCTAGCTTGAAGACGTGCCCAGGTGGCGGAATTGGTAGACGCACTAGGTTCAGGTCCTAGCGGTGGCAACACCGTGGAGGTTCGAGTCCTCTCCTGGGCACCAACAGTTGTTCCGGCGTAAGCCGAAGAAGTCCGAGAAACCCCGTAAGATCAACGTCTTACGGGGTTTTTTGTTTTCTACAGATCCCTTGCGTTCCACTGACATCGACGATTTTTGCGTATACGCCTGCGTATACACGGAATCGCGCACGGAATCGACTGGCAAACCACTGCCCAGACGGGTGCCTTCGAGCCCCCCATCATGGTTGCCGTGACAAATCGAAAATAAGCGCCGCTTCGACCCATTTTTCACCGGGCGGGGTCCACGGCGTTGGGGCCTGAAACTTCGACATCAGACTCTGCCATTCCGCCAGCACAGGATCATTTGCTTCAGCATCCGCAAACCGTTGAGCGCTGAAGATTGCGCCATCTGTCTCCATCAGCATGCACAGCCGGGTGCCCAAACGGAAAATTTCCATACGGGTGATACCGTGAGTGCGCAGATAATCCGCCACCTCCGGCCAGATCTCGCGATGCATGGCTTCGTACTCGGCAATCAGATCGCGGGAGTCCTTGAGATCCAACATCAGGCAACGTCTCATTGGGTTCTCCAAAGGTCGTGCACGCCCGTCACCACGCCTCTCTCCGGCTGCGCGCGGTCCATCATCTGCCTCCGGCCGCGACACGCTCAGCGGGCGTTCCAATCGACCTATGTACGTGCTGCCTCGCGCGAATCGCGTCCCAGTCCCAATCGATGCCAAGACCTGGCTCGTCCGGCGCGACCGCATACCCCTGCTCAATCTTCACACGCGAACCCGTGAGCGTGTCGATCTGCGGGATGTATTCGACCCATGCGGAATTCGGCACCGCTGCGCACAGGCTCACGTGGAGTTCCATCAGAAAATGCGGGCAGATCGCGATGTTCATCGCCTCGGCAAAATGAGCGATCTTCAACCACGGCGTGATCCCACCGACGCGCGCAACGTCCGCCTGCACAATCGAACAGGCGTCTGCCTTCATATATTCGGCGAACTGCGCAGGATGGTATATCGATTCGCCGACCGCGACCGGCACCGCCGTGGCTGCACTCAGTTGCCGATGGCCGGCAATGTTTTCAGCGGGCAGCGGCTCCTCCAGCCACGCGAGGTGCAGCGGCTCGAATGCGTGTGCTCGCCGCAGCGCCTCCGAAAGCGTGAAGCCCTGATTCGCGTCGACCATCAGCTCGAAATCGTCGCCCACCGCATCCCGCACGGCCACAAGTCGCCGCACATCTTCGGAAAGATGTGGGCGCCCGACCTTCAGCTTCGCACCGCAGAATCCCGATTCCTGCGCCTGCAAGGTCTGCTCGACAAGCTCGCCCTCCGACAGGTGCAGCCAGCCGCCCTCCGTCGTATAAGTCCGCACGCGTGGCTTTGCACCGCCCGCGGCAATCCACAACGGCAGTCCGGCCACACGCGTATTGCGATCCCACAGCGCGGTGTCGATCGCGGCCAGCGCGAGACTCGTGATCGCACCAACCGCCGTCGCGTGCGTGTGATAGAACAGATGCCGCCAGATCGCTTCATATTCCGCGGGATTGCGGCCGATCAGCTGCGGCGCCAGATGGTCGTGCAGCAACGCGACGATCGACGAGCCCCCTGTGCCGATCGTGTATGTGTAGCCTGTGCCTTCGCTGCCGTCGCTACAACGGATCGTGACCAGCACTGTTTCCTGAACGACGAACGACTGGATGGCATCCGTGCGCCGCACTTTCGGCTGAAGGTCAACCTGCCGGATTTCTACGGTTTCGATGTGGGTCATGGTTGTTCTATCCTTTGACGCCGCCAAGCGTAAGACCTGCGATCAGGTGTTTCTGAACGATAAATGTAAGGATGATGGCCGGAATAATGATGATTACGGCCATCGTGCACATGCCGGCCCAGTCCACCGTGAACTGCGCTGTAAAGTCCATCAAGCCGACGGGCAGCGTTTTGGTATCGGGGCTGCGGCACAGTTGCGACGCCAGCGCGAACTCGTTCCAACTGGTCAGAAACGCAAAGATCGCCGCCGACGCCACCCCCGAGCGCGCAAGCGGCAGCTCGATATGCCAGAACGCCTGCCAGCGGCTGCACCCATCGATCTGAGCAGCCTCGGCCAGTTCCGCCGGCACTTCGCGAAAGAACCCGTCGATCAGCCAGACCGTGAACGGTACGTTCATCGCAAGGTAGACAATGATCACGCCGATATGCGTGTCGAGCAGACCTGTCCACGCCCACAACATGAAGATCGGCAGCGAGAGCGCGATGCCCGGAATCGCACGCGTGAGCATCAGCACCACGAACAAGAGCTTTTTGTGGCGGAACTCGAAACGCGCAAACGCATAACCACCGGCCACCCCGACCACGATCGCAGCGATCGTGCTCGCCAGAGAAATCACCACCGAATTTACGAAGTACTGACGAATCGGCAGCGACGCCATTCCGCCAAAACCCAACACATTGCGGAAGTTATCGAGCGTATAGCTGCCGGCATCGAGCAGCGGCTCGTTCGACAGGATCGCGACATTCGAGCGGAAGGCGTTGAGCATGACCCAAAGGCCGGGCAGGCAGATGACCGCCATGACAAGGAAGACCGCGAGCCACAAAGCTCCCCGTTTCACCGGTGCTCGCAGCGAATCGAATGTGGATGCACGATTGGAAGCGCGATTGAATGTAGTACCCATGATGTCAGGCCGGCCCCATGTGTTTGCGCGCCGCGTTGAGTTTGCGGAAAAAGTACAGCGTGAACAGCACCGATACGAGCACCGACACGTAGCCGATGGCATTCGCGTAACCCATGTGCGAATCGTCGTAGGCGATGCGGCCCACCATCGTCCAGAGCAGTTCGGTACGGCCGCCCGGACCGCCGTTGGTCATGATGCGCACGATGTCATAAGCCCGGCCGACGTCCAGCGAACGGATCGTCATCGCGATATAGATGAACGGCATCAGGTAAGGCAGCGTTACGTAACGGAAGGTTTGCCACGGCGTGCAGCCGTCGACTTTGGACGCTTCGATCGGATCCTTCGGGAGTGCCATCAGACCGGCGAGGAGAATGACCGCGAACACCGGCGTCGAATTCCACACCTCCGCCGCGATCAGCGAAGCGAGCGCCGATTGCGCGTCGACCAGAAACGGAATCGTGGTCTTCAGTCCGAATACCGTTTGCAGTACATGGTTGACGACACCGGTGCTGTCGTTAAGCATGAACTTGAACTGAAAACCGACGAGCACTGGCGAAAACATCATCGGGAACATCATGATGGTGCGCAGCGCGCGCTGGCCTTGCACAATCTGGTTGAGCAGCAACGCGATTCCGAGGCCCAGCAACAGTTCCAGATTCAATGCAATCGTCAGGAACAGCACGGTACGACCGAACGCGGCCCAGAAATCCCCATTTGCAAACGCGCGCATATAGTTTCGCAGGCCGACGACGTTCCAGATCGTGTCCGGATCGATAAGCCTGTACGCGGTGAAACTCGTGTAGAGCGAAAAAAGCAGCGGCAGCACAACGACGATCGCTACCGAAAAAAAAGCCGGCAGTAGCAGCCTCAACGGAACTGCCAGGCTCTCATTCAGAACCGGTCCGGGAGATTGTGCGGCAGGCGAATAGCGGATATTGAATCGCATATTGGAGCGCATGCTGAGGCAGGGGAAAACGGATCGACTGCATGGCGCGGCGCGCAGGCCGCGCCATGCATGTCACTAGTTGGATGCGTCCTGCATGATGTCGGAAACTTTTTTCGCCGCATCGTCAAGCGCCTGCTGGGACGATTTGTCGCCGATCAGCGCCTTCTGCAGTTCTGGCCACAGCGCGTTGGATATCTCGTCCCATTGCTGAATCCGCGGAGGCGTAAAGGCATCCTGCTGAGCCGCCGTGCTGAACACCGAGATCGCATGCGCCATATACGCATCCTGTTTCGCCTCGAACTCCTTCACGATCGCCTGCTGCGCATCGACCCGCGACGGAATCGTGCCGAGCCGCGCCTCCACCATCTGCGAATCGAGGCTGGTCAGGAACTGGATGAAGCTCGCTGCGACTTCCGGGCGGTCACAGGTCTTCGTGATCGAGAAGCTATGCGAGCCTGACCAGCCAGGCCGCTTGTTGGCAATGCCGAGCGGCGCCGGCACCACGCCGACGTTGCCAGCCAGTTTTGAAGTCTTCGGATCGTTGTAGAACGAAGCAAAGCCTGGCCAGTCAAGATCCAGTGCCACTTTGCCTGCAGCAAAGTTGTTGCCGAGATCGTCCCATACATAGCTCGGCACCCCCTTGGGTACGGCTCCCGCCTTGTATAGGTCCACGAACCAGTTCAGCGTCTTGACGCCGATCGGCGAGTTAAACACAGGACGATTTTTCCCATCCAGCAACTGCCCGCCATTGGCGATCAGGAGCGAATAGAACGTGCCTGTGATTGCCTCATCCTTGCCGGGGAATTGCGTGCCGTAAAAGTTCGGCGCTTTGGTGAAGAACTTCGCCTGCTGCGTGAATTCAACATAGTTCTTCGGCGGCGCGAGCGGCTCGCCAAACTGCTTGTGATAAGCGCTCTGGTTGGCCGGATCGGCGTAGGCCGCTTTGTTGTAGTAGAGCGCCTCAATGTCGACCGAGCGCGGAATCTGCACCAGATGCCCCTTTATTTCGGACTGCTTGAGCAGACTCGGCGAGAACGCCGCCAGGTAACTGGCCGGGAACAGGCCCTTCAGATCACGAAAAATCGGGTACTGTGCCGAGAAATTCGTGTGGTTGGACGACACGCAATAGTCGATATGACCCGATGCGATGTCCTGTTTCAACTCGCGATCGAGCTCGAAATGGCTCTTGCGCGATACGATCTCGACTTTCGCACCCGTCTGTTTTTCCCACAGCGGAATGCGCGTGTAGAGCGCCTCATACTGGACGCCGCCGATCAGCTTGACCCGCAGCGTGTAGCCTTTGTATTCGCCGTCGGCATGTGCGAGACCCGACGCGACAACACCCGCGAGCGCAAATACCGAAGCTGCGAGCCTGAACATGGTTTTATAACGCATCATTGTCTCCTCCTTTATGGATTCCGCCGTGGACCGCGCAGCTTGCCGGCGGCAACTGTGCAATGCGAGCCTCGCGGCGGTTTGGCTCGCCATCCTGTTTAGCGCAGCCGTCGCCCGCTGCTGCGGTCGAACACGAGTACCTTGGCGGGGTCCGCTAGCAGCGCGATGGTCGTGCCGGCACGCACATCGGTACGGCCGGTCAGCATCACGCAACAGGCCTGGCCGACGACCGTGCCGAACAATTCAGTCGCTGCACCGGTCGGCTCGACCACTTCGAGCGCGAACGGCATGCCGTTCGCGCCGGCAAGGCTCAGATGCTCGGGACGAACGCCGTACGTCACCTGCTGTCCATTCGTGGCGTTGACGAGCGGCGCCGGCAACGCAAGCCCGCCGACGCGCACGCATGCGCCATCCCCCTGCCGTTCGTAAGTACCCGCGAAGAAGTTCATCGCAGGCGAGCCGATGAAGCCCGCTACGAAGAGATTGTCGGGATCGTCATATAACGCAAGCGGTGTGCCGATCTGTTCGATCACGCCACCGTTGAGCACGACGATGCGGTCTGCCATCGTCATCGCCTCGATCTGGTCGTGAGTCACATAGACTGTTGTGGCACGCAGGCGCTGGTGCAGCGCCTTGATCTCCGCGCGCATCTGCACGCGGAGCCTCGCATCGAGATTCGAGAGCGGCTCGTCGAACAGGAACACCTTTGGGTCGCGCACGATCGCGCGGCCCATCGCCACCCGTTGCCGCTGACCGCCCGACAGATGGCGGGGATGACGATCCAGCAGATCCTGCAAACCCAGCATGGTCGCCGCCTTTTGCGCGCGCGAGGCAATCTCCTGCGGATCGCGATTGCGCAGCTTGAGCGCGAACGTCAGATTTTCGAGCACGGTCATGTGCGGATAGAGCGCGTAGTTCTGGAAAACCATCGCGATATCGCGATCGCGCGGCGGCCGTGCATTGACGACCTCGCCGTCTATCAGGATGCGCCCGTGGCTGACGCTTTCGAGGCCCGCCAGCGCACGCAGCAGCGTGGATTTCCCGCATCCGCTCGGCCCGACCAGTACGACAAACTCCCCGTCCGGAACCTGCAGGTCGATCTGCTTCAACACCTCCTGTTCACCAAACGATTTTCTGACCTGCTCGAATGCTACGGCTGCCATCCGCCCTCCTTTCCGGGTCATTCAGTAACCGGCCGTTGAGCGCAGTTGACTACTCTCGCCGTACCTCCAAGTAAATTGTATATATGAAACTCTATTTCATTGATGAAAAGTTAGTAGGTGTTTTCCCCGTCCGTCGAACGGGTCGTTTAACGCTCACACAACCTTCAGTCGCCCTACAATCCGTCTGGTTATCATGTGCGCCATTTCATCTGCGATTTCAGGAGGAAACTTGAACGCCAACGCACCGCGCTATTCGGCACCTGCACTGGAAAAAGGTCTGGACATCATCGAATTGCTGGCGGACCACGCGGAGGGTTTGTCTCTTGCGGAACTCGCAAAAGAACTCGGCCGTACCACCGCCGAAATATTCCGGATGGTCGTGACGCTGGAAACGCGCGGCTACCTTTGCAGCATCGGCGACCGGTACGTTCTATCGCTGCTGCTTTTCCAACTGGCGCACCGGCATCAGCCCGTGCGCTCGCTAGTATCGAGCGCGCTGCCGCTGATGACACAACTCGCCAAAGAGGCCAGCCAGTCGTTTCATCTGTGCGTATATCAGAAGGGACGCGTGCTGATCGTCGCCGGCGTCGAAAGTCCGGAGCGTTGGGGCTTTGCGTTGAAGGTCGGCACGTTGATTGGGCTCACCGATACCGCGTCGGGACAGGTACTGCTCGCCTTCCAGGAAGAACCGCAACGCGTCGAGATGTTCGAACTGCACGTTCCGGTGGACGGCGAACGGGCCATGGAACCGCAACAGCTTGCGAAGGACCTCGCGCAGATCCGCAAACACGGTAACGCACGTATGTCCAGCCGGCAGGTCAAGGGGGTGAAGAATCTGGCCTACCCTGTGTTCGGCCGGGACGGTCATGCCATTGCGGCACTGACGACGCCCTATATCGAGCGAATCGACGAGGCCCCCGTGCCGTCGATGGCCGAAGTCGGCGACATGATGAAACAGGCAGCGGAAACGCTCACTTCATTGATGGGTTTCAACGTCTATTGGGATGCGGCTTCGCAGCCCACCCAGCAATCCGATCGTCGATGAAACTGAAGGTGACCGGTCAGGCTAGGGTGCAAATTACGGGCGCGAGCGAATAAAGGCTCATTCGCCATTGCATCATCCGACACGTGCCCTCGTATCGGACGCGCTGCCGAATGAGTGATAACGCGGCCTAAATAATTTCAAAAAGCTTTCGGCGAATATTGCCACTCGCCGTGACAGCCGTCCCCCCAAAAACCCCACGTTCAACCGTCCGTTGCCGCAGGCTGCCTGCTGGAATACACCCGACGGCGTCTTTCAGACCCCAACATGTTTCACGCTGGTAACTCAAGCCTTGCGCACACCCGGTACATTGATGCCATGCCTCGTCGCAATCGCTGTCCACCCGCTTCCACCAAGGCAAACATGAGCAATACACGGTCTGTCAGCAAGGCCCTCCCGGCAGTCAGCGACTCGCCGCACGCGCTATCCCGCCGGGCCATCTTGACCAAACATTACCGCCGATTGCAAAGCGGGTTCATCGTCATGGGTCCAATCGCGAGGCCATAACGTCGCCTTGTACCGGTCACCATGTGATGCATTTTGCGCAATCGCTTTGCTTGCGATTAGCTAACACCATGCCAAAAGCTCATTGAGTTGTGACAACGCACGAGAACCGTGGCATGTTCCCAAAATCCCGGCAGAGAATGACTCCCCGCCCGATCATCAACGGCAGCATCTGTTTTCGGAGATACCTATGAGCGAAGCCGTGTCCAAGCAACCAAAGCGCTCCCGACGCGGGCTCATTCTGTTTGCGGTTGTCGTGCTGGCGCTGATCGCGCTTGTCCTTGTCCACCTGTTGACCCGGAAGAAACCCACGAACAACGTCGCGCCCATCGTCGTCACCGTGGCGAGCGCGACACTCGGTTCGATGCCAGTGACGTTGAGCGAACTCGGCACGGTCACGCCGACCGCCACCGTCACCGTGCTGCCGCAGCTAAGCGGCTACCTCACGGCCGTCGGGTACCACGAAGGCCAGGAAGTACAGAAAGGCCAGTTCCTCGCCCAGATCGATCCGCGCCAGTATCAGATCAGCAAGCAGCAGGCTCAGGCGACACTCGCCAAAGACCGCGCAACGCTGGCCCAGGCGCATGCCGATCTTGTCCGCTTCACGCAGTTGAACGAGCGCAAGTCGATCGCCCAGCAGACCTTTGCGGATCAGCAATTCCTCGTGCAGCAGGACGAGGCTGCGGTCCAGGCCGATCTCGCCAACATCGCCCAGTTCGACCTCGACCTGACCTATTGCCGCATCACCGCGCCGGTCTCCGGCAAGGTCGGCCTGCGTCTGGTCGACCCGGGCAACTACGTGACGGCGTCATCGTCGACGGGGATCGTCGTCATCACCACCATCAAGCCGACTACCGTGCAGTTCACGGTGCCGCAAGACGCGCTGGCCTCCATCGTGCAGCGCCTGAATGGCGGCGCTACCTTGCCGGTCACCGCCTATTCCAGCGACAACGCGCGCGAGGTTGCCACAGGCGTGCTCTACGCCGTCAGCAACCAGATGGCCACGGCGACCGGTACCGTCACCTTGCGCGCGACTTTCCCCAATGAAGACGAAGCGCTGTTCCCCAACGAGTTCGTCAACGTCAAGTTGCTGGTTGATACGATGCAGAATGCCGTGCTGGTGCCGACCGCCGCCGTGCAATCTGGCGCGCCGGGCGACTTCGTCTATCTGGTCAATGCTAACAATACGGTCTCCGTGCACAAGGTCAAGCTCGGCCCGAGCGACGGTAAGAACACGGTCATTGTGTCCGGCCTTGCCGCAGGCAATCACGTGGTCACGGACGGCACAGACCGGCTGAACGACGGCGCCAAAATCCAGGCGGCCAAGCCGAAACCCGCGGTGGGCGCCTCCGGCACGGCCACCGCCAGCGCGCCGGCCAGCGGCGCAGCAAGTGGCGCCGCCGCCGAGCCTGCCGCCTCCGAACCCGCTGCTGCATCCGCGGCGGCGTCGGCCCATGCTGCTTCGTCGTAGCAGGCTCACGCGCCGATGAACATTTCCCGCCTGTTTATTCTTCGACCGGTAGCCACGCTGCTGCTGATGATCGCCCTCGTGCTGGTGGGCCTCGTCGCCATGCGTGTGCTGCCGGTTTCATCGCTGCCCAACGTCGACTATCCGACCATCCAGGTGCAGACGTTCTATCCGGGCGCGAGCCCGGACGTGATGGCCACCACGGTCACGGCGCCGCTCGAAGTGCAGTTGGGCGAGATCCCCGGCTTGCAACAGATGACGTCGTATAGCTCGGACGGCGCGTCGGTCATCACGTTGCAGTTCGATCTGTCACTGAACCTCGACATCGCCGAGCAGAACGTCCAGCAGGCCATCAATGCGTCCAACAGCTACCTGCCCTCCGGCCTGCCGGCGCCGCCGACGTATGCCAAGGTCAATCCGGCCGACCAGCCGATCCTGACGCTCGCGGTCACGTCGAGGTCGATGTCGCTGACCCAGCTTGAAGACGTCGCCAACAACCGTCTCGGCACCAAGATTTCCGAAGTGTCGGGCGTGGGCGTGGTCACAACCAGCGGCGGCAATGTGCCGGCCATCCGTGTCGAAGCGGATCCGCACAAGCTGGCCGCCTACGGCCTGAACATCGACGATCTGCGCACACTGCTCAGCTATGTCAATGTCAGCCAGCCGAAGGGCAATTTCGACGGCCCGGACCTCGACTACACGATCAACGGCAACGATCAGATCACCGATCCGAAAGACTATCTGGACACGGTGATCGCCTACCAGAACGGCGCTCCGGTATTCATGCGCGACGTCGCGCGGGTCAGTCAGGCCGCCCAGGACGTTGAGCGCGGTGCCTGGTACAACGGTACACCGGCCATCGTGCTCAACGTGCAGCGGCAACCGGGCGCGAACGTGATCGCGACCGTCGACCAGATCATGAAGCAACTGCCGCAGCTCGAATCCACGCTGCCGGCCGGCATGAAAGTGACCGTGGTGTCGGACAGCACGGGCGTGATCCGCTCGTCGGTCCACGACGCGGCGTTCGAACTGATCCTTGCCATCATCCTGGTGATTGCGGTGATCTTTGTGTTTCTGCGCAACGTGCCGGCCACGCTGATCCCGAGCGTCTCGGTGCCGGTCTCGCTGATCGGCACGCTGGCCGTGATGTACCAGATGAACTACTCGATCGACAACCTTTCGCTAATGGCGCTCATCATCGCCACCGGCTTCGTGGTCGACGACTCGATCGTGATGATCGAGAACATCGTGCGTTATCTGGAGGAAGGCAAGACACCGCTCGAAGCCGCAATGGAAGGCGCGGGGCAGATCGGCTTCACGATTCTGTCGCTGACCATCTCGCTGATTGCCGTGCTGATTCCGCTACTCTTCATGGGCGGCGTGATCGGGCGTCTGTTCAGCGAATTCGCAGTGACGCTTGCCGTCACCATCGTGATATCCGCAATCGTCTCGCTGACCGTGGTGCCGATGCTCTGCGCGCGCATGTTGCGCGCGCAGGCCGAACGTCATCCCAGTCGCTTTGAGCGGATCAGCGAGGGCCTGTTCGACAAGACGCTCGCCGCCTATGAACGCGGGCTGCGCTGGGTGCTGGATCACCAGGTGCTGACGCTCATGGTGGCCGTCGGCACGGTCGTGCTGACCGGCATCCTGTACGTGGTGATTCCGAAGGGCCTCTTTCCCGTGCAGGATGTCGGCGTGATCGAGGGGATCAGCGTGGCCGATAACTCGGTGTCGTACACCGCGATGGTGAATCGCCAGGGCGCGCTTGCCGATGCGATCCTGAAAGACCCGGACGTCACCTCGCTGACCTCCTACGTGGGTATCGACGGCACTAACTCGACGCTGAACAATGGCCGCTTCCTGATCAATCTTCGCGATCGCGACAAGCGTTCCGACACGGCGCAAGAGGTGGCGCGCCGTCTGCAACAGGAAGTCGCCAGTGTGCCGGGCGTCAGGCTCTACATGCAGCCTGAGCAGGATCTGACGCTCGACACGACGGTCTCGCCGAACCAGTACAGCTTCGTGCTGCGCGGACCGAGCCAGCAGGCGTTCCAGAAGTACGTGCCGGAACTGGTTGCGAAGCTGAAGCAGATTCCGTCGCTCGCCGACGTGCAAAGCGACATGAATACCGACGGCCTCAGCGTGAACGTCGAAGTCAACCGGCAACTGGCGGCGCGCTTCGGCATTACGCCCGCGACTATCGACAACGCGCTGTACGACGCGCTCGGCCAGCGGATCGTCTCGACCATCTTCGAGCAGTCGAACCAGTACCGCGTGATTCTCGTCGCCAAACCGGAATCGTTGCCGAACGTGCAGTCGATCGGCAACCTGTATCTGCCGAGTCAGACCAGCAGCACGGGCCAGGTGCCGCTGTCGGGCATCGCGAAGATCCAGATCACGAAGTCGCCGCTCGTGATCAGTCATCTGGCGCAGTTTCCATCGGTCACCATCTCGTTCAACCTCGCGAAGGATGCGTCGTTGAGCACGGCGGTCAAGGCCATCCATCAAGCCGAACAGTCGGTGAACCTGCCGCCGTCGATCACCTCGTCGCTGCAGGGCGCGGCCCAGGCATTCGAAGATTCTCTGTCGAGCGAAGTCTATCTGCTGATTGCAGCGCTGGTCGCGGTGTATATCGTGCTCGGCGTGCTGTATGAGAGCTTCATCCATCCAGTGACGATTCTGTCCACGCTGCCCTCGGCGGGCATCGGCGCCCTGCTCGCGCTGATGATCGCCGGCAGCGACCTGGATGTGATCGGCATCATCGGTATCGTGCTGCTCATTGGTATCGTCAAGAAGAACGCCATCATGATGGTCGACTTCGCACTGGACGCCGAACGCAATCACGGCAAGCCGCCGCGCGAGGCGATCTTCGAGGCGTCGCTGCTGCGTTTTCGCCCAATCCTGATGACCACGCTCGCCGCCATGCTCGGCGCGCTGCCGATGCTGCTCGGCTCCGGAACGGGTTCCGAATTGCGCCGGCCGCTGGGGATCGCGATCATCGGCGGTCTGACGCTAAGCCAGATGCTGACGCTCTTCACCACGCCCGTGATCTATCTGTTCTTCGACAGAATGGCCGAGCGTACGAGACGCTGGCGCAACCGCAATAAACCGGAGAATTCACCGCCCGGCGCAGCGGAGGATACGCCTTGAACATCTCGGCGTTATTCATCCGGCGGCCCGTCGCGACCACGCTTCTGGCCATCGCGATCCTGATCTCGGGGGCACTCGCCTACTTCCGGCTGCCGGTTGCGCCGTTGCCGAACATCGCCTTTCCGGTGATCGTGGTGCAGGCGAACATGGCGGGTGCGAGCCCGAACATCATGGCGTCCACAGTGGCGGAGCCGCTCGAGCGGCGACTCGCCACTATTGCCGATGTCGAAGAACTGACTTCGATCAGCTACGTCGGCTCGTCGATGATCATTATCGAGTTCGGGCTGAAGCGCGACATCAACGGCGCCGCGCGCGACGTCGAAGCGGCCATCCAGGCGGCGCGCGCCGACTTGCCGACCACGCTGCGCAGCAATCCGAGCTATCGCCAGTACAACCCGGCGGATGCCCCCATCATGGTGCTCTCGCTGACATCGGACACGCTCACCAAGGCACAGCTCTACGATTCCGCAGATTCGGTCATCCAGCAGCAGCTCTCGCAGGTCAACGGTGTGGGCCAGATCACGCTCGGCGGCGGCGCGTTGCCCTCGGTGCGCGTCGAGTTGCAGCCGGGTAAGCTGAACAGTTACGGCATCGGTCTGGAAGACGTGCGCGCGGCGATCAGCGCAGCCAACGCGAACAGCGCGAAGGGCCATCTCGACGAGGGTGACCAGCGCTACGTGGTCACGTCCAACGACCAGATTAGTCACGCTGCGCCGTACAAAGACCTGGTGGTCGCCTACCGTAACGGCGCGCCGGTCCAGTTGCGCGACGTGGCTCAGGTCAGGGACTCGAACGAAAATATCCGCAATGCCGGGCTCTTCAATGGCAAGTCCGCCATTCTCGTGATCGTGTATCCGATGCCCGGCAGCAATGTCGTGAGCACCGTCGCGCAGATCCGCAAGGTCCTGCCGTCAATCGAAGCGACACTGCCGAGCAGTGTGCACGTGGACATTGCGGTCGACCGCTCGGAGTCGGTCAGAGCGTCGGTGGGCGACACGGAGCGCACGCTGTTCATCGCCGTGCTGCTGGTGGTGGGTGTGGTGTTCATTTTCCTGCAATCGCCGCGCGCCACGCTGGTGCCGGCCGTCGCGCTGCCGCTGTCGATCGTGGGCACCTTCGGGCCGATGTACCTGCTCGGCTACAGCATCGACAACCTTTCGCTGATGGCGCTCACCATCGGTACCGGCTTCGTGGTCGACGATGCGGTCGTGGTGCTGGAAAACATCGTGCGTCACATGGAGTTGGGGCTCAGTCCGAAAGAGGCGGCCTTGAAAGGCAGCGGCGAGGTGGGCTTCACCGTGATCTCGATGAGTCTGTCGCTGATTGCGGTGTTCCTCCCCATCATGTTGATGCCGGGCGTCGTCGGCCTGCTGTTCCATGAGTTCGCGGTCACGCTGTCCGTCGCCATCCTGATCTCGCTGGTGATTTCGCTAACGGTCACACCGGCCATGTGCGCCTATGTGCTGAGCCGCGACAACGCCGGGCATTCGAAAGCCCGTTGGGCGACGTGGATCGAAAAGCAGTTCGATCGCTTCAAGAATGCTTATGCGCGCTCGCTCGCGGCCGTACTGGACCATGCACTGCTGGTCATCCTGCTGTTGATTGGCCTCCTCGTCGCCAACGTGTTCCTGTTCAAGCTGGTGCCGGCCACCTTCTTTCCCGAGCAGGACACGGGCATCCTGATTGGCCAGATCATCGCTGACCAGAGCATCTCCTTTCCAGCGATGCAAAAGAAGCTCACGCAATTGCAGGAGATCGTGCAGAAGGATCCGGCAGTGGCCTCGGTCGCCGGCTTTACCGGCGGCCGCGCACTCAATAGCGCGAACGTGTTCATCGAACTCAAGCCGCTGGCGCAACGCCATGCCACGGCCACCGAAGTCGTGAACCGCCTGCGGCCCAAGCTCAATGGGGTCTCGGGCGCGCGGCTCTTTATCCAGGCACAGCAGGATCTGCGAATCGGCGGACGGCAATCCGCCGCCGAGTATCAGTACACACTCACCAGCGACGATTCCGCCGCGCTGTTCAAGTGGACGCCGCTACTCGTCGCTGCGCTCGGCAAGGAGCGCGGGCAATTGCTCGATGTGAACTCGGATTTGCAGCAAAACGGTCTGCAGACCTACGTCACCATCAATCGCTCGACGGCGGCGCGCTACGGCTTTGCGCCGAACCAGGTCGACAACGTGCTGTATGACGCGTTCGGCCAGCGGACGGTGTCGACCATCTATAACCCGCTCAACCAGTATTTCGTGGTGATGGAAGTGGCGCCGGATTACTGGCAGTACCCGCAAGCGCTCAATCAGATTTACCTGAGCACGGCGTCGGGCAACGCCACCGGCACGGCGGGCACGCAGATGCCGGGTGCCACCGTGTCCGGCGTGACAGTGGCGACCGAAGCCGGCACCACCACTTCGTCGGGCACAAACACGCTCAACTCGAACGCGCAAGCCAACGCGACCACCAATAGCATCGCCAACAGCAAGGGCGGCAATTCGACCGGCAGTGCAGACAGCACGTCGGCTGAAACCATGGTGCCGCTGGCGGCGCTGGCATCGTACTCGAACAGCCACACGTCGACACAGGTGAACCACCAGAGCGGCCTCGTGGCCGCGACGATTTCGTTCAACCTGCCGGCAGGCGGTTCGTTGAGCCAGGCGGCCGTGTCGATCAACAACACGATTCGCGAGATCGGCATGCCCGCCAGTATCCACGGATCGTTTGCCGGTGCGGCGGCGGCCTACTCGCAGTCCATGGGGACGGTGCCGCTGCTGATCCTGGCGGCGCTCGGCGTGGTGTATATCGTGCTCGGCGTGTTGTACGAAAGCTCGATCCACCCGCTGACCATCCTGTCGACACTGCCGTCCGCGGGCATCGGCGCGACGCTGGCATTGCTGATTTTCGGCACACCGTTCTCGGTGATCGCGATGATCGGCATCATCCTGCTGATCGGTATCGTCAAGAAGAACGGCATCATGATGGTCGACGTCGCGATCCACTTGCAGCGCAGCGAAGGCATGCCAGCGAAGGAAGCGATTCACTCGGCCGCCGTGGTCCGTTTGCGGCCGATCATGATGACCACATTCGCGGCCGTGCTCGGCGCGGTGCCGCTGGCCATCGGCATTGGCCAGGGCGCGTCGCTGCGCCAACCACTCGGCATCACGGTGATGGGTGGCCTGATCCTGAGTCAGGTCTTTACCCTGTACACGACGCCGGTGATCTACCTCTACCTCGACCGCTTGCGTTTCAAGCTGGTCAGATGGTCCGCCAACCTGCCATGGAATCGCGACGCGCAGCAACCCGGACAACCGGATACGAGGGCATGACGATGAAGATTTCCCGTAACCGCTTTGGGTCGCCTGGTGAGCCACCTGGTGGGTCGCCCAGTGGACCGCCCGGTGGCTCACTTAACCGCGTTGGCCGCCTTGGCTCCCTGCGGCCGCTGGCCGTCGCGACGCTTGCCCTGCTGGCGAGCGGCTGCATGGTCGGCCCAGACTACCACCGGCCGCAAGTCAACGTGGCCGCCACCTACTCGGAGTTGCCGGGCTGGACGCAAGCCGAACCCGCGGCGGAGAAACCGAAGGGCGACTGGTGGACGGCCTTCAACGATCCGCTGATCGACCAGCTCGAACCGCTGGTGTCGGTATCGAACCAGACCGTGCGCGCGGACTACGCGAACTATCAGGAAGCGCTGGCAGAAGTGCGAGCAGCGCGTGCCGGTCTGTTCCCGACCATCGGCGCAACCGGTTCGGGCACCAAGGCGCGTAGCTCGGTCGGCAATGCCGCCAGAGTGGTCAACTCGGCCTCGCTGGAAGGCAACGTCAGCTGGGCGCCTGACCTGTGGGGCCAGGTGCGGCGCACGATCGAAGAAAACGCCGCGACGGCGCAATCGAGCGAAGCGACGCTCGCCAATGCGACGCTCTCCGAGCAGGTGGCGCTGGCCACGGCGATTATCCAACTGCGCACCAGCGACGCCAATATCGACCTTCTGCAGAAGACGGTCGTGGCCTACCAGCACTTTCTGGACGTCGTGTCCGACCAGGATCAGGCGGGCACCATCCCGCCGTCCGACGTGATCTCTGCCCGCACCCAGCTCGAGACGGCGCAGTCCAATCTGATCGCGCTCGGCGTGGCGCGCGCTCAAGACGCGCACGCGATCGCCGTGTTGGTGGGCAAGAATCCGGAAGAGCTGTCAATTACGCACAGCACCACGATGCCGACGCTGCCGGGCGTGCCCGTCGGCGTGCCGTCGACGCTGCTCGAACGCCGGCCCGACATCGCCGCCGCCGAGCGCAAGATGGCTGCGCAAAACGCGGCGATCGGCGTGGCGGTGTCAGCGTATTACCCGGCGATTTCCCTCTCCGGGCTGGCCGGCCTCACGCAGTCGCCGTTGTCCGGTCTGTTCAACGTGGCCAACTACGTCTGGTCACTGGGCGGCAGCGCCACCGAAACGCTGTTCGACGGCGGCTTGCGCAGCGCGGACGTCGACGCGGCGAAAGCAGCCTACGACGCGGCCGTCGCGAACTACCGGGGCACGGTGCTGACGGCATTCCAGAACGTTGAAGATGACTTGAGCGGCTTGCGGATCCTGACCGAACAATCGGCCGTCCTGGATACGGCCGTGAAAGACGCGACCCGTGGCGCCGAAATCGCGTTCAACGAGTATCAGGCCGGTACGGTGGACTACACGACGGTGGCGACCGCGCAGGCCACACAGTTGAGCGCCCAGCAGACCGCGCTGAATGTTCAGGAGACGCGCCTGCTGGACGCGGCGTCGCTATTCGGCGATCTGGGCGGCGGCTGGTCGGCAGACCGGTTGCATGATCCGCGGCACCCGGACCGGCAGGCAGCGCCTGCGCAGACGGGGGATGCGGCAGCGGGAACGGTGGACGCGAAGGCGCAGTGATTTTGAAGGGTCGCGGAGGGTGGCTTCTCCGAAGTCATCATCTCCCCGCCTCCCTTTACCCTGCGAATGTCCTGGCGCACGCATGCCGTACCTGTTCGATAACCGCAGGCCATTTCCCGCCCAAAGGCTGGCGGAACAGGCGAATCGTCTCGGGATACCAGGGGGAGTCTGTGCGTTCGTGCATCCAGCGCCAGTCGACCTCCTCTGCCGGCAGTATGACCCAGCACGGCGTACCAACCGATGCGGCGAGATGCGCAATCGACGTATCCACACAGATGACGAGATCGAGTTGCGCGACGATCGCGGCGCTATCGGCCATATCCGCTACGTCAGACCCGAGATGCAGCAATGGTTGGCCAACAGGCGGCGATTGGGCCTCGTCCTCGCCCTCACCCTTTTGCAGACTCACGAAACTGACGCCCGGGATGCTCCAGAGTGGCGCCAGCATCGCAAGAGATCGCAGCGACCGGTTTGCATCGTTCTGATGTTGGGCGCTGCCTTTCCATACGAGACCGATCCTGCGACCGGAAGGAAGTCCTGCGAGGCGCGCGCACCAGGATTCGACGAGCGACGGGTCCAGTTCCAGTCGGACGGGCGGCGGGATCGTTTCCATCGTTGTGCCCATATACAGCGGCGCGCTCAATGGGCTCGTCCAATAGTCGTAATTCGCCGCGGCCGCCCATCCTGCCTCGTGAGTCAGCACCACGTCTACGCCCTCAACCGCAGCGAGGAGCCGGTGCAGCGCGGGAGCGCAGGCGAACGCGATTTCGGCCGCCCCTTGCACCTTGAGAAGCGAAAAGTAGCGGCCAAAATGAATCGCATCGCCAAGTCCGCCCTCCTGCCAGACCAGCAGCTTTTTTGCTGCCAGCGCTTCGCCGCGCCAACGGGGACGGTTAATGACTTTCTGCGTCTTATGTTGCATGGACCTGGGATCCGCGTGACGCTCGTCATATAACCGCCATCCTTCCTCGAAGCGCCCCATGCTGATTAGCAGGATGGCCAGAGCGAACTTCGCCATGGGGTAATCGCCGCGAATCGAGAGCGCCTGCCGGTAGGCGGCCTCGGCTTCCGGCAGGCGTCCGAGCTCCTTCAGTACGTTGCCGAGGTTGCTGTAGCCCATGATGAAGCCAGGGCTCGTTTCAACTGCCCGCTGATACGCTTGCGCGGCTTCGCACCAACGGCCGAGCGGCCTTAGCACGACGCCGAGGTTGTAATGAAACTCAGCGCGATCAGGGCACATGAGCGACGCTTGCCGATAAGCCGCCTCTGCTTCGGAGAAGCGCCCCTGGTCCTGCAGCATCGACCCAAGCTGGTTGTGGACATCGGCAAGATCTGGGCGGACTTCCAGCAATTGCCGAAAAAGCACCTCCATGTCATGCAGGCGGTTGAGTCCTTTCAGCAGGGTGCCGAGATTCATGTACGCGTCCACGAATCCCGAGTCCGCTTCGATCGAACGGCGCCAATACGACTCGGCATCGCCGAGCAGGCCCAGGCCGAGCGAACTGACCGCTGCGATCTGCAACGCCTCGGCCAAAAGGTTGTCCGCTAACGGCGGCTGCATCTCGAGCAGCGGCTTCACCTTCTCCAGGGCATCGGTGAATCTTGCCGATTGATCTGGTTGCGCTGTCGGTCCGTTGTTACCCGTGTCGGCGGGCTCACCGTCAGATGATGAACGCATAGTGGATAAGAGCGATTAGAACGTAACGTTTTGTATTTGCGCTGGATAGCATGCGTGCATATCAAATCGAAGAACCGGCGACAATCAGCGTTAGCATGAAGGACTCGTCACACGACCTGCTCGCCCGAATCCACGTCTTCACTCACGCCGGAACACAACGAAATCACGAGTTTATGCGACCCGGCATCAAGCGGCACGCGCACCCGTCCATCACCACATTCGACATGCGCGCCGTCGAGCATCGCACGCATCGCACCGCGCTCGTCAGCG
Source organism: Paraburkholderia sediminicola (assembly GCF_046026855.1). Lineage (GTDB taxonomy): Bacteria > Pseudomonadota > Gammaproteobacteria > Burkholderiales > Burkholderiaceae > Paraburkholderia > Paraburkholderia sediminicola_A. The sequence continues at coordinate 123,920 of NZ_JAQQET010000017.1, read as the reverse complement.
GCTTCGACGCGGACCTCATATCGCGTCGAATGCATCGTCACGGTTGCTTCAAACCCTGGCCATGTGTCCGGAATACAAGGATCGATCACCAGAAAATCCCCCTCGCGACACATTCCAAGAATACCCTCGACGCCCGCCCGGTACATCCATCCAGCGGATCCCGTGTACCAGGTCCAGCCACCTCTCCCGGCATGCGGCGCCACGGAATAGACATCGGCGGCAACGACATAGGGTTCGACCTTGTAGCGGTCGACTTCCATCGGTGTGCGCGCATGGTTGACCGGATTAAGCAGTGAAAACAGCGCGGCGGCCTTGTTGCCATTGCCCATTTTTGTGAACGCGAGGATCGCCCACATTGCAGCGTGGCTATACTGCCCGCCGTTTTCACGAAGCCCCGGCGGGTAGCCCTTAATATAGCCGGGATCGTGCAACGTTTTATCGAACGGCGGCGTGAACAGCAAAGCAAGCCCGTCGTCTCGACGGATAAGGCGCTTTTCCAGCGAGGTCATCGCCAACGCCGCGCGCGCCGGATCTGCCGCGCCTGACAGCACAGCCCAGGACTGGGCGATCGAATCGATCTGACACTCGTCACTGTCTTTCGAGCCAAGCCATGTGCCGTCGTCAAAGGTCGCGCGGCGATACCATTCGCCGTCCCACGCATCGCGCTCCAGCGCCTCGCGCACCGACACCGCATGAGCGTGCCAGCGCGCGGCGCGGCCAACCGAAACCGCATCGCGCGATTCAGCCAGCGGAGCGAACAGCGCAATAGTCCGCAATAGCAGCCAGCCGAGCCAAACGCTTTCTCCCTTGCCGTCCGCGCCGACGCGGTTCATCCCGTCGTTCCAGTCACCCGTGCCGATCAGAGGCAAACCATGCTCGCCGGTCAATTCGATGCATTGATCGAGGCCGCGCGCGCAATGTTCGAACAGTGACGCGGATTCATCTGCGACCATCGGCTGGAAAAACGCATCGTGCTCGCCGGGCCGCAGTGGCGGTCCATCGAGAAACGGCACGATCTCGTCGAGAATCGCGACGTCGCCCGCACAGCGGATGTACGTTGCCGTCGCGAACGCGAGCCACACGCGGTCATCGGAAATCCGCGTGCGCACGCCCTGCCCCGACTGGGGCAACCACCAATGCTGGAAATCGCCTTCGACGAACTGCCGCGCCGCGGTGCGCAGCAAATGCCGCCGTGTCTCCTCCGGCTGCGCATGAGTCAGCGCCATGCCGTCCTGCAATTGGTCGCGGAACCCGTATGCACCGCTCGCCTGATAGAACGCCGAGCGCGCCCAGATACGGCACGCGAGCGTCTGATACAGCAGCCAGCCGTTTAGCATCAGGTCCATCGCGCGGTCGGGGGTCTTCACCTGGACGGTACCGAGCACGTTCTCCCAATGGCTCGTCACTTCGCTGAGAACAGCGTCGAGATCGGCCTTGCGATAGCGCTCGATCAACGCCCGAGACTCTTCGACGCCAACGCATTGCCCGACGAACCACACCACTTCGACGATCTCGTCCACGCCCAATTCAATCACGCGCTGCAGCGCCGCGCATGGATCGAGTCCCGCGCCGGTTGCGCCAGACAGCAGCGCGTCGCCGGTCAGCGCGGCGGGTGCCGCAGTCCGGCCGTTGCGGCCAAGAAATTCGGTGCGATCCGCCGTCCACGCGGTCTGCCGGCCGCCGAGGTCGGCGAACGCCACACGCCCAACGAACCCCATGCTCCACGGATTGCGCGCCAGCATCGCGCCGGTAGCGGAGTCGATTTCCGTCACGATGAAGGGTCCCGATGCGCCGCGCGATGTGCCGAGCACCCATTCCATCCACGCCGTCACGGACAGACGGCGCGGCATGCCGGACAGATTGCGCAACGTCAGCCGGGAAATCTTCAGCGGGTCGGCGAGCGGCACGTATTGCAGCAAGTCGAGCGCGATGCCATTCGCCTCGTGCTCGAAGCGGCTGTAGCCATGCCCGTGACGCACGACATACGTCCCGCCATCGCGGATCGGCAGCGCGGTGGCGCCCCACACATCGCCACTGACCTCGTCGCGCACATAGATGGCTTCGCCAGTTGGGTCTTCCACCGAATCGTTCGACCACGGCGTGAGTTGATTCTCGCGGCTGTTTTCGGCCCACGTGTAACCGCTGCCTTCCGCCGCGACCTGAAAGCCAAAGCCGGGGTTCGCGATCACGTTGATCCACGGCGCGGGTGTCGTGGCGCCCGCCGCGAGAATGGTCACGTATTCCCGGCCGTTTTTATCGAAACCGCCCAGACCGTTGAAAAACTCGAGCCTCGCCGGAACCGAAGAAAGCGCACGCGGCAGATGAGGCGCCGCAGGCCACGGCGACGACATCGGCGGCTTCGGCCGGCGCAGCGCCGACGACTGCCCCTGCGACTGCGGCAACCGGGCGAGCTGGTCGGCGATTGAACCGCGACGTGCGATCAGCGCGACACGCGCGACCGATTGCAGCAGCGCACGCGCCTCCACGCTCATCAAATCGGCGCGCAGCGTAAAGACCGCCCCTTGCGCGAGTTCTTCGCCGAAACGCGGCCGCGTCTGGCTGCTACGCACGGCCGTTTCGATCGCGCCCTGCAGTTCCTGGATATACGACGAAGCCCGTTCGTTGATGATGACGAGATCGACGCCCAGCCGCTTCATCCGCCAGTACTCGTGTGCCCTCAATAACTGCCGGACCTGCGCGATGTCTTCGACGTCGTCGATACGTAGCAACACGATCGGCAGGTCGCCGGAAATCGCGTGCGGCCAGAGGCCCGACTGCGCGCCGCCCCCGCGAATGATCGTGTCCGACGGCGCCCTGAAACGCGCATCGGCATAGATGACGGGCGCTGCGAGGCGCTGAAAATCCGCCGCCTCTTCGGCTTCGATGTCGAGATGGCGCAACTGTACCTGGGCCTGCGTCCAGGCTAGCGTTTTGGCACGATCGAACGCGTTGCGGTCATGGTGTTTGTCGATCAGATCGAGCAATAGCGCTCGCGACTCGGCCACCACGGTCCAGAACGTCACACGTGCGACCTTGCCCGGCGGCACCAGCACGCGATACCTGAGCGCAAAGACCGGATCGAGTACGGTCCCGGTGGTGTTGGTCAGCGGCTGATCGCCGAAGATCGCCGCTGCCGTGCCGGCGTTGCGCCCACGTCCCAGAAAGCGCGCGCGATCCGATTCGTACTGCGGATCGGCGACGATCTCGCAGTCGACAACCGCGAAATGCGCAGCCCACACCTGTTTTTCATCGTGCGAACGCGGACGGCGCGTGGCCACCAGCGCGCCGAATTCCGCGAGGTGCTCGGTCTGGACAAACATCCGCGAGAAGGCCGGATGCGCGTTGTCGGCGGCGGGTGTCGCGAGCACGATTTCGGCGTAGGAAGTCAGTTCAATCTCGCGCGCGCGGCGTCCGCTGTTTGCCAACGATACACGTCGAACTTCGCCGTCTGCTTCACCGGAAACCAGCACGTCCATCGTCGTTGTCAACGAGCCGTCGCGGCGAATGAATTCCGCATGGTCCTCGCCGAACACCACCTCTTCGTACTCGGCTTCGCTGCCAGCCGGCTGTTCGCCTGCCGACCACACGTGGCCGCTCTGCGTATCGCGCAGGAAGATGAATGAGCCCCAGTCGTCGCGGGTTGCGTCTTCGCGCCAGCGCGTCACGGCCATGTCGCGCCAACGGCTGTAACCGGCGCCGGTCGCAGTCAGCATGACTGCGTAGCGCCCATTTGACAGCAGGTGTGTCACCGGCGCAGTCCCGGCCACAGCCGACGCCGCGAGGCGCCGTACGGTCGGTGGCAAGACGCCGGCGACGGCTGCTGACGTGCTCACCTCTTCGGCACGCGGATGCGCAACGGCGACATTGCGCGGCATACGTTCCTGCAGCAACAGTTCGCTCGCCTGAATCATGGGTTCGCGATGAAAACGTGCACGCATCTGCGCGTCGAGTAACGTGTTCGCGATCGACACGATCGTCATGCCCTGGTGGTGCGCCATGAAATTGCGCACGATCGCAACGTCCTCGTTGTCCGGCAGCCGCGAGCGGGTGAAATCGAGTGCTTCGTAGAAACCATATTGACCTAGCGCGCCCAGCGCGGCGAGTTGTGCGTAGTTCTCTCGCGCGGCTTGCGGGTCGACCATCGCCGCCAGCCCCGTTGCATACGGCGCGATCACGCGGTTCTCTGAAAGCCCCCGCTTGAGGCCGAGACCGGGCACGCCGAAATTCGAATACTGGTAGGTAAATTCGATATCGCGCGCGTTGTACGCCGATTCCGAAATGCCCCACGGAATGCCGAGCGAACGCCCATACGAGGCTTGCCGTTCCACCACCAGACGGCTCGTCTGCTCGAGCAGGCTGCCGACAGGCGCGCGCATCACCAGTGACGGCATCAAATATTCGAACATCGACCCCGACCACGAGATCAACGCCGAGCCGTTTCCTACTGGCGTCGCGGCGCGACCGAGACGGAACCAGTGACGCGTCGTCACGTCACCTTTCGCGATGGCGAACAGGCTCGCGAGGCGCGCTTCGGACGCCAGCAGGTCGTAGCAGTTCAGGTCGAGGCTGTTGTCGGATTGCGAATAGCCGATCGATAGCAGCTTGCGTTCCGGATCGAGCAGGAACGCGAAGTCCATTTCGAGCGCCATCGCGCGCGACGTATCGGCGAGCGACTTCAGGCGTGCCTGCAGAAGATCCGGCGCTTCGGCGAAATGTTGCCGGTCGCGGGCATGTTCAACCACGCTTTTGCTCAACGCGTCGATCCAGAACATCAGGTCAGCAGAACTGTTGTCACCGCCGGCGGGCGTCAGTTCACGCGTTGCCTTCGCGGCCTTTTCCGTCAGCCGCGTGAGCGACGGGGACAGCGCTTCGAGCGTCTGCGGGCCGTGCAACTGCGTGCTGATCTCTTCGAGGATCGCAACCAGCTGCTTGCCACGTTCACCGCCTGCGGCCGGCAGCGCGTCGATGGCTTCCAGCGCGAGTTGCAGGTTGTCCACCATGCCGGGACGCCCGGCCGGCGCGAGCAATTCATGCGGCCACTCTTCGCAGGCGTTGGCGAGAACGATCAGATGACCTGCCAGATTGCCGCTGTCGACCGACGAAACATACGCAGGCGCCAGCACCTGAAGATCGAGCGTCCCGTACCAGTTATAGAAATGCCCCTTGAAACGCTTGAGCTTGTGCATCGAAGCGAACGCCGCTTCGAGTCGTTCGACGGTTTCCGTCGTCCCCGCCCAGCCAAAATCGCGCGCGGCTATCGCCGACAGCAGATAGAGTCCAAGATTGGTCGGCGAGGTACGGTGTGCGACGACTGGCTTCGGATCTTCCTGGAAATTGTCGGGCGGCAGCATGTTTTCTGCCGGTGTAACGAAGGTCTCGAAGAAACGCCACGTACGCCGCGCAATGAGGCGAAGGCTGCGCGCGTCCGGGTCCGCCATCGCGAAACGCCGCGCGACGGTCGGCGAACGGCTCGACCACAGCGCGAGCGCCGGCGCGGCAAGCCATAACAACGCAAACGGCAGCACGAGCGGCCAGTGCGACGGTGCGAACGCAATCGCACCCGCCGGCAGCACGAGGCCGAGCGCGATACCACCTGTCATCTGCCGATAAAAGCCACGCAGATCGAGGCGCGGGCTGCCCTTCGACTGCGCAGCGGTCGTCCATTCGAGCAGTCGGCGATGCGTCACGAACAGCCGTATCAGCGTCCGGACGATCGCATCGCCCATGCGCCATGCCTGGTCAGCGAGAAATGTGGCCGACAGAACGGTTTGCAAGGCGGCGAGCCGCACGTCGGCAGCCAGCACGTCCAGATGATTGCGCAAATGGATGCCACTGCGGCGCGGCAGGATCGCGAACAGCGTCGGCAGGAAAGCGGGGATCGCGAGCGCGCCCAGCATCAGCAGCGCGCCTGCAATCCCGGCACGGATCGGCATCAGCCAGCACAGGCCGAGCGCGGCGACCATGAAGGGAGCGAACAGCGAACGGCGCAAATTGTCGAGCATCTTGAAGCGGCCGATCGACGGCATCGCATGTCGGTCCCGGCCACGATGGCCGACGATCCATGGCAGCAATTGCCAGTCGCCACGCGTCCAGCGATGCTGCCGCTTGCCAATCACGTCGTAACGGGATGGCACTTCCTCGACCACCTCGACATCCGACGCCAGCCCGGCGCGCGCAAAAATCCCTTCGAACAGATCATGACTGAGCAACGCGTTTTCCGGCACACGTCCATGCAAAGCCGCTTCAAACGCATCGACGTCGTAGATGCCCTTGCCGGTATACGACCCTTCGCCGAACAGGTCCTGATAGACATCGGACACAGCCGCCGCGTACGGGTCCATCCCGCCGGGACCAGAGAAGACCCGCTGATGCAGCGAGCCTTCCTGGCCGACGGGCAGCGACGGTGTGACACGCGGCTGCAGAATCGCGTAACCGTTGATGACGCGTTGTTCTGCATCGCTAAATGTTGGCCGGTTCAGCGGGTGCGCCATCTTGCCGATTAGCCGAAGCGCGGCGTCTCGTGGCAGACGCGTATCGGCGTCGAGTGTGATGACGTAGCGCACGTCGGACGGTACCTGCGGCGCACGGCCGGCGATCGGCATGAAGGTCGTATCCGTCGCCCCGCGCAGCAGGCGGTTGAGTTCGTGCAGCTTGCCGCGCTTGCGTTCCCAGCCCATCCATTTGTTCTCGCTCGCGTTGAACACACGGCGGCGGTGTAGTAACAGGAAGCGGCTGCCACCCGGGCCTGGCTCGTAACGGCGGTTCAGCGCTTCGATGGCTTCGGCGGCCACGGCGAGCAGATGCGCATCGCTGGCCAGCACTTCCTGATCCGCATCGAGTCCATCCGCCAGCAACGCGAAGGACAGGTCCCCGCCGGCTCCCGCGAGGTGATGCACCTCAAGACGTTCGACCTGCTCGCGCAGATCGGCTTCGTTTGTCAGGAGCGTCGGCACGGCAACCAGCGTACGCAACGAGGACGGCACGCCGGCAGTCAGTTCGAGACCCGGCAACGTGATCGCGCCGAAACTCCATGTCACCGTGCGATTGATGAGCGCGGTCGCGATCTCGGTGACGGGCAAGAATCCGCATACAGCAAACAGCACCAGTATTCCGGGTTCGAGACCGCTCGGCGCGAGTGTCCACATTGCCCACAACGCCAGCGCGAGTAATGTCGCGGCGAGCGCCAGGATCGTGCCGACGTAACCCCCGATGCCGAGGCGGACGTTGAACCGCGTGATCCGCAGACGCGCCGGCGGACGGAATCCGATCGCCTGCTCCAGTGCGCGCCGGCCTTCGGCGATCAGGTGATAGCCGGGGTCGCCGGCGCGTTCCGCATGCGCGGCATCGCCGGCCTCCAGTAGCGCCGCCTGCGCCGATTCCAGCGCCAGCCTGGCAACTTCGAGTTCGGTGAAGGACGAGCCGCGCGCCAGTTGCTCGATCGCGCTGCGATACAGATTACGCGTCGGAAAATCCATCGTGGCAAAGCTGCTGTTCGCGCGCAAGCTGGCGTCGACAAGACTCACACTCTCGAACAGTTCCGTCCAGTCAATGTCGGAAATCAGCCGCATGCTGGTGATCACATTGCGCACGGTGACGTTCGACGCGCCCTGCCGCTGCTGCGCGTGTTGCACGACCTTGTCGACGGAGACGCCCTGAAGCTTGAGCCGCTCCTCCAGCCAGCCAAGTGCCGGCGTGGTGCGCGGATCCTGGTCACGCAGCCGTTTAACGAGCTGTGCCGCGAACAGCTCCGACAACATGTCTGAGGAGCGCGTGGAAATGTCCGCTTCGAGCGCCGACCGGGCGCTGCCCGATTCGAGCAGACGGTCGGTGAGCGCGTCGGCGTCGGCGCGTGCGCTGCGGCCTGCAGTGATCTGCTCAGTCAGGCGTCGCAGGTTCTCGATCAGCACGATGCGCAACGTAATCGCCACGGCCCACAATTCACCGATCGTCAGCGGCTGAACCCGCTGATACGCGCTGATGAAACGCCGCAGGATCTGCGGGTCGAAGTGACTGTCGGTATGCGCGACGAACGCCCACGCGAGACCAAACACGCGCGGGTAGCCTGCGAACGGGCCGGCGGCAAGCTTGGGCAACTGACGGTAGTAGCCGGGCGGCAAGTCGTCGCGAATCTCGCGGATCTGCTCCTCAACGAGATGATAGTTGTCGAGCAGCCATTCCGCGGCGGGCACCACGCCCCGGCCGCTCTCCAGTTCTTCGGCGCTCGCACGGTAGGCCGCTAGCAGAACGGCGGCATTGTCGTTCAATCTCGTATGCAGAGAAAAAACGGCAGGTGGTGTCTTTGTTACCGGTTGTGCGGCAGCGAGGCTTTCCGCATGCTGCTCGAGCCGTTCGACGCCGAACAGCTCCTCGCGCACCGGCGCCATGTCAGTCCATGGCGGCGACAGCGAGCGACGTCCCGTGACATATCGAAGGATCGCTTTCACAGGCGCACTTCCTGCGATGTTGGTGAGTTCGGTGAGTTCGGTGAGGTGAACCGGTCGCTGTGGCGTGCCACGTTAGCGACGCGCAAATCGTTCGCCATCGTTGTATCGGCGGACAGTTCATTGAGTTGGGACATGATCGGATCTTCCTTCGGGGAGGCCGGACCACGCGTGTCGCGTGCTGCAAGCCTCCGGAATGTGGCTTGATTCACGGGTGCGGGGGGACGCGCGAGGAACCGTCAGGACGAAAAAGCAGGTGTACAGCGTCTGCGGGCATGATCCGCGATGACGGCCGCTAGCGCGGCCGAAAAATTCCGCCGGAATGATACGGATATCGGGAATGCATCAGTGCACCCCCATATGCAAACCGCTAACTGGCGTTTAGCGGCGCACTAAAACGTCGGATAGACGCCGATCAGACCGATGCGGCAAGGAATGAGAGAAAGGAGCACCTGCGCAGCCCTCCAGGCGCAGTTCCTGGCTGACCACCCGGGCAGGGTGGAGCAGAAAGGACACGGATCCGTGCCCCGGGTGTCTGCTATTTCTTCTTCGCAGGTGCGCTGGCCACGGCGGTCTTCGGCGCAGTCGCCAGGGACACACCCGCCGCAGGAGAGATCACTTTTTTGGGTTGTTTGGGCTTTTTGACCTCGCGATTACCGCGCATCGTGCTCTTCGCCAACATGTTTCTCCTGATTTGCCCGTCGCGAAGCGACAGCCATGTCGCGCAGTTTGGGCGCATCTGGTCACTCTGTCGCGATTTTTCTTTTAGATGTCCGCTGCGCGCCTGCCGGTCAAGTTCCGAAAACGCACTTCCCAGGATCAGGCACGGAGGCGGCCACATGCCCGCGCTCGGATTTGGCACGTTGCCTCGGGCGAATTAATTTGCAGGCACTGCGGAGTCATCATCCAGATAAGCCATCAGGTTTCGATGTCAGGCGAATTCAAGGAGAAGGTAATCTCTGGGTCACGGAATACACCATAACCTACAAGCGGCGAACGGCCTACACGGTCAGCATTATGGAGTTCCGCAACGGCAAGGTCGTTCACGAGACCCAGTATTTTTCGGAATCCTTTGAGGCACCGGCTTGGCGGAGTCGATGGGTCCAGCCGATCGCGCGACGTCGCGTTGCGGCGAGATACGCCCTGACACCTATCGCTCGTGCCCGACTGCGAAAGACAATCGGGCACAAGCAGGGCTTCAGCCGTTCTTGAACAGGAAGCTATAAGCATTCAACGCGGGCACCCCGCCGAGATGCGCATACAGCACGCGCGAGCCATCGGGAAACTCTCCTCGCCGAACCATATCGATCATGCCCTGCATCGATTTACCCTCGTACACGGGATCGGTCAACATGCCCTCCAGCTTCGCGCTGAGTCGAATCGCCTCGAGCGTACCCTCCGACGGAAGACCATATTCAGGACCGCCATAGCGCGTATCCAATACCACGTCCTCGTCGCGAATTGGGCGGCCAAGCTCCACGAGCTCGGCTGTGTGGCGCGCGATGCGTAGAATCTGATTGCGCGTCTGTTCCGGTTTTGCTGACGCATCGATGCCGATCACCCGGTCAGCACGGCCATCCCTCGCAAAGCCGACCACCATGCCGGCCTGCGTGCTGCCCGTCACCGAACAGACGACGATGTAGTCGAACCTGAAGCCAAGTTCGGCCTCCTGCGCCCGCACTTCCTCCGCGAATCCGACGAACCCCAGTCCGCCGAGCGGATGTTCGGAACATCCGGCGGGAATCGGATAAGGCTTCCCGCCGGCATCGCGAACGCTTTGCATCGCCTGTTCCCAGCTGGGGCGGATGCCGATGTCGAAGCCGTCGCTGACCAGTCGCACGTCCGCGCCCATCATGCGCGACATCTGGATGTTGCCCACGCGGTCATAGACAGCGTCCGAGTAATTGACCCAGTTCTCCTGAACCAGCACGCACTTCAGACCAAGATGAGCAGCGACGGCTGCTACCTGCCGGGTCTGGTTCGACTGAATGCCGCCAATCGACACCAGTGTGTCGGCGCCCTGTGCCAATGCATCGGGAATGATGTATTCCAGCTTGCGCGTCTTGTTGCCGCCGAACGCCAGACCGCTATTGCAGTCTTCCCGCTTGGCGTAGAGGTGAACTTTGCCTCCGAGGGATTCGCTCAGGCGAGGCAGCGCATGGATCGCGGTAGGACCAAAGGTCAGCTTGTGACGAGGAAAACGATCAAGGTTCACGCAAGTTCTCCGAATGGATAGGACGGTGGACTTCGTCGCCGGACATCTCATGTCGACGGCATACCATCAAATCTTAGAGAAAATCGTGCGAAACATGGTTGCGAATATTTTGGTTGTGACCATCTATTGATGGTGTTTTATCGCAATACAGCAAACTGAAATTTCTTCCAGAATATTGAAAACGAAACAAAATTGCGTACGCAAATTTGCGTATCAGACGTGCCCCGCCTTGAACCTGATCGAACCGGCAAGGAGATCCCGCGCGCGTCAGAAAGACTCATCAACCCCGAACGTCGCTTTGGCTGCCAAGGTCGCGTTGAGTCCGCCAACGTGCCTTCCTGCGACGAAGCAGGACGACGTCAGCACATGTGCGACCCGATCGTCACCCCTCTGATTAGCAGGATAGGTTGGGCGCGCTGTTTCGAGTAGCATCAGTCCCTGCATACCGGCTTGACTGTGTCGTCGGCAGTTTTGGAAGCGCGACCGTTAAGCCACAATAATTCGAAAGAGCCGGAAACCTGAGAGAACAAGACGAGAGCCCGGAAAACGCGTGCAAAAGCGGCGGGCTCAGCGTGGGAAAAGCCACTCCACAATACCTACTCGCGAGGCTAGCGAGTACCCTCGTGCGCGGGCGGTCGTCCCACGTGGGAACAGCCGCGCCTACCTGGCGCCAGGCTGGGCGGTGCCATTGGAAAGATGCTTGAGCCACAGGCTCATTAAGCCCGCTCGTCCTCGCACACCGTATTTGCGGAAAATCCCGGTGATATAGGAATGTGTGGTCGATGCGGCGAGGCCAAGTCGCTCGGCGATCTGTTTCTCGGTCGCCTCGGTGAGCAACAGCTCGACAACCTTGCGTTCGTACGGAGCAAGAACAGACAACAACGCTGAGGGTGCGGACTCCCGGCGACGGAGTTCTGTCACGTCGCGGGCTACACCGACGCGCAGGCGCTCGTGCTCCATCCAGCGTGCGGACCACGTGACGTAGACGTCGCTTCCATTCTTATGACGATAGCGGTTCTCAAAGCCGACCCGCTTGCGGCCGGCGAGGACCTCCTTCGCTTCCTTGCGCGTGGCGTCCTGATCGGCTGGGACCACGAAATCGATGATGAACTGATCGACAAAATCGCCCGGCACATAGCCAAATATATCCTCGCATGCAGGACTGGCATGGCGTATACGTCCCTGCTCATTCACGAGGAAGATTGCGTCGGGCGAAAAATCCGCGGCAGCGGTGACAAGATCTTCGATGAGTTCGCGTTTCATGGCCGGGTTGACTCCTGCGCATCCGGATCGCGCCTGGGACACCACTTCGCGTGATGCGTAAGAAATGGGAAGCAGGCTGCATTGGAGCGTCAGGGTAACGCGATACCAATATATGGTCAATTTTACTTGGCGAGTAGGCGGGCTCGCCAAGATGGCGGAGAAATTTCCGATCGCCACCCATAAATTGGGGCAATTTGATTAAGCCCCCTCCTGGTCACGGTGTTGCATCAGCAATAAATAAGGGGCGGATACGGCGCTCAGTGGTCCGATCTGCGCGCGTTCGCGTACGTGTCCCCCACCATCAGATGCACAATCTCGTCGCCGTTAGTCCCGGCTACAAGCCGTTCGCCAGCGACCTCGCCGCGCCGCAGCACAACGATGCGATCGGCAATGGCGAAGATGTCGTGAAGGTTATGCGAGATCAGAATCACGGAGACGCCCTGGGCTTTCAGCGCGGCGATCAACTCCATCACCTTGCGTTGTTCGGGTACGCCGAGCGCGGCGGTGGGCTCGTCCATGATCAGCACGCGCGCATTCCAGTAAATGGCTCGGCCGATCGCAATCGCCTGCCGCTGGCCACCCGAGAGCATCTTCACCGGACCGCTGAGCTTACGCTCGGGAATCACGATGTCGAGACGCTCGAGCACTTCGCGTGCAACCTGCGCCATGCGCGGCCGGTCGATCACCTGAAGCCCGAATTGGCGGCGCGTCGGCTCGCGCCCGAGGAAGATGTTGCTCCCGACATCGAGGTTGTCGGCAAGCGCAAGATCCTGATAGATCGTCTCGATCCCCTGGGCGCGAGCGTCCTGCGGGTCGCGCATCTGCAAGGACGCGCCGTTGAACAGCAGGTGGCCCGCGTCCGCGCGGTAGACCCCGGAGATGATCTTGATGAGGGTCGACTTGCCCGCGCCATTGTCGCCTGCGAGCGCCAGCACTTCGCCCGCCATTAGTCGCAGCGAAACGCGCCGGAGCGCCTCCACGCCGCCGAAGCGGATCGAGATGTCGCGCGCCTCGAGGATCGGCGTGCTCATTGGGCACCTCCGAGACGTTCTTTGTACTGGTCGATCAGCACCGACATGATGATGACAATGCCGACCACGATGAACTGCCAGAACGCATTGACGTCGATAAATACCAGTCCGAACTCGATCACCGCGATGATCAACGCGCCAATCAGCGTGCCGATGACATTGCCGGTACCGCCGAACAGACTCGCGCCGCCGATCACGACCGCTGCAATCGAATCGAGAAGCATCGGCTCCCCGGCGTTGGCGGCACCCGCAGCAAAGCGCGCCGTATAGACGATGCCGCCGATCGCGGCAAACGCAGCGGCGATCAGATAGATCACCAGCAGATGGCGCCTGACATTGATGCCGGCGCGGATCGCCGATTGTGGATTGCCGCCGATTGCATAGGTGTACTGGCCAAAACGCGTCTTTGACAGCACGAAATGCATGATGACCAGCAAAACAGCGGTCAGCGCCACCGGAATCCAGCCGCGGCCGAGCCACGCGAGTCCGGCATTGTCTACTGCCACCGTCATGCCGCTTCCCGCCGCGAGAAAGCCCACACCTCGTGCGACACCATACATGCCGAGCGTGCCGATGAAGGCGGGTACACCGAGCCGCGCGATCAGTACGCCGTTGACGAGGCCCGGAATCGCGCATACCGCGATGGTCAGTGGAATGGAAAACAGCAGGATCCACGGCGAGCCGCTGCCCAATATCGTGAATTGCGCGACACACACGGCGGCCAGTCCCATGACAAATCCTACCGACAGGTCGATGCCCGCGGTGATGATCACGAACGTCTGACCGATCGCGAGCAGCAGCGGCGCGCTGGCCGCCAGCCCGATCGACTGGAGATTGTAGACATTGAAGATGAACGAGCGATGATCCGAGATCCGCGCCCAGACTTCGAAAAACACCAGTAGCGCACAAAGGAAAATCCAGGGCCACACCTTGCTGACCAGTGCGAGCCGGTCGAGCCGTGAGTTATCCATAAAGTCGTCCGGGAAATCGGCAGCGGTATCCACGTGCGCGCATCGGCGCACGCGGGGATAGGTCCTCGTTCGACAGCGCTTGCCTAGTTCGAATAGATGTACTGCTTCATGTCCGGCTGGTCGATGTTCGTCTTGTCGAGCACCACGAAGCCCGTGCTCTTGAAAGGCGGAATCTTCTTGCCGCGAATCACGTCTGCCGCGAACTTCACGCCGTAATAGCCGATCTCATCCGGGCGCTGCGCAATCGCAATGTCCACGAGGCCGCTTTTGATCTGCTGGTCGATGCCAGGCACGGCGTCGAACACCACGACCTTGACCACGCCCTGCTTGCCGGCCGCCTTGACGCCTTGGGCAGCGCCACTGCCGGAGAAAGTGTTGGCGCCAAACACGCCAGCAAGGTCGGGGTTGCGCGCTAGCACCGCGGCGACGTGGGATGCAGCGCGGTTCGCATCATCCTCGTTATATTGCGTTTGCAGCACCTTGATGTTTGGGTGCTTCTTCATCTCTTCCTGGAAACCCTCGGCGCGCGCATCGGTACTTGAGATGCCCGGCTTGTTGTTTTCGCAATAGACCGTACCCTTGTCGCCGATGGCCTTCGCGAGCGAGCGCGCCGCAACGCGGCCGCCTTCCAGGTTATCCGAAGCAATATAGGACAGTGGGAAATCCGCGTCGCCCTTGCCGGTCTGATAGTGCCCATCGCCGATATACGTATCCACCGTGATGACCTTGATGCCAGCGTCTGCCGCTTCCTTCAGTGGTCCGATCAATTGCTGCTTGTCGACCGGTGAAACCAGCAGTACATCCGGATGTTTGGCAATGAACGCCTTGAGGATCGGCACCTGCTCGGTGGTGTTCCATGCCTTGGGCACCTGGAATAACAACTGGACGTGTTCTTCATTCGCAGCCCGTTCGGCGCCGCGGTGCATCGTGAAGTAGAAAGGATCGGTGACGCCCGGCAGCAACGCGACGACTGGATGCGCGGCATCCGCATGCGCCGGCCCCGCGAACGAACAGGCCATGGTCGTTGCGAGTGCAACCAGATAGTGGGAAACGAAGCGCTTCATTTTTGTCTTCCTCCTGTTGAGTCCGACGAACGGCGCCTGAGCTGATTCGTTCTGACCTTCCAGTGACGGCGTCCGGCAGTTGGCCAGTATACTGGCGGGTGTCAGCAGCGAGCCTGGTGTTTTCCAGCATCGCTTCCGCATAACTCCGCCGATGGACGCGGTTTGCCGCGGTCTCGCAGACGCGGTCTCATACCTGCCAGGCGCAGTGGCTTTGATCGCCGCGGCCACGTTCGAACAACCCCAAGTTTCTGGGTTCGTCACCAGCGAAGTTTTATGTGGACATACGCAGACCGAAAGGCGACACGACATGACTCACGATCCATCGACGGCGCCACAATTTCGCTGGAGCGATTCGAACGACGTCCCCTGGATACCTTCAACGCTCGCAAAGGGTGTCGAAGTGAAAAACCTGGGCAAGGCGAACGGCCGCGCAATCCAGCTCGTGAGATTCGCACCCGGAGCAGCGTTTCCCGATCACCTTCACACCGGCCCTGAGTTCATCTATGTCCTGGAGGGCGAAGTGACCTGGAACGGTCGAGTGCTAGGGCGTGGAAACGTCGGGGTGGCGGAAACGGGGACGGTCGAGCGCGGTTTTCACAGCATGACCGGGTGTGTGTTTCTGCTCGCGTACGACCTCGATCAGATTTTGGATTCGGTGAGGCCGGCATCGGGTCAATAAAGGTCGCACGACCCGGACGTGCTTGAGTGCCTCATGCCGCTCCACGAAACCATCAGGTTCTTGCGCTTCGGCAAGGATCACATGATGGTAGCGGCTCGCCTTCGCGGCGCTTCGGATCTGCATGCCTTGGGCGATACGGCACGTCATGCCACACCGTCAAAGACAAAAAACCTATCGCGCTTTGCCCGCCCCACCCCAATTGAAACCAGAACCAAATTGCATTGCCGGCGCCCACTTCGCGCACGCCTGAAAACTCAACGCGGCACCGCCGACGGCGAACAACACCGGAATCAGAAAGTCGTGGCTTACCCGGGTAAATTCAAAGACGAGAACAACAGCCGTAATAGGCATCTGCATCGATGAAGCCAGAAACGCCGTCGCGCCGACAACGGCGAAAGCGCCTGGAGAAGCGCCTGGCCAGAACAGGCTCCAGGCCCCGCCGAGCACGATCGCCAGCAAGGCGCCATTCGCGAGCCCGGGCGTCAACAGACCGCCTTCAGCGCCCGCACGCAAACTACTCGCGGTAATCACCACCTTCAGCACCAGCAACATAGCCGCGAGACTCATCGTCAAGCTGCCATCGAACGCCATTCCCGCGGGCCCTTTGCCATTGCCGAGCAACTGCGGAAAGTGCATCGCCAGCACGCCGATGATCGCGAAGTTCAACACCGACAACACAGGCAGGCGCCAATCCCTGGGCGCTTCAGCACGCGCGCGTTTGGTCAGTTCGGTAAAGCCCCACGCCGCAGCACCGAAAATCGGCCCACATACCACGGACCACACCACCAGCGATGTACTCAAGGTTAACGGCGGCACCAGATACTGATGTTCATTGCCCAGACCGAGTTGCGCGACCAGCGCCGCCACCGCCGACGTGACGACCGCCGGCACGAGCGCCTTCCAGCCGAATGTGCCCAGCAAGACCTCGAGCACGAACACCGCGCCGCCAAGCGGCACGTTATAAACAGCGGCAAGGCCCGCTCCGGCCCCGCACGCAACCATGATCCGGCTCTGTTCGACCGATAAGCCCGCGCGGTGGGAGAGCCAGCCGGCCAGCACCGAGCCGATCTCGCGAGGCGCGACTTCGCGCCCGAGCGGCGAGCCCAGTGCCACCGTCACAATCTGCAGTAACGCATGCACGATGGTGCTCAGCACAGGCATACGCGGATCGTTAGACTTGACGGCCTGACGAATGCTGACGAGCGGCCGCCCGAAGCGATACAGCAACCACCAGCCGAGCCCCGCCACCAATCCGCACGTCATCAGGACAAGCAGGCGCCGCTCAGGTTCGGCGCCGGTGACACCTTGCAGAAAACTCTCGCTGCTGATCACGTGCGTCACGCTGTAGCCGTATGCGAGGTGCTGAATGGTGTGCAGCAGCAAGGCAAGCAACATGCCGCCGAGACCGGCGCCAATGCCCGTGAGCAGCGTGACCGTGGCAAACGCCATCAGCGGCTTTTGTGCGCGCCGCACAGGCGCTGAAGTGAGTGATTTGAGTGACATGGCGCGTCGGGACCGGCGACATTAATAAGATGACAACGATCTTATTCCGCGCCGCAACATGAGTCCAATTAATTTTTCTGCTCGACTGATGCGTTATTCACATAAGTAGCGCATGCCGGTCCCCTTCAACAGCAGCGCAAGCGCGCTCGAGCCCATCCGCATCGTGGGAGCCGACGAACGACGCGCGCATCCGCCAGCATCGCCCCACGCTTCGCCTTACCTCAGTTCACTGAGACGAAAAACATCGACACCACGCACGCGACGCCGACAAACCACACCAGCGAACGCAACGACGCCAGGTTCGCCACATACAAAACGCCGTGCAACACGCGCGTGACAACAAAGGTAATCGCCAGCCAGTTGATCCACGGGCTCGATCCGCCCGCCTGCCCCGCGACGACGACCGCAGCGGTGAACATCGCCAGTGCTTCCCACGCGTTCTGATGCGCAGCGTAAGCACGCGCGCGCCAGCCTTCGAGGCCCGAGAGATAGGTGCGCGGCGCGCCATTGTCATAGCGCTTGCTGACCTTCGCCAGCATGATCCAAGGAAACGGCAGCACAACCACGATGAGCAGGCATAGATGCGGAATCGTCATTCGTTAGTCCCTTTGTATGCGCGGCGTGAATGCCGCGAGCCGCTGTTATACCTGCAGGCATCCGCTCCCGCCAACCTGAATCCCGCGAGTGCCACCTCTACCCGACACTCGAATCCGGAGAACCGGACCGCTGTTCTCAGAAGCGAAATAAACATTACAAATAACAAACAAAGAAGCAAACATGATTAATACGATAATTACATTTGCCAAACATTTTCCATGCATCGAGATTCAGCATGAAATTCGCTCCAGGGATTAATACGGATAAACGCGGGTTCATTCATGCAAGCGCTTAACGCTCGGCGTACACTCGCTCGAAGCCCGCACCACGGGGCGCACGGGGCTGCAGAGCCGCCCGTCGTCAAACACGGGTTATTGGAGACTCAGGAGAACAATCAATGAGCTGGACACGGGAACAGAGAAACGTCACGATCGCCGCCTATCTGGGCTGGACCCTGGACGCATTCGATTTCTTTCTAATGGTGTTCGTATTGAAAGATATCGCGGCCGAATTCAATACAAAAATCCCGACGGTTGCCTTCGGCATCATGCTGACCCTGATAATGCGTCCAGTCGGCGCATTGATTTTCGGCTGGCTCGCCGACAAATACGGCCGCCGTCCGACGCTGATGGTCAACATCGCGTGCTTCTCGCTGCTGGAATTGCTGTCCGGCTTTTCGCCTAACCTGACCACCCTGCTCGTGCTGCGCGCCCTGTTCGGCATCGCAATGGGCGGCGAATGGGGGGTGGGCGGCGCACTGACGATGGAAACCGTGCCGCCGAAGTCGCGCGGCATCGTCTCAGGTCTCCTGCAAGCCGGCTACCCGAGCGGTTACCTGCTCGCCTCGGTCGTGTTCGGCGTCTTCTATCAATACATCGGCTGGCGCGGCATGTTCTTCGTCGGCGTGCTGCCAGCGCTGCTGGTGCTGTATGTGCGTGCGCACGTGCCGGAATCGCCCGCCTTCAAGACGCTCGAGAAGAAAACACGTCCGGGTCTCATCGCCACGTTGAAACAGAACGTCGGGCTGTCGCTCTACTCGATCGTGCTGATGACCGCGTTCAACTTCTTCTCGCACGGTTCGCAGGATCTGTATCCGACCTTCCTGCGCGTGCAGCATCAGTTCGACGCGCATACGGTGTCGTTGATCACGATCACGCTGAACATCGGCGCGATCTGCGGCGGCCTGTTCTTCGGTTTCATCTCGGAGAAGATCGGCCGCAAGCGCGCGATCTTCATCGCCGCATTGATCGCGTTGCCGGTGCTGCCGCTGTGGGCTTTCTCGTCCACGCCCGTGCTGCTCGCGGTTGGCGCGTTCCTGATGCAGATTTCCGTGCAAGGCGCATGGGGTGTGATTCCGGTGCACCTGAACGAAATCTCGCCCGATGAAATTCGCGCGACGTTCCCAGGCCTCGTGTATCAGCTCGGCAATCTGATCGCGTCGGTGAACGGCCCGCTGCAGGCGAGCGCCGCCGAAGCGCATGGCAACAACTACGCGCTGATCATGGCTGTCGTGATCGGTATCGTAGCGGTGGTCATTGCCGCGCTGATTCCGTTCAGCCGCGAACGCCGCGGCATCGACATGACGCAGTCGGCGAAACAGGTTGCAGCACAGCTTTAAGCGTTCGAACTAAACAGCTATTTCGACGCCGCGTTATCGGGCACAATAGATACAAAGGCGGCTCGAACCGCCACAAAGCAAAAGTCAGGCAAAGCAGGCGCAAAGCAGAAGCAGAAGCAGAAGCAGAAGCAGAAGCAGAAGCAGAAGCAGAAGCAGAAGCAGAAGCAGAAGCAGCAATGCGCACAAAACTGGCGGCAGAAAGCAAACGCAAGGCCAAACAGGTAGCAAGCAATACGAGGCCGTTCCGATTTCGATCGGAACGGCCTTTTTTATTTCCGCGTGGTTTGACGCGCCCGCGCCCATTGGAAAGACGGACCTTCGTCAGGTCTTCTAGAGGAGTTCGTCCACACAGAGCCCTTGATCGCAGTCCCTATCCTTCTTTATCCTGAAAAAAAACGGCTGTTTCAAATGATAATTTGAATCGCTTGTTTGCGGGCCGGATGCCCGGCAACTGGGAGACGCAAAATGGCAGTTCGCACAACAGGCCGGCACGCCGGCGACACGAAGTCCCGCATCCTCGACGCCGCCGAAACACTCTTCATCGAATGCGGCTATGAGGCCATGTCCCTGCGTCAGATTACTTCGCGTGCCGAGGTGAATCTCGCGGCGGTCAACTATCACTTCGGCAGCAAGGAATCGCTGATTCATTCGATGCTGGCGCGCCGGCTCGACCGGCTCAACCAGGAGCGGCTCAAGCTGCTCGACCGCTTCGACCAGATGCTCGGCGCGCGTCTGACCTGCGAGCACGTGCTCGGCGCAATGTTCATTCCCGCGCTGCGGCTCTCGCGCGATCCGCGTGTCGGTGGCAAGGCGTTTTTGCGCTTGCTGGGCCGCGCTTATACGGATCCGTCGGCGTTCATCCGGGACTTTCTGAATGCGCATTACGAGTCGGTGGCGATACGCTTTTTCGATGCCTTCCAGCGTGCGTTGCCGCATCTGCCGCGTGAAGAGCTCGGCTGGCGTCTGCACTTCGCGATCGGCGCGCTGTCCGGCGTGCTGGCCGGTACCGATACCGACAGCCTGATTTCGGAGTTCTCACAGGGCAAGTCGATGAACGACCTGCAACTGATCGCGCGTCTCGCCTCGCTGATGGTGGCCGCGCTTAAAGCGCCCCTGCCTGACGGCTCGCAACTGGCCACGTTCGCCGCCGTGCTGGGCGACGCCACTGAAGGCGGCCCGGAAGGCCAGGCGGATGACGCAAACCCGGCTGCGGGTACCCAGTCGGCGTCAGGCGGGTTTGAATCGTCGGGGCCGGCAGTTTCAGACGGTGAACGACGCGGTGGCAACATCGAGGCAAGTTCGTTTCAGCCCGCGTTGCACGGCACGGCCTGAATCAAACGGCGCGGGCGGCGCTGCCATAGGCCGTCCGTGCGCAGACATCATGAATACCGCATACCCGAGCAGCACATCTAAGTCCCGCACCTAAGCGACGTCACGCTGTCGAACTGCAGACATGACACGAAAAGCGAAGCAGGCACGACTCGAAAGCCGCTTATGAGTGACCCGAAGCGACCAGGACGCGGCTAAAGGCGACTTGAAAGTGCCCCGAGCGCGCAGCGTAACAGCAACACCGCCAGTCAGAAGATCAACAGAACGCGAGCCGTCCGCGACCCGTGGATGCGTTCGCACGCACTATCGAAACAGGAGGAAACGTCATGCCGTGGTTCATCCTAGTACTCGTCATTGCCGCTCTCGCACTCGTCTACGTTCAGGCGCGTGCCTCATGGTGGCTTGCCGTCATGATCATCTGGGTGGCGGCCGCGCATGTCAGCGGAGCAGCGGGTCCGGTGGCGACAACGGTACTCGCGATTGTCTTCGTCCTCCCTGCCCTCGTACTCACGATCAAACCATTGCGCCGTACGTGGCTCACGAAGCCGGTGCTCGACATCTTCCGCAAGATCCTGCCGGAGATGTCGCCGACCGAGCGCGACGCAATTGAAGCCGGCACCGTCTGGTGGGACGCCCAACTGTTCTCAGGGCGCCCGCATTGGGACACGCTGCTCGGCTACGGCCCGGCCACGCTCTCCGCCGAAGAACAATCGTTTCTCGACGTCGAATGCGAGCGTCTGTGCGATCTCGCGAACGATTGGGAAACCACCATGGTGTGGCAGGACCTGTCACCGAAAACCTGGCAGTACATCAAGGAGCGCGGCTTTCTCGGCATGATCATTCCGAAGCAGTACGGCGGCAAGCAGTTCTCCGCTTACGCGCATTCGCAGGTCATCATGAAGCTCTCCACGCGCTGCTCGGCCGCCGCCGTTTCGGTGATGGTGCCGAACTCGCTCGGCCCGGCTGAGTTGCTGATGCACTATGGCACGGAAGAGCAGAAAAACCACTACCTGCCACGTCTCGCTCGCGGCGACGAAATCCCCTGCTTCGCGTTGACGAGCCCCTACGCCGGTTCCGATGCGGCAGCGATTCCCGATGTCGGCATCGTCTGCAAGGGCACGTTTGAAGGCCGCGAGACGCTGGGTTTTCGCGTCACATGGGACAAGCGCTACATCACGCTTGGACCGATCGCGACTGTTCTCGGCCTCGCGTTCCGCGCGCTAGACCCCGACCATCTGCTCGGCTCGGACGAAGAGCCCGGCATCACCTGCGCGCTGATTCCGACCGACCATCCGGGCGTCAACATCGGCCGCCGTCACTGGCCGCTGAACGCGGTGTTCCAGAACGGTCCGAACTCCGGTAAAGATGTCTTCATTCCGCTCGACTGGGTGATCGGCGGCCGCACACAGGTCGGTAACGGCTGGCGCATGCTGATGGAATGTCTCGCGGCGGGCCGCGCGATTTCGCTGCCGTCGTCGAATGTGGGGATGGCGAAGATCGCTGTGCGCGGCACCGGTGCTTATGCTGCGGTTCGCCGTCAGTTCCGCACCGCCATCGGCAAGTTCGAAGGCGTGCAGGAAGCGCTCGGCCGCATGGGCGGCAATCTCTACGTGATGGACGCGGCGCGCCGCCTGTCCGCGCATGCGGTGGATCTCGGCGAAAAGCCGTCGGTGATTTCGGCGATCGCGAAGTATCACATCACCGAACGCGCCCGCATGGTCATCAACGACGGCATGGACGTCGCCGCCGGCAAGGGCATCTGCATGGGACCGTCGAACTTTCTCGCGCGCGCCTATCAGCAGGTGCCGATTGCGATCACCGTGGAAGGCGCGAACATTCTGACGCGTTGCCTGATCATCTTCGGTCAGGGTGCGATTCGCTGTCATCCGTATGTGCTGAAGGAAATGGCGGCCACGCGCGAAACAGATCACGCCAAGGCGCTGCGCGATTTCGATGCGGCCTTTTTCGGCCACGTCAGCTTCACGCTCTCCAACGTCGTGCGCAGTTTCGTTTATGGCATCACGGGCGGCGCGTTCATCGCCAAGCCACGCACGGCGTACGCCCCCCTGCTGTCGTATTACCGCGCGGCGACCCGTATTTCGACCGCATTCGCGCTGCTCGCCGACGTCTCCATGTTCGTGCTCGGCGGCGATCTGAAACGGCGTGAACGCATTTCCGGCCGTCTGGGCGATGTGCTCTCCCAGCTCTATCTGATCTCCGCGACGCTCAAGCGCTTCGAAGACGAAGGCCGTCAGGAAGAAGACCTGCCGATGGTACGCTGGGGTGTAGAAGATTCGCTGTACAAGGCACAGTACGCGCTCGACGGGGTGCTCGCGAACTACCCGAACCGCCTCGCCGCGGGTCTCGTGCGCGTGCTCGCGTTTCCGTTCGGCCTGCCGTATCGCGAGCCGTCCGACCGCCTCGGCACCGAGATCGCGGAGCTGATGCAAACGCCGGGCGCGGCGCGCAACCGCCTGGTCTCCGACTCGTACGTGCCGCATCCGGACGTCGATGCACTCGGCTATGGCGAGCTCGTGTTCGAGCTGAACCCGCGCTTCACGCAGATCGACCAGAAACTGCGCGACGCGGTCAAGCAAGGCCTGCTCGAACCGATGCCTCAAAGCCTGCCGCAATTGGCCGCGTGGACCGAAGCGGCACAGCAGAAAGGCCTGATCGATGCCGACGATCGCCGCGTGCTCGAAGACTACGCGCGGTATGGCGCGCAAGTCGTGCAGGTCGACGACTTCCCACCCGACTTCGACATGCTCGCCAATTTGCAAAAGCGCAAGGACGCGCTCGAGAAAGCGCTGGAACTCGCGGCTTGAGCGCCTTAAAAAAACATCCAGGCGGGGCGCTCCCAGATGCCCCAAACTGGGTGCACACTGACACACGTCCGAGGTCCCCTATGGGGACTTCCTTCGGGGCGTGGCCAGCGGAGCAACGAACAATATGAACGACTCTTATCTGAACTTCGTCAACTCGCCGTTCGGCGCGCGCCTTGCGCGCTCGCTGGGCTTGCCGAAGCCCGAGGTGCTGCACCGCTATCGTGCGGACCGGCCCGAGTTCGACGGACTCGTGGCGATCGGTGCGGGCCGCGAACCGCATCTGCTCGAGGCGCTCGCGAATCTCGTCACGAGCATCGGCGTAACCAGTGTTGCGCATGAAAGCGCGGGCCTATGGGTACCGCTCGCGAATCGCCATGGTCTGATGACCGGCCGTTTCGAGGCGGCGGAGTCCGGTTCGCACGGCAAGCTCACTGCCCTGCTGTTCGATGCGAGCGGTATCGAAGACAGCAGCCAGCTCGAACCGCTGCACGGATTCTTCCACGACACGTTGCGCTCGCTCGGCAAGTGCGGCCGCATCATTGTGCTGGGGCGGCCGCCGGAAGCCTGCGCGAGTCCGCGCCAATGGACCGCGCAGCGCGCGCTCGAAGGCCTCACGCGTTCGCTCGGCAAGGAAGCGCGGCGCGGCATTACCGCCAATCTCGTCTACGTGGAGCACGGCGCCGAGAACGGCATCGAAGCGACGTTGCGATTCTTTCTATCGGCGCGTTCCGCCTATGTCTCAGGTCAGGTGGTGCGCATCGGCGTGCGCGCCGGCGCCGATGCCTTATCCGCGTTCGACTGGAATCAGCCGCTCGCGGGCCGGCGTGCCGTGGTTACCGGCGCCGCGCGCGGCATCGGCGCATCGATTGCGAGCGTACTCGCCGCGGAAGGCGCGCACGTAATCGGCATCGACATTCCGTCGGCGCGCGACGCGCTCGATTCGACGATGCGCCAGTTGAACGGCACCGCCCTCGCCTTCGACATCGCCGCGCCCGAAGCGTCCGCGCAGATCGCCGCGGCGCTCGACGAGCAAGGCGTGGATATCGTCGTGCACAACGCGGGCATCACCAAGGACAAAACCATCGCGAAGATGACCGATGCCGCGTGGCAAAGCGTGATCGATATCAACCTGTCCGCGCAGGAACGTATCGACGACGCGTTGCTCGCGGCCGGCATTCTGCGCGACGGCGGCCGCATCATCGGCGTGTCGTCGATCAGCGGCATCGCGGGCAACCTGGGCCAGACCAACTACGCCACATCAAAAGCCGGTGTGATCGGCCGGGTGCAAAGCATGGCGCCGCATCTGCGCGCACGTGGCATCACGATCAACGCGGTCGCGCCGGGTTTTATCGAAACGCAAATGACCGCGAAGATTCCGTTGACCATCCGCGAGGCCGGCCGCCGTATGAATTCGATGAGCCAGGGGGGCCAGCCGGTGGATGTCGCGCAGACCATCGCGTGGCTCGCGCATCCGGGATCGGCGGGCGTGAGCGGCCAGATCGTGCGCGTGTGCGGACAAAGCCTGATTGGAGCGTGAGCATGCGTGAGCCGGGTGATCCGTTCAGGAGTGCTCACGCAGCGAGCGCGGGCCGTCCCAGGACCGTCGTCATCGAGCAGTTGCCCGCGCCGGCAAAGCTGTACGCCCGCGCGTTGTCCGGCATCGTCAAACGTGGGCGCGACACGCACTTGCCGGCATTGCGCCTCGTGCGCCCTGCCGTGGTCCTCGACCCCGGCCCGATCTGGCGTTATTCGCGGGTTTGCGGCTTTATCCCCGAGCACGGCGTGCCGCTCACGTATCCGCATCTGCTTGCCTTCCCGCTGCATCTGCTGATGCTGACCGACCCGGCGTTTCCCTGGCCGGCACTCGGCCTCGTGCATCTGGCGAACCATGTGCGGTTGCGCCGCCCGCTCGCTTACAAGGACATGTTGCGCGTCGAGGTTGAATTCGGTGCGCTGCTGCGTCACGACAAAGGCCAGGCGTTCGTGCTGCATACCCGCATGTACCGCCGCGGCGAAGCGGTGTGGGACGGCGACAGCGTCTATCTGAAACGCGGCGTGCCGGCGAGCGGCGATCCGCTCGATCCGCTGGAACTCGGGCACGACGCGTTGGAACGCATCTCGCGCTGGCAACTGCCGCCGCAACTGGGCCGCGACTACGCGAAAGTCTCCGGCGACTACAACCCGATTCACCTGACCGCGTTATCCGCGAAAGCATTCGGCTTTCCGCGTGCCATTGCGCATGGCATGTGGACGCTGGCGCGCGCCGCCGCCGCGCTGCAACCGCCGAAACCGCTCGCCGAGGCGACGTTGAGTGCTGAATTCAAATTGCCGATGCTGCTGCCGGGCGAAGCAACACTGTGGAGCGCGTCGCCCTCGCTGATCGAGCGCGACATCGAAGTACGCGACATTGCTGGAGAAAAACCGCATTTGCGCGGCCGAATGCAATGGAAGCTGCTATGAGGCCCCGCAGACACGCCTATGTTTTCGTCATCGCATGGAATTGAAGCTGCCTGAGAATCGTTGTTGATCCAACAGAAACACCATTGCAAAGAAGCCTTACTCACCATTCGCACCGTTCAATAACCAGGGAACGACCCAGAGGAGCCGAGCATGTCCAACCCGCTGCCCGCCGTGCGCCGCGTCGCTATCATCGGCGGCAACCGGATTCCGTTTGCCCGCTCGAACACCGCCTACGCGACCGCGTCGAATCAGGACATGCTGACGTTCACGCTGCAAGGCCTGATCGACCGCTACAACCTGCACGGCGAACGCCTGGGCGAAGTGGCCGCCGGCGCCGTCATCAAGCATTCGCGCGATTTCAACCTGACGCGCGAATCCGTGCTATCTACCACGCTCGCCAAGGAAACGCCCGCCTATGATGTGCAACAGGCCTGCGGTACCGGGCTGGAAGCGGCCATTCTGGTCGCCAACAAGATCGCCCTCGGGCAGATCGAAGTGGGCATCGCGGGCGGCGTGGATACGACCTCCGACGCACCGATCGGTGTCAACGAGCGCATGCGCAAGATCCTGCTCGAAGCGAATCGCGGCAAGAGCACCGGCCAACGTGTCGGTGCGCTGACCAAACTGCGACCGGGCATGTTTTTCAAACCGCTTTTGCCGCGCAACGGCGAGCCGCGTACCGGGCTTTCGATGGGTGAACATTGCGAGCTGATGGCCAAGCGCTGGAACATCTCGCGCGAAGCGCAGGATGTGCTCGCTTACGACAGTCACCGCAAGCTCACCGAGGCGTATGCACGCGGCTTCGTCAACGATCTGATGACACCGTACCGTGGCCTCGCGCGCGACAACAACCTGCGCGCCGACCTGACACTGGAAAAACTCGCCGGTCTGAAGCCGGTATTCGATCGCGACGCAGGCACACTGACAGCCGGCAATTCGACGCCGCTGACCGACGGCGCGTCCGCCGTATTGCTCGCAAGCGAAGAATGGGCGGCCAAACATGGCCTGCCGGTGCTGGCCTATCTAAGCTGGTCCGAAACCGCCGCGGTCGACTTTTTCGACAAGAAAGAAGGCCTGCTGATGGCCCCCGCTTATGCCGTGCCGCGCATGCTGGCGCGCGCCGGGCTCACGTTGCAGGACTTCGATCTGTACGAGATTCACGAAGCCTTCGCCGCGCAGGTGTTGTGCACGCTAACGGCGTGGCAGGATGACGAGTATTGCCGCACGCAGCTCGGTTTGGCCGGGCCGCTCGGCGCGATCGATCGGGCAAAATTGAATGTGAACGGCAGCTCGCTCGCCACCGGCCATCCGTTTGCCGCCACGGGTGGCCGCATTGTCGCCGGACTCGCGAAAATGCTCGCGCAACTCGACAAACCGGCCGGCACCGCACGCGGGCTGATTTCGATCTGCGCGGCGGGCGGCCAGGGCGTAGTGGCGATTCTGGAACGTTGAGCGCCGCGGCTGGCTCAGCGCGTGCATTCAATGGATGCCTTGCTTCGAAAGTTGCTGTAATGACCGCTTTGATTGCCGCTTTGATTCGTTCATGACTGGCTGCAAGACCAGCACACAAACAGATGAAGCCACTGCTTCAGGAGACGACCGATGACCCAGCCCACGCAAGCCCCGCTCTCGCCCGCCGCCGGATCCGCACCCCTGACGAATGCAGCAGATCAGGTGTCCAGCCAGGCGGCGAATCACGCGCCCAACACCGACGGCATCTGGTACGCGTCGTATCCGGCAGACGTGCCGCATGAAATCGACGTCAACCAGTACGAATCGCTCGTGCAGTTCTTCGACGAATGCATCGCGCAGTTTCGTGAGCGTGTCGCATATGTGAGCGTCGGCGCGAACATGACGTATGGCGAGCTCGGCCGCAAGGCGACCGCATTCGCGGCGTATCTGCAAAGCATCGGCGTGAAGCCCGGCGAGCGCGTCGCGATCATGCTGCCGAATACGTTTCAGTATCCGGTGTCGCTGTTCGGCGTACTCAAGGCGGGCGGTGTGGTGGTCAACGTCAATCCGCTCTACACGGTACGCGAACTCGCGCATCAGTTGAAGGACAGCGGCGCGCAAACCATCATCGTGTTCGAGAACTTCGCGAAGACGGTCGAGGACGCGCTGCCCGGCACCAAGGTGCAGAACGTGATCGTGACGGGTCTCGGCGATCTGCTCGCCGACGGTCTGAATCTGAAGGGGCGTCTGCTCAATTTCATGCTGCGCCATGTCAAGAAGATGGTGCCGGCATACAACCTGCCGAAAGCGGTGCCGCTGCTCGAAGCGCTTTCGATCGGTTACACGCGGCCGTTGACGCCGGCGCGCCCCACTCACGCCGACATCGCTTTCCTGCAATACACCGGCGGCACCACCGGCGTGGCCAAAGGCGCGATGCTCACGCACAAGAACATCATCGCCAACCTGTTGCAAGCCAAGGCGTGGTCCGAGGGGCAACTGAGCGGCGACATCGAAACGGTGCTCACGCCGCTGCCGCTCTATCACATCTATTCGCTCACCGTGAACGCGCTGATCTTCATGGGACTCGGCGGGCGCAACATTCTGATCGCCAATCCGCGCGACATGAAACGCGTAATGATGATCATCCGTCACGAGAAATTCACCGGCATGACGGCGGTCAACACGCTCTACAACGCGTTTCTCGACAACGAAGAGTTCTGCAAGCGCGACTTCTCGAACCTGAAGCTCGCGATGGCGGGCGGCATGGCCACGCAGAAGTCGGTCGCCGATCGCTTCAAGGCGGTCACCGGCAAACCGATCATCGAAGGCTATGGGCTGACAGAGTGTTCGCCGATCGTGTCGATGAATCCGGTGGACCTGACCAATCTGCGCGACTTCGAAGGCTCGATCGGTTTGCCCGCACCGTCAACGCAAGTACGCTTCAAGAAGGACGACGGTACGTGGACGAACATCGGCGAAGCCGGTGAGCTGTGTGTGAAAGGCCCACAGGTGATGAAAGGCTACTGGAATCGCCCGGAAGAAACCGCCAAGGTGATCGACGACGACGGCTGGCTCGCCACCGGCGACATCGGCGTGATGGATTCGCGCGGTTTTATCCGTCTGATCGACCGGAAGAAAGACATGATCCTGGTGTCGGGCTTCAACGTCTATCCGAACGAAGTCGAAGACGTGATCGCAGCGCTTCCGGACGTACGCGAAGTCGCCGCAATCGGTGTGCCCGACGCCGCGCAAGGCGAACGTGTGAAGGTGTTCATCGTCAAGCGCAACCCTTCGCTCACCGCGGAACAGGTGATCGCCCACTGCCGCAAGAACCTTACGGGCTACAAGGTGCCGAAGCTCGTCGAATTCCGCGACGAGTTGCCGCAAACCAACGTCGGCAAGATTCTGCGACGCGCGCTGCGCGACGAGGAACTCGCCAAGCAAAAACCTGCCTGACAGGAGGCAAGGCGCTCGATGCCATGCCTTGCAACATCTTTTCGGAGAGATTCATGAAGCACAGCCTGTCCGCACGCTCACGCCGCTTGTGCCGATCGAGCCCATTAGGTGGCTCGAACCGCTCGCCGGCCTTCATGCGCCTCATCCGTTGTTCATCGGAGGCCGCGAGGTTGAGCGCGTCCCTGACAGCTTCATTGCGTGCGGTTTCGTCACGGGGACTTCTCATTGGCGCGCTGGTGGCCGGCGCCGTTGCGATGGCAACACCACCAGCGTTCGCGCAGAACGACGACACGCCGCCCGCGCTCGACACTGCCAGTGACGTCAAGGCGCCCACCACGCCGGTCTCGCAGGTCGGCAAGCTCACGCTCGATCAGCAGGTCAAATGGCTGCGCGCCGAGCAGCAAAGCGGCGCAATGGAAAAACTCGACGACGCCCAACTGGTCGCCGTATTTCAGTCGCTCGATCCGCTTGCGTTGCCGCGTTACATCAAGGAAGGGCCGAACGGTTACCCGTCATACGAGTTCACCATGTCGCGCTCGGAACGCATTCATGGGCAGTGGCCCGATAAGCCCGATCACATGCTGGTGCGCATCGCCCACGATCCATTGCGGATCTACGCGAAGTGGCTGCCCGACGGCGCGCACGCCGGTCAGGAAATCATTTACGACGAGTCCAAACGCACCGACGAAATGTATGGCCACCTCGGCGGCATCATGAATGTCATGCCGCTGTGGACCTCGCTGAACGGCGCTCTCGCCCGTGCACAGTCGAACCACCAGGTGCGCGATCTTGGCACCGAGTACATTGCCAATCAGTATCTCGCCGAAGGCAAGAAATACATCGAGGCCGGCTTGCCGCGCTCGACCCAGGTGGAAGTGAAAACCATCGACGGCGTGCGCGTGGTGGCCTTCACCTTCGAAACGCCGGACGGCCAGCCCAAGTTCTATGCGAAGAAAGAAACGCTCGGGCTGGATCTACGGCATCCGTATTTCCGCACGGTCGAGTCATATAACAACGACGGCAAAATCTTCGAGAAGATCGTCTTCGAAAGTATCACGCCGAAAACCTTCGACGACTCGACCTTCGATCCGAAGAACAAGGCTTATAAGTTCTAGCGGGCAAGGCGCGGCGTCAGCGCGAATGCAACGTGCGCGACGGGCCCCGCGCCCTGCTCGTAGCTGTGCTCGGCCATGTGGCCCACGCGGGTGGCAAGTTCCTTGAGCACGAAGTAATCGGAGACGCGTGTGAGGCCGATCAGCGACGCGGGTGTCTGCGCAGGCGTGTGCCTGAGACGCAGCGCAAGTGTGCTGTACCAGAGCACGCCGATGTCGTCGCCGGTTTCGAAGGCGGGCAGCTTCATGTGTGCGACATAGTCGGCGAATGCAGGGCCGCACGCGAGCGTGGAATCGATCACGGCGAGCGTGTCGCCGCGAGCGGCTGCGTGGGCGAGCCACGGCCATGCGCCACCTGCCGCGGTCGAAAACCATGCGCCGGCCATCATGAAAGCACGTCGGTCCATTGCTTCACCACGTCATTACTGGGTGTACGTCATTCGCGTCACTCACGTCATGCACG
This sequence comes from Paraburkholderia sediminicola, assembly GCF_046026855.1. Lineage (GTDB taxonomy): Bacteria > Pseudomonadota > Gammaproteobacteria > Burkholderiales > Burkholderiaceae > Paraburkholderia > Paraburkholderia sediminicola_A. The sequence goes on along the minus strand of NZ_JAQQET010000017.1, from coordinate 92,941 downwards.
TCACGCCTTCACCTACGCGCATCACGTATAACCCCGCCGGTCGCGCCACGTTGCCGGCCAGATCCCCTGCTTACCCGGCGCGAGAATACCGTTCGGGTCGAGTGCGTCCTTGATCGTTTCCGAGAGTCGCAGCAACGCGCCGTCGTTAAAACTGTACTGCGCGGCAGCGAAATCCATATACGCAAGATGCGCGCGATATTCGCCGTAGCCCGCCGCGCGCGCATCGCTCATCAGCGACCGCAGTAAAGCACCGGCCTGCTCAACCTGATTTGCGTCGTCGCGGTCAAAGATCGCCGCGAAGATGTGATGCAAATGACGCACGCCCGCAGTAAAACCGCCGTAGTAATCGAAGCCGTATTCCGCGGCGCGCGTCTTGACCATCGTGTATTGACGCAGCGCGTCGCGCCCGGTCGCCGGGCACACCGGCGCGAAGTCCACATGTGCGCCCGCGCCGCCGCGCCAGTCGAGCATGCGGAACGCGCTCATCGCCGGGATACCGGCCAGGTTACGATCGCCGCCCGCGGCGGGTTGCGCGTCGCCCGTATAACGAGCCGCCGAGAGTTTTGCGTGCGGCACGCGGGAGAAAGCGCGCTGCACGATCGCATAGCGGGCGTCGATCAGTTCACGCGTACCGTACAGTGCGAAATGCAGATTCCAGCGGCCGACGTTCAGTTTCTCGAGCATCGCCGCCACCGCGTTCTCGGGCATTGCGCCTTTGCCTTCGTACCACTGCTGACGTGCCGACAGTCCCGCAGCCCGGCGCAAACCACCTTCGATCACCGCGTTATTGCGGATCGTTTCATCGAGCCGCAACGGCCGCAAGATATCGACGATCGCTTCGAGATCCTCCTCATGCCGAAACTGGATTTCACCGAGCAGGTACGCGGGCGGCGCGGGCATCAGCCAGACACCGAGCTTGGTGACAATGCCGTAGTTCGACTGCATGAACATCGCATCGAAGGAAGGTCCATAGCCCGGTTGATACAGTTGCCATGCAGTGCCGATTTCGATTCCGCCCATCCCGGTGCGCAACACGTCGCCGTTGGCAAGCACCACTTCCATGCCGCACTGCGCAGCCGCGTGATCACCGTACGCGGTATAGCCAAAGCCGCGCTCGAGCGTATTGCCGACCACGCTGCCCCAACCCGCCGCCGGCGGATCGACCCAGAGCCTGTAGCCTTTGTCGCGCAAATGCGCGTAGAGATCGAAGTAGCTGACGCCCGGTTCGACCAGCGCGTAGGCGAGCGTTTCGTTCACTTCGATAATGCGGTTCATCCGCTGCAGATCGAGCACCACCGAACCCGTCAGCCGCGGCGCAGCACCACCGTACGCGAAGTTGCGTCCGGTCGAAACCGTCCACAACGGAATACGAAATTGATTGGCAATCCGCAACACCGCGCGAATCTCGTCGACGGATGCGGGCAGCAGCGCTGCGGATGCAGAAAACGCTTCGCGCTCGCCGGGCGCGAACGGATCGAGGTAAGCGGCGAGCCCGGCGGCCGAAGTCACCACCTGCGGCTCACCGACAATCGCGCGCCAACCGGCGAGCGCGCGATCGAACTCGACGGCGGAAACTTTCGGCGGCAAGCTGCGCGTCAAGGTTTCTCCTCTGCGGCCGCACGCGTAGGCGATGGCGCGCTAGCGGCGCATTCCACCGCCACCACCGCCGTGCGACATGCCGCTCCACATGTGCATCGACCCGCCGCCGTGCCAGTTTCCATACGATCCGTGTCCATAACGCACGTGGTCCATGTGATGAAAATGATGGAAGCGGTCGACGAAAATGAACGACACGCCGGCACCGAATACCACCGGCGGCCCCCAGTACCATGGATCGTAGTAATACACCGGGGCCGGCCCTAAAGCCTGCGCGGCGGCATCGTCTTCGACGATCTGCCAGCTACCGTCCGGCTGCAGGCACGCGCGGCCGCTGATTTGCTGCATGACACCGTCGATTTCCGCCTGACCCACGACAAGACGGCACGTCGAAGCGTCGCTCGACGGCGCGTTCGCGTCCGATTGCGCCTCGGCCGGCGCCGCGCAAACGGCGCACACACACAGACACACTACGCCGGAACACAACCCGGTGCCGGATTGATGAAAAGTAACCATGATTTCGCTGCCTCGACGCGCCGGCGTTGCGACTCGCAAAAAACGTGTCGACACCGTAAAGACCCCGTCGGTTTGCCTCGCACGAGACCGTGCCGTCCGCGCACATGCAAAGCGGTTCGGCATGATCCTGCAGCAAGTAAACGAAGCGTCGCGTGACGCTATTCCGACGCCGCGCGTGGGCCACAACGCTTTTCTGTTACCACGTGTTGCAGGCAGTTCGCGGCCGGCGCCGGGCATGTCCAGATGCTTGCCGTGCTTTCAGCGCTACTGCCAGCTTTCCGGCTTGCCGCCGAGCGCACTGCATACCTCGATAGCGATGCTGCGCAGCTTGCCTTCCGCAATCGGCCCGGACAACGCGTAGCCCATACGGTCGTTGACCCAGTAGAAGGTCCGGCGGTTTCCGTCGCGGAACAGGCGGAACGCGGTTTCGTCGCGAGAAATACCCGTGATGTACAGCGTGAGCCGTGCACCGCTGGTATTTTCATACATGAACTGCGCGGCCGGTCCCGCTTCGCCGGGCAACAAACGCCCACCCACCAGCGAGTAACCGTACTCCTGCAACGACGGCACCGATAGCGGCCGGTTCAGGCGCCTGGACAGCCAGTTGATCAGATGCTCTTCTTCGCTCGCGGCGACTTCCACGGGATGACGCCGCTCGGGCGTGTACACCGCATAGGCGATATCGGCGCGCTCGGCAAAACTCGGCGGCTGGCCGCCCAGACCGTTCCACGCGCCGCCCGTCAGACGCGGTGCGAGCGGCCCCAGGGCGAGCGCGAGACCCGCGCCGGCTGCAAGCCAGCACGCTGCGAGGCCAACGCGTTGCCACCACGGCGTAGGCCGCCGCACTACGATGAAGGCCGGCTCGCCGGCGCCGCTCCGACCGATGCTTCCGCTGCGCTCGTTGTGTTCCTGATGTTCGTTGTGCTCATTGCGCTGTGGCGCACCGCACAGCGCCTGCAGCGCCGCTTTCTGTGCGCGCCACGCAGCCACTCTTGCGGCAGCCTGCGGCTGCTGCGCCAGTTGCGCCGCAATCGCGGCGCGCTCCATCGGCGGCAACTCGCCGTCGACAAACGCCGACAGCGCTCGCAGATCGAGTCCCTCAGGCAAACTGGAATCGTGGTCGTTATTCATCACGGATTTCTCACTACTTTCAGCGGCGGGACTTTACGCGCCAACCCCACAGCGCCCCCTTCAACCGGCCCCTCCGTCATCAGCACGCGCATATGTTCCCGCGCGCGCGACAGCCGCGACATCACCGTGCCGATCGGCACACCGAGCGCCTTCGACGCTTCCTGATAAGACAGTTCCTCCACGCAAACGAGCAGCAGCACTTCCCGTTGCTCGACCGGCAGGCAATACAGCGCGCGCTGCAGATCGCGCAACACCAGACCGTCGACCTCGCCGTGCGGCGCCTCGAGATTGCGCCACGGCGCGCTTTCATCGTCGACGGCAATTTCACGGCGGCCGCGCAACTGATCGATGTAAAGATGCCGCAGGATCGTCAGAAGCCATGCGCGCAGGTTGCTGTTCGGACGAAACGCCGCCCAGCGAGCGAGCGCGCGCTCCGCCGTGTCCTGCACGAGGTCGTCGGCCCAGGCGCGGTCGCCCGTCAGTGCGCGCGCATAGCGGCGCAACTGCGGGAGCCACGAAATCACTTCCGCTTCGAAATTCACCCGGCGCGACAACGCTCAGTAGCCGCCGCCGCTGCTCGTGCCACCGCTGGCGCCTGAGGCGCTGCTGTCGGTCGCGGAGGTGCAGGCGCTCGTTGCAAGCGAGCCTAGCGCGAGCGCCAGCAGCACGAAGGCGGCGGAAAGAATGCGGGATACGTTCATGGTGAGTCTCCTGATGGGTGCCAGGCCGGTGCGTGCGAGCCGGGCCCCCGATCGGCCACGTGCGACATGCAGCGCTGCCATGCCTGACTTAACGTGAGCGGATTGCGATTTATTCCGCACACGGCACTGCCATGAGCGATATTTTTCCGCCATCCACGCTGGGAACGCCAGAACGTGGCCGAAGAACGCGCTATTCGTCCCCAGATTCGTAACTCAACGTTACAGCCAATAGTTATCAGATGCTTATGTGCGCGCAAGCCGTTATAGTGGACGCAGTTCGGCCGCCAACGCGTTCCGCCCCCACACAGGGTAGAATCGCGGCGAACACCCGTCTTACTAACCTGAATTGTCCATGGCTTCCGCAGAATCGCATCCGCAAAACGACTTCATGAACGCTGCGCGCAAAGAACGAAAGCGCGTCGAGATCTACCTTGTCAACGGCATTCGCCTGACGGGGTGTATCGAGTCGTTCGATCAGTATCTGGTGATGTTGCGCACGCCTGTCGGCCTGCAAGGCATCTACAAGCGCGCGATCTCCACGATCCAGCTCGACACCGGCACGCGTCCGGCGCCGCGCGCCGGGAGGCCTTCGCACGGCGAGCACACCACGCGTGGCCCGCACGGCTCGCGTGAACCGCGCGACCATCGTGAGCCGCGCGAACCGCGTGAATCGTATGGCGCGCCATCGTCGGATCGCCCTGCGTCCGATCGTAGCGGCAGCACGTCCGACGGTCCGGTGGTCGTCACACGCCGCCGGCGTCTGTTCGGCACGGGTGGCGGCGACGGTGGCAACCATGGCGGCGGCAATCATGGTGGCAACGGCGGCACGAGCGGCGGCAACGAATAAACACCTGCCGAAGCGGCCGGCTATTCCGACGGATGGCCGAGCCGCTGCAAAATCTTTTCCAGTCGCATCATCTGCAAGTCCGTCAGCTCGAATCCGCCTTTGACCGCCAGCACGCGGCGCCGCCAGTACAGGGCGTCCAGCATGCGCAGCGCCGGTTGCCGTGTCGCCCAATCCAGATGTTCCAGTTCGGCTTCCACCACGTGTGAGGCGTTGAAGCGCTGCGCGCGCGCAGGGTTTTTTCGGTCCATGTCGTTCGCTGCCCTATTGTTCGCTGCTCTTGTTTGCTCCCCTCCCGAGCTGGAAATTGCCGGTTCACGGCATGTCGTGTGGCCTGCCGATCGGGGCTGCTTTTGTTTTTAAGCGACACACTGAAAACGACTTGATGCGGATTGGTTTTAAGTTTTGCTTTTTTTGTTCGTGGGTTTCCGGTCTGGTTTTTGGGGTTTGATGTTTTTGAAGGAAGTGCTTACAACTTGAAGGCTCTGGTCGTTTGGCTGGCGTTCGCCCGAGGCCGCTTTGCGCTATGCTGGATTGTCGATTCTCTTCTAACTGGAGTACGTCATGACCAAGCAGAAGCAACCTGTATCTATTCCGAAGGACGCGGCGCGGTCCGCTGAGTCTGCCGATAGTCGACTCGATGAGGCGCTCGAGGAGAGCTTTCCTGCTAGTGATCCGATCGCGGTCGATATGAGTGAGCCAAGGCACTTGCCAGTGGAAGGGGAGCCTTCGGCTGGGAAAAAGCGGCATTGAAGGTGTGGGGTTTTGCCTCGGGTGGGTTTTTTTGGCTGTTCGCCTGGGGTGTTGGCCTTTCCTTGAATTCTTATTGGTTTATTAGCGTAGCCCCTGTGCGGGGCAGGCACTTACTTTCTTTGCCGCCGCAAAGAAAGATAAGCAAAGAAAGCGGCTCACCCCGCTAATTCTTAAGCGGGTCCCCCGCGCAGCCACGGTAGTGGTACATCTGGAATCCGTGCCCCCGCACCTTCGACGCTGGTGACAAAGGGCTCATCAGCTCCCACTCCGCACTACGTGCGTCGCGGATCGATCTGCCAGGGAAACCAGTGGGCTTGGGTGCGTCGCTTGTGCGGCAGACGGAGTTGCCTTGGAGATGGTTTTTTTACTGCGGGGTTTTTACTGCGGGGCTTTGTACCGTCGTACTGCGGGGATAGGTGACTTGTATTGCTACTACGGCTTGTATGTCTGGTGGGTCGGGCGGTGCGTTCAAAGCCGCCTCGCCCTCCCCACCTTCCGGTTTCCCAGCCGTTGCGTTTAGTGCGTCGGCAGGCCGGTTTCCAGTTGACGCTGCAATTCGCGAACCTGGCGTTGCGCGGCGCGCAACTGGTCTTGTGCGGCAGCCTTCTGCTGCGCCAGCGCCGTTGCTTCGGCACGGGTCTGCTGCTGCTGATTCGCCACAATGGTCTGCTGCTGATGCGCAACGTCGAGGTCGGCCTGCAAGCGGTTTGCACGGTCCTGCGACAACGCGATCATGCGCTCCGTGAACGCCTTCTGCGCTTCCAGCTGCGAGCGTCGAATCTCAACGTCCGACAGTTGCAGCGTCTGGCGCACAAAATCCTTATAGATCATGTCCGCGCGCGTGGCGTCCTGCGTCTTGATGACGCGCCAGAAATTCTTCTGCTGGAACAGCGCCACGTAGTACGTCATCTCCTTGCCGTAAAACAGCAAGCTCGCACCGTAACTGCCGTTGTACGTCGTGCGCAATTCGCTCAGATCCGAGCCGCGGATCATCTGCTGCAATTCCGCAACGTTGCCCGCAGCAGATTGCCTGGCTTCGTCCGGCGTCAACGCGTTCGTCTGCGCCTGTCCATTCTGCCCAGCCACTGCATTGGCCGGCAAGGCCGTCGTCGTGCCCGGCTGGGAAACGACGCCAGCGCTCGATCCGCTATCCGGCAGAGCCTGCGCATACACGCCCTGCACGGCCCCCATCGCGATGAATGCGGCTAGGGCAATCTGCCGTAGTTTCGACTTTCGGTCCATGTAAATCCTGCTTGAACAGTTTTTGTTTTAGTACAACCGTCTCATTATTACTCACTTTCGCGTGTTTCGGGCTCTTCGTCAAAAATTTGGTATTTACGCATCTTCTCCCACAAAACCTTGCGGCTAATACCTAGATAAAGAGCCGTGTCCTGCCGGCGCCACCCATTTGCGTCGAGCGCGGCCAACACACGGTTTCGCTCCGCCATGTCCCATTTGCTGCGATCCACCAGCACCTCGGCCGCACTCTCGGCCGGCACCGGCTGGCTGGTGCGTGCAAGCGCGAGCAACCGCTGCAGGCGCGCCGCGTCCCACGCGCCGATCTGACGCACCGTCACACCAATCCGCTCGGCCAGGTTGCGCAGTTCGCGCACATTGCCGGGGAAGTAAGTGTCGGCCACCGCGTCGGCCAGCCAGTACGGCAGGTCCGGCAACGCGGAAAGACGTTCACTGCCGACGATCTGCGCGATGAACGCCTTGAAAATTGCAATCTTGTCGACGGCGCCCCGCTCTTCGAGCGACGGAATCTTCAACTCGATCACGGCAAGCCGGTAGTAAAGATCGGCGCGGAAAGTGCCGTCCTTGACCAGTTGCGGCAGATGCTTGTTGGTCGCCGCCACCAGCCGGAAGTCGAGCTTCACCGGCGCGGCCGAACCGATTCGGGTGACCGCGCTGTCTTCGAGCACGCGCAGTAGCTTGACCTGCTGATAGAGCGGCAGATCGCCGATTTCGTCGAGGAACAGCGTGCCGCCGTCCGACTGTTCGAAGTAGCCCTTGTGCGCGACCACTGCACCCGTGAACGAGCCTTTCGCGTGGCCGAAGAACAGTGATTCGAACAGGCCGTCCGGAATCGCGCCGCAGTTCACTGCGACGAAGGGCCCCTGACCGTAACGGGTATGTTTTTCGTGCAGCAGTTGCGCGATGCGCTCCTTGCCAACGCCGGTTTCGCCTTGCACCAGCACGCTCGTGTCGCAGTCGGCAAACGTGTCGACTTCGTGCAACAGCGCCTGCATGCACTCCGAGTTGGCGATCATCGCGTCCGACTCGTGCGTCTTGGCGCTGTGCGCGCGCAGTTGCAACACGAGCTTCATGACCATGCCGCGCAATTCTGCGCAGGTGAAGTCGAGCGGCAGGATATGCGAATAGTCGGACGGGTAAGTCGCCGGGTCATGGTCGCGCGGCGCGGCACCGACCCACACAACGGGGATGCCGTGCGCGGCCTGCCAGTCGCGCATGAGCAGCGCACCGCTGTCGATCACCGAGACGCTGATGATAGCGAGCGACGGCCGCTGCGCCGTCCGTTCAGGCGAGATCGCGATATCGTCCGCGCGGATCACTTCGACGTCGAAGCTCGCCATGCAGCGCGCGACCCGGTCGACGATGTCGGCCTTGCCCTCCCAGACGTAGATATCGAGTTCATCGATTTTTGGGGATGTTCTCATTGAATATTATTGAACCAATTGGGCTTCGCCGCATTGCAACGATATGGCATGAACAGTCGCTACACCGATCTGTACCCCTAGCAATTGCAGCAGCGGCACGATCAGCGTGTCGAGCGCCGTCAGCAGTGGCTGCAACAACAAGGACGTGATGCCCGTGAGTACGGACGAAAGCGGCGCCAGGACAGGAGTGAGCAACGGAGTGAGCACCGCATTCAAGGCCGCGCCCACGAGGGATCCCAATGGGCCCAGCGTCTGGGATAACGTCGACTGGAGCACGCTGCCCAGGTTAAAAAGAGCCAGCGGATAGGTCTGGGTACCCACCGTTGCATACAACGCTGCCGATTGCGGTAAAAGAGCAGCAGTCAGTTGCGCCAGTAAGTCGCCAGCCTGCGCGCCGAGTTGATTCGAGTTGGCTTGTCCACTCGACGGCAGGAACGCATTGAGGCTCCCAGCACCTGTGAAGGTCAAGGATTGCGCGCCGGGTGGCTGCACACTCAATGAAAACCCATGCGTCGGCGCGCCACTTCCATTCGGCGCGCTGCCAATCGACAAGGAAACGTTCGGAACAGAGATCGACAAGGACGATAGCAGATTTAGCAGCGGCGCCAGCGCCGGCACCGACCCCAATGAGAGTGTCAGGATACTGGCTGGCTGTTGAGACGTAGGAGCAGACATATACGCTTGATAGGCCGCCGCGGAACCATTCGTCATCACCGTCTTCACGTCATTGCTGATAATGGCGTGCGCAATACCGGGCGAAACTGAAACGTTCATATTGCTCGTATTGGTCGTCGAACCACACTGGGTCGACACCAACGGCGCCGTGGCCTGAAATCCCTCCACGTACAGCGGCAAGTCGAGCGTCAGCGGAGAGCCGAGAATCGACGACAGCAACGACGGTATCGCACTCACTTGCAGGTCTGCGAACAAGGCGATGTCGGCCGTATGAGCCTGGGTTCTCCAGTTACCATTCGCGTCAACCCCGGCCTCGCCGATCATGATTTTCGGTGGCGTGCCGACCACCAGCTTGACCTTGGTCCCGTTCAGCAGGCTAATGCCCGACAACAGCGAACCGGCGTTTGCGGTAAACGCCGCACTCAGATCGATCTGCGACGTCCCGTTCGCGAGCGCGACGGTCGTCAGCAGATCGAGCGCATTGACATACGCCGACGCCGCGTTATCCGGATTGGCGAGCGTGACACCCAGCACATTGCTGACGGCGACCTTCGCCGGACCGGTCAGACCCGCAGTGATCTTCCCAAGCGCAGTACCGGCCGACACGCCGGCCACCGTACCGTTCGCGGACAGGACAGTGGCGGCGGCGCTGAGAAGATCGGCGACTTTCACGTTGGCACCGAGCAAGCTGCTGACCGTAGCCGCGCTGATATCCGCCTGTACGTAAAGCTGCTTCGCCAGATCAAGAAGCTTGATCTGGCCGCCCAGAATATTGTTGTAGTCGCCTATCTGTAGATTGATCGAGGTCCCCAGCGTCGTCGTCAGTAGCGCATTAACCACCCCGCCCTGCAATTGAGCCACCTGAGTCGCAAGCGAAAAGGACGCAATATTGGTGGCCTTGGCAATCGCCGTCGCCTCGATAGTGCGCCCCGGACCTACGAATAGGGTCGGCACACTTCTGGACACCGTGACCTGCACGGCATTCTGCGGCACGTTGGCTGCCACCGCGCTTGAAAAGTACGGTGGTGCCGCTGTCATCGCAGGGTCCCAACGGCCGCACACCACCGTGGGTGTCGTGGCAAATGCATTGGAAGCCGCGCTGGCGTTCGCGGCGGCTTTCGCCGCAGAGCATCCCGGCGTGACGCCCGCTTGTCCGCCGACGGACGGCGCGCTGATTGTCTGCGCGCCAGCAATCGCGGCGAGATCGGCGGTGCGCTGCAGTGTGCGCCGGGCGAGGAAAACGTTGCCGACGTCCAGCGCGCCCAGCGCCGCCACCACCAGCGCCGCCGCGAAAATCGCGCCGATAATGCTGATGACACCGCGCGAACGCGCTAGCGACCGCCTTCGCGAACCTCGCTTGATCTTGCCGACACTCATGTCAATTGGCTCCGCCACCCTGGCCATTCCCTTGCTGGGATTGCAGCGATGAGGCAAAGAAAGGTGGAATCTTGCTGTCGAACGAGTCCAGATAGCGCCGATAAGCCGCCGTCGCCTCCGCGCCGAGCATAGGCAGAGGCTCACTCGCTTCTGCTCCGCTGGTCTGCAACTGCAACCATTCTTTGGTCGCGTCGCCAAGTTGCCGGACCGGCGGTTGAGTGGCCTGTTGAGCAGGCTGCTGATCCGGCTGCTGAGCGGATGCCATCTCGCTGCCGGCCAGCAACATCGCGCTAACCAGCGAGACATAGATCAGCTTCACGGCATTGTCCCCGCGTGCTCTCGTTGTCGAGCGGCGCGCCCCGATACCAGCGCTCGCGCCCCGTATCGTATCTTCAGTTATCCGAAAATCATTCATCGTTGTGTCCATGGAAATATCACCTGCTACCGGCTGACGGATGGGCGATCGAGCAGGCGTCCCTGCAATCCGTCCGCCAGTGACGTGTTACTACGCGTCTGGTCTGAACGCGCCGGGACATTGTCGATCGTTCCCGTCGACGTCGCGAGCGCGGCCTGCGCGAGAGTCGCCGCCATGCGCCGCTCGCGAACCGCCTTTCCGACCGCTTCGGCCTGCTTGCCAATCGCAGTTCGCACGTCAGGCGAAAGGTCAAGTTGAGCCATCGCCGCTTTCGCGTCCGCTGCATGGCCGTCCACCAGCATCAGCAAGATGACGTTGCTCGAGATCTTGCGGCTTTGCTGATCCAGTTCCGCCGCTTTCATCAGCGGCACCCGCGCGCCTTCCACGTCGCCGCCGCGCAACCGTGCATACCCGAGATCCGACAGCATGCCTGCGTCGGTCGGCGTGAGCTGCACGGCCTGCTGCAATTCCTGCGCGGCGCGGCCGAAATCGCCCTGCTCACCCGCGATCAAGCCGATGCCCCAGTGACCGCGTGCCGCCAGCGGCGTTTGCAGCAGCTTGGCGTAGGCGTCGCTCGCTGCGGCCGGCTGATCGGTCATCCGCAGCGCATCCGCGCGCAGCAGGATCGTGTCGGGCGTCACGCTATATTGTTTTTCGTAAGCATCGATATGTGCAAGCGAAGCGTAGTACAGCCCCTGCGATTGCATCTTGTCGATGAGCCCGAGATACATGCCCGGAGTGTCCGGCGCGGGATCGCGATTAGCCTGCTGAATCATCGCCTGACGCTCCGCCTGTGGCCCGACCCCATAGCCCGACTCTTTCGACGCACATGCACCGAGTAACGCAATCACAGCCAGCGCGAGCGCCCACCGTCCGCCTTGCCGACATTGCATCCGTTGACCTGCTGTCAGGTGGTATTTCATATTCCACTCCTCATCGCCGTGCCGATTCGAGCGAGTGCAAAACCGACAGCACGCCCGGACCCGCCGTCACGATCATCAACGCCGGCAGTAGCGTCAGAATCATTACGCCCGTCATTTTTACGGTGAGCCGGCCGATCCGTTCGCGCAGTGCCGCACGTCGCGTTTCTCGCAGCCGGTCACCAAACTGCTTGAGCGGTTCCTGCACGGCGCCGCCGTGGCGGTCCACCTGGACCAGCAAACGCACCACTGCCCGCAGATCCTCGTTGCTATAGCTGGAGGCCAGCCGGTTTAGCGATTGCTCTCGGGTGCGACCCGTCGCGAACTGACGCTGTGCAGTTTCAAGCTCACTCGACAGCACCGGTAGCACGCCGCGAAAATCGCTCACCATCACCTGCAGACTCTGGTCGAGCGACAGGCCGACACCCTGCAGCAGCCGCAGCAGATCGACCAGCATTGGCAGTTCATCGACCACGCCGTTGCGACGCGCCGCCGCCCGGCGCGACAGCAACACCTTCGGCAACATGAACCCGACAATCAGCGCGGCGATCACGAGCCCCATGTAGCGCGGGCCTTTCACATAGTCGCTTGCCAGCAGCACGGCCAACAGGCAAAGAACCAGCGCACCGCCAAGTCGCGCGATCAGAAAAAGTCCGCGCGTGCGGGCATCGACAAAGCCGCATTGCTCGAGCAGCCGGCGATCTTCCTCGGCAACGATCTGGTGGCCAAACGGCGTATCGAGCCAGCGAATACCCGCGTGAGCGAAGTGTTCGAGTAGCGCTTTCGAGTTTTTCGGACGCGCCGGCCTCACTGCAGGCTGCCCGGCCTGCGCGACATCCGTCTGGCTCGCTGCCGCTGCGGTAGCCGTGAGCGCCGCGCTTTGCAGTGCGCGTTCGTCGAGCGCGTGTGCGAGAGTGCGTTCGCTGCGCCGGGCGGCCGCGAGGCGCGCGATCAACAGCGCGCCGATCAGGAGCGCGGCGAGCGCGGCAAGCGCGAGCGCAAGGGCCAAGAGATGATCGGGATGCATGCTCAGCTCCGCAGCCGGGCAAGCCGGTACAGAAAATAGGCGCCCATCATCTGCAGCGCGAATGCCAGATAAACCAATAGCCGGCCGGTCGGGTCATACCACATCGACCCAAAATAGCTCGGATTCGACACAATCAGGAAGCCCGCGATACCGGCCGGCAACAGACCCAGTACCCACGACGACAGTCTTGTTTCTGCGGACATCGCAACCAACTCACGTTCAGCCTGTTCGAGATCGCGCATGAACGACGACATCCGGTCGAGCATCACGTCGGCGCGCCCGCCGTATTTGACGGACAGCCGCAGCACCGCACCCACCAACTCGAGCTCGTTGACGCCGTATAACACGGAGACATGCGACAGCGCGCGGTCGATCTCGACGCCGGTACGCAGCATCCGGGATACCTGGTCGAGGCATTCGCGCAACGGTGCCTCGGTGGTTTGCAACGACGCCTGAAAAGCAGCCGGCACACTATTGCCGAGCGTGATCAGACGCACGATGCCGTCGAGAAACAACGGCACTTGTCGCACGATCTGCTGGCGGCGCTTTTGCGCACGCATCGACAGCACAAAATAGACGAACACCACGCATGCGCACAACGTGCCGCCAGCTGCCAGAAGACCGCCCCGGCTGACGGCAAAACACAGCAAGGACACCACGAGTGCAGCGATCAGATAAAGTGACCCGCGTGCGTTTGCGAGACCCGCGCGGTTCAGCAGGTTGCCGAGCGCAAAACGCAGCCGCGCTTTCAGATAGTGCAAGCGCGCACCGAGGCTCGCCCCCGCCTGTGGCGCTTGCGGCGCCGAGCGCGAAACACGCGCCGCCTGTGCGTTCGCCGGCAGCGGCGCGCCTGGCGTTGCCGGCGCCATGCGGCTGTCGATGAAGCGTTCGGCACTGACCTGTCCGCTGCGTCGTGCGCCACGCTGCAAGACCAGCAGCGCGCCCGCCGCACACAGCAGCGCGAGGGCGGCAACGATCAGCGGCACGCTAGACATGGACACCTCCGTTAGACATTGAAGCCACCGCCGCTGCCGAAGCCGCCCCCGAATCCGCGGTCATCGCCTGGGCCGCTCAACGCCTGACGAAAGCGCAAAAGCTTCGGCGAATGCGGATGAATGCCAAGTGACACCCACTGGTCGCGCTCCTCGCCGTTCTGGGTCATCACCGGCTCGTAGCGATACAGTTCCTGCGTGGCGATGATGTTGTCTGACAGGCCGGTTACTTCGGTGATAGAGAGAATGCGCCGCTTGCCGTTCGAGAGACGCCCGATCTGCACGATGAAATCGATCGCGTTGGCGATCTGCCGGCGCAGACTCGATTCGGTACCCTGAAAGCCCGCGAAGCCGGCCAGCATTTCGAGCCGGTACAGGCATTCGCGCGGCGAGCTCGCGTGGACAGTGCCCATCGAGCCGTCATGGCCGGTGTTCATCGCCTGCAGCATTTCGAGCACCTCACCGCCGCGCACTTCGCCGACGATGATGCGGTCCGGCCGCATCCGCAGCGTATTGCGCAACAGGTCGCGGATCGTCACGACGCCCGCCCCGTCGAAGCCACCCGGTCGGCTTTCGAGCCGAACCACGTGCGGGTGATTCAGCGACAGTTCGGCCGTATCTTCGATCGTGACGACACGTTCCGGCTCCGGGATATGAAACGCCAGCGCATTCAGAAGCGAGGTCTTGCCAGAGCTCGTGCCGCCCGCCACCAGCACGTTGCAGCGCGCGGCCACCGCCGCTTCAAGCAGCGCGCCGATTTCGGCGCTGTACGTGCCGTTGCCAAGCAGATCGTCGGGACGCAGCGGATCCTTGCGGAATTTGCGTATCGACACGATCGGGCCATCGATCGACAGCGGCTCGATCACCACATTCACACGGCCGCCGTTCGGCAGCCGCGCATCGACCATCGGGTTCGATTCGTCGAGACGCCGGCCGATCGGCGCAAGAATACGCCGCACGATGCGCAACAGATGCGCGTTGTCGGCAAAGCGCACCTGGATCTTTGTCAGGATGCCGTGCCGCGACACATACACGTCGTTGTAGCCGTTGATCAGAATGTCTTCGACGGCGGGATCGTTGAGCAGGTCCTCGATCGGACCGAAGCCCGCGAGTTCCTTAGTCAGCGCCTCGGCGATCGCCCGCACCTCGCTTTCATTGATCGGGATCCGACGCAGCCGTACGAAGCTGTCCATTTCCAGATCGACGAACTGGTTGATCGCGTTGCGCGACCAGCGGCCGAACTCCGAGCCAAGCTCCTCGATACGCGTCAGCAGATGTTCATGCGCGGCGTTCTTGATGTCCTGGAACTGCTGACTATGTGCAAACGAAGGTGCGTCGTCGGCAAATTCGATGTCTCTTGCCATCGTCTATGACCGCTTGTTAGAGGTTGGAATAAAGCGCCTGAGCGCAACGAGTGCGGCTTTGCCGGCCGGGGCGCTCACGCGTGCGGCGCCGCCCAGTTGCTCAATCAGCGGTTCGAGTGCACGTACATACGGATCGCGCGCCGACGTCTCGGCGAGGAGATGCCCCTGGTTGGCCGCCTGGCCAAGCGGCACGCGCCGTTCCGGCAGCGTGGTCAGCAGCGCAATGTCCAGACGCTGTGCGATCTGCGCGGCAGCCAGCCCCAGATCGGGTTCGAACTTGTTGACGATGAGGCGGATGTTGTCTGTATTGACACCCTGCTCACGCAGCGCATCGAGTACGCCAACCGCTGACACGATCGACGCTACACCTTGATCGCAGACGAGCCACGTGTCATCGGCGGACTGCACGACCTGCGCGATGAATTCGTTGTTCGTAAAGCCGCCGAGATCGATAATCTGCTGGTCAAAGAACGCTCGCAGCCGGTTCAGCAGGCCGATCGACGACGAATACGACACCTCGCGCATCTCCGCAAGATTCGGCGGCAGCGCAGTCAACGCGAGGCCACTCGTATGGTGCGACAACGCCGTATGCACGAACGTCTGATCGAAGCGGCGCAGATTGCGTACTGCATCGACGAAATTGAATTCGCTGCGGGTGTTGAGCAGCAGTGAGCCATCGCCGGCAGGCAAACCGAGATCAAGCAGCGCCGCCTGCCGGCCGTGCGCAACATCACGCCGCTGCAGCATGACGGCAAGATTCGCGGCGAGCGTGCTCACGCCCATGCCGATCCGCGCACCGAGCAATGCCGTGACCTGGCCATGCCGACTCACCGGCTCGACGAGGTTGTCGATCACCTGGCGCGTAATGCGCAGCGCGTCGGCAGCCGGCGCGGACAGATCGATGAAATCCCTGACGCCGGCCCGCAACGCAGCGAGTGCGCTTTCCGGCTCGGCGAGCGAACCGATCGCGATGATCTGCAGCCCGGGATAAACGGTGCGCACCGCGCTCGCGGCAGCACTTGCCGCCGCCGCGCGGCCGCCCGAAAAATCGATGTACACGAGTGACGGATTCAGCGTGCCGATCCGTTGCGTGAGCATCCCCGGATCGAGCGTCGCGGCTTCCACCGCTCCGGCACCGATCAAGGTTTCGGCGAGCCAATGCACATGCTCGTCGTCCAGCGACGCGAACACGAAATAATCGGCGATAGCCCGTTCAGTCAATGAATGCGTTCTCGCGTTCATGTTGCACACACCCTTGCGGCATCGGCCGCAAAGCCGCCGCCTTATATTGCACACCGCTGCATGCAGGCCGCCCGTACGTGCCGGCCGCCATACCTATCTGCCGGCGTGAGCGAGATGACACTCGCACCGCTCGCACGCACCGGCTCATTTGGAAAATCCCGGCACCGCATCGCGTGCCGCCACGCCGCCCAGAAACGAACGCCACACCGGACCATTGCGCTGCTCGGACTGCTCGCCCGGCGTCGAGGGCAACTTCGCACCTTTGGCGAGCGGAGCAACCAGATGCGGCGTCACGATGATGACGAGTTCCTTGTCGTTCTGCTGGTAGTTCATCTGCTTGAAGAACGCGCCAATGATCGGCAGGTCGCCGAGCAGCGGCACCTTCGCTACGTTCGAGATCGTCTCCCGATCGATCAGTCCGCCGATCACGAAGCTTTCTCCGTCACCCAGTTCCACTGTCGTGTCAGCGCGACGCGTGGTGATCGCGGGCACCGACACGCCACTGATCGTGACCGCATTCGAAAAGTCCAGCTGACTCGCTTCGGGCGCGACTTTCAGCGCGATGCGTTGCGGGCTCAGCACTGTCGGCGTCAAGGTCAGGCCAACGCCATAAGGTTTGTATTCGATCGACGTGGTACCGAGACCTTGCGGAATCGGCACAGGAATCTCACCACCGGCAAGAAAGCTCGCGCTTTGCCCCGATAGCGCCACAAGAGTCGGCTCGGCCAGAACGCGCGCGAGGTTGTTCGATTCCATCAAACTCAGGTCGGCAAACAGACCATGGGTAGCCGAATTGAAAACCAGATTGAACGCCGACGAAATCGGCGCAATCGAGTTGAAGCTCGGCGACGAGCCGCCCGTCGCCGACGTCAGGGCCGATGGCGAGAAGGATCCGAACGTGAATCCGTTGTTCTGCTTGAGGATATTCAAGCCCACCTGCTTAAGTACGGAACGGCTGAACTCGACGACGCGCACATCGACCTGCACAACCGAACGCATGTTGACGGTCGAGGTATCGTAGATCGCATCGGCCCCGCCCGATGCAGCCGACGAATTCCCGCCACTGCTACCGTTGCCTCGGGCGCCGCCTTCGCCTGCCGCAGCGCTACCGGTGCCAGTGGAGCCGCGCGACGCGCGCCGGCTTGCCTCGATCTCAGCGGCGGCGACCGCGCGCTGATGCTTCTCCATCGTCGCGGTCGAGCCTGTGATCAGCGCCGTGTCGCCCAGCACGCGAACCTCGGGCGTGTCTGGAGCGAGCAGTGCGCGCGACGCGATGGTGGTTACGTTGACGGTATAGGACATTGGCGCATCGCTGCCGCGCTCCCACAGCATCAGATTCGTGGTACCAGGTGACTTGCCGATCAACAGCACGCCGCCCGTCTTGTCGCCCTTGATGATCAGCACATCCGCCACACTCGGGTCGCCAATGGCCACCCGGCGCAGCGTGTGGCCGCGCGCCAGCGGCTGCTGGGCGCCGACCGTGATATCAACCGTCTGCGGGCTGCCCGACGCTGCACTCGCTGGCGACGCGACAAAAGACGCGGTGCACAACATTGCAGCCAACCCGAATGCATCAATCCGATTTTTCATATTCTTATGGACGCGCGTGGCCGCCCGCTCCCTGAACCATCTATTGGGCGACCGTTTCAGCGCGCCCACCCCGTATGACTTCAATGCCGCTATTTGTGTTGCCCGCCGTACGTACCGCCGGTGCTCCGACGCGCGGCGCGAATGACGGACGCGGCTTGCCGGCCGCGCCGGTACTGCCCGAAAGTGCGTCGAGCGCGACCCCCGCTGCTGCACGTGTGGAATCCTTCAATGAATCGGCATCATTCGCGCGTGCCGTGATTTTCAGCACGCCAGGCACGGCCGCAAAGACGCTCTCGTCGACCACCTCGGGATCGCGCGGATTGCGTAACGCAAACACCAGGCGCCCGGAGGTTTCGGCAAGAGTCAGCCGGTCAACGTCGGCAACGGGCACAGCGAGTACCGCGGTGCGGACCATGCCGTTCGGATCGCCCGACGTGTCATTACCGGCCGTCGCGTTGCCGAAAGCCAGTACCCGTACCTTCGACATCAGGAGCCGCGCCTGCGACTGATCGATCTCGCCTGTGCCCATGGCGCCGTCACGCTTGAGCGTAAAGAACACATCGACAAGGTTGCCGGGCCGCAGACGGTTGCCAACCGCATTGCCTTCTTCGACACGGACGGCAACGGCCCGCTCGCCCGGTTCGATCCGCTCGGCAATCCCCGACGACAATTGGGCTTCGAGAACGGGCGATTGCGCACCGAGGTCCGCGTTGGGCACGCGGCCCACAAGAAGTGAAGGATCGGTGAATGCGCCGTTCGGATTGATCGGCAACGATTGCACGCGCAATGCATCGGCCGTGATCGGTTTGCCCGCGGGCAGGTCACGTGTGGTCACCACCACGGGATAGGTGGCCTGGGCAGCAGGCGTGACAACGACAGGCGCCTGCGCGGGCCGGCGCGCGAGTGTCCACGCAAAAACACCGAGCAGCGCGGCGACGGCTATTAATGCCCCGGCGGCGATCTTGGTCAGATTAGGCATGATGAATCGTCAATCACAGTAAGTTCACCGGGTTGAGTTGTATCGTCGCACTGCTTGTGAGTGTCTTGGGGAGAACGTCGCCCAACAACGGCAACGATGGGACCAGCGGGTGGTCCACATAGGAGTACGTGAGAACGACATTCACACACTGCATCCCGGAGTTGCAGGCGGCAGCCGTCGCATTGCACCCCCCCGTGGCCGCTATTGGCGTCAACATCGGCGTCAACATGCCGTATACCGTTGGGCATACGGCGTTGACGCGTGCAGCGAGCGCATCGGTCGGGTTGTCGCTTATCTGGTACGTGAGTGCCGCTCGTGCACCCTCTTCGGCCAAAAGCGTCAGGTTCTGCTGTGCAACAAAAATCATGCTGAACGTGATGATCCCGTACAGCACGACAAAAAACAGCGGGAAGACCATCGCGAATTCGATAGCGGTACTGCCGCGTTGCCGGCGCGAGCGACCCGGCTTCACTGGTTTCCCCATGGCTTTGACGCATGCGTTCATTGAATATGCTCCGCGAATAGGCCCATCGTCAGCGCGATCATCGCGGGAACGCACAGACAGGCGGCATATGGCGTGGCACGTCTGCCGGCAACTTCGAACGTGGGCGCTGAGCCCCTGCGGAGCGCGGCCAATGGCGTGCGCGATCTGATCAACAGCCAGAGAGCATGCAAACCGGCGGCAACGCTTGCGATCATCCAAAGCCCCAATAACGGATGCATTCCACACCATGCGCCGAGCACGGCGAATACCTTGACGTCGGCCGCGCCCATCATGTTTAACGCGAAAAATGGCATCAGCGCGACGAGCCCTACAGCCATGCCGATCATTGCCTGCGTTACCGACACACCGAATGGCGCTTGCAATAGGAGCGCACAGCTCAATGCCGCAACGAGACCAGCAATAACAAGCGCATTGGGAATACGCCGGGCGCGGCAATCACATACCGTGACTGCCGTGGCCCAAGCGATAAATAAGAGAAACGCGGTCAGCAATTTCATGTCGCACTCGACAGGCGTGACAAACCGATACGGCCTGCAATTGCAGTCCGTATCCGCCGTCATACTCCAGTTAGACAACTTGATCAGGAGACAGAATGACTGCCATCAGA
This sequence comes from Paraburkholderia sediminicola, assembly GCF_046026855.1. Lineage (GTDB taxonomy): Bacteria > Pseudomonadota > Gammaproteobacteria > Burkholderiales > Burkholderiaceae > Paraburkholderia > Paraburkholderia sediminicola_A. The sequence continues at coordinate 73,026 of NZ_JAQQET010000017.1, read as the reverse complement.
ATCAAGAGATCCTCAGGATGTGATGCCTGTATGCCCGTGACGGGCTGCCGCGTTATCAGCTAGCCTTGGGCACCGCAGTGGTGGTGATCGAACTGGTGACCGCGTCGAATACGGCGCTTAACTGTTTGCCGACCCCAGTAACCGACGTTGCAATGACCACCGCCAGAAGCCCCGCGATGAGCCCATACTCGATGGCCGTAACGCCTTTGTTATCTCTCAGGAAGCGTTGTGTGAATTTTTTCATTTTTACCCTCGGACTTTCATTTATTTCGTTTGTTTACGTGCTGCCTCGGATGGCGGAGTCTTCAGTGCTGCGGACCATTGGTCTCTCATTCCTGGCCCTGCGTGTTGCACTGCAGAAGCACCGCCTTGCAGCCGGCTTCAATAAAACAGATGTCTATGAGCTTTCTGTTCGATAACCCACCTCCCTCGTCAATCCATGATGCTTTTGGGTTTTATAGCTGAACAATCATATTTAAGCAATTGTCCGCTTCCCTGAGCCCACACCATATGCGTTTTAGCAGCGTACTCAGGTTAACGGCAGTTCGTGCGTTGCAGCACATAGGAATAACCATGAGTTAGATTCGCTGCACTAATTATTTGTTTGAACAGAACGTTTCAAGCGTCTGGAACCCTCTCGTTGCGCTTGCGTTACGTCGTGTTTCGTAACGGCGCGCCCGGCTCGTTACGTTACGAAACCCTCGCAAACGTTTAGCAAAGTCAATTACTCGCGGTATATCTGGGTTAGCAGACACTCCATCAATTCCTCTCAAAGCCATATCACATATGGCTTCACGCTCTTCAACATAAAAATAATCCGCATTGCTCAGTCGAAATGGCACGGCTCGTGCAGAGATAGGCACGCAGCAACACCCAAAAACACATGCGATGCGAGGGCGACATGAACATTCAAACGGCCAACACTACAGTACGAACAACCCTGATTGCTGCCGGCGTGGCAGCGATGCTTTCTCTTGGCGCTTGCGGAGGCTCCGGAAGCCTCAGTTCCGGCACCGGCAGCAGCGGTAGCGGCTCCGCCGGCGGCTCACTTTCCACCGGCGGCGGCAGCAGCGGCAGCGGTTCGATGGGCTCAGGCGGTTCCGGCACGGGCACTTCTGGCACCGGCACTTCCGGTACTGGAACGTCGGGTACCGGAACGTCGGGTACAGGAACGTCGGGTACGGGAACCTCCGGCACCGGTACAACCCCAGTCTCGAATGCGCTCGGCACAGTCGTCGGCAACACCGGTGGCGTGGTCGGCGATCTCGGCTCGACGGTCTCGGGTATCGGTAGCGTGATCGGTTCGCAATCGCTGCCAGGCGTCAGCTCGCAAACCACCCAGGCTGCCGGCGGCATCGTGCAGCAAGTCGGCGCGGCGGTCACGACGCTCGGCAGCGGCGTGTCGCAAGGGCTCGGCCAACTCGGCACCGGCAGCAACGCAGTCGGCACAACGGTCTCGAGCCTCGGTGGCGTGGTCGGTCATGTCGGCGGCGCAGTGACGGATGCAGGCAACCTGGTGACGAGTCTCGGCACCGGCCCGCTCGCACCGTTGGCAGCCATCACCACACCGCTCGGCGGTGTCGTCGATACGCTCGGTGGCGCAGTGACCAACGGCGGCGCCACGCTCACCACCGTGCTCTCAACGGGTCCGGTTCAGCAAGTCACGCAAACGCTCAGCACCGCGATCACGCCAATTACGTCGATGGTCGTAGCGACCACGCAAACGGTCGGCAACACCACCGGCCTCGGCGCACCGCTGAACAACCTGCTCACGACCCTCGGCGGCGGCCTCGGTAAGGCCGGCACGCTGATCAGCGCAACCGGCGGCAATCCGATCACGGCCGCTCTTGGCAATACGGTCACGGATACGGGCACCACGGTCGCATCAGTAGGCGGCCTGCTCACCGGCAGCACCAGCGGCAATCCGCTCGCTCCGCTCACCAGCCTGCTCGGCGGCCTGGCCGGTGGCACCGGCACCAGCACCAACCCGCTTGCTCCACTCACCAGCGTACTCGGTGGCTTGACCGGCGGCACGAGCAGCAGCGGCACCAACCCGCTCGCTCCGCTCACCAGCTTACTCGGCGGCTTGACCGGCGGCACGGGCACCAGCACCAACCCGCTCGCTCCGCTCACCAGCGTACTCGGTGGCTTGACTGGCGGCACCGGCACCAGCACCAACCCGCTTGCTCCGCTCACCAGCGTACTCGGCAGCGTAACGGGCGGCCTCGGCGGCGCCTCGAGCGGCAGCCCGCTGGCGCCTGTCACCGGCCTGCTTTCGAGCGTGACGAGCGGCCTGAGCAGCGCGAGCGGCGGTAGCAGCGGCCCGCTCGCCCCGGTCACCGGCTTGTTGTCGAGCGTTACCGGCGCGCTCGGCGGCGTCACGACAACGACGACCACGACGACCACCACCGCCTCCACCAACACGACCACTGGCCTGTCTCTGTCGAGCACCAGCGGCAAGGGAACGGGCAGCAACCTGCTCGCCCCGGTGACGTCGCTCGTCGGCGGCCTGCTCGGCGGTTTGACGAAGAAGTAAGGAATGCAGTTGAAGTTATCGAAAGAAGTGCAGTAACCGGCAACCCGGCGTCCGAAAACCCGGCGCCCGGAAACCCGGAGTGCGGCCCACCAGCCGCCCCCGGGCCCCGCCGGACCTGACTGAACTGAGCCGCGCCGCTCAGACACCCGTAGCACCGGCGCACGGAAACAACGCACACGACATTTAGAAGACACTGAGGAGCACACATGTCCACACAACGTTTTTTTACTCTCCATGCGGCGTGCGCGACCGTGTCGTCGTTGCGCGCACCGCTGATCGCCGTAACGGTCGCCGGCTTGCTCGCGGCGTGTGGCGGCAGCGGCGTCACTGCGCCACCGAGCGCGTCATCCGGCAGCGGTAGCGCCGGTGGCGGAGGTTCGACCAGCGGCGGCCCGACCACCACCACGACGTCGGGCACCTCCGGCGTTGTCACCGCCGCCGCGAAGACCACGAGCGACCTCGGCAACACGATCGCCTCGCAGACGATCCCGGGTCTCAGTCCGCAAGTCACACAAGGTCTCGGCAACGCGGTATCGAGCACGAGCAGCACGCTGAACTCGCTTGCCAACGCAGTGAGCGGCGGCGTCGGGCAGATCGGCACGACGTCCAATCCCGTCGGCACCACCGTCGCCGGACTCGGCTCAGTGGTCAGCTCGACGAGCGGTGTCGTGCAAGGTCTGAGCACCGCGGTCGGCGGCCTCGGCACCGGCAATCTCGCGCCGCTGTCACCGCTCACCACACCGCTTGCAACCGTCCTCTCGACGACTGCCGGCGCACTGAATGCCGGCGGCGTAACGCTCGGCAATTCGCTGGCCTCCGTGCCGGTGCAACAGATCACCCAGCCGATCAGCACCGCGATCACGCCGATCGTGCAGACGGTCGGACTCGTGACGCAGACGGTGGGCACGCAGACCGGTCTCGGCGCACCAGTAGGCGGCCTGCTCGCGCAAATCGGCGGCACGTTGAGCTCGACCAGCGCGCAAGTCGGCGCGGCAACGAAGAACCCGCTCGGCGCCGATCTCGGCACGCTGGTCGGCTCGCTCGGCAACACGGTGACGAACGCCGGCGGCCTCGTCAATCCGAATGGCCCGAATGGCGCGAATCCGATTCCCGGCCTGATTACGAGCCTCGTCGGCAGCACGAACGTGGCCGTCGTCAATGGGCCACCTGCCAACGGCAGCCCGTTCGGCCCGCTGCAAAGCACGCTCGCGAGTCTCGGGCTCGGCAGCAACCCGCTCGGCTCGCTGTCGACGCTGCTCGGCGGCACGCCGCTGTCCGGTCTGACCTCGGCGCTGAGCGGCACGCCCTTGAGTTCGCTGACTTCGGGTGGCTCGCCGCTGAGTTCGCTGACCTCAGTACTCGGTGGCACGCCCTTGAGTTCGCTGACCTCGACGTTAGGCGGCACGGGTAGCACATCGAATCCGCTGTCGACGCTGACCAGCGTGCTCACTGTCGTCACCAGCAGCACATCGGGCAGTAGCAGCAGTGGCCCGCTCGCCCCGGTAACGGCCCTCGTTGGCCAGTTGACCGGTACGCTCACCTCGGTGGCCGGTTCGACGAGCAGCTCGAGCAGTGCGACCGGCGGCTTGACGACGCTCCTCGGCGGCCTGGTGCCGGTGAGCCATAAGTAGTCCACATAACCCGCCGTCGATGCGGCGCGCATAAGGCGCCTCATCAGACGTTCAGTTACGCAGTACGCATAAGCAGTCCGCTTCAGCACGTGCTCCGCGCTTTTGCAATCGATGCTCAAGCCCAACGGAGCACGTGACGTAATACATACAAGCATGGCAGTATGCGTCGAGCCACACATAAGCGATCGCGACCAGCCCGGCCAGGCGGCGCGTCCGCAAGACAGAACGGCATACGAGGAAAATCCGATGAAACTCGGGTACGGTAGTAAATGGACCCTACTGCTCGCTGCAATCGCAGCAAGCGCGATGCAGGTAGAAGCACAAGCGCAGTCACGGCCAGTGGTCGGCGGCAACCCGATGGATTCGCTGCCGCAAATCAAGGCGCCCGATAAGGGCCCGAACGTGACCCTGCAGGTCACGCCGCAAGCTCCCCAACTTCAGGAACTGCTCGCCCGCCACCTGACTCCTTCAAAGATTCAGGTCGAGGGCGTGAAGTCCATTCCGTTCGACGAAGTCGCGCAGCGCTTCACACCGCTTGTCGGCAAAGACACCACCATCGGCGACCTGATTCAGGTCGCCAACGGCGTGACGAAGCTGTATCAGGACCGCGGCTTTGCGCTCTCGTTTGCATTCATTCCCGCACAGACATTCGAGGGCGGCGTAGTACGCGTGACGGTGGTGGAAGGTTACGTGTCCGCGGTCAAGGTGACCGGCGAGCCGGGCGTGCTCGAAAACAAGATCCGCGCGATCGCCGACCACATCGTCGCCGACCGCCCGTTGCGGCGCGCCACCTTCGAGCGCTACATCAACTTGCTGGGTCTGTTACCCGGCGTGAAGGTCGCGGCCAACGCGGCGCCGCCGCAGAACACCGACGGCGCCACCACACTCGAGCTGAACGTGGAGCGCAAACGGTTCGACGTCAGCACGGGTATTGACTTCAATCACCCTGGCGTACAAGGCCTGCTGACCGCAACGGAAAACGGCCTGACCGCGCTCGGCGAACAACTGAGCGTGTCGGCCTTGCTGCCGAAGGGACGCGACAACGTCACCTACCTCGCCGCGCACGCTACGGTACCGATCGGCAGCGACGGACTGACCGGGAAGATCGACGCGTCGCACTATCGCGGCAATCCGACCGACAATCCCGGCCTGCCCTCTTACATCGCGCGCACGGTCATCAACGACAAGGTCAGTGGCTCACTGACCTATCCGATCCTGCTGAGCAACACGCGAAGCCTGATCGGCACCGCCACGGTCTATGCCTCGCACGACGAAGACCGCTACAACAACCAGGACACCGGCGCGCAGATCGGCTTGCGCTCGCAGGTGCGGGTAATGCAACTGCAGGCCGACTACGCCAGCGCGGAACCAGGTCAGGTGCGCCGCGCGAGCATCAATGTGGCAAAGGCATTCGATATCCTGGGCGCGTCGAAAGCCGGCGACTCGAACGTGCCCGGCACGACGGTCACGAATCCGGCATCGATCAACTTCGTGCGGACCGGCGCAAGCTTTTCGCAAACCAACGAGTGGCCGCTGAAGATCGGCACCGCAGTTTCGTTGACCGGCCAGTACAGCCCCGTCTCACTGCCGACCTCGGAACAGATCTCGTTCGGCGCGCAACGTTTTGCGCAGGGTTATCAACCGGGCGAGGCGTCGGGCGATTCGGGCTGGGGGGCGATGTTCGAAGTCAACCGGGCGTTTACGCCGGGCTTCACCTATCTGCGCACCCTCACACCGTATGTCTCGTTCGACATGGCGCGCGTGTATCTGCATGCGGGGACGCCGTCGCCGTCGAGGCTGTCGTCGATTGCGTTCGGCTTCCGGATCTCGGACGCGAAGTACTACAGCCTGGATTTGTCGGTCGCCAAACCGATCGGCGACGCGCCGGTGGAAAGCGCGTCGCGCAGCCCGCGCATCAACGCAACATTCTCGTATCAACTGAACTGATATTTAGAAGCGCCGCGTCCTGATTAGAGGTTCCACTATCAAACGGCGCGCGCACTTTCACGTATTCTGCGCTGAGGATGTGCAATTCGCGGCACTCAGGCCGCGAATTGCAAACCGATGTAGCCGAAGTTGAACCTGAGGGGCAATACAAGGCATACGAGGCGTCACGGCGGCCGCAGTAGAAGGCCGCCCGAGATGCTAATAACGCCGCGCGACCATGATCGCGCCGTCTTTAATCAAGGAGGAAGACAATGATGCAATTCGCTCAACGCGCGCGCGCAATCGCGCTTCGCACAGCCAAACATGCCGCCCTCGCAGGCGTACTGCTCGCCAGCGCTGTCACGGCAATGGCGCAGACCGATTCCCCAATCGGCACGTGGCAAACCATCGACGATCACACCGGCCAGCCCAAAGCGCTCGTGCAAATTACACAGGACAGCGGCGGCTCGCTGAGCGGCAAGGTGATCAAGGGACTCAATGCCAATGATCAACCGGATCGCCGCTGCACCGAATGTACGGACACGCGCAAGGACCAGCTGATTCTCGGCATGACGATTATCAACGACATGAAAAAGGACGGCGACGCCTGGGATCACGGGCAGATTCTCGACCCGGAAAACGGCAAGGTCTACAAGTGCAAGATGCACCTGGAAGACAGTGGGAACAAGCTGATCGTGCGTGGCTACATCGGCGTTTCGCTGCTGGGTCGCTCGCAGACCTGGATTCGCCAGCAATAGTAATAGCAGGCGGGTACTTCAGGCCCCGATGCCTGACGCGCGAATGTGGCGTTCCATCAAGGCCGCTACTGCTGCCAGGATGGAACCGGAAGAAACGGCCGACGATCGAAATCGTCCGGCCGTTTTTTTGTTTGAGTCTGGCTGGTCGGGGTGGTCATGCAGCGTGCTTGAAGGGCGACGCATACGCGAACGGCGAAGACGGTAACGGCTTGACCGATACCGGGCTATACGCCGTGGGCGCAGTGGCCGGAACCTTTTCTGCGTCAACACTCTTCTGTTCCGCGCTCACATGCGTGCGCATGCGCGCTTCCATGAGGTTACAGAGCTCTTCGCTCGCCGCGCCGAATAGCTGATCCATGACGCGCTTGAGTACGCCGGATTCATACCACGCCTTGAAGCGGCGATGGCAGGTTTGATACGACGGGTATTTGCGCGGCATGGCGGACCAGGTCGCGCCACTGTACATCACCCACAACACGCCGTTGAGCACCGAACGCGTGTTGGCAAGCGGCCGGCCACGCAGTTCAGAGCGCGGACGCAGCTCAGGGAGCAACGGTGCAATGCGTTGCCATTCTTCATCATTGATATCACGGTGCGGATTCATGGTTTCTCCTTTGTTAGAACCATGACAAAGAAGATATCCAGTCGTCCGCGGACGGAACATAAGACCAATCCGAATCTTGAAAATACGCCTTCGGACCCCGCCGGTTCGGTGAGCGGACCGTGATCTATCGCAAAAGCATCGACACCCGCGTCACGCGGCTGCTTACGTCAACGACGTATCGACGAGCCGGCGCGGCGCGTCGAGATATTCTTTCGACTGCATTTCAACGATGCGCGAGACCGTGCGTGTGAATTCGTTGGCCATCGGGCCGTCGACGTACAGTTGATCGGGCGGCACCGCTGCCGACATCAACAGTTTGACCTTATGGTCATAGAACACATCGATCAACCAGGTGAAGCGGCGTGCCTCCGACGCCATGCGCGCCGACATCTGCGGCACGCCGGACAGGATCACAGCGTGAAAACGGCTCGCCAGTTCCAGGTAATCGTTCTGCGAGCGCGGACCGCCGCACAACGTCGCGAAATCGAACCACACAACACCATCAGCACGCCGCAACGCCTTCAGCTCGCGCTTTTCGATGTGCAGGATAGGACTCTCATCGGGCACCGCTGCAAGACGCGAGAATGCGTCGCGCAACGCTTTGTCCGAGGCCGCGCCGAGCGGCGTGTGATACACCTCGACCTGGGCCAGCGTGCGCTGGCGGTAGTCTATGCCCGCGTCGACATTGATCACGTCGAGCTTCGACTTGATCAGTTCGATTGCCGGCAGCATACGGTCGCGATGCAGACCGTCCGGATACAGCGTGTCCGGATCGTAATTGGACGTCATCACGAATTGCACGCCGTTCTCGAACAGTTTGTCGAGCAAGCGGTACAGAATCATCGCGTCGGCGATATCCGACACGTGGAATTCGTCGAAACAGATCAACCGGTAGCGCTTGGCGATACGGCGCGCGAGTTCGTCGAGTGGATCGGCCGTGCCTTTCAGGTCTTCCAGTTCGCGGTGCACCTCGCGCATGAATTCGTGGAAATGCAGCCGCGTTTTGCGCTGCACCGGCACGATCATGTAGAAGCTGTCCATCAGGAAGCTCTTGCCCCGTCCTACGCCGCCCCACATGTACACGCCGCGCGGCAAGTCCGGGTGGATGATCAGCTTCTTGAACGCATTCGAGCGGCGCGACTTGTACTCGACCCACTCGTCATAACACCGCTGCAGACGGTCGACCGCCGCGCGTTGCGCCGGATCCGATTGGTAACCCCGCGTCTGCAGTTCTTTTTCGTAGTATTCGGTGACGTTCATTGTGTTGCTGCAAAAAGAAAGGCGGGAGGGAGTGAACCCGCCCGCCTTTGTGGTGATGCCAGAATTGCGTTCAGTCAGGCGTGCGTGTGATTACATGTTCAGCGCGCGTTTGTCCACGGCGAGCGCCGCTTCACGCATGACTTCCGACAACGACGGGTGCGGATGGCAAATGCGGCCGATGTCTTCCGACGCCGCCTTGAATTCCATCGCCACCACGGCTTCCGCGATCAGATCCGATGCGTTTGCCGAGATGATGTGCACGCCCAGCAGTTCGTCGGTCTTAGCGTCGGCGATCATCTTGACGAAACCCTCCGCCTTGTTGATGCCCAGCGCACGGCCGTTCGCCATGAACGGGAACTGACCCGTCTTGACTTCGCGGCCTTCGGCCTTCAGTTGCTGCTCCGTCTTGCCGACCCACGCGATTTCCGGTTCGGTGTAGATCACCCACGGAATGCAGTTGTAATCGATATGCGGCTTCTGACCGTCGATGATTTCGGCAACCAGCACGCCTTCGTCTTCAGCCTTGTGCGCGAGCATCGGGCCACGCACCACGTCGCCGATCGCGTACACGGTCGGGACTGCCGTCGCGCAGTGGTCGTCGACGTCGATGAAACCACGCTCGTTCGCCTTCAGGCCGATGGCTTCGAGACCGAGGTTGTCGGTGTTCGGCACGCGGCCGATCGACACGATCAGGCGGTCGGCTTCGAGCGTTTGCGCGTTGCCGTCCTTGTCTGTGTAGGCGATCGTGACGCTCTTGTCGGTGGTCTTCACTTCGCCGACCTTCACGCCGACCTGGATGTCCAGACCTTGCTTCTTGAACTGCTTGGCGGCTTCTTTAGCCAGTGCCTGGTCGGCCGCGCCGAGGAATTCCGGCAGCGCTTCGAGCACGGTGACTTCCGCGCCCAGACGACGCCACACCGAACCCAGTTCCAGCCCGATCACGCCCGCGCCGATCACGGCGAGTTTCTTCGGCGTGGATTCGAAGCTCAGTGCGCCTTCGTTGTCGGCGACGATCTTGTTGTCGACCGGAATGTTCGGCAGGTGACGCGCCTTCGAGCCGGTCGCGATGATCACGTTCTTTGCCGTGACCACCTCGGTTTCGCCTTCGCCGCTCACTTCGATCTGCACGCCGGCGTCCGTCTTGCCGGTGAACTTGCCGTGGCCCTTGAGCCACGTGATCTTGTTCTTGCGGAACAGGAATTCGATGCCCTTGGTCATCTTTTCGACGATGCCTTCTTTACGGGCCATCATCTTCGCGATATCGACCTTCACATCCGACACGGAAATGCCGTGGTCGGCCAGGTGATGCGACGCGTTTTCAAATTCTTCCGACGACGCGAGCAGCGCCTTCGACGGAATGCAACCCACGTTCAGACACGTGCCGCCGAGCTTCAGCGTGCCGGCCGGGTTCTTCCACTGTTCGATACATGCGACGGTCTTGCCGAGTTGCGCTGCGCGGATTGCGGCGATATAGCCGCCGGGGCCGGCGCCGATCACGACGACGTCAAATTCTTTGGACATGACAATCCTTTTGATGACGGAACAGCGCGCGGCCACGCTTCGTGGCGCGCGTCGTTTCAGTACTGCGGAATGCTAAAGACGTGCTGCTTACATGGCGTCGGCATGCGCGATCACAAGCCGACGCCGGCCTAACCGGCGCTTACAGGTCGAGCAGCAGGCGCGCCGGGTCTTCCAGCGCATCCTTCATCGCGACCAGCGACAGCACCGCTTCGCGACCGTCGATGATCCGGTGGTCGTACGACAGCGCCAGGTAGTTCATCGGGCGGATCACGATCTGGCCGTTTTCGACCACAGCGCGTTCCTTCGTGGCGTGGACGCCCAGAATGGCGGATTGCGGCGGGTTGATAATCGGGGTCGACAGCATCGAGCCGAACACACCACCGTTCGAGATCGAGAACGTACCGCCGGTCATTTCTTCGATCGACAGCTTGCCGTCTTTGGCCTTCTGGCCGAATTCAGCAATCTTCTTCTCGATTTCGGCGAGGCTCAGCTGATCTGCGTTGCGCAGGATCGGCACCACCAGGCCACGCGGCGAACCAACCGCGATACCGATGTCGAAGTAGCCGTGATAGACGATGTCGTTACCGTCGATCGACGCGTTCACGAGCGGGAATTTCTTCAGCGCGTGAACAGCCGCCTTCACGAAGAACGACATGAAGCCCAGCTTCACGCCATGTTCCTTTTCGAACTTGTCTTTGTACTTGTTGCGCAGATCCATCACCGGCGCCATGTTCACTTCGTTGAACGTGGTGAGGATGGCGTTGGTTTGCTGCGACTCGAGCAGACGCTCGGCGATACGCGCACGCAGACGCGACATCGGCACGCGTTGTTCCGGGCGGTCCTTCAGCCACTGGTCGGCCGAGGCCGGTGCCTTGACGTCCGGCAGCGACGGCTTCGCAGCCTTCGGTGCGGCAGCCGGTGCCGGTGCCGCCTTGGCAGCCGGAGCGCCCGCGGTCAGCACATCGCCCTTGGTGATGCGGCCGTCACGGCCCGTGCCGGCGACGTCGCCCGCGCCCAGACCCTTCTCGGCCATCAGCTTGCCGGCAGCCGGCGAAGCAGCGGTGTTCGTACCCGTTGCGGATGCGGCCTGAGCGGCCGGTGCCGGTGCGGCAACGGGTGCCGGCTTCACTTCGGCTTCGACAGCAGCGGCGCTTGCCGTGCCTTCGGTGTCGATCTTGGCGATCACCTGATCCGCGACGACGATGTCGCCGTCGTTCGAGATCACTTGTGCGAGCACGCCAGCGGAGGGTGCCGGCACTTCGAGCACGACCTTGTCGGTCTCGATTTCGATGAGAATTTCGTCTTGTGCAACAGCCTCGCCGGGCTTCTTCTTCCACTGCAGCATCGTGGCTTCCGAGACCGACTCGGAAAGCTGGGGAACCTTGACTTCAACAATAGCCATTATGAATATCCTGAATACGTATCGGGTGACGGCGCAGTGAACGACGACCGCCTGCGAACCTCGAATGCCGCGAATGATCTTTCAGACGCGGCACGGGAAAGCGCCCTGCGCTTTCCCGGTTCGGCTCTAGTGTTTATTTAGCGATCGACGCGCTCTTGAGGCGGCCGAAAGCGCCTTCGATCAGCGCCTTCTGCTGCTCGTAGTGCTTCGCGTAGTAGCCGACAGCCGGCGAGGCCGAAGCCGGACGGCCGCTGTATGCCAGCTTCTGCCCTTCCTTCATGCCTTCCTTCAGGTGGTGCTCGATGTAGAACCACGGGCCTTGATTCTGCGGCTCGTCCTGCACCCAGACCACTTCGGTCGCGTTGTCGTACTTCTTCATTTCCGCTTCGAACTGCTTGTGCGCGAACGGATAGAGCTGTTCGATACGGATGATCGCGACGTCGTTCGACTTCGATTCACGGCGATGCGCCAGCAGGTCGTAGTACACGCGGCCCGAGCAGGCCACCACGCGCTTGACCTTCTTCGCTTCGATCGCTTCGTCGATTTCGCCAATGATCGGCTGGAACGCACCCTTCGCCAGTTCGGACAGATCCGACACGGCTTCCTTGTGACGCAGCAGCGACTTCGGCGTAGCGACGATCAGCGGCTTCCTGAACAGGCGGATCATCTGACGGCGCAACAGGTGGAAAATCTGCGCCGGCGTGGTCGGCTGAACGACCTGCATGTTGTGGTCTGCGCACAGTTGCAGGAAACGCTCGATACGTGCCGACGAGTGCTCCGGACCTTGACCTTCATAGCCGTGCGGCAGCAGCATCGTGAGACCCGAGACGCGGCCCCACTTCACTTCGCCCGACGAGATGAACTGGTCGATCACGACTTGCGCGCCGTTCACGAAGTCGCCGAACTGCGCTTCCCACGCGACGAACGTATTCGGTTCAGCGGTCGAGTAACCGTATTCGAAGCCCAGCACCGCTTCTTCCGACAGCACCGAGTCGATCACGTTGAACTTCGCCTGACCTTCTGCGACGTTCTGCAGCGGCACGTAGGTGCCGTCGTTCCAGCGCTCGCGGTTCTGATCGTGCAGCACCGCGTGACGGTGCGTGAACGTGCCACGGCCCGAGTCCTGACCGGTCAGCCGCACTGCGTAGCCCGACGCGACCAGCGACGCGAATGCCAGGTGTTCGCCCATGCCCCAGTCGAGCTTCGCTTCACCACGGCCCATCGCGCGACGGTCGTTGATGACGCGCTCGACCAGCGGGTGAACCTTGAAGTTTTCCGGGATCGTGGTGATGCGCTCAGCAAGGCGCTTCAACTCGGCGAGCGGTACTGCCGTGTCGGCTGCGTCGGTCCACTTGCGGTTCAGGAACGGAACCCAATCCACCGCGTACTTGCTCTTGTAGTTCGAGAGCACCGGGTCGACCGTGTGATGACCTTCGTCCATCGCCTTGCGGTAGGCCTTGACGAATTCGTCGCCTTCTTCCGCGGTGATGACGCCTTGCTGGACCAGCTTCTCAGCGTACAGTGCGCGCGTGCCCGGGTGCTTCGCAATCGTCTTGTACATCAGCGGCTGCGTAACAGCCGGCGTGTCCTGCTCGTTGTGACCCAGCTTGCGGAAGCAGACGATGTCGACGACGACGTCCTTGTGGAACTGCATGCGGAAGTCGATGGCCAGTTGCGTAGCCAGCACGACCGCTTCAGGATCGTCACCGTTCACGTGCAACACCGGCGCTTCGATCATCTTGACGACGTCCGAGCAGTACAACGTGGAGCGCGAGTCGCGCGGGTCCGACGTCGTGAAGCCGATCTGGTTGTTGATGACGATGTGCAGCGTGCCGTGCGTGCCGTAACCGCGCGTTTGAGCGAGGTTCAGCGTTTCCATCACGACGCCCTGACCTGCGAAGGCCGCGTCGCCATGGATCTGCACCGGCAGCACTTGCAGGCCGCTGTCGTCGCCGCGACGATCCATACGCGCCTTCGCCGAACCTTCGACCACCGGGTTGACGATTTCGAGGTGCGACGGGTTGAACGCGAGCGACAGGTGGACCGGGCCGCCTTCGGTCGAGACGTCCGACGAGAAACCCTTGTGGTACTTCACGTCGCCGGCCGGCAGGTCGTCGACGTGCTTGCCTTCGAATTCGGCAAACAGGTCAGCCGGCATCTTGCCAAGCGTATTGACCAGCACGTTCAGACGGCCACGGTGGGCCATGCCGATGACGATTTCCTGCACGCCGTTGGCGCCGCCATGACGCACGACTTCGTCCATCGACGCGATGAAGCTTTCGCCGCCTTCGAGCGAGAAGCGTTTCTGGCCGACGTACTTGGTGTGCAGGAAGCGCTCGAGGCCTTCAGAGGCCGTCAGGCGATTCAGAATGTGCTTCTTCTTTTCATTGGAGAAGTTCGGCGTCGAACGGATCGACTCGAGCTTCTCTTTCCACCAGCGCTTCTGTTCCGGATCGCTGATGTACATGTACTCGGCGCCGATCGTGCCGCAGTACGTGTCACGCAGGGCCTTGACGATCTCGCGCAGCGAAGCACGCTCGAACCCGAAATACAGATTCGTTGCGCTGAACTCCTGGTCCATGTCGGCTTCAGTGAAGTCGTAGAACGCGGGTTCAAGTTCGGGGATAGCGGGACGTTCGCGGCGCTTCAGGGGATCGAGATTGGCCCATTGCGAGCCGAGGAAGCGATATGCGCCGATGAGGGACTGCACATAGACCTGCTTGCGGGAAGTAGCGAGATCTTCGCCGCCGGCCGCCGCGCGCGGGATAAAGGCATTAGCCTTGGCTCGTTGCGCAAACGATTCGACGATCGGGCCGTGGGCCACGTCGTTGGCATTGCTGCCATCCGATGCAGGGACGTTCTGCAACGCGTCGAAATAGCTGCGCCAGTTCTCGGGCACTGACGCCGGATTGTCGAGATACGCTTCGTACATTTCTTCTACGTACGGAGCATTGCCGCCGAACAGATAGGAGTTCGACTGGAATTGCTTCATCATTTTTACGCTCACCTTTCTTCGAGTTTCTCGAGAAATAGCGGGTTACAGAACCTTCCGCGACACGGCCTGACCGTTTGGCGGATTGCGCGAATCAAGTCTTGCTTGGAAGGACCTAAAACTTTGCACCCGGGGAGCATATCACAGAACGGATAGTGCAGATAGCAGACGGATTGCCGCTCGAGCCCGTCGTGACGGGCTTTCAGGGGCATTACCAGCGCTCGCAACAGTCTTCTGCGAGAAACGGGGACAAACGGGAACAAACGGAACACCAACCGCAGAACAACTGCATCCAACGGCTGCAGGCGGTCTGAGGTAGCCGGCGCAAACTGCCGGCCACCGCTCCCTCGACGCCAGAGGGGCCAGAAACGGCAAAAGCCACCCAGAGGTGGCTTTTGCCTGACATCGCACCGCTAAAGGCCCGGTGCCGATTTAGTCCACTGCGCCCTTACGGCTGGCGCTGCGGCGCTCGTGTTCCTTCAGGTAACGCTTGCGCAGACGAATGGATTGCGGCGTGACTTCGACCAGTTCGTCGTCGTCGATGAATTCGACCGCGTATTCCAGCGACATCTGGATCGGCGGCACGAGGCGCACTGCTTCGTCCGTACCCGACGAACGCACGTTGGTCAATTGCTTACCCTTGATCGGGTTCACGACCAGGTCGTTGTCACGGCTGTGAATGCCGATGATCATGCCTTCGTACAGCGGCTCGCCCGGCGATACGAACATACGGCCGCGGTCCTGCAGCTTCCACAATGCGTACGCGACTGCCGCGCCGTCGTCCTGCGAAATCAGCACGCCGTTACGACGCTCGCCGACACCGCCTTCCCTGACCGGCTGATACGAGTCGAACGTGTGGCTCATCAGGCCCGTGCCGCGCGTCAGCGTCAAGAACTCGCCCTGGAAACCGATCAGGCCACGCGCCGAAATACGGTACTCGAGACGCGTACGGCCACGGCCGTCCGACGCCATGTCGAGCATTTCACCCTTGCGGCGACCCAACTCTTCCATCACGCCGCCCTGGTGAGCGTCTTCCATGTCGACCGTCAGGTTTTCGTACGGCTCGTGCTTCACGCCGTCGACTTCCGTCATCACCACGCGCGGACGCGACACGGCCAGTTCGTAGCCTTCACGGCGCATGTTCTCGACCAGAATGGTCAGGTGCAGTTCGCCGCGGCCTGCCACTTCGAACGTGGTCTCGTCGCCCGTTTCTTTCACGCGCAGCGCCACGTTGTGGTTCAGCTCCTTCATCAGGCGGTCACGGATCTGACGGCTCGTGACGAACTTGCCTTCGCGGCCGGCCAGCGGCGACGAATTGACGAGGAAGTTCATCGTCAGGGTCGGTTCGTCGACGGTGATCATCGGCAGCGCTTCCGGTTGTTCCGGAGCGCAAATGGTCACACCGATACCGATTTCTTCGATACCGTTGATCAGCACGATGTCGCCCGCTTCAGCCGCCTCAACCTGCACGCGCTCAAGACCCTTGAACGACAGCACCTGGTTGATCTTGCGGTTCAGAATCGCACCGTCCGGACCCGAACGCACGGCCACTGCCATACCCGGCTTGATACGGCCGCGCGTGATGCGGCCCACGCCGATACGGCCGACGTACGACGAGTAGTCGAGCGACGTGATCTGCAGTTGCAGCGGACCTTCCGGATCGGCCGGGCGGACCGGAACGTGTTCCAGCACGGCGTCGAACAGCGGACGCATGTCGCCTTCACGCACATCCGGGGTCAGGCCGGCATAGCCGTTGAGACCCGATGCGTAGACGATCGGGAAGTCGAGTTGTTCGTCAGTTGCACCCAGCTTGTCGAACAGATCGAACGTCTGGTTGATCACCCAGTCGATCCGCGCGCCCGGCCGGTCAACCTTATTGATCACGACGATCGGCTTGAGACCGAGCGCCAGTGCCTTCTTGGTCACGAAGCGCGTTTGCGGCATCGGGCCTTCGACAGCATCGACCAGCAGCAGCACCGAGTCGACCATCGACAGCACGCGCTCCACTTCACCGCCGAAGTCGGCGTGGCCCGGCGTGTCGACGATGTTGATGTGCGTGCCTTCGTACTCGACCGCGCAGTTCTTCGAAAGAATCGTGATGCCACGTTCCTTTTCGATGTCGTTCGAGTCCATCACGCGCTCGACAACCTGCTGGTTGTCGCGGAACGTGGCCGTCTGGCGGAGGAGCTGATCGACGAGCGTGGTCTTGCCGTGGTCGACGTGGGCGATGATGGCGATATTGCGTAGGGCGCGAGTCATAGGAACCTGGAGACAGTTGAGTGCGCCCGCAGCAGCATTGTGTACGAAGCCAACAAAGCCCAAAGCGCACTTTTGGGAACCCAACATTATAGCACGGCGAAATGAAGCTTTCTGGTATTCCCTGATAGCCCCACTGTTTTCCTCGCAGCGACGTGTAAGAAATAAGGTCATTCTGCATCAGCAATAACCTAGGCAAACCCGCACGCATTGTGCCTTGAGCAGGAAAAGTTCCTTGCCTAAGCTGTAATAACGCTTGCCGCGTCAATCAACCGCCCCCTATAATCCTGCCTAGTCAACCATTGCATTCGCACGAGAATCATGACGGAGCCGTCCTCTACCCCCACGCCGGATATCAGCGAGTACCAGCTAGGCGAAAGTGTCGGCTATCTGATCTCGCGGGTGAGGTCGACCATGTCCAACCTGGTCACGCAGCGCAGCATGGCTGAACTGGGCATCACCAGCCAGCAAGGCAGCATCCTGTTCATGGTAGCGAGCGGCAAATGCCTGCTGGCGGCTGAACTGGCGCGTGAATACGGCATTGACGCAAGCGCCGTCACGCGTCTGGTCGACCGGTTGGAAAAGCGCGGCCTGCTGACGAGGGTGCGCAGCAACGAAGACCGCCGGGTCGTGCGACTCGCGCTGACACCGGAAGGTCACGCGATCGCGGCAAAAATGCCCGCGATTTTTAACGGCGTGCTGGGCAACCTGCTGGGTGGTTTTACCCCTGAGGAAGTCGGTTTTCTGAAAAGCATGCTGCGTCGTGTACTCGTCAATTCCGGTGAACAAACGGGACTAACCCGTGATGCAACAAGCAATTTTGACAGCAAATCGTAATAAATTGCTTGCAGTGTCCATCATTACATTCCACTCAAAGAGTCGAGCGATGAAATCCCTTTCCCTGTCCGCGCCCGCGCTTTCGAGCCGGGCCGCTGTCGCCGCCGCGGTGACGGCGCTCGCCCTCACGGGGTGCGCGAACTACTTCGGTATGAAGAGCGACAAGCAGATCTCGTCGCCGGCCCAGTACGAGTCTACCCAGAGCCTGTCCGGCCAGGGTGGCCAATGGCCGTCGCTCGACTGGGCCAACCAGTTCGGCGACCCGCAGTTGCCCAGGCTGATCGCAGAAGCGCTGGAAGGTAGCCCCTCGATCGCGCAGGCTCAGGCGCGCCTCGCCAAGGCTTCGTCATACATTGAAAGCTCGCGCTCGGCGCTGTACCCGAAGGTCAACGGCAGCTACTCATGGACCCGCGAACTGTTCTCGGGAAACGCGCTCTACCCGCCTCCGTACGGCGGCACCTGGTATAGCGAGAACAACGTGCTGGCGAGCGCGTCGTGGGATCTGGACCTGTGGGGCAAGAACCGCCAGCGTCTGGGCCAGGCCGTGTCGCAGGAAAAGGCGGCCGAAGCCGACATGCAGCAGGCGCGCGTGACGCTCGCTGCATCCGTGGCGAGCACCTACAACCAGCTTGCGCAATTGTATGCGTACCGCGACATCGCCGCGCGCGAAATCGCCAACCGCCAGGATATTGGCCGCATCACCAACGGTCGCGTGGCCGCCGGGCTCGATACCAACGTCGAACGGCAAACCGCGAACGGCAACATCGCGACCAGCCAGTCGAATTTGACGGATCTCGATGGTCAGATCACTGTGGTGCGCTATCAATTGGGCGCGTTGCTCGGCAAGGGTCCGGATCGCGGCCTGCAGATCGCCAAGCCGGTCCTGACCAGCGGCGAAGCGGTAGCGCTGCCGGACAACCTGCCGGCCGACCTCGTGGCGCGCCGCGCGGATATCGTCGCCGCACGCTGGCAGGTGGAAGCCGCGATGCATGACGTGAAGGAAGCGAAAGCGGAATTCTTCCCGGACATCAACCTCGCCGCCGGCGTCGGTTTCGATGCGTTCGGCTGGGGCCGTTTCCTTAAGTCGGGCAGTCGCCAGATGCAACTCGGCCCGGCGATTCATCTGCCGATCTTCGACGCCGGCGCACTGCGCTCGCAGTTGAAGGGCCGCTACGCAGACTTCGACCTCGATGTGGCGAACTACAACCAGACCCTGATCAGTGCCCTCTCGGACGTCGCGACGCAAGTGTCGTCGATCCGTTCGATCGACCAGCAATCGGGCGACGCACAGCGCGCGCTCGACGCGTCGACCAAGGCCTATCAGTTGGCGGTGATCCGCTACAAGGCCGGTTTGTCGCCGCAGTTGCAGGTGCTGACCGCCGACCAGAACCGCCTTAGCGCAGAACAGACGGTGACGGGCCTCAAGATGCGCCGCCGCGACATGCAGATCGGTCTCATCAAGGCGCTCGGCGGCGGTTTCGACGCAACGCAGACCGGTCTCGTGGTGCCGACCGATGCCCCGGCATCGGCCGCCGCGGCATCGGCCACCGCCGCGACCGCCGCTGCAAACTGAAGCCACATCGACGCGAGCCACGCCCGCACGAACATCCGAATAAACGACGACGTTTGAGAGAAACCGGAGCACATCAATGAGCACCCCCCAGCAGCCCGCGGCCCCCGCACAACCGGCGAACAACGGCAAACGCAAGCGCATGATGACGCTGCTCGTCATCGTGATCCTGATCGCCGCGGTCGCCTACGGCCTTTACTACTTCCTCGACGCACGCTTTCATGAAGACACCGACGACGCGTATGTAAACGGCAACGTCGTACAGATCACGCCGCAAGTCACCGGCACCGTTGTCGCCGTGAACGCAGACGACACGCAAACGGTGAAGGCCGGCGACCCGGTCGTCGTACTCGATCCGGCCGACGCGCGCGTCGCGCTCGAACAAGCCGAAGCGAATCTCGCGCAGACGGTGCGCCAGGTTCGCGGCCTGTTCGCCGACGACAATCAGTATCAGGCGCAAGTTGCCCAGCGTCAGTCCGATCTATCGCGCGCGCAGGACGACCTGAAGCGCCGCCTGACGGTTGCGCAAACGGGCGCCGTGTCGCTGGAAGAAATCTCGCATGCCCGCGACGCCGTGAAAAGCGCGCAAGCCTCGGTCGACGCCGCCCAGCAACAACTGGCGTCGAACCGTGCATTGACCGCCAACACCACGATCGCGGATCACCCCAATGTGCAGGCCGCCGCCGCGAAGGTCCGCGATGCATACCTGAACAACGCGCGTAACAACCTGCCGGCACCGGTCACGGGCTACGTCGCGAAGCGCTCGGTGCAGGTCGGCCAGCGCGTCTCGCCGGGCACCCCGCTGATGGCTATCGTGCCGCTGGGCGGTGTGTGGGTCGATGCGAACTTCAAGGAAGTGCAACTGAAGCACATGCGCATTGGCCAGCCGGTCGAACTGACGGCCGACGTGTACGGCTCGTCGGTGGTGTTCCACGGCAAGGTGGTCGGCTTCTCGGCGGGTACGGGTTCGGCGTTCTCGCTGCTGCCCGCGCAGAACGCAACCGGCAACTGGATCAAGGTGGTCCAGCGTCTGCCGGTACGGATCGCGCTCGACCCGCAGGAACTTGAAAAGCATCCGCTGCGCATTGGCCTGTCGATGCAAGCCGACGTGACCATCAAGGATGACAACGGCGGTCAACTCGGCAACGCGCCGAACACGGTCTATCAGACCAACGTGTTCGAAAAATACGGCGACCAGGCCGACGCCGAAATTGCTCGCATCATTTCGGAGAATGCAGGTCCGAACGGTGGTTCGCAGAAATCAGCTCAAGCCGGCTCCGCGAAGCCCGCTGCGAAGTTAATGTAAGCGGCGCGACGATTCATATAAGGTTTTTTGATTAATGGCTCAGGCTCAGGCGCAAGTCCCTCATCCGCCGCTCGAGGGCGCGCAGCTGGTGATCGGCACCATCGCGGTGTCGCTCGCCGTTTTCATGAACGTGCTCGACACGTCGATTGCAAACGTGTCGATCCCGTCTATCTCAGGCGATCTCGGTGTGTCGTCCGACCAGGGCACGTGGGTCATCACGTCGTTCGCGGTGGCGAATGCGATCTCCGTGCCGCTGACCGGCTGGCTTACCGAACGTGTCGGCCAGGTGCGCCTGTTCATGGCGTCGATCATTCTGTTCGTGATCTCGTCGTGGATGTGCGGCCTCGCGCCCACCCTGCCGTTCCTGCTTGCCTCGCGCGTGCTGCAAGGCGCTGTGGCCGGCCCGATGATTCCGCTGTCGCAAACGCTGCTGCTCGCGAGCTATCCACGCGCCAAGGCGCCAATGGCTTTATCGATGTGGGCGATGACCACGCTGATCGCGCCGGTGGCCGGGCCGATTCTCGGTGGCTGGATCTCGGACAACATCTCGTGGCCATGGATTTTCTACGTCAACATCCCGGTCGGCGCGATCGCCGCCATCGCGACATGGACGATCTTCCGCAACCGCGATTCGGTCATCAGAAAGGCACCGATCGACGGCGTCGGTCTCGGTCTCCTGATTCTCTGGGTTGGCTCGTTGCAGGTGATGCTCGATAAGGGCAAGGACCTCGACTGGTTCTCGTCGACCACCGTCGTCGTGCTGGCGCTGGTCGCGGTGATTTCGCTCGCGTTCTTCATCGTGTGGGAATTGACGGCCGAGCATCCGGTGGTCGATCTATCACTCTTCCGGCGGCGCAATTTCACGAGCGGCACGATTGCGCTATCGATCGGCTACGGGCTCTACTTCGGCAACCTCGTGTTGTTGCCGCTGTGGCTGCAAACCGATATCGGCTACACGGCCACCGAAGCGGGTCTTGTGATGGCGCCGGTCGGCCTGTTCGCCGTGCTGCTGTCACCGATCACCGGCAAGGTGTTGCCGCGTACCGATCCGCGCTATATCGCGACCTTGTCGTTCCTCGTGTTCGCGCTGTGTTTCTGGATGCGCTCACGTTATACGACCGGCGTCGATACTTATTCGCTGCTGCTACCCACGTTGATTCAGGGGATCGGCATGGCCGGATTCTTCATCCCGCTGGTGTCGATTACGCTGTCGGGTTTGCCAGGCAACCGGATTCCCGCTGCGTCGGGCTTGTCGAATTTCGTGCGGATCATGTGCGGCGGTATTGGCACGTCGATTTTCCAGACCGCGTGGGATCACCGCACCATCATGCATCATGCGCAACTGGCCGAACAGGCGAGCGCGTACAACCCGGTTTTCGATCAGTCGATCCGACAGATGGGTGCGGCGGGCTTCAGTCAGCCGCAGGCGTATGGTCTGTTCAATACGATGGCCACGCAGCAGGCCGCGCAGTTGGGCGTGAACGATCTCTTCTTTGTCTCGGCGGGGATCTTTGTCGCGCTGATCGCGCTGATCTGGATGGCAAAGCCGGAACGCGCCGGTGGTGACGCGGGTGCGGCGGCTGCGGCGGCGCATTGAGGGTTTAGCTTCGGTCCGCAGCAGCAGATGACGTGAAAAAAGGCGGGACCGCTTGGTAGCGGTCCCGCCTTTTGTTTGTGGCGCGCAATGCCGAGATGGATTACCTGCGCGTGTCGTGTCGATACCCGCGCTGTCTGCGCGCGGACTGGACGTCGTCCCACGAACCCAGCCGGGCTCGCGTGCTGGCAGCCTTCGCAGGTCGACCGGCGAGCTAGTGACCTAACTCTCAGTCGTGACCACCAGCCGCTCGGGCGCCAATACGCCCTCGCCTTGCTTCGCGACGCCGAGCAGACGTCCTTCGGCTGAATACACACGTACGCGAGGTGCATTCACAGCATCGCCCGTGATGGTCAACTCGGAAAGCTTCAGACGTTGACCATGCAGGAAGCGACGGGTCGCGTCTTCGTCCAGGGTGACGAGCGGGAATGTGGACAGCAATGCATCGACCGGCTGCAGCCAAACATCACGCTCGCTCTCCGTCGCATCGGACAAAGCGTCGAGCGTCACCGAGTTTTCAAGCGTCAGCGCGCCGACGCCGGTACGCCGCAGCGCAACCAGATGCGCGCCACAACCGAGCGCTTCGCCGATATCCTCGGCGAGCGTGCGCACATATGTGCCTTTGCTGCACGTCACGCGAAACGTCACGTCGGGCAACGCACAGGCAAGCATTTCAAGCGCGTGAATCGTCACCTGACGCCCTTCCCGTTCAACCGTCTGACCGGCGCGCGCATATTCGTACAGCGGCTTGCCGTCGCGCTTGAGCGCCGAATACATCGGCGGAATCTGGACGATGCCGCCGAGAAAGTTCTGCATAGCCGCCTGCACCACAGCCTGGTCGCACGTCACGTTGCGCGTATCGATAGCTTCGCCTTCGGCGTCGCCGGTGGTCGTGCGGATACCGAGGCGCATGGTCGCCTCGTAGGTCTTGTCGGCTTCGAGCAGATCTTGCGAGAACTTGGTCGCTTCACCAAAACACAGCGGCAAGAGACCTGTGGCGAGTGGATCGAGCGTGCCGGTGTGGCCGGCCTTTTTGGCCAGGTAGAGACGCTTCGCACGAATCAGCGCGTCGTTGCTCGACAGGCCGAGCGGCTTGTCGAGCAGCAGCACGCCGTCGAGCGCGCGACGCGGCACGCGGGGGCGTTGAGGTGCAGTCATGTCAGAAAGACAGGGTCTTCGAAGTGGTCGGAAACAGCGCTAGACGAACTGCAACTGAGACATTGCAGCCAGGAACGCGGATAACGGCGCGCTCAGTCTTCTTTCGCGCGATTGGCGTTCGCCTCGTCGATCAGGCGAGACATTTCGACGGCCCGTTCGATCGTCTGATCATAGTGAAAATGCAGCGTCGGCACGGTATGAATGTGCAGGCGCTTGAACAACTGATTGTGCAGATGGCCGGCCGCGTGCGTGAGCGCTTCGAGCGTCTGTTGCGGATCACCGGTCAGCGTCGTGAAGTAGACCTTCGCGTGCGCGTAGTCGGGCGTCAGCTCGACGCTTTGAATCGTGACGAGACCGATGCGCGGATCCTTGACCTCGCGCAGCAACTCGGACAGGTCGCGCTGGATCTGATCGGCGATCTGCACGTTACGATTGGGAGAAGAACGTTTTTTAGCCATGATGTTTGTGTGATCCGCTCTGACGGATGCAAAAAAGTTGTTCACGCGAGCCGTGGCGGTTCATGGCTCTACGGCAATGAACGGTTTGACAGCGACTGCAAACCACCGCGGGCCGCAATACGCGACAAATGCTCAGGCCCAAAAACCAACGGGCGGAGCGGGCGCTTAAGCCCGCTCCGCCCGTTGAGCCAATGCCGCGTGAATTACAGCGTACGCGCGACTTCGGTAACTTCGAAGACTTCGAACTGATCGCCTTCGACGATATCGTTGAAGTTCTTGATCGACATACCGCACTCGAAGCCCTGGCGGACTTCCTTGACGTCGTCCTTGAAGCGCTTGAGCGAATCGAGCTCGCCCGTGAAGATGACAACGTTGTTGCGCAGCACGCGCACCGACGACGAGCGCTTGACGAAACCGTCCGTGACCATACAGCCGGCCACCGCGCCGATCTTCGGTACCTTGAAGACCTGACGCACTTCGACCGTACCCGTCACGATTTCGCGCTTCTCCGGTGCCAGCATGCCCGACATCGCAGCCTTCACTTCATCTACTGCGTCATAGATGATGTTGTAGTAGCGAATATCGACGCCGTTGCTTTCCGCCAGCTTGCGCGCCTGTGCATCCGCACGGGTGTTGAAGCCGATGATGACCGCCTTCGAAGCCGTAGCCAGGTTGACGTCCGACTCGCTGATGCCGCCAACTGCGCCGTGCACGATCTGCACGCGAACTTCGTCGGTCGACAGCTTGAGCAGCGACTGCACCAAAGCTTCCTGCGAACCCTGCACGTCGGCCTTGACGATGAGCGGCATGTACGCCACTTCGCCTTCGCCCATCTGCTCCAGCATGTTCTCGAGCTTCGCGGCCTGTTGCTTGGCCAGCTTAACGTCGCGGAACTTGCCCTGACGGAACAGTGCCACTTCGCGCGCCTTGCGATCGTCCGGCATGACGATGACTTCTTCGCCTGCTTGCGGCACTTCCGACAGACCTTGAATCTCAACCGGGATCGACGGGCCTGCCGATTTGGTCGGCTTGCCGGTTTCGTCGAGCATGGCTCGCACACGACCGTAAGCGCTACCTGCCAGCACCACGTCGCCGCGGTTCAGCGTACCCGACTGGACCAGGATCGTTGCAACCGGACCCTTACCCTTATCGAGCTTCGCTTCAATGACGAGACCCTTGGCCGGCGCTTCGATCGGTGCCTTCAGTTCCAGCACTTCGGCTTGCAGCAACACGTTTTCCAGCAGTTCGTCGATACCCGCGCCGGTTTTAGCCGACACCGACACGAACGGCGAATCGCCACCGTATTCTTCCGGCACGACGCCTTCCGCGACGAGTTCCTGCTTCACGCGGTCCGGATTCGCATCCGGCTTGTCGATCTTGTTGATCGCGACGACGAGCGGCACGCCGCCTGCCTTCGCGTGGGCAATCGCTTCCTTCGTTTGCGGCATCACGCCGTCGTCGGCTGCAACCACCAGAATCACGATGTCGGTTGCCTTCGCACCGCGAGCACGCATGGCCGTAAATGCTTCGTGGCCCGGTGTATCGAGGAACGTGATGACACCGCGCGGCGTTTCGACGTGATAGGCGCCGATATGCTGCGTAATCCCGCCCGCTTCACCCGCTGCAACCTTGGCGCGGCGGATGTAGTCGAGCAGCGAGGTCTTGCCGTGGTCGACGTGGCCCATGACCGTGACGACCGGCGGACGCGGCAGTGCTTCTGCGTCCGTGATTTCGCCTTCGACCAGCATCGCTTCCGGATCGTCCAGCTTGGCCGCAACCGCGTGGTGGCCCAGTTCCTCGACGATGATCATCGCCGTTTCCTGGTCCAGCATCTGGTTGATCGTGACCATCTGGCCGAGCTTCATCATCGACTTGATGACTTCCGAGGCCTTCACCGCCATCTTGTGCGCCAGATCGGCGACCGTGATGGTTTCCGGCACGTGCACTTCACGCACGATCGGTTCGGTCGGCGCCTGGAACGTGGTGTTCTGATCCTGATGCTTGCCGCGACCCTTCGGGCCACCGCGCCAGCCGCGATCAACACCGCCGCTCGAATCGCCACGCGTCTTGATACCGCGGCGCTTCGCTGCGTCGTCCTGCCAGCCGCCTTTGCCACCACCCGGCTTCTTCTTGTCGCCAGCCGACGGCGTGGTCGTTGCAACCGGAGCCGCAGTAGCCGGCTTCTTGACTGCCGGACGTGCAGGCGCTTCACCTGCCGGACGCGCCGGCTTGTGCAGCGTGCCCTTGGCTTCCACGGCCTTGACCGGCTCAGCGGGCTTCGGTGCCGGTTCCGGCGCCTTGACCTGCGCCTTGCGCGGCGTGTTCATCATTTCGCGAATCGCACGCGCTTCGGCTTCCGCCGCCGCACGGCGCTTGCTCACTTCTTCCTGCTCGGCACGCGTTTTCTCGGCGGCCTGACGCGCTGCGTCTTCCGCTTTCTTCGCTGCTTCGCGTTGTGCGGCACGTTCTGCCGCTGCGCGCTCGTCTTCCTGCTCGCTTTCCTTCGCGACCGCCGGCTCCGCAGCCTTGGCCGCTACCGGTTCAGCCTTCGCGGTCGCCGCCTGGGCAGCCTGCGCAGGCTCTGCAACTTGAGCCTGCTGGCGAACAGCCGCCTCAGCCGCAGCCGCTGCGCGCTTCTTCGCTGCTTCTTCTTCCGCACGACGGCGCTCGGCTTCGGCAGCCTGCTCGCGCGCCTGACGTTCCGCTTCTTCGCGCTCGAGCTGCTCCTGACGCGCCTTCAACTCCTGAGCCTGCTTTTCGAGCAGCTCGGCTTCGTGACGAGCTTCCTCTTCACGGCGCTGGAGCTCCAGATCGTCGACATCGGCCTCGGCCACATGATTCGATGCATCGCCGCCTTCAGCGGCGGATTCGTCGCGGCGGACGAAAGTGCGCTTCTTGCGCACCTCGACCTGAATGGTGCGAGCTTTGCCCGTCGCGTCGGATTGTTTGATCTCCGACGTATGCCGTTTCGTCAGCGTGATCTTGCGCTTGTCCGCATCAGTCGAGCCGTGAGACTTGCGCAAGTGGTCGAGCAGACGCGCCTTGTCCGTTTCGGACAAGCTGTCGTCTTCGCTCGCTTTAGTGACGCCTGCTGCCTGAAGCTGCTCAAGGAGCACGCCTGCAGGCATTTTCAGTTCCGCGGCAAATTGGGCTACGTTGTTACTCGCCATTCATTCCTCTTAATGCAAGGACCGATTCCTTGCGGTTAGCATCTTGTCATGCGGCCTAACGGCCGCGGTCAATTTAGTGCGCCATGGTCATTTCTCACTGGAACCAATGTTCACGTGCTTTCATGATCAACGCCTTAGCGGCATCCTCTTCCATTCCGGTCATCTCGACCAGTTCATCCACAGCCAGCTCGGCGAGTTCGTCGCGCGTCTGGATCTGATGTTCGGCAAGCTTGGCGAGCAGGTCGGCATCCATGCCGTCCAGGCTCTTCAGGTCGAGTGCAACATTCTCGACCTTTTCTTCATTCGCGATCGCCAGTGTCAGCAACGCATCGCGCGAGCGATTACGCAGTTCGTGAACGGTGTCTTCGTCGAATGCTTCGATTTCGAGCATCTCGTTGAGCGGCACATAAGCGATCTCTTCGAGGCTCGTAAAGCCTTCGTCGATCAGGATGTCGGCAACTTCTTCGTCGACATCGAGACGCGCCATGAACAGGTCGCGCAGTACACCGCGTTCCTGATTCTGCTTTTGCGCAGATTCGTCCGGCGTCATGATGTTGATCTGCCAGCCGGTGAGTTCGCTGGCAAGACGCACGTTCTGGCCGCTGCGGCCGATCGCGACCGCCAGTTCGTTTTCGTCTACGACGACGTCCATCGAATGCTTTTCTTCATCGACGACGATCGACTGGACGGCTGCCGGCGCGAGCGCGCCGATCACAAACTGTGCGGGATCTTCCGACCATAGCACGATGTCGACGTTTTCGCCACCGAGCTCATTGCGCACGGCCTGTACGCGCGAACCGCGGATACCGACGCACGTGCCGATCGGATCGATGCGCTTGTCGTAAGCGACCACGCCGATCTTGGCGCGCACGCCCGGATCGCGGGCAGCCGCCTTGATTTCCAGCAGGCCCTGCTCGATTTCCGGCACTTCCATTTCGAACAGCTTCATCAGGAATTCGGGCGCCGTACGCGACAACTCGATCTGCGGACCGCGTGCGGTGCGATCGACCTTGGCGATGTAGGCGCGCACGCGGTCGCCCACGCGCAGGTTTTCCTTCGGAATCAGCTGGTCGCGGCGCAGCAGCGCTTCGACACGGCCGGTTTCGACGATGAAGTTACCCTTATCAAGGCGCTTCACCGAGCCGGTCATGATGTGCTCGCCGCGCTCGAGGAAATCGTTCAGGATCTGCTCGCGTTCCGCGTCGCGCACCTTCTGCAGGATCACCTGCTTGGCAGCCTGCGCGCCGATACGGCCGAATTCGATCGACGGCACCGGCTCTTCGATGAACTCGTCGAGCTGGATTTCCGGCTTCTGTTCACGCGCTTCGAACAGCAGGATTTCCTGATCCGGCTCTTGCAGGCCGGCTTCGTCCGGCACCACTTTCCAGCGGCGAAACGTTTCGTGCTCGCCGCTTTCACGGTCGATCTGGACGCGAATATCCGCGTCTTCTTCGAAGAGTTTCTTGGAGGCCGAAGCGAGGGCCGCCTCGAGCGCGGCAAATACCACGTCTTTATCGACGTTCTTCTCGCGTGCCAGCGCATCCACCAGCATCAACACTTCGCGACTCATTGTTTGCGGCTCCTAAAGTCAACTTTCGGAACGAGGCGTGCCTTATCGATATCCGCGACGGTGAAATCGAGCATCGCGGCGCCTTCCTTCCCTTCAAATTCCAGGCCGATCGTCTCGCCTTGCGGAGCATGCAGGATGCCCCGGTACGATTTCCGTCCGTCCAATGGCTTTTTCAATGTGATTACCACTTCGCTGCCTGCGAAGCGTTCAAAATCCGCCAGTTTTTTCAGCGGGCGGTCGAGCCCCGGCGACGATACTTCAAGCCGCTCGTATTCGATATTTTCGACCGTCAGAACGTGCTGGAGCTGACGCGTGACTTTCTCGCAATCTTCGATCGCAATGCCGGCCGGCTGGTCGATATAAATGCACAACATGCCGCGCCCGGTGCGCTCGAGATCGACGAGCTCGTAGCCGAGTCCCACGACCGTGGTTTCAATCAGTTCCGTCAGTTGCACAGTGCCCTCTAAGATGTTCGCGCGGCGAGACCTGCCGGGTTTGTCTGCAAACACCAATGCGGGCCGCGCGCCAAGCTGGCGCACGTTCGTGCTACCCGAGATGCCGAACCACCTGGAACTGAGCGGCAAAAAAAAATGGGCTAAACGCCCATCATCTTATTACCGGTGGTCGCACCTGAGCCGCACATGAAAAGCCGCACGCCCAGCGACTTCGCGATTGTAGCCATTTTTCGGGACAAACGCAAACCGCAGAACGCCGCGCGAAGCGCATTTCAGCTTGATTTCATGGGAATCTTTCAACGATATAGCGACGCTCCGGGCCTTTTGCAAGGCGGCTTGCGCCGCCTCGGCCCCGCGCCGGACAAGCGGGGCCAGGAAAATCTGCCCCTACTTATGCGCACGCCGCGGTTTTATGCGTTACATGAAACTCGCGATGAAACCTGCAGCGCTCGTCGATCGATTCTGACGGTAATGAGGCGTAAATCGTTGAAGAACGATTAGCGGCCCACCGTCATGCTTATGCTGATTGTTGCTTAACGGCCACGTGAGCGGCCGCGCGGCGCGCCGCCACTACGATTGGCGCCGCCCGCGTTGGCGTTGCCGCCACCGGCGCGGTTGGCGTTACCACCACGATTGCTGCCCGGCCCACGGCTACCGCCGCCACCGCCCGGGTTGCCGCCCGGGGCGCCAGTGCGCTTACCGCCGCCAGCCGCACGATTGCCATTGCCCGACGGCGCCCGATTGCCATCGACGTCACCACGGCCGCCACGCGGGCCACCCGTGCTACCGCCACCGCCGCTCATCGGGCCGCTAAAGCCACCGGCACTGCGTCCAGCGCCGCGGCTACCGTAGCCGCCACCGCCGCCGAAACCACCACCCGCGCCACCTGCACCACCACCGAAGCTGCCACCCGCTGTGCCGCGGCGGCCTTGACCGCGCGGCTGCTGCTGATCGAAGCGGCCATGCGACATCAACACCGGTTCACGGTTAATGAAGCCCATCGACGTTTGCATCGGATCCGGCTGCTTGCGCTCCGGTGCCGAGTTGCGGCTGCCATGTTCTTCCGACGGAGCCTTCAGGCCGACAGACGCCATCAGCGCGCGTACCTGATTGTCTTCGAGCTCTTCCCAACGGCCACGCTTCAGACCCTTCGGCAGCGAGATCGGGCCATGACGCGTGCGGATCAAACGGCTGACCATCAGGCCGGCGGCCTCGAACATGCGGCGCACTTCACGATTACGCCCTTCGGCGAGCGCGACGTGATACCAATGATTGGTGCCCTCGCCGCCGCCATCGCGGATGCGCAGGAAATTCGCCGGGCCGTCTTCCAGCTCGACGCCGTGCAGCAACTTCTGACGCATGCCTTCAGCCAGTTCGCCGACCACGCGCACCGCATATTCACGTTCGACGCTGTAACGCGGATGCATGAAACGGTTGGCCAGATCGCCCGAAGTGGTCAGCATCAGCAGACCTTCCGTGTTGAAGTCGAGGCGGCCGACCGCGAGCCACTTGGCGGTCTTCATGGGCGGCAGATTGTCGAACACCGACGGGCGGCCTTCCGGATCGGCGTGGCTGACGATTTCGCCGGTCGGTTTGTGATACAGCAGCACGCGCGGCGGCTTGTTGGCCAGCTTGCGCTTGACCGGCTTGCCGTTGATGCGGACCTGGTCGGTCGGCATGATGCGTTGGCCGATGTGAGCCGGCTCACCATTCACCGACACCCGGCCGGCAATGATCAGCTCTTCCATGTCGCGGCGCGAACCCATGCCGGCTTCGGCCAGCACTTTATGCAGCTTCGGCGCGTCGTCGTCCGCAGCCAGGACACGCTTGGGCGCGACCGGCTTGCCACGACGCAGCATGGGGGCGCGCACGCCGCCAGTGGCGCTGTTGTCCGCATCGAATGCGGGCGAGGTGACGTACGAGAACAGGTCGTCCGGGCTCGCTTCGGTTACAGCTACAACCGGTGCTTCACCGCCACGGCGATTCTGGCGCTGACCACCTTCGCGCGGCTGACGCTCGCGCGGGCCGCCCTCGCGCTGCCCTTCGCGGGGGGCGCCTTCACGCTGACCACCTTCGCGCTTCGCACCGCCCGCATTGCGGCGCGGGCCTTGACCCTTGGCGCCGGCATCTTTGCGCGGCATGCGCACCTGCGCTACGACCTCGCCGTCCGGCGGCGCTTCTGTGACGACCGGCGCTCCTTGCGCGGGCGCGCCTTCGGCGCCCTTCGTCTTCGCTCCGGCGCGGCGCCGCGCGATCAGGCTACGCGGTCCGCGACGCAGACCACGGCGCGGACGGTCTTCGCCGTCTGCTTCCGTGGTCTGTGCCGGGCGCTCGCTTTCGCCTGCCGACGCTTGCGTGGTGCGCGCTTCGTCGGCGCGTGCCGACGGCACGGCGCGCTCGGATTCGGACGAATCGGTGTCGTGGGTATGTGTCAAAACAACCTCAAAATGTCAGGTCGCGCGCGCCCATTGCGGGCGCGGCAAAAAAAGTTCGGTTACGTCAGGCGCTGCGCGACTCGGGTTCGTCGTCGGTCAGAATGCCATCGTCCTGCGCCGCATCGCGACGATCCTCAGGATCGCCGTGCGCCGCGGTGGTCGGGTTCGGCTCGGCGGCATGCTCCGTATCGCGGAGCACGCCCGAGTCGTGCGCGGGTGTTGCAGGATCGGCCTGGGAGGCCGGATCATGATTCAGTGCGGGCCCGGCGCCGCCGGCCTGCGGTTCAACCTGCGTTTCAACTTTTGCCGCTTCGGCATGTTCTTGCCCGGCCGGCGCTGCGGCGGCATCCTGATGCGGCCCGGGTGCCGTCGCGACATCCGTCGCACCCTGCGTTGGCTCGGCAGATTCAGCTGCCTCGCCTGCTTCGGCGGCCCGGTTTGCCTCGGCCGACTCCGCGTGCTGCGCCTGATCGGCCGGCGCTTGATGCTCTTCTGCGTGTTCGCCAGCGATTTCCGTTCCTGCGGCCTCGCCTGCGGCGGAGTCCACCGACTCTTCGAGCGGGCCTTCTTCGCCTGAAACCAATGCCTGTGCGGTCTCGATCTCGGAAAATTCGATCGCATGCTGACCGAGCAGATCCGCGTTCAGCTGCGCCGACGGATCGGCGAGCGGCGGCAATTCGTCGAGCGCCTTCAAACCGAGGTCGTCGAGAAATTGCCGCGTGGTCGCGTAAAGCGCCGGACGGCCTGGCACATCACGATGGCCGATCACCTCGATCCAGCCGCGATCCTCGAGTTGCTTGACGACCTGCGTATTCACCGTAACGCCGCGAATCTCTTCGATATCGCCACGCGTGACCGGCTGCCTGTACGCAATGATCGCGAGCGTCTCGAGCACCGCGCGCGAATATTTCGGCGGCTTCTCAGGATGCAAACGATCCAGGTACGAACGCATCGCGGGCTTGCTTTGAAATCGCCAGCCCGACGCCAGCCCGACCAGCTCCACACCGCGCCCAGACCAATCCTGCTTGAGGTCTTCGAGCAAATTCCGAACAGTGTCTGCCGACACGCCGTCGGCAAAGAGCTTGCGTAAATCGCCGAGCTTTAACGGCTCCTGCGCGCAGATCAAGGCAGTCTCGAGGACGATCTTCGCCTCTTGGGTATTCATGCAGCTAGGTCAGACCCTGTGGTCAAAGAACCGGATCAAACAGACGATGTGGAACTGAAGACGCGCTCGCCCGATTCTGATCGGTCATATTGATGGGAGCACGCACCGGGGGGAGGCGAAACAGGCAATCGAGCCAAACCCAGCCGGACGGAGCAGCGATATTCCTGAAAGGAATCGCGTGACTGAGCGCCATATTACGCAAAAACAACCAGTGCGTAAAGACGAAATCCCCGGCGCATTTTTTAGTTTGGCCTTTGCTCGCGTGCTTTCGCAGAAAAGTGGGCCGAAAAGCACGAGAATCGGGCTGAAATGGGTCCTTAAACGGCCAGAACACCTGTCTGCTCCGCCACGGCTCAATGTGCGCCGTGTAGCGCCAGAAATCGCTTCAGACGCTCCACACCCGCGTCGAGCCGCGCCGTGTCGCAGGCATAACACCAACGCACGAAGCCCTCGCCTTGCGGTCCGAACGCGCTGCCGGGCGCGACGCCCAAGCCGACCTCCCGCACCATTGCCTTGCACAGTTCAAGACTGCGCGACGCGCCCGGCATGGAGAAAAACAGGTACATCGCCCCGGGCGGCGCCTTCACGTCAACACCCGGCACGGTGGACAGCGCATGCACCAGATGATCGCGTGACGCCTTAAGGTCGAGCACCAGCTCCTGCGTAAAGCGCTCGCCCTGCTGGACGGCCGCGATGCCCGCCTGCTGGACGAAATCCGGTGCGCACGACGTGTTGTATTCGACCAGCTTGCCCAGATCGTCCATCAGCGAGGCCGGCGCGACGATCCAGCCGAGCCGCCAGCCGGTCATCAGCCACGCCTTGGAAAAAGAATTCACGCAGATCACGCGCTCGTCGCGCGTGGCCAGATCGAGAAACGACGGCGCCGTGCGCGAATGAGCGCCGCGCGCGCCGGCATTGGCGTCCGCATAATAAAGACGCTCGTAGACTTCGTCGGCAACGATCCAGATGCCGTGGTGACGGCAATGCGCCAGCACGGCGCGCTGCTCGTCGCGGCTCATCACCCAGCCGGTTGGATTGTTCGGCGAATTGATCAGCAGCATCTTCGTGTCAGGCGTCAGCGCAGCCAGCAACTGCTCGAGATCGAGCTGCCACCCGCGTTCGCCGTAGCCCAGCGCGACCGTTTCCACCTGCGCGCCCAGAATCTTGGGAATCTCGACCAGATTCGGCCATAGCGGCGTTACCGCGACAACACGGTCACCCGCACCCACGACCAGTTGCGCAGCCAGCATCAACGCGTTGACACCGGCGCTCGTCACCGCGATGTGATCGGGAGACGTCGCCCCGTGCAACTCGCCGACGTAGCCCGCGAGCGCCGCCCGCAGCGGCGCAATGCCCAGGTTATGCGTATAGAAGGTGGCGCCGGCGGCCAGGGCGGCGCTGGCGGCATCGCGAATAAAGGCAGGGGTCACCCGGTCGGACTCGCCGAACCAGAACGGCAGCACGTCGGCGACGCCGAAACCGGCATTCGCAACTTCACGGATCTGCGAAGGACGCAAGGCGCGCACGGCATCGCGTGCGTTGGGGATGAAGGGCACAGGCCGATCCGATTCGCTCATCGAGGCTTCCATACGGGTGATGGACGGGTAATGGGGCAAGGCTGACGCCTGGGAGAGGCGACAGTTTAGCGCGGCACCTGTTTTTGGCGCGTCGAAATCACCCGGTGACGCGGCGCGCCTGGGTCATCAGCTCAAATCCTCCGCGCGCGCCGGCAATTGACGAATCAGGCTCCATACCGCCTCCGCCGCCGGCGACAGCGAACGGTCGCGCCGCCGCACCAGTTCGACCGTGCGCTCGGCGCGCGGCACGAGCGGCCGCGCCACCAGCGAAGCGCCCGCTGGCAGCGGCAACGCCAGCCACGGCAGCACGCTCACGCCGACACCCGCCTCGACCAGCCCAAAAACGGTCGCGGAATGCCCCAACTCCTGTACTACGGTGGCGCTCACCCCGTGCTCCTGCATCACGGCGTCGATAATCGGCCGGCTACCTGACGCGTAATCGAGCATGACAAGCGGCTGACCCTCGAGGTCGGCCCATGCGATCTGCCTCTTCAACGCCAGAGGATGGTCGTCGCGAGAAACGAGGCAAAACGAGTCCGTCATCAGCGATTCGCTGACCAGGTCGTCGGCGGAAAATGGGCCGATGATCACGCCGAAATCGACTTCGCCCGACTTCACCTTGCGCACCACGTCGCTTTGCACGTCGTCGCGCAGCCCCAAGGTGATGTAGGGGAACTGGCGTCCGCACGACGCCACCACGCCGGGCATCAACCGGCAGGCGACGGTCGGGCTTGCGGCCACTACCACGCGTCCGCGGCGCTGCTCGCCAATTTCACGGATCTCACGCAACGCGTCGTCCAGATCCGTTAGCAGGCGTGACACGCTCGACACGAGGTTGCCGCCGACATCCGTGAGCTGCACCTCACGCGTGGTGCGGTCAATCAACTTCAGACCGATTTCCCCCTCCAGTTCGCGTACGCAGCGGCTGACCGCCGATTGCGTCAGGCCGATCTCATCTCCGGCCCGGCTGAAACTCTGCAAACGGGCGACCTCAATGAAAACCCTTAGCTGGCGCAGCGTCACATTCATTTACCGACCTCATCAATAACCCCATTTGATGCGCATTGTATGGCCAAATATCGCACCACAATCGCATTTAATGCGATCGCTGCAATGCAGCAATAAGGCGCAAACGCACGCTGGCCGGGCCTGATTGCACAAGATTGGTGATTGTCCCGATTTGCGAGATGGGTTTTTTGGATTCTTATACGCCCCTAGCTAGCGCCCGCGCTGGCCCGCTGTCACAGGGCTTTCAGGTAGTCGGACTCAACTTGGCACACTTCCTGCATTTACATGCACACAGGGTCGGCGCCATGACTTCTGACTGAATAGCAGACCGTGGCAAGCCCGACCCCCCTTGGCACTCGCCTATCGAGTGCATGGAGAGTGCGCGGCGCGGGGCAGCGCACCGGAGTTAGCTTCGCTGAGGTGAAACATGATGCTGTTCGACGATTTGAGAGACAACGAGTGGGCGCTGGTCGAGGCGTTGTTCTGTGCGGAGCCAGCACGGAGCGAACGGCGCGGTCGGCCACGCGTGGAAGCACGCGCGGTTGTCAACGCCGTGCTTTGGGTGCTGTCGACGGGCGAAGGCTGGTCCAAACTTCCGGGCCGCTATCCGTCGCCGCCGACTTGCCGCCGTCGCTTCGACGAATGGCAAGCCGATGGTACGCTCGCCGAAATAGTTAAGCGACTCGGTACGAGCGGTCGTGAAATTTCGCTGCGCGGCCGGATTGGCGCAACGGCGGCGAAACCGCCGGCACCGCCGAGCCGTGACCGTTTGCGTGGCGCATTCTGGACCAATCCGGAATCGTGGCGCGCGCCGGTCAAGATGGCCTGACGCGAATTGTTTTGCCTCCGGGCGCCTTGCGGGCGCCCGGCGTGTATCTGGGCCGCCGTGCGCCGTGTATCGACGCCCGCCCGACCTGCAATGGGCACCGCTCCCCGGCGCGCCCAGCGTAGTCGTCCCTCCCCGCTTTGCCGGCTTCGTCACCGATCCGCTCCAGACATCTGAAGCGGATCGATGGTTGCGTGTGAAACATCCATTTACCATTGCTTACAGCGTGCTTTCGCTACTCGGCATACCTTATGTGTATGCAAACAGGCCTTGAGTCGATCGGCTTGACGGGAGCTCAGCATGAAACCAATGTCACTGCTTCTGTGCGGCATTGTCGTTTCATCAATGGCCGCACCGGCGCTCGCACAGCAGCGCCCACAAGGTTGGAACTGGCGGCCAGACCACACGGCCAGCGTTGAAGCGTGGCAGCAAAGCGGAACACGCAACCGCGACTTCACGCCGCCCGCGCCTCGTGGCGACTTGCGCGGCGATATCGCAAGCAATGTACGCCCGCGCCCGGAACCGCCGCGCGAAGACACTTCACGCCGCCGCTAGGCGCACATCAACGTGCCACTAACTGGTTGAGCGCGTGTCGAATTGTGTGTATTGGGATCGTCGTCATTGTTCGCCGTTGTTATCCGCGTTGGCGGGTAACTATGCGAGGCAATGCGTTGCATGGCGAATTGACGATCGGAGGGAACCACCCGACGGCACGCCAGTCTGATTTAACGCCATCAGCACAGCGTGGCAGTAGTAATTCCGGTATGCCCGTATCCTCGCGATACGGGCTTTTTTTTGCGTCAATGGGATGGGGCGGCGCGCACTATACCCAGGCGCGTAAGCGAGGCAATAAAGTGGAGCAACTCGCAGAGCAACAAGCGGAGCGATAAAGCCACCACCAGCCGCGCAAAGCGGCCGGAAAAAACAGCGCCAAGCAGCTCACCGCCCCCTAAGATCGGGCTTCGAGAGCGGCTGCGGGCCGCGTTTCGGGTGTCGCGACGACGTAGTCGTTCATTCGCTGTGCGGTCCAGCTCAACAGGCGCTCGTCGTGCTCGAGCCGTGCAAACTCGGCCCTGCCTCGCTCGGTGAGCACGGCGATATCGACAGGCGCGTGAAAACCGGGAGCCGGTGCGACCGTGCGCTGCCGAACGGTGTCCATCAGGCCGAGCGCACGAAGATATTGGAATACACCCGGCCGTCTGGCCCATGGAACCTGGCGATATTGCGCCCGCCGCAGCGCTTCAAGTACCGCTTCGTTGGAATACGTGGTCATCTCACTTCTTTCTTAAAGTAGCTATGACACATCTATGCCCAACACGTCACCGCGCCACCAGTGACGCGCATAGCACCCGCCCTTGGCTGGAAGCTCGCTGCATGTGATGCATGTCGAATTCCGCCAGGTGCTGCCTGATCTCGTTTTCGGAACCCCCGTCTGAACGGCATGTTAGCGTTCTCTCTAAGGGCCAACGATGCAACCGCTGCGGCGCGATAGCAAGCCCATAGATTTGTCCCGAAAGTCATACGTTACCGCATTTAAATTGATTCTATTCACTTTATTAGCGCTTTTTTTTGCAGCAATCGTGCTATGGAAACGCGGCCGCCGGCCTCTGACCATCGGCACGATCGCACTGTTCTGGCTGCTCGCCGCCGGCTGGCTCACTGCGCCCTTACTGGAATTTGCGCAGCCGCATCGGCAGACCGACACGCCTGTCAGCTTCGCCTCACGCACCGCGATCATTATGCTCGGCGGCGGCACCATCTACGACGACGACAACGTACTCGTGCCGCCGCGTGACGTGCTCGCGCGCATAGCGGTCAGCGCGGAAAATTACGCGGCCTGTAAGCGTACGGCAGCCACGTGTCAGGTGATCGTGAGCGGTGGCAACCCACAGCGGCATAGCGCAACCGAAGCGGATACCTATCTACCCTACCTGTTGCGCAAACAGGTACCGCGTGCGGACATCGTGCTGGAAAACAGCAGCCGCACGACTTACGAAAACGCGCGCAACGTGTCGGCTATGCTCGATCGGTCACGTTACGACTCCCTGATACTCATTACCTCCGCATATCAGATGCCGCGCGCATTGCTCGACTTCCATCGTTTCGGCCTTGCGCCGCAACCGTTGATCTCGAGTGCGCTGCACGCCTCTCTCGGCGTACTGCCACGCTATGACAATCTGGTGAATGCGGAGACTGCGCTGCACGAGCTAATTGGAATCGCACAATTTCATGTCTATCGTGCAATCGGATGGTTCTGAATTTCAAGCCCGGTGACAAGGAAATTTATTTAGAGATGCGAATATTTTCTTTATATCGGCATCACTCTGCCGAGCTTGATGCGAGATCGTTGTCGACAGCAACAGTGAGTCGAACGTAACGAGATGTAACTAATTGTCACTACCGTTACAAAACGTCCGCTGGAGCGGATATTGCTGGCTAGAATGCATTGTCTTTCCGATTGGACAGGCATGTACTCGGATCCACAACCACTCTGCGGAGGTAACAATGAAGAAAGTGTCCCTGGCGATCCTGGTTTCCCTCAGTGCCGTAACGGGCGCGGCCTATGCGCAGGACAACGGCGTCATGATGAGCACCGATCCGGCCAAGGCCGCCGACGTCGAGCAGCGCGCGCAAGATTTGCAAAACCGCCAGCAAGCAATGGAAAGCGCGCCGGCCATGTCGGAGAAACATCACAAGATGGCTCCGCATCACCATCATAAGAAGGCCGCCAAGGCCGACGCCGCCAGTTCGTAAGCGCAGTTGACAGCATCACCCGCGGCCTCGCCGCGAAGGTGAAAAGCCGAAGCCGGCACCGCCGGTTTCGGCTTTTTTATTGTCTAATGGACTTGCTGCAGGCCCGCTGCGCCCGGCTGGCGTTATGCTAAAGTCGCGCACCGACCGGCGCCCAGCCGGCCCCCTAACCTGCGCGCACCTTGGTGCGGAGGACAGCATGAGCAACATTCAGCTAGATATCGAATGGACTGAAGCAGCATCTCGCAAAATCGAAAAACTGATGCCGCGCGGCGGTCAGGAAGCGTTCCTCGCGCTGCCGCCCGTCGAATGCCTGCCGATGGAAGGCGACGTGCTGTTTCTTGGCCCGGACGGCAAGCAGCAACCGTTCATCGTCGCGGAACGCCAATATCACCACGATGGCGATGCCGACTGGACCATCATCCTGATCCTCGACGTTCCGCAAGCCACGCACTAAAAATTAAACGGCGAGCGCCGCACGGGCCGAATCCGGCCTGGCAGCTCACTCGCCATTGTTCAGCGCTTAAAC
Source organism: Paraburkholderia sediminicola (assembly GCF_046026855.1). Lineage (GTDB taxonomy): Bacteria > Pseudomonadota > Gammaproteobacteria > Burkholderiales > Burkholderiaceae > Paraburkholderia > Paraburkholderia sediminicola_A. The sequence continues at coordinate 33,731 of NZ_JAQQET010000017.1, read as the reverse complement.
TTCGCCTTTCAAGCGCTTATGCGATCTTCGACACGACGCGAATTTCCGCGTGTTCGACCCAATCCGCCACCGCTTTCTTATAAGCCGCAATGTGCGCGGATCTGGCATGCGCCGCCAGTGCTTCCTGGCTTTCCCAGCGCTCGACAAACACGAACCGGCGCGGCTCCTGCACGTCACGATGCAGATCGTATTGAAGCGCACCCTGTTCTTTACGCGTCGGCCCGACGATGCCTTCGAGCGCTTCGCGCAGTTGCTCTTCATAGCCCGGCTTTGCCACCGAGATTGCGACCACCGCGATTTCCGCCATGCCTGCCCTCCGTTTTTTCACGAAAAGCAGCAGCATACCCGCCGGCCACCAAACCTGCAGGCGCTCACGCGCGCAGGGCGGATTACCCTGGCGCATAGCCTCATGCGTGCGCGAAACGTCTGAGCACCGTCCTTGCCTGGAGTTTGGCGGGCGACCACTCACGACCCTGCTACCCTCGGCTTCATACACGCGATTGATTGCGTTTGAAACGATTGACTTCGCGCCATGCAAACGAGCGCGCAACTCCCGCGAGACGCCTGCTACGCCGGGGTCGGCTGCCACGTCACGGCTGGTTTGCCGGGCGTCCGCCATGTTCCTCGTTTGTGATAACCCGCACATTCATGCGAAGTTCGAACTGCTAGACTGGTTTTGATTAATCCCGCCGGAGTCCCGCATGGCTGGCATTGCTCTACGCGTTCCCGGGCTGTGGCCGCCAGGCCCTGCCGGCGCCTGGGCTGTGCATCCGTTGCGCGCTGAATCTGTTCGCGCGCCCCGTCACCCGCTTGCCGCGATGTCACTATGCCCGCTCTCATGCCTGCCCTTATGCCATCCGTCAGCGAATTGACCCTGAGCGGCCTGCTCCCGCATCTGGTCCGGGACGAGTCCGGCTGGACCGCGACATGGCGCGCGCTGACCCTGCACAGTGTGTTCCAGCCGGTGCTGTCCGTCACGCATCAGTGTGTGGTCGGTTATGAAGGCCTGTTGCGTGCGGTCGATCCAGTCGGCTTGCCGGTATCGCCGGAAGTGCTGTTCTCCGGCACACGCTCGGCCGCCGACGCGCGCGAACTCGACCGCATCGCGCGCTGCCTGCATGTGGCAAATTTCATGGAACAGGGCATCAGCACAGGGTGGCTGTTTCTGAATACGCGCCCGCAGGTGTTCGAAACCGGCTGGCCACAGCGCACCTTCATCGACGAGCTCTCAGCGCACTTCGGCCTGCCGCAGGAGCGCATCGTCATCGAAGTACTCGAACAACCCGCCGACGATGAATCCGCCGTTGCCAGCATGCTCGCGGCGTCGCAGCCACGCGACTTCCTGATTGCGATCGACGACTTCGGCACCGGTTTTTCGAACTTCGACCGTGTGTGGCGCTTTCGCCCCGACATCGTGAAACTCGACCGCTCCCTGGTCGCGCGGGCGGGAAAGCGTGACGGCGACGATTCGATGATCAGCCACCTGATCGCAATGCTCCATCAGTCCGGTACGCTGGTGCTGGCCGAAGGCGTCGAAACCGACGAAGAATTGATGATTCTGATGCAGGCCGACGTCGATTTCGTACAGGGTTTCTGGCTCGGCCAGCCGAAGAGTTCGGTAGAGGCTGCGTGCGCCAGGGTGCCGGCGCTGATCGAGTCGATGTGGACCAAGTTTGCCGCTTATGAACGTGCCCGCGCCGGCCACCAGCGGCTCGGCTTCGAAGGATTCGCTGAAGCCGTGCTCGCCGCCGCCGAAACCTTCAAAACCACCGGCGATCTACGGCAGGCGGCACAAAAGATGTGGCATCTGCCCGAAGCGCGCCGTGTGTTTGTCACTGACGGTCAAGGCGAGCAGACGCAAGCGTCGATCGCGGCAGCCTCGGTGCCCCCACCGCCGCTGCGGCTCGCCCCGCTCTATACCGATACGCGCAGCAACTGGTCGCGGCGCGCGTATTTCAAGCATGCGCTCGCCGCACCGGGGCGTGTCGCCATGATGGGGCCGCACTATTCGCTCGCGGACGGCCAGGACTGCTATACCGCGGCAATCGCATTCGACCGTGACGGCACGCATGTGCTTTGCGTCGACTTTGTGCCGACGACGTCACCAGCCGCTACCCGTTCTGGCGGACGCGGGGGCAAACGCTGAGCCTGAGCGGGTCCTGGCCTGCTCTCTGCGTACTGCGGCGAGAGACTGTCAGGGCGCATCTGACGCACCTCTGGAGGCATCTTTATGGCGCTTCCGGGGTCTAGCGCCTCGGCTCCGCCTTAATCCCTCCACCCGTCAATCCTCGACCCGTCCGCGGCCGGATTTGATCTCACTGCGCTTGGCCTTGCCGTCGAGGCGGCGCCGATTCGAGGCACGCGTCGGCCGGGTCGCGACGCGCGGCTGGCGCGTCACGCTGACGCTTTCGATCAGTTCATCGAGCCGCGCCAGCGCCGCCGCGCGGTTCATCTCCTGAGTGCGATGCTCCTGCGCCTTGATGATCACTACCCCGTCGCGCGTGAGCCGATGATCGGACAACGCGAGCAGGCGCATCTTCAGCACTTCCGGCAACGACGAAGCGTGCACGTCGAAACGCAGATGAATGGCACTCGAGACCTTATTGACGTTCTGACCGCCCGCTCCTTGCGCGCGCACTGCGGTCAATTCGATTTCGTTCGGCGGGATCGGATAGCGGGATGTCATGACTGGATTGGGCTAGGAGACGCAAGTGTACACAGGGCGTAGTCGATTGCGGACTATCGGGCGCGGCTGCCGATGCGAAAAACCATTTGCAACGACACAGCCGGTTCACCGATACTGCCGTTTTCGCTTACAGCGTAAATTAATATGAAACTCCGTCCGGGTTTTGTGCTGGAACTGGCCATCAACTTTCTGCTGCCATGGCTTGCTTACCGCCTCGCGCTGCCGCATCTGGGCGAAACAGGCGCGCTGATCGCCTCCGCCGTGCCGCCAATCGTCTGGAGCCTGATCGAACTGATACGCTTTCGGCGCGTCGACGCACTCAGCGTGATGGTCGTGGCCGGCATCGTGCTGTCGGTCGCGGCGATGGCGTTGGGCGGCAGTCCCCGCATGTTGCTGCTGCGAGAGTCGCTGGTGTCCGGCGCGGTGGGCGTGGTGTTTCTGCTGTCCTTGCCGATGCGCCGCCCGCTGATCTTCTATCTCGCGCGCGCCACCGTCGCCCGTGAAATGGAAGGCGGCGCCGCGCGCTTCGAAGCGTTGTGGCGCGAGAGGCCTGCTCTCGTCAGTGCAATGCGGCTCATGACACTGGTATGGGGCATCGGCCTGACCGGTGAAACGGCGCTGCGCGCATGGATGGCGCTCACCTGGCCGATCGAGCGCTTTCTGGTGATCTCGCCGTTCATCGGCTATGGCATTTACAGCGCTTTGGCGCTGTGGACGCTCTGGTACCGCAAGACTATGCGTAGCCGGGTCGAGACGCGCGTGCAACCGGGTGGGATCGCGAGCTGAGGGGTTTGGCTGCCTGCCTACTCGGCTGCTCGGCCGCTCGGCCGCTCGGCCGCTCGGCTACTCGGCTACTCGGCTACTCGGCTACTCAGTTGCTCAGTTGCTCAAGTTACCTGAGTTGCCTCGCCTGCTTGCGCCACCCGGACTGCGTGAATCGCCCGAACTCCTTGCCGGGTCCGCGAACGAATACGCGCGTTGCCCACGCCAGCCCGCTAGGCGACGCGCCACGCCTCCGCAATTCGCGCAGCCAAGCCCGAGTCACGCTGCGTCGGCGTCGCGATAGCCTGCGTCAGCACGGCGCGCGCGCCGATCACTTCCACCCGCTCACGCGCACGGGTAATTGCCGTGTACACGAGTTCGCGCGACAACACACGGCTGAACACCGACGGCAGCATCAACACCGCATGCTGGAACTCCGAGCCTTGCGACTTATGAACCGTGAGCGCGAATGCCGTATCGTGCGGCGGCAGCGCCGCAGGCGATACGGCACGCAGACCGCCGTCACCCGTACGGAAATACACGCGCAACGCGCCGCCCCCACCTGGCAACGCAATGCCGATGTCGCCATTGAACAGCCCGAGCGCGTAATCGTTGCGCGTGACCATTACCGGACGACCCGCAAACCACTGTGCGCCTACAGCCAGTGTCACGCCCGCCGAGCGCCGCACCTGTGCGGCCATTGCGGCATTCACCTGATCGACGCCGCGTGGTCCTGAGCGCGTCGCGCACAGGATTCGAAAACCATTCAGCGCGTCGAAGAGCGGCAATGGATCTGGTGTATCGGCGGCTAGCGCTACAGCAAGCGCATCCGCGTACGCTGCAAAACCTGCGGCAAGACGCGCGATCGTGCGATCGGCGAGCGTCGCATGCGTGTCTTCGTACAGCGCCGCTGCGCAGGGTTCGGCAGGGTCGATGCGCAGGACTTCGAGCGCCGCGCCGGCCGCGCCGTTGCGAATCGCGAGCGACAGGCGGCCGATCGGCGATTCGAGGCCGAATCGATAGTTGCGCTCGAGCCAGACGACGCAATCGGCAAGCGGGTTTTGAGCCGGCGAAGGCGATACTGATGGCAATGCCGATGCCGACCGCGGAGACGTTGACGACAACGGCGCGCCGGCAGCGTGCTCCGGGCTAGTCGCGAAGAGATCGTCGCCGGGAAGTTCACCGAAGCCGCCGCGCGTTTCACCATCGACGAACAGGTCGTCAGGCAGCGCATCGACATCGTCCGGCGCGCCTGCATGTGCAAAAAAATCGTCGGCCCCGTCTCCGAAGCCGCTCGATGCGCCAGGCAATGCTTGCGACAACCGTGCCGCTTCAATGCCAAGCGCCGCAGCGATCCGCTCCAGTCCGTTTTGCGTAAAAGCAGGCCGCGCGCTGAGCTCGGCGAACACCGCACCGGCCTCGACGGCGGCGAGTTGGTCCTTGTCACCCAGCATCACGAGACGTGTCTGCGGCGCGATGGCATCGAGCAGATGCGCCGCCATCGCAACATCGATCATCGACGCCTCGTCGATCACGACGACGTCATAAGGCAGCGGGTTGTCGCGATGATGCCGGAAGCGCCCGCCCGGCCCGGACCCCAGCAGCCGGTGCAAGGTGTACGACGTCTGCGGCAAGCGCGCAGCGAGTTCGGGCGGCAAATCGCCGGCACGCGCAAGCAAGGCTTCCTGCATCCGTTGCGCGGCTTTGCCGGTGGGCGCTGCCAATGCAATCCGCAGATCGGCTCGCCCATCCAGCAAACAGGCGAGCACTCCGACTACCGTCGTCGTTTTGCCGGTACCCGGGCCGCCGCTGACGATGGTCAGGCGTCCGGACAGCGCCATGACTGCCGCGGCCCGTTGCCAGTCGATATCGTCGTCCTGCGGTGGGCCGAAGTAGCACAGCAGACGCTCGTGCAGCGCTTGGGCGTCGGCGTCGGCACCTGTACTAGTGCTAGTACCAGCGCTAGCCGCGACAGCATCATGACTATGCGTGCGCGCATCCGCCGACCGCCCCCCACCCGCATGCGCAATCAGCGAGCGCGCGAGACGCCGCTCGTAGTCGTAGTAGCGCGCCAGATACAGCCGCCCCTGCCCGTCGATCACCAGCGGCCGCAAAGCCGCCGCGCTTTGCGAGCCGTCGCTAGCCATGCCGCTTGCAAACAGCGCCGCGCGCACTTCCGCGCTCGACGCATCGAAACGTTGCGCCAGCACGACAAGCGGCAGACACACGTGCCCTTCGGCCGTCGCACGGCTCGCGGCAAAGGCTGCCCGCGCCGCCCACTTCACCGCCTCGCCTGACGCGCCGCCGCGCCGCGCCAGTGTACCGATGCGGCGCGCGAACCCTTCGGCAAGCGCCGTGCTGAAATCGGCCGGCGCCGGTAAATTCACTCCGATGTCATCGAGCTCCGGCGGTGCGGAAGCGTTCCGCTCGAATGTGCTCATGCGACACCTCCGATCATCGCCGCGTCGAGCAGCGCCACCAGTTCAAATGCGGGCCGCCGCATGTGCACGCCTGCCGCCCCGGCGGCATCACGCCACTGCGGACGCACACCGCGCACGAACAGATAGAGATAGCCGCCGATGTGCGTGTCGTACGCATAATCGCGCACGCGCGTTTTCAGATAGCGATGCAGCGCCACCGTATAGAGCAGCGCCTGCAGGTGATACGCGTGACTCGCCATGGCCGCTTCGAGCGGCGCCCCAGCATAGTCGGCAGCGGTGTCGCCCAGATGGTTCGACTTCCAGTCGACAATCCAGAAGCGTCCGTCGTGCTCGACGATCATGTCGATAAATCCTTTGACGAAACCGCGCAACACGCCGGGTTCCAGCGCAACGTCGGGATAGCCGTGTTCGATCAGCAGCTCGCGCAACGCTGGAAAATCGAGCGAAGGCGCGGCAAACAGAAATTCGAGTTCATTCAAACGGTGCTGCGGATTCAGCCCGGCGAGCGCCATGCCGGGCACGAGCTCGGTGCTCACCACGTCCGCGATCAGCTTATGCATCATGGCGGGCAAACGTGCCGCGAGTTCGGGCACTGCCGGCGCCGGACGCTCGCGCAACGCGCCCCGGATGGCATCCGGCCACGTCTGCGGATCGGTGAAATCCGCGAGCTCGAACATACGATGCAGACACTCGCCCGCCGCCGCGCCGCGTGGAAACGCGAGAATGTCGTCCTCAGCGTAAGACGGTGCTTGCGGCATCGGTAACGGCGTTGGCGCGATCGCATCGGCGATCTCGTCGTGATCGGGACGCACGTCTTCCACCGGCGCATGCGCTTCCTCGGCTTTGCTGCCGGCGGCGATCAAGCCACTGAAACTCGCCATGCGCCACTGATCGCGCAACGGCCGCCGATTGGCGCGCGCCAGCATCTGCGTGCCGCTGTCCTGGAGGCTTTCCAACGGCATGCGGCGCTCCACCTTCGGCAACCCCTGCAACGTGACCGGGCCGCCCGCCAGCGCCTGCCATCGCTCGGACAAGGCCGCTTCGTCGGGTGGATCGGTGAGCCAGTCGTCGAAGCTGTGACCGTTGCCGCCCACCAGCCAGTTCAGCACGCTGCGCCGCGACTCCTTGGTCGAGCGCGACGAAAGATACGTACCGGCGACCAGATAGCAGCGGTACACCGCGCGCGTCAGCGCCACATAGACGAGCCGCGCCCGCTCCGCCGCCTGTTCGCGCACCGCGTAACGTGATGCGCGTTCGGCTTCTTCGTCATCGCAACCGTAGTGCAGCACCGCATCGCCCGTTTCGTCGTGATACTCGCGCGCATCGGGCAAGCCGGAGGATGGCGGCTCGCGCAGCGCACCGTCGTTCAGAAACGGACAGAACACGACTGCGTATTCCAGCCCTTTCGATTTGTGGACGGTGACGATCTGCACGAGGTTACGATCCGACTCGAGCCGCAATTGCGCGTCTTCGCCGCCACCTTGCGTGCGTTGTGCGGCGAGCCAGCGCAACGTCGGTGCGATGCCGGGTTGCGTGGCGGCACGTGCCTGCACGAGTTCGGCCAGGTGATTCACGTTCGTCAGCCGACGCTCGCCGTCCGGTCCGGCCACCAGCCGCTGTGCGACACGCAGCTCGCGCATCAGCGTACGCCACATCAAGGCGAAGCCGCGCTCGTGCCAAAGCGTGCGATAGCGTGAAAAGCGTTCGACCCAACCCATCGCATCGGCAGCATGCGCGGGATCGTCGGCCGGGGCCGGCGCGTCGGCGACCTGCTCGAGGCGCCACAACGCTGCGGCGTCGAGGCCGAGCCAATCGGTGGCGAGCGCGGCGCGCAAACGGCGCAGATCGCCCGGTGTATCGACCGCGGCCAGCACGCGTTCGATCTGCTCGGCGTCGAGCGTTGCGAACACCGAGGCCTGCGCCAGTTCCACACTGCCGACGCCCCACGACGCCAGCACGCGCTTAATCAGACTGCCCTGCTTATGCGTTTGCACCAGCACCGCGATATTGCCCGGGGCGAGCGGTACGTCGCCAATCGTCACCGCCCCCTCGCGCGCATCGCGCAGCAGCCGCACGATCTCGGCGGCGCAGGCTTCACTCGCCGCGCGCTGCGCATCGCGTTTGGTCAACGCGGCGTCGCCTTGCGGCAAGGTCCAGATACGGAAATCGCCCGCGTTCGCATCGGGTTCGGAAAATGGCGGACGACGACGCTCGCCGGCCCGCACCGGCTGATAGTCGAGACCGTCGAGCACGAACGCCTGTGGATTGGCTTCGAACAGCCGGTTGCAGGCCTCGACAATCGGCGCGGTCGACCGCTGATTGACCGCGAGCGTGTAGCACGCCGACGCTGCCGCGCGCGCCGCCAGATAAGTATGCAGATCCGCCGCGCGGAAACTGTAGATTGCCTGCTTCGGATCGCCGACCAGAAACAGCGGACCGGCCGGCGCGAAGATGCGGCTGAAGATCGCGAACTGCAACGGATCGGTATCCTGAAACTCGTCGATCAGCGCGGCCGGATAACGTGCGCGCAAAGCATCGGCAAGCCAGGGGTTGGCCGCGAGCGCGCGATACAGATTGGAGAGCAGATCGTCGAACGACACCACGCGGCGGGTGCGTTTGCGCGCCACCAGTTCGGCGGGGGCATAGTCGAGCCAGGTTTCTATGAGCGAGAGCCAGCGCACGCGTTGCGCGGCTTCGGCCGCGATCACGGCTGCAGCCAGTGCTTCTGCGTGCTCGAAGAACGGATGCCCGGGCGGCTCGAACTTGACCTTGGTGGCTTTTTTCAACGCCGACGCCGTCAACTTCAAGGCCGCCTTCGGCGGCGGCGCATGGCAGTCGTCCTGGGCGAAATAGTCGGTCCACGCGGCGATCGCGGCGCTCACAAGGTCTGGCTTGTGCGAGGTCTTGCTCAGACGGTCTTGCGCTTCGCCAAGCAGCCTCACGATCCCGTCGCGCTCCGCCTGCCAGACTGCGCGGGCAGCGTCGAAACCCGCCTGCGGATCGGCATGGTTTCCACTTGCATCGACCTTGCCCCAGCGCAACTGCGCCAACGGCTTTTTCAACCGCCGCGCGAGTTGCTCATCGAGCGACGCGGGACCGGCACGTTTGGCCACCAGCCATGCTGCGAAAGCAGGATACGCATAAGCCATCGGTTCCACTTGCTCGCGCCAGAAATCGGCTGCCATATCGAAACGCAGGGCTGCGTCGTCAGCTTCCATTTCGAATGCGAACGGCATGGCCGCGGCGAACGGCGCTTCCTGCAACGCACGCTGACAGAACGCGTGGATGGTATGAATCGCGGCCTGGTCGAACGTACGCAGTGCACGGCGCACGACCTTCAACGCTGTCTCGCGACCGATGCCTCGCTCCGGCGCCAGCGTCGTTTCAAAGAGACGCTGGATGAACGGATCGCCGCCGTCGTCGTCAGTATCGATAGCCCGATCCAGTTCCGCAAGCCGCCCGCGAATCCGCTCGTGTAACTCCGCGGTCGCCGCTTTTGTAAAGGTCACGACAAGAATCTGATCGGCGTTCAGGTTCTTTTCGAGCAGCAGTCGCACGTATAACGCGCAGATGTTCCAGGTCTTGCCAGTTCCCGCCGATGCCTCGATCTGATTGACGCCGTCGAGCGAACACGCGAAGACGTCGAGTTCTTCCGCGACCAGCGCGACATGGTGAACGGCGCCGCTCATGATGCGCTCCGAAGATGCTGCACGAGCGGTTTGAAAACGATCGAGGCAAGACTGCCGAACGGTTCATCGAGCGTCAGCGGCGTGCCGCGCAGCGCGATACGCAAGGCGGGGTCGTCCGACTCGCCGCGCACACGGTCATTGATCCACACGCCCAGCGCAGCAGAATCGCTCTCGCTGACCTTCACCCACGCGCTCTTCGGGAAAAAGCGCAGCGGCAGCATGCGCCCTGCTCTGAACAACGCGGCAAGCGGCGCCAGTTCATCGAGCGGCGCGGCGACCGGCGTGAGCTCAAAGCTCTCGCCGCTGCCATGCCAAACCGTGCGGCGCGGGCCATTCGGCTGCGCCGCGCAATAAACCAGATGCGCGAGCCACGCCGACAGATAGTCGCGCGCAGTAGGCTTGGCGTAGCGGAAAATCACCTGCCCTGTTTCGGTCAGCAAATTCAAGGTGCCGTGCAGTTGCAGCGGTGTTTCGGCCGCTTTGCGGAGCGCCGCGTCATGCGGGCCGAAGAGCGCATCGGCGATGTCGGCATGATCGGGCCAGCGCGGCACGATATCGAGCACGAACGGCAAACGCTCGACCCCCGACGCAACTTCGCGGCGCACGCTGTCGGCGAGCTGGCGGAGCGCCCCGAGTTCCCGCGAGCGCCATACCGTACCGGTCGCCCCACCCGGCAACTCGGGACTGGCCGCTGCAACACGGCGCACGCGTTCGAACATGCTGTCGTCGTCTTCGGTATCGCTATTCAGCAGTACCGGCAGGAGCCGCTCCGCCAAGGCATCGCGACCCGCCCAATCGAGTTCGAACGGCTCAGTGTCGAGCAATTCGCCCTGCGCATCCGACAACACGATACCCAGGCGGTCACGCAACAACGCACGCGCCGGATGACGCCAGAAGCGCACGAATTCGTCGAAGGCAACCGAGGCCGTATCTTCCGCGGGCAACGGTTGATCGAAGAATGGCGCAGCGGCCGGATGCTGCGGCGCGGCCAGCAAACTGGCCAGTTCCGCACGATCCCTGTCATACGTGAAGAGGCCCCGCTGCGACGAGAAATAGTCCGACGCGAACGCCTGCAGCGGATGATCGATGATGAAGGCATGCCGTGCGGCTTCGATTTCCGCAGGACTCGCCCCTTCCCCCGCCGACACTTGCGCGAGGTGATCGAGCAATTCGTCGACCAGCGCGGCGGGCGGCAACGGCGCGTTGTCGCGAATGCTGCGGCCCGTATAGGCGATAAACAACCGGTCGCGCGCAGCCAGCAGCAGATCGAGGAACAGATTGCGTTCGTCATCGCGACGCTGCCGGTCACCTGCTTTACCGAACGCGGCCATCAGGTCGAATTCGTCGGCGCGGGCGAGACTCGGCAACACGCCGTCGTCCATACCGAGCAGGCAGACAATGCGATACGGCAAACCGCGCAAACTGGTCAGCGACGAAAACGTCACGCTACCCCAAGGCACGCCGCCGCGTGCCGGGTCGTCAAGCGCCTCGGTGAGTGCGCCGCGCACCACGGCGGCCGGCAATACGACGTCTTGCGCGCCCGCCTGCATCGCGTCGCCCATCTTGTCGATGGCGTCGCGCACCGCCGCCAGCGAGTCGGCAAACTCAACCCCGCCGTCGAAACACTGCGCGAGCGTCTCGAGCAGCAGTTGCGCCCATTCAGCAGGTGTCTGCTCGACCGCGCAGCGTTCTGCGAAGGTATCGATATCGTCGACGAAACGCGACAGGCGGCCGAGCAACTCGGCGTCCGAGCCATCGGCGCCCTCAACGGGCAACCAGGCATCGACCGGCTCGCCTCCGTCCGGCATCGCGTAGCCGAGGTACAGACGGGTCAGCGCATCGGCGAACGTATGGCGCGCGACAGGTACGTGTTCGCCCGTCGGCTCGCCCGGCACAAGCCCCCGACGTGCGCCGGCGGCCGCGAGCCATTCCTGCGCGGCTTCGAGGGCGCTTGAATCGATCCCGTAACGCGCGGCAATCGCATCGACCCGCAGCCATTCGATCAGATCAGGCGCGCCCACGCTGCGCTCAGGCAACGCCAGCCAGTCCAGCAGCAATCGCGCGACCGGATTGGCCTGCGAGGGCGGCAAACCGGTGATCCGATACGGAATGCGGCGAGTGTCGCCAGGGGGCGCGGTGCCGAACACCGCGTCGATCAGTGGTCCGGCAGCCGCGAGGTCGGACACGGCCACCAGCACGTCGGACGGCTGCAGATCGTCGAACTCATCGAACCAGCCGAGCAGGCGGTCATGCAGCACTTCGAGCTGCCGCGACAGGCTGTGACACACATGTACCTCAATGCCGTTTTCGATCGGCAGTTCGTCCGTGTCCGTTTCCGCCCGCAGATCGAGAATGCCGTTCTGCACGGCGGCGAGCCAGCTCGGTTCCGGATTCTCGGTGAAGTCGCCCGTTTCGCCGGATGCGGCGCTCTCGGTCAGCTCGTGCAGCATGTGCAGTTGCGCCTGGGTCTGACGGCCCCACTCGGCCAGCAGCGGATGGCCCACTTCCTGATAGTCGAGCTGACCGGCGACATCGAGCGCTTCGACGCGGCCCGCGCTGACAACGTCGAACCAGAACTCGCGGCACGGGTTCATCACATACAGACGCACATCGACCCAGCGTGACAGCGCGCGCAGCAAAGCGACGTGCAGCGGCGGCATGGTCGGCAGCGCGAACACGCTGACCGCTTCGGGCCACTGCGCGTTCGAGATGGCTTCGAGATCGAGTGTGCCGATTTCTTCAAGAAAGCGATACGCAGGCGGCAACGCCGCCGCAGGCGTTTGCGCGTCGCCCGCCACTTCGGCAAGCACGGCGCGCCACAGCGCGGCTTGCCAACGCTCGTCCTCGCGCGCCGCTTCGCTCGCGCCGACGAGACGCGGACCGTTGTCGTCCGCGGCGCCGCTCGCGAAAATCGACCCGCCCTTCTGCCATTGCAGCAGCCATTCCGGGCGATAGGTCAGATAGTGGTCGAGCACGGTGGCCACGCGGCGCGCCAGTTCGTAGCGCATCGACGCATCCGCCGCGTCGAGATACGTACGCAGACGCGGCGAAGCGTTCCAGGGCACCGCTTCATCTGCCTCTCCCAGCAGCCGGTAGCACCGCCAGACAAGCCGGTCCGGCGCGAACGGCGAATGCTTCGGTACTTCGATCACGCCGCCGATTTGCGCCCACAGCCACTGCGCGAGATAACCAAAATTGACATTCGCGCAGATGCCCTGGCGCGCCGCGATGTCGAGCTCGAGCCGGCGCCTCACCGCCGCGCTCGGGACGATCACGGGCTGCGCGGCCCAAGGATCGGACGGCGCCTGCGCCAGGTCGTCGAGCAGCGCGCCGACAAGGGTTTCGTAGCGGTTCGAGTAGAAGAGTTGGAGCATGGATCCTGGAAAAGCATGCGACGCGAGCGGAACGCCCGGGCCGCGACAGACATTGAAGCGACAGCATAACAAACGCGCTCCCAGGGCAGAACCTGGCCAGACGGACGAGGTCAGATCAGGCACAAAATCAGTTAGACTCGACGGCAGTTTGGGTCTGCCCCGGGTCGGCCCCTGGGTCGACCTTTTCAACCGCGTTTTCTCAGTGAATGGAATCCAGGCAGTCGATGCGCTATTCGGTTGAAATAAAAAAATTCCTCTACAGCCAGTACTTTTATGGCGGCCTGCGCATCGCAGTCGGCGTGTCGTTACCGGCCATACTGTGTTTGATCGTGTTTCACGACCGCGAACTCGGCTTCACGATCGCGACCGGCGCACTCGGCGCATGTGTGGTCGATATGCCGGGGCCGCTCAAGTACAAGCACAACGAGATGCTGGCGTGCACGTTGATCGGCTTCCTGTCCGCGCTCGCCACCGGTCTTGCCACAGTCAACCCGGTGGCGCTGTGGTGTACGGTCGTGCCGCTCACCTTCGTGCTCTCGTTGATCGTCGTGTATGGCAACCGCTGGCCGCAGATCAGCTTCGCCACGCTGTTCATGATGATCATGACGCTGGAAGATCGTTTCACGCCGATGCAGGCGCTCGTCAATGCGTCATGGATTCTGGTGGGCGGTCTCTGGTACACGTACTGGTCGACCTTCGTGAGCCGCTGGATGATGCATCGCATCGAACAGCAGGCGCTCGCCGAAAGCGTGTTCGCGTGCGCGGACTATCTGCTCGCGCGCGCCGCCTTCTACGATCTCGATAACGATCTCGACGAGTGCTATCGCAATCTGGTCGACAAGCAGATTACCGCAGTCGAGCGTCAGGACGCCGCACGCGACATCGTGCTGCGCAATCTGCCCAAACTGAAAGCCGGCCGGCTCGAACCGCGCCGGGCGATGCTGTTCAATCTGTTCATCAATACCGTCGATCTGCACGAATTGTTCGTCGGCACACATGTCGATTACTCGCTGGTACGCAACACGTTTGGCGGCTCCGACCTACTGGTGTTTTACCGCGATCTGATTCGCAAATCCGCAGCCGATCTCGAAGAAATTGGGCTCGCGGTATTGCAAAACCAGCCGCCGCGTATCCGCGTGAATGTAAAAGCCGAATTGCGCGCCATCGAGTTCGAGATCGAACTGATGCGCAAGCAGGACCTGGCGGCCAAAAATCCTGAGGCTTATTCGGCGATATCGTCCACGTTCCGGCGCATCTGGAGCGCCACGCGTCTGATCGACAAGATGCGCAAAAGCCTGTCAAGCGATCCCAGCGCGACCGAGACCGAACTGCGCCTCGACCAGGCGCTTTCCCGTTTCGTATCGAGCCGCCGCGTGCCGTTCGGGCAAATCTTCTCGAATCTGACGATGGCCTCGCCGAGCTTTCGCCATGCGCTGCGCGTGACGATTGCGGTCGCCGTGGGTTTCTGGCTAGGCCGTCTGCTGCCGCTCACCAACGCATACTGGATCGTGATGACCACGGTCATCATCCTGAAGCCCGGCTATTCGCTGACCAAGCAGCGCAACGGGCAGCGGATAATCGGGACGCTGATCGGCTGTGCGGCAAGCATCGCGTTGATGATCTTCGTCAAGGAACCGCACATCCTGATGGTGGTGATGTTCGCGTCGATGGTGATGAGCTACAGCCTGTTGCTGTTCAATTACACGGCGAGCGTGGTGTTCACGTCCTCGTATGTGCTGCTCATGTTCCATCTGCTCGCGCCGGGCAGCATGCGCATCATCGGCGAACGCGCAATCGACACCGTGGTGGGCTGCGCGATTGCGATTGCGGCGAGCCACCTGTTCCCCTACTGGGAATACCGGTTGATGGGCAAGCTCGTCAACAACATGATCAATGCGACGCGGCAGTATCTGGAGGCGAGCTGGTGGTGGAGCGGCAAACCGGCTGCCGCGGTTGTCGCTACGGTAACCGAAGCCGGTGCGTTTGCACCCGCTGCGGCGATGGCTGATCCGGCGATCGAATTCGCCAGACCGGCGCTCGCAGCGGCAGACGCCGGAGCGAATGCGGGCGGCAACGCTGCTCCCAAAGTTGGCGCAAACGCTGGTGAGACTGCTGGTATAAACGCCGGAGCGACCATTGGTGCAAGCAACGCCGGCACCACCATGGTAAGCAACGCGACCGCCAAGCCGACCGGTGGCGCGTCCCCTGCCGCCGTAGCCGCTGCCACAGCGCTCGATCGCGATTATCGCTACCGGCTCGCGCGCAAGAACGTCCACGTGGCGTTCGCCAATCTGGGCCAGGCCTTCCAGCGCATGATGCTCGAGCCGAAGTCCGCACAGAAGTTCGTGCCGGAATTGAACGATCTGCTGGTGCGCAGCCACGTGCTCGCCTCGCAGATCACAGTGGCCGCGCCGTTGCTGCGCACCTCCGCGCAGCAGGCAGACAGCGTTTCGCTACAGCCGTTGCAACGCGCGCTGAGCGCGATCCGCGACAATCTGACCGAAGCCGAAGCCGGGAGCGCGCCTGCCGCCGATCAGGGCGAGCAGGTCAAACAGCTGGCACGTGAGTTGGATGCGATGGTGGTCGAGACGGAGAAGTCGCCGGACCACTCGGCGGACGCCGTGCACGACATGAAATTGCTCGCGCATCAGTGCAAGCAGATGCTGACGGCGTCGGCACTGATTCGCAAGGATGCGAGCATGATTCGCCTGCCGGAAGAGTGAAACGACAAGGGCTGCGATAAGGAGCCGCGCCTGTCGTGTGCGGCGTGCTCGCGGCTAGCGTTCTGTGCACGCCAGCTATCAACGTTGCGTCAGGCGTCGCGGCCAAATCCGGCACGATGCCGGACCATCGTTCACTCGGGCCGTCTTATTGCGCGGCGTCGCTTGTGGGCTTCGCTACCGTCGCAGCCGCAGCGTCCGATGAAATGGTCGGCGCCGGCGCGTTCTCGCGGTCGAAATCGCGCTTTTCGGTGATGGCGTTATAGAAGAGCGTGGCGATCACCAGCAGTACCGCGACCACGATGAAAACAGCAATGCCAAAGGTCGGGTTCTTCTTGCGCGGCGGTTTGTTCATGAGGCGGGCTCGGTTCGCGAGGCAGTCGCGGATAGTGTCTGGGAAGGCGGCATTCTACGCCCACTGAGCTTGCACACGGCTTGCAGTCAGCGCCCCTCCACCACCGCCGAAGGCCGCACCGGCAGCGCCGTCGAGTACTTGATCTGTTCCATCGCAAAACTCGAACTCACGTCATACAGCGGCACAGCGGCAATCAATAGCTTGTAGACGCGATCGTAGTCGTCGATATCGGACACCACCACGCGCAGCAGGTAATCGGTTTCGCCGCTCATCCGGTACACCTCCACCACCTCCGGAATCTCCTGCACCGCACGCGTAAAAGTCTGCGCCCAAGCCTCGGTGTGCTGGTTCGTGCGCACCGCGACAAACACGGTCGTGCCCACGCCCAGTTTGCGCGCGTCGCACAGTGCCACCTGCGCGCGAATCACGCCCGTCTCCTTGAGACGCTGCAGGCGCTTCCAGCAAGGCGTTTGCGACAGATTCACGCGCTGTGCCAGCTCGGCGATCGGCATGGTTGCGTCTTCCTGCAGCAGTTCGAGCAGCTTCCGATCGATAATATCCATTCCCATCATCACACCTCCATAGGAAATTATTCTACTTTTATGACTCTAGGGGGAATTATATGGAAACTCTTTCTCCAGGCAAACGGGTATAAATATGTCTATCCAAAAATAGCCGATAAGCAGCCATACCGCTGCGCAGCGATCATGAGCCAAGACCTCCGTTCAGCACCCGTCACCCGTTCCTCTGTCAACGCCGCACAGTTTGCCGCGGCGAATGAAACGCCCTCGAGCGCGCATCGCAGCGCGCCGCTCGCGCATCTGTGCGACGCGCTCGACGCGATGTTCGAAGCCTGTGTGAAATTCCCCGAGCCGTCGGATTCGACCTTCTTCGCGCGCAGCATGCGCATCGCGCTTGCCGAAGCCGCGGCGAATCCCGGGTTGCTCACACCGGCACAGCGCGAAGGCTCCGCTGAAAATTACCGCCGTCATCTGCTGGCCGCCGACCCACATGGCCGCTATGCGATCGCTGCGCTCGTGTGGCAGCCACACCAGGCGAGTCCGGTGCATGCGCATCACACGTGGTGCGGCTACGCAGTGCTCGACGGCACGCTGAGCGAAACAGTCTTCGAATGGAATGGCGCACAGCACTGTGCAAGCGCCACCCGCACACAAGCGCGCAATACCGGCGCCGTGTCGTTTGTGCGCGGCGGCAGGGCTGGCATTCACCGGCTGGGAAATTGCAGCGACGCGCCCGCTGTCTCGCTGCATATTTACGGTGTCGCGGGTGCGCAGATCGCCACGCACGTCAACGACATCGTGCGCACAGCCGACGCACCCGCGCTCGTCTGAAACCCGCGTGTAGCGCAATCAGCTTTTGCCGCCCGCCTCGCCTGCCGTCGGAATCTGCGGCGGGATCGGCGCGGTCTGCCCGGTCGGCGGCGGCGCCGGACGCGGTTCGTGCGACACATCGCGCGCCACCGCCGCGGCAGCGTGCGCGGCCCGCGTCGAACCCGCTGTCTCGGCATGTGCGTGCCCATGCACATGCGGCCCGACCCCGGACATTTCATCGTCCTGCAAAGGCTGTCCTTCACTATCCTTCGACGATGTGTACACCCGCATCTGTGGCACCGGAATCTCGATACCGGCTTCGTCCATCTTGCGTTTAAGCCTCAAATTGAAGGCGCGCGCCACGCTCCATTGCTGTAACGGCCGTGTCTTGATCTGCCCTTTCACGACCATCCAGTTCGGATCAAAACGGTCGAGCCCCCACACCTCGATCGGTCCGAGCATTTCGCGGCGATAACGGAAGTCGGCCATCAGATCGGCGCCGACTTCGCGAATCAGTTGCGTGATCTGATCGACATCGGTCGAAAACGACATCCGCACTTCAAACACTGCATAGGCGAAGTCGCGCGAAAGATTCTTGACGATCTTGATCTGCGAGAACGGAATCGCGTGAATCGCGCCTTGCCCATCGCGCAAGCGAACGGTGCGGATCGACAGATGCTCGACGGTGCCCGCGTGACCACCGTCCACATCGATCCAGTCGCCGACCGAAATCGTGTCTTCGATGATGATGAACAGGCCCGTGATCAGGTCGGTCACGAGCGACTGCGCGCCGAAACCGATCGCGAGGCCGATCACACCGGCGCCTGCCAGCAGCGGCGTCACATTGATACCCAGATTCGCCGCCGTGACGATGCCGGCAATCGTCATGATCGTCACCAGCAGCACGTTGCGCAGCAGCGGCAGCATCGTGCGCGCCCGCATGCTTGGATTGCGCGACTTGTTGCGCGGACCGCCCGGATTGAGGGTTTCGGTAATCGCGGTGTCGACCAGAATCCACAGCAGCCACGAAACGAACACCGTCGCGATGATCGCTGTCACCGCATGCGCAATCCCGCGCGCCGCAACGTTTTCCTCGACGACTTCCGCAAGCGACACCCCCCACAAACGCGCCGCCAATTCGAAGAAGAACAGCCAGATAAAAAGCGTCAGCAGCGTCCCGCAAAAGCGCAGCAAGCGCGTCAGATACGGTGAGCGGCGCCGGGCACGCGGGCTGCGCGGGCGCGTCATGCGCAACACGATAGCCGACAGGAAGAATGCGAACACCAGCAAGAGTGCGGTCACCACCGAAATCTGCAGCACGTTTTCGCTGGATCCCGAGCCGCCGAGCGTGGCCACCACCGATGCGGCGGCGAGCACCAGCACCGGCACGTGCCAGAGCGAAGCGAGCACGTCGAACGCGTCGGTCGCGGCCCGGTGATCGTGGCGCTGCTCGTAAGGCCGGTTGCGAATCAGATGCGCGACGGGCCGGCGGAACGCCAGCGCGAAATAGCCGGTCAGCACGGCGGCCGTCATGTTGGCGGCCGTCGAAATCAGCGCCGCGAGATTCGATCCGAGCTGATGCTCGACGTCATAGTTGACCGCCGCATCGCCGAGCGCGGCGCATACGCCCACCACGAACAGCACGCGCCGCGCATGATCGATCAGCAGGCGCACCGCAACCCGCCGATGCCCCGAGCCGAACAGCGAAAACATGATCAGACAGATCGCCGAGAACACCGCGCCCGCAACAATCGCATAAGCGACCACCATGCCGAGCGTGCGGCCGAGCGCATCGGGCATGGCGCGCACGAACAGCAGCGCCGCGAGAAAGGCCACGATCCACGGGCCAACGCGGCGCAGCGCGAAGATAAGCAGCTCACGCGTAGTGGGATTCGGATTGAGTCCCATGAGAATACCGAAGCGCCGGTATAGCCGGTGTTGCACGTAAATCAGCGCGCCGGCGCACGCGCCCCAGCCGGCCAGCATGGCAATCATCGAAAAGACGATGCGACCGAAGCTCTCTTTCCCCTGGCCCGAAACGATCGTGTAGAGCTCGTTGGCGGCCGCATTGAAGCGTCCGCCCCAATAGCGCACCGGCGTGCGGCCCTGATGCACATCGGATTCGAACGACGCGATGCCTGACGCGATCGCGCCGAGCAAGCCAGGACTCGGTTGCGCGGGCGCGGGCGGCGCGACGTTTTGCGAGACCTCGCGCAGCTTTTTGAGCTGGGCGACGAGCGCCGTGCGCTGCCGGTCGTTGTCGAGCGTGGCGATCACGCTGTCGAGCGAGCGCGCCAGTTCCGCCTGGCTAGCGGGCGACGGCGCAGAGGCCGCTTCCGCGGCAGAAGCGGCCGAGGCGGCAGACGCAGGCGTTGCCGTCGCGCTATTGATCAGGCTCTGCAATGCCGGAATGACCGGCGTGCCGGTGCCGGCAGCCTGGGCGGTTGCGGGCATCCACCCGATGCCGAGGATCAACGCGAGGCAGACCGTGGCCGCCCATGCGCCGAACCACGCCGCGACGTGAGCGCGAACGCCGCGTCGAGCGCTGAATCCGGAATGACTGGACGAAACATGAAAGTCGGCGTGAGTCGCCGGTTGGCCGCCGTTGGACGGCGCGGCCCCGGACTCACGCCGCAACGGGCATGACTGCATGGCGATCCGTGAGAAAACGGGAGACGCCAGTGTAGCCGCAGTTTTACCGCCAGCAACCGAACATGCGTAACCGATTGTTAGGACGCTTGCCTGAATTCAAGGATTTGCGGGCCGCCGTCATCCCCTCGAACGGCCGCTACGACACACGCAACGGGCCACGCGGGGCACGAGCCGCGCGCGAACCCGCTCCGTTGAGGCTCAATAAGCCACCGTCGCGATCTGATGGACAAAACGGCCCTGCTCCAATTCATCGACGAAGGCAATCGCATAGTCTTCCGCGGAGATACGGCTATTGCCCTCGGCGTCGGCCAGAAGCGTGTTCGCGCCCGTGCGGAACGTGCCGGTACGCTCGCCCGGGGCGATCAGCGCGGCCGGTGCGAAGAAAGTCCAGTCGAGATCGGTGACGCCGCGGTAGTAATCGAATGCGTCGCGGTGCGCCAGTGCGATCGGTTTGTAGGCGTCCGGGAAACCATCCGTGTCGACCAGTTGCTTGCCCGGCGCCACTTCGAGCGAACCCGCGCCACCCACTACCACGAGGCGCTTGAGACCCGCTGCGCGGACGCCGTCGACGAGCGCATGGGTCGCCTTGGTCAGCGCCGCGAGATCGTCTTGCGGCGGCGCATAAGCGCTCGCCACCACATCGTGCCCGCGCACCGCGGCGCTGACACTCGCGGCGTCGAGCAGATCGGCCTGAGCGGCTTTCAGATTCGCCACATCCGCCGGCACGCGCGCCGGATTGCGCGCCAGCGCCGTGACCTGATGTCCGCGACGGGCCGCTTCCGCGGCGATCCGCGAACCAATCGTGCCGGTGGCGCCAAACAACGCGATTTTCAACTGTTTGCTCATTTCGATACTCCGGTCATTAACTTATATGTAACTACATTGATTACATATAATGGGGAAAAAAGAGGGGCTTGGGCCCCCGTCCATTCTCAGGCACGCGCGTCGACTACATCACACGCGCCCTTCTCTACTGCTTCCTCACTACGTTATCCATGCGGACGCCGTTTGCTTTCACGCGTCCGTTCGGCGCGTACCACGTCGGCGGTGGCGTCGGCCAGCGTGCGTGCGCCGAGCGATGCTTCCATGGCTTGCTGCGCTTCGTCGATGATGCCGCGCAGCACGACCTGGATATTGCGCCCCACCATGCACGCCGGATTCGGCTCCTCGCGATGCATGGCGAATAATTGTGCGTCGTCCACCGCACGATACACCTCGACCAAGCTGATGTCCTCAGGCGCCCTGGCAAGCAGCGCGCCGCCGCCCGCGCCGAGTTGCGAGGTAGTGAGACCCGCCTCGGCCAGCATGGTCAACAGACGCCGGATCAACGCAGGATTCGTATTCACGCTGCCCGCGATCATTTCCGACGAGAGCGGCACGCCCTCCTGCAACGACAGCAGTGCGAGTACATGCACCGCAAACGCAAACCGGCTACTCGTATTCACAACAAACCTGCCCGGCGACGACAATGTGTAACCATGGTAATTACATTTAATCCGGCTGTCAAACCGGCTGTCAAACGGACCGGCGCACAGGCCACGATCTCACTTGTCCATCTGCTTTTGCGCATCGCTGGAATCACTCGACGTCGACGAAGAGGCTGAAACGCTCGCCGACGACGCCGAACTTTGCGCCGACCACTCCTGCAACTTGCGCCCTGCCGTCTCGAGGCCCTGGCCGGTCAGCGCCGCCGCCTTGCCGAGTTGCGCGTTCGTCGCGCTCGCCGCACCTTGCAGATTGGCTTGTGCGGTCGATGCCAGTGAGGCTGGATCGATCGTGATCGACGGCGCGGACGCCGATTCGAGGTTCTGCTGGGTGGCGGCCTTGGTCGCATCGACCTGCTGGCCGACGTAGCTGGCCGCCTGATCGAGCTTCTGACCGGCGGCTTGCGCCGCATCGTTGAGCTTGCCGGCAACCTGTGCCGACGCATCGTTCTTCTGACAAGCCGTCAGGCCGCCGAATACGAGGGCGACAACAGCGACGCGGCGCAGCAACGGTGAACGAATAGATAAAGTCATATTTGAGTGTGAGCCGCATTGAGCGGCTTCCGCATGCGAAAACGCGCCAATGATACGCCGTCGCGCATCACGGTCTCCGCGGCGAGTCCCCGGGAGCCCGCGCGCCCGAAGCTGCGGCGCGCGCCGCGGCATCAAAGTCAGCGGCGCCAGGCTGCGCTAGGGCTGCCCGAAAACAGGTCAGCAAACGCCGCTGCGCGCCCAACTGCAATCCTGCATCCCTGCATACGCGCCATCGGGCCTCCGTCGCGGTTCTGTCAAATGCGTTGGAGTAGACTGCCTGAGCGTTCGATGTGTTCCGTTGATCAATTGGAGGCATGCGATGGCAGCAAAGAAGATTCTGTTCCTGACCGGCGACTTCGCCGAGGATTACGAAACGATGGTGCCGTTTCAGGCACTGCAGGCGGTCGGTCACGTGGTTGACGCGGTCTGTCCGAACAAGAAAGCCGGCGACAAAATCAAGACCGCAATCCATGATTTCGAAGGCGACCAGACCTATACCGAAAAACCTGGGCATCAATTCACGCTCAACGCAACGTTCGAAGACGCCGATCCCCGTCAATACGATGCGCTGGCAATCGCGGGCGGCCGCGCGCCGGAGTATCTGCGACTCAATCACAAGGTAATCGAACTCGTGCGGCAGTTCGCCGAAGCGGGCAAGCCGATCGCCGCGATCTGCCACGCCGCGCAACTGCTGGCCGCCGCCGACGTGATTCGCGGCAAGCGCATTTCCGCCTACCCGGCCTGCGCGCCCGAAGTCAAGCTGGCTGGCGGCGAGTACGCCGACATTCCGGTCGACGCTGCGATCACCGACGGCAATTTCGTCACCGCCCCCGCATGGCCCGCGCATCCTGAATGGCTGCGTCAATTCCTCGTGCTGCTCGGCACGCGGATCGAACTCTGATCCTGAGGCGAGCGCCTTGCCCTCGCGGCAATGCGCGCTCGCCTGAACCTACCCGCATTTGAGACTAATCCGATAGTTCGCAACGGAAAGCTTTCCTATAGTCGCCGGTTGACCTGGGAGCCTTTTTCGATGGAACTGACTGATTGGATCGTCATTCTCGCCGTCACGTTGATGGCGATTGCTTTTTTCTGTGCGCGCACACCGGCCAACTGGTCGCGAGAAAACCGCGCGCGACGTCTGGCGGGCACACGTATGCTGGTACAAGCGGCGTGCGCGCTGTGGGGGGCGCTATTGATCGTCGCACACGGCCTGCTCGCCCTGGCGGCTTGCCCGGCCTGCATCCCGCGCCGCTCGAGGCGCTCACGGGCGTTGCGATCCTGATCGTTTGCGGCTGCTACTGGTCGATTCGCGGCAGCAAACTGCTCAAACCGCGCCGGCTGTTTACCGCTTACTGATTACCGCGTACTGATATCGGGCGTGGCATTGGCGGCATGCGCCGCCGCACCGCCGTTCAGGCCAGGGCCTTCACGATCAGCGAGGCCCGCGCCTACTTCGCGCACATCACGAACCGCGTGAACACCCTCCGCTAACGCGACATGCGTCTCGACAGCCAGTTGCGCCGTCCGCATCCCGGCTTCGGGCAGCGAGAGATAAAACGTCGTACCCATGCCCTCCTTCGACTCCACCCACACACGGCCGCCGTGCCGCTCCACCACACGCCGCACGAGCGCAAGGCCAATGCCCTCACCCGCCGCCACATTGCCGTGCAGACGCTGAAAGGCGTTGAAAAGCCGTGGCAGCGCGATCGCCGGAATGCCCAGGCCATTGTCCCGCACGTAGAAAATCCGCAGTGAATGCACGCCCGGCGGCGCCGGCGTCGTACCAATTTCAATCTGGCCTTCGCGGGCCGGGTCCAGATAATTGACCGCATTGCCGATCAGGTTCGCGAATACCTGTTCGAGCGCGGTCGGATCGCCCCACACCGCCGGCAAGTCGTGGACGATGACGTGCGCCCGGCGCGCCCGGATCGACCCTTGCATCGCATCGATCACGCGCGGCACGATATCGCCCACTTCGACCTTTTGCTGCCGGTACTCGACGCGGCCGACACGCGACAGCCGCAACAGCGCGTCGATGATGTGCGATGCGCGCAGCACCGCCGTCTGCAGGAAATGCAGCGCCTCACCGATATCCTCGTCCACCACCCGTTCGATACGCTGCCGCGGTTCCGCCGCGAGCGACGACCGGCGCAGCATCGCGCGCAGTTCGTCACATGCGCGAATCAGTTCTTTCGAGAAGCCTTGCAGATTCACCAGCGGCGCACGCAGGTCGTGCGACACGCTGTAGATGAACATTTCATTTTCCTGGGTCTGTTGCCGCAATGTCTCGTTGATGCGCGCAAGTTCACCGGCGCGACGCGCCAGATCGGACTGGAAACGCGCCTGGATGCGCTCGGCTTCGAGCAGGCGCCGGCTGGTTTCATGCAAGGTCAGATCGAGCCGGGCGATTTCATCGCGGCCGGGGCCGATCGGCGCTAGCGGCTCGTTACCCGCGAGTCGCCCGGCGTTATCGGACAGCAGTGCGAGCCGGCCGCGCACGCCGCGCGTGAACAACCAGACAGCCAGCGCGACGAACAGCAAGGAGCCGAACACGGCCGCGACGATCAGCATCTGTTGCCGTCCGCGCGCGGCTTCGGCGGCGTTCGAGCGCAACGTGTCGAGGCTCCGCTCTTCGGTCTGGAAGGCCGCCACCTGCTGACGAAAGCGATCGAGCACGTCGGCCGAGGCCAGCTCGCGGAAACGATCGAGCAGATCGCGCCGCCGCCCCGAATGCAGCATGTCCTGAACGCGATCCGACCACTGGCGGTACCCCTGCACCGCCTGGCGCACCTGCACCACGCGCTCGACCTGCGCCGGGTTATCGGCAACCAGCTCGGCCAGTTGATCGATGCGCCGGTCGACGTCCATCCACAAGGTAACCGGTGTCGTAAAGCGGGTATCGTTGGCGAGCACCGCGCCGCGCAGCGCCACGGATTCGCCCAGCACCGGATCGAGAATCGCGGTGGTCTGGCGCAGCACGTCTTCGCTATGGATGGCCCACTGCTCCGCCTGGGTCGCGTCGGACTGCGCCTTGACCAGTCCGGACAACAGCGCCAGTTCGAAGAGGGCCGGAATCGCGATCAGCAACAGGCCTTTAGTGGTCAGTCTCATGCGTGCGCATTGGAGGTCGATGGCCGGCAGATCGTGCACGGGGACGGCACATTATGTCGGCCTTTGGGCAGGAAGACAAAGACGACACGCCACGGACCAGACTTCTTCCGCCAAATTCAGCGCCCTCTGCAGCGAATGTGCATACAACGTCAGGCTTTTGAATTAAACGTAAATAAAATCGAATGTTTTGCCCATGTTTGGATCACGAGATCAGTTATGGACCCAATGTGCACTTATATTGTGCTTTCACTGCCGTTCACGGTGCAAAGGCCGGCGCGTCGCACGATTGGCGGCGACTGACATGAAACCCATCCCGGTGCGGATTTGCACCTGATCGACGCTTCAAGGCACAAATTTGGCCCGCTTCTTGCATTCAATGCCCGTTTTTTTGGCATAAGCGGGACACATCGATGGAAAGTCTGAAAACCGGCACCGACACCCTCTTCCTTTTGCTAGGTGGCGCGATGGTGCTGGCCATGCATGCGGGCTTTGCATTTCTCGAACTCGGCACGGTGCGCAAAAAGAATCAGGTCAATGCACTGGTCAAGATTCTGGTGGATTTCTCGGTTTCGACGATCGCGTATTTCTTCATCGGCTACACGATCGCCTATGGCGTGCAGTTCTTCGGCAGCGCCGAGTCGCTGGCCGCGCACAATGGCTATGCGCTGGTGCGCTTCTTCTTCCTGCTGACCTTTGCGGCGGCGATTCCCGCGATCGTGTCGGGCGGCATCGCCGAGCGCTCGAAATTCAATCCGCAGCTGTTCGCCACCTTCGTGCTGGTCGGGTTCATCTATCCGTTCTTCGAGGGGATCGTGTGGAACGGCCGCTTCGGCATTCAGAACTGGCTCGCCCAGGTATTCGGGGTGCCGTTTCATGACTTCGCCGGTTCAGTGGTGGTGCATGCGTTCGGCGGCTGGGTCGCGTTGCCGGCCGTGCTGCTGCTCGGCGCGCGCCACGGCCGCTATCACCGCGACGGCGGCATTGCCGCGCATCCGCCGTCGAATATTCCGTTCCTCGCGCTGGGCGCATGGGTGCTGACGGTCGGCTGGTTCGGCTTTAACGTGATGAGCGCGCAGACCATCGACAAAATCAGCGGCCTCGTGGCAGTCAATTCGCTGATGGCGATGGTCGGTGGCACGCTGAGCGCGTGGCTCGCGGGCCGCAACGACCCCGGTTTCACGTACAACGGTCCGCTCGCCGGGCTGGTCGCGGTATGCGCAGGCTCCGACGTGATGCATCCGCTTGGCGCGCTGGTGACAGGTGGCATTGCGGGCGTGCTGTTCGTCACCATGTTCACCTGCGTGCAGAACCGCTGGCGCATCGACGACGTGCTCGGCGTATGGCCGTTGCATGGTCTGTGCGGCGCATGGGGTGGCATCGCAGCCGGCATCTTCGGTCTGCATGCGCTCGGTGGCCTGGGCGGCGTATCGTTCGGGGCGCAACTGGTCGGCACGCTGGGCGGCATCGTGGTGGCGACGCTCGGCGGCACGCTCGTGTACGGGGCCATTCGCATGACGGTGGGCTTGCGGCTCGATCCGGAAGACGAGTACAACGGCGCGGACCTGTCGATCCACAAGATTTCGGCGACGCCGGAACGCGAAAGCGTCGGCTGACACGTTAGCCGCAACACACCGCTAGCGGCGCGCCGGATGTTTCGTATCCGGTTGCCCGCCGAGCATGCCGCGCCCACCTGTCCCCCAGTGGGTTCGCCGATGCTAGACTTGCGCGCTGGAGATGGCATTCTCCCTTAACCGCCCTTGTGGCTGATGATGCCTGCTTCGCCCGGATGACGACGGACGCGGCATCGCGCGCCCCCGCTCAGCCCGGTTTGTCGACCTTTTCGCTTCGCCAGGGCAATTTTCATGTATTGGTCCATTCTCGCCGTCGGCATCGGTGGTGCACTCGGCTCGCTGTTCCGCTGGTTCCTCGGTATCCGTCTGAACGGCCTGTTCGCCGGCTTGCCGCTCGGCACGTTCGCCGCCAACGTGATCGCCGGCTACGTCATCGGCGTCGCGGTCGCGGGATTCGCGCGGGCGCCGCAGATCGCGCCCGAATGGCGGCTCTTCGTCATCACGGGCTTGATGGGCGGCCTGTCGACTTTCTCGACATTCTCAGCGGAAGTCGTAC
This sequence comes from Paraburkholderia sediminicola, assembly GCF_046026855.1. Lineage (GTDB taxonomy): Bacteria > Pseudomonadota > Gammaproteobacteria > Burkholderiales > Burkholderiaceae > Paraburkholderia > Paraburkholderia sediminicola_A. The sequence goes on along the minus strand of NZ_JAQQET010000017.1, from coordinate 6,465 downwards.
AGCGCTTGCAGGACGGACGGCTCGGCTGGGCAGCAGGCGAGATCGCCATTCATGTGGGCGCGTCGCTCCTGATGACCGTCCTCGGCATCGCAACTGTTTCGTTGCTGGCGCGCTAACAAGCCGGAGCTGGATACACCGGCCGATGCCCAACTGGAATGGGTACACGGGCTATACATACCTGAACGTCAACTACGAGAACGACGCACCAGATCTGACCGACGGCACCGACCCGAAGCATGTTTTAAGGATCTGGACGAACTACACGTTCATGCAATGCCTGACGAACGGCGTGACGATCCGCTAGTAGTCCGATGTATTGAATGTCCGCAGGAAGTCGAGGAGCGCTGCCGTCACTGCTTCCGGCGCCTCCTGCTGTATCCAATGGCCGATGCCGGGGAGCAGTGTGCTGGAGACAAGGCCCGGCAAGTTCTCCGAATGAGCCGTATAGGCGTCACGTCGCCAATTCAGCACAGGGTCCCGCGCGCCCGCGAGGAACATCGCCGGTTGTGTGATGCGTGCGCCGGCAAAGGCGCCGAGCAATCCCCAATTCCGGTCAAGATTGCGATACCAGTCGAGTGGCGCACGAAAGCCACGGGCGAAAGCCGCTGTTTGCAGGCTAAGGTCCTCCGGCGTCAGCCAATCCGGCAGACCGGCGGGCGCCGGGAAGGTAGCAAGAAATCCGCTCCCGGCGACCATGCCGTTCCAGAGCGGCTCGGGCGCGCCGCCAGAGAGGCCCCAGTAAATGCGGCGGAGGCTTTCCGCCGGATCAGCGTCAAGCTCCGCCTCGGCGCGACCCCGCGGTTCGAACCAGAGCCAGTAGAAGTGCGCCCGCCCCAGGCGGCGCAGGGTCGCGAGCGGCGGAGAAGAAGTGCGAGGGATGAACGGAACCGAAAGTCCGGCGACGCCGATAAACCGGTCAGGCCGCAACATGGCTGCCGTCCAGGCAACGACCGCACCCCAGTCATGACCGACGATCACGGCTTTCGGATGCCCAAGCGTATCGAGCAACCCGACCATGTCGCCCACCAGATGCAGGATCGTAAAATCCTCGATCGTTTCGGGGGCACTGCTGCCGCCATATCCCCGCATGTCAGGCGCGATCACACGGTATCCCGCTTCGGCGAGCACCGGCACCTGATGGCGCCAGGAATGCCGCGATTCGGGGAATCCGTGGCAGAGCAGGACCGGCATACCGCTGCCGGCAATGTCGGCTCGTAGCTCGATCCCGTTGGTGGAAAAATCCCCTGTCTCGATTCGCATCATTTGCAAACCCACCTGCTGATTTTCTCGGCGCAGCGTAGCACTCTGCGCATGCGCCGGTATGTGGCTGAAAACCCTGATTCAATCCTGGTCGGCATAGTGGTCTTTTCTCCCGACATCCGACTGCACTCATGCCTGGGTGTGTGGCACGCGGTCATGATCACATGATCCAGCACAGTGCGTGGCGAGTTCGTTATATTCCTTGTGATATAACGAAGCCGGCATGTGCAAATGGCATCTGCCGGTACCCGGGAGCGCGATGTTCATCCGTCAACTTCATTATCTGGTTACGCTTGCGAAAGAGCAGCACTTTGCCAAGGCTGCCGAACTGAGCCATGTCTCGCAGCCCGCGCTTTCCTCCGCGATCCGAAGCCTTGAAGCAGAGTTGGGTCTGGTCATCGTCAGGCGCGGCAGGCGTTTTCTTGGCTTCACCGAAGAAGGCGAACGGGTGCTCGGATGGGCCCGCCAGACGCTCGCCGCGCTCGAAAATATGCGGCAGGACGCATCGGCCGCCCAGGTGCGGCTGACCGGCACGATCCGCATCGGCGTCATTCCCACGACGATGCCCATTGTGGGCTTGTTGCTGGGCGCGTGCCGATCGGATCACCCCGCGATCCGATACGCCGCGCGCTCGCTGAGTGCGGACACGATCCTTCGCCAGTTGGACGACTATGAACTCGATATCGGGTTCACGTATCTGGATAATCGCGTCCAGGCGGGGTTTGCGGTTCTTCCACTGTATAGCGAGCGTTACTTTCTGCTCTCCCCTCCTGACTCGCCTGCCAGACTGGATCTGAACCGTTGGGACGCGCTTGGCGAACTGCCGTTCTGCCTGCTGGGCACTACGATGCAGAATCGCCAGGTCATCAACGCGGCATTTCGCAGCGCCGGCGTTCAACCAACCGTCGTGCTCGAAACGGATTCCTTGCTCGCACTGTATTCGAACGTCCAGCATGCCGGCCTATACAGCATCCTGCCGCACAGCCTGTTAAGCGTGCTCGACACCCGGACCAGCGTCAACGCAACGCCATTGCTGCCCGAACTGACACGCGAGATCGGTCTGATCACGCGCAATTCTCCGTCCATACCGCCGCTCGCTGCAGCGATGTGGAGCGCGGCAGAACGACTCGATCTGCAGCAATCGTTCGATACATTACTCAACAACGCAGACATCGCCGCGCTGCAATAGCGGGAGTTTAATAAGCAGCGGTTATCAGTCGATCCGTCCAAACGATTGGACCGGCCCGCTTCCCTCAAAGACACTGTGCTCATCGATGCCTCGCATCGACCCGGCCGTCAAACGGTTGACGCCGGATCACTATTGCATTGAGTGGAGCGAGACGACATGGCCAAGGTTCTTTGTGTGCTGTATGACGATCCGGTTGACGGTATGCCGAAGCGGTATGCGCGTGACACCATTCCTGACATCACCCATTATCCCGACGGGCAAACCGCGCCAACCCCCGAAGCGATCGATTTCACGCCGGGTCATTTGCTGGGTTGCGTATCGGGCGAACTGGGACTGCGCAAATATCTCGAATCGAACGGCCACCAGTTGGTCGTGACGTCGAGTAAAGACGGTGCCGATAGCGTGCTCGACCGCGAACTGCATGACGCTGAAATCGTCATTTCGCAACCGTTCTGGCCGGCCTATATGACCGCCGAGCGCATCGCGAAAGCACCCAGACTCAAAATGATCGTCACCGCCGGCATCGGTTCGGACCACACCGATCTGCAGGCGGCAATGGATCGGGGCATCACGGTCGCCGAGGTCACTTATTGCAACAGCAATAGCGTAGCCGAACACGTCGTGATGACAACGCTTGCGCTGGTGCGCAACTATCTCCCGTCGTATGACTGGGTTATCAGGGGCGGCTGGAATATCGCCGATTGCGTCGAACGCTCCTATGACCTTGAGGCGATGAACGTGGGCACCGTCGCCGCCGGCCGTATCGGCCTGCGCGTACTGCGGCTGCTCAAGCCCTTCGACGTGAAGCTGCACTATCTGGATCGCCACCGCCTGCCGGAGTCGGTCGAGAAGGAACTCAACCTCACCCACCACACCAGTCTCGAGAGCCTGACCAAAGTGTGCGACGTCGTGACGCTGAACTGCCCGCTGCACCCCGAGACCGAGCACATGATCAACGCGAAGACGCTTGCGAATTTCAAGCGTGGTGCTTATCTGATCAATACGGCACGGGGCAAGCTGTGCGACCGCGATGCCATCGCCGCAGCACTGGAAAGTGGTCAGCTAGCCGGCTATGGGGGCGACGTCTGGTTCCCTCAGCCTGCACCGGTCGACCATCCGTGGCGCAGCATGCCGCACCACGGCATGACGCCACACATCTCCGGCACCAGCCTGTCCGCGCAGACTCGCTACGCCGCAGGCACCCGTGAAATCCTCGAGTGCTTCTTCGAAGGCAGGCCGATCCGCAATGAATACCTGATCGTGCAAGGCGGCAAACTTGCGGGTGTCGGCGCGCACTCGTACAGCGCAGGCAACGCGACGAAGGGATCCGAAGAAGCTGCCCGCTTCAAGCAGAGCTAACCCCGCATATGGCCTCCCCGTCCGCCGCTCCCTCTGGCGTCAACGGGGCCTCGACGCGGCACGCCCGGGCCGGCAGCATCATGCTAGCCGGCCTGGGCGCGTTCGCGGCCCTGGCTCTCGTGGGCATGCTGGCGCAGAAAACCTCGCAACCGTGGATCCTCGGGTCGTTCGGGGCAACCTGCGTGCTGCTGTTCGGCTTTCCGGCCAGCCCGTTTTCACAACCGCGCAACATCATCGGAGGTCACGTTCTGACGTCACTGGTCGGTTTGCTATTTCTGCATCTACTCGGTCCGGGGTACCTGCCAATGGCCGCCGCCGCGGCATGTGCCACGATGCTGATGATGCTGACACGCACCGTCCATCCACCGGCCGGCAGCAATCCGGTCATCATCTTCGTGGCTCAGCCAGGCTGGTCTTTCTTGCTGTTGCCAACGCTCTTTGGGGCTTGCGCGCTGGCTTTGATCGGATGGCTCTACTGGACAATCGTTAAACGCGGTTCGTGGCCAACGCCGCCGCAGTGACTCCGCGGTCAGCTACTCGATTGCAACGATGACCCTGGACACGTCCCCGCCCCCAGGCCAGCCCCTCCCTCTGTCGACTTCAACTTTCACACGCAATACGTCGTGGGGTGCGTTTGTACCCCACGCACTTCCTGCGTTCGCCCACTGCGCGCCACTTCAATCAAATCTGCGTTGGTTCTCCAGGGTTAACGTCGCTATCCGAGCGATTTCCGACAACTTATGCTGCACCTCACTCACAAAACCGACCGGTCGGTTAATTAATAAAAACAAAAATTGTTGTCCTCAACCAGGAGATATGAATGGCAAATCAGAATGTCAGAGGCTCGGACGGCGCGCGCAGGCGGATCACCCAGTCGTACCTGGTATGGGGCATCGGCAGTCTTTGCAGCGTATTTGTCACTGCATGCGGAAGTGGTGACGTGACACCCCCCACGGTCGCCCAGACCAATGCGTCCAAATGCACCACGCTCAACGGCCAAACCATCGGCGGGATCCAGATCACCGCCACGAAGCGCACCGAAGCGAGCGGCGATGTGCCCGCCTACTGTAAAGTTAGCGCGACCGGCGCTCACGGCACCACGCTCGACATCGAGGTCGATCTTCCGGACAACTATGCGAACCGGTTATTCCACCAGGGCGGGGGCGGTTTCGACGGATCCATTCCAACCGTCGAATCTGTCAACCTGACTTACCCTCTCACCAAACCGCTGCAACGCGGCATGGCTTTCACGGCTTCAAACGGTGGCAACCGGGACGGCAATCCTGCCGATTTCATCACCAATGCGACCCAAAAACAGGACTACTCGTACGCCGCGCTCGGCACCACCGTACATTTTGCCAAAGCGGTGATTAGCGCCTTCTACGGTCAGTCACCCAAGTACACCTACTTCGAAGGCGCATCGAACGGCGGCCGCAATGCTTACCTCGTCGCACAGGATTGGCCCGGCGATTACGACGGCATCATCGCCGGCTCCGAAACCATGAATATGGCGACGCAAACCATGGCATGGCTGAACATGGCCTCCAAGGTCGGGACGCCCGCCATGCCCAGCAGCGCGCAATGGACGGCGGCCTATCAGGCAGCGCTGCAACAATGCGGGAACGCCAACGGCGTGATACTGAACCCGGACGCGTGCACCTACGATCCCGCTCCCCTTCAATGTGGAACCGCAGGCGCGCCCGCCGCGACCTGCCTCACACCGGCTCAATTGCAGACCGTCCGGCAAGAAATCGGCGCACTGGATACCGGTAGCGGAACGCTGCTCTATTCCGGTTACTACTGGGCCGACTTCGGCAGCTCGCTCGGTGTCGGCGCGTATGCAACGCTGGGCGGCGGATTCGCCGGGATCGCGACAGGCAATGGCAATTGGCTCTTACCGGCCACTGCCGCAGGAAGTTTGCAGGCAACCTTTAATGTCGATAGCGCCTATCCGGTCATCGCCGCAGGTTTGCAAAGCGCGGGAGCCGATCACAGCCTTCAGGCTATCGCCCAGTATCTGACTTCGGGCAAAAAGCTGATCTCGTTCCACGGCGGCGCCGATCCGCTGCTGTCGGCTCGTGACCATATCCGCAACTGGCTGACAATGACGCAACTCGCGGGGTCGGCGGCCAGTAATGCGCGGTTCTACCGTGAGGCCGGTGTGGGTCATGTCGAAGGTGGCAATGGACCGGATCAGTTCGACTACATTGGTCCGATGATCGCCTGGGTCGAGCAAGGCGTCGCACCGGGTCAACTGACTATGACCAAACTCGACACGAACGGCAACGTGACAGCAACGCTGCCTGACTGCCCGTATCCGACGGTGCCGCACTACAACGCGGGAGACATCAATCAGGCGGCCAGCTATAGCTGCGCAAGCAGTTAAAAACGCAACGACCCATGATGCGGACGAACGCTGACTACGAGTTGTCACGCGTCCAACGCATGGGTCGTTTCCGCTTGTCAAAGCGGTTTGCACTCAGGTCTGAGCACATCGTAACTAGCGCAAAAATATCAGCTGTGCGGGCCGCACTGCATGTACTTTGACGTCAAAGTTGGGCGAGCCGCGCCAAAAAGGCGTCAATCTGATGTTCCTCTGTGGCCCAGGACGTTACGAGGCGAATCACAGAATGATCGTTATCCGCCTTTCTCCAAAC
>NZ_JAQQET010000016.1:0-195467 GCF_046026855.1 Paraburkholderia sediminicola | reverse complement strand
CGAAAACGGCGCTCACTCTCTCCCGATCCGCAACGCGTTCGCGTAACCCGTCAGCTCCAGATAAGCGCGTCCAACGTCCGCACCGTCGCGACTCACCCGCACCGCACCTTCCCAATACACAGCACCAGTCGATTGACGGGAATCAAGTTCCTGGTCGTCCATCAATGGATCGAGGCGCCACATCAGCGTACCGGTTTTGACCATCATCGAGACGGGATACGACGTGTTCGTGCGTGGCGAGCGCCATGTGCGAACCGGAGTGAAGTCGACCTCATCGCGGCCAAACGTCTTCACCTGACCATTGCGATTTCTCAGCGCTGCGTGTGCCCATACCATGTGCCCATCGCAACTGCGCACCTTGAAAGCCATCAAGGCTGAACCGTCCGTCAGGTTGGCGCCGAGCCAATCCCATCCGACCGCGTCGGTATCGAGCAGCGTGCTCGACCATTCATGATCGAGCCACGCCGCGCCGGTAACGGCCGTTTCGCCTGTCGATTTGCCGCCCGCTGCGACCGGGCGAACTACGTTGCCGGCCACGCGCAATTGCGGCTCACTGTAGTAATAGCTCGCCTGTTCAGGCCGCGGACCTTTGCGCGAGTAGCCGCCTTCGCCCTGGACTAAAGGTGCTTGTGTCGGCGTCAGCGTGAGATGCAGCGCGAATCCGTTCGCGTCCACTGTAACGTCGTAGTGACCATCGGCGGCACGGATAATTTTCCATGTGTCGAGTTTGACGTCGGTATTGCCCGGCTTCGCATACGCGAGCCCGAAACCTTGGCGGGCAATGCGCTGATCGTGCGTAAGATGGCCGAGTGCGGGATCGCTTAACGCGGCATGGGCAATGATCAATTGCGATGGTGCGAACGCGCTCGGATCGGCGGGATCGTGACCGGTTGCCGAGCGAAAGAAAGTAATCTGGAAACCGAGGGGATGATTGTCCGGTGTCGTGAGCCAGCCCGTTGCGTACCACCACTCGGTGCGAAAAGCCGGGTGTGCACCGGTGTCTTGCGGAAGCACGATCGGATGATCTGGCGTGACAGTCGCAAACTCGGGTGTCGCAGCGAACGAAGACGCGGCAGCCAGAAAACCCATGCAAAGTAACGCGGCACGAATCCTGGCGTTTAGCCGCCGTGCGCCCGCAACGCGAAGCAACGCAGTTGGTGACGTGCGCGACAAGGCGGGCGCGAGCCAGAGGCGACTCGCGCAACAGAAGCGAGTTACTTGATAATTTCGCTCCTCGCCCTCATGCGCCGACGCTCGCGTCATCTCACGCGGCAATCTCCCCATCACCAATCCTCCTTCACAGCGCGCACCGCATCCACCGATACAGCGCCGCGTCCTGCAATCACCGCTGTCGAACACGACGAGGCCAACATCACCAACGCCACCGTGCCGAGCACCGTCCATGGAACGTGCAGCGACATGCTCCAATGAAACGACTGCGGATTGACGACGAACACCAGAATCAGACTGATTGCGAATCCGAGAACAAAACCCATCGCGATGCCACATGCCGTGAGCATCCCGCCTTCGAGAGCGAGAATCGAAAGAACCTGTGAGCGAGTCACGCCCACGTGCCGGAGCATGCCGAACTCCCGGGCTCGTGCGAGTGTTTGCGCTGAGAACGTCGCCGCGACGCCGAACAGGCCGATTACGATCGCGACACCCTCGAGCAGATAAGTGACGGCAAAACTCCGATCGAAGATAACCAGCGTATGCGCGCGAATTTCGCCCGGTAGCGAGAGATCTAGCGACGCACCGTAGGGCAGCGCACGCAGCCCGGCAATCACGCGTTCAACGCTCGTCCCGGGTTGAACGGTGACAGCCACATCCGTCGCGCCTGTATCGGCAGTTAAACGCCGGTAATCCGCAAGCCGTATCTGAATCGCACCGGTCTGACGCACATAATCGCGCCATATGCCGGCCACAACGAATACGTGACCGCGTTCGCCGAGCGGCAATTGCACGCGCTGACCAAGCTTATATCCATACAGATCGACCATTGCTTCGGATACCCAAACAGGTGTCTCCCCCTGATGCAACGCGGAAGGAGGTAGCACCGGCCCGGTCATCTGCAGATTCGCGCCTGGATCGGCAGCATCGATTTCACGTGCGAGCACGGCGACGTCCGGCCGTGCAGGATCGAGCGTGAGATGTGAAGTGCGGGCAAACGCAGCGGTCTTGATGCCGGGCACGGCACCCAGCAGAGTCTGTTCGTCGGGGCGCAAGCCACCGGTGTCGCCGTTCGGTGCGACGCGAACGTACAGATCGGCCGAGAGCAGATGGCCCAACCAGTCTTCGACGGAAACGCGGAAGCTGGCCACCATGATCGCCATCGCGACGATCAGCGCGAAGCTCGACAGCACGCCGCCCATTGCGATCGATGCATGGCCTGGGGCATTCGCGAGACGCGCCAAGGCCAACGTGCTCGCCGCGCCGGCGCGACGCCGCGCACCGAGCGCACGGCTCGCCGCACCAAAGATCAACGCGGTCACGCGCGGCATCAGCGCAATCCCGCCGACCAGCAACAACGCAACGGCGAGATAGCCGCCGATAGGCGCATCGAACAAGGGCGGCACTTGCGTGAGCACGGCGGCAACCAGCAGACATGCCAAAGCGGGCCACGGCGTAGCGAGTCGCGCCAACGCGCCTTCTTCGGCGCCGGCTTTGAGCGCTGCTGCGGGCCGCGCACGCGCCGCCTCCAATGCGGGAGCAAGACTGCCTAATACCGACACCGCGATGCCGAGCGTCAGAAATAGCGCGGTCGCCAGCGGTTCGAAACCGACGTGTGGCTGCACGCCAGGAAAGTAGCCGCCGCCCAGATCGCTGCCGAAAAAGCGCAACGCGCCGCTCGCCATCGCATAGCCGAGCGCGAGGCCGGACAGCGAACCGAGCAGGCCGAGCAGCGCGCCTTCTATCAGGATCTGCCGCAACAACTGGCCACGCGTCAGTCCAAGCACGCGCAGCATCGCGAACTGCGCGCGCCGTCGCACGACACCCAGCGCCTGCGTCGAAAACACGAGGAAGGCGCCGGTGAAAAGCGCCACCAGCGCGAGCACATTCATATTGATCCGGTAGGCGCGCGACAGACGATCGGTCCGGCTTTCGGCGTCGCGCGTCTCGGAGATCACCCACTGCGTGCCGAGCCGCGCCTGCAGGTCACGCTTGAAGCGTTCCCGGTCGATGCCGCGTTCGAGCTGCACGTCGATACGTGACAGCTTGCCCACCTTGCCGAACCTCCACTGAGCGGCGGCGATATCCATGACCGCGAGCCGCTGACCCGGCCGCGTTCTCACGAGGCCGCCTGCCACGCGCAAGTGCACGATCGACGTGCCGCTTCGCAGCGCTACGTCATCGCCGATTTTCACCTTTAGCCATTGCTGCGCCGCCGGCGAGAGAAATACCGCATTAGCCGCGAGCGTATCGAACGGCCGCTCCGGTGACGGCACGCCGATCAGATCAGGCGCAATGCGGCTTGCCTTGAAGACATCGATGCCGAGTACGGGCAGCGCGGCGTTCTGATCCGGCACGGTGACATCAAGAGCGAGTACGGGACTCGCCAACGCCACACCGGACTCAGTCGACAAACGCGGATAGATGGACTCGTCGAATAAAGGTTGTGCGCCACGCACCTGCAGATCGGCCTGGCCCGACAGGCTGCGAGCCGCCGCTGAGAATTCATTGAAGGCCGCGCTGTTGATCAATTGAACGGCGTATCCCAGTGCGACGCCGAGCGCGATCGTTGCGATCGCAACCAGTGCGCGTGCGCGATGACTGCGCCACTCCGCACCCAACAGCCAACGCGCGAGTATGCGATGACCTCGCATTCGCTGCAGCGGGCGTGGGTCAGCGTGCATCATCGGCTGAACGCGCAATGGGTCTGGCGTCGGGCTGCGAGCCGGAAAAGGCCCTGCGTCCCGATGACGCGTGCAAGCCGCCTTCGCTCAGAATCAGAATGCGGTCCGCCACGGCTGCGGCCGCTTCCGAGTGCGTGACCATGATGGTGGCCGCACCCGTTGCCTTGCTTTGCGTGCGGAACAAACCGAGCACGTCGTGCGCGGTATCGGGATCGAGGTTGCCGGTGGGTTCGTCGGCGAGAATCAGTTTCGGACGATGCACGAGCGCCCGCGCAATGGCGACGCGCTGCAATTCGCCGCCCGACAGTTGCCGCGGAAAATCATCGCCCCGGCCGCTCAAACCGACGGACGCGAGCATATCGAGCGCGCCGGCCGCGGGTAGATCGTTTAATAGCAGCGGCAGAGCGACATTCTGCGCAAGCGTCAGATGCGGCAGCACGTGAAACGCCTGGAACACGAAGCCCAGTTTTTGCCGGCGCAAGCGCGTTGCCGCGTTGTCATCCAGACGCGAGACCGCGCTGCCGTCGATGATCACGTCGCCGCTATCCGCGCTGTCGAGCCCTGCAATGAGATTCAGCAGTGTTGATTTGCCGACGCCGGAGTCACCCATGATCGCGACGAACTCACCCGGCGCGAGTGTGAAATCGAGGTGCGCCAGCACGATGCGGCCAGCGCCGTAGGTCTTGCTAAGCGCGCGGCATTCGAGCGCGGGAACGACACCTTCATCATGAAGCACCATGCGGGATCCAATAAGTCTTGCCGGTGAGGGCGGCGTCTAACCGTGCAAAAACTACCGTGCTGCGCACGAACGTCGGCCCTTGAACCGCCGAAGTATATTCGGGTTTTGTAAGGCTAGCAGGCATAGGCCGCCACTGCCTGATACCCATCTGAAAGCAGGCGGGTGAATGGATCGCGTGGGTCTTTTCGGGGCGCGCCGACGTTTCTTTAGAGTGCCGGATCAAAAAATTTTCTGCGCGCGGACGCGCTAAATTTTCGCGGCCCCCTCGAAACCGGCCTTGATGGCACGTCATGCACCAGCATGATTTATTCCAATCCAATCGTTGCGTGGACACGCTCGTGCAAGAGTGCTTAAGTTCTGCCCAACTGCTTTCTTCTCCATGCAAAAAGCATGGTGAAAAGCCATCGGCGATAAATTTGTGCATCTGCACATTTTTCGGCGTTTCGCAAGGGCAGGCGTGGCAACAATACATTGCCAAAGGTGTTGCAGCATTGTTGCGCTGCAAAAGTATTCTTATCTTGGTAATCTCCCACCCTTGGTCATTCGACTGCGGGTAAACGTGAGGCGGGCAGCGCCGCTTCCACGTCAATTTCAGCGAAATCCAGCCTACATATCCATTTCAATGCTTTCGTTTTTGAAGGCGTTGATACGGCGTTTTGTATCTCAAGTTTTCAACAGAACACATGCCATTGCCTCCGCTTCTTAGCCTACTCATCTGGATCCCTATTGTCGCCGGCCTGGTGGTTTTGCGTGCCGGATCTGACGCGGCACGTAGCCGCACGCGATGGCTTGCGCTGATCGGCGCGGTAGCGGGTTTCCTGCCGGTGATTCCGCTCGTGTCGAATTTCCGCAACGACGTGACGTCGATGCAGTTCGTCGAGAACGTCCGCTGGTCGCCCACCTTCGATATTGCATGGCACGTGGGCGTGGATGGGATTTCGCTGTGGCTCGTCGCGCTGACCGCGCTGACCACGATCATCATCGTGGCCGCCTCGTGGGAGTCGATCACCGAACGCACCGCGCAGTACTTCGGCGCATTCCTGATGCTGTCGGGTTTCATGCAGGGTGTGTTCACGTCGATGGACGGCATGTTGTTCTTTATCTCGTTCGAAGCGACGCTGATTCCGCTCTACCTGCTGATCGGCACGTGGGGCAATTCGAACCGCTCGTATGCGGCGGTGAAGTTCTTCTTCGTCTCGTTCCTCGGCTCGCTGATGATGTTGATGTCGATGCTGTACCTGTACGCGCAGACCCACAGCTTCGATCTCGCGCTGTGGCGTGAAACGCATCTCGGCACCTGGGCGCAGGTGCTGGTCTTCCTCGGCTTCCTCGCTGCGTTCGGCGTGAAGGTGCCGATGTGGCCGCTGCATACGTGGCTGCCGGACGTTCACCTCGACGGGCCGACCGGTGCTGCCGTGATGATCGGTATGCTCAAGCTGGGCGGCTACGGCCTGCTGCGTTTCGCGCTGCCGATCGCCCCGCAGGCCAGCCATTTCTTCGCGCCGATGATGATCACGTTGTCGCTGGTCGCGGTGATCTATTCCAGTCTGCTGGCACTTGTGCAGACCGACATGCGCCGCTTGCTCGCATATTCGACGATCGCGCACATGGGTCTCGTGACGCTCGGCCTGTTCGTCTTCAACCGCATCGGTCAGGCCGGCGCGATCGTGCAGATGCTGTCGTACGGCGTGGTTTCCGGCGCGATGCTGTTGTGCACGGGCATGCTCTACGACCGCACGAAGACGGCTTCGATCGCCGAATACGGCGGCGTAGCCAACACCATGCCGCGCTTCGCTGCGTTCGTCATGCTGTTCTCAATGGCTAATATCGGCCTGCCGGGCACGTCGGGTTTTGTCGGCGAGTTCATGGTGCTGATGGGTGCGATCCGCTTCAATTTCTGGATCGGTGCAATTGCGGCATCCACGTTGGTCCTGAGCGCGGCCTACACGCTGTGGCTGTACAAGCGGGTGATTTTCGGCGCGATCGCCAATGCACGCGTCGCGAAGCTGCAGGACCTCGGCAAGCGCGAGTTCGTGTTGCTTGGCGCGATGGCTTTGCTGGTTTTGGCCATCGGCATCAATCCGAAGCCTTTCACCGACGCGATCGACCCGTCGGTCGGTACGCTGCTGGCCCAATCGGAACGAAGCGCACATCCTTCGGACTCCGCACCGGCTGATGGTGGCGAGCACTTGCAGGCGGCGGCACCTGCTGTCGTCGCGGCACGCACGCCGGGCTGACCGGAACGACGTGCAGCGCAACGCTGGTGCAGCATTCGTCGCGCGGATGCCGCCCTTGCTGACACAGCCTTATCGCATCGGCATACGCCCCTTTTCGAGCATCAGGCGCGGCGCAACCATCCAGGTCGCGCCGCGTTTTAATGCTTATATAAAGGGGCTTTCGTAATCCGGCGGCTCCGACAACACTTTGCAATAGAGCATTGCAGACCCACACGTGCGCACAGTCGTGCGGCAACGTGTCGCACGGTGTTGCGACGCAATAGATTGTTGCTAAATCGGGTGTTTATATCTCATTGACGTCCCCCTATTATGCGATCGCTTACTAAGGGAGAGCGGTCGAATGACGTTCGTTGAAGTCGTAAATGAAGGGCAATGGATATGAAAGGAAAGACTCTGCGAGGGTCGATAAGTTTCCTTTCCGCCGGCCTCGTGTTGTTGCTCTCGGGTTGCAGCAACCTGGATGTTTTGAATCCGAAGGGAAGTGTGGGTCTGGCCGAACGTGAGCTGATTACCACGTCGACCGTGGCCATGCTGATCGTGGTTATTCCGGTTATTGCGCTCACGCTGCTGTTCGCATGGCGCTATCGCGCGTCGAACAAGAACGCGGAATATCGTCCGGGGTGGGTGCATTCCACCGGCATCGAAATCGCCATCTGGACGATTCCGACGCTGATCATTCTTTTCCTCGCCGTGTTGACGTGGAAAACCACGCACGAGCTCGATCCGTATAAACCGCTCGAGTCGCAGGTGAAGCCGATCAACGTCGAAGTCGTCGCACTCGACTGGAAGTGGCTCTTCATCTATCCCGACCTCGGCATCGCCTCGGTGAACCAGTTAGCGTTCCCGGTCGGCACGCCGGTGAACTTCCTCATCACGTCCGATACGGTGATGAACTCCTTCTTCATTCCGCAACTCGGCGGCCAGATCTACGCGATGGCGGGTATGCAAACGCGTCTGCATCTAATCGCTGACGAAGCAGGCAACTATGCAGGCACCGCGGCGAATTTCAGCGGCAAGGGTTTCTCGGACATGAAGTTCCGCGCACTCGCTACGTCGCCTGACGAGTTCAATGCGTGGGTCGCCAAGGTGCGCGGCTCGTCCGACCGTCTCGATATGGACCGCTATCACACGATGTCGGCGCCTACGGAGAAGGAGCCCGTGCGCTACTTCTCGTCGGTCGATCCGAAGCTCTTTCACAACATCATTGCCCGATACAACAACGGTAACGTCCTCGACAACATGAAAGACGCTAACTGTGCGCCAAAGGGTAAGGGGTAACGCATGTTCGGAAAACTTACGCTCGATGCGATTCCGTATCACGAGCCAATCATCGTGGGCGCGGGCGTCTTCATGGCGCTCGTCGGGCTGGCCGTGCTCGGCACGATCACGTATCTCGGCAAATGGCGCTACCTGTGGACGGAATGGCTGACCTCCGTCGACCACAAGAAGCTCGGCATCATGTACATCATCGTGGCGATGATCATGCTGCTACGCGGCTTCTCGGACGCGATCATGATGCGTCTGCAACAGGCGCTCGGCTACATGAGCCCAGGTTATCTGCCGCCGCATCACTACGACCAGGTGTTCACGGCGCACGGCGTCATCATGATTTTCTTCATGGCGATGGCGTTCATGATCGGCCTGATGAACCTGATCGTGCCGCTGCAGATCGGCGCACGCGACGTTGCATTCCCGTTCATCAACTCGCTGAGTTTCTGGATGACCGCCGTCAGCGCGATTCTGATCAACGTGTCGCTGGTGATCGGTGAGTTCGCACAAACGGGCTGGCTGGCTTATCCGCCCTTGTCCGAATTGCAGTTTAGTCCGGGTGTCGGGGTCGACTATTACCTGTGGAGTTTGCAGCTGTCCGGTATCGGTACCTTGCTTACCGGTGTGAACTTCTTCGCGACCATCGTGAAGATGCGCGCGCCCGGCATGACGTTCATGAAGATGCCGGTGTTCACGTGGACCGCGCTCTGCACCAACGTGCTGATCATGGCGTCATTCCCGATCCTGACCGTGACGCTCGCGTTGCTCGGTCTGGACCGCTACCTCGGCATGCACTTCTTCACGAACGACGGCGGCGGCAACGCCATGCTGTACCTGAACCTCATCTGGGCATGGGGTCACCCTGAGGTGTACATCCTGATCCTGCCGGCGTTCGGTATTTTCTCGGAAGTCGTGGCGACCTTCGCCAAGAAGCCGCTGTTCGGTTACAAGACGATGGTATGGGCGACCTGCGCGATCATGGTGCTGTCGTTCCTCGTGTGGCTGCACCACTTCTTCACGATGGGCTCGGGCGCCGACGTCAATGCGTTCTTCGGTATCGCAACGATGGTGATTGCAATTCCCACCGGCGTGAAGGTGTTCAACTGGCTGTTCACGATTTACAAGGGCCGTCTGGAATTCACCACGCCCGTGCTGTGGACGATCGGCTTCATGGTCACGTTCACGATCGGCGGCATGACCGGCGTGATGATGGCGATCCCGGGCGCGGACTTCGTGCTGCACAACAGCCTGTTCCTGATCGCTCACTTCCACAACGTGATTATCGGTGGCGTGCTGTTCGGTTATCTGGCCGGCTTTAACTACTGGTTCCCGAAGGCATTCGGTTTCAAGCTGAATGAAAAGCTCGGCAAGGCTGCGTTCTGGTTCTGGCTGGTCGGTTTCTATGTCGCGTTTATGCCGCTGTATGTGCTCGGTTTCATGGGCATGACGCGCCGTCTGAACCATTACGACAATCCGGCCTGGCATCCGTGGCTGATCCTTGCTGCGTTTGGCGCAGGGCTGATCGCTATCGGCATTGCTTGCCAGTTGGCGCAACTGTACGTCAGTATCCGCGACCGCAATCTGCCGGAAAACCGCGACGTCTCGGGCGATCCGTGGAATGGTCATACGCTGGAATGGGCAATGAGCTCGCCGCCGCCGGTGTACAACTTCGCGATCATACCGACGGTACGCAAGCTGGACGCATTCACCGAGATGAAGTCGCGTAAAGCGCCGCAAACAGAGCCGGTTTATCGCGACATTCATATGCCGTCGAATACGCCTGCGGGTCTGCTGGTGGGCTTGTTCTCGCTGGCGCTCGGCTTTGCCGGTGTATGGCACATCTGGTGGCTTGCAATCGTCGGCCTGGTCGGCGCAGTCGGCACGGTCATCGTCTACAGCTTTATGGACAACGACGGCTACTACATCCCGGCAGACACCGTCGCGCTGACTGAAGAAAAGCGCACGGGTGCGGGCGCCCAGGTCGCGTTGGAGGTGGACTGATGTTACAGAAGACTATTGCGGTTCAACCGCATCTCGCGCCGGACCATGTGCCGTCGCAATCGGTATTCGGTTTCTGGCTGTACCTGATGACCGACTGCATCATCTTTGCCGCGTTGTTCGCCGTCTTCGCGGTGATGGGCCATCAGTTCGCGGGTGGTCCGACCGGTAAAGATCTGTTCGAGATCCCAGGCGTCGCGCTTGAAACGTCGATGCTGCTGCTGAGCAGTATCACGTACGGCTTCGCCATGCTGGGCGCGCATAAGAACAAGAAGGGCGTGCTGCTCTTCTGGCTCGGCGTGACTTTCCTGCTGGGTCTCGCGTTCCTCGTGCTGGAAATGCGCGAGTTTTCGCACCTGATCGCACAGGGCGCAGGCCCGAGCCGCAGTGCGTTCCTGTCGTCGTTCTTTACGCTGGTCGGCACGCACGGTTTGCACGTCACGTGCGGCCTGATCTGGATGGTGGTGCTCGCGATTCAGGTGATGCGTCACCGCGATCTGACCGAGCGCGACATGATTCGCCTGACGTGCCTGAGCCTGTTCTGGCACTTTCTGGACGTCGTGTGGATCGGCGTCTTCACCTTTGTCTATCTTGCGAGCGTGATCTAAATGGACCATAGCCATCACTCACACCTGGCGCACTCGGACGAAGGACACGGGGGTGAAAGTCACGGCAGCATCGGCAGCTATACGATAGGTTTCATTCTCTCTGTCGTGTTGACCGCCGCGGCGTTCGGCCTCGTGCTGAACGGCACGTTGACCGGCGAGAACGCGTTGCTTGCGATCGCGGGCCTCGCGCTCGTGCAGATCGTCGTGCACCTGGTTTTCTTTTTGCACATGAATACGTCGTCGGCACAGCGTTGGAACGTCATGGCGTTCGGCTTTACGGTGCTGACGGCCGTGATTCTGATTGTCGGGTCATTGTGGATCATGCATAACGTCAGCATGCACATGATGTCGCGATAAGCGGAAAACGTAGTTGCTTGGGAAAAGCCCCGCAAGATGAAAGTTTTGCGGGGCTTTTACGTTTTCTGGCGAGACGGCTACGCGCGGGGCGTGAGCCTTTGCCGGAAACGCCATGACGCATGGCGGATTCCGTTGCGGGTCCAACGGATTGCTTTGAGCAATGGCCGCTTCCGGTTGCCGCGGACCTGTTCGAGCGGTCGCGCAGCCTGTGGTGCGAGCTGTTCGACTACCGCCTCCGGCGTGGTGAAAAGACGCGTGCGCCAGTCCCAGTAGAGGGGGTAGCGCAGCAGCACGCCCGCGCACAACATGTCCAACGTCAGCGTGCGATGGCGCCATGGTAATGGCGTGAGTGCGTCGTGCGTCAGTCCCCAGCCTGCATAGAAAGGCAGCCCGTAGGTAAAGACCGCTTTACCGCGCAACAACGCGTCGAAGCCTGCGAGTGACGACAAGGTGTGCACCTCGTCCACCACGTCGACGAGCGAGAGCAAGTCCGCTTCCGTGTCGACAATATCCGCGAGTTGTTGCGCGTCGATCAGTCCATTGCGATTGCCCGACAGAACATCCGGATGCGGCTTGTAGACCACGAATGCATCAGGACGCAGCCTGCGCACTTCGCGCAACAGTGCGTCAGCGGTGCTGATGACGCGCGTGCCGAGGCGGATCGATGCGTCGTCGGCGACTTGCCCTGGAACCAGGACGACCCGCTTGCCTGCCGGCGCAGTCCACGCAGGGCGACGCCGGCCGAGGTTGTACTTGGTAACGCCAAGTTTCACCACGCGCTCGCGCAGCGCTGCAGCACGCGCCAGTTCGGTTGCGCTGAACTCGGTTTCATTGAGCAGTACGCTGAGATCGCTTGGCTGGCTGGCGTCGAAGTAGAGGCCGCGGCGGTCGATGACCTGGCTGCGTGGCGCGATCATGTCGGAGCCGAGGCCCGTCGAGTGAAAGAAGCCGTCTTCGATTCTGACGCGGCGAACCTCGGGGGCAAGACCGTCCGCGCTGCGTGCGCCCCACAGTACCGCGCATTCGTTCGCCTGCACGGACTGCGGCTCGCGCGTCCAGCGTAACGTTGCGCCGCCGGCGCTGATGTACGGCATCGCAAACGGGCGCTTCCACCACTGAAAGCGGATTCCTGCTGCGTGTTGCACGTCGGCGAAACGGTGCTGGACTGCTCGCTGCAACTCGATGCTGTCGAGCAGATCGTCGAGCGTACCCAGCATGTGCGTGAACGGATTCAGGTAGCGCGCAAAGCGCAGGAAGACCACCTCGAATAGTGCGGCGAGCGTGGGACGTGCGCTGCGGTTCGGCAAGTGCAGGTCGTCGTCGGTCAACCCCCAGCCCGCGTAATAGGGTGCACCGAATACGTGCACCGGCACGCCGGCCAGCAGGGCATGCATGCCCTCCGAGGCGGCCAATGTATAGACGTGGTCGATATGAGGCAACGCTGCGCACAGCGATTCGTGATCGGCAAGATGCCGAGCGCCGGGTGGCATGCAGTCGGCCGACACGGAGAGCCAGCGCCCCGCGCCTTTATCATCCGATCGGGCGATCCAGAATTCGGCTTGCGGATGAGCAGAGCGTGCGGCGTGCACCATTCGCATGAAGGCTCGACGTGAGTTGCGAACCGCGATCGCGCCAAGTCCATGAGAACGTACGCGCTCCTCGATCAGCATGACGCGGGTTGTGCGTTTGGTTTCGAGTAACGCGGCGGGACAACTGGATTGCGATCGACGCCGTGTCGAAGCATGGCTGTGTGCGAACCGTTGCATCAGCCGCTCGATGTCGACCTTGGCCTCGATCTCGGACGAGGCGTCGTCGCC
Source organism: Paraburkholderia sediminicola (assembly GCF_046026855.1). Taxonomy (GTDB): domain Bacteria; phylum Pseudomonadota; class Gammaproteobacteria; order Burkholderiales; family Burkholderiaceae; genus Paraburkholderia; species Paraburkholderia sediminicola_A. Next base: position 182,588 of record NZ_JAQQET010000016.1, on the reverse strand, counting down.
CTGATCGTGTTCAAGCGTGGCGGTGAGTGCCGAATTGATCGCGACAACGAAAGCATCGGCGCCGGCATCCGTCACCGGAGCGCTGAACCACGACAACAAGGGCGTACCGGACGCGCCGTGCGACCAGACCGGACCTGGCCAAGCGGCGCTGACGCGCTTGCCGCCTACACGGGCGAAGCGCAATGCGACGCGGCCGAACAACCGATCGATCCACAGATGTTCCGAGCGTCCGGCCAGCCAGTTTAGCGAGCGGAAGCCGCGCGTTATGGCGCGCAGATTGATCGCCGGGATATCCGGAGCCGGTTGCCCAGTGACGCGTTGCTTCATCTAGCGCAGCGTCTCAAGAAAGCCGTCCACGTGCTCGAAATGCTCCGCCCATGTCGGCTCGCGAAAGCGTTCGATGCGGGCCAATTGTGCGTCGCGCGCCGGACTGTTGACCTGAGCATAGGCCTGAATCCTGGCGAGCCAGCCGGGACCATCGAGCGGGTCGAGGTAATCCGGAATGTCGTCGGCGATTTCATGGAAGACGTCGAGGTTGCTGGCGAGCACCGGCACCTTGAGCGCGAGCGCTTCGGCGAGCGGCATGCCGTAGCCCTCGACGAATGACGGGAACAGCAGTGCCTGAGCGTGCTGGAGATAGGCATGAAGCTGCTCGTCGGAGCAGTGCGCTTCTTCTATCACGACGTTTTTCAGGCTTTGGCAGCGCTCCAGCATATCGACGACGTTTTCGCATTCCCAGCCGCGCCTGCCGATCACGACCAACTTTGGAGCAGTTGCGCCGAGCTGCTCGACCAGGCGCCGCCACACGTGCAGGATGAACCAGTGATTCTTGCGTGGCTCGATGGTGCCGAGCATGACGAAGTAGGGCGTGGGCAGCGGGCGTGGGGCGAGTGGTTGCTGGGTGACGCCTGAGGCCAGGCGTGCCACCACGCTCGGCGGGAGCGGCAGATTGGCCTGGTGCGCTTCGGCCGCGAGCGAGTCGAGTGTGGCTTGCGAATTGGCGATCAGGCCGCTCGCGTGCCTGAGTGCGGTATGCATGCGGTGCCGGTGAGTCGCCTCCACTCCTGGCCGACAGTATTCGGCATGAGTCAACGGAATTAAATCGTGGACCATGAATACGGGGCGTATTTCGCGCTTTGTCATTGCCCGGTAATAACGGCCGAATTCCATTCCGTTGTGACTGGTGTGCAACAACACACCATTAAGTCTTGTTTCTCGCAAGCGATTAAGGCACGCGCGCACGACTAAAGCGCGGATTGCGTTCCGATTGCGAGTGGAGGAGAGAAGCATTCCAAACGTTTGCTGTGAATCCCGCTCGGTCAAAACTGTGGAGAAGCCGCGTTCGCTAAGGATTGCGCGCGCTTGAGCGCCGTACTTCTGAATATATGCGAGGCCGACGCGATCTACGCCCGTGGGCAAAAGCCCGTCGTAAAGGCGCGTGAGGAGACGCGTGACGTCCAGGAATAGGGTTGACACTAGGGTGCGTGCTTTTTTGGCTGTCGTTCGGACTTTTTCGGTCCTTCGAGTGTGGCTTTTTTTTACAACGAGCCATTTTACCCGAGTGCGTGAGAGAATTTGCGTCGACGTTTTGTAACACCGTGGTAAGCCGTTAGTCGGCTGGTTGCGCCGTGGGCTGCTTCCCGGTTCCAACCGCTACTCCGGTTTTCAGTGCCGCGTTCAGTGGCGAGCAGGGTTGGTTTTTCCCAGCATGCAACAGCACCTTCGCGAGAAGCAGATCCTGCGCGGCGGTGTGCTAACTAGATGGTAAAGAAAACTGGCGGCTCGAGTGTAGCCGGTTTGGCGTGTCTTGCGCCGGCAGTGCTCTGCACTTAAGTGCAAGCTTGCCGATGCATGGGCGGTTTGATTCGGCGCGACGCCTGGATAGAGTTTGTGTCTGCGATATGCGCGCTGGATAGTGGTTATTACATAAATATCTGAGAGTGATGGAAACAAGTTATACCGACCCCATGGTTTCGCCAGCCGCCCAGATTACAGGGAGCAGTTGCGCGTCAATCAAGCAGCAGCGGCCGCTGGTCGTTTGGTTTACCGGCATGTCTGGCGCCGGCAAGTCAACGTTGGCAGGCGTGCTCGATAAAGAATTGCAGGCCCGCGGTCTTCGCACGTACATTCTCGACGGCGACAATCTGCGGCTGGGTTTGAACAATGATCTCGACTTCTCCGATGCCAGCCGCCACGAAAGCATCCGGCGAGCTGCTGAAGTGGCTCGATTGATGGTCGATGCGGGCATCATCGTTATTGCTTCATTCATTTCCCCGTTCCGGGCGGATCGGGACGCAGCCAGAGCATTGTTCGGGGCCGGGCAGTTCTTCGAAGTGCATGTGGATGCGCCGTTTGAGGTTGTCGAGGCACGGGACGTCAAGGGGCTCTATAAGAAGGCGCGTGAAGGTTCGCTGCCTAAATTCACCGGAATTGATTCGCCTTATGAGGCTCCGATTAATCCGGAATTGCGATTGAATACAGCTGAGCTTAGTCTGCAAGAGGCGCTGCAGCGGATTCTCCTCGTGGTGGGTTCGTTCGACGCTGATGCGGGTGAGGCGCCCGTGCAACGGCTCGACGCGTAACTCACACACTCGCAGTTTTTGCCTGACGTGTCAGTGGTGGTGGGCCGCCCATCGAAAGCGAGGGGGCGTTTGCGTTGCTTCCTCCATTCCGGACGCGCGGAATGCGGGACGCCATTGCTTATCGGGCGCGCTTCCGGGCAGGCGCGCAACGCAGCTTTCACTGAGGCTGCGATGTGGGCACATATCAGAACTTTATGTAAGGAACGGTATTGGCTCGTTGAATGCTCGGTAATAAATTGACATGCACAGAGGCTGATTGGATGGTCTTGATCACGGTGCTGCCTGTGCAAACGTTTGCCATTAGCAAGAATATTTTTTAGATCCTGGTTTTTCCGCAGTGGCCGCGCGTCCAGTTGCTTTGCCTTGTTAGGGCTTGAGCTTCCCAAGTCCCTGTCTGATGTGCAATCACGCAGCTTGCGGCTGAAGTGAGGCGCAGATCAGTGCGCTTGCGATGAGATTTTTAGCCCCTAAAGTGTGGATTTTTTTTCACACCGTGTCATTTCACCCAACAGCATGAGACAATTCGCGCGAACTTAAATTCCTTACTAAATCCTGCAATAAATGTCGCGTCTGTCTCCTGGTGTTATTTTTACCGCGGTTGTCTTTGGCGCGCTTTCGTTTAGCGGTTGCTCGAGTATTCCCACGTCTGGGCCTAGCAGCTCACAGATAAGCCGAGCTGCAGCCTCTGCCAATCCGGCGGGCATCCAGATCGTCGACGTAACAGACGATGTCGCGCGCAAGCTGTTCGCCGAGCGTACCGTCGGCGACTTTTCCGCGACTTTGGGCAATAGCACTACGTTCCAGCAACAGCTTGGCGTGGGCGACACAATCGAAGTGTCGATTTGGGAGGCGCCACCTGCCACGCTGTTTGGCGCCGCGCAATTGGACTCGAAGGGCGGCACCAGCAATGCGCGCGTGACTGTGCTGCCCGATCAGACGATCGACGGCAGCGGCAAAATCGATGTGCCTTTTGCGGGTGAATTGAAAGCAGTGGGGCGCACGCCGACAGAATTGCAGCGCGACATCGCTGGCCGCCTCAAGAATATTGCCCACGATCCGCAAGTTCTGGTGAAGCTCTCGCGCAACGCGACTTCGTATGTCACGGTTGTTGGCGATGTGGCCAGTAGCAACCGGATGCCTTTGACCGCGCGCGGCGAACGCCTTCTTGATGCGCTGGCCGCGGCCGGCGGTGTAAAGCAACCCGTCGACAAAATCACGATTCAGGTGACGCGTGGTGACATGGTGGCTTCGCTGCCGCTCGAAACGGTCATTCGTGATCCGCATCAGAACGTGCCGCTGCATGCCGGCGATGTGGTGACAGCGCTGTTCCAGCCGTTCAGCTTTACGTCGCTTGGCGCGACTGGCAAGAATGAGGAAATCAATTTCGAAGCGCAGGGGATCACGCTTGCTCAAGCGCTGGCGCGCTCGGGCGGTCTCCAAGATTCCCGCTCAGATGCGCAGGGTGTTTTCATTTTCCGTCTTGAAGATGCGAAGGCATTGCCTTGGCCGAATACGCCTGTGCGTACGACCGCCGACGGTAAGGTGCCTGTTGTTTATCGCGTGAATCTGCGTGACCCGAACTCGTTCTTCGTCGCACAGAGCTTCATGATGGATAACAAGGATCTGCTGTATGTGTCGAATGCGCCGATCGCCGAGGTGCAGAAGTTCTTGAATGTGGTGTTCTCGGTGGCGTATCCGGTGATTACAGGGGTTCAGACGTTTAAATAGGTAGATGGAACGTCGGCCGATCGACCTAGGCTAGCTCTAATTTTAGAAATGGGAAATGAGTCGTTCGTTAAATGCTGATCGGCGTCTCGCTCGATCAGCGGCGACTTTATGCTTGCGTGTGAGCAGGGCGGAAGTGTTCGGATTTAGTGCAAACCGGCACAAATTGAAGGGTTGTACTCAGTGCGTTCTCGACAGCGAGTATTGGGTGGAAGTTCGCATTTATATTTGTGCCGCTTCCGTTGCATTGAATAATGCAACGCACTGTGATCCTTGATCTAGCGTCCTGCTGGAGGTTGTTGTGTTGAGCACAAAACACGGTTAGCGGAAAGCCTGTCGTCGAGCGTGGCGACGTTTCATACTGCAGCGATCAGAGCCGTGTAAGAGAGAAGTGAAGATAGTGCTTTATCTATATCGTAGAACGCTGGGGCGGGAGGGCGAGTTCAGATCGGCATGGACGTCGCTGTTTTCTAATTGTTGCGCAACTATCATACGTTCCGTACACAAGCAGTTGTTTCGGTCCCACGGGAATCTGTACTTCTCCATTTTGTTGGCGTGCATTCCCAACGATCATCGCAACGCTACAAAGCCGGCCTCGGTATTTGACGCGTTCTCGACGGCCTTCGCAATTGGCTCGCGGCGCGAAGACACGGTTATTAAGTCGCATGTTATGTACAACGCGAGAAACCATGCTGTATTCAATTCGGAAGTCATAACGTGAGTATTACTTCTTATGCCCAGAATTTTGAAGACGTCATGCTCTGGCGTGCGCTCGGGCACATTGAGCGTGGTTCGTTTATAGACATCGGTGCCCAAGACCCAATTGTCGACTCTGTGAGTCTTGCATTTTACGAGCGGGGCTGGCGAGGCACCCACGTCGAGCCAACGCCGTACTACGCTGACTTGCTAAGGCAACAGCGGCCAGGCGACACGGTCATTCAGGCTGCTGTCGGGAACGGCCCCGCCGTGTTGAGGTTCTTTGAAATCCCCCTCAGTGGGATTTCAACTGCGGACGCAGACATAGCGGCACTACACCGCGAGCGCGGATTTGACGTACATGAAATCGTTGTGCCTTGTGTAACGTTGTCGGCAGTTTTTGAAGCGTCTAACAGACAGGAAATCCATTGGCTCAAGATTGATGTTGAAGGATTTGAGGCACAAGTACTGTCGAGCTGGGGTGCATCAACGGTGCGTCCGTGGATTGTCGTTGTTGAAAGCACGCTTCCCATGAGTCAGGCGGAAACGCATGAAAACTGGGAGGCGACACTTGTTTCTTATGGTTATATTCCCGTTTATTTCGACGGATTGAATCGATTTTACGTCTCAGAGGCGCGCCCAGAAATTCAGGGTGCATTTCGAGCTCCTCCGAATGTCTTTGACAGATTCATGCTCAATGGTACATCCAGCGCGTCCTTCCACCAATTAATCGAACATCGCCGTCAAGCGCAAGTTGATGAAGTCATTGCGCAGATCGAACAACAGAGACAATCCACGATAGGTGAGATCGAGAGCCTCAATCAGAGCATCGCTTCGCTTCGAGCTGCACACACCGAGCACGAGCAAAAATGGGCAAGCCGAGAGCAGGGAATCGCCGCGCAATTGGTCGTGCTTCAAAATCAGGCAGCCCACGAGAAGACTGAGCTGGAGCGCCACTACATAAGACAAGAGCGCGAAATGCATCGTCAATACGTTGGTCGCGAGAGTGCTCTCAGCCAACGACTGCAGGCTGATCGAGACGAACTGCGTTACGTCCAGCAAGACCAGATAAAGCGGGAACAGGCGTTGTCGGAACAAGCTGACCAACTACAGGGGCGACTGGAAAGTCTTTTGCGTGTGCTGGCTCAGCGTGAGCAGGAAGTTGCCGGACAATTGTTGGACGTCCAGCGTCAAGCTGCGCAGGAAACGGCCGAACTTACGCGCAGCCACATCGAGCAGGAGCGCGAATTGCATCGCCAGCAAGCCCAGCGGGAGCAAATGCTCAACTCGCGCTTGGACGCTGGGCAACGAGAGATTCAACGTTTGGAGCAAGACTGCGCCCAGCGAGAAAGGGAGCACGCTTACCAAAGCGGCCAGTCTAGACACGCGCTCGAAAGTCTGCTGCGTGATCAAATCAACCGCGAGCAGGAGATAAGCGCACAGCTATTGGCGATCCAGCAGCAGGCTGCCCGCGAGAGGGAGGATATTACGCGCCGCCATAGCGAACAAGAGCAAGCGGTACGCCGTCAACATGCCGCGCGGCAACAGGCTCTTATACAAGAACATCTTGCTGCAAAGGAGGCTGCGCGACAACAGGAGCAGGAGTGGAAGCGTGAAGAGAAAGTACTCGCCGAAGAAATTGCTGCTCTGCGTGCTGAAACCCAGGCGCTTCAGTGCGGCCAGCAATTGCGAGCGCAACAACATGATGCTGAACTTGTTGCTCAGCTTGAAGAACACAATCGTCTAATCGACGCATGCGTTGCATTAGAGGCACAGCTCAGAGCAGAGATATGGGCAGAGCAACAAACTAATTTGCGATTGCGTCAGAGTCTCGTTCACGTCCAAGAAAGCCTAGAAGAGACGTGTTCATCGATAACCTGGCGCATGACGGCCCCATTGCGGAAGCTGCTCACCGTGTTCAGTTTGGTTAAAAAGAACCGTGATTTGTCGTGGACTATCACCGGCATGATGGCTTCTGCTGAGGAATCGCAATCAATGGAAACATCCACAGAGTGCCCCGCTTCTACTGTTGCGAACTCAGCTACTTCGCATCTTGCCGAGAAAGCACCGGAGGAAGATTTCGTTCCTCGCAGTGTCACGTCGACTATTTCAAAATCATCCGATTGCAACGCATCCATTGAGCCCATCATGCTTTTTTCCACACAGGTAATCGACAAGACTAACCCAGCCGTTGCAAACACGTTGATTGAACTACTTGCTTGTCACGATCAACAGTTTGTTCTCTGCGCCTATCAAACACTATTGGGTCGGTCCCCCGATCCTGATGGGTTGAAGTACTACTTGGGGAGGCTGCGTGCAGGCATCTCTAAAATTCAGCTCTTGAAACAATTGCGGACCTCCTCGGAGGGCAAGGCGCACGCTGCAGAATTGATGGGACTCGATGCGGCTATTCAGCGTCACCAAACGGGCCAGATTCCGGTGATTGGATGGTTGTTCAGAATGCGCGGCGATGCGGGGAGCAGTGGTGCACTCGAACGTGAGCTGCGCAGTATCGAAAATCAACTTTATTTGCTCAGGGATGAAAGTAGCCGTCGCTTCACACAGTTGGAAGCGGCAATTGCCGGTTTGCAAAACCTAGTTCTGGAGCAGACCCAGTCGGTCGTTACGTCCTTGGGCCGCACGCCTTCGACGCTACCAGACACCCCACGTACTTCTTCTATCTCAGCACCAGAGTCCGACGGCCTTGATCGACTCTCGCCGCGTGCCAAAGACATTTATTTTCAACTCAAAGCAGCAGCTATTCGTGCCGGTAAGGAGGCGTAATGCGTATTGTGATTGATCTTCAAGGTGCGCAAAGCACGGGTTCACGTAATCGTGGCGTCGGTCGTTACAGTATGTCGCTGGCACAAGCAATTATTCGCAACAAGGGTCCGCACGAGGTGATCGTTGCGCTCAATGGCATTTTTGCCGATACCATTGAACCTATTCGCAGTGCTCTTGACGGTGTACTTGCGCAAGATGCAATTCGCGTTTGGAATGCTCCAGGACCGGTTGGCCATTCAAATGCGAGCAACCATTGGCGCCGCCGTTCAGCAGAATTAGTCCGAGAGGCTTTTTTGGCGAGCTTGGCGCCAGATATAGTTCTGATCAGTAGTCTATTTGAGGCATTAGATGATGATGCCGTGACTAGCATTGGGATGTTAAATCTCGCGGTGCCTACGGCCGTAATATTTTATGATCTGATTCCTTACATTCATCGGCACCCCTATCTGGAAAACCCGGTGATTGAAGCGTGGTATGAAAACAAGTTGGATCACGTGCGCCGTGCCAACTTGCTGTTGGCAATTTCTGAGTCTTCGCGTCAGGAAGGTATTCAATATCTCGGCTTTCCTGCCGACAAAATTGTGAATATTTCGACCGCTGCAGATCCACACTTTGTGCCGAAAGTTCTGACTAAAGAGCGCGAGGAAGAGGTTCGGAAGCGTTATGGCTTAGATCGGCAATTCGTAATGTATACGGGTGGCATTGACTATCGGAAAAACGTTGAAGGGTTAATACGTGCTTTTTCCCGATTGCCGAAAAAATTGCGAGCTAACCATCAATTGGCCGTCGTTTGTTCAGCTCAGTCTCACAGCAAAGCATCTTTGAAAAAATTGGCGAAAGACCATGGATTGGCTGCTCACGAGGTGGTTCTCACTGGTTTTGTTCCAGAGGACGATCTTCTGGCTCTCTACAATATTTGCAAAATGTTTGTCTTCCCATCATGGCATGAGGGATTTGGACTGCCCGCGCTCGAAGCCATGCGGTGTGGCAAGGCCGTGATCGGAGCAAATACGTCAAGTTTGCCTGAAGTTATAGGTAGGGCCGATGCGCTCTTTGACCCACATAGCGATGAGTCGATTGCAAGCAAGATTACCCAGGTTTTGACTGATGATGATTTCCGTCATCGGTTGGAACTGCATGGTCTGAAGCAAGGTGAACTCTTCTCATGGGATGCCAGTGCCAAAGCAAGTATCGCCGCTCTCGAAGACTGGCACGCGACTAATGCGGTCTCGTCAACGGTAACCCCCGCGCTTGGCCAGCGCCTCAAGTTGGCCTATGTATCTCCGTTGCGACCAGAGCGGAGTGGTATCAGCAACTACAGCGCCGAATTGCTACCGGAACTCGCGCGCCACTACGATATCGAGGTGATCACGGCTCAAGGGTCCATTTCGGACTCATGGGTCCAAGCGAACTGCGCGCAGCGCGGGGTTGAGTGGTTTAGAGCACACGCTGATCATTACGATCGCGTGTTATATCACTTTGGAAATAACCACCTGCATCAGCATATGTTCGACTTAATCGGAGAGGTTCCGGGCGTTGTCGTTATGCACGATTTCTTTCTCTCCGGAGTTATCCGGCATATGGATTTGACAGGATATGCCCCAGGGATGTGGGACAAATCACTTTATAAGGATCATGGTTATGCTGCGGTGCACTTGCGGTATCACGGGACTGACAATACCCAAGTTATTTGGAAATATCCAAATAACAAGGACGTTTTGGCTAAGGCAAGAGGAGTAATCGTTCACGCAGAAAATTCCCGACGATTGGCAGAGCGTTGGTATGGAAGCGAGGCAAAGAAAGATTTGGTTGTTATACCGCATCTGCGAACTCCCGTAGTTGACGTAAAAAGAACTGCTGCTCGAACCGCTCTAGGTATCGATCAAGACGCCTTTGTCGTGTGTAGTTTCGGTTTTCTGTCACCCACGAAGCTCAACAAGAATTTGTTGGACGCCTGGCTATCTTCGGATCTTGCTAGAAGCAAAAATTGTCTGCTCTTCTTTGTCGGGGAGAACAACGGCGAGGCTTATGGCGTTGAACTTCTGAAAACTATTGAAAACCACAAGTCCGGAGAGCGCGTCAGCATCACGGGTTGGATAGACACCGCCACATTTCATCAATATTTGGCGGCGGCAGATCTTGGCGTTCAACTACGCACCCTTTCTCGCGGCGAGTCTTCAGGCGCTGTGATGGACTGCATGAACTATGGATTGGCAACCATCGTAAATGGGCATGGTAGTTTTGCCGATTTGCCTGAGGACGCTGTATGGAAGTTACCTGATATTTTTGCGGGTAACGAACTCGTTCATGCGCTCGAAACTTTATGGCGAGACACGTCGCGTCGTGAGGGTCTTGGTGGAAGGGCACGTGAAATCATCCTTACCAGTCATGCACCAAGGGCGTGTGCCGACGGGTACGCGCAGGCAATTGAATCCATGTATCGATCGAATGTTGCTGACGTGAAAGCTTTGGCAGGAGCCGTGTCTACATTCGAACCTGGGCCAACCGAAGTCGAAGCATGGGTTGATCTGGCAAATGCGTTGGCTTATTCAATCCCTTCTCGACTGGCGGGCCGACAGTTGCTGGTTGACGTGTCGAAACTGATTGCAACCGAAGATACGATCGACGCGACTGATGCGAATTGCGTTGCATTGCGTGAATTGCTTGCGCATCCACCAAAAGGATTTCGAGTAGAGCCGATTTATATCGCGGCCGATTGTCGATATTTCTATGCACGTAAGTTCACTTTGCGGTTGATAGGGTGCCCGGACTCTTCTTTGGAAGATGAAGTCATCGAGTACGCTGCCGGGGATGTGTTGTTTGGGCTTTTTTCAGACCGCGACTTAGTCCATGAGCAAGATGGGTTCTTTCAGAAGCTTCGGGAACAAGGTGTGAAGATATTGTTCTACATTGACGAGGCGGCCGCTTCTTCGATTTCCGGTCAGAATAGTGCGGCTAACTGGCCACCGAAATGGTCGAACATTATCGCCCGATGCGACGGCGTGATAGGCGAATCGACAGAAGAAATCAAAGCTATTGAACACCTGCTGCCGGTGATTTGTGCCAACCGCTTGCGTCCCCTGTACCTCGGTGCAGTTCATGCGGAGAACAGTTCAATTGTTTCCGCATTAGACGAAGTTGCGACAGGTGAATTGGATCCCAGCGCAGATTGGTCGCAGGATACTAAAAAGATCGTCGATGCTCTGCTTAACGACAATTGGATGACAAGTTGGGTGCCTGATGGCGGCCATCGATACTTTGGCTCTGATTCGCGGCTGGGAACTCAGGTCGGCGAAAGAGACGGACGGACCATGCGGACGACACAAAAAGCAGGCGTTGTCCTTCACGGACCCTATTTAGCATTGTCGGCAGGTCGCTATCGAGTCAACATCCTCGGTCAGACCAGAGTTGTCGGAAGTCCCGAAGCCTACGCAGATATTGCAGTTCGCTCTGGTAAAGAGGTCTTGTCTAGGGCTGTGTTGGGCGTTTCCTCTGGCGATGGCTTGCTCGCAGAGCTCGATGTATATCTTGACACGGGCGTTTTAGACTTCGAAGTCAGGATATGGGCGGCGGCAACATCCGACTTGACTGTTACAGGACTCGAGATTCTACCGGAAGGGCTATTTGAAAAGTCACTTGATCATGAGAGCGAGGTCACTTCGCACGATGCGTCCTGTGACCCCCGAGAGGCCAAGATCGGTTGGGTAACAACGTGGAATACAAAGTGCGGAATAGCGACATATTCGGAGCATCTAATTTCCAATATGGCAGGAAATGTCACTGTATTTGCTGCGGAACAGGTAGCGTTGCTTAGTGCGGACGACGAGAACTGCTATCGATTTTGGAAAACCAGCAAGGAAAAAAACGATCTTGAGAAAGTTGCGCGGGTAATCGACTCCAAAAATTTAAATGTCATTGTCATACAGTTTAATTATGGATTTTTCAATTTTCTCGAATTGACGGAATTTGTTGATGAGCAGTTGGATGCCGATAGAGTCGTTATCTTTATGATGCACTCGACAGTTGACCCATATGGAGAAACTCAGAATTGGCGACTTTCTGAGCTGAAAGATATCCTTTCTCGGTGTCATCGCGTTCTGGTTCATTCAGATTCCGATCGTGAAAGACTCAAAAAATTGGACATCGTTGATAACGTTCGCGTATTCCCTCATGGGGTTTTAAGCTATGGCGCTGTGCCGTCGAAAGATGCGCCTTCGGATATGCCATTGATTGCCGCATATGGATTTTGTCTGCCTCACAAGGGGCTTAAAGAGTTGATCGAAGCAGTTTTTTTGCTTAAGCAGCGAGGCGCGCCAGTGCGCCTTCGCTTGGTCAACGCGGAGTATCCCAACCCGGTTTCAACTGAGCTACTTAAGGAACTGAAAAGCCTCGTTGAAGATTTATCTTTAGAAGATACAGTAGAGTTTCACAATGATTATCTTGAAGATGTGGCGTCGCTTGCGTTGCTTGCTGACTCTGACCTCCTAGTATTTCCCTATCAAGTTACAGGCGAATCGTCAAGCGCTGCTGTGCGCTATGGTCTTGCGACCAAGCGACCGGTCGCTGTTACCCCGCTGGGCATTTTCGAGGATCTTGGTGAGTCCGTTTTTCATTTCGCAGGCGTAAAGCCTGCCGATATTGCTCAAGGCATCGCTGAATGTTTGGATGATATTCGGTCGAATTCTCCACGGGCGCAAACAATACATCGCGAGGCTGACCGCTGGCGAGTAGCCCATGACTACCGCGTTGTGGGATCACGGCTCCAAGATATTTGTACAACTTTGCTCAGCGATGACGCAATGTTCGAAAAGATTTGAATTTTATAATTAGGAAAATTGGTATGCAAAAAATTGCGGTGATAACGGGTATCACAGGACAGGACGGCGCTTATCTTGCGGAGCTTTTGCTTGGGAAAGGCTATGAAGTTTATGGTACCTACAGGCGTACAAGCTCGGTAAATTTCTGGCGGATAGAAGAATTGGGCATTGATCAACATCCGAATCTGAAATTGGTCGAATACGATCTTACAGATTTAAGTGCGACTATTCGTTTGTTGGAAAATACTCGTGCTACAGAAGTTTATAATCTTGCCGCTCAGAGTTTCGTCGGGGTGTCTTTCGATCAACCGGTGACCACTGCCGAGATTACGGGACTCGGCCCGGTAAATCTGCTTGAGGCAATTCGGATCGTGAATCCTTCGATCCGATTTTACCAAGCCAGCACTTCCGAGATGTTCGGTAAGGTGCAAACAATTCCACAACTTGAAAGCACACCTTTTTATCCTCGCAGTCCGTATGGTGTTGCAAAACTCTACGCGCATTGGATGGCGATCAACTATCGGGAGAGCTACAATATTTTTGCTAGTAGCGGCATTCTGTTCAATCATGAATCTCCTTTGCGTGGCCGTGAGTTTGTTACGCGAAAGATCACCGATAGTCTTGCTAAGATCAGCTTGGGGAAGCTTGATGTGTTGGAACTAGGCAATATGGACGCGAAGCGGGACTGGGGCTTCGCCAAGGAGTATGTGGAAGGTATGTGGCGCATGCTGCAAGCCCACACGCCAGATACATACGTTCTGGCGACCAATCGCACGGAAACGGTACGAGATTTCGTTTCAATGGCGGCGAACGCGGCCGGATTTGATCTTGAGTGGAAAGGTTCTGCCGAGAAGGAGGTTGCCATTGACACAAAGACTGGCAAGACGCTCGTGCGAGTTAATCCGAAATTTTATCGCCCCGCGGAAGTCGAGTTGTTGATTGGGAATCCTGAAAAGGCAGAACGGGAACTGGATTGGAGACCCAAGACTTCACTGGAACAGTTGTGCGAGATGATGGTGGAGGCAGACATTCGCCGAAACAAAATCAGTTTTTCGTTTTAATATATCGGACGCCACGAGAAAATGAGCCGCGAAGATGGTGCATTCCCTGGTCGAGTTATTTTTGATCATCTTCCGAAGACGGCTGGCCAGGCAATTAATGCTTGGCTCGTCGACGTCTTAGGAGCGGGCTGTGTTTCAACTAATTTAATCGGCGCTCATCGCGACCTGATCCGGAGGTATGGGGGGCTGTATTCTGTAATTAGCGCACATGTTTTTTTTCACAATGCGGAGGGATTGGATCCGCGTTATCAATACATGACTTTCTTCCGAGAACCGGTTGATCGTGCCATTTCGTGGATTTTTTATTTGGCGAACGACGTCGGCATTGTCAAGAACACGGTTTCTCGGAAACATGGTGCCGCGCAGTTCCTAGCAAGTGAAGGTCACGAGACTTCCGCAGAGTTTCTCTTATCAGTCGAAAACCCATATACGGAGCATTTTTGTCGTGTTCACGGTAGTGGTTTGGAGTCTGACGAGGAGAAGATCGCGAATGCTCTTGCGGCAATTCAGCAGTACGATGTGGTTGGCTTGTACGAGGATATGCCAACCTTCCTGGAAGATGTAGCAGCGCTACTTGATGTCCCTGCCCCAAAACAGATAGCACCGGTAAACGTCACTAGCCGACGTCTGGCAGCAAATCAAATATCGCCGGCATTGCGGGAGCGAATCATCGCACTCAATCGGTTGGATATGCGTTTGTATGCAGATGTCGTGGCTTGGAAGGCATCTACGGCACAAAAAAGGGCGATTAAACTTTCATCGCAGGCGGCGTCGAAGTGGAAAAAATACGAGCCTGTAGTGGACCGTGTTGTTTCCACGCCGGATATCACTATCATTGCTACAGCCCTTCGCGAAGGAAGCGAAATTCGTAGCGGGCAAGTGATGACGTTTGATGTGGATTTCGTTCTGAAGCGAGAATTGTCAGATCTAGAAATGGGCATCCATTTGTTCGACGCTGATCGGCAGTGGGCGTTCGGGACCAACAGCACATTGCTGGGCCGTACGCGTCAGTCGTTGCTGCCCGGTGCATATCGTGTAAGTCACCATTTGGTCGCCAATCTTCCGGCCGGCAAGTATACGGCTGGTTTCGCCTTTGCAGAGCGTTTGGTGGAGGGGCAGAGAGAACTTGCATGGCATGATGTAATGTGCGAATTTGAGGTCTATCATCAGATCGACCGAACATTTGCCGGCTATTCCTATTTACCAGCAGAAATTAGCCTGAGGCCGATAAAGTTGGCTGCGGAACACGATATCCTCGAAACAGGAGTTCGGCGATTGCGAGGTAGTGACAATCGTTTGTACACGCACGTTGGTGAGCGCACGGGGCATGACATTGGTTGTACTGGACAAGCTGGCTATTTGATTTTCGGCCCGTATATTGCCTTGAACCCAGGCCACTATCGACTAGCGATTTTTGGAGCGCTCGGCGAAGGCGGTATCGCCGGAGCGCATATGGACGTCGCGATCGATAAGGGCGAGAGAGTAATTGCCGAGTGTCCCCTCGACAATTCAAGCGACGAAGGTAGTTTCGCTACCTTGCCGATATCGCTTGACGTGCCATGTAGCGACCTTGAGATCAGAGTGTGGGTGAATGCCGATACCGATTTACGGATTTCAATGATAGAGATTACGCCAGTCCGGGCCGATGACTTGCGTCACGTGCCGACCGCTGACAGTTCCTCGAACTCGCTTGCAACTATCCCTGAGGGCCCCGACCTCTAACGAAGATTTGTCCGGAGGTGGCGCAACCAGGGTGGTCTGGTGAAGTGAACTGGTGTGACAACAACGTTGTCAGGTGCATCACGTGATCCATGTCTGAGAGGATCGAGAATGGAGAACTCTTTTGGGCGAGCTATGCTTAGAACTTTGGATGCAGGTATTGGCGATTTTGCTGTGCGTTATCTGACGGTGTGGCTCCATCGGTCGGGGAACCCATGAAGGTGATTTTGGCCGTGGATGCGCTTGTTCCACCACTTACTGGAATTGGCAGATACGCGTGGGAACTGGCGAGCCACTATCAGACGTTGCGCAATAATCTTGATTCAATGCGTTTCTTTTTTGCCGGGCGATGGGTCGATGATCCTGCGGATCTCCTGGCCCCAAGTGCTGAACGGCTGGCCCAAAGGCCCAAGGGTCGACTTTTTCCAACGAAGGGGTGGCGGCAGTGGCGGATGCGGCACGAGATGCGGGATCACGTATTTCACTCACCAAATTATTTCTTACCAGATACGGTCGATAGCGGAGTGGTAACGGTGCACGACCTGTCCGTTTTCAAATATCCCGAGACGCATCCCGCAGCACGCATCAAGCATTTCGAGCGTGGCTTTGCGTCTACGTTGTCGCGTGCGTCTCATTTGATCACCGATTCTGAAGCGACCCGCGGCGAGGTCATGGATTATTTCGGCTGGTCTCCAGATCGCATTACAGCCATCAAACTTGGGGCACGGTCTGAATTTCGAAGCCGAGATGCATCGGATGTCGCAACTGCGTTGAGCAGCTATGGCCTTATTCACGGAGGCTATTCCCTGTGCGTTTCCACGTTAGAACCCCGCAAACGAATTGACCGCTTACTCACAGCCTACCTCGATTTGCCCCAATCGGTGCGTACACGCTATCCACTGGTTTTGGCTGGAAGTGCGGGGTGGCTGAACGACACTTTGCGCGCACAGATTGAGCGCGGCGAACGAGAGGGCTGGCTGCGATATCTGGGGTTTGTCAACGAGACGTTTTTACCCTTACTCTATTCAGGTGCGCGTGCGTTTCTTTATCCGTCGGTCTACGAGGGGTTCGGACTCCCTGTACTTGAAGCAATGGCGAGTGGGGTGCCTACCTTGACCTCAAACTCTTCGTCGTTACCGGAGGTTGCAGGCGGCGCGGCCTGGCTTGTCGTGGCCGACGATCATGAAGATCTGCGCAATGGCATCGAACATGTGCTGTGCGATGACGCGTGGCGTGACGCTGCCATCACACGCGGGTTGCTGGTTTCCAGCGCGCTGACGTGGGAGCGTTGTGCCCAAAGGACTCTTGAGGTATACAGTCGTTTTGGTTGAATTACTGCAGGCAGTGAAATTCAGCTAACAACGCCTTCAACTGTCCAGCACTCTCGGACCATGTCAACGGCATTATGGCTTGACTGGCTGGTGCCGTACCGCTGTCTAGCCAGTCCAGCCATTGCGCCAATTGGGGGGCTAGTTCATCACCACTTTGTGCAGAGAAATAGGCCGCGTGTTCTCCTGCCACTTCGCGGAACACGGGGATGTCGCGGACAAACAGGGGCATTCCGTATTGAGCGGCTTCCACCAACGGCAGTCCGAAACCTTCAGCCTCAGACGCCATGACGAGCCCATCGAGCTTCGCATACAATCGCGCAAGTTGAACATCGTTGATATCTGGAAGCCAAAGCAGACGCTTGCCAGCCTCAGGGTGATTGTTTAGGCGTTCGATGAATGATTCGACATGCCAGCCCGGTTTGCCAGCAATGACCAACTTACTCTCCGCATCTTTACGCCACAGGACATCGAATGCATCGAGCACCTGCCCGTGTCCCTTACGAGGTTCGATCGTGCCGACCATGAGAATATTTCTCCGTCCATGGCTTAGATTTGCGTAATCTAGTTCCAACCTATCAATCGTCTCTCCTGCGTGGTCAACGGGGAGATCAGCCCCAAGATGAAACCATCCGGTTGTGGGTTGGTTTCCAGTCAGGCCAAAACGACGCGTCATGCAATGGCCCATCTCCTTTGAAACGGAACTGGAGATGCAAAGCAGCGCGTCCGCGTGTACCGCTAGTGTAGATACCCAGTGACGGAACGAGTTATAGGCCCGCGGCGTGAACCACTGACGGTGCAGTAGGGGCAAGAGATCGTAGACCACGAACGCGCAGCGCACGCCTTTTGCTCGCCACTTAAGAAGTTCGAGCTGTCGCCGAGGTGTAATGCGGCTGGTTAAGTCCAGCCCTAGGAAAATATCGCCGTTAAATACCCGAACGTCGTCGTCTTGGTGGGGCAGCGCGGACGAGGTCAACGAGGCGAGATAGATATTGGCGTAGCGGTAGGGTTGCTTTCTCGTTGCGCGTACCGGACGAATCTCGAATCCGGGCGGAGGCGCTTCAAGAAGTTGCAGCAGTAAGGATCGAACGACGCGTTGGATGCCCGTGCCTGCATCATGAGAGGCGATGATTGAAACATCTACCAGTAGTTGTCGAACTGGTTGCGCTTCGCCGGGGGCATTTGGCTGAACTGCCATGACCGCGCGCCTAGCGGCTTTTATGAAGTATGGTAACCACCAGATCGCGGCGAACTGGAGAGCTACTGCCGCGAATGTCTTAATCAGTTTTGGCACTTGATTTCTGGCGCGATGCCCCTCAATTCACGCTTTCCTGGTAGAACGTATAGGCATCCTGGACCTGGCTGAACGTATGAAGCTTGCCTTGAACAAGCACTGCAGCACGGTCGCAATGTTCACGGATATATCCGGCGTCGTGACTAACGATAATTAGTGAGCGGTCACGGCGGCGCTCAAAAAGCTCGCGATGACATTTCTCGTGAAAGCGGCTATCTCCTACAGCGACGATTTCATCAATCAAAAAGCAGTCGAATTCGACTGCCATCGAGATGGCAAAGGCGAGGCGCGCGCGCATACCGGCTGAGTAACTCTTGACTGGCTCGCGCAGATAGTAACCGAGCTCGGAGAATTCCTGAACAAACGGCTCCGCGGCCTTCGCGTCGGCCCCATACACCCGGCAGATAAAGCGGAGATTGTCCATTCCAGTCAAACTGCCCTGAAAGGCGCCCCCGAATGCGAGAGGCCAAGAGACACTCATGCTGCGGCGGATCCTTCCCGACGTCGGCAACTCTGCTCCGCTAATCATGCGAATCATCGTGGACTTGCCAGCACCATTGCGTCCCAGGATGCCGATTTTCTCGCCGGCACTGACGCGTAGATTGATCCCGTCAAGGACGCGACGGCGGCCTTGACGCGTGTGATATTCCTTGCAAATTTCTTGGAGTTCGATCATTCGGGTTCGACTCGTTTACTAGCGTCGTTTACGAGAAAAAGACCGATGAACATCAACACTAAGTCGCACGTAACCATGTAGCCGACATCATAGTGCGGCTTAACCAGCGAGCCGAAATAGCCGCCACGCAACATCTCGGTGCCATGCACCATCGGCAGTAGCAAAATGATCTTCTGGAAATTGGCTGGCAACCAGTCGACCATGAAAAGGGCGCCAGAGAGAGGGAACAGTAGGTACGCGACGGTATGCCAGACGCGCTCCACCGTTTCACTCCGTTCGCTGAGAGCCCCAACTGCGAATCCCAGCGAACTGCCGAAAACGGCTAGATAAATCCACCCACCCATAACCAAGGCGATGTCTTGGGGCGGTTGCATCAATCCGATGGTCACGAAGAAAACGGTTAAGAAAATGAAGGACGTAGTGGTCCCTGCTATTTCTAACAGCACCCGGGCCATGAATAAATCGATCACGCGAACATTGCGATGATAGAGGAGCGCCTGATTTGGCAGAATGGCAAGAGCGCACCGATTTGCGCAGTTACGCCACAACAGTACGGACGAGTACCCGGTGACCGCAAAAGAGGTGATCGGAAGCGTTGACCCGTGCGTCGCTTTGGTAGCTGTCCATAGGCCAAGAACCCCCAGCGTAAACATCATCGGCTCAAAGAAAATCCACAAAAAGCCGACGTTATGCCGCCCATATCGAGTCAAAATCTCACGCATCAAAAGCGCGCCTACAACGCGCAGTTGAATGTGCAGTGATCTCAGGAAGGGTGTGTCGTGATGCACAGTTTCCAATCCTTAGTCGTGGTGCTCGCGTACGCCCGCAAGCAGCAGACTCAACACGCCCCAAATGATCATCCCTAGCGCGAACACTTCAAAAATCGACTTCAACCGCTTCGGCTCAATCGCCACGTCCGGCGTATTCGGCTGAACCAACCTTTCCAGATACAGTTGTTTTCGCTGCGCTTCAGCCCGTGCGCTCTCAAGCGCAGCCATGGCTGAAGCCAATTGCTTGTCCGAAAACTGCGAGTCCAATTGCAGGCGCGCGTACATCGCCGCCTTATTCGACAACGAATTTTTCCCACCGGTCACACCGCCATTTGTCCCCTCGATCTGCTTTTCAAGCGTCGTAATGCTGGTCTTGAGTACCGGAATCTGTGGGTTTTGCGGGGCGATCGATTGCAACTGGATCAGTTGCGTTTGAGCCGCGAACAGTTGAGTTTGCAGCGCAGTGACTTGCTGCAATTGAAGCGCGGACTGCCGGTCTGGATCGAAAACCGTGTACGAATCACGATAGGTTGCCAACGCTGCCGCAGCGTCCTTGGCTTTGGCCGCGGCGATGTCCACCTGGGCCTGTGCGAATTGAACCGTGTCTGCCGCGGCTCTTGAATTCATGCGGTTGACCAGCCGCTCGCTCATCTCAAGCAGCTTTTCGTTGATCTTTTCTGCGTCGTCGGCGGTATAGCCGCGGACCTGCAGGGTCGTAATTGCCGAGGTGGAGTCCAGATCGACAGTGACGATATGTTTGCCGTAATATTTCCACAGCGATTCGAAACTACCGTCAAGGTGTCGCGAAAAATGGCTCAGCAAGTCACCGTGATTACCGTAGGCATCGGCAATATAGTCGCTCTGATTTAATTCTTTGAGCGCATCACGAGACTGAATGTAGTCGATCACGGGGTACGTATCGTCTTGTGCCCGCGAGAAGCCGGTACCTTGCAGCAGCGCACCCACCACGCTGGTCTGACTCTGCCTTTGCGCGCTCCGCACCACAAAGCGCGACTCCGAGACATAGATATCTGACGCAATCGGCCCGAAGTACACCACGGCGATCGTAGTCGGCACAACGACAGTCAACGCAAAAATACGGTTGACCCCCTTAATGCGCTCAACCAGACCTTTCTTCTTCCCCGTGGGCGGCAGCGCCGCGTTGTTGCTAGATGCAGTTTCCAACGTCTTATCCAACTTTGAATAGTTCTTTCAATTCCGTTGGTGCCCATTGGGCGAATCCAAGGAAAAGGGAAAGCACCCACAAAAGTGTGCAGCCACGACGGGCGCAAACGTTTTGCGTGAGCCAATACAAATCCTTACGCGGCGTTTTTTTTCGGGTTTACAAATGCAAGATGAGCGTTGCAATCCTTACAGGAAAAACGGTGGCGCATACCCAGTCAATGCACCAGGGCGGCCGATTATAGCCACCCGATAATTCAGGCGCCATCCACCTTCGTGTCATTCCAACAAATTTCCTTATTTTTCTTACCGTTACTTATTTTTTATGTCGCAATGTTGTATTCTTCGTTCCTTGCTTAAGACCAGCAGCAACTATTCAAACGATTCCAAGGTCTCCGGGGGAAGGGCGCATGGGTTCGGCGTTCTATAGGTAGAGCCCAGGCCGCTTTTCGACGTTCCAACATGCACCGTTCCTTTCTCGCCCTGCAGGGCACGGCTTCCCCGTTCTTTAGCCGACTTGCCACTGCACTGCGCGAGCGTGGTCACGCGGTACGTCGAGTTAATTTCTGTGGTGGTGATCTGGCTTACGCCGGTAATGGCGACGCCTGGAATTTCCGCGACCAAGCGAGCGAATTAACAGTTTGGTATGTCAATCGAGTGAAAGCAGGCGGTTTTACCGATGTCATAATGTTCGGCGACTGCCGTGAAATTCATCGCCATATGCATCCTGTTGCGCAAGCTAATGGGATGCGCGTTCACGTCTTCGAAGAAGGCTACGTCCGCCCGCATTGGCTGACATTGGAAAAACACGGTGTAAATGGCCGTTCGCAGTTACCCCGCGATCCCGCGTGGTATCTGGATCAACGCCGCGTCATACCGCCGAGCCCGGCAGGGCATCCCACCGGCTACAACCTCTACGAACGCGCCTTCCACGACATTCGTTATCGCAGCGCCAACACATTATTTGCTACGCGCTTCCCGCATTACCGCAGCCATCGTCCGAGAAACGGTTTTTTCGAATACTCAGGACTCGCCGCGCGGGCATTGCGTCAACGCCAGCATCATCGCGATTCCGATAATGTCACGCGGGATCTGCTTGACGCCGGCCATGCGTATTACATCTTCCCGCTGCAATTGAACTCGGACGCGCAGATCGTCGTCCACTCGCCGTTCGACGGTGTGCGTGAAGCAATAACAAAAGTCATCAAGTCATTCGCGCGGCAGGCCCCGGCCGATAGCTGGCTCGTGATTAAAAACCATCCCCTCGACACTGGCCTGATCGACTACCGCCGTCATGCCGAACAGCTTGCCCGCGAGCTCGGTATCGCCGATCGCCTGCGTTTCATCGACGCGGGCCATCTACCGACGCTGCTCGATCACGCACGCGGTGCCGTGGTGGTGAACAGCACGGTCGGCTTGTCGGCGCTGCATCACCGCCGTCCGCTGATCGCACTCGGCACGGCGATCTACAGCATTCCGGGCCTGACATGGCAAGGCTCGCTCGACGATTTCTGGCTGCACGGCGAGCAGCCGGACATGAATCTATACCAGGCCTTCCTGGACTACGTCGTCCACCACACGCAGATCAACGGCGACTTCTACACCCGCTCCGGCATTGCCATGGCAACAGCCGGTGCCGTGCAGCGTCTCGAGGCGGCGGCGTATGCCTAGCGCCGCCCCGCGCCACATCGTCATCACCGGCGCGAGCGCGGGGCTTGGCCGCGCGCTCGCGCTGGCGTATGCGGCGCCCGGCGTGGTTCTCGGTCTCATCGGCCGTGACGAGAAAAGGCTCGAAGAATCGGCCAACGCCTGCCGTGCAAAAGGCGCGACGGTGGAAACCGGGCTGATCGACGTCCGCGATGCCTTGGCGATGCAATCCTGGCTGCGCCAATTCGACGACGCCCACCCAATCGACCTTCTGATCGCCAACGCCGGCGCGGCCAGCACGCTTGCGTCCGCGCAAGACTGGGAAGAGCTCGAACGTACAGCCGCCATCGTCGACACCAATTTCTACGGCGCGATGCACGCTGCCCTGCCGGTTATCGCCCGCATGCGCCCGCGCCGCAGTGGCCAGGTCGCGCTGATCAGCTCGCTCGCCGCCTTGCGCGGCATGGCCATTTCGCCGGCTTACTGCGCCAGCAAGGCGGCCATCAAAGCCTACGGCGATTCAGTCCGTCCGATCCTGTCGCGCGACGGCGTCCGCATGTCGATCGTCTTGCCCGGCTTCGTGAAGACGGCAATGAGCGACGTTTTCCCCGGCGATAAACCGTTCCTCTGGTCGGCCGACAAAGCCGCGCAGCACATCCAGCGCAAACTGAAAGCGGGCCGCGCCGAAATCGCGTTCCCCGGTTTGCTTGCTTTCGGCATGCGTCTTCTGCCGTTGCTGCCGGTGGTCATGGCCGATGCGATTCTAGGCGGGTTGTCTTATTTGCCCCGCGAGGAGCGCTGATTGGAAACGACCCTCGCGCTCAGCTTCACGGTCGCCGCCGGCCTCGCGTTTCTGCCGGAAGCGATCGCGGTGCCGCGCGCGTCGTTGCGACGTTCGCCGATCGCCTTTGCTTTGCACGTCGCCGCAATCGTTTTCATTTGTCTGTGCCTGTTGCTGGTCACCGGGCGCGTAAGATTTTCCGCATTTGTCGCAATCGCGCTGGTCGCGCTGCTCGCCGGCGTGAGTAACGCCAAATATGCGTCGCTACGCGAGCCGTTTGTCTTCACCGATCTGAGCCTGTTCAGCCAGTTGTTCGCGCATCCGCGTCTGTACTTGCCGTTTCTCAGCGTAGGCACGGTCGTGGCGATCGTCATGGGTATCGCGGTGGTGATCGGCGGTTTTGTCGCGGAAACGCCAATGGGCAGCAGGCCAATTGGGGCTATCGCGATTGCTGCGGCCGCCTGCCTGGCCGCCGGCTATCTGCTCGCCGCACGCTTGCCGCTCACACTGAATCCCTCCGACGATCAGAAGCGTCATGGTTTCTTTGCGGTATTCGTCGCTTATCTGCTGAACGGCATGAAACCGGCCACGCCGCGCCAGTTACGCCTCGCGCTGGCCGCTGGTCCGTTTGCCACAGGCGCGCCGCGATCAACGCCCGACGTGATCCTGATCCAGAGCGAATCGTTCTTCGACGCACGTCGCCTCACTGAATCGATCGCTCCGGCCATCCTGCATCACTTCGACACCGCACGCCGCGAGTCTGTCCAGCACGGCGAACTGGTCGTCCCTGCCTGGGGCGCCAATACAATGCGCACGGAGTTCGCGGTCCTGACCGGTATTGAGGGCGCGCAACTCGGCTATGCGCGCTTCTACCCGTACGCATTCGTGCGCCGTGCCTGCGCATCGCTCGCCTCGTGGTTCAAACACAGCGGCTATCAGACCAGGGCGATTCACCCGTACTACGCAGATTTCTTCGGTCGTGAGCGCGCTTTCAGGCATCTCCAGATCGACCGCTTTCTCGACATCAAATCGTTCGCCGATGCCCCGCGCGCCGGCCCCTATGTCGCCGATATGGCGGTGGCCGAGTCGATCATCCAGGCGCTAGACGAACCGCGCGACAAGCCCGCCTTCATCTTCGCGATGACGATGGAAAACCACGGTCCGTTGCACCTCGAACTCGTGCAGGCAGGCGAGGGCGCTGCCTTCCACACCCTGGGTGACGACGCGCGCTGGCGCGATCTGACCGCCTATCTGCGCCACCTTGCCAACGCCGACGCGATGCTCGGCCGGCTGCTCGCCGCACTGCGCGCACGGCGCCGCGACACGGTGCTGTGTTTTTACGGCGATCACGTGCCGGCACTGCCGCGCGTGTTCAGCGAACTCGGCTGTGAGCCGGCTCGCAGCGACTACTTTATCTGGCGCAATTACGGCGACGCGCCCGCCACGAATGAAGCTTTGCGTGCCGAGCAACTCGGCCTCGCCCTGATTCGAGCACTCGAACCAGGTTTGCCGAGCGGTGAACCGGCGCGCACGTTGCACCCAACAACAGAACGATGACTAAACCGATTGCTATTGTGGGGATGGCCTGCCGCTTCCCCGGCCATGTTGAGAGCCCTGACGATTTCTGGGCGTTGCTGCGCGACGAAAAAGATGCGGTCACGCAAGTACCGGCAGACCGTTTCGGCACGGAGTTTTACCAGCACCCGTCCAAACGCGAAGCGGGCAAGAGCTACACGTTCTCGGCCGGCGTGCTCGACGATGTCGCCGGTTTCGACGCCGCCTTTTTCGGCATTTCGCCGCGCGAAGCACAGCAGATGGATCCGCAGCAACGCCTGTTGCTCGAACTCGCATGGGAAACCTTCGAAGATGCGGGCGTGCGCCCGCGTGACATGGAAGGCAGCAATTGCGCGGTCTATATCGGCGTCGCGAGCCAGGACTATGGCAATCGTTTCGTCGACGACCTGAACGCGGTGGACCCGTATTCGGCTACCGGCAATACGCTCAGCATCGCGTCCAACCGTCTGTCCTATCTGTTCGATCTGCGCGGGCCGAGCGTATCGGTCGATACGGCCTGTTCGTCGTCGCTGGTCGCCTTGCATCAGGCGTGTCAGACGCTGCAATCGGGCGACGCCGAGGTGGCGCTCGCGGGCGGCGTCAATCTGCTGCTGCATCCGTTCGGCTTCGTGACGTTCTCGAAAGCGTCGATGCTGTCGCCCCGCGGGCGCTGCCGCGCGTTCGACGCGACTGGCGACGGTTACGTGCGCTCGGAAGGCGGCGCGCTGGTGATGCTCAAGACGCTCGAGCGCGCCCTGGCGGACGGCGACACGATTCACGCGGTGATCGCCGGTTCGGGCGTCAATTCGGACGGCTACTCGCAAGGCGGGATCAGCGTGCCGGGCGCGGCGACGCAAGCGGCATTGCTGCGCACGGTCTACGAACGCGCGGGTGTCGATCCGCGCTCGCTCGCCTATGTCGAGGCACACGGTACGGGCACGGCGGTCGGCGATCCGATCGAAGCGCGCGCCTTGATGGAAGTCGCATCGGCGGGGCGTTCGATCGATCAACCGCTGTTGATCGGCTCCGTGAAGACCAACGTTGGCCACCTCGAAACGGCTTCGGGTATGGCAGGGCTGATGAAGGCGATTCTGTGCCTGAAGCACCGTGCTGTGCCGAAGACGTTGCACTTCGAAACGCCGAATCCGGCGATCGATTTCGTGGGTGGCCGCTTGCGTGTTGTAGACCGGTTGACGCCGCTCGACAGTGGCACGGAGCCGTTGGTGATCGGCGTCAATTCGTTCGGTTTTGGCGGCACCAATGCGCACGTCGTGTTGCGGGAAGCACCGGCAGCAGGCGCCATCGCGCGAACCGAAAACGACTCACTGGCACTGTTGCCGCTGATTCTCTCGACTCGCACCGTAGCCGCGCTGGCCGCGCTGGCCGCACGCTATCTGTCGATGCTCGATAACGGCACGCCGTGGAGCACCCTGGCATCGAACGCGGCGCACCGCCGCCAATGGCTCAAGCACCGCGCGATCATCGCGCCGGCGACGCCAGCCGAGGCGCGCGCCGCGCTTGCCGCGCTAGCCGACCCGACGCAGGATCACACAGAACCGGTATTCGTGCAGGGTGAAACCCCGGGCGACGATACCCGTCTCGCCCTGGTGTTCTCCGGCAACGGCTCGCAGTGGGCCGGCATGGGCAAGCAATTGCTCGAACAGGAGCCGGTGTTCCGTGCCGCGCTCGACGAACTCGACGCGTTGTGGCGCGCCGACGGCAGTGCCTCGCTGGTCGAGGTGCTGCGCGAAGGCGTTACCGCCACCACGCTGCAAGCCACCGAGCACGCGCAGCCGCTGTTGTTTGCGATCCAGGTGGGCGTAGTGCGTGTCATTGAAGCACGTGGTGTCGGCTATGACGTGTGCCTCGGCCACAGTGTCGGCGAAGTCGCCGCGGCGTGGGCGTCGGGTGCGCTGACGCTGGCGCAGGCCGTCCATGTGATCAAGATTCGCAGCCGCGCACAGGCAAGCACGCGCGGCACGGGCCGCATGGCCGCCGCCGGGCTCGGCGAAGCCGCCATGCGCGCGCTGATGGCGCAACTCGGCGTGGACACCGCGGTTGAAGTCGCCGGTGTCAACAGCCCGCAGGCGGTCACGCTGGCCGGCCCGCTCGGCGCGTTGCAGGTGCTCGAAGCCGCCGTGAAGGAAAGCGGCCGTTTCTTCCAGATGCTGGAACTGGACTACGCGTTCCATAGCTGTCAGATGGACCCGATCGAGCCGGGCGTGCTGCAGGGCCTCGCCGATCTCGCGCCGAATGCCGCAACACGTAGCTTCGTTTCGACCGTCACAGGCGCCGAACTCGCGGGCACCGAACTCGATGCGCACTACTGGTGGCGCAATATTCGCGAACCAGTGCGTTTCGGCGATGCCGTTGCGCAGATCGCCCAGACGGGCGTGCGCCTGTTCCTCGAAGTCGGCCCGCATTCGATTCTGCGCAGCTATGTGACGCAGACGCTCGACGAGGCCCGCGTCAGCGGCCGCTCGCTGCCCACGCTCAAGCGCAATCACGACAGCGCGCAGATGCTCCACCACGCGATCTACGCGATGCTCGCGAATGGCGCGCGCGTGGACGCCGAACGTTTCGCGCCGTTGAGCGCGCGGGTGGCGCTGCCGTCCTATCCGTGGCAGCACGAACGTTATTGGGTCGGCCCGACCGCCGAGGCTTATAACCTGGTCAATCGTCGCCGCGAACATCCGCTGCTCGGCTACCGTCTTGGCGAGCACGCGCTCGCCTGGGAAAATCAGCTCGATCCGGCCGGCCTGCCCATGCTGGCCGATCACGTGGTCGATGGCGGCGTGGCGTTCCCGGGCGCGGGCTACGTCGAAATGGCGCTGGCGGCCGCGCGCGTGCATTTCGGCACGCAAAGCTGCGCGGTCGAGAACCTCGAAATCCGTCTGCCGGTCGTATTCCAGCCGCAGCATTCGAAACTGTTCCGCTTCACGGTCGATGTGCGCACCGCGAGCTTCACGATTGAAACACGTGACCGCATGTCCGACGAAGCGTGGTCGCTCAACGTCACCGGCCGCTTGCTGGCGAGCGGTTGCGCGCTGGGTACGGAAGGCGGCGCGGGCACACTGCCGGCCACCACGCTCACCGACCTGTTCGCGCAGCCGGCCATGTCCGGCGCAACGCTGTATGCAAACACCACGGCGATCGGCCTGAGCTATGGCCCCGCATTCCAATGGGTGCGCGCAGTGCACGTCGACACGGACGCCGACATTGCGCTTGCCGAAGTGGAAGTCCCCGCCGTACTCGCGCAAACCGAAGCCACACTGAGCGCCTATGCGCTTCATCCGGCATTGATGGACAGCGGTTTCCATCCGCTGTTCGCGTTGCTTGCGTCAGCGGATCAGGCTGAAATCGAACACGCTGCGTATGTGCCGGTGCAAATTGGACGCATCGACTATCTGCGCGGCGACGCGATTCGCTACGTGGTCGCCCGGATCGAACGGCGCAGTCCGCATTCGGTGGTGGCATCGTTCGAATTTGCCGACGCGCATGGCGCGATCATCGCGCGGCTCGGCGCATGCCGTTTCCGCCGGGTCGATCTGATGGGACGTCGTCAGCATGCACCTGCACGTTATGCGTATATCGCCGAAGCCAGGCCACTTGCCGCCGACCTCGACGCACACATGTTGCCCGAGCCGGCTGCATTGCTCGAAGACGGCGTGGGGGCATTGGTAACGCAGGAAGATCAGCCGCGCCGGCAGGCCCATCTGACCGAAATGCTGCCGCTGCTCGACGTGCTCGCCAGCGCGTACGCATTGAACGCGCTCGACGCGATGAACATTTTTGCGCAAGCAGCGCTGCCGGACTGTGCACACCCGGCATTGCTGGCGCGTCTCGTGCAGATCGTCGTTGAAGATGGTCTGGCGCAGCGCGACGGTACGCGTCTCGTGCGAGACGCCGCGGCCTGCGCAACTCTCCCGGGCATCGACGAACTGTGGCGCGACCTGCTTGCGCAGTCGCCCGCGCACGTGGCGGAACTGACCCTGCTCGCGCATTGTGGCGCGGCGCTGCCCGCCGTGTTGCGCGGCGAAGTGAGCGGCGCGCAGATCCTGCCGCCTTCGCGCAGCAGCCTGGTCGAGCACTTCTTTGAAGCTTCGCCAACGTGGGCGCATGTCAATGCGTTGACCGGTGCTTGCCTGCATCGCGTGATCGAAGGGTGGAGCGAACCGCGCCGCTTGCGCGTGCTCGAACTCGATTCGCCCTTGAGCGACGTGCTTCAACCGCTCGCGATTCACGTGCCGGTGTCACGCTGCGACTACACGATTGCAGGTACGCATGAGCAGTTGAGTGGCTTCGACGCGAGCGAGCATCCGTCTATCCGCATCGCGAACATCGAGTTCGGCGACGCGCCGCGTCTGTCTGGAATCGAAGCCGGCGAGCGTTACGACATCGTCGTGGCGAGCCACGTGCTTGCCGCACAGAACGAGCCGCGCGCGCTGCTCGCCGCGCTGCGCGGCTGGCTTGCGCCGGGCGCGCTGGTGGTGATCGCGGAGCCGCGCAATAGCCGCTTCGCCGATATCGTGTTCGATCTCGACGCAGACGCCGCGCACGCCAACGCGCGCCGCGCGGCATGGCTCTCGCCGGTCGCGTTGACGAAACACCTCGAAGAAGCCGGCTTTGAACAGGTCGCACGGCATACGGAGCAGGGTCTGGATCTCGAAGGCGCACCGACGCTGATCGTTGCACGCGAGCCGCGTACGGGCGCTTCTGCTGGCAACGTGAGCGAAGCGCAGGCGCCGTCAGCGCATTGGTCCTTACTGTACGCAGCGGAAACCGCAGCCGACGAGACCCTGACCGCTGCCTTGCGGGCCGCTGGCCACACGACGTCGAGCAGTACGCTCGCGGCGCTGCGTCACGACATGAGCAAGCTGGAGGCGCCGGCGGGGCGCCCGCATCACGTCGTATTCATCGCGCCGGATCACACCCTGTCCGCCGATGCGGATGGCGCGGAAGTGATGCACGTTCAGCAGCAAACCACGCTCGCGCTGGCGCAACTGGTGCGTGATCTCACCGCGGTTGCCGGCGTGATGCAGCCGCAATTGTGGATCGTGACACGCGGCGGTGCGCCGGTCGCCACACCGTTTGCCGATGCCGCGACGCTGCGTCCTGAGCAAGCCGCGATGTGGGGGCTCGGCCGTGTGCTGGCCAACGAGCATCCGGAACTGTCGTGCCGTTTGATCGACCTGTCTCCGGCGTGCCGCGAGGCAGGTGCCGAGTTGGCGCACGAACTGCTTTCGTCCGACGGCGAAGAAGAAGTGCTGCTCACGTCACATGGCCGCTACGTGCCGCGCATGTTGCCGGCGGCGAGCGCTGCACTGCGCAGCGAATCTGCCGCGGTACGTCCACAGAACGAAGCAGCGGTGCTCGGTTTTGCATCGCCCGGTTCGTTGCGCAATCTCGAATGGTTCGCGCTCACGCAACACGAACTCGCCGCCGATGAAGTCGAAATCGAGCCGGTTGCGACCGGGCTCAATTTCCGCGACGTGATGTACGCGATGGGTTTGCTGTCCGACGAGGCCGTCGAAAACGGCTTTGCCGGCGCGACGATCGGCATGGAGCTGTCGGGGCGCGTCGCGCGCGTCGGCCGTAACGTGCGGCGTTTCGCGCCGGGCGATGCGGTGCTCGGTTTCGCGCCGGCGTCCTTCGCGAGCCATGTGCGCACGAAGACCGAGGCCATTGCTCACAAGCCCGAACGTCTGACGTTCGAAGAAGCGGCCACGGTGCCGACCACCTTCTTCACGGCGTACTACGCGCTGTGCGAGTTGGCGCGACTGCGCCGCGGCGAGCGCGTGCTGGTGCATGGCGCGGCGGGCGGCGTGGGGATCGCGGCGATCCAGCTTGCGCGCCATCTGGGCGCGGAAGTTTTCGCGACCGCCGGTAGCCGCGAGAAGCGCGAATTCGTGCGCCTGCTCGGTGCCGACCACGTGTTCGATTCGCGCAGCCTTGCATTTGCCGATGAAATCCGCGAACGCACGCAAGGTGCGGGTGTCGATATCGTGCTCAATTCGCTGGCTGGTGAAGCGATGGTGCGCAGCATCGACACGCTGCGTCCGTTTGGCCGTTTTCTCGAACTCGGCAAGCGCGACTTCTACGAGAACAGCCGTATTGGTCTGCGGCCGTTCCGCAACAACATCAGCTATTTCGGCATCGATGCCGATCAGTTGATGAGCGCATTGCCGAATCTGACCGCGCGTCTGTTCGAAGAGGTTATGCAACTGTTTGCGGACGGCGTGCTGCATCCGTTGCCGTATCGCGCGTTCCCGGCCGAACGGGTCGAAGAAGCATTCCGTCATATGCAGCAGGCGCGTCAGATCGGCAAGATCCTCGTGACGTATCCAGCCGGCACACCGAATCCGTCGCGCGTGGCGGACGGCGCGGAAGCGCTGCGACTCGATCCGAAAGCGGCATATCTGATTGTCGGCGGTACGGGTGGGCTTGGGTTCGCCTCCGCGCGCTGGATGATGTCGTGCGGCGCGCGCCATCTGACGCTCGCGAGCCGTTCAGGCACGCTCGCACCAGAACTCGCCGCAGAGGCCGCGCTTTGGCGTGAAGAAAATGGCACACAGGTGTACACGGCGGCCTGCGATGTCACCGACGCAGCCGCGCTCGACATAGTGTTCGCCGATATCGCCGCGCGCGGCACACCGCTCAAGGGCGTGCTCCATTCGGCGATGGTGATCGACGACGGCCTCGTGCGTAACCTGGACGACGCCCGTTTCGCAGCGGTGCTCGCACCGAAGCTGGCCGGCGCATGGAACCTGCACCGCGCCACGCGTGGCATGACACTCGACTTCTTCGTGGTCTATTCATCGGCAACGACTTTCCTCGGCAATCCGGGGCAGTCGAGCTATGTGGCGGCCAATACCTTCCTCGAGGCGCTGGTTGCCCAACGCCGCGCGGCCGGTTTGCCGGGCACCTACATGGCATGGGGCCCGCTGGACGACGTCGGTTTCCTCGCACGCAATGCGGAGACTCGTGAAGCGCTGCAGTCACGCATCGGCGGCCTCTCGATCACGTCGGCCGAAGCGCTTGCTGCATTGGAACGTGCGATTGTCGACATGAACGTGGGCGAAGCGGTGGTACGGCTCGACTGGCAGGCGCTTTCGCTCGGCATGCCGGCCGCGCGCGCTCGCCGCTACACGGACATGCATGCGCGCGGCAGTCACGAACCGGCGCGTCAGGGCGGCGCGCAGATGCGTGACCAGATTCTCGGACTGGCATTCGCGGATGCGTTGCAACTGGTCGCAGAAACCTTGCAGGCACAGATCGCGCGCATCCTGCATATGTCGCCGGAAAAAATCGAAACCGGCCGTTCGATTCTCGACATGGGCATGGATTCGCTGATGGGCATGGAGCTCGGCATGGCTGTCGAAGAGAGCTTCCAGGTCAAGCTGTCGATCATGACGATGGCCGAAGGTGCAACGGTGCATTCGCTGGCGCAACGGATCGTCGAATCGATCCAGACGCAGAACGAGGCCGCCGAGCCGAATGGCGTCGCGGCTCAGGTGGCGACATTCGCCGCGCAACATGCGCTCGACGTCGGCACGCATGCGCTGGCGGATGTGGCCGGTGCGTTGTCGGGGCAAGCGGACACCACAACACCGATATCGACACAAGCCGCGACGGAGCTCGTCTGATGAACGCGCCCGCAGGTTGGAGCCGCCGCGAAGGAACGCTCGCGCGACCGCTGGCGTTAAGCGGTCACGGCCTGCATACCGGACGGCGCGTGAACGTGCGAATTCTCCCGGCCGATACCGATGGCCCGCGCGGCATCGTGTTCCGGCGGATGCGGGGCGCTGGCGTGCTGGCCGAGCTCGCGGTGAGTCCGGCGTTGCGGCGCGGCCAGCCGCTTTGCACGATGCTCGAAAGTGCAGATGGCGTCCGCGTGCGCACCGTCGAGCATCTGCTGGCCTCGTTGCTGACCTGCGAAATCGATCGCGCGACCGTCGAACTGGATGCCGAAGAAGTACCGATTCTGGACGGCAGCGCGCAGCCGTGGATCGACGCGATCCGTGCGTGCGGGCGCACCGAATTACCACATGCCAAGCGCTTCATTCGTGTGCTGCGTCCGGTGAAAATTGCGGACGGCGAGGGCACACGCGACGAGCGCAGTATCTCGATCGAGCCGTCGGCCGACTATGAAATGGCCGTGCGCAACGATCTGAAAGGCTTCGGCGCATTGCGCTGGGACGGCGCGGTAACGCCAGCAAGTTTTGCCGAGGAGATCGCTCCGTCGCGTTCATATGGACGGGTCAAATGGGCGATCCCCGCAATTCTCGCTGGCTACGTGCGCGGCATGCCGATTCTGCGTGGCGCGCGTCTATCGTGCACCGCTGCGATTGTCGGTAACCGCGTGCTGGGCGGTATGCGCGTGCCCGATGAATTTGTGCGGCACCGCGTGCTGGATCTGGTCGGCGACATGGCGATGGCCGGCGCGCCCTTGCTCGGTCGGGTCACCGCATTGCGGCCGAGTCATGAAATGAACTACCGGCTGGTTGCCGAACTGCTCGCGACGCGCGACGCGTGGGAATGGGCCGAATTTCCGGCTTGATATCGACATCAGGCCGGCACCTCACAGGGTTATCTGAATAGCATGGGATTGGGTGATCACATCCGCCAGCAACTCGCCGCGAAGGCGTTGATGCGGCAACTGGAACGCGTCTCCGAAGAGGCGCAGACGCCGGGCGCGCCGTTGCCTGCCGGCGGCACGCGCGCGGCTCAGGACGCTTCGCGCGCTGCGCTGTGCCGCTTTGAGACCATGCCGGGTTATCAGCAGGTCGAAATAATGCGGCAGATGGGCGAGAAGCTGCAGGTGCAGTCGCCGTTTTTTCGCGTGCACGAAGGTATTGCGGGCGCGACCACGCAGATCGGCGGCGCGGAGTATCTGAACTACGCGAACTATAACTATCTCGGTCTCGCCGGCGATCCGCTCGTTTCCGCGCGCGCGAAAGCGGCGATCGACCGCTATGGCACGTCGGCATCGGCGAGCCGGATGGTGGCGGGCGAACGGCCCGTGCAGCGCGAACTCGAAACGGCGCTCGCTGCGTTGTACGAGGTGGACGACTGCGTCGTGTTCGTGAGCGGCCATGCGACCAACGTGACGGTGATCGGTTCGCTGTTCGGTCCCGGCGATCTGATCGTGCACGATTCGCTTGCGCACAACAGCATCGTGCAAGGCGCACAATTGAGCGGCGCGAAACGGCTGAGCTTTCCGCACAACGACTGGCAGGCGCTTGACGCATTGCTCGCACGCGTACGGCACGATTACCGGCGTGTGCTGATTGTGATCGAAGGCCTGTACAGCATGGACGGAGACATTCCCGATCTGGCGCAGTTCGTCGACATCAAACGCCGGCATGCCGCGTTTCTGATGGTCGACGAAGCCCACTCGCTCGGCGTGCTGGGCGAGCAGGGCAAGGGCGTTCGTGAGCATTGCGGCGTGGCGAGCAGCGACGTCGATATCTGGATGGGTACACTCAGCAAAACATTGGCGGGGTGCGGCGGGTTTATCGCCGGCTCCCAGGCGCTGGTCGATATCTTGCGGCATCTTGCGCCCGGCTTTCTGTATAGCGTGGGTCTCGCGCCCGCACTGGCGGCAGCGTCGCTTGCCGCGCTGGAAAGACTGATTGCCGAACCGGAGCGGGTGGCGCTGCTGCGCGCGCGTGGCAAACAGTTTCTCGACGAGGCGCGGGCCGCCGGTCTCGACACCGGTAAAAGCGCGGGCTATGCGGTCGTGCCGATTATTACCGGTAGCACCCTGAAGGCGGCGCAGTGGGCCAACGCGATGTTTGCGGAAGGCATCAACGTGCAGCCGATTTTCTATCCCGCTGTTGAAGAAAAGGCGGCGCGTTTGCGGTTTTTCATCTGTTCGACGCATGAGCCGGAACAGATCAGTCGAACCATTGCGGCGCTCAAGCGCCTGCCTCGTTAGAGAGGAACACCCGCCATGTACGCCGTTCAATCAGAGCGCGTTCGCGCGCAGCAGCAGGGTCGGGAATCGGGCGCGTTGCAGGCCCGTCCCGCGCGAGCGGAAGACGCCGAGGCGTGCGCGTCGTTGATTTTCGCCTCGGGCGTACGGGAGTTCGGGTTCTTTCTCGGTGAATCTGACAAACGGTGTGCCGAGTTTCTGGAATTTGCCTTCACGTCGAAACACGGCCG
The DNA here is from genome assembly GCF_046026855.1 of Paraburkholderia sediminicola. Taxonomy (GTDB): domain Bacteria; phylum Pseudomonadota; class Gammaproteobacteria; order Burkholderiales; family Burkholderiaceae; genus Paraburkholderia; species Paraburkholderia sediminicola_A. The sequence goes on along the minus strand of NZ_JAQQET010000016.1, from coordinate 147,805 downwards.
TTTCTCCTATCGGCGGCACCACGTCGCCGTGACGGGCGACGGCAAGGTGGCGGCGGTGCTTGCCATGCATGACGGCCGGAACACCTGGTTTGACGATCCGCATGTCGCGCTGATGCTGCTCATGTTTTTTGGCGTGCGCCGTACGGTTGCCATGCTGTTGCGCGGCTTGGTGCTGGAGAGCGAATTGCCCGCGCCCAAGTCGTCGCAGACACTGATTGCACATTGCGCAACTGGTGAACAGATGCGGAGTACCGGTGTGTTCAGCACGCTATTTACCAGCGTGTTGCGCGCGGGCCTGATGCACGACGAACCGGATCGGCAGATCGTCCTGGACGTACTGGTCAGCAATCGGCGCGCGTACGATTTGTATCAACGCCTCGGCTTTGTCGAACTGCCGCGCCGCGCGCCAATTTCGCGCCGTTTGCCGCATGAACTAGAATCGGTGCGAATGCAGCTTATGCGCAGGGCTTGAATGGGGGCAGAGGGAATCGGCTCGCGCAAATTCAAACAATACCTAGAGAGGAACAGACCATGCATATTCATCCAGTGATTCTTTGCGGTGGGAGCGGCACCCGGCTGTGGCCGATGTCGCGTGGCGGATATCCGAAGCAATATCTCAAGCTGACGGGCGAAAACACCCTGGTTCAGCAAACCGCACTGCGCTTGAGCGGTATCGCCGACGTCGCATCGCCGATCGTCGTGACGAATAATGAACAGCGCTTTCTGGTTGCCGAACAGTTGCGCCAGGTCGATGTCGTGTCGTCGGCGATCGTGCTCGAGCCCGCCAGCCGCAACACGGCGCCGGCTATCGCGGTCGCGGCGTTGCTGGCACTGCGCGAAAGCCCGGACGCATTGCTGCTCGTTCTGCCGTCCGATCACGTGATCACCGGCGAAGCGGTTTTCGTCAAAGCGGCCGAAGCCGCCGCCCTGATTGCCAAAGACGGCTACCTGGTCACGTTCGGCATCACGCCGACCGAACCGCATACCGGTTACGGCTACATTCGTTCGGGTGCGAGTCTCGTCGAAGGCGAGCCGACCTTTGCGGTCGACTCGTTCGTCGAGAAGCCGGATGCAGCGACAGCGCAGCGCTTTCTCGAGGACGGCAACTACTACTGGAATAGCGGCATGTTCATGCTGAAAGCGTCCACCTACATGGAGGAGCTGCGCCGCTACGAACCTGAAATCGCGAAGCAGGCTGAACTTTCTCTGGAAGGTGCGCAGCGCGACAACGATTTCGTCCGTCTCGAAGCACAAACTTTCTCGGCCTGTCCCAACATCTCGGTCGACCATGCCGTGATGGAGAAAACGAAGCGCGCCGCCGTGGTCGCGGTCGCGGATCTCGGCTGGAACGACATCGGCTCGTGGACTGCGCTTGCTGACATTGCGGAGCGCGACGCGCAGGGCAATGCGCTGCTCGGCGACGTGCTGACCGATGCCGTGACCAATTCGTACATCCGCGCCGAGCACCGGCTGGTTGCCGCGATCGGGCTGGATAACGTCGTTATCGTCGAGACCGCCGATGCTGTGCTCGTGGCGCATCGCGACCAGGCGCAGGACGTCAAAAAGATCGTTGCGCAGTTGAATGCGATGGGACGTCACGAGTCGGTCACACACCGTCGCGTGGTGCGGCCGTGGGGATCGTATGAGGGTATCGACAGTGGCGACCGGTTCCAGGTCAAGCGCATCGTTGTCAGCCCCGGCGCGCAACTGAGCTTGCAGATGCACCATCATCGTGCGGAGCATTGGATTGTCGTCAAGGGCACCGCGCTCGTTACCAACGGCGATAAAGAGATCATCCTGACCGAAAATCAATCGACGTACATTCCGCTCGGCGTGACGCATCGCTTGCTGAATCCGGGCAAGATTCCGCTCGAGTTGATCGAAGTGCAGTCCGGCGCCTATCTCGGCGAGGACGACATCGTACGGTTCGAAGATACGTATGGGCGTGTAGCGAAGGCTTAAACGCAGTCGCGACTGATCGTAGTGCACACGGCGACGAGAGACAGTTGCCGTGTGCCTTTTGGCTTTTGTTGAGACGCCCGGCAGAGGTACAAGCCACGAATTACATGCGACCCGAGATGCGGTACGCACTAGCTCATATTGTGTCTGCGATTCCCGCCGATATCGCGCTTCTCGCCAATGCGCGTGAAAAGGCCCGCGTCGCTAAAGACTGGAACGAGGCCGACCGTCTGCGTGACCATTTAAGAGCCGAGGGCTGGCACGTTGAAGACAGTGCGAGTGGGCAGGTGCTGCGTCGGCTCGATAAGATGCAATAGCGATATCCGGGCGTGGCGGCCGTGCTCGTGCGTTCCAACGGCGCAATGCATTCGCTCGATCCGTCGGAATTCTGGGCACAATAGGCAACGCCGCGCCACTCGCGCACGAATCGCCGATTCCCCGCCGATTCCCGTTAGCAAGCAAAGGAGGACGTATGAGCCAGCTTAAAGCCGTCGAATATTCCGCAGCTTCGCCCGAAGTCAAAGCTGTCTACGACGACATCAAGCAGACCCGCCAGGTCGACGACGTCAATAACTTCTGGAAATACATCGCCCAGCATCCGCCTACGCTCGCTCGTACATGGGACAGTCTGAAGGACGTGATGGCGCCGGGCGCGCTCGATCCGCTGATCAAGGAATTGCTCTACGTTGCCGTGAGCGTGACGAACAACTGCGCTTACTGCGTCGCGAGCCATACGGCTGCGGCCCGCCGCGCCGGTATGACCGACGAGATGTTCGGCGAGCTGCTGGCAGTGGTCGGCATGGCGAATGAGACTAACCGCCTCGCGGTGGGATATCGCGTACCGATCGACCCTGCGTTCGAGTAACGGCGCGTGCCCTCAGCCTTGCACGCCACGCCAGCCGGCGAGCAAGGCGGGCAATTCGGCCATGTCCCGGAACACGTGAACCGCGCCCGCGCCATGCAATGCAGTGGCGCTGCTGTGGCTCAGTTCTTTCGGGCAATAGCCGAACACCGTAGCGCCGGCGGCCACGCCTGCAGTCACGCCCGTGACGGTATCGTCCACGACGGCACATCGTTGCGGTTCCATGCCGACCCCCGCGGCCGCGGCGAGGTAGACATCGGGATACGGCTTGTTGCGCGGTGTTTCATGGCCGCTGAAGATGCGTCCTTCGAAGCAGTCGAGGATACCGGCCTTCACAAGTTGTAATTCAACTTTGATGCGATCGGCGCCCGACGCGACCGCGATGCGTCCGTTAAGCGTTGTGTAAAGCGCGCGTACTGCTGACGCTGCGCCGTCAATCGCCATCAACTCGCGATCAAGCGCTTCATTACGGCGCGCGCGAAACTGCATGAGCCAATCCGCCGTAATCGCGAAGCCGGTGCGTGCTTCGATAAGTGCGGCTTCATCCTTGACGGCCTTGCCGACAAAAATGCGCATTGCCTCTTCAACGGTCAATTGCCAGCCCAGCTCGCCGAGCATCTCGGTCAGCACGCGGTTGGTAATGGGTTCGGAGTCGACGAGCACGCCGTCGCAGTCGAAGAGTACGGCGTCGAAAGGGAAATCGGCCATCGGGCAGGGTACGGATAGAGGTCGCGGAACCAGCAAGGATACCTCACCGGCTCGCGCGACGCTGCGCAATGGCTATGTGACCGCCTCCTGTGGAGGTCAGGACCCCGCAGCCTTATACCCGTCGCTCAGCGTTTTCATAAACGCAATGATGTCCTGAATATCCTGATCCGTCATGGCCGGTTGATCACCGAACTTGCGATCGAACGGCGCATCGGCGACGTCGACATTGGCGTGATACTGGGCCGGTAGATCGTTGTACTTCTGTACTTTCCCGGACGCATCGCGCGGATAGATCTTCTCAGGCGCCGTATTGCGCAGGTTGTAGAAGTCCATGACCTGCTTGAGATCGTGATACACGCCGTTATGGAAGAACACCTTACGCTCGGCAGCGTTGCGCAGGGTCGGTGTCAGGAACATTCCGCAGTATTGCGTTTCCTTCGTCATGTCATCGCGGAACGGGCCGCACACGCCCATATCGAAGAACTTCGGATCCTTGTTGGCCGGAATGGCCGGATTACGCGGCACGCCGAGCGCCTCGTACTGCGTATCGGTAAACACCGGCGGCAGGCCATCCTTGCTAGGCTGACTCAAATGGCAACCCGCGCAGTTAGCCTTGTCCTTATCGTTGAACAACTGCAAGCCATGCAATTCAGCATGCGTCAGCCGTGCTTTACCTTCGAGCCAGTAATCGTACTTGCTGGTAAAGGCGTGAAACGACTGATCTTCGGTCTGATACCGTCCCACGGCGAACATGGCTTCGGAGATCAGCAGGCTCGGATTGTTGAGGATGCCCGGGCCGAATATCTGTTTGAACTGCTCAACATACTTCGTTTGCAGCAGCTTGTGCGCGACATCCGCTTCTGTCGCGTTGGCCATCTCCACCGGATTCATCAGCGGGCCGATTGCCTGGTTTTGCAAGGTATCGGCGCGGCCGTCCCAGAACAGTCCACCTTGCGGCACCATCGCCGGAGCGGCGGGCGCGGCCAGCGCCGTTTTTTGCGCGCGCTGCACACCGGCCGCCTGTGACGCCAGTTGCGTCATATCCACAGGCACATCGGTATCGCCCTGATCCGGCCCGATGCTGAACGGCGCCTGGCGGTACAGATACGCCAGCGACGGCGGCGGCCGATAGCCCGCCTGATTCATGTGCGCGCCGCCGAGTTGAACCGGGAATGCGTTATCCGGTGCGTACGAATGCTGCGCCGAGTGGCATGACGCACACGACTGCGTACCCGAGGCCGACAAGGTCTGGTCGAAGAAAATCTGTTTACCGAGCAGCGCAACCGCGCTCAGCGGTGCGTCTTGCGGACGCATCAAATGAACCGGATGAGGATTCGCACCGGTGATTTCTTCGACGATCGCGCCGACTGCGGGCGGCATCCGTTCCGGGTAGACGAGCGCGTACGCGCAAACCACGACGAGCGCGAGCACGATGCCGGTGGCGCTCCACGCGAGCAGCCTGAGCCACGAGCGACGGGTAATGACGGGACCCGGCTCACCGCCGGCAGGCAGATGCGAGGGCAGCACGGCGTCTGAAGGATGATTCATGGCGATGGTGACGAGTAATTCGATCGGATGTGATCAAAAAGCAAATCGAGCCAGCACGTTTGCACTGGCTCGACGCCTAACTACAGCTTGGTGTGTTTCCTGTTCCTCCCCGCGCCGCGCTTCGTGCCGTCATGCACGAACAGCGCTCGTGCATGACGTGAAGGGAAGCGCACCGGAAGGGCAGTCCGCACGCGTGCCGGGATCAGCTGGCCGGCGGCGCGGACAGCTTCGTACCCAGGTTCTGATCCAGATACACCGTCGGATTGTTGCCGGAGCCTGAGAAGTTGAACATGTTCATGATGCTGCCCGCCGCTGCATCGAACGAACCGTTGCCAAGGCGTTGACCGCCGAGCCAGTTGTCCTCGATGAACTTGACAACCGACGCCTGGGTGATCGGCGTATCGTCGACGAAATTAACCTTCGCCCACGGCGACACCACGATAAACGGCGTACGCGTACCCGGGCCGCAACGGCCATTCACTGCGCCGCCATTCACGCCCTGCGGTTGAACCGCACCCGTTGCCGTACACGCACCGGTGCCGCTCAGGTTGTCGGTGCCCGCCACCGTCTTGCCGCCCGCGGATTGCGCCGTGGTCGAGTCGAACGATGAGCTCGTCGGCGCCTTGTAGCGGTGGTCGTACCAGCCGTCCGAATCGTCGTAGGCGATGATCACGGCGGTATTCTTCCAGTCAGGCTGTTGCTGCAGGAAGTTGATCACCTTCGTGACGAAAGCCTGTTCGTCGATCGGGTCCGAGTTACCCGGGTGACCGTCGCTGATTGCCGGCGCTTTCAGGAAGCTCACCGACGGATAGTTGCCAGCCTTCACCGCGGCGAAGAAGTCGTCGGTGTCGTACTGGTGGTGGACCGGCGTTGCGGTGTTGTCGAGCGGATCGGTCGCGCCGATCACAGCCGCCGACGAAGGACGCGTATGCGCGAGGTTAGCCGTGGTCGGGTAGTATTGGAACCACGCGTGATGCTGCACGTAGTCGGCCTTGGTCGCGTTCAGCACTTGCGAGAATGTCGAACGTGCGCAACCGGTCGTGCCGTTGGCATTCGTGGTCGTCAGATTGAAGCCGCCCATAAAGCCGCCCCACGTCAGACCCTTCGCGTTGAGCAGGTCGCCGATGTTCTTGTTGTTCGACGACATGGCGCCCGTCGGCGCGCTGCCCGCTGCGATCGTGCAGACGTCACCGGTCGGATCCAGGTCGCCGATCATCGTGAAGCCGCCGGTCGAATCCGGAATCGCGTTGGCCGAGGTTCCGCCCGTCACCACGACGCCGTTGTTCTGGCCCGAGACCACTTCGAGTGCGCCAGGCGTCGACGGACCGTACGTGTCCGTGTACGCGTTCTGGTTCAGCGCGAAGTTCTGCGCGTAGTTCCACATCGCCGTGACCGTATTGCCGTCGAAGTAGCCGAGCACCTGGCCCTTCGTGGCGAACGCGCCGGTACTGCCGGCAATTGTCGAACCTGAGGCAGTGAACAGCGGGAACGAGTCCATCGCGCCATTGTTATACGCGAGCTGTTCCGCGGCATACGCGTGGTTCTGGCTCGAGGTATTGGCTTGCGAACGATCGAGACGGAACGGCAGCAGATCGGCTGCCGGCAGGCCGAGGCCCGCGATCGTCACGGCGCCGACCGTGCGGCCTGCCGTGTTCGGCGAGCTCGCGAGCGCGTTCGGGTTCGCGGTGATCAGGTTGTTGCTGCTGAGGTTGTTGACCGCGGGCGTGCCTGTGGCTGCCGTGAATTGCGGCTCGCCAACCGGGTTGCTGGCCTGCGGGTAGGTCGCGAAGTAGTGGTCGAACGAGACGTTCTCGCCAAAGATCACTACTACGTGTTTGATCGGCGTGGTCGTCGTGACAGCGTCCTGCGCCGACACCGTGATTACCGGTGTCGATGCAGTCGCCGGCGCCGACGCCGTCGAGCTCACACTATTGTTTCCGCAAGCTGCGAGCGCAAGCATCGCAGCAAACGGGATGGGTAAGAGGGTTCTACGGAACATGTGACTGGCTCCAGATTCGACTTCGCCGTTCAGCGTTTCCAGTGATGCACGTGTGGATGTTCGCTGGGGATATTGTTAGAAATACAGCTAGTGGTCTTACCGCAAGAAACAGCGCGCATTGAAACACCCGCTGATTAAGATTTGAGGGCGCGAACATTACGCTACCTATCTGTCGCCATTCATTTGAATAACGTTTGCTGTCGTTAAGCTTTCGTTGGCCTGCGATGTGAAGGTCGTTTTGTTGGCTACAACTGGCACGCATCGGCACGTTTCTCTCTCATGCCAATCAAAGCGACGGATTTCTCCGGCTACTGCGTTCAAGAAGAAACAGAGCCGCTTAGGGCTTCAACTCTTGTGGGAGAAAGCAACATGATGTGGAGCGGCATGCCTTGAGCGAACGCGATCCCGATGCGGAACTGCTGGCGGGGGTTGCGCGACAAGACCCGGCCGCCGTCCGTTCGCTCGTCGCGCGCAAGTTGCCGCGTCTGCTCGCGCTCGCCACGCGCATGCTGGGAGATCGCATGGAAGCGGAAGACGTGGCGCAAGAAGTCTTCGTGCGGATCTGGAAACAGGCTTCGCGCTGGCGAGAAGGCGAGGCGAAGGTCGATACGTGGGTGCATCGCGTCGCGCTCAATCTTTGCTATGACCGCTTGCGCGGCCGCCGCGAAGTCCCGTACGAAGATATGCCCGACGAGATCGACCCTGCCGCGTTGCCCGACGCCACCCTCGAAGCGCGCGCCCAGGACGAGCGCGTTCGCGTGGCGCTCGCCGCATTACCGGCACGCCAGCGCGAGGCGTTGGTGCTCAATTACTACCAGGAGATGTCGAACATCGACGCTGCCGCCCTGATGGGCATCACGGTCGATGCGTTGGAAAGTCTGCTGGCACGTGCGCGCCGCAATCTGCGCGCCCAACTGGCCGGCAGCGGCCTTAGCAAGGACAAGTCATGACGCCCGAAAGATTTCATCAGATCGTCGAAGCCTACGGTGCCGATCCGCGCCGCTGGCCGCAACAGGAACGCGCAGCGGGAGAGGCCTGGGCCGCGGCGCATCGCGTCGAGGCCGATGCGCTGCTGGCGGACGCGGCCGGCATCGATGCGTGGCTGGCGGCCGACAAGGTCGATCCGCCGGGCGCGGCGTTGCAGCAGCGCATCATCGGCAGCGCAACGGTACGGCGGCCGGCCGCGCCGCGCCGGCGCTTGTGGTGGTCGGGCGCGGCCGTGGCGGGCGTGGGACTGCTCGGTGGCGTGGCCGGTGCTTTTGCGGTGTCGTTCTTCGTATTGACGGGAGCGGTTCCGCAAGCGCACGAGTATTCTTACTTAACTTCGAGTTTCGGTGGGTCCTCCGCCGATTGGAGCGGCGAATGAACGGCCGGTCATGGAAAATCGTGCTGGCGGTTTCGCTGGTGCTCAACGTGTTTCTGCTGGGCGCGATTGTGGGTGGTGCTTATCAATGGTTCGCGGCGCATGGCGTGATGACGCCGGTGCTGGCGCAGCAGCGCACGGCGCTGCGCTTCGCCGCCGAAACGCTGCCGGCCGAACGTCAGAAAGCCTTTATCGACGGCTTGAGGAATGCACGCCGTGAGGGCAAGGAGTTTGCCCGCGAGGGGCGTGAAGGGCGCCACGACGTATTGCGTCTGCTTGCCGCGCCGCAGTTCGATCGCGCGGCGCTGGACGCAGCGTTGGCCCGCACGCGTGAGGCCGACAGCAGCTTGCGTGCGCAAGTGGAGGGCAGTGTGGCGGATTTTGCGGCAACGCTGTCGCCCGAGGAACGCGTCGAATTCGCCGACAGCCTGAAGCTGCGCGGTCAGTGGCGTGAGCCGCAGCCGGCGGCCAATCCGAACAAGCCGCAGAAGCCGCAGAAGCCGGCTGCGAGTGGTACTTCGAGTGAAGCTTCCGGCGAATAAAAAATTCTGGGCGAGCGCGACGGATTTCATCGTGGCGGTCGTTTAAAGAAATATCCAACGCCGAAGAGGACGGTATGGCTACCTCACCGAACATGAATGCCGCGGCGATTGCGCTGAACCGCTTCGGCCTTGGTGCGCGTGCCGACGACACGCCGCCCACCGACCCGAAGGGATGGCTGCTCGCGCAGTTCGAGCAATATCAGCCGCGGCCTGCCGCGTGGGCGAGCCAGCCTGATTCGGTGGTGCTGTCCACCGAGCTGGCGCAGCAGCGCATGCAACTGAACCAGCTAAACCGGCAGAATCCGCAGAACCTCAGCGAAGGCGCAAGCGCCAATCAGGCGAATGTGCAGGCCAATGCACCAAGCAATGCACCAACCAATGCGCAAACCACTGGCCAAAGTACACCAGAAACCACTGCCCAGACTGCTAAGCAAGCCGAACGAAAAGCGCTGCGCGGTGAAGTTCTCGACCTGTACCGTTCCTCGGTGAACGCGCGGGTCGCAAGCGCGCTGACCACGCAGACGCCTTTCATCGAACGGCTGGTTCATTTCTGGGCGAATCACTTCGCAGTATCGACGGAAAAACCTGGCGTCGCGGCACTGGCCGGCTCGTTCGAAGCGGAAGCGATCCGCCCGCACGTGCTCGGTCGTTTCGAAGACATGCTGGTTGCGGTGGAACGTCATCCGGCCATGCAGTTGTTTCTCGATCAGACGCGTTCCGTCGGACCGGACAGCATGGCGGCCATGCGCGCCGCGCAGCGCAATCCTGACGTCAAACGTGGTCTGAATGAGAATCTGGCGCGCGAAATCATGGAGCTGCATACGCTCGGCGTGCGCAGTGGCTATAACCAGGACGACGTCACCGAATTCGCCCGCGCGCTGACCGGCTGGAGTCTCGCCGCCAACCCTGGCAACCCTGGCAATCCGAACAATCCAGGCAACCCGCTTCGGCAGGGTATGCCGCCGAACGCAGCGCCAGGCACGTTCGTGTTTCGCACCGCGCTGCACGAACCGGGCTCGAGAACCATCATGGGCCGTCGCTATGACCAGCCGGGAGAAGAGCAGGCGCTCGCGATCCTGCACGACCTCGCGAGCGCACCCGCGACGGCACAGCACATTGGCGGCAAGCTCGCCCGTCACTTCGTCGCGGACAATCCGCCGCCGGACGTGAGCGAGCGGCTCGCGAACGCGTTCACGCGCGGCGGTGGCGATCTGCCGACCGTGTACCGGACGTTGCTCGACATGCCGCAAGCGTGGTCGCCGGTCGCCGTGAAGTTCAAGACACCGTGGGAATGGACCATTTCTTCGATGCGCGGGCTCGGCTGGCAGGACGTCGGCAACCTGCAGACCGCGCCCATTCTGACGCAGCTCGGTCAGCCGGTATGGCGCCCGGGCTCGCCCGCCGGCTACGACGACATCGCCGCGAGCTGGGCGGCGCCCGATGCGCTCGTGCGCCGGGTCGAAGTGGCGCAGCGCTTCGCGTCGCGCGTCGGCGACCGGCTCGATGCGCGCTCGCTCGGCCAGACCTTGCTGGCCGGCTCGCTCAGTGCGCCGACTGCTGAGGCTGTGTCGCGAGCCGAAAGCGCGTCGACGGCGATTGCGCTGCTGCTGGTTTCGCCCGATTTTCAACGGAGATGAACGCCATGCTTTCACGCCGCAAATTTTTGAGCGTCGCCGCTGCAGGCGCAGGCGCGATTCTCGTGTCGCCGCAGATCGCGTTTGCCAGCGTCGCAACCGATCGCCGTTTCGTGTTCGTGATCCAGCGCGGTGCGGCCGACGGGCTGAATATCGTCGTACCGTATGCCGAACCGGCCTACGCGACACTGCGCGGTGCGCTCGCGATCGACCCATCCAAAGCGACCAGGCTCGACGGCACCTTCGCGTTGCATCCCTCGCTCACGCAGACCGCCGCAATGTATGCGGACCATCAGGCGCTGTTCGTCCACGCGGTGGCGTCGCCGTATCGCGATCGCTCGCACTTCGACGGGCAGAACGTGCTGGAGACCGGCGGCACGTCGCCGTATCAGATGAAGGACGGCTGGCTGAACCGGCTCGCCGCATCGATGCCCACCACGCGCGAGAACGCGATCGCCTTCGCGCCGACTGTGCCGATGGCGCTGCGCGGCAAGGCGGCGGTGACGTCGTACGCGCCCTCGGGCTTGCCGCAGGCGCCTGACGATCTGCTCATGCGGGTCGCGCAACTGTACGACCAGGATGCGCAATTGCGCCCGCTATGGGAGTCGGCAATGACCGCGCGCGGGCTCGCGGGCGACGCCGGTGCGCGTCAGGACCCGGCGAGCCTCGGCAAGCTCGCCGCCGGTTTTCTGTCGCGCGACGACGGTCCGCGTATCGCGATGATCGAAACCGGTGGTTGGGACACGCATACCGCGCAGAACGCGCGCCTCGCCAATCAGTTGAAAGCGCTCGATACGATGCTTGCGGCGTTGCGCGACGGCATGGGTCCGTTGTGGACCAAGACCACCGTGGTGGTGGCCACTGAGTTTGGCAGAACCGCCGCCGCCAACGGCACGGGAGGCACCGACCATGGCACCGGCTCGGTTGCGATGGTGCTGGGTGGATCGGTGGCGGGCGGACGCGTGCTTGCCGATTGGCCTGGCCTGAAACCGGGCGACCTTTACGAAGCGCGCGACCTCAAGCCCACCATGTCACTGGATGCCTTGATCGCCGGCGTTGCGAGCGAAAGCCTCGGACTCGATCCGCAACGCACGGCTAGCACGCTGTTCGGCCAGACCGCGGGAATGCGGCCGGTGACGGGCCTCGTGCGTGCATAAGCTGATTATCACCATGGGCACGTAATACGTCGATTGCGCGCAATCGTGCCTGGGTGATGGTTTCAAATACCAGGACAATCTGAGGACGATAGGCACCGCCACAAATGGTTTTTTGCGGCGCTACCCATCGCAACCTGTCGTCGTTCATCAAGCGCCCGGCGCGATTAACCCCCACCGCCTTGCGTGCCGAGCGTCAGCTTGTTGTTCACCGACTTTACGCCGGCAACACCCTTCGCCACTTCCTCCGCTTGCGGAATCTGCGCACCATCAGGCACCGATCCAGTCAGCGTTACTGCGCCGCCACGCGCCCGGACAAACACGTTCGACACATCAAAACCCTGTGCTTTCGCCAAAGCCTTGCGTACGGTCAGACCCAACTTGCGGTCCGTGCTCTTCATCGCCTTTGTATTCGGAGCCGGCGCCGCCATGGCGCCCGACGCCATTGCGTCGCTCGACTGGGCATAGGCGCTGGACGCAGTCGCCACACACAATGCGATGCCGAGCGCCTTCAATAGATTGACTGTTTTCACGTTTTCTCCATTTCTCGAAAAGTTGATGTCGCATCGTTGCATGCAAAAAACCACGCGCCTGCAAGCATTTTTCCGCCCACATGGAGTTCCCTGTCTTGTAGAAGAGTGACGTGTGAAGCTCCCAGCGCGCTTAAACAATACTCCAGCAAACGCACCCGTGTTGAAAAAACTGACCCATCCGCCCGGTGCACGATTCACCTATCATGGCGGCTTCGATCATCAAAGGCGCTCCGCAGATGTCTGACGGCGTACAGCAGCAACTCCACGAACCACGCACGGATGCCCCTGCATCGTCGATCGATTACGGCCTGTGGGCATTGACCTTCAGCTACGTGCTCAGCCAGTTTTTTCGCAGCTATATCGCTGTGATCTCCACCCAGTTGATCGGCGATTTCCATTTCTCGCCGCAAATGTTCGGCTGGTTCGCCGGTTCGTTTTTTCTCGTGTTCGCCATGGCGCAACTGCCGGTCGGCATCATGTTCGACCGCTACGGCGTGCGCGGACCGACCGCGCTTCTGATGGGCATCGGCGCCGCGTGCGCCGGCATTCTTTCGATGACGACGAGCGCAACCGTTGCGCTCGTCGCGCAAGCCGGCATCGGACTGGGTTGCGCGCCCATCTTCATGGGGCTGCTCAATTACGTCCTGCATTCCGGCCACGGCACGCGCAATGTGCGCGCCGTCACGACGGCGAGTGCGATCGGCATGGCGGGGGCACTGCTGGCCGCGTTTCCGCTGAGCCGGGCAACAGCGAGCTTTGGCTGGCGTCCGGTCATGGTCACTGCCGCGCTCGCCATGCTATGCGCGACGCTTGGCGTCGTATGCTTCGTGCGTCGGCGCGATGCCGCCGCGCATGAACAAAGTCTCGCTGCATTGCAACACGCCGCAAGCGCAGTGAAACGGCGCACCGGTTTCTGGACCTTGATGCCCGCTTGCCTCGCGCTCTCGGTCGGCAGCACGTTCCGTACGTCATGGGGTGGGCCGTATCTTGCCGACGTATACGGCTTCGACGTCATCGCGCGCGGCAACGCAATGACCGTCACCAGCGTGATCGGGATCGCCGCGTCCTTCTGTATTCCTGTGGCCGTGCGGTTCTGCGCGCCCAAGCTTATTTCGCTGCTGTGGCTGATCGCCGGCGTGCTGGCGGCGTTGGTGCTCGCCGTCAGTCCGGACGGCAACTGGCTCGTCAGTGTCGCGTTGATATGCGTGTTGTTCTCGGTCGGCTCGATTCATCCGCTCGTGATGTCGCAAGCGCGCGCCATCATTGCGCCGCGCCGGCTCGGCCTCGGTTTGGGCCTGCTCAACAGCCTCGTTTTTCTCGGTGTGGCGCTGACCAGCAGTTGTTTCGGCTGGATCGCGGGTGCGGCAAAACAGGCGCATCTATCGAACGCGGGGATCTACTCGGCGTTGTTTGCCGTGACCGTCGTGCCGCTTGCGATCGGCGCGGTGGTTTATTTTTTCAGCCCGGTGGTCGCTGCGCCGAAAGAAGAAATCTGAGCCACTGTTTGCGTTGAGCTGCTTAAGCCTGCGTCCAACTTCAGCTCAGACACGTCTTCGCCAGGTGCCCGCACCGATTTCGTGCGCGCCGTCACTCCGGACTATAATTCCGCAGCCTGCTAGGCGTATTGAATTGGAGTTTGACTAGCTGCGACAGATGTTTCAAAGGATTTGCAAGCTGCAAAATATTTCCGCAAATATGGGTCTTTTCCGCAAAATTTGGATAGCGCTACCTAAGTAGGCTGGAGGAAGGGATGGATTACAGGGAATTACTGGAGAGTGCGGCGAGGGCAGCGGGGTATGGAGAACTTCGAATTCTTGAAGACAGTTCGATTATCGTAAATAGTCGCCGTTGGAACCCGCTGGCCGATGACGGTGATGCGATGCGACTGGCGATCAGGCTGGGAATCGGAATTTCGTTCTTCATGAACGAGTCATATACCGGCGAAAACAATGTGGTTCGCGCTAGGCATTTCGACTTCGGAGAAATCGAAGAACATGCCGATGACAACGGTGGCATCGATGCGGCCACGCGGCGCGCAATTGTTCGTGCTGCAGCCGCGATGGCAAAGACAATCGCTTGACCGATTTCGAGGGAGTGATAGGAAAATGAGTATCGACCAGATTCAATCAATTCTTGCCGCTGAGATCGAATGTGGCATATTTGAGAAACACGTTTTGTCCGCACTTGAGACGGCACGAAAGGCGCTAGCGGAGCCGAGGCCGACAGACGATCAAATCATCAATATCGCCTACGAGTGTGATGTGACTGGAAGTATTCCGGAGGCGTCGCTGATTGACTTTGCACGCGCCGTTTTGCGCGCTTGATGATGTGGAAGAGGGGAGATTGAAGCGGCGCGAATGGCCAAGTAGATGGGTGCGCCCAAGGCCGAAGCCTCGGACGGGGTAGAGCGTTAAGCGGGTACGCCAGAGCCTGCGATGGCTTGTAGCGCCGTAATCACCCGCGCGATTGCATGGTCTCGCAAATTGGGCCACGGATATCTCGGCGTACCGATGCCGATCAGCTTCGCGCTCTGCGGCCAGAGTGGCGGGACGTCTGTCACGGCGTCGTTACCATTTTTGAACAGGATGACCGACGTCTTGGCAAGCACATTACCGATGGTCGGCTCCGGACTCACGCGTGGCGGCTCAAACCCGTAGACAGCTTGCACGGGTTTGCCGGCCGCCACGCGCGAGGCGCCCGCGATGATGGCCAAGGCCGCGCCCAGTGAGTGCCCAACGAACGTGACCGGCGCATCGCCAGCGGCACTCTCTACCTGTGGCGCAATCGCAGACCATGCCTGCCAGAAACCATTATGGATGCGCCCGAGTCCAGGAACTGCGGTAGGCGTCACATTGAAGTCTGTCAGCAGATCGGCGATACTGTCTGTTCCCGGAAACGCAATGACAAGTCCGTCAGCCGTGTTTCGCACAATCGCACAGGACGGCCCTGGCACTGAACCGATATCCGGCTTGGCCGAGTAAGCCTCCTGTGCGATCAGCGCGTAATCGACGGACAGGAGGTTCATTGGCTTGCAGCAGCCGAAGCGGCAACCGGAGCCGATGCCGCTTGTGCCGCCGCGGCATTTTCAGCAATAGCCGTGACCGTAGCGCCGCCAAGTTGTGCGAGCGCGATACCACCTTCGATCTGCGCCTTCGTATTGGCATCGAGCACGTTGGCAGGAGCAGCGCTCACGACCGCGCTTGCAGCCGGCAATACGGTATTGGCGAACGTCGAGACCGAGGCAACCGAGACGGTCGCACCAGCGGCGCAGAATGCGGTAACGATCGGCGTTGCGTCAGCGACCTTGGCTTGCACGTCGGCAGGAATGGTCAATGCGAACGTCGGAGCCAATGCGAGAGCCTGTTCAACTGGAGGGCAGGCAATGGCTGCGAACTGGGCCGGCGTGAGCTTGACGACGGGTTGAGTGCCGCATGCGGCGAGCACAGACGCGACGATACCTACCGCCAAAGCGGCAACGAGCTTTTTCATGATTTACCTTCAGGGTTTGAGAGAGAACTTCGCGGCCGTCGCGGCGACGTTTGATACAGCGCCGGCGACGGCAGTGACAGCGGCTGCGTTGGCCGCGATTGGCGCAGTTGCACCAACACCGGTTTCGGCAAAGTCGAGCTGGTACCCGTCAGCAGTCTTCTGGACGTGAACGGTTACGCTCGAGATGTCTTTCCCGTTCGCAATGCTCGCCGCGCAGCAGATAACCTGCTTTGACGCGGCGTCGTAAAACGGACGGACATCGTAGGTCGCCTCCCCTGCGCACCCAGCCAGCAAGACTGCCGAGAGGCACAGCAGAGAGCGGATCATTGCTGGGCTGCAGGCGCGATCGGAGCGCCGGATTTACCAATGCTGATAGGCAGGCTCAACACGCCATGCCAGCCGGTGATGATGCCGATCATTCCGAACGCCGCATCACGCAGCATCGGGTCGTTGATGTGCAGGAAGTCGCAGACAGCCAGAAACACAAACAGCAGGCCGACCGCGACGGGCTTGATGAGATCGTTCATAGGTGCTCCGGGTCGTGATGAATGACTTCGTTGGGGGTGAACTGGTAGCCCTCGATTGCGTACTTCTGGACCAGCCAGATCGGGAAAGGCAGCATGTGGATGCCGGCATCTTTTGCTGTGTGGAATTGCTTTCCGAGCAGTAGCCCGTTCACCGTCATGTCATCGACGAACAGGTAGGAATCGACAGGCACGAGATACGTCACGTCGGGATGCAATTCTGTAGCGCCGGCGACGGTCATTACCTTCGCGCCCTTGAAGAAGCCGTCCCAGTCAAAAGCCTGTGCATGCGGCCCCCACTTCCCCGCCTTGCAATCGACTGAGAAGTGGCTCCAGTCGATGACTTCTGCGAAACAACGCTCGATCGGGTGGTGATGTGCCTCAAGGGGCGCGCCAAGTTCCTCGGCTGTCATGCCGGAGATAAAGCAGCGGCCATCCTCGCGCGCAATTAGCAGCTTTCGCGAATGCTCGAAAAGTGCTGTCGCCTTCCGCGGCGCGTGGCCCGGCAAGAGCACATCGACGGCGATCGTTTCTTTCTCTTCGTGGATTTGGGTAACGTCGGTCATGGCCGTAAACGAAAAAACTGGCCTAAGCCGGTTGTGTGGGGTAACGGGGCGTAACGTGGTGGGGTGTTACGGGGAACAGTTGCGCGCAATGGAGCGAAACTCGCCACCAGTAACCCATCGAGCGATTGGCACAAATATCGCTTCTGTGACCGGATTGAACGGGGGGAAGCGTCGGGGATGCAAAACAATCGATATGAAGTGCTGGACGGCCTGCGGGGCGTGGCCGCTATCAGCGTGATGTTTATGCACTATCTACAGCATACGCAAACGCCGATATTCAAAAACGCGTACCTATCCGTCGATTTCTTCTTCATGTTGAGCGGATTTGTGCTGGCGCACTCCTACAAAGAAAGGTTGCTCAATGGTCTAAGCGCCGTCGATTACATGGGGAAGCGACTGATTCGTCTCTACCCGATGTTTTTGATCTCACTGGTCATTGGAACTCCAGCATTGTTTCTGGCGATACGTTACGGGCTCTCAGATTTTCCGCGTCGAAGCGCTGCGGTTGCCTCGCTTTATAACCTGTTCTTCACGCCATACTTTGGCGGCTATGCCACGCACAATATGGCGAGCCTTGTGGCGCCGTCGCAAGTGGATGCAACAGTGGGAGAAATATTCCCCGCCAACCCGGCCGCCTGGTCGCTCTTCTTCGAGCTATTGGCAAGTCTATTTTTTGTTTCCATTGCCCGACTTGGACGCGGCACACTCATCAGGATTGCCCTGATTAGCGGCACGGCGTTCACAGCAACCGGGTTGCTGCTGGCCTTTGAGCGCCACGGTACCGCCATATATTTCGGCGGTGGATGGGGCACATCAAATTTCGTAAGCGGCTTGTTTCGGGTGACCTATGGATTCACCATGGGCGTCCTGCTTCATGATCTACATAAGTTCGCCGCGCACATCAGACCGGGATTCGGGGCAAGTAAAGTGCTCGGAAACAGCATTTCCATGTACCTAGTATTCGTCGTCCTGGTGCTCACGCCTTTCGCAGTACGTGGGGCATACGCGATGGCTATCATTTTCGTTGTTGGTCCACTTCTGGTTTTCCAGGGGGCTTCAATTCAGAATGAAAAACCTATTCTCAGTAAAGCTGGAAAATTTCTCGGGTGGCTGTCATACCCTGTTTATTGCCTGCACTTCCCAATTGGGCGCCTGGTTTTTATGTTCATGCCGGCGAGCTTACAGAGGACTATGTGGCCAGTCGCGATTTCCGCAGCAGTCACCTTTTTAGCGGCGGCCGTGCTCGCCAAATTCGTCGATGAACCGGTGAGGCAATATCTTACGCGCAAGTTTTCGCGCGCTCCCTCGAAGCAACGGGAGCGCGCTCTTGTTGGCTCTGCGTAGCGTCTAATATTGAATCTGGAAATTCCCGGCTACGTAGATCGTGCCACTTGCAGATATGGGTACGGCGCTTTCGACACCCGCCGCGGTTACCTGCATGACCTTGATCGACTTGCTACTTGCCCCGACCCTTGCCTGTACTACGGGGCCGGTGAACGGTACACCCGATATAGACACAGACACCACAGTATCGTGGGCAAGTTGCGAATACTGCGGGAGACCATAAACCGACAGGCCGCCAGTACCCGTTGCGTCGGTCCACGCAATCGCTGCGTCAAAAAAACAGCGGTCGCCAATCGTCCATGAATTGGCATACCGCGTGGAGTAGGAGGCCGTACCAGCGGTAGTGGTGCCGTTGATTGTCGGCGTGAAAGTCGACATTGCACCGATCACGTCATTGCGCGTTCCCGGGCCCGAGCCAAGCACTTCTAGAATCAGGTTATCGAGCCACCACGTTGACGAACCGTTATAGGCCGACGCATTGGTTGCGATCGTTATGAGCGCAAATGCGGTGCCGACCGGCGCGCGTGTAAAGGCGGTCGCTGCGAACTCAGCGAACGACGCATAAGTCGCGACATTCGCCTGATTGAAAGTGATGGTATTGGTTGGCCCAGACAACGTACTAACAAGCGACTGCCCGCGCACGTCAAAATATTGCACAGTGATGCTCAGGCTATCTGTAGCATTCGAGCATATACCCTGCAACATGCCGGAAAGCCGAACGATTGCCCCGGGCCCGCATGGCACGCTTTTGACGAGCGTCACGCCGCGCCCCGTGCCGGGATTGATCTTTAGCGAACTGGTGCCGGAAGCAGGATCTTTATGCGTCGTATCCAGCGACCAATCAAGGTAGCTTGTGTTTATGATGCGCCAGTCTGCGCGGCAGTACGTCAGATTTGCCGAGTCTTCAAAGCCACCGTCCGCGAGGATGTTGCGATCCTGCGCATAAGGCTTTTGACGGATCAGGCTGGTGGTATTGAAGTATCCCTCATCAGGCGCGTCCCCGTAGCCTGAGATATACGTACGAGGAGAATACGTAAGCCCACCATTGACGAGGACTGTACTTTTGCCCGTTAAAAAGACGCCGCCATCACTGTTTTGCCCGTTGAACAGCTCCAGCGTTCGGTTGCCGGTGACGAATACCACCTGATTGTGAAGGCAGATGAGCGACAGGGAGTCCATCGATTGCGCAAAGTAGTTGCCGTCGCCGCTGCCTTCTGTATGCCCTCCGTGACTGTCAATACTAGCGCCACCGCGCGCTATGTAATGCCTCGCGCAGTAATCCACCGAATGCCCGAACAGGTGAAATTCAGCAGTAGACACGTCGAAGCCCGTGCCAGAATCGTACGTTGCGCCGCCGTGGATATTGATATTCTCGCCTGCGTTGGTCGTTCCTTTTGGAAAGAACCAGCACGTATTGCAATTCCATACTTCCGGCGAGTGAAAATCTTCGATATATGCATTGCTGCCAAAGCCCACGCCAATATCGAAATTCTCGACGTTCATCGAATGCGTGGTGATGTGAGCGGCGCCGTAGGTCGTGCTGCCCGGCAGATCGCCGAAGAATAAACCCACCACGCCGGCATTCTTCGCGCCCATGATGTGCAGCCGCAACAACTCGTTGACGCGCGTCCTCCAGACCGGGTTCAGATTTCCTGTGTTATAGACGCCGCGAATCCAGATCGCGGGCACGGGCGCAACTGCACCCCACGTACCCGTTGTCGGCGCAACCCAGTTCGCAGGACTTGGAATGCCCGTGGCGTCGATGGTCGCGCCCGCTTCGAACTCGATGCCGTGCGCGGTCGGATCCCACACCTTGGTTTGGGTGATGGCGTAAGCCGTCGCGCGACGAGTCAGTCTCAGTGTCTTGCCTGTCGTGGCGCAACTCGCCAGGGCAGCGCTCAACGCCTGATCATCGGTCGTACCCGCGGTCGCGTAGAACTCACCGATTGCAACCGGTGGATCAGAAGCGCGTGCCATGAATGTGCGCAGTGTCGTCAGGCTAAATGACGATAGCGCCCATGAATAGGTGCTTGCAATAAACGCGCCGACAGTATTCCATATGGTTTGCAGCAGACCATTGCTGCGCGAAATCGGGACGGTTTCTGTGCCCGTCAGTGCTCCGGCGTCTGTAGCCGTCCCATTCGCAATAGCGCTATAAGCATTCGCCGAGGCTGCGGCGGACGTAGCGGCGGCCTGCGCTTCAGTCGTAGCAGTGGCTGCCGCAGCAGTCGCTATGCCAGCTTCAGTCGTGGCCGTAGACGCGGCTGCCGTTGCAATCCCCGCCTCTTGCGTAGCCGTCGCCGCACTAGCCGCACTCTGTGAAACAGCTTGCGTGATCTGCTGATTGACTGCCGCGCTCAGCGAGCCGAGTTGGACGATTTGCGTTTCGCCGGTCGTCAGGTTGACCGTTTGTGTCGGCCCGGATCCCTGAATAACTACTGTTCCTGTCGGCTTATTGACGGTGATCGTTGTTGCGCTCATTCGGTCACCGATGGCTCAATCGAAACATTGCCTTTGAACAGATATCCCACATCGCCATTGGCGTCGATGAATTGAAGGTCATAGACACCGAGCGCGACGGCTGGGAGGCCGCTTTGCAGGAGATTGAGCGCGGGTGCACCAGACACCGGGAGTCCTGCTGTATCCGCATGAGCGAAAACGAGCGTGTATATCCCCGTAGTACCGCCAAGCACTATCCGGCTCCCGGACGTTGCCGCACTGGAGAGCGTCAGAATCGATACGGCACTGGTCGCATAAGCCTTGATCATCAACTTCATCGAGCAGCCAGAGAGATTCACCGGGCTACCGTTGTCATTCGTCCAGGCGAGCGATGGTGACCAGTCAGCGCTCTGCTTGATGGTGAAGTTCCAAGTCGGAACGCCAGAGTCTGTCGTGACAGCCATGAGAATCCTATAGGCGTAAAAAAAGCCGCTAGGCGGCATTCGATTTATTCGGATTACGGGTATTCGGCGGATATGCGGGATACGGATATTCAAGCGACGCCAGCAGCAACCGGCATAACGCCGGTCTCCATTGCCCGACAGAGGCGTTGCGCTCGAGCGCCGACCTGGCCATACCACTTACTTGCCTTAAGCCCAGCAGCCGCGACGGCATAGGCCCCGCGCTGCATCGCGCCAAGCGTGTTGTGGAACGTCAGCAACGTACCGATACCCATGTTGAAGCAGCAATTGCAAATCACGCGCTGACGAACCGGGTCCATCTGATGCCACCACGGAAGGTTCCGATCGAGCGCCGAGAAGGTGGCTTGCAGGTCCATGCCGAGCAACTGAGTTACTTGCGCATCGGTCAGTGGGAATACCCAACCAGCAGGCAGTGGCGATGCATCCATGTTGTGACCAACCCCTACCGTGCGTTTTGGCACAGCGGATGTGTCCAGGTACGGCACATACCGCACGTCTTCATCACGCCGCAACTCCGCTTCCAGCAATGCGAGATTGGTCGAGTCCATGGCTTACCTCACTTGTCCGCCTTGTTATCGACCTTGCTTTCGATCCGGTCGAGCTTCGTGAAAATGGCGTCAATGGATCTGTTGAATGCATCGATCGCTTTGCCGAGTTCGTTGCTCGTGACATAGGCTTCGGCCACATGCAGTTTGTAGGCGGCCAATTCCTTTTCGGCGGCCTCGATGCGCGCAACCATACTGCGCAGCATCCAGAACGCGACAGCACCGATGCCAGATGCAACTGCGCCGCCAACGTAGAGAACCGTGTTGTCCATCTGAATCCCGGAAATAAAAAACCGCCCGTAGGCGGCTTGGTTTGTGGCGGTGGTGGTTAGTAGCCGATGTAGGTCATCGTCGGCGCGGCCGAATAGGTGACTACAACACTCGCACCTTGCGGTACGGGGATCACAGTGTTTGTCAATGCTGCAACGGTATTACCTCCGAGCGCAACATTAGTCACTGTGCCGCCAGTGACGAAAACATTGATGGTGTCGCCGGTGTTGTTCGTATAGGTGAACGGGGACGCTGTTACGGTGATCGACGTGGAGGGTCGCGGGTTATAACCGGTGTTTGCCTTAATAGTCTTCGTTGTGCCGGCGGTATTGTCGGAAATAGATCCAGACGTATTTCCGACCAATTGATTGCCAAGAATGTTCAGATTCGTAACGCTGGAGCCGACAAAAACCCCATATCCACCATTTCCAGCAACGCCGCCGTATGCTCCTGATCGATCGCCTGAGAGAGTTACGCTCGTCGAGCCATTCGCAACAACAATACCGTGGGATCCATTATTCGCGAATAGGCTGTCTGCCACGCCAATATCTGTGGCATTGCCTGTCCCGCCGTTAATCTGGAATCCGTAGTTGGTATTGTTGATCCCAATATGATTGACGAACTGCACGCCCTGCACGACGCCTGTGCCGTTATTCTCTACGGTCACGCCGACATTCGAATGAGAGCTGGCCCATGAGTTCGTAAATACAGCGCGGATGACGTTGCCTGTCCCGGTAGCATTTATCATGACGCCGTTGACTGCCGTATCAAAGAAACTATTGGATACGTAAGTTGACGAAACGGCCTGCCCATTACCCGGTATCAATGCGAGATCAGTTCCCTGCTGTATGACGTCGCTATTGCTGATGAGCAGGCACTGGCTACTGGTGACTTTGACCCCGTAAGCCGGCTGGCTACCTGAGCCGGGCGGAAACATTTCAATGTCATTCAGAACAATGCAGCCCGCATTGTTGCCGCCGATATTTACTCCAACCCCGGTATTCGCGACAGGCTTATAAAAAAGTGCGTGGTCTACGGTTCCGTTGTTCCAGGACAGATTCAGGCCCTGAAAGTAATTCGAGAATGCAACGTTTCGGATCAGTCCATTATTCGAGCTTCCAGATGGGAACAGGAAATTGCCACCTGTTCGCGTCACAGAGCTATCGAAGCCGACTCCTTCGACATACGTGCCGCCGCTGGATGAAATGTCAAGAATGTCGGCCGCTGCGCTCGCAGAAACGAGCCTTGAACCACTTGTACCGCCTGTGGCATTGCCCGGCCCAGCACCCTGATATTTGCAGACGTTCGCACCACTATTCGTGATCGTGCCGGCGATCTGATAATTGCCCGCGCGCAGCCAGATGACGCCGCCGCCGCCAGCTTGGCACGCGTTTGTCGCGTTCTGGATGGCAGTCGTGGAATCAGTGGTGCTGGTAGGGTCTGCGCTATAAGCGGTAACGGCGTCATAAATGCCTGCGGCGCTCAGGGCTCCAAGCGCATTGAGCGCGCCAGTCGCCGTAGTCGAGCCAGTCCCGCCATGCGCCACCGGCAGCGGATCAGCAACAAACGTATAGGCACCCGACCCAGTGCGCTCCAGAAAGCCAGTGCTCGAAAACCCCGTGATGTTGTCGAGACACGCACCGCTCGCCGCGGCGCAATTTGTGCCCCCCGAAGCCACCCCAATCGGCGAACTCGTAACCGAAAGCGAAGTAACCGACAGTGGCCCCGTGAGAATGCCCCCAGTGAGTTGCAGCGTATTCGCAAACGCGTTATTGAGTTGCGCTGCGGTGAGTACCTGGCCATTCGTGAATTGGGCATTGGCGATGCCGGGGAGCAGCAGAAAGCAGAGGAGGAGGCGTTTGAGCATGGGTGGTTTGGTCTGAACTTTTGCTTGGTGGTTTTGGGAAAGTGATGTATATTGGCATACATCAACACACAATGATGTATGACATGAAATCACTGACACCAGAAGAAGTCATCGGCCGCTCGATCCAGGTTAAGGGCGTGCACGGTGTTTATTTCCTGATCGATGACGGCGAGATCGTGTACATAGGAAAGTCCACCAATTTCGCCTCCAGACTTGGCGTGCATTCGCTGGAGAAGAAGTTCACCAGGGTCTATTTCATGGCGATAGACGACGCCAGCCAGCTGGACGAGCTGGAACGTTTCTATATCAAGAAGTTCGATCCGCGTCTGAATAAGACAAAGAACTGGCCGGGAAGCCTACCGGCTCTTGATGCGCCAGGAACTCGTCTTGAAAGGACGATGATGCGAATTCGGGCCGGGCAACCCGCGTATAGTTCTGCGAAGGCGGAGGGGATGTCCCCCAACAGCCTATACATATCAAGGGCCTACAGGGATTTCAAACGTGAAACGAACTAACATCTATTTCACCGACGAGATGCTCGCGCGTCTCAAGAAGGCAACGGAAACGACAGGCATGTCTATGGCTGAGTTCGTTCGCCGAGCAATCGAAGTGGCTTTAAAGAAACTCGGTATTTGATTGGCAGAAACAGGAACGCCCCATCCGGCAGCAACCGGTGGGGCGCGAGTGACCCAGAAACCCAACCGCTAAGAAGGGAAACCGAATCATGGACAAGCTTATCACAGCATCGGACGGGCTAGAAATAACGCCCTGCAGGGCCGTTCAGCAGGTCTCCAGAGCCAAACGTCGCGAACATCGAGCAAATCCACGATCGCATGCGACAGATGGGCGCACACGTGGAAGCGGAGCGCGATGGAGAGCGGCAGCAGTAGCAGGACTAACAGCGTGTCTCGCGGCTTGTGGAGGCGGATCAAGTCCGGCGCCCAAAACGACCGCGCCAGTTGTCGCCATTCCCGCGTCCGCACCGGTCGCAGCATCTGCACCGACTGAACCCGATCCCACTACGCCAGCGCCGGTAGCATCTGCACCGGTGGCGGCGTCGAGTCCTGAGCCTGCATCAACGCCTGTCGTGGCACCTGTTCCGGTATCGACGCCGGTCGTGCTGATTGATGTTTATGGTGACGATGGGATCGCGGGATTCACGGTCAGCGATTCGGGGTTGTGGTCAACCGTTGCGCCCAACGAGCCTCAGACGCTTCAGGAACTGCTGCAAAGCCAGTTCAGCGATACCGGCATTACTGTCGCAAATCACGCGACTGGCGGCGGATCGAGCAGCCTCATGAATGAAATGTTGGGCATGGACGGAAACGGTGCACCTTTTGCAGATCGCATCAAGTTGTCCAGCGCGTCCTACGCCATCGAGAGCCACACATTGAATGACGCGCTCGGCGGTGAAACGATCAACGACTATCGGCAATATCTCGCGGCATGGGTCGTCGCGGTGAGGGCTGCCGGTAAGACTCCAGTCCTGGAGGAATCCGGCCCGGTATGCGATGGCAATCATCCTCAATTGGCAGTCTACGTTCAAGCTATGGACGATGCCGCAGTGCAGTTCAATGTACCGATCGTGACGCAGTACGCATATGTCAGCAGTCTGCCGAACTGGGAAGATCACATGGCGTCCTGCTTATACCCGGATGCCTACCTGCTTCAGATCAAGGCACAGCGCGAGGTAGCTGTGATTACGCCGCTCATCCAACAGGTCATCGGGGAATAATCATGCAAAACACTATTCAGGCGTCGCGCGGTCGACGCGGGCTTCGCTCATCCGTTCAAAAACCATTCCGTCGTCAATGCCGATCCTGGAGAACGGCGGCTGTCGCTATGACTCTGGGTTGTGCGGCAGCATCTGCTCATGCCGATAGCGTCTCCGACTACATCCATTTCGAGGCCGGCGTCGGATTCGGCGTAGCCAGTGATATTGGCGACGGCACATGGATTCAGCAGGGATCGCCCGACAATCACGTCAAATTGACGTTTCCAGCGTTTCTGGCTGGCGCGACTGGCCCGATCTGGTCGAGCGGTAGATGGGACGTTCGCTGGCATCTGGCCTATACCTACCTCGGCGAGCAGCGCGCCTCAGTGATGGGCGTTCCGGATGACCAATACAACCCGAACACTCACCAGATCGTCGGCTACGCAGGAGAGCGCTACAGTCCGTTCAACGGACATGGGCACGTGCAGGGTATTCCGCTCACGCTTGACGTAGGCTACACCTATAGCGGCTGGCGTTTAGGTGCCGAGGCCGGAGCATGGATCTACTGGCAGACCTGGCATGAATCGGTCTACGACCTGGCTGGTCACTGGGATAATCTTTCGCACAAAACCGTCGCGCAGGTCGGTTACGTGGTCGGTGCGAGCATCGAACGCGGGCCACTCTCTCTGTCCTATCGTTACTACCAGGTCAGCCAGCGATGGAATCCATTTCCCGGACTGGTGACTGGCTCCCACGTCCTTATGGCGCGATACCGGTTTTGATACAATGCAGACCGGGTGTTGGCGGCAGGTCTATTCTGCCGCCCCCGACCCAAAGCCATCGCACACCAATGGTATGCGATGGCTTTCCCATTTAGACGTCACGCTTTATGCGCGCCCCAAAACGACATGAAATTCATTGGACCCGTAAAAAGGAGGGCTGCTTCGAACGACCTCAACATCAAGCATGCCTATTTCCTTGATCTCGCAAATGGCAGCCAAGAATGATTCGTACTCGAATACCCAGCAATGGCAATCGTGGTGGCTACCATTGTTAAATGCATCAGTGGCGAGATGCATTGCCAATTCTTTTGTGTAGTAATGCTCAAGACGATCAGGATAAACAGTGCCTTTCCAGCATTCTCCAGTATCTGCGCGCACCGCCTTGCTGAACCCCTCGTAAACTTGACTGAACGAGGGCGATGAACGTTTTTCCAGGTGCGCCTGGACAATCTCGCCAACCGTGCTAAGTGGCCGAATATAGTCGAAAGTGTACCGACGATCAGGAACCGCGAGAATAATCCTGCCATCAGGCTTTATGATGTCAAGCAGAGCCACAAGCCATCCGATCATATTTGGAACATGCTCTATGACATGAGACGCCACTACGTAATCAAATTCGATCCCAAGAAAAACGTCCTTTGAGATTTTTGTTGTTACGAAGTCTATTTCTGGAATAAAATCAATTGATACATTGGGATCAGCCGACGACTTTTCTCTGAGCGTTTCCCTGTCGGCATAATCGCAATAGTATATTTTCCGACCAGCAACCCTTTTCACGAGGGGCTTGTCTAGGGGGCCAATTTCAAGACCGCAACCTGCTGATATGTCGGCATATGACAGAAGTCTTTCAGATCGATTCATGTTCACGAGGTAGGCGTCCGGCATATAAAGACGGATCACATATTACCCGACCGAAACTTTCCGAGCATGATTTTTTGTGCCATTTTATGTCCCCGAGGGGAAGGCTGGGCGAGCAGGGAGTGGCTGAGTCGGATCGCCAGACGTAGCGCCCACAATCGTGCGTAGCGCTTTCCGATAAACACTCCACGCAGCAGGCACCGCGACTGTATTCTCATAACAGCGCAAAATGGTCTTGTCGGACTCTACCAGAGCCGCCAAGGCGCTGGCCTGATACGATGCCCATGCTTGCGCTGCGGTTGGCGCTGGAGGGCCGCCCCAAGAAGGCCCTCCCGACGTCCCGGCAACCCTCACCTGACCAGATGGAGGATTGCTACATCCAAACTCCTGAAATACGGCATCACTCACCTCGACCGCATCCGCTGGCCACGTGTCCGCAGACTGATATTCCGCCTCCAGATCGCCATCAAAAAATGCATTCTGCGCTGCAGAGTAAAATTTCGTCATCTCAATACCCCACTATCAAGCCAGAAATCGCACAAGGACCGCTGGCCGTAACGCCATCAATATTCACGTTTTGGCCAGATGTGGTCGGTGATTGCGCCGCGATTCTCTGCGCGCCCACACTACTGAATTCGTTGTCCGGCGTATAGGAATAGGACAAAACAGCATTCGGGAATGTGATTGGAAAGGCGGCGCTGATGGTTGCTTGTCCGCTTCCATTTGCGGTTGCGGTTATGTTGCGAACCCACTGAAGAATGAATATCCGCGTCACGCCGCCAGAGATGACTGGAATCTTTAAGTATCCGCTGCTTGCTAGGCTGGCGGCCAACTGCCCCAGGTTGACCGCCTGATTTGCGACCGTGGCAGCCGTTGTAGCCAGGGCCAATGGGGATGTCGTGTTCGTCGCCTGGCCGAACTGGACGGCATGCGTGCTTGCGGTGGCGGGGGCGACGCTGAATGTTTTGGTCGAGTCACCATTGACCGCAGCAGAAGATAACTCAAGGTTGGCCAGCAACGTTGCGGTCGTACCGTCGTCTATCGCGGGTGATCCTGTGCGAGCGACGATGAACTGTGCAAGCACGGCACTCATGATGCTCGACTGACGCCAGACCTTATTCAGATCTGCGGAGTTAGCGATACCCGATTGAAATCCGCCCTGGGTAAGGGTCGTATTCGCAGCGTAGGCTGTCTGTGAGGTAACGTTCGCGCTGCCGCCTACGGCGAACGCAAGAAAATCGTTTTCAGTGGGCATCGAAGTTCCAGAAAGCAAAAAACCGCCATAGGGCGGTTTCTATTTGCGAATGCGTTGGCTACTTCAACCGAGCGTTGATTCGCCCAGGATGAACGTGAAGCCAAGCAATTGGGATGGGGATCGGTTTAGAGTCGCCCAGCAGCCGACATCAAAGCCGGAAATGGACGGGTTCTCGGCATCGAAGCCGAATAGCGGCACACCTGGAAGCGTCGGTAGGTAATAGCCGGTAATGCCGACCCCAGCAGGTCTCAGGCTGAGATAGCCGCCAGTGAATAGGGCATATGTGATGGCATCCGGAGTGGGCCCAAGTAGCGCCACCGTCATGGTCATATCCTGATTATCCTGAATCAGGATCGAATACCCGAGCGGGGCAAAGATGGTATTCCATGCGGTGTATGCACCCGGCACAGTCCCGTCCCAGCTATTAGCCGCGATGGTGGCGTACAACAGAATGCGGTACTGCGCATCTGGGAGCGCGACGAGGCCACTCGTAGGATCGAACGGCCCAAGCCACGTCCCTTGATCAAACCCCAGGCCGGCCGTATCAAAACTGAAATAGACGTCAGTCAGTGGTAGATCGAGATTGCGTGAAGCGCCGACCCACAGACCAATAGCGTCGAGTTGCGAGCCAACCGCGTCGTCAATGTCGTACAGCCCCGGGATCGACGCCAGCATGTTCTGCCGATCGACTGCCCACTGAGCCAACAACGACACCATCGCCATGAAACGTGGACGTTGGTTATGCTCGGATGTTATTAGGTTAGTGTAGGTCGTGATATCAATCATCTTTCACCTTATCCACTGAAACCCCTTTCCGTGCCGCCCATACTCGCTTCATTGCCTCTGACTTCTTGGCCAATGTCTCAGTAGAATGTCGCCTCCCAACATGGGCCAAACGATTCTTCTCTATAGCCTCTGGCGTATGCTTTCTGCCGATGGAGGCTGCGCGGAATTTCTCCAATTCAGAGGGATTCTGCATTCGGCGCTTGGCGGCTTCGCTCAACTTCCGCCGATGCTCTTCCGTCATGACGCGCCCCTTGTGTGCTGCACCTATGGCTTTGCTTCTTGCCATATTTGTTTCTGGGCTCATTACGACCAGAGCCCGAGCAGCTTTAAGGTTCTCGCGATGCTTTTCTGAGAATGGAATTCCCTTTTTAGCGGCGCTAAGCTTTGCTCTATGCTCAACGGATAACGGCACGCCAAGCTGTCTCAGGCGCGTCATTTCGCCAACTCGCTGCCTAACTTCCTTTGGAAGATCGATAACGCCATCGCCTCCCGCGGTCAGATTCGTCAGCGGACCGTTAGGATATCGGCCGATCTTTGCAATCAACTCGATTTCCAATGCACGCGCTTCCATGTCGGTCAGGCCTTCGTGAAGTTTCACACGCGGCACAGAGACCCCGCGATCTTTAATCTCGCAGATGATGTTGTCTTTATGCGAGCGTCCGCGCTTGGCCCATCTTTCATGATGAGTCCAGCGCGCACCCTTTCCTTTTCCGATATAGAACGGCGTGATGCCATCCTCTCGGTATAGGGCATAGACGTAAAAGATTTTTAGTTCGGCTTCCATATTAATAATTATGCCGAAGTTGGGGACGCAATGAAATAAGAATCATCCATCACGTCACCAGATTTACGTCACCAACAACGCATTGCGCGCCTTCATTGAATGCGAGAGTCAGATCGCCATTAACCAGAACCTGCGCGCCAGCGTTGATCGTTTTGCCAGCAGCAATCGCGGGTGTGAACGTCGCGGCGTTTCCGGTGATGTTCGTTATGACCGCGGTCAGTTGCGAGCCATCCGTCTGGTTGACGATGATCGATTTGCCGTTTGCAAGACTTGCCACGTTGGCGATATTGATAACGTTCGCGCCAGCAGTGTATGGGCCACCCGTCACCAGCATGTCGGAACGCCCCTGATACAGGTTCGTCACTGGCAGGTTATAGGTGTTGCTCAACGTGTCGAGCTGGGCCTGCGTGAGACCCGAACTGGATGTTGCTGCATCGCCAGAAAGGTTCGCCGGCCCAAACAGTTTGCCGAGCAGAGAATCCTGTCCGATGGCAAAGCCCGACAGATACGCCACAACAGCATTGACGATTAGCGCGCCGGTCGTAGATACATATCCAGTCAACGGGACGATGGTGATCTGCGTCAGGATGCCGATTTCGGTCAGATCAAACAACTTGATAGTGATCGGCACGCCAGACGGGTCGAATACGGTCTCGTCGGTCGTGCCGTAAGTCCCGGTCCCAGGAGATTTCTTCGCGGCTATAGCCTGGGCGATCGTAACAATATCGCCAGCCTCAACCACTACGGCAATCGAATGGTCTGGAATGCCGTTGCTATCCGTCACCGAAGTGTCGTTCTGATAGATCGCATTACGGCCGATGCCAGGCGTGTTGGCAACATTAGAAATGATCGCCTGCAGCGGCGTTTGCGCTGACAGAGAGGTCGATATAGCCTGACGCTGGCGAAGCGCGGCATCGCTTTCGACAGGAGCGCCGGGCACTGCAGCAGCGGGATTCGATACAGTCTGCCAGCCGCGCGTCGGCGTATTGATCTGGTTGATCGCGCCGGCAATGGCGGTTATCGTGCCAGGGACCATGGCAGTCGCGGTAACTGCAATCGTGCCGCTTATCGGGATCGTCACCGATGCGGGAAGCATCCACAGGTTGCTGTTCTGGTCAGCGACCACGCCATTGTTGATAGGCGTTCCGGCCTGGCCGCCGATGTCGACGACTGCCGTGCTGTTGCTCGATACATCGCGTCGGATGCCGTTGATCTTGACCTGGCTCGAGAGTGCGGCGCCTTGGGCAAACGTCGGAGAGTAGCCGTTATATGTGGTGACGTCGGCCTGGTTACCGTCGTTGACCATCTGAGCCAGCACTGCAAGCCACTGTCCGTCCTGAGAATCTGGATCGATATAGATGTCGGATCCATAGATGCTCTGAAAACTGGCGGTGAGGCTCGAAAGAATATCGTTGTACGAGGGCGCGCTGATCCCCGTCGACGAGATCGTGCACGCCAACGTCGCAAGCGGAAAAGTTGTCGCCATCAGAGAGCCTGGGTGATAGTGGTCTGGCCGAATTGCGTGTTGACTGTCGCGGCGACCGTAAAGGTACGCGTGGACGACTCGAAATTACTGGCGTAGTCGACAATCTCAGTTACGCCCTGCGTCTCGAGAATGACCGTTTGCACCGCGAGATCGCGGGTTGATTCCGTGCCAGTTCCAAGGATTTGCGTGTTGTATGGCGTTCCTGCTGTCTGATCGAGAAACCACTCTCCCTGAATCAGTTTGAGACGGGTGAGGATGGCTTGGGCAACTGCAGAAGGTGAATCGATTAGAAAATTGGCACCGTTCTGGCCAAACGTGTAATCACCGTTGGCGTCGAGAGTTCGATAGCGCATGCTCAATCCGGGGGCGTGGTAATTGCGGTCGCACCTTGCGCCGTATGTGTATGGGTGCTATCTATCGACTTGCTGTTTGAAGTAAGCGAACCGAAGAAGTTGATGACGCCGGTAATAGTCGCGGCGACACCGCTTGCGGTGCTGCCAGCCATTCCAGCAAGCCAGGTCAGCAGTCCCCGAATCGTCACCGCGCCAGTGAACAGATTCGTCGGAGCATCCACTTCGAATCCGCCTGGAGCGACGATCTTGACCTTCTGGCTAGTCGGGTTCAGATCGATATACGTTGTTGCATCGTTGCTGCGGAGCTGCACGCTGTTCGTGCTTATGCTGCCGATCTTTGTTGCCTGCGAGAATGGCCCGGGCAGCGCAAATCCGTCTGACAGATCGTGCATCCGAAACTCGGATTGAACCTGCACGCCGCCCGCCGAATACCATGCATCGATGCATCGAGATGCGAACACGACAAGGCATTCGTCGTCTTGTGCGATGGGAAAAGTCAGCGTGCATCCACCGCCGCGCGGGAACACGACCGGGCAGTCCAACAGGAGGGGAAGCGCCACCCATTGCATCGAGCCATCGGAGGCTCTGACCTGGGCCTTGATCGACGGCTGCACGACGCACGTCACGGCGCCAGCATTGAAACTCTCTATAATCCCCGGCAGCGCGGTCCAGACCTGTGCTTGATGGCCACCCAATACCTGCCGAAGCGCTTCCTGAGCATCATTAACGCGTTCTAATTGGAGCATGAGGTATCAGATGAAAACAATCGCTTGTGTGGTCGTTCTTTTGATGTGCATTGCACCCGTATTCGGGCAGCACCAGATATTCACGATGCCCGGACAAAGCACCAGGTCGGAGCCCAGACAACCGACAGCCAAAGGCATCAGCCCGGTCGATGATGGCGCGATCGTTTGTCCATCACTGGACGAGGCGAACTGGCTATTCAGGGAGATCGGACGAGCGAGGGTTGCTCGAAGCTATATGCCAGAGCAGGCGCGGCAACTGACGAAATTAAAAGACGGATACGATCCGTGGGCAGAACCCAAGCCATCCGACTATCAATGCCGGCTTGTTCCGACAGGAACGCCAGTGAATGTCAAATGGCAAGGTGGAATCCCTGTCGTGTCCGGGAAAATGAGTGATGGTCGGCCATTTTCAGGCGTCACACTGCCGAACATGATTGATCGCTAACCGGATGCTGCGACCGACTGACTCTGGTTGCTTGCCGACACATCGACCGCGAGGCATATCATGTCGACATACCAGTCCCGTCCGCGGCTATCACCGCTGAACTCGGCTGTCATCGCCCTGTAAAATCCCGCGGCAGTAACGACCGTCGCAATTGCGGCGTTATAGGTCAAGCCTTGTTGCTGAGTCGTTATCTGGTTGATATCGGATTGCGCTATCTGCACCAGGCAGCCAATGCGGATAAGTGGATTGAGGAGGGCGCGCACCCTAACACCGTCCTGCGTAGCCTCTGGAACGCCAATCAGTCCAGTAGTTGAGGACAATACGACAGCCTCGCCGGGGCGATATCCGGTGATAGGAACAAGCACAAACTGGCCATTCTGGATCGACCAGCGAAAGCCATATTTATTCGACCAGTCTCTCGCATAGTCGCGGCTCATCCCGAACATCACCTTGCCGCGGGAGAGTGCCTGAGCAGTTCCTGCCACAGAGCCCGCAATCAATCCGCCAGCATCGCTGGCTAATTTTACGGGAGGCGTTCCGTTTGATGATGC
This sequence comes from Paraburkholderia sediminicola, assembly GCF_046026855.1. Classification (GTDB taxonomy): domain Bacteria; phylum Pseudomonadota; class Gammaproteobacteria; order Burkholderiales; family Burkholderiaceae; genus Paraburkholderia; species Paraburkholderia sediminicola_A. The sequence continues at coordinate 114,217 of NZ_JAQQET010000016.1, read as the reverse complement.
CGCTCCAGTGATCGCGCTAATGACTTGCTGCGGTGTCTGACCGGCTGATAGCGACTGACTGATGACTGAGAAATTGAACCAGTCATCGCCGTCGGCACCCCATATATCCACATAGGAGTCGACATTCCGCTCTCGCCCGGTTGCCGTCTGTTTGATCGACCCCTGAAATATAATGCCGAAATTTCCAGCTTCGTATCCCGCCTGAAGCGTAATTGTATTGAACTCGGTCCCAATCTTCGCGACCGTCTGCGGCGAAAGATTGTAGACCCTCACATACAGCGTGTTGGGCGTCTGGGCGTCCGAGTTCGTTGTTCTGAATGTGAACCTAAACTGCGACAGGTCAAGCCCTTGCGTACCAGTCGAGACGATCAGGCTCGCCTTGCGTCCGAACTGGTTACTCATGGGTTTGTTATCGCGTATAAATGGCTAGTCTGACCCAGCGTCGCAAACGTCGGCACCACGTCGGGTGCATTATCGGTCTGCGCAACCAGGGCGAAGCCGAATGACAGATAGCCATATTGTTCGAGCAGGTCCGCTCCGGTCACCATCGGGATTCCCGACAGGATCGGGTTACCGCTGGCATCAGCGATGTCGATCATCCACGATGCATTGGGAGCGTTCCAGCCTACCGTGAAGCCGTATGTCGTGCCGGCGAGCGCGATGGTGAACGTCTGCGGCTCGGGTGACAGCGGTATTTCGTAGTGAGTCGTCATACCTGCTGGCCCGATGAATTGAACTGCGGCAGCGCAGTGGTATTGATGTTGGGCGACGGTAGCGGATATTTCACGCCGTTATTTACGGTCGCCCCGTTCTGCTCTGGATTAGCCATGTTCGACGAGTCTGGAACCGTCACAGTCTGCGTTTGCGCCATCAGGATCTGCCGACATCCAATGCGGATGATCAGGCTGTTCTCTGTCTTTGCATCTGTTGTGGTCGCCAATGACTTGACGAGCATGTTCCGGTAGATCCGTTTACCGGTATAGATCGTGAACAGCGTCCTATTTTCCTGCATCGCGAGCAACTGCTGATAAGCAGCCTGGGACGGTGAACCAGAGCCGTTGCTGGCGAACATGTCGACAATTCCGCCAATGGTCCGCGCTGCGCCGATGATGGTTTGCAGCGCAGAACTCGCGTTTGCTGCGGCACCGATGATCTGATTAGCCAATCCGGAGTTATTGGGACTATCCGACCAGCCGGCCGTGACGATCAATTCTGACGGGCGTTTGAACGCGTGATCTGAAATAGCAGTTCCCTGTTCTACGGGATGGTCTGTTATCTCGAGATCGTCTGTATGGACCTCTTCGATTGTTGCATCCGGGACGAACAAATTACCAGATCCATCATCAAAGCCACGCTGAGGTTTTTGGGTTAGCAGTTGAATCAGTATCTGGCCTGCTGCAACCGCGTTTCCCAATACGCTCATCTAAATGCTCCAGCGAAGTTTCTTACAAGGTCGCCATTGACACGGCTTTGCTCGCCGCCGATTGCTCTAGCCGTCCCCTGCGGATCTGATGATCCGGGAATGTGGAACGTGTTCTGCTGGTGGATATTGATGCTCGGAGACGAACTACCGCCAGCACCAAGACGCGCGCCACTCATTGAGTTGACATTGCCAAGGGCGCGGCCGTTTTCATGCTGAAAGATCGCGTTAGCAACGCCGCCTAGTTGATCGCCGTTCAGTTTTGCATCCGCGGAGATACCCAACTTCTTGGCGACAGCATCGACATAGGCTGAAGTATTATTCTCACCGGGTGGCGCCCAACGGTTGATGATGGACCTAACCGTGTTATACCCCTTGGCAACGTAGCCTTCGAGCAGTTTGATTGCGGCCTTGATTCCATCCTCCATTGACTGGAACACAGCAAATCGGCCATCTGAACCTGTCGCTCCCATCTGCCTGGCGAAACCGCCGTAGACGATGTTTCCGGGATTGTTGTTGCGGATGCCGCGGGGTGCGTTGCGCGCCGGAAGTTCTATGATTTGACCAAATTGCTCATCAGGGTGCGATGATGGAGTATCGATCGTTGGTGCGCCCGATCGCCTTTTAGCCAGGTAATCATCCTCGCCCTGATTCAGTCCTTCGCTGTGAAACATCAGAGCAACAGGCCCAATAACCTTCAGCAGTCCTGCGATAGCGCCACCCGCAGCCACGGCACCGAGATGCGCCACCGCAGCCACCAAATTGAGGATGCCGGTTACCAGGGGCGCCAACTGAATTGCAGCCAATGCAATAAGGACGCCTTTCAGGCCGCCGATCGCGTGATAGACGCTGGCAATGTCGTCGCCAACCTTCTTCCAGTTGACGCTCTGAATCCAGTTCGCGAGGCTTTGCACAGCATCAGCGATGCCTTGAGCGACTTCGCCTGCATGGTTCTCTGCGAACTGCTCAAACTCATCTACCAGCGGCGCCAGTACCGGCGCAAGCTTGGACTCAATGACGATCCACAGATCGGCAAATGTGTCCTTGACAGACCGGACCGAATTGTTGAAATCGACTCCGGCCTTCGCCGCCTGATTGGGGTCGATTCCGAACGCCGCGAGATTGCTTCGATACTGCTGTTCCGCAGCAAGCCGCTTGTCCTGACCCTGATCGAGCATCAGCAGGGTATCGGGGTCGATGCCGAACAACTGCGCATATGCAGCCGCCACGTATGGCTGCATCATCCTCGCTTTCGCGATGAAACTATCGAACTTCTCTGCCGGGTCTTTCCCGGTGACGCCGAGCGAATTTAGCAGGCTACTGGAGCCAGGATTTAGGCGCAGCGTGCGCGCAAAGTTCTCGAGTGCGCCTTGCGCCTGGTCTGCAGTCAGACCGATCTGGCCAGCTGCATAACGCAAGGCCATGATGTTGCCGACCGTCGCACCCGTGCGCTGCGAGGCATAGTAAAGATTCTCCATTTGATTGGAGATAATCTTCACCCCGGCAACAATGCCGGTAGCAGCAGCAGCGACCTCGAGGCCAACTGTCTTGACGGACTTGGTAACTGCCTCGACCGAAGTCGTGAATTTCTTCATCGACACTTCATCGATGGTAAATCCAAGACTAACGAGGAACTCCCGGAGCACGTTATCGCTCATCTATCCCGCTCCGCTTGCTGTCTGAGTATTTCTTCGTTGGCCGCGCGCACGGCAATAGCATCGTTAAGGATCGCCAAATCCTCAAGGCACAGCGTCCCATCTATCAGGGATTCGTACTTGCACAGGCCTTCCATGACCGGCTGAAGCAGCCAGTCCTCACCGTCAGGCAGCGAGAGCAACGAGACGTTTTGCGATTGGCTCGCGCTTATGCCGCTGCCGCGCCTGGAAAAAAACCGCCCAGATTCTCCTGGATGACTTTTATGGCGAGTTGGATCATCTGGCCCATGTCGATGTCTTCGAACATGAGGCCGCTGCGCGTCATGACTGGCGCGGGATGGCCGCTCGGTTGGATCCGGTGACAAACGCCTAGACATGCGTCCAGCACATAGTCGACGTCTTCATCGGACATGCCGGAAAGAGCATCAGAGAGAGGCCCCAGGAAGGCAGCAAATCCCTCGCCCCTGTCGGGGGCGCCGCCCATACCAGCGAGCAACGGAGCAAGCCGGCGCGCAACGTGAAACTGTTTGCGCGCGTCGATGCGGCCAATTCGGTACTGATGGCCGCCCACTTCAACGGTATCGTTCATCGCTTACACCGCTGCCAGAGCAGCATCCATGATGCCGATGTCGAATACCCACTCGATCGTCCCCGCTTCCATTGCATAGGCGTTGTTCGGGAACTTGGAGAATGCAACCTGCTGGCAGGAATACTGCTCGCCGCGGACGATGTCCGAGCCCGCCATCACGTTTTGCCCCCAGTTCGCCGAAGAGATGCGCTGGAAGTTGTACATGGCCGATAGTTTGCCATTGGTCGTTGAGGTCTTAAGCAGCCTCACCGTCGCCTTGCCACCCTTGCTGGGATTCAGGCTGTGCATCGGCTCGCCACCTGCACCAATGACCATCGTATTGGCGTTTTCGACAAATTCGAAGGTCACACCCTCCTTGGCATCGCCTGCGCCATTGCCCAGCGTTATCGAGCCGCCCGGCCCCGTGAGGGTGAGCGCGAAATTCTGAAACGAGTACGTACTCATAATCGCTCTTGATTAAGGGTTGACCGACACTGCGAAGTTGGCGGAATGAACTGCGCCGGCCAGCTTTGCAGCAATCTGGAACGGCACGCTCTTGCGAGCGGCACGGCTGGCCTGCGTTTGTGATGCGACGGGGGGCTGGTACACGTAGAAGCCTTTCGGCAGAAAGTCGCCCTGATTCAGCGTGCCGAAGCCGCCAGTCGTCCACGTACCCGGCGCGAACAGGCCGTTATTGACGTACCGTTGGCAGATGCCTTCGATGGTTGTCGCGAGGATGTGCATCCCCGGATCGGTCTGTGGAATCTTCGTCGTGCTCGTATAAAGCGCGTTGTAAAGCGCCGTCTGCACATCAATCACGAATGCATCCAGACCAACGATGGTGTCGATGTACTGCCCCGAGGCAACAACCGCCGGCTCGATGATGGCCGTGCCGTTGTTGTAGGCGACGAACACATTGCAGTTCTTGCCTTCGAGCGCGCTGATCTGCGTCGCATTGATCGTTTCCGGAGCAACACCCGGTTCCTGCTTGAATTGCAGCGTGATCACGGTGTTGTTGCCGGCATAGTTCACCGTCAACTGGCGGCCGAGCAGCGAGTTCACTGCATACGCGCTGTTGCTCGAATACTGCGTACAGGTCTTATTGAAACCAAGCGCCTGCAACTGGGCAGCGATATCGGTCGTGCTAACTGCGGTCAGGACGCCAGCTTCCTGCGTCGTCACGCCGTAGAAGTGTTTGTTCGTCGTCGACTCGATGAATGCGGCGAGTGCAAGGTGATCCGAATCAGCCGCCTGGGGAACCGTCAAGCCGTACCACTGCTGGCCGAACTGGTTGTCAAATAGTGACGCCGCAGAGACCGCGGATTCGGCGTTGATCCCGTTGGCAACGTACGCGCCCGACGAAACTGAGGTCATGCCGAGCAGGACGGAAATGTCCGTACCCGACCCACCGGCGAGCGTTGCGCCAGAAGGGGTTGCCACCGAGGCCGCGATCGTGAGCGCGTTACCCGCCGTACCAGCCGTCTTGTAGACGATCTGCAGCGCCGTTCCAGCCTGATTGACTGAGTAGGTAGCCTTGCTGATATTGACGTCAGACGACCCATTCAGGAACGTGACGGTGTTGGCAAGAGTCGCGGCAAGAGTCGCGCCAATCAGCACCTGATTGCCCGTCGTCAACGAGGTGACAAACGTGACCGCTGTACCGCCGATGGTGATCGTTGCCGCTGCGCTCGGATTCAGAGCGAACGTGATCGAGCCAGAAGCGGTCGGCGCGCTCGCAAAGCTGAGCGTCGACGTCGATCCGGTCACGCCGTCCGTGATCTGGAACTGGGCGAAGCTCGAATTCCACACACACGTTGTGCCGGAGACAGAAGCGGCCAGTGCGGTCTGGATCAGTGCGGCGACGCCATTGAGGTTGACCGCACCCGCGAAACTGGCTGGCGAGATCGTGTATGGCGTGCCATTGATCGTGATCGTGAAAGCCGGGGTCGTGACCGCGTTCCACGTCGCGATAACCTGAGCCGCCGCAGACAGGGACGAACCGAACAGTTGTGCAGCAGTCGCGATTTGCGCCCATCGTCCGATCAGCACATTGGCTGGCTGAGGAAGCTGTCCGAACCACGCCACTGCGGCGAGATATTCAGGCGCAGTCGTTCCGAAATCGCCGGCAACGGCCGTCGAACTGAAGTACTGGCGCATCCGTGCAACCACGTCGATCACGGGCGACGAGCCAAGAATCAACTCGGTATTCAGGTTCTGCGCCTGCGCTGCGTTCGGCGACAGATTGACCGTCCCCTGAATCAGCCGGGAGATAGGAAGTTGACTCGTCGTCATTGTGCGATCCCAATAGAAAAAGCCCGCACATGGCGGGCTCAGAATTCGTTGCGTGGTGGTTACTGCGAGACGTTGATCGGCTCAGTCAGAGTATCTGAATCGACTGTTGCTTGAGCCGACAGGATATTGAGTATGTTGAATGTGCGGACTATCTGTCTGCGGACCCTTATCTCGAAGTCGAAACGGCGGATCCATTGCTGGTTGACCAATTCGGGGGCCGGCATTTTCCTGCCGACATCAACAAGACCCATCAGGTTTGTCGTCAACATGTCGTTGTTCTGCGCCACGAAGAGGCCATCCCGAGCCTGTGACGCATTGGCGCTCGCATTCGGTCCATAGAAGCTGGCCAGAACAGTCAGCACTTCATTACGGAGGAGCGTGTCAGATCCATTGCCGCCCGGGTTATGGGTAATCACCGGATTCGCATCTGTCTCGCTATTTGTCACGCCTATGGCGCACCAGTTCACCGATGGATCTGGCTGCTTCGGGACCGTCGCCTGCCACCGTGGACGGACCATGTTTCCGGGAAGGTTGGTTAGCCCAACGATCATCTGCTGGAACACCGCATCAAGCGCTGCATCCTCAAGCGGCGGAGATGGCGCCGTTGGGACGAGATAGCCTGATTGCGTGGAATCATTGGCCATTCGATCCGCCGGATAATGGAATCAGTTCGCAGTTGGCCGCAGTAAAACCAATCCCGAACCGGCTCCAATCGCCTAAGTTCGTTACTGTGTACTGTCGACCATTCCAGGTCACGACATCGGCGTCTATGCCATCAGAACCAGCGATTAGATTGAACTGGCTATGGACAGTGATAGACCCCGTAATGCGCGATCCTTCGGCGAACCGCATCAGAAGATCGCCGCTGTTGTTCGTCACCACCCCAAAGAATGGCAAGCAACTTGGTGTGTCAACCGCAATGCCATCGTCACCGACAATCTGAACCATTCGCGCACAGACGAGGCTATCCACGAAATCCGGATCAAGCAGGATTTCGGCTACGTCGAGTAACGGCATGGCTATTTGTTCCGGATAACGTGGGTGACAGAATTTCTGAGCTGGCCGGTATCAACAAGCGTGTTCTTGCGTGTCACGCCGCGGCGGCGCCGGGCCTCGAGTGTCGAGTCAGCGAGTTCCGGCTGGATATTGCTGTTGATTTTGCGTTTTACGGAGTTTTCGGCTGTGACGCCGGCACTCGTCAGTTGGCGCTCCGCTGCTTGCATGGAGCCACCAAGGGCGGCGTTAGCAGCCTTGCCAAGTCGCTCCGCGCATTGCTCCTGCACATCCTGTACGCCTGGCACCAGAAACGGTCTGGCAGGGATATTATTGGCGGGGGAGCCAGTCTCTTGAATGTACCCGATCTGTGCGTTGCTTATCGGGCCATCCTGTCGCTCTGGATCGCTGTCGGGGATGCCGATGAGAACGTCTTTCCTGGCGATATCACTGATAGCCTTGATGATCGACGCTAAGTTGTCTTGAGTCATCTTCGCACCAGATTTCATATCAACAATTTCCGTTTATCTGCATTCCTCCAGCGCCCATCATGCGGGCGAGGCTTAAGTATCTGGCGCCGTAGGACGTCAAATTCCAGAAACCACCGTTCTCCAATGTGGCAGCACTTGTGTCATAGCTTGTACTGACCTTATCAACCGCTTTTGCGGAAGTAGGTCCAGTCATGACGCCAGGTATTCCGCCGACTGCAGCGGCGGTCTGATCGCGCAGAGCGATCGTTAAATGGTGCGCCGTGACCAGCTCAATCCCAATATTGGTGAGTTCCATCCACCGACAACCATTGACCAGTGACGCGGCAACCGTCAACCACATCTGGATCAGAGTATCGGAATATTTCGTTGGATCGGTGAACTCCGGGAAGTCCGATCGGAATTGAGTGGGCGTAATGCTCATGACTTGGCGGGACGACCGGGTTTGCGTTTCTCGTCGGGTTCTACCGCGACAGCAGCCGGTTCGTCTGTGTGCAACAGCACAAACCAGTGCGATGCGTACTCCGCGGGAATTTCATCGCCAGCCTTGAAATACAGCGGCCGGCAGTCGTCGCGGGTCAGGGTGAAGTCCTGATTGGCGATACGGGTCATAGTATGCTCCGGAAAACAGCCGGGAGAGGTCTATATTACAACGACTCCCGGCATCCGCTTAGATTGCGTCGCGGTAGCCGAACGTGGTCGAATAGCGGAGCTCGATCTGGCCGAAGCGCGCCCAATATGTCGTGATCTGATACAGCGAGCGATATTCCAGCGGAGTGCGCTGAAGTTCGGTCATCGGATACTGGACATACTTCTTGTCCTTGTTGTACGCGACCATCCGGTCAACCGTACCCAGCGTGCCCGGCGTACCACCAGCACCTGCGCCAATGAGCCACTTCAGCGGAAGAATTTCCAGCTTCGTGCCAGACTTCGTGCAGATGTTGTTCTCGAGCAGGTACGTCAGGATCGAGTAATTCGCCGCAGTGTTGACCATCGTCGATGCCAGATAGCCATACTGCGCCGGAGGCAACAGCAGACGGTTCGGCATCACCTTCCAGCCAGCGTTCTGCCAGGTCGTCGTCAGAACTTCGTTGACGTCCTTCAGGATTTCAGGTGGGGTCTTGGTGGTCCATTGCGGGGTGCTGGCCGCGCCGTTTGCAACGTTCGTCGGAGTGATGATCGACGAAGAATTCACGAGACCGGCGGTGCCGATCGTTGCGTCGCCGAAATAGACCAGGTTGTCCAGGTCCATGTTGCGCTTGAGGTTCATCGCCTCAATTTTCTGCACGTCAACCGGTTGGCCGAGAGCCTGAGCCTTCACCAGTTCAGGCACCGTGTACTTGACTTCGGCGCCCCACAGGCGAACTGCCTGCGCAGTCTTTCCGATGTCCAGCGACGGGCCGGCGATCGCGTTGCCTTCATTCGAGATCCAGTTGATACCACCGGGAGTCATACCGCCAGCCATCGCGAACGCGGAGTTCGTGAACGAAGCGAGTTCGTCAGCCGGCGAAACGTCGGTGCGAATATCCACATCGCGCGACCAGGTGAATTCGACCAGCGGCTCATTGAGCGTCTGATCCAGGCGTTCGAGCTGGCCGACGAGGAACGCGCCGGTCGAGTCGATCGTCATCTGATCGTAGGTCATCATGCCGTCGGTCGTGAAGTGGCGAGCGAACTTCCGCGACGCTTCAGCGATTTCCCGGCGCTTGAGGAATTTTTGAACAGACATGTCCATTGTGTTTTTGCTCCAGAAAAGCAAAACCCCGCCGGAGCGGGGCTTGAAAGGCGATAGGCGCCGGGATTTAGATATTGACAGCCACTTCGCAAATGCCATAGGCATCTGCGGGACCAGTGAAGTACCAGTTCGACGGCATGGCGATCGTGTTGGTTGTATCCGAGGCTGCTTCGAAGCCACCCAACGGCTTGCCACCAGACGGCGTCGCGACGCGCACGTACACCGTACCTCCCTTGGCCGCAGCAGTCGTGCCGCCCAGCGAGACCATCACGTAGCCACGCTTGAGGATGTCGGTCACGCCGGAAGTCGGCGGCGTCGACGTGCCGAGCGGGTCGGTGCCGTTACCCTGGATCGGGTAGGGGCGCAGATTCACGCCCTGCACGATAGCAGCGGTATCGCCAGAAAGATTGATCGGCTGAACCTTGCCAGAGACGTATTTGACGGCAACGCCAAACACGGCCGGAGGAGTCGACGAGTCGATCAGTTGCGTTTCGATCGTAGCGACTTCAGCGCGTTGGAGATCGCCAGCGAAACCTGCCGGCATGCGGAATTGATAAGCTTGCAACGAGGGCATGTCAGAGGCTCCTTACTTACGGTTCGCCCAAAATTCGGCGTGGCGTTGATTGATGTCTTTTGCTTCGGCAGCGGCGTCGGTCGTTTTTCGAGCGACGGTCTTGTTCTTCTGTTTGACGAGTTCCGACGAAGCGTGGAACGCCATCTTTGCGGCGTCACACGTCATCTTCGAAACGTCGGCATCGCCAACGATGGCGCGAACGAGGTCGGCGTTGTCATTGGTCAACGCGGCACGCAGGGCACGGCGACGGAGGACACAAATCGCATCAGCGGTCTTCTTGCCTTCAGCCTTCGAGTCGAACGTCGGCAACTTCACACCAGGGGCTAGGATTTCAGCGCGCGCTTTGGCGTCCTGGAATTCGTCGCGGAACGAGGCGGAATCTTTGGTCGACCTTTTATCGTCGTCCTTTTTCTCTTCTTCCTCGTCGGCATCCTTGGTCATTTCGTCATCATCTTCGCCGTCTACTTCCGAGTCGTCATCCTTGGTCTCTTCCTTTTTCTCGTCCTTCTTTTCTTCTTCAGACGAGTCTTTGGTGAGAGCCTTGACGGACTTTTCCAGCGAAGAAAGGCGGGCGTCGAACTTGGTCAGCACTTCGGCCATATCCGGACCTTCGTCCTTCGTCTCTTCTTTCTCATCATCCTTTTTGCTTTCCTCGGACTCCGCGTCTTTGGTCGACATGTGGATGTGAATTGCCGGCACGCCGCTGGCCGACTCGCCTTCGACTTCCTCCGACAGCGCTTTCTCGAAGGCTTCCGAGTCGCGCGACATAAACAATTTGCGCAACTTATCCTTGAGGGATTCGGCGCCGTTCTTAACAGCCATGGGTGGATCTCCTAGGGAGGTGGTTGAATCTTGGACGGAGCAGGTTGCCCCGCAGCGCGGGTTCCTGACCAACGCAACGTGATTGGCCACGATGGTCGTTTGCCGCGCCCGTCCCGGCGCGATTTGCTCGTAATCCGCGTCATACCCGACCGAAATACCTTTCAGGCCGTTGTTGCGGACTTCGTTGATTGCAAACTTGTCGGTGATCAACAGATCTGCGATAAGTAGGTCGCTCTGGTCGCCAGCGCCGCGGCGCGGGTTATGCGTTGATCCTTTAGCCAAAGCCGACCAGTTCTCAGGATTAACCTCGCCTTCCGGATGGCCGATGGTTACCGGCTTGCCAATCAGGCTGGCGAAGGTTTCCGGGGAAAAAACGACCTCAGCATCGCGATCAACGATGATTAATCCATCCTTACTTGGCTCGATGTCGGGAAGTTCAATGCCCGCGTAGTCTTGCGTTCCGATCCGCGCGATTGGCACGTCCTCGCAGATCAGGAAGCCCTCGGGTGTGAACGATTGATTCGGTCCGAGTTGTTCCTCCGAGAAAAACCCGCGCGTTGTCACTGAGTCTTTCGTGGGTTTTCGCTTCGTCTTGCACGAGTCGCACTGGCAGGATTCGGACATATCAATCTGGAATGATGGGTTCTGCCCAGCATCGGCAGTTGTAGATACAGCCCGGATGAGCGCGCGCCCCGGTTCGCTCATCGGCGACAGGGGGGTTTAGCCACTGGAATACACGGCCGTTCAGTTTGTGGTGGTCCCGGCGGACGTCGGAATCTCCCGAGTCATGCCATATGTACGAGTCGGAGCCGATCGACTCGGCTCGAGCCTGCGTCAGCGTGGTTGCCGTGCGCGATACCTCGGTGCGGGCAATTGTCGTCGCTCGACTGGCAGTCACCTCACCAGAGCGCATGATCTCTTTGGCGATCTCGCTGGCTCGTGTTGAGTTCTCAAGCCCTTCAAGCGTCAGTCTATGAACTCGCTGCCCGGCCTCGCGCGGGATGCTCTGGATCAGATCAACCTGCTCAGCCAGCAGGGCGCGCATAACGACGCCAGTCGGCGCATTGCGAATCTCTTCCCGCAATCCTCGCGACAGATCCTTCGCCAGCACCTTCCACGTCTGCTCATCCCGCAGCGCCACGTCCATCAGCATGTTGCTTGCCGTCTGCGTCGCCCAGCCCTTGAGCATGTCGGCGTAGGCGTTCAGCAGGTGCTCGATCGTCGGCACCTGGCTCATATCGCCGGGCGTGAACGGCTGGATGATCGCGCCTACCTGCTGAGCGACCTTCCTGAGTTGCGAGCCATACCGAAGCTCAGCGCCTCGCGTCTTGACCGGGTTGCGATCACGCTTGCGGTCGAGAGTGAGGATCATAGATATTAGGTGGGGCGGCCAGCGCTAATCTCCGGCTTCGGGGCTTGATAAATCGCATATTCCCCGGCTCTGGCATCCGTCGCGGTTAGCGTCCGCGAATTCGCTCCCAGTCAAACCTTTTCCTTGCGAAACTGTTTCCTGATCCAATCCAACGCGCTGCCGGAATCACCAGTCAATTTCGACGCATCAGGCATTTCAGGCAAGTCCATCTCGCTGGGTGGCGGGGCGTTCTTTTCCTGCTCTTCGGCTTCGGCGATCGCCTCGTCAGTGATGCCTCCGAACATGCCAGTGTTCGGCGCGGATGCCTTCAGTTCCTTCATGCCGTCGCTGATCTTGATGAGATTTGCGTCGACCGCACCAGCAACAGATTCAACCGTAGCCTTGGCGATATCCGATTTCTCTTTCTCGGACATTTCCTGAAGGTTGCGGAACTCGAATCCGAAGTCGTCAGGCAATGGCTTGCCGAGCGACGACATTGCCATGACTGCGAATAAGCGCTGGAGAGGATTTCGAAACTTGCGCTCCTGATTTTGCTTGACCTTCTCGTGCCACTGTTTCATCTCGCCTTCACCAGTCGCGCCGAGACCGGTCGGCGACTGACCAAACAGGCGAGTGAAGGGGGTGCCGAGTGCGCCGCACAGTTGCTGAGCGAACTGCAGCAGCATGTCGGACAGGCCGGCGAACGCATATTGATGCGCTTCGAACGTATCTTCGGCATCTATAACCGTGATGCCTTCGTTCGTCTGCGCCTGACGGATAAAGGCGATTTGTGCTCTTAAACCGGCTTCAGCAGGACCGCCAGCGGCGATGATGTCTCGCAGCCCCTTGACTGCCATCGTGCGAAGGTGAGCTTTGTAGATCAGCTGGCCAGCGCCGACAGATGCACTGTCGAATGCAATCAGTCGATCCCACATCGGCTCGAGCACCGAGAGTCCCCAGCCGTTTTCGCTCACGCGCTGATAGAACGGCAGATCCATGCCATCCAGGCGGATCACACGGGTGTAGTGGATGTGCGCCTTAGGAATCGCCGCATAGTCCGCGATAACATCGTAGTAGACGGGGCGCCCCATATCAGGGCCGTAATCAGTCACCACGTCGCCAATTGGCGGGCTGATCATCCAGCGATCCAGGATGAGCAGGCCCTTGAATTGGTCTTTACCGACAGTCTCCGGTCGTAGCGGCGTCGAGAGGTCTTGCCCATCGATCAACATGACAGCGATGCAGCCGCCGTACAGGTTCGCCCACTTCCCGGTGTCGCACAGCGCATCCCAGACAGCCATGCGCATCAAGTCCTGATCGAGCTTGGTGATGTCCTCCGGATCTAGTCCCGAGAACTCCACACCAGCGCGAGTCATATCTTCTGGCAATGCATCGACAGCGGCCCTAACAATCCACGAACCGCGGTAAGCCGCTTCCAGATTGATCCGGTTGCGGCTTTGATACGTCAGCGTGTATTGAGAGGCCGACGACTGGTTGTTAGTGCCCCAGCCGACGTTTGCCTGAAAGTTCGCGAACGAGTCATTGGTCCGCACCGGCGCAGCATCTTGCCGATTAGGCTGTTTGCTCTTTCGCGACATTCTGAGTAAATCCTTTCTTGTGGCTCGAATGCCGTTGGGAGAATTAACCTGCTAACTTGCCCCATACGCCCATTGCTCCGCGGCGTTGGATGTACCCATCCAGGCTATAGCGGATCGCGTCCATGCCGTGGTTATGTTTGTCGACGATGATTGGCAGGATGTCGCCACTTAATTTGTCGACCTTGTACGAATAGAGCCGAAACTCCTGGCCAACATGCTTGCAGCGTTCATGCACGATGATTCGTTTGAAGCCCTTCATGTGCGCCACGCCGTCCTCGACTGACCCCGGCCATTTCTCTGCTGCATCTATATTGAAGCCGTGGCGCCGCATGTAGCTGATCGTCTCGGGGCGCGCGCCATCGGCCTTGATCGGCCACACATCGGCACCCGGAACGCTGCGGATCAGATCGGGCGTCTCATCAATCTCGACGCCATAGCCGAACGCCTCGTGATCCACAAACAGGCATTCGTCCTTGATCCATGACCGGATGATCGCGGTCGGATCGTTAGCAAAGCCCCAATCGGCCCCGTAGAGAAATCGCGCGCCTTCTGGCGGCTCGAATGTCTCGAATGACACCCGCTTGCCAAAGATGATCGCTTCGCTAATCTTGCGCGGCGAGCCCCCCCAGACGTGTTCGTACGCCTCAGGATCGACCGCCAGCATGTGCTGACGCTCTTTCTCCAGCGTGGACGGGAACCATGGGTTATCTTCCCAGCCGACCTTGACGACAACGGCGTCAGGAGGAGGGTTGATTACGAACCGCTGATAGGTCGCGGCCCCTTCCTCGTCCGGGTTGAACGACACCCATATCTCCGAGCCCTCCTTGCGGATGGTCGGGATCAGGATTTCCCAGTTATCTTTCGTGACTGCCTGGGCTTCTTCCACCCAGCAAATATCGACACCCTCGAGACTCTTGATCTCGCGGATCGACTTCTCCAACCCTTTGAAGATGAACTCGGAGCCCGTCAGGCTGGAGATGTTCTTGTCAGTGATGTAGAACTGATCAGAGAGACCCATCGCCTCAATCTGGTCGCACAACAGCCGGTGAACCGAATCAGCAATACTGGTCTGGAACTGGCGTGCACACAGGATGCGTAGCTTGTTCTGTGCGGCGAGACGGATGAGAACCCGCGCAATGATCCATGACTTCGCACCACCCCGGCCACCGTAGAAGATCTTGTACCGTGCAGGCTTAAGCAGCGGCGCGAATTTCTCAGCTCTCTTCCTCATCAGACTCTAACGCCCCGTAGACCCATGTCATACCGGACCTGACTTCCCGGATGCGCTTGGCGGCTTCTGGGTGCAAGTCCTGACGATTCAGGTCGTCGACGGTTTCCTTGTTGGCGCGCAGCAGGTTAATTGCGATCTCACTGGATGAGTTGGCCATGCGCGTTAGCACCGCTACGCCTTTTAGGGTTTCGATGCTTTGCGTATCCAGCGGGGCGGCATCATCGATCTCTTCGACCTTGGCGTGGGCGATACCGGAGAGCCGGTGCGCGGTGGCGGCGCCAAACCGTGCGGCACCCGTCAGGTGATTCGAGATGGCCTTCAAGTCATCAGCAAGTGAACGCGCTGCAAGTTGTTCGGAAACGTTCAGAAACGAAAGCGAACGCTCAACGTCAACTATTTGTTTCGCAACAGTTTTTATTGTTTCGGTGCGTTTTGAAAACCGTGCGGAAATGACGGCCTTGCTGACGCCATACTCGCGCGCCAGGGATGCGGCCGACTCATTGGCTAATAGCCGCTTGCCGATCGTCTCCCACTGCGCGTCCGTTAGTTTTGAGGGACGTCCCATGGGAATTCAGTGTTATGCCGTTCCCGGCGCTCTATACCCCATCACTTGATCGTGAGGGATAGGTTAGGCGGCCCACGATACCCAGCTAGACGCCGTAACCTCGCGCGGCTCATCCACATTCACGGGCATGCTGAACGTGATCCCTTGGGTTGGATGCGTCAGCCACAAAGCCTGTCTCGGCGGCTCATACCCGAAGTTGTTCGAGTAGGCGTACTCGTCATAGCCCTTGAGCGAGCCGTTGACGATCAGGCGCTGCAACTGGATCAGTTGATGCCAATGGCCAATCAACATCGTTTCGTAGCCGGCACCGATCTGCGAGTTGCGGCTGCGCTTCTTGTGGTCGCCGCGGATGATCGGGCCTAGAGCGCCAATCATGCCGTCACCACCCCTGAACTGATCACCGTGCGTGAGCAGATAGCGATGGTCATAAACCTTGTACAGCGCGTCCGGGCCATTCGGGATCAGGAACGAGATGCGCTTGTCACCCTCGAATCGTTTAGCCAGGAAGCAGTACAGCAGCCAATCGAATGAGGTGTAATTCCGACCCTTGGCGCGGATCTTATGGGTATTACGCCCATGGTTTCCGGTCACACACGGCACGAACACGCGGCCAAAGCGATCGGCCAACGTCGAGATGCCCCACGTCAGCGCGCCGAACAGATCCAGCACCACAGCCATGATTTCATGTTCGTCGGTCGCCATGAGTTCTTCATGGATGCCGCCTGAAACCATATCGCCACCCAGCGCGAACACGATGCCCGGATAGTTCGGGTTCACCATGTGGTTGTTCAGCAGATCAATCGCGACCTCAACCATCCGGCGAATACGCTTGTTGGCGATCGCCATGTCGTATTCATTGACGCCGCCGATCTGTGACGAGTCGACCACTTCCCCCCAGTGAAGATCAGATGCGAACAGGGTAGGGACGCCAGGCGATCCCTTGGTGCGCTTCGCTGCGACAAGCCACTTGGGCGGCTCGACGTGCGCTTCTGCGAGCTTCAGGATGCGGCGCTTGACGAATTCCTCATCCAGGGCTTCCCGCTTGGTTGTAGCCAGTCGGGCGCGCAGTGTGCGAAGCTCGCTCTCGAGTTCGTCGGTGCGTGTGATCGGTGACGCCTCAAGCGCTTCAGCCTCATCGTATCGGCTCTGAACGCCATTCAGGCGCCCACGAAACGTCGATTCGGCCATTCCAACTGCTCGCGCTGCCGCACGGATACTTCCGTGGTGCGCAACCGCCTTCTGCAAGTCGCTCTTATCCACGGTTATCCCTTATCGCGCCACACTCCGCGCCAGTTTTCTTCGGTTTGGCCTGATTGCGCCACTTTTTACGAGACTTTCGCCTGAAAGACGGGGAAGACTTCCTTCATCAAGAAGCCCTGCAAATATGCGAAACATTCATTTGCCTGGCCGTCTTCCACTGGCACGCCCACATCGCCGAGGATGTGAAACACCGCATGCGCGAGTTCATGAACAAACGTATCCACCGCGCCATCGAAGATCCCGATCGCGTAGATCCGGCCTTCCTCTGGCGTGCGATATTGAATCGACAGCCCTTTGCATCCGTCCGTGTCGGGATCGCCGTCATAGACCGCAGCGATAGCCGCCCATTCCTCGCGTGTCATGCACAAGAGCAATTTCCCGCCGAATACTGGAATCGGGAAGTACGGGATGTAGGCGTACGCTGGCGTCCTGGGTTTTCGCGACGCCATTGCTGCACCGATGTAAAAAAGCTCACCGAAGTGAGCAGGACGAAGGGGAGTCGTCGGGGAAACTAGCAGGTCACAACCATCTTTGACCAATCGAGTGGTGCGACCGTCGTCCGATATTCGCGGAAGATATCGTCAAGCGATTTTCCAGCCATCGGATCGGGCGTCGAAGGTAGCGGTCCAGTCTGAACTGGCGGCGTCACCTTCCTGAACACTTCGCGCAAATGCTCCTGAATGGACTTCCATTGCGCGGGATTTGGAGTTTGACCTTGGGTCAGCTCGACAAATCCGTTTAGCCAATAGCAAAAGTCACGTTCATTCATGGTGGATCCGAATAAGTTGAAGGCTAATGCGACCGGTCCGCATGGGCATATACCCGCCAATCGGCGCGCGCTACCGGTGGTGCTTCACCCTCAAGGAAGAGCACTGGCATGCGGCTGTGCACAAAGCCAACCAGTGCAAGTACTGTGCACTTCCTTGAGGCGCCTCGTTTCGCAAGGCAGGCGGCTTCGGCCTGATCAGGACCGTCGCATCTGAGCCCAGGACCATTGCTGGCGGGGCGGAATACCCCTTTACTCCCGACTGTTTCCCGAACACGCGCCAGACTTTCACTGGCCCAACTCGTTTGACCCGCACCGAAACGCACCGAGTACCACTCAGGCATGCGCCCGGATCGGATTTAGTAATCTGTAGCAGCGGGGCCTCAAAACACCCCGTTTCGACCCCGCTCGTAGCCCAACGGTGTCAATTCGATCTCTTGCTGCTACTGGCGTACCCGCTCAGCAACGAGGGAGCCGCCGAAAGACCCACACATGGGTCATTAAGCGGGATTACGGCCCATATGTGATGCTTTAAGGTTGCGCCCATATCTAAATCCACCGAGCCGATCGGCTGGCGCGGGAAGCGAGGAATCAATCGCCGATGCCGTCCCAGCCTTCTCTCTGTCGCGGTCGAATATCCATCATTTCGCTAACGCCTGCAGAGTGGCACGATGCGCTTCCATGACCTGACGAGATATCTCAATAGCCTCCTCGGGCGAGAACTTCCTGCCAGACGGCTTAATCATGACCCTCGTTGCCATTGAGAGCCGAAGCGCATCTAGCCGCGCCACAAGCGATGCCTTCAACGCCTCATCAATCCGCATGCGCTGAATGTCCTGCTCGATGCTGTCGATTAACTCGTTTGCTTCCATTTCATTCTCGAATTCTGGCCGGTATCACCCGGCGAGAGCCGTATTGCGCGGCACCTGCGGAGTGGTTACGGCACACGAACGGGCCGTGGCGGGATTTCAAACAAAGCTTCGGCTCGCTGGCGTTCCTTGCTCCAGCCGTTCTCATCGCGGGGCTTCAGCGTGAGGGTCGGGCGTTTGCCCTGGCGCTCTTGGCGTGCCTCACTGGCTTGCTTGGCTTCCAGCACGGCTTCTGGATTGCCGTAGTGACTGGATGGAAGGGCGGTTGAGCGCATGGCGGCGTAAACGTGAAAAACCCGATCGACTTTCGCAAGATCGGGTTTGTTTGGGCGCAGTGCCCCTACCCCGATACTGCCACACGACATACAAGAATGCAAGTAGGTGCTCGAAATATTTTTCAGGCGAATTCCAGCATCAATCCAGGTTGGCGTAGGCGATCGCGTTGGAGCGGTTCATAATCGCGGTTCAGCTCGCATCCTACGAAGTGCCCACTAAGATTTGACGATACTTCGCCGGTAGTTCCGGAACCGAAGAATGGATCCAGCACGGCGTCGCCAGGACGACTGCCAGCGATCACACAGCGCGCGGCGATCTCTTCTGGCATGACCGCGAAATGCGCTCCGTCATACCCCGTTGGCGGTACGAACCAGACGTCGCGCATCATTGCTGGCATGCTTTGCTGCTCTTCCTTGCTCATCGCGTCCCAGCGTTCATTGAATCCTGCATGCTGGCGAGAGTGGCCGCGCTGTTTGTCAGAGCCCGATACCGCCTTCATCGTGCCGTTCGTCTTGCCTCTGCCATTGGCCCGGTGACTGCCTCGTTGGGCTTGCGTGTCTTGGGCAAGTCGAACCAGCGATGATTCGCGCGGCGGCGTTTTGATCGCGTCGAAGTCGCTGAAATATTGTGCGTTCTTTGAAAGCAGAAACACATGTTCATGCGAGGATGTGGGGCGATCTACCTGGCTACCCGGCATCCCATTTGGCTTGGCCCAGATTACATCGGAGCGCAGATACCAGCCATCAGCGCGTAGCGCAAACGCCAGCATCCATGGAATGCCGATCAGGTCTTTGGGTTTAATGCCCGCGTCGGGAAAGCCATTGCGCGCTGGCGATGCGGTGCCGTGCTTCCGCTCTAAGTCTGGGCGCGCTGCGTTGGTTTCGGTACCGCGTCCGCGTGCGCCCCATGATCCGGCGTAGCTGTCGCCGATGTTCAACCATAGCGTGCCATCGTCAGCCAGCAAATCGCGAGCGGCGTGAAATACGTCGACCATACGGGCAACATATTCATCGGGTGTTTCTTCCAGACCAATTTCAAGATGTTTGTCTGCGCTGCCATCAGGCAGATACGAACGCAAACCGAAGTACGGCGGTGACGTGACAATGGATTGTACCTTCACGCCATCCAAAATCATCTTGCGCATCGTGTCGCGGCAGTCACCAAAATGGCATTTGTCGATCCATTTATTCACGCCGCCACCTCAATTTGAATAAGATGCCGCGTCCTCATCAGCGGGAACAGACTTTCCTTTGCCCACTGATACACCGCATGCTGATCGCCAACGCGCACTGATCTCCACACTGACGCGTCGCTAGACTTATTGCGCATCGACGTGGAAATCGCAGCTCGCTGCTCGATCGTGAGTTCGTCAACGCAGAGTTGCACTTGTTCCGATTGCTGATCGTCAGCCCACTGATACGCGGCTTCATCATCCTCATCACACGCTCTCTGCGTGACGGACTGGCGGCAAGTCATGTCGGTGGGCCGGTAGTACATCTTCGCGTGCATGGCGATTGACTGGCGGCACTGCCACTCGAACCATATTCGAAGCAAAAGCTCGACTTCATCACTCTGGTCTTGCGTCATCTTGAACCCCGCCACAAGATATTGTGTAAAACCACTTTGGGACACTGCTAATTGTACAGCAAAAATGCGCAGTAGTCCTTATTTGTGGTACTGTCAATCATCTTTTTCAGTCATTCTTCAAACCCCGTCGTGCCCATAAACTGATAGCGAACGCGGTCCTCGTCTTGCCGTTCCGCATCCAACGCCTCTATCCCGGTGTCGCGCAATTTTCGTCCGCGCTCGCATGCACACTGGGGATCGACGCTCAGACCACAATTGATGCAATGCTCGCGCGGCACCTTGTACATCGGCATCGGCGGCACGCTATGCACATCGGGAAGGCGGTCCCGATTCCGCCTGCGGTGGTGGAGAGTGGGTGCAGTGACGCGCGGTCGGTGCAAATAAAGCAGCAATCCCGCGATTAGAATGCCCCATGCAAGACTGGCAAGGAGGAATAGGGCGATGGATAGGATGGGGGTCATGCTTTCTCCTTGCGGGCGCTCCGCATCGCGAGATACTGCCGGCGCATCATCGCAATACGC
Organism: Paraburkholderia sediminicola; assembly: GCF_046026855.1. GTDB lineage: Bacteria > Pseudomonadota > Gammaproteobacteria > Burkholderiales > Burkholderiaceae > Paraburkholderia > Paraburkholderia sediminicola_A. Next base: position 93,646 of record NZ_JAQQET010000016.1, on the reverse strand, counting down.
CTTTCCGTCTCAGCCCGCAGCCTCTCGCCGTCATGCTCGGAATAGAGACCATCGCGATAGAGAGCAGGCCATTGGATCGCCAGTGCGGTGCGGATCATTTCATCGGTCGGCTCCGCATCCGCCCGCAGTGCCCGCACCTCTGCGACAAGGGCGAGGATTGCGGCGGGGTTGGCGGCGGCGATGTAAGCGGCGTTATCGTGGTCAATCTGTTCATCGCCAAACAAGTCGGCTATCAATCTGCGATTCGGGCCACCAATAATGTGCGCGAAAGTATTCGACCACTCTCCCGGCGTCGCCGCCTTCGCCAACCTCTCCAGTTCGTCCAGTTTGATGGTCATGCTGCGATCTCCATGCTCAGGTTATCTATGAGTTGAATGCGGTTTCCGATGTGGCGCATCACATTGACTGCCATTGAATTACCGAGAGCCTTATAGCGATTTCCGTCAGCCGCCTGCTTGCGCCGAAATTCAATGTTCGTGTACGAGTCAGGGAATCCCTGCAAGCGTTCGCACTCCATCGGCATTAGCCGGCGCACGGCATATTCGGTAGCTACGTGTATATCGGATTGCTTCGCCATCGTGGGCGCAGGGAGTCCAGGCGCTACGCGAGACCGATTCGCCTTGCTAGTGATCTGCTGAAGATCAAAAGCTACTGCCAAATGGCCGCCGCCGTTCTGGTGTGAATTGGAATGGCTCATACTGCGCATCGTGGATGCAATCTCCCCAACGCCGAAACCGTTCTGGCCGGACGCCTTACAGTCGAAAGCAATCGGTACAAGCGGCGTGCCCCGCCCAGTCCCATCTTCGCTGGCGTCGAATCCTTCGCCCGTTAGGGAATGGGCGACCAGAAGCGTCTCCGTCTCCGCATCAATTCTCTGATTACTCGTGGTGAGCGCGCGAGCAATTTCCGGCACCAAGACGTGCGCCTTGTCGCCACCTCCACCAGATGCTCTCAGCGTTAGGCCTACTTCACCTCCAAGTTCTGCGATTCCTCCGCCCTCGCGACCACGGAGCGCAACGCTTCGAGCAATGCCGGCGGCAATTCCTTTCCCCGTTTCGCGGCGCGGCGCAGGATGCCCGAGCAGGCTTTCGCGCTCAAAAAGTACCGCTGCGGCACGTCGCCAGTCTCCAAGATATCCGACAACGAACACACGCCGGCGTCGCTGAGGGACGGCGCGAGAGTGTGATTCTACTCGGACGTACTGAGCGTCAAGAACGCGGTAGGCGAACCCATACCCGAGTTCTGCCAGCCCTTCGAGGAGGGTTCCAAAATCCCGTCCGCCGTTTGATGACAGAAGACCGGGGACGTTCTCGTAGACCACCCAACGGGGAGCGTGTCGATTAACAACTGCAAGATAGGTAAGCATGAGGTTCCCACGAGGGTCATCCATGCCTTTTCTGAGTCCCGCGATTGAGAATGATTGACAGGGGCTTCCTCCGACAACAAGGTCAATTGATCCAAGATCCGGCCACTCCTTAAATTTTGTGATGTCCCCGAGGTTCGGGGTTTCCGGGTAGTGGTGAGCCAATACCGCGCACGGAAACGGCTCAATTTCAGATACGGCGGCGCACTTCCAGTCGATAGGCTTCCACGCAGCCGATGCAGCTTCGATGCCGCTAAATAATGAGAGATACCGCATCAGTCTCCCCGTCCTTGTTCGTGTTCGATGCGATGGCAGTTAGGGCAGAGCACCATGCCGTTTTCGATGGTGTGTGCGCCGCCTTGCGCCTTCGGAATTCGGTGATGGGAATCGCAACCCGCTTTATCCCACCCGCACAACTGGCACTTGTTTCCATAGTGCTTGACGACCGCTTTCGACCAGCCATGACGTGTCTTGTAGCAGTGCTAGCCGTCCCTGATGACGTAGCTTTTCGCTTCGTTCCATGGTCCATCAATGAGCCTCTTAACTTGCGCGGTCGTCGCATTCATGCAGCCGCATGACTGAACCGGCTTCTTGCGGGTCAGGCTGTTCGATGCGATGTCTTTCGTCTTGCCGCAATCGCAGATGCAGTGCCACATGACATGCCCATCAGCATCACGTTTCGACGGGTGGGAAACCAGCAGCCGCCCCGTGCGTAACCCGGACAGATCGCGGGCGTTGGTGTGCAACGTAGCCATCAGTGCGCTCATGCCGCCTCCAACTCAGGTTGCAGATTCATTTTCCGATCGCGTACCGGTTGCCACTCGGCATAAGCTCGATTCCACATCTCCCGCTTTTCCTCGCGAATGAATCGCTTGCCCTGGTCAAATTCCATATGGCACGCATGGCAGGCCGGGCAAGTCAGTTCGTTTGAAACCTTCAGGCCAGTTCCTTTACCTTCGTTGCGATGTGCCGGCACAATCGTTTCTTCAGGATCGCGCAACCTGCAGACGCCAGGGATGCGCAGATAGCACGGCTCCCCGCGGCAAGCCGCCAGATACTTCGATCCCTCCGCCACAGTCGGCTTCTTCACGCGCGTCTTTATCCCGCCGCTGCGCAATTGCGTGCGCCAGTCCTTCGGGTCGGTAGGTGAGCTTTTCCAGGAGATGCGCTTGAGCGGGGTTTTGCGCTGGATTGGGGAGCGCTTCATCAGATGCCCCTCATCAGGACGCGCCATGCGTCGCGGTATTGATCGGCATACTCACGAAGGATTTCCCGCCAATAGACCGCCGCAGCCATGACCGGCAGCGTGACCGGAATCAGCACCAACAGCATGAATGCCACAACGCGCATCTGGATTGAATGGCGCTGCCAATATTTGCGGACTGTCATGCAAACTCCTTCGCCAGCTCGTCGTATCCCTGCGCGACCGACTCAGACCAAGAGATACCGTTATCCGCACCCCATGCCAGCATATATTCGATGAGGCTCGCCATGCGCTTCATGTCCATCCTTGCACTGCTCTCGCGGATATTGACGAACTCGCCTTCGATACCGGGCAATAGGTCAGCACCTAGGCCAGTCGCCACCGCATGGCCCGAAATGAAAATGACCTTCCACTGATCGGCCGTCAGCTTGCGACCATGCAAGGTCGATTGATGCGCGACATCGGCAAACATCGCGTGGAGCTTTGCATTCTGGTCGATTGATCTGGTAGCCGGCTCGATCTTGCACACGAACCCATCCGGCGCATTGATAACGGCTCGGCTTGCCAGTTGGCGCGCGGTGGCGTGGACCAGCTTGAATGTTTGGCGCTCGCTCATTGCACATTTCCCCAATACCGGCCCGCGATCCAATAGCCGTAAAACCCGCGCATCCACGAGAACGCATACAGGAAGCACACTGCGAAGATCCCGTATTGCTGCGCGCGCCAGGTAGCGATGAACCAGAACGGTTGTGCGATCAGGCCAAAAATGCACGCCCACCGCCGCCAGCTTTCGCGCTGGTCCTGCGAGAGGAAAATCGCTGCAACGCCACAGAGCGCGATAGCGATCTGGTCAAGCATCGCCACCCTCCACCAATCCGAGCGACTGCGAGTAAGCCAGGTAGTGCGCGACCTTGGTCAACTTGTTCGCCATGGCCCAGCCATCCTGGCTAAAGTAGAATTCGCCGCCCGAGACCGATCCCAACTGATGCACCATGGCGAGCAAGTCGTTCAATTCGCCATAGCAGCGCTCGGCGTTCGTGAGAGCCTGACCCGGCTGGATTTCGCTGAGGCCGAAGTGGGCGCACTTGAGGGCGATCTGCGCGACCTCCGCAGCCTTTTCGGCGATCTTGATGAGGTGGTATTGCGAAAGAGTCATCATGTTGTTTTCTCCGTCAGTCCGCGCCATGTGCGGTTTTGATCGAACAATGTCCAGCCGCCCGGCGCATCGCGCCACCTGAAACCATCCCACCAGATTTTTTCTTCATATGTCCAGCCAGCATCGAAGAAGGTTGCTTCATACCAGCCAACGTGCACCGGATCGATCGGCGGGTTGAACCAGTCTGTGACCTTTGGCGACTCCTTCTTCTTCGGCTCGAACCATTCAGGTCTCATGTCGCATGCGTAGTGGCCCATTACTCTGCAACCTCCCTCGTTTCTTCCTTCTCTGCGGCGTTAGCCAGAGCGCGGCGTTGGGCGTCCCTTAACGCCGCCTGTTGCAATGCGATGGCGATCTGCTTGAATCGGTCTAAACTGCAGTGGATTCCAGAATCGCCCATGAGATCGACAAGTTGATCAGTGGTGTAGCCGAAGACTTCGTATTGAGTGGTCATGCGATCTCCGTAGCAAAAAGTCCGTCCTGAACCTGTCCGCTCATTGCGCCGAAAAAGGCATCCACTGCGACCTGCACAGCGCCGGAACCGGGGAACAGATCCGCGACCGTATCGCCTTCGTGAACGTTCAGAACATCCATCAGCCAGAACACGAACTCAGATGGCTTGGCACCTGTAAAGCCGCGCTTGAGCGTTATGTTGACGGCGCACCAATCCCGGACAGTCGGTTGTTCTCGAGTGCGACGCCGACCACCCATTACGATCACCGGCTCCCACGCGTAGGCCACGCCTACATTCGGCTTGAATGCGGCGAAAGGTTTTACCCATGCCATCACGCGAGACTCCTTGGGGCAGAGCGGCAACAGGTCATGGAGATTTCCGCTTGTCATGGAGAGAGCCCATCCATCAGGGAACTCGTCCCGCATCCGCTCAATCAATTTTCCGTGGCCTGCCGGATCGTCGTAGACAGCGGCCTCAGGATGGTCGCCGTACAACTTGACCGCACATCCGAGGTAAGGAGGGTCCGCATATGCGAAGTTCACTTAACATCCCTCCAAAGATCGCCAGGAAGTACCGGCGTACCAAACCGATTCACGAACTCAATGCCGTCCCATCGCATAATTTCTGCAATGTCGAAAGGTTCGCCCTTTGCGTCGATACGCTGGATTTCGAAGAGTCCGGGGCGATCGGGCGGGGCGGGGCAAAGATTCCAGGTCATGCGGCTCTTCCGAACATGGCTTCGATGAATGGATCGCGGCGCGCGGGTCGACTACGCTCCAACTCGCGTTGCGCATCAATTGCGGCTTGCTTGCGTTCGCGCTCAATGGCGAAATCACTTGGCACGTGTTCGCCAGCGCCAACTATCCAGAGGGGGGCGCATTTGCCGCAGAACTGCGATGGAAGGTGGTCGCAGATGTGGCAAAGGTCTTCGTCGTGTGCGCGCTGCAACAGGAAGTTGACCGAGTTCGGACGATAGCCAAGGCGCTCAGCGATCTGTTTCACCGTCAACTTCTCTTGCCCCATCGCAGCAAGCAATTTGGCATGCGAAAGGTCTTTGAGGTCAGGGCGGTGCAAGCCGAGTGCATTGGCCTTCTTTCGGATCGTCGTGGAGTCGCGGCCCGGCAGCATCGGCTCCAGATCACATACACTATTGGCCGTCTCGAAATGAAGAAACAGCACGGCCTTTTCTTCGTCGGTCCATTTCGCCTTGTTCATGCTGTCTCCCGTTCTTGAATGACGGCCAGTTGTCTGCGCGCCGCTTCCTGGATCGCGCCAAGCGTTTCCATTGCCCTGAAAATCGGTGGTGCTGCACTCCTCTCCGTCTGGTGAAGCATCCAGGCAGAATCGGCATTCGTTCTTCCTTTCGCCGCGAGAACAGCTTTCCCGCTCAAGAGCATCAGCAGCATCGTCTGGTGTGCGCTTTTATCGCTTACTTCGAGGTGGCCGGCTATCTGCCACCCATAAACGCCGTTCGGATGTGCGCGAAGGTATTCAATGACGCGCGGGATGTTTGGTGTGCTCATGCAGCCTCCTTGCTGACGACACTCTCGCGGGCCACGAATGCCCACAGTTCAATGCAACCTTCCACAGTCCATGCATATCCGTGCGCCCCGAGCTCAGGAAGCGCCCACACTGCACGCCATTCGTCACGGTTTTTGCGATAGAACAACACGGGCGCTGCTTTCTCGGCGATAGCTTGTGTGACGGCCTGGCCCCACCATGCGGAGATATCACCGCGCGTCGCCGTCGCATGCCGCTTGACTTCGACGCACCAGCCTGGAACGCCTTCGAGATCAGACTCTCCGTCCAACTGCCTAACCTTTCGGCGAACGTTCCAGCCGGTCAGATCGCAGATGATTGAGGCGATTTCACGTTCACCTACCTTGCCTTTGGTTCTGGATTTCATGCCCATTATTCAAACCCCCGACGTGATTTCTCTGGTGCATGGCGTGGTGCCGACACATAACCCGGCGCCATGTCTGCAAACTTCTGGTGTTCGCCAATGAAGGCGAGTCGCACGATGCCGGTCTCGCCGTTGCGCTGTTTGCCGATGATCAGTTCTGCTGTGCCCTTATCGGGGCTGTCGAGGTTGTAGACCTCGTCGCGATAGAGCATCAGGATCACGTCCGCGTCCTGTTCGATCGCGCCTGAATCGCGCAGGTCGGACATATTCGGGCGCTTGTTCGGGCGCTGCTCGACTCCGCGGTTAAGCTGGGCCAGCACAATGACCGGCACATCGAGTTGCTTGGCGAGGCCCTTCAGGCCAGCGGAGTAACCGGCGATCTTCAGGTCTTGCCGTTCTTCGGTGCCACCCGTCATCAGGCCCAGGTAATCGACCACAACCAGACTCAGGCCGCAGCGACGCTTGACGGCGCGACTTCTGCTCACGATCTCAGCTACCGACAGGCCGGACGAATCGTCGACCAGCATCGGCATTTCGGACATAACCGACACGGCGTGCGTGAGGCGAGCCCAGTCTTCGTCGACGATCTTCTTGCCGTCGAGGACATGGCCCAGCGGGATTCCGCCGATGCGGGACAGGTTGCGTTGGTGGAGCGACTTGCCGGACATTTCGAGCGAGAACACCAAGACCGGGCTACCACCTTGGGCGACATGGCCGGCGATGCACATCGAGAAGGCTGTTTTGCCCATCGCAGGACGCCCGGCGACAACGATCAATTCCGAGCCACGCAGACCGCCGCCGAGTTTTCCATCAAGATCCCGAAAGCCGGTTGACGTCACATCCAGTTCGGCACCGTGATAGCGGGCATCGATTTCTTCGACAATGCTCGTCAGGATCGGGCCGACCTCTTTTGGCTCGAAGCTGCGCGCTTCGGCCAGCGGCTCGAACCGTGCCTGTGCCTCGCCGATGATTTCAGATGCTGTCTTGCCAGCGCGGTTATGCACCATCGCGCCGATCTCGTCGACCGCGCACAGGATGCCGCGCAACTGAGCGCGTTCGATTACGATCTCGGCATAGCGGCGAATGCCAGCACTACCGGGGACGTTCTGCGCCAGGGCGTTCAGGTAGGACAGGCCGCCTACCTGCTGATCCTTGCCAGCAGTACCCAGCGCCTCGTAGACCGTGATCACGTCGGCACGACGACCAGCCACGATCATTCGCGTGATGGACTCGAAAATGATGCGGTGGTCGTAGCGGTAAAAATGCTCGGCGCGGAGTTCGACAATCCGGTCAACGGCGTCGTTGTCGAGCAGAAGAGCGCCGAGTACGGACTGTTCGGCTTCGATCGCCTGTGGCGGGACGGTCAGGCCGTGATCTTGGGGTAGGTCGTGTGGGGCGTTCATTGATCCTTCCTCGTGTGTTGTCCGCCAGAGATTTTCGAGAAGCCATCGCGGCTAACCAGATAATCAAAACCGCAATGGGGGGGCACATCGACTTTCTCGGCGATCCAAGGGAAGTACCGCTGCCAGAATGTCTGGTCGCTCGGCCTAAAGGTCAGGAAGTCTTCGATTGCTCGTGAGCGATTTTTGTCGAACACTTCTGCACTGGCCTCGCCGAGGGACGCACCCAGTGATTCGTTAAACGCAGCCATCACGGCCAACTGCATTTCCGTGTAGGCCGCCGCCTCGTAGTCATCCGCCCATCCGCCGTCGTTTAACCAGGAAGCCGGGTAGGGGATGTAGGTTTTGTCCAACCACTCAACCGAAGTCTTGGCCCGCTCCAAGCCAGACATGATGTCTGCAAAGAGTTGCTCGTCCGGTTTGCATTTGGCGAAAGCTTTCTCGGCAGCGCCTTTGGATTTCTTTTTGGGATACCCCGCATAGAAGATTTCAAAGCGTTCGCGGAGCGAGCGCAAAAGATTGTCTTTTGGAGTTGTCTTTTGAGATGTTTTTAAAGGCGTATATTGTGGTTGTTGTTCTGACAACCCATGAATGGTCGAATCAACAACCCCTAGAGTTGTTATTACGACAACCCCCGGTTGTTGATCTGACAACGGTTGTCGTTTTGACAACTTGGGTTGTTGATTCGACAACTCCCATTGCTTGTGTTTTTTGTTGAGTCCCAGCGTGTGGCCATGGGTGCCATCGCCGCGATGAATTACCTTGGCACCTTCGAGTTCGCGCACGGTTCTGCTCAGGTTCGACTTATCGAGACCCGTCATGGCAGACAACTGCGACAGACCGATTTCATCGGAAGTCTTGTTGAAGCCGTACGTTTTACGAATGATCGCCATTACGACCGCCCATTGTCTTGCTGTTAGACCCGCGCTGATGAGCGCATCCAGAAGTTCGTTTGCGAGCCTCGTATAACCGTTCTCGAGTTGCGGTGATGCATCTGACACGCGTCCGCCTTATTCAAACCCGCGGTGTTTTTCCCACTGATACGGATCGGGGTTTTGCCCCAAGAAGTGATGCAATCGACGTTGACGCCTTTCTTCCCGATCCTCAAGAAACGCCTCGGGTTCGAACGCGATTTCATGAATCATCGGCGGCTCCGCGTGAAACTCAATTGCATCGCGGAGAGCGCGCAAGGGGACTCGAAAGAATTCTCGAGACGGGTTGACACGATGCTCATCGAATTTGTCGTGCATGGCCCGCTCAACATCAATCGCTCCTTTAACCTGGGCATAGAACGCCATCCAGAACGGTTCCGGGACGGACGTCGAAGATGACAATTGCTCAAGTCGTTCCTGCGGCGCCTTCTCGGTCATGCCGATCTTGTAGATCCCCGGCATACAGTCGTTGCCCAACACGTAGACGAATCCCCAAGCCATTCACTTCCCCTTAATCAAATAAGCACGCAGCCGCCCGATAGCCTCGCCAGCCATTCGCGTAGCCGGTGTATCTTCCTGGCACATCTGCATCCGGTGCAGCAATTCCGACAGCGCTGCAAGGTCAGGATCGGCGATCGGAAAGACGTCGGCCGGCAGTTTCTTGACCAGCGAATCCATCGCCTTGGCAATGCGCGTTTCGGCCTTGGACAATCGGCGAGGTGCATTCACAGCGGCCTCCGATGCTTGGGCTTTTCCGTCATGCGTGCGAGTGAGGCGCACAGCAGAGCCACCAGTTGGGGCTTTTCGGCTTTCTTGGCGCGCGCGATCTTGCTGGCGAGTTCGGACTGCTCGATCCACGTCGGCGAAGGTGCGTTGAAAAGATCACGTTTCATCGCACGCCTCCCATCGCATCAATCACGACACAGCAATCGCCTTGGGCAGAAAGATCGGCGACGCTCGCAATGCTGGAAGCAAAGCCGCATGAGTTCGGTTCTCCGAAATCCGGGAACTCGATGAACACGCGATGATGCGGCGCGTACTTCTGCAGTTCTTCGATCAGTTCGGAAACGGTCATCACAGCACCCCGCAAAGTTCGCCAATCGTCCAGACGATCACTGTCCCGATCCAGACGGTGGCGCAGAACAATAAAAAGGCTCTCATGCTGCCGTCCTCAACATAGCCAGTTGAGCCTCGAGCTCACGAATCTTTGCGTCCTTGGAAAGTTCGACCAGCTCGCAGCCAGTCATCAACGCATCGAACTGAGCCGGTGCGCGATTTCCGCAAAGATTCATAAGCTCGATTCGCTTCGTGTCCGGAAACCATGCCTTGCCCTGCATGATTCGGCTGAAGTGACCCTTATCGATAATCAGTTCGTTGCACAGAAACTCATGCGTGTGGCCGGACAACTGAATGCAAAGACGAATTGCATCCAGACCATGCCGACACTTCTTGATGAGTTCGTCAGGTGCGTTATTCATGTCACTTACCTGTAAGAGAAACGGCATCTCTCGTTGCATTGCTACGGTCCTTTTGCGAATGCTTGCCTATGGTTGAGGGAGGTTGACTATCCCCTTTGTCCCCAAAAAAACGATGATCTAGTCATCGCTTAAATTTTTGGACTACGAATGCCTTTACAGTTTTTTCTTGGTCGACTTCTTGATTGGCACCGAACCAACGGGGCTCTGTACGTCATCGCTTGCGGCCATAGCATCGATGCCGTTGCCCCAGATGTCGGGTCGCAACTCAGCGAGGGTGAATCGCGAATCCAGGGCAACGATTCGTTTACAGAGTTCGGAGCCTGGTTTGCGCTTGCCTCTGGAGCAGTGGTAGAGGTAGTCAACATTGACCTCCAATGCGTTAGCGAACTCTTCGCGTTGCGCCCGTTTGGTAATGAGAAAGTAAGTTCGGAGGTCCATGTGGCTACCAATCAGTTAGATCACGTAGACATGATAGAACAAAAAGACCTACATCGTGAAACTTTTTGCACGTTTATCAAAATGATCGAAGCGAGTACCGTCGAGGCATGAAAACATGCAGGCAAATACGCTACGAGAACGCGCGAGCCCTGATTGAGAGGGAGGACGGTCCGGCTGCGTTCGCAAAGAAGATTTCCGAGGCGACAGGCGATCTGATGACGCCCCAGCAGGTAAATTCATGGGGAGGACCGAATCCGCGCCGCGGGATCGGCGACGATATCGCGCGTCGGATCGAGGTAACCTTCAAAAAAGAAGAGGGGTGGCTCGATCACGAATGGGACATCGATTCATCAATCAGCGGCCATAAGTCCGCTCTAAGCGATGAAGCAAAAAGTCTTATTCTGTGTGTCGAGCGCCTGGATGGCCTTGGCGATCTGGCCCACAAAACATTCAGTTACCATACGGGTTTGCTCTTACTTTCTTCGGCGGCTACTGAGTTGCAGACTGGCTCTGTGCGAGCCCAAATGCTTGAACAACTCGAGCAAACAAGGGTATCGACACATACAGACTCCCCGGGGACCACCAATGAAAGAAAACACAGGAAATAGCGCAGTTGTCGATCTAGCCCAATACCGGGCGCAGGCGACACTGAAGCATGAGCAGCCAACACCACCGCCCATTCCAGACGATCTACTCGATACAATTTCGTATCACCTTTTAATGGCTGGGAGAGCCATCGCTGCCTATACCAATAAATAGACCTGGCCAGAACCTGAGAAGAAGAGCCCGCCACGCGCGGGCTTTTTTGCGTCCATAAATTCGCGTGCTATTGATACCGCAAAGTCGATAAATATCTTTGTGGTCGTGCGTGGGGCAAAATGCTTTGCTAGATAGAACAAAATGACCTATAGTTCATCTCAACGCAACACCACACCGCAGATGCGGGAACAAGGGGGGCGAGATGAACGCAGACCGTCGAGTTTGGAAAGTGACCTTTGGCGATGGGTCGTGGGTGAAGATGCTTGCCGATTCCGACGTCGAAGTCGCCCTCAACCAAGCCAGATCTGAATTTGGCGCGGGGTTTAGCGGGATTGAATCGCTGTCGGAAACGGATGCCGCGGTGATTGCCTGGAATGTCAGGGTCGCCAAGACCGAGAAAGTGCGAGTTGCAGTTGAGAAGCACACCGGTCGTGTGTTGCCGACTTCGGCCGTCCGTATCAGCCAGTACGCGTTTCGCCTCTTCGCCGTCGATGCCGAGGGCATCTGCGTGTTTTCAGAACGAGTTGTCACCGGAGAGGACGAGTTGTATCGGCTCGGTGTCGACATGTACGGCATCACGCTGGTTTCCACGCATTAACCCGGCCCGCTCAAAGATGGCGCAATACATAGTGGTTTGACTGGAGATCGAAATGCGCGAATGGCTTGTGATGATTTACGGTGGCGAATACCACACGAACCCTACGTGGGTGTTCTCAGTAAATGCAGACAGCAAGGCGATGGCGATATCGACGGCAATGTGGCTCTTCAAGTCGTCGGCAGAGTACACGGATTCGATCGATCGGGTTGAAGCCGAAAAGATTTGACTGTCTCCAGCGGTAAGGCCTCGATCTTTACCGATGTAGATAGCACCGCAGCACACCGCCCCAACAGAGTTGGATGTGGTTTGTATCTTTAACAAAAAGTCAGTGATAAACCGGCCGCAAGGCCGTACATGCCGATAGCCGCAAGGTAATAGGCACTGGACGCAACCCTCGACTCCAGATGAAAGACCCGAGGCTATCAAACCGTGGTGGCTCGGCTAGTGATCCACGGTGAGATTGATAACAGACATGCGGGGCCGGGAATACAGACTGGCCCTGCATGTGTAGCAGTTTTTCGTGAATGGCGTTGTGCGGCGTGGAAAGAAGTAATCGCAGACACGCAAGGCGCGGTGGATTTTGCCCCACAGCGATAGGTTCGGCCTAGCCAGATAAACGCCCACCCTTAACGCAGTCGGTGTAGCGACCGGCCACAGCGCCATTCACGAAGACTTGCATTCCTCGCCCTGCGGATAAAGGGGCTTACGACCGGCCGATAGGCCATAGCGAAATGGGATGCCTCCCGCTAGGAGGCTACCGAAAGATAACCAGGCGCGTCGCTCTATGCGTCGCCGTTAGTACTACTGAAAGGAGAATGGAATGAGCAACGCTTTCGCACGAGCACACATGATGATGGCCGCTATTGCTGCGGCTATGGCCCTGGGCGGCTCGGCGCAACGTGAAGCACTGGCGGGTATCGGCCCGTATGTGTCGCGTGGCAAGGGTCGCGGCAAGGGCGCCAAGTGGACTGGTGGCTCGGCGCGCAGCAAGTACATGCCGCACATAGGACTGAAAGAGCAGGCCCGAGCCAAGCGCTGCTACATGTCGTTCTACCTGAATGAATCAGTTGCCCAGTTCCACCCGCGTGACGGCCATATGCGCGTGTCGCCGACGCTCTGCCAGATCGGCAAGGCAACTCACGCAGCATATCTTGAAGCGCGCGAGCAGGAATACGAGAGCGCGTTCTAAGGAGCAAACCATGCACAAACAACGTCTTGAGCAGATGGTCACGATGCTGCGGGGATTGCCTCCAGAGGGTGAGGTCAAGTTCAATCTGGAAGTCTGGAATTGTGGGACGTCTGCGTGCGCGGTCGGGCATGCCTGCGTGAGTCCAGTATTCATTAAACAGGGGCTCAAGTGGGATGGAATCATGCGCGACCCCGTGTTTGGAGGGGCGTGTGGCTGGCGTGCGGTCGAGCGGTTCTTCGATGTAATCCCCGATGATGCAGAGCGACTCTTTGCTGATTGGCGATATACGACTGGCGGAAAAACGACGCCCAACCAAGTCGCCGACCGCATCGCCGAATTCATCGGCGCCCAATAAACCAGCCACCGCAGCGCGAATTGCAGAAAGTATCTGACGGAGACCATATGCACACATTCCTGATCCTCCACGATTCGAACTATTCGGAGTGGGGGCAAATTGGTGACTTGCCTTGGTATGAGCGGCGAGTCGTGGACCTGACGCGAATCGTCTGGTGCTAGGAGGTTGTGATGAACGGACCATTCAAAACCGAGTTCTATTCGTCGCATATCGCGGCAATGACGGCAGCGGCCAAGCATCATGTTGCCGGGCGAGAAGCTGTTGTCGAAGCCAGGTCGCGCTGCAACGAGGTGATTTACTGCGTGAAATGGTGGGAGGCAGTGTGAGGGAATTCGGCGCTTGGTTCAGCGAACAGGGCAGCGAGCCCGAGGAAGATGAAACGATCCTTTTCACCTGTCGGGGCTGCGGAAAAACTGAGTGCCTGTCTCTCGCTCAATACGACAGCGGCGACTACGGCTGGTGGGTCAATGACCTGCAGGCAGACGACACGAACGTAACCGGTGTCTGCGGCGGCTCTCAATTCTGTCTGCCATAAGGAAGCGCTATGTCGCCAATAGTCAAAGAAATCGCCAGCGTCTATCTGGTATTTGCGCTGGCGCTGCTAGTAGTCGTGGTGCCGATGTGTCGGCAGGCGAAACGGGGCGATCAACAGTTGAGGGGTGAGTGACATGAGTTCAGACAAACGCAGCGTCGCAACAGATGCACTGGAAACGCTGGGCACGATCATCAGCGAGAACGAAAAGCGGGATGCGATTCACCTAGCGGTTGAGCCGGTGATTGCAGCGCATCTCCTTCAACCCGGCGATGACGTTGGGTTGTTGCCTGACGGAACTGCTTCAACGGATGGGGTGAAGCTGGTTGGTATCGTAGACCCCTTCCTGAAAGAGCCAGTTGGTGAGGGAGAGCACTTCTGGCTAGTCGTCTACCCACGCCAGATTACGTCTCTGCGGCACGTCTGGGAACATCCGGACTTCCCGGTATCCATCGATGCGGCACCCGCGCCTCAGTACAGCGCCTCAGAGCAATGGATCCGCAACTTCGCCGATAGCGTCAGCCTGCACTACGACGTGTTGATGGAGGGCGCGCACGATTGGGTCGATAGCAGGAAGCGTGGCAGTTGGGGCGAATACCTCTGTTTCGGCGGATTGCTGGAAGGTGAATCGGTTCCCGATGAATTCTGGCCACACTACGAAGTGGTGACCGGCCAAAAGGTTGGGGAAGACCATCGCGGGTCGTTCTTCACCTGTAGTTGCTGACTCCCCGAAAGCGACGGCCGCTGTCGTATTAGCTAATAGCCGCAAGTCAGGTTGGAAGCCTGGCGCCCTGATGAACGATGACTGAGCCTGCTGTTTAGGGACGTACCGGGAACGCCGCCCCGGCAGTCATCGCCCATCAGGGCCAAAGCGGATTCTGCGCGGAAGGCAGTACGAGTAAGCGCAGTGCAGCGAGTAGCCTTGCCAAACAAATAGGAGTCCTTCATGGCAACACTGATAGATACCAGCATCTACCACGACGATCTACTGACGGCAGATGCAGAAGAAAGGCCGGAACCGCTGACAGAGGCTCAAAGAGCGGCACAGTTTGATGACGTCTATTGGGATCGACTCGACGCCAATTCGCGCGATCTGGCGACGGCGGTTAGGCGGTATGCGCGGCCGAATTGCCACGTATCGCTGTTTGACGAACACAGGGGGATTTGATGGACCCGAAATCAGCAGAGCACTTACAACCGGCGTTTCCGCATCCGGACTATCTGCATGCCGGACCTGAAGGCATGACGCTGCGCGACTACTTCGCAGCAAAGGCGTTGGCAGCACTGATCGGCTTTCCCAACAAAGACGGTGAGAACTGCGGTGCAAAGGCTGTTCCGAAGCTCGCCAAGTGGGCATACGAGTATGCAGACGCAATGATTGAGGCGAGGGAAGCATGCTGACCTACTACGAAACCGAGGACGTGATCGTGACCATATCTGACGCCGGCCAAGCCGCATTAGCCGCCGAGCAGCGCGACATTCACGCAGAGATTCTAATGTGGAGCACGGCGGGTGCTCTGATCTCTATTGCTGGCTTGGTTCTTGTGAAAATTTTGGGAGCATGACATGAAACTCTTTCACCGACTCTTTGCATGGAATGACCGCCGCCGTGCTCGGGCGTACTTGCAGCAAGTTTGCGAGGAACGCATCGAAGCACGCCGCAAATTGGATGATGCCAATCGAAAAGCAGATCGTGCATTAAAGGATGCGCAGAAACTGGAAAACGAAGCGTTTCGGGAATCGTTCTTTTCGTCGCGCGATCCGGTGCGGTCGGCATTCATTGGGAGCGCCCGATGAAAGCAAAAATCTATGTGTTCTCGAACGTGGTAGGTGGTGGCGATGGTCCGGCTTATGCGATGGCCGAAGACGGCACGATCCTGGGCAGTCACTACTGTAGTCATGAAGGATTCGCGGTGGGTGACTTGGGCGTGACGCCGGGTAGTCGTCCCGACCGCCATGTGACGTATGCGGAACACTACCCTGACGGCTACGAGATGGAGTTCGTACGTTCGTCAGAGATTGACGCACATGTCGGCCTGCAAGCGGCATTCAAACTCAACGCACAGCGAGCCGAAACAGAAAAGGAGGCGTCGTGACCGAATCCACTGAACTGGTTGCAGCCGAGCAGCCGCAACAACTAATCACCATCGAGCCGACGAAGTATGTCGAGCTGGTGTTTGAGCCGTTCGCAAAACAGTACGCGGATGCGGTTGATGCTGTCCGCGAAGTCGCATACGACATCAAGACCACGGCTGGCATGGCCGTAGCGATCAAACATCGCGCCGTGTTCCGGGATATCCGGGTAGCGAGCGAGAAAGCGCGGAAACTCCGCAAGGCGCCAATCCTTGAGATCGGTAAACTTCTTGACAGCCGACAGGGCGAGATCGAGTCAACGCTGTTGCCGCTCGAGACTTTGTTTGACGAAGAGATAAAAGCGGAGGAGGGGCGCAAGGAAAGCGAGAAGCAAGCCAAGCTCGCTGCCGAACAGCAACGCATCGCCGCTATCCGGGCGAGGATCGACGTTATGCGGAACGCTCCTGCCCGCTACATCGGTGCGCCGTCTTCCGATATTTGCCTCGCTGCGGATGCCATGTCAGAGGCAGTCATCTCGCTTGAGGAGTGGCAAGAGTTCAGCGGCGAAGCACAAGTTGAGCGCGATCACGCCGTCAAGAAGTTGCGGGAAATGCAGGCGGCGCAGTTTGCAATCGAACAGGCCGCAATCGAAGCAGCGCGGCAAGCGGAGGTTGATCGACTTGAGCGCGAGCGCGTCGCCGAAGCAAACAGGCTCGAAGCCAAACGCCTCGAAGACCTTGCCGCCGAGATCGAAACGCAGGCGCAACTGGCGCGCGACAGGCAGGCTCTGGCCGACACGCAGGCACGGGAGCAACGCGAGGCAGCAGAAGCGGAGCAGCGGGCAGCCAATGAGCGTGCGGCGGCGGCAATGCGGGCGGAGCAGGAAGCGCATCAATCCCGCATGCGCGCCCAGCAAGAGGAAATTGACCGGCAACAAGCGGCGATTGACGCAGAGCGCCAACGCCAAGCCGACGAAGCCGCGCGTGTCGAGCGCGAGAAGCAGGATGCGATTGCAGCCGAAGCGGAGCGGGTTGCTGCGGAGGAGCGTCGGCAGCAGGAATTGGCAGTGGCGGCAGAGCGTGCGGAAGCGACTAAGGCGGCGGAAGCGCTTCAAGCGGCAGAGGCTGAGCGTGAGCGCAGAGAGCGGGTTCAGTTTGAGCAGAACGGGCCCGAGCCCACGGAAATCATCGCAGTACTTGCTGATCATTACAACGTCTCGCCCGCAGTCGTGCGCCATTGGCTTGGCCTGCGATTCTGGGCGCAAGAGGAGAAAGCCGCATGACCTCCGACGATGGGCCTGATTATCGT
The DNA here is from genome assembly GCF_046026855.1 of Paraburkholderia sediminicola. GTDB lineage: Bacteria > Pseudomonadota > Gammaproteobacteria > Burkholderiales > Burkholderiaceae > Paraburkholderia > Paraburkholderia sediminicola_A. The sequence continues at coordinate 76,504 of NZ_JAQQET010000016.1, read as the reverse complement.
CAGGCGCAAGAACAGCAGGAGCAGCAAGAGTATCTGGAGTGGCACGAATCCCAATCAGACAGGAGATCAGAAAGTGAGCATAGCCACGTTAATCATCGGCGAGAGCGGAACCGGCAAGACAACCAGTTTGCGCAATCTGGACCCGAGCAAGACGCTTTTGATTCAGGCGGTGAAGAAACCGCTGCCATTCCGCTCTGGCGGGTGGAAGCCAATCGTCAAGGGTAAGGGTGGATCTATCTACGTGACAGACAACAGCGCGAACATCGTGACCGCCATGCAGCGCACCGAGAAAGAAATCATCGTGCTTGATGACTTCCAGTATTGCCTGGCAAATGAGTTCATGCGCCGGGTGACAGATGTTGAAACCGGTAACGGTGCGTTCGCCAAGTACAACGAGATCGCCCGCCACGCATGGGACATTCTCATGGCATCCAGTGCGCTGCCTGATCACAAGCGGGTGTACATCCTGAGTCACACCAGCACGGACGATTTTGGCAAGACCAAGATTAAGACGATCGGGAAGCTTCTGGACGAAAAGATCGTCATGGAGGGGCTTGTCACCATCGTTCTGCGTACCGGTGTGACGAACGGTGATTACACATTCAGCACCAAAAACAACGGTCAGGACACGGTAAAGAGTCCGCTCGGCCTTTTCGAATCTGACCATATCGAGAACGACCTCGCGATGGTGGATGAAGCCATAACGGCGTATTACGACCTCAAGCAAGCAGCTTAAAGGAAATCAAAAATGTATCAACTCGACAAACAAGCCGCGATGAACGCCGATTCCACCGGTAAGTGGCTCAACGAAACCGGCAAGTACATCGGCAAGATTCTTTACGCCGAGGATATCGAGGCACAGACGGGGACGCGCGGCATCGTGCTTAACCTGCAAGCCAACGATGGCCGCGAGACGCGCCAGTACGTCTACACAACGAAGAAGGATGGCGAAAAGCTGTCCGGCTACGACCTGTTGATGGCGCTCATGACGTGCCTGAAACTGCGCGGCATCAAGCCGGTGCAAGGCCCGGTGAAACGTTGGAACAAGGATACGAAGCAGGAATACACCGAGCAGGGGAACGTATTTCCCGAACTGGCAAACAAGCCGATTGGTTTCCTGCTGCAAAAGACCGAAGAGGAAAGCCGCAAGAATCAAGGTCAGACGGCATGGGCTGCAAAGCTTGTGGGCGTGTTCGAAGCTGGCACGGAACTGGTGGCGGCGGAAATCCTGAGCGGCAAGACGAAGCCCGAGGCGCTGGCACTGCGAGTTGCGCAACTGGCCGACCGTCCGATGAAAAAGCGCCCTGCCGCGGCATCGCATCAGGATTACGACTATGGCGATCCGCCGGCAGGTGGCGGGTTCGATGACGATGTGCCATTCCGCCAGGCATACGCCCGCGCGGCCTGGTCAATTATTTAAGGAGGCAGCAATGGATGTGACGATCGATATCGAGACCATACCCTCGCAAAATCCCGCAATACTCGAAGCTATCCGCGCTGATCTACGCGAGAACTTCAAGGCCCCATCCACGATGACGAAGGAAAAGGCCTGCGCCGAACTGGGCATGACGGACCCGGACAAGATCAAATATACGTCGAAGGACAAAGCGCTCGAAATGTGGGTAGAGCGCTTCCGCGACGAAAAGCTCGAAGAGACGGCGCAGGAGCAATGGCGCAAGACTTCGTTCGATGGCGGGTCCGGTCAAATCGCGGTGATCGGCATTGCACTGAATGACGCCGAGCCAGTGACGTTCTATTCCGAGGACTGGGCAAACGACGAAGCCAAGATTCTGCGTGCTACGTTCGATGCCATCAAGGATGTGTACACGCCTAGCTCCGATCGTCGCCCGGTGTTTATCGGCCACTACGTAACGGAGTTCGATCTACGGTTCATCTTTCAGCGCGCGGTTGTGCTGGGCATCAAGCCGCCGTCAATCATCCCGTTTCACGCCCGGCCATGGGATGACTATGTTTTTGACACGATGACGCGCTGGGCCGGATTCAAGGGTTCCGTTGGCTTGGATCGGCTCTGTGGCGCACTCGGAATCGCTGGCAAGACTGAGGGCATTGACGGTTCGAAGGTATGGGATTACGTAGTCGCCGGCAAGATCGCCGAAGTCGCAGCATATTGCGCCAACGATGTGCGCATGGCTCGCGCTGCGTACAAGCGCATGACGTTCGCTCAAGCCGCCTGATTTACCCGAATTCCGCAAGCGCTATTGGTCCCCGCGCTTGCCGTGTGTTTAGGCCGGTCTGTATGACGGTCTCTTTTTCGAAGGACAGAACATGAGCGGAACAAATTGGCCGAAAGCAACGCACCGGTTCTTCTATACCGATCCCGGTCAGGGCGAATCGGTCTTCTTTGATAGCGAGGAAGAACGGGATAACGCCATGGCTGACGCAATCTCGGCTTATTGCGATGAAGGCTGGAGTGAAGAGGTCGATCAAATCTTTGCGGGCGTCGTTTCGCATACCGTCGAGAAATGCGACGTGCAAACGAAACCCGCACCGTGCGCCGAGCATCCCGACCATGACTATGGCGATAACGACTGCGAAGCCTGCATTGCGTGGGACGAATTCCCGAACCATGAATTCGACGAGGTCTGCAATTACAAGGCCGTGCCATTTGAATCTGCGGCCTAACCACCCAAACCCCCGCCCCGTTCACGCAACATATACAGAGGGAGAAGTTGAACATGAGTGATGAACTCAAGCCGTGCCCGTTTTGCGGCGGCACCGATCTTGATTGGACCGCAGAGCAGGCAGATGCCGTGACCTTCTTTGGCCAAATCCATTGCAACTCATGCGATACCGTTGTGCATAGCGAAGAATGCTGGCGGAGCGACGAGGACGCTGAGATTGATGCCAAGGACAAGTGGAATTTTCGATCTACTTCATCTGATGACTCTCGGGAGAGTAAAGCATGAAAGACCATGAAATCGCGGCGATCGTGAATCAGTTGCGCGACATAGCCAAGGAGTACGGGCATGCGCAGCAGCTTCGCGAGCGCATTGCTGGTGTGATTGTGCCGGTGCTATCTGCGAGCGAGCCTGCCGTGGCGCAGATGTTGCCGCAGTCGGTGCTCGACGCCTTGCGCTTCTATGCGCATGGCCACCATTTCAACATCGACGACGATCATCAGCAGTTCGACACTGTGAGCGGCGAACCGCAGAACTGGTTAATGAGCGAGCAGGAAAATGATTGCACAATGATCGAAGACGGCAGTATCGCAAAGGCCGTATTGCTTGGTGGCTTGCCGGGCTTCGAGGAACCGACTGAACCGCTCGATGGCGAAGTATTCGCCGCATCCCCTGCCGCCACCTCGGCGGATGCGCAGGACGAGCGCGAAATATCTCAACTGATTGACGAGCGCGATAGCTTTGAACACATGGGCACCGTACTCGCAAACAAAGTTGCCGAGCTACTAGACGCCGATGTTGGGGAATGGTCAAGCGCGAACAATCCGATATTCCGAGCGATCCATCTAATCGAGGATCGTCTAGCCAATGTGGCCCCTGCCGTGCCAGCGCAATCGGGGGAACCGATCCACCAAGTCAGTAACGAGAACGGCCATGTGTGGCGGGATGTTACAGCTTTGGACTATGAGCGCGAGACCGGAAATAAGCGCATCGTCTATGCCGCACCGCAGCCCTCTGCCTTGGTGCTGGACGATGAGCGGGCGGCGTTTGAGATGGACTACGCGAAAATATGGAACGTGGCAATGAAAGAAGATGGCTGGAACGCGGACCACACTGCCGACGACGTTAAGAATCTACGCGAAGGTAACACCTACGGTGAGGGCCGGGACTATTTGAATACCCGCTGGGAAGGTTGGCAAGCCCGCGCCGAATCCCCGCAACCAGTAGCACAGATGGAACGGGCGCTGACGGATGAGAAGCTGCTGGAACTTCGGCAGATTGCGCGCACTTATAACGAAACGGGATTCCCGAAACATGCTCGTGAATTTTTCGCCAGATTGACCGCCGCGCAGCCAGCAAGCGGAGGTGAGGGGTGAACAAATCCATCACGCGGGCTATAGCGAAAGCCGACAGAGCGTACGACGACGCGAAGGCAGTCATCTTGAGCGAGTGCTGCGCTTGCGCACACAAACACTTGGCTGAGACTGATGATTCCCCGCCTTGGCGCGTATGCCTTGATTGCGGCTTGACGGAAGAAGGTTGGGGGTGCGGATACCAATTCCTCACTGCTTCACGTGAGCAGATTGGAAGTATCACTCAGGAAAAAACCTTGCGCATTCGAACTGCCAGCCTCTGGCAAAAAGACTTTGGATATGCCGTTGAGCCGCGTATCCGCGCGTTTCTCAATATGGACTGTCCAGCCACCGGAGTGGATCATGAGTGACCTTAGATTCACGCCAGAAGAGTTTGACCGCGCATGCTCGCTATTGCCCGAGGGAACGATGTGGGGCGATAGTCTAAACGTTGAGATTGTCTTGCACATAGCCCAAGCATCCCGCCGCGCGGCGCTGGAGGAAGCGGCGAAGGCCTGCGATGACCTTGAGGTTGATCGCTGGAATCTTTACAAGGGCCGGTCGCCATATAACGGGGCCGAAGACGGTCGGGCCAATAGCTACGTAGAGGGCGAGTCGGACGGCGCAGGAGAGTGCGCTGCCGCTATCCGCGCCCTTGTCGACGGAGGCATAAATGAGTGATCTGATCAAGCGCTTGCGAAACTACGCCGCCAAGCAGGACAAAGAGGTATGGATGCATTGCATGCGCGACGCCGCCGATACCCTCGAAGCCGCAAACGCCCGCATCGCCACACTCGAACAAGAACTCCGCAACATCGCCAACGCCGACACCGTTGCATGGGACGATCCGAGCGAGTTTGAGGCGTGGGCCAAGAGTCGGGCGCGGCATACGCTGGGAAAGACATGACCAATCTCGAAAAGATCATCGAGTGGGCATGGAAGCGCTTTCCGAATCAGCCCGTCAGGTGTGCCGCTTTGGTGCGGATATTGTGTAGCAGGGAGGTGCGTTAGATGGGACTCGAAATCTGCGAAGAACGCTGCAATCAGTGTCTATTCACCGAGAACCGCATCGTCAGTAAGACCCGCATGGCGCAGATCGTCCGCGACTGCCGGCGCAACGACACATTTTTCCAATGCCACAAGCACACGATAGCCGGACGTGATGTGATGTGCCGCGGATTCTACGAAACGCAGCCGCCAAGCCAGATGCTGCGGATTGCGCAACGACTGAATATGGTGCAGTTTGTGCCGACACCGAAGGAGCCAGTATGACCCAATGGAAATGCCACCACGGCTTCAGTTTCGCAGAAGCCTGCCGCAATTGCGAACTTGAGACTGATCGGGCGTTTGTTGAGCACTACGGGCCTTATGTTGATGAGGCGAGGGCAGTAGTGGAGGAATTGACTAAGGCGGAGGTGAAGGCGTGAGTCGCAAAACGAATATCGCCCAGGAAAATGTCAGCAAACTCGCCTCGCTCGGCATCGCAGCGATGGAGTACGAGGCTGCGCGACGTGCCGCACTCAACGAACTGACGAGTTGGCGTCGGGCCCGCAAAGACGAGGATATCGAGCCGTCTGATGTGCCCGCTTTCGAGGTTCGTTATGCGAGCGCGGCACGATCACGCAAGAATGCGCGCGAACGGATGTTGCGGATGATTGCGCGCTATCGGGATTGGCTGGATGAGGTGAATTCATGAGCGCGATCTTCAGCGAATGCGGCCTGTTCCGCTACCGACTAGAACGAGATGGGTTGCCTACCGGCATTGTCTACGGCTTTCTGGGCGTGAACGGCTCGACGGCTGGCGTAGTTAAGAACGATAACACGGTCACGAAATGGCATGGCTTCACGCTTCTCAACAAGGGTAGCCGGATGATTGTGGGCAATCTGTTCGCCTACTGCGCAACGGATGTGCGTGAACTTGCAATGGCGGTCGATCCGATCGGCCCTGACAATGATATGCACCTGTCACGAATCATTGCGGACGCCGATGTTCTGGTGCCGTCATGGGGTCCGCGCGCAAAAGTGCCCAAACGTCTTCGTTATCGGCATGACGAGGTTGAGGCGATGTTGGTTGCCAGCGGCAAGCCGATGAAGTGCTTCGGACTGTCGAAGTCGGGCGATCCTTTGCATCCGTTGATGCTGGGCTATGCCACGCCATTGATTGAGTGGAAACCATGAGCGAACTCAAACCGTGCGAAATCCCATGCCCGAAGTGCGGCAGCGCAGATGTTTCGCGCAGTTTCTGGGCGAAAGGCCAGCACCGGCAGGCTATCGAGTACGACAAACAGACCATGGGCAAATATGCTGGCGTGTCGTGCTGGAACGCGCACGCGAACAAAGACCATATCGTCCATCACTGCCGCTGCTGTCAGTATGAGTGGCAGACGTTGCCGATGGTGGTGAAACGAGTTAAGGAGGAAGTGTGACCGAAACCAAAACCCTGGGCGATGCGTTGCCCGATGAAATTGCGCGAGTAACTGGGCTGATTCCGATTTACACATCGTGCGGCCCAGTCGCGAATATCGCCCTTGCCTTGATGCGAGCCTCACTTGATCAAGCTATGCGAGCCCTTGTTAGCGGTGATGTGCTGGCGATGATGGAGAGTCTTGTTGATCTGCAGGGGTATTCGGCATGAGCGACTGGCAACCAATCGAAACCGCGCCTGCTGAGGGCCAGTTTCTCGTCTACATGCCCGATGAGACGGGCAGCCAATACAGGTCGCCAAGTGGCATCCAAACATGAAGACGATCGGCAATTGCTTTGCGTTCGACATGAAGAAACCGACGCACTGGCGACCGCTGCCTGAACCGCCGACAGAGGGCCGATGGAAGCCGCAACACAACGTATCTTAGCCGTCACGCGACGGGAATGGTTTGGGAGGTAGGAATGAGCGATACTTTTCTGTCGGCTGAAGAAGTTGCAGAATTGACGGATATCCGGGTCGGGAAGCATGGCAAGACGCGCGAAGAACTTCAGGTGGAATGGCTGCGCACGTCTGGAATTCCCTTCTGGACTAGCGCGCGCGGTCGGCCAATTATCGCTCGAGCGGCGATTATCGGACGTGAGGCGGCCGAACAACCGAAGAAAAAATGGCAACCTAAAGTGCTGGCTATGAGGTGAGATCGTGGGAAGAAAGCCAACACGGAATCCAAACGTGCCCCCGGGGATGCGGGTTCGTCATCGGGGCAAGACCACATACTACTACTATGATTGGGGTGGCAAGCCGCGGCGCGAAGAACCGCTAGGCACCGACTTTGTCTTGGCGGTAAAGCGCTGGTCAGAACTTGAGGGAACTCAGGCCCCCAGCGTTGCCATGCCAACATTCAAGGATGCGGCCGACATTTATATCCGTGAAATTTTGCCAGAAAAGGCACCGCGCACCCAGGTCGATAACCTCAAGGAGTTGACATATCTCCGAGAGTTTTTCGAACGCGCGCCGCTTGACGATATCGAGCCAACGCACATTAAGCAATATATGCGCTGGCGCCACCAGAAGGCCGTCGCTTACTACACGGAAATGAAGCGGGAGATCCCGCCAAATCTTGGGCACGTCAGGGCCAATCGTGAAGTCGCTTTGTTCAGCCACATATTCAACAATGCGCGCGAGATCGGTCTGACAAAGGTTGCCAACCCATGCGCAGGCATCAAGAAGAACACTGAAACCGGGCGGGATGTGTATGTTGAAGATGACCTGTACGCGAAGCTATATGCGCAGGCAGACGAGCCTATCCGCGACGCCATGGATCTAGCCTACCTGGCCGGACAGAGACCACAGGACACCTTAAAATACGATGAGCGCCACATAAAGGATAATTTTCTTGAGATCGACCAGGGTAAGACCGGCAAAAAACTGCGCATGGAGGTAATCGGCGAGTTGCGGGCAGTGATCGATCGAATTCGCGCACGAAGGGCGGGATACAAGGTCGTCAGTACCGCACTGGTGGTCACGGAGACGGGCGAGCGTATGACGCTGCGGACTTTGCAATACAGGTTTCGGCAAGCCCGAAAAGCCGCAGGTATCCCAGCAGGAGAATTTCAGTTCCGCGACCTACGCGCCAAGGCCGGAACGGACAAGGCCGAATCAAGCGGGGACATACGGCAGGCGCAAAAGCAACTCGGTCACAAGTCCCTTTCCATGACGGAGCATTATGTCAGGAAGCGTCGAGGCGACAAGGTGGGTCCGACGCGATAATCGTTCCGCAAAAAGTTGAACGATCAAGCCAGTCGGCGGATTGCCCGGGGTAGAAATAGCTGGTTTGCGGAACGAAAAACGATTCAAGTCTTTGTTAACAAAGGAATTGCGTTGGGACTATAATTCCGCAGCCTGGCTCACCCTTGGTCCGGGCACGGTTTGTCCTTCAAATGGTGCCGTTTCGCGGGAGCGCGTTTCATTTTGAGCAAAACCCATAACAGCCCGATCGATAATCCGGTCGACATCCCGAACGTCGGCGAAGCTGCGCAAAAACCCGCTGCGGCCGCGAGAACGAATACGGTCCTTGCGAGCCGGACGGCGCACGAGGCACACAAAGACGACCGCCATTTCGTCACGGCGCTGGCACGCGGGCTCGAGGTGCTGGCGTGTTTTCGCTCAGGCGACAAATCGTTGAGCAATCAGGAACTCGCATTGCGTTGCAAGTTGCCGAAATCGACGGTATCGCGCTTGACGCATACGCTTACGCTACTCGGCTATCTGATTCATTTGAAAGAGAGCGGCAAATACCGGCTTGGCACGGCTTCGCTCGCGCTGGGTAGCGCCATGCTGGCGCGGCTCGATGTGCGCAAGATTGCCCGGCCGGTGATGCAGGAACTGGCCGACATCTCCGGCGCAACGGTGTCGTTGGGAACGCGCGACCGGCTCTCGATGATCTACGTGGAAAATTGCCGGGCCTCGGTTGCGCTCACGCTGACGCTGGAAGTCGGTTCGCGCATTCCGGTCGCCACGTCGGCAATTGGCCGCGCGTGGCTCGCGGCGATCCCTGAACACGATCGCCTCAGCTTCATGGAACAGGTGCGTGAGCTCGATCACGTCGCGTGGCCGAAAACCCGTCGCGGCATTGAGAAGGCGCTCGAAGATTACAGCACGCTGGGCGTCACGACTTCATTCGGGGACTGGCAGAAAGAGGTGAACGGCATCGCGCGTGCTTTCCAGCCGGGTGGCGAACTGCCGATCATGGCGATCAATGTCGGCGGCCCTTCATTCAAGCTCTCCAAAGAATTCCTGCTCGAAGAAGTGCGGCCCCGGTTGATCGATGTGGTGACGCAGCTTGAAAGCGCGCTGTCGCATTGAACGGTATCAAGCGGCATCCAGCCACACGGATGCCGCGTCTATCCGAATAGCGTCGCAGCACTCAGAACCACTGGGGCGCCATGCTGAGCGTCGTATCGTCGAGACCGCGCAGCGTGGCAAGCATTAGCGAAACGCGCGGCAATTCCCAACGGAAGAACCACTGGCAAGCATGCAGCTTGCCGCGATAGAAGTCGCTATCGGCTGCGCTTTTCGCATCGGGTAGCGCAGCGCTCGCGACGATCGCCTGCCGCAACCACGTCCACGCAATCACGATATGGCCGAATGCTTCGAGAAAGGCATTCGCGTTGGCGAGCGCGCGCTCGCTTTCGCGGGCCAGCGTGGGCAATAACGCTTCGACCGTGCCAGTCAACTCGTTCCATGCTTTGCTGAGTGAATCGGCATGCGCCTGCAGCGCCGGATGAACTCGCGCCGATTCAACGCTGCGTTGTATTTCACGCTCCAGTTGCTTGAGCGCAGCGCCCTGCTTCATGACCACTTTGCGGCCCAGCAGATCGAGTGCCTGAATACCGTGCGTGCCTTCGTGAATCATGTTCAGGCGATTGTCGCGATAGAACTGCTCGACCGGATATTCACGCGTATAGCCGTAACCGCCGTGAATCTGGATCGCCAGGCTATTCGCTTCAAGGCACCACTGCGAGGGCCACGATTTCACCACGGGTGTTAGCAGATCGAGCAGCAGGCCCGCTTCGGCGCGCGCCGTTTCGCTCTCGCCAGTATTCTGTTCGTCGACGAGGCGTGCCGCGTACAGGCACAGCGCGTATGCGCCTTCCACGTAGGCCTTTTGTGCGAGCAGCATGCGGCGCACGTCGGCGTGTTCGATCAATGGCAATTGCGGATCGAGCGGGTTCTTGTTATCCGGACGCCGCCCCTGCGGCCGTTCGCGTGCGTAATCGAGCGACGCCAGATAGCCGCGATAGCCGAGCATGACCGCACCGAGGCCTACGCCGATGCGTGCCTCGTTCATCATGTGGAACATATAAGCGAGGCCCTGATGCGGTTCTCCCACCAGTTCGCCGATGCATTCGCCGCGTTCACCAAACGACAGCATGGTCGACGTCGTGCCGCGCCAGCCCATCTTATGAATCAATCCCGCGAGCGCGACATCGTTACGACCGCCGAGGCTGCCGTCGTCGTTGACGTGGAACTTCGGCACCGTGAACAGCGAAATGCCTTTAACGCCTGGTGGCCCGCCGGGAATGCGCGCCAGCACCAGGTGGACGATGTTCTCGCTCAATTCGTGGTCGCCACCGGAAATGAAAATCTTGTTGCCGCGGATCGAATAGGTGCCGTCTTCGTTGGGCGCCGCACTGGTGATGAGATCCGAGAGGCTCGAGCCCGCTTGCGGCTCGGTCAGCGCCATCGTTCCGAACGCGCGGCCTTCGAATAAGGCCTGCAGATACTTGCGTTTCTGCTTGGCGCTGCCGAAACGTTCGATCACGTTCGCATTCGCCGTGGTCAGCATCGCGTAAGACGACGTGGCGATGTTGGCGCTCTTGAAGAGCGACAGGCAGGCAAAGGAAATGACCGAAGGCAACTGCATGCCACCCCATTCGTAGTCTTTACCCGCCGCAAGAAAACCGGCCGAACGGAACGCGTCGAGCGCTTCCTTGACCTCCGCGGGCATCGTGACGCGTTGGCCGTCGAATTGCGGTTCGTGCTCGTCGGAGAGGCGGTTGTGCGGTGCGAACTTTTCGGTGGCAACCGCATGAGCGGTTTCAAGCGCGGCGTTGAAAGTCTCGCGGCTGTGGTCGGCGTGGCGCGTGCGCTGTGTGAGCGTTTCGGCTTCGAGCACTTCGAATAGCTGAAATTCCAGATCACGCGAATTGATGATCAACGCATCTTGCATGGGAGAAGACCCGTCTAAAGGTGAGCCGCTATGCAGAACAACTACGCGACACGTACAAAAACGCCTGCGTTCGCACTGATACGGCCCGATTGGGAAGTGCGGCATTCGGGTAAGTCCCGATGAGCCGTCCACCAACGATACGTGTCAGTTTAAATCAAAAGTGAATGAGCGTGCTTTTATTTACAGGCCGAATTTCGGCACGTATGATGGTCACAGAATCTGGAATATAAGTCTGCATTGCAGAACAACTTGGAGGAGCGTCGTAATGTCTGTGAAAGACCTGTTTCAACTGGACGGCAAGGTTGCACTGATCACCGGTGGTTCTCGTGGGCTCGGCCTGCAAATGGCCGAGGCGCTGGGAGAGATGGGCTGCCGCGTGGCCATCACGGCGCGCAAGGTCGACGAACTCGCCGAGGCGAAATCGCATCTGCAAAGCCGGGGCATCGCGGTGCAGACGATAGTCAACGATCTGCAGCGCTTCGAGGGTATCCCTGGTCTCGTGGATGAAGTGCTCGGCCTGCATGGCGGCATCGACATTCTCGTGAACAACGCTGGTGCGACTTGGGGCGCACCCGCCGAGGACTATCCCGACGAAGCGTGGCACAAGGTGATGAACCTGAATGTCCACGCACCGTTTTTCGTCGCTCGCGAAGTCGGTAAGCGCAGCATGATTCCGCGCCATGCCGGCAAGATCATCAATATCGCCTCGGTAGCGGGGCTGAAGGGCTCGCCGCCCGGCATGAACACGATTGCGTACAACACGTCCAAGGCCGCGGCGATCAACTTCACGCGGGCGCTTGCGGCGGAGTGGGGCAAGTACAACATCAACGTGAATGCGATCTGCCCGGGCTTCTTCCCGTCGAAGATGTCGGCAGGCTTGCTCGACAAACTCGAAGACACCATCGTCTCGCGCACGCCGTTGCAGCGTCTCGGCGGCGACGAAGATCTCAAAGGCCCGGTCGTGTTCCTCGCGAGTGAAGCGTCGCGTCATATCACCGGCCAGTATTTCGCCGTGGATGGCGGCTCGATCATTGTCTGAGTGGCCGGTTTCGAGGCGCAGCGCGAGGGTATTGCCGCGCTTCGCTCGCGTGAACAAAAGCTTTGCATGGGACCGGAGTAAGTGCGCTGCATGGGACCAGAGTAACGAGCTTTGCATAGGATCGGAGTAGCGCGCTAAAGCGCGAACTCCGATCGACAGCTAAAGCGCGAACTCTGATCGACAGCTAAAGCGCCAACTCCGGTCGACCGCCTTGCATGGGACCGGAGTAAGCGCTAAAGCGCTAACTCCGGTCGACAGGAGACGCCGTATGGATTTTCAGTACTCGGATAAGGTCAAGAGCTTGCAGCAGCGCCTCAACGCTTTCATGGACGAATACGTCTATCCAGCCGAGGCGATCTTCGAAGCGCAGATGGATGCCGCGCGCGAATCCGGTAACCGGTGGCAGCCCGCGCCGGTGATCGAGGAACTGAAAGAGAAAGCGAAGGCCGTGGGCTTGTGGAATCTGTTCCTGCCCGAGTCGAAATACGGCGCGGGGCTCACCAATCTTGAATACGCGCCGCTGTGCGAAATCATGGGGCGCTCCCATATCGGCGCGGAGCCGTTCAACTGCTCCGCGCCGGACACGGGCAACATGGAAACGCTGGTGCGTTACGCCACGCCCGAGCAGCAGCAACAATGGCTGCTGCCGTTGCTCGACGGCACGATCCGCTCAGCATTTGCCATGACAGAGCCGGAGGTGGCGTCGTCCGATGCGACCAATATCGAAGCGCGCATTGAACGCGACGGTGACGACTACATTCTGAACGGCCGCAAATGGTGGACCTCGGGAGCGAACGATCCGCGCTGCAAGGTGCTGATCTTCATGGGCAAGTCCAATGCGGATCATACGAACCGGCATCAGCAGCAGTCGATGATTCTGGTGCCCAAGGACACGCCTGGCGTGAAAGTGCTGCGTCATCTGCCGGTATTCGGCTATGACGACGCGCCACACGGCCACGCCGAAATCTCATTTGAAAACGCGCGCGTGCCGGCCAGCAACATGCTGCTCGGCGAGGGCCGCGGCTTCGAGATCGCGCAAGGACGGCTCGGACCGGGCCGCATCCATCACTGCATGCGATTGATTGGGCGCGCGGAGCGCGCACTCGAAGCGATGTGCCGCCGTTCGCTGGAACGCGTGGCATTCGGTCGGCCGATCGCCGATCAAGGCGTCACACTTGAACGGATTGCGAATGCGCGCATCATGATCGACCAGACGCGTTTTCTGGTGCTGAACGCGGCGTACAAGATGGATACGGTCGGCAACAAGGACGCGCGTCAGGAAATCGCCATGATCAAGGTGGCGGCGCCCAGCATGGCATGCCAGGTGATCGATTGGGCGATGCAGGTGCACGGCGGCGGCTCGGTCAGCGACGACTTCGGCCTCGCGCGCGCGTACGCGAGTTCGCGCACGCTGCGTTTTGCGGATGGTCCCGACGAAGTGCACCGCAACGCCATCGCAAAGGTGGAGCTTGGGCGCTACCTCGGGCGTTCATGAAGCGCCTGATTCCCTTGACGCCGTTGTTGACTCATTAGCCGGTCGCATCCGCCACGCGGCGGATGTGAATGAAGCGCGCACCCTCAGGGTGAAACGCGCACAGACAGTAAGGCAGGAGACGCCTATGAACGAACGCCATCACCCGCATTGGCCGCCGCAAGTGCCACTGCATCTGACGCTGCCCGAGACCAGCATTTTCTATAACGCCGAGGTGTCGGCGGCGCGCTTTCCCAACAAACCGTTCATCGTCTTCTACGACACACCGGTCACGTTCGGCGAGTTCAAGGACGAAGCTGAGCGCATCGCGGGATTCCTTCAGCAGGAGTGCCACGTCAAGGCGGGCGACCGCGTGCTGCTTTATATGCAGAACAGCCCGCAATGGATCATTGCCTACTATGGGATCCTGCGCGCGAACGCCGTGGTGGTGCCGGTCAATCCAATGAACATGACCGGTGAGTTGGCTCACTACGTCGAAGACAGCGGGACGACGACGATCATCGCGCCGCAATGCCTGTTCGCGAACGTCGAGCCGTTGATCGGCACCGGGCCCGGTCAGGGTATCGAGCATGCAATCGTCGCGACGTATAGCGATTACGTGAAGCGGCCGTCGCCGATTCCCGTGCCGGAATTCGTGGCGGCGCCGCGCAAGACCTTCGATGTTCCCGGCGTCACGCCCTGGCGTGACGTGCTCGAGCGGCGTATCGCTCCGGGTCCGCTCACCAGCGGTCCAGACGACCTGTGCGTGATGCCGTATACGTCCGGCACCACGGGCAAGCCGAAGGGCTGCATGCACACGCACCGCAGCGTGATGAGCACGCTGCTCGGCGGGTGCGTGTGGTTTTCGGCGCCGCCGGACGGTGTGTATTTGTCTATATTGCCGTTCTTTCACGTGACCGGCATGCAAGGCGGCATGAACAGCGCGGTGTTCTCGGGAGCCACGATTATCGTGTTGCCGCGCTGGGATCGGGAAGCGGCGGCGCTATGCATGCAGAAATATCGCGTGACCGCGTGGCAGTCGATCACGGCGATGATGGTCGACTTTCTCTCGAATCCGAAGCTCGGCGAATACGATCTGTCGAGCCTGACGGGTGCACGCGGCGGCGGCGCGGCGATGCCGGATGCCATTGCCAGAAAGCTCAAATTGCTGACGGGGCTCGATTATGTAGAAGGCTACGGCATGTCCGAAACGATTGCCGGCACGCACATCAATCCGCCGCATCGACCGAAACCGCAATGCCTGGGCATTCCGGTGTTCGACGTGGACTCGCGCGTGATCGATCCGGTCACGTTGCAGGAACTCCCGCAAGGCGAAACGGGCGAAATCATTGTGAACGCGCCGCAGGTGATGCAAGGCTACTGGCGCAATCCGAAGGGTACCGAAGAAGCGTTTATCCAACTCGACAGCAAGCGTTTTCTGCGGACCGGCGACCTCGGTCATATCGACGAGGAGGGGTATTTCTTCATGACCGATCGCCTTAAGCGCATGATCAACGCGTCAGGCTACAAGGTCTGGCCCGCGGAAGTCGAAGCGCTGATGTACCGGCATCCGGCGATTCAGGAGGTGTGCGTGATCGGCGTGAAAGACGCGAAGCGCGGCGAAACCGTGAAGGCGCTAGTAGTGCCCGCTGCGACACACGCCGGCATGATCAGCGAGCAGGACATCATCGACTGGTCGCATGAGCAGATGGCGTCTTACAAGGCGCCGCGTATCGTCGAGTTCGTGACGTCGCTGCCGAAATCGGGTAGCGGCAAGATCCTGTGGCGCAAGTTGCAGGAAGAGGACGCGGCGCGTACGGCGGCGGCCGATGAGAGCAACGGTACCCGGGGAGGCTGACAGCAATGGGCTGGCTCGAAGCGTTATTGGACGAACCGTTCGTCTGTATCACCGACATGCTCCACCGCTTCGCCAAAGAACGCGGTGAACACGCGGCCTTGATCTGCGACGGCGAGGTGGTGACTTACGCCGCGCTGGACGCGCGAGTCGATCGCTTTGCGGCCGCATTGCAGCGCGACGGCATCAAGCCTTGCGATGCGATTGCGTTGTGCGCGGCCGCCTCGGTGGAATACGCCGTGGCATTTCTCGGCGGCCTGCGGGCAGGGGCGGCGGTGGCGCCGCTCGCGCCGTCGTCGAGTGCGGCGAGTCTTGTCAGCATGATCGGCAACTCGGGCGCGCGGCTGCTGTTCCTCGATGCAGACGTCAAACGTCTGCTCGAACCGGTGGCCGCGGAGATCAGTGCAATCCCCGTGGCGTTAGATGCGCACGCAGGCAGCACCGCCCTCGAAGCCTGGCTCGCGCCGAACGGCACGACGCCTGACGCCGTAACGATCGATCCGGCGTGGCCATTCAACATCATCTATTCGTCAGGCACCACGGGCACGCCAAAAGGTATCGTGCAATCGCACGGCATGCGCTGGGCCTACGCGGTGCGCAGCATTCTGCGTGGCTACGGCCCCGACGCCACGACGCTGATTTCCACGCCCTTGTATTCGAACACAACGCTCGTGAGTTTTATGCCGACGCTGACCTTCGGCGGCACGGTCGTGTTGATGCCGAAATTCGACGCCACACGTTATCTGGAACTTGCGCAACAGTACCGCGTCACGCACACGATGCTGGTGCCGGTCCAGTATCAGCGCCTGATGGCGCATCCGGACTTTGACCGTTACGACCTTTCCCGTTTCCAGGCCAAGTTCTGCACGAGCGCACCGTTTGCGGCGGGCGTGAAGGCGGACGTGGTGCGCCGCTGGCCGGGCAAGCTCACCGAGTACTACGGTATGACTGAAGGCGGCGGCTCGTGCCAGTTGGAGGCCGACGAATTCCCCACCAAGCTGCATACGGTCGGCAAACCGATGGAAGGTCACGATATCCGTCTGATCGACGAGCTCGGTAGCGAAGTGGCGGCGGGTGAGGTGGGCGAAATCGTTGGCCATTCGCCCGCGATGATGACCGGCTACTACCGTCAACCGGACAAGACGGCCGAGGCGGAGTGGTACGACCCGAGCGGCAAGCGTTTCATCCGCACGGGCGATATGGGCCGCTTCGATGCCGACGGTTTTTTGACGCTGCTCGATCGCAAGAAGGACATGATTATTTCGGGTGGCTTCAACGTCTATCCGAGCGATCTTGAAGCAGAACTGTGCTCGCATCCGGACGTTGCGGATGTGGCCGTGGTGGGCGCGCAGTCGGAGCAGTGGGGCGAGACGCCGGTTGCGTTCGTGGTGCGCCGTCCGCTTGCACAGATCGACGCCGACACGCTACTTGCCTGGATCAACGCGCGGCTCGGCAAGATGCAGCGACTCTCCGCGCTGACCTTCATGGACGCGTTGCCGCGCAGTCCGATCGGCAAGGTATTGAAACGCGAATTGCGCGAGCAGTTCTATCCCGCTGGGCGTTGATGCGGTGTAAAGACGCTTCAGAACGCTTGAATACACTAACTGGCAATGGGACAAGGCATGGACAATTTTGAAGGCAAGGTCGCGGTAATCACCGGCGCCGGCTCCGGGTTTGGCCGTGAATTCGCACGGCTCGGCACGAAGCTCGGTATGCGCCTCGTACTCGCCGACGTGCAACAGAACGCGCTCGACGAAACATTCGCCGAGGTGAGCGCAGCCGGCGCGCAGGCCATCGCGCGCCACGTCGATGTCGCGAAGGGTGAGGAAATCGACGCGCTGGCCCGCGCCACGCTCGACACCTACGGCGGCGTGCATCTGGTCTTCAACAACGCAGGCGTAGGCGGCAGCGGTGGCCTCATTTGGGAGAACACCGAACGCGACTGGCAATGGTTGCTCGGCGTCAACGTGTGGGGTGTGATTCATGGCGTGCGGGCTTTCACGCCGCTCATGCTCGAAGCTGCCAAACGCGATCCGGCCTATCGAGGCCACATCGTCAATACGGCTTCGATGGCGGGCATGCTCAATCCGCCGATGATGGGTCCATACAACGTATCGAAACACGCGGTGGTGTCACTGACCGAATCGCTGTATCAGGATCTTTCGCTGGTCACGCAGCAGGTGGCGTGCTCGGTGCTGTGCCCGTATTTTGTGCCAACAGGTATCGCGAAGGCGCATCGCAATCGTCCGTCGGAACTGGACAACGACACGCCGCCGACCTTGTCGCAACGTGTATCGCGTGCAATGAGCGAGAAGGCAGTGAGTTCGGGGAAAGTGAGCGCGGAGCAGGTCGCGGCGATGGTGTTCGATGCGATCCGTGAAGCGCAGTTCTATATCTTTTCACATCCGCATGCGCTGGGTGCCGTGAAAACGCGCGCCGAGGATATCGTCACACCGCGCAATCCGACCGATCCGTTTGCCGAGCGGCCTGAAGTTCGGGCACAGATAATCGAGGCGTTGAAGGGGTAGCCAGGGAGTCGGCGGAAGCGCCGGCCTCGAAAACACGAGGCTTGAAATACGCAAGGCCTCAAAAGCACAAGGCGCCGTGAAAATCACGGCGCCTTTTTTAGCCTTTCTCTATCGCACCGTCACTTCGCGGCTGTCAGCGAGCTCAGCACCGCCGACTTCAACTGACCACCCTGAACCACGGCCGCAACCGGATTGCCGATCACGAAGCCGCCGTGATCGTCGACGCCCGTCACGCTTTGTGGATTCGCCTGCGGCGGCAATGCCTTCACCGCCTTGTCGAACTGATTGCGGATCGCGGTCGCGTCGCTGACGCTGCCGGCCAGCTTCATCGCGAGTGCCGTCGCGTAGACGGCGGTGTAGTTCAGCGATACCTCCTGACTCGGGTCCCGCCCGCCATGGGTTTTGCGGAAGCGCTCCACAAACATTTTAGCGTTCGGCGTGTCGTCGTTGGCCAACGGCAATACCCCGATCGCACCGTTCAGCGCCGCATAGCCGCCGGTGACCTTGGCCACTTCGTCGAGCTTGGCCTGGTCCATCACGATAAAGCCACCCTTGAAGCCCAACTCGCGCGCCTGCTGCGCAATCAGGCCGGTCGGCTCGGACGGACCGCCGATAAACATCACATCGGGCTTGGCCGCCAGCACGCGGCTCACGCCGCTGTAGAAATCGGTGGCGCGGTTATACGACATGGCGTTGTCCGCGACGATCGTGCCGCCTGCTGCTTCCCACGCGGGTTTGAATGCGGCGACCCAGACCTTGCCGTAGTCGGTATCGGTGGCGGCGAGCGCAACCTTCTTGCCGTACGTCGCCATTTCGTACTTGATGAAGGCGTTCAGATACGACGTGAACGCGGGCGGAATGCGCACCGTGAGCTTGTTGCCGCGCTCGCTGATCTGCGGCACGCTGGTGTACGAGAGCAACAGCAATTTCTGTTGCTCGTTGCTGGTCTGCACCGCAAAGCCGCCGCCCGAATGCGGCACGAGCACCACGGCGGCCTGCTGTTCCTGCGCGAGACGCCGCGCGTTGATCGCGGTTTCGGCGGGGTTGTACTTGTCGTCGAGCGGCACGATGTCGAGCTTGATTTTCTTGCCGGCCACTTCGATGCCGGCCTGATTGACGTCGGCGGCGGCCATCTGCATGCCTTCGAGCACTTCCTGGCCGTACTTCGCCGCGCCGCCGCTCAACGGACCGGAGTAGCCGATATGCACCACCTGCTGCGCCATCGCGGCGCCCGAGCTCAGGAGCGCAGTCGTGGCGACTGCCGCGCACAGGCCGGCCCGTCCGCACAAGCGTTTGATCGTCATACGTGTCTCCTTTGATTTATAAAATGTGCCCGCGCTCACGGTCTCGTTGCGCGGGCCGTGCATCAAATTCGTTCAGCCGCCGACGTAAGCGCGCCGGATCGCTTCGTTGTTCATCAGACTCGCATGATCGCCTTCGAGTACGATACGGCCGTTCTCGATGACATACGCACGGTGCGCGATCTTCAACGCCGCGAACGCGTTCTGTTCGGCGAGCAGTACGGTTGTGCCCGCGCGATTGATCTGCTGGATCACCTCGAACACCTGCTTGACGACCAGCGGTGCGAGCCCGAGCGACGGTTCATCGAGCAGCAGCACCTTGGGCCGGGCCATCATCGCGCGGCCGATCGCCACCATCTGCTGCTGTCCGCCGGACAGCGAGCCGGCTGGATGGTCCTTGCGTTCGGCCAGAAGCGGAAATAGCGAGAACACCTGGTCGAGATTGCGCTGATTGCCGGCCTTGTCGCCGCGATGCACGTAGGCGCCGAGCGTGAGATTCTTCAGCACCGACATGCCAGGAAACAGCTTGCGGCCCTCAGGGCATTGGATCACGCCGCTGCGTACGATCTGCGCCGGCGTCATGCCGAGCAACTCGCGCGTTCCCAGCCGCAGGCTGCCGCTCGCGGCGCGGCGCAGGCCGCTCGTCGCGAGAAAGATCGAACTCTTGCCTGCGCCGTTGGCGCCGAGCAGTACCACCAGTTCGCCGTCGTCCGCGTGCAGATTGATGCCGTCCAGCGCGCGGAAACTGCCGTAATCGAGCGCGATGTTCTCAAACTTCAGCATGCTCGCTCCCCAGGTAAGCGTCGATCACGGCCGGGTTCGCGCGAATTTCGGCCGGTGTGCCTTCGGCGATTTTCTTGCCGTAGTTCAGCACCATGATGCGATCGGCAAGTTTCATGATCATGTTCATCTTGTGTTCGACAAGGCACACGGTCACGCCGTGTTTGACCAGCTTGCGGATCAGTTCGGCGAGGCCCTCGGTCTCTTCGGGATTCACGCCGCCCGCCGGTTCGTCGAGCAGCATCAGGCTCGGTTCGGTGGCGAGCGCGAGCGCCACAGCGGCACGTTTGCGCTCTTCCTGCGAGATATCGCCGGCCATCCGTTCAGCCATTGCCGACAAGCCGACGAAGTCCAAAGCCTCGCGCGCCTTCTCGCGGCAAATGCGTTCTTCCTGCTTGAGCCGTGCTGAATGTGTCAGTACGTCCCACAGCCCCGAACGTGTGCGTAGCCGGTGGCCGACGATCAGGTTGTCGAGCACGCTTGCCCGGTCGAACAGCGCGGTGGATTGAAATGTGCGCGCCACACCGAGGCGCGCCATCTGATCGGCGCCCAGCTTTGTCACCTCCTGACCTTTGAAGACGATGCGCCCTGAACTCGGCAGATGGGTGCCGCTGATCAGATTGAAGAAGGTGGTTTTGCCCGCGCCGTTCGGCCCGATGATCGCGTTGATCTTCCCTGCTTCGATATGCGTGCTGACGTCGTCTACCGCGATGAGGCCGCCGAAGTGTTTGCTGAGCGAGTCGATTTCAAGCATGACGGTCTCCGCGCGTGGGCTGCGATTGACGCGCGACGATGCCGTTCTTCGGCGTTGCAAGTTTCGCGCGCCGGCTCTTTCTCGCCATATACAAACCGACGATACCGTTCGGCAGAAAGATGACCAGCAGAATCAGGATCGGGCCGAACACAACGAAACGGTACTCCTGCAAAAACTGCAGATACTGTGTGAGCCATGGAATAGCGAGCGCGCCGAGCAGCGGGCCGGCGAGGGTGCCGATGCCGCCCACCAGCATGTACATCGTCATGTCGAAGGTATGGTCGACGCCGGCCAGATCCGGCGCGAGAAAGCGCACGGAGCCCGCATAGAGACCGCCCGCGAGCCCCGCATAGATGACCGACAGGACAAAGGCCAGCACCTTGTTGCGCATCAGGTTGATGCCGAGCGACTGCGCGAGTCCGTCGCTATTGCGGATCGCCATGAAGGTCCGGCCGAGCAGCGAGTTGACGATCCGATGCATCAGCCACACGCCGAGCACCAGAAACGCGAACACCAGGTAGTAGAGCGGCCGCGGATTTTCAAACGAGACGATGCCGAAACCCGAAGGTGCTGGAATGCCGACAATGTCCGTGACGCCGTGCGTCAGGCTGTCCCATTTCTCGATCACGAGAAACATGATGTAGCCGACGCACAGCGTGAAGATCGAAAAGTAATGGCCACGCAGGCGCAGCGACACGAGGCCGACCAGCGCGCCCAGTATCGCGACGACGAAGCCCGAGGCAATAAACGCGAGCCAGAACGGCACCTGGTGATCGACCGTGAGAATGCCCACCGTGTACGCGCCCACCGCCATGAAGCTGCCGTGCGCGAGATTGAACTGCCCCGTGTAGCCGGTGATCAGATTCAGCCCGACGGTGGCCAGCGCGAAGATGTACGCGGTGGACATCACGGTGAGCATGTAGTCGTTGGTGGCCAGAAACGGAAACACGAGACCGAGCACGAACAGCAGCGTCCACCCCAGCTTGCTCTCGAATAATTTCATGACTGATCTCACGATGCGCGCAGTTCCCTGGTGAACAGTCCTTGAGGACGAACCGACAGAATCACCACCAGCAGCACGAAGGCGATGATGTCCTTGTAGTCGGTCGAGATGTAGAAGGCACCGAAGCTCTCTGCCATGCCGATGATCAGTCCGCCCACGATTGCACCCGGCACGCTGCCCATGCCGCCGAGAATGATGATCACGAAGGCCTTCAGGATCACCAGTTGGCCCATCGCGGGATAGACGAGGTTGATCGGTGCGTACAGCGTGGCCGCCACGGCGGCGAGCAGGCCCGAGATGCCGAAGGTCAGCATCGTCACCTTGTTGGCATCGATGCCCATCAGTGAGGCGCCTTCACGGTCCTGCGCCATCGCGATGATGCTCGAGCCGATCACCGTGTATTTGAGGAAGAGCTGCAGCAGCACCACCAGCGCGAACGCGGCGCCGATGATCAGCAGGCGCTGCAGCGGTGCGGTCACGCCGCCCAGTTCGATGATCCCGGCGTAGGGTGTGGGCATGCGGTGAAAATCCGCGCCCCAGATCGCTTGCGCGCCGGCTTCGAGAAATAGCAGAAGGCCGATCGCGGCGATCATCGGATGCAATTCGGAGGATTTGCGCAACGGATGAAACACCAGCCGCTCCGCGAGAATCGCGAGCACGGCGACCGCGACGCCCGAGCCGATCATGGCGAGCCAGTAGTTCCAGCCGAACCGGCTCATCAGGTAGAACGAGACGAACGCGCCGACCATGTAGAACGCGCCGTGAGCAAAATTCGGCACCGCGAGAATGCCGTAGACCAGCGTGAGTCCGAGTGCGACGAGGCTGTAGATGCCGCCCAGCGTCAAGCCGTTGAGAAACTGCTGCAAAAACATATCCACGCTTTTACACCCTCCAACGGAGGCGCGCCGCGCAATGGTCACCCGTGCTTCTGGGGACGCTTCGCCGCACGCCTGACTACGGACGGGACAACAGCCGCTGCTCGAATCCGGCGACTGTTATCGACGGTTGTCGACGGTTTGAAACGCGCACGCACCGGCAGCAAACTGCAAACAGCCATGTGCGGTGGCGTGAGAGAAATTTGGCACGATCGTTCACTTTGCGTCAACAGGTTTTTCCATTTGCTTGTTCTGCATTGCAGATTATTAGGGAAGTCACTTAGATCGCTCGCGCTCCCGGCGGGCACGTTGGACGCGCCATATACCGATTGCAAAAGAACTGCACCGTTGCTTGTATTCAGCATGGATCGACGGCTTGTCGATCACGTGCGCGAGCAGCATCGGCGAAAATGGAAAGTCGGCTTGACTTCACTTTGCACGCCCCAGTATTCTGCAATGCAGAAATTAACCCGCCGCTCACGCGCTCGACATATGCTCGACATATCCCGGCGCGAGTGTTTCGCAACGCGGCCGTCAACATGATGTTCTTCGCTTTCTCGAGGTGTCCCGCCCATGAACTCCGCACTCGATATCCCCAGCGTTCGTCAGATGGTGTCCCCTGAGGAGTGGCAGGCCCGGGTCGACCTTGCTGCCGCGTACCGGCTGGTGGCTTTGTTCGGTTGGGACGACCTGGTGTTCACGCATATTTCGGCGCGCGTGCCGGGACACGAGCACCAGTTTCTGATCAATCCGTATGGCCTGTTCTTCGAGGAAATCACCGCGTCGAGTCTGGTCAAGGTGGACCACGAGGGGCACCCCGTCATGCCCACGCCGTTCGACGTGAATCCTGCCGGTTTCGTGATTCATAGCGCCGTGCATGAAGCGCGGCCCAACGTGAACTGTGTGTTGCATACGCATACGGCCTATGGCGTCGCAGTCGCGGCGCAAGAAGAAGGTTTGCTGCCGTTGTCGCAACAATCGGGTTTCGTGCTGACGAACCTCGCCTATCACGACTATGAAGGTGTCGCGCTGCGCGACGCGGAAAAGGCGAGGCTGGTCAGCGATCTCGGTAACGCCAACTACATGATGCTGCGCAATCACGGCTTGCTGACCTGCGGACGTACCGTCGCCGAAGCGTTTCAGGCCATGTATCTGTTCGAAACGTCATGTCGTATCCAGATCCTCGCGCAAGCAGGCGGCAAGCTGATCGAAGTGCCGCAGTCGATCATCGAGACAATGGGCGAGCAGGCGCGCCAGGTCAGCAAAGGCAAGGGCGCCGATCTGGTGTGGCCAGGCTTGCTGCGGCGTTTGACGCGGCGTAATTCTGGCTACGATCAATAGGGCCGCCATTTCGCATGACCCGGCGCACCGCCCGCGCGGCACGCCGGCATCTCGCGTTCCGCACCTGCTAGAACATGTGCCGGATACCGACGTTCACGCCGGCCGTTGTGCCCGTGGCTTCGTTCAGTGCATTGTTGACGGACAGTCCCGTGTGCATCGCGCCGTGGTTCGTTACGAAGCCGCCTTGCCCGTACACCACAGTGGCCTTCGACAGCGAATACTCAAGCCCGGCGGACGCCAGTATCGAATTGTTCGACGAGTTGTTCCCGTCGCGCGTCACCCACACGCCCGCGTCGACGTTCAGTGCGGGTGTGATGCGATAACTGGCGCCGCCTGAATAGACGCGATCGTTGAACGAACCGGCCACCTTGTACTGTACGTACGAGGCCTTCACGGTCAGGCTGTTGAACACGTAGCTGGCGCCGATTGCCCGGCCGTCGAATTCGACCACGCTTGGAATTGCGATCGAGGCAGCGCTGCCACCGGCGTTGCCGCTGTAGAGCGCGGCATCGACCGTCAGCGAGCCGAGGTGGTAGCGCAGGCTCGCCGAGTACTGGCGCCCCGCCTGAAAATCCCCGGCTGTGCCGCCCAATGCCATCATCGCGCTGGCTTGCAAGCCGGCGATTTCCGGCGACGTGTACGAAATGCCGTTCGGGTTGAACAGGCCGGTCACATAGACGTTATTGAGGTAGGTGACGAGGCCGCTGCCGAAGTACGACATCTCGCGCGGATCGAAGTCGTACACCGCGAGGAAGAAGGGCGAGAACTGCAAGCCGGCCTTGACCGTGCCGTAGCGGCTGTCGATACCGACCCACGCCTGCCGCCCGAATTCGTTGCCGTTCGAATTGCTGAGCGAACCGTTGGCAATGCTGATACCGCTTTCGAGTTCGAAGATCGCGCGCGTGCTGCCGCCGAGATCTTCGGCGCCACGCATGCCGAAGCGCGAACCGGAGAGGCCGCTGTCGGTGAACGAGTATTGGTGACCCGCGCTCTGGCCGGTCGTCGCGTTAAGTGTTTTGCTGGTGTAGAGGAGAGAGGCGTCGACGATACCGTACAGCGTGACGCTGCTTTGCGCATGGGCGCACTGGGCGGCGCCCAATGCGCACGCGCCTGCTAATCCGAGAATGGCTCCAACCCGATTGCGATGACTTGCCGGCATGCTTCGTGTCTCCTTGTTTATTGAAATCAATTGAACTGGCGAAGTAATGCGTGTGCTGCAAGATTCTGGCGATCTGTTGCGCGATACGATTTCAACAGGCGATAACGAGCCTTCGCAATCTGATAAGGGATGCGAAATAGTGGGTCTGCTGGTGCGCGCCTTGTGTCCGGTTGCCTGCTGGGTTGTCTCCTGATCGCTGGGGCGGCTCGGCGCTGCTATGAACTCATTGATCGCATGCTTGCGCACAGGATGCAGGCGCAATTTGGCACGACCGTTCGTTCTATGTCAACGAGGGAAATCGCTCGTTTGGACTGCAATGCAGGACAAAATAGGGAAAACACCTGGCGCTATGCGCGTGCTTGATTTGTGCCGTAAGGCTATGTAATGCAAAGGAGTTGGCGGAATTATCCGGTTTGAATTGACGACGGGGTGCTTGACACCATAGTTCTGCATTGCAGAACTATGAGGAGGCTGACTCAACGCGCTCCAAACGTCTCTATCAGCATGTCGACGAATGCCTTGACCCGCGCCGTCATTTGCAATTGTTGCGGGTACACCGCGTAAATATCGGCACCCGGTGTGCGGTATTCCGGCAGTACATGAATCAGGCGGCCGTCGGCGAGATACTCCGCGATATCCCATTCCGCCCGCATCAGAATGCCGTGGCCGTCCAGTGCCCACTTCACCGCGATCTCGCCGTCATTGGTGGTGAGGTTGCCGCGCACGCGTACTGTCTCGGTCTTTTCGGTTGCGCCGCGTCCGCTGGTCAGACGCCATAGCCCGTAGCCGTCGTCGCCCTGACGAATGCCGATGCAATTGTGTTGCGATAGTTCTGCCGGACTGCGTGGTGCGCGCTGTTTGGCGAAATACGCAGGTGACGCGCAAAGCAGCCGCCGATTGGACGCGACCCGGCGCGCTATCACGCGAGCATCCGGCGGTTCGCCGAAGCGCACGCATACGTCGAAGGCGTCGTCGCTGATTGGCGGCGGGTCGACGGAGAGTTGCAACTGCACGTCCACCTCGGGAAAGCGCCGCACAAACCTGGAAATCAGCGGCGCCACGTGACTGCGGCCGAAACCCAGCGTTGCATTCACGCGCAGCAGACCTTTCGGCACCGCTTGCGAGCCGCCGAGCAACTGCGCCAGGTCGTCCATTTCGCCCAGGATGCGCCGTGCGCGCGTCAGATAGAGTTCGCCCTCCGGCGTGAGGCTCATGCGCCGCGTCGTGCGGTTGACGAGCGATACGCCCGCGCGCGATTCCATTTGCGACAGATGCTTGCTCACGGCCGCGGTACTCAAGCCGAGTTCGCGTGCGGCCGCAGTCAGGCTCCCGCCCGCGGCGAGCGTGGAGAAGAAGGCGAGGTCGTCCGGATGTATCGACGAGGTCATGGTGAGTGAGGCAACGAGCAGCCCGGCGAGCCACTCATTATTAACCTGAGGTTAAAGATGCTTTGAGTCTAGCAGCGTTTTCATGAGCGCTACTCGTTCTAGGATGCAGCCATACGTTCAATATCACGGAGACGCCAGTGAAGACCTATCGCATCGCAACCATTCCAGGCGACGGCATCGGCAAGGAAGTCGTTCCAGCGGGACAACGCGTTCTCGAAGCTATCGCTGCGCGAAGCAATGCCTTCCAGTTCGAGTTCGAGAATTTCGACTGGGGTGGCGATTTTTACCGCCAGCACGGTGTGATGATGCCGGCCGACGGACTGGATGCCATCCGCCACAAGGACGCAATTCTGTTCGGCTCCGCGGGCGATCCGCATATTCCCGATCACGTGACGCTCTGGGGTTTGCGCCTGAAGATCTGCCAGGGCTTCGATCAGTATGCGAACGTGCGTCCCACCCGCATTCTTCCCGGCATCGACGCACCGTTAAAGCGCTGCGGGCCGAAGGATCTCGACTGGGTGATCGTTCGTGAGAACTCGGAGGGCGAGTATTCCGGCGTTGGCGGACGCGCGCACCAGGGCCATCCGATCGAAGTCGCCACCGATGTCTCTATGATGACCCGCGCGGGCGTCGAACGCATTCTCCGTTTCGCGTTCCGACTCGCCCAGTCGCGGCCACGCAAGCTGCTCACGGTGATCACCAAGAGCAATGCGCAGCGGCACGCCATGGTCATGTGGGACGAGATTGCCCTGGAAGTCTCGAAGGAGTTTCCCGACGTCGCATGGGACAAGGAACTCGTCGACGCCGCAACCGCCCGCATGGTCAACCGTCCGGCCACGCTCGACACGATCGTAGCCACGAATCTTCACGCGGACATTCTGAGCGATCTGGCAGCCGCATTGGCCGGCAGCCTCGGTATCGCGCCGACCGCGAATCTGGACCCCGAGCGCCGTTATCCCTCGATGTTCGAGCCGATTCACGGCTCTGCGTTCGACATTATGGGCAAGGGTCTCGCCAATCCGGTCGGCACGTTCTGGTCAGTTGTGATGATGCTCGAGCATCTCGGAGAGACGGCCGCTGCGCAGCAACTGATGAATGCAATCGAACGCATCACGGCGAACCCGGCACTGCACACGGGCGACCTCGGCGGCACGGCCACGACCGTACAGGTGACCGATGCGGTCTGCGCAATCCTCGCAGCGGAACCGGCGGCAGAGTTCAAAGCGGCTTAACGCGCAATGCACAGCGCGCGATATGCAGCGAGCAGCGCGCAATGCACGTACGCATGACACAAAAACATAACGCCCGGACGACCACGTCACGGGCGATTCAGAAAGCGGAGACTGGCATGACCAATGAATTGCAAGCCCGTGTGGTTCGCAAGCTGACGTGGCGCATTTTGCCCTTCGTCATGCTGCTTTACTTTGTCAGCTTTCTCGATCGCGTGAACGTCGGCTTCGCCGCGCTCACGATGAACAAGGACCTCGGACTCTCGCCGACCATGTTCGGGCTGGGCGGCGGCATTTTCTTTCTGGGGTACTTTCTATTCGAAGTGCCTTCGAACCTCATTCTGAACAAGGTGGGCGCGCGTATCTGGATTGCACGCGTGATGGTGACGTGGGGCCTGGTGTCGGCGGCTTCCGCGTTTGTCGTCGGACCGAACTCGTTCTATACGCTGCGGTTTTTGCTCGGTGTGGCCGAAGCCGGCTTCTTTCCCGGCATCATTCTTTACCTCAGCCAATGGTTTCCCGCACGGCAGCGCGCGGTCGCGGCGGCGGCATTCATGGCGGCAGCGCCTTTGTCGACGGCAATCGGGTCGCCTATTTCAGGCGCCATCATGCAGATGCCGGCCCTGTTCGGATTGAAAGACTGGCAATGGCTGTTCATCATCGAAGCGATTCCTGCCGTCGTTCTCGGGTTCGTGGTTTTGAAAGCACTCACCGATTCACCAGAAAAGGCGACGTGGCTTGCCGCGGATGAAAAAGCGTGGCTCGTCGCGACCTTGCGCGAAGAACGCGCGGGACGTGAATCGCAGGCAGGACATGCGGCAGGTGCGCTCGCGGCATTGCGCGACCCGCGCGTGTGGATCATGTCGATGATTTACTTCGGCACGTCTGCGGGTCTTTATACGCTCGGGTTATGGGCGCCCTTGATCATTCGTCAATTCGGCTTTAGCGCGCTTGGCACTGGGGCGTTGAATGCGATTCCCAGCGTGCTGGCCGTGATTGGCATGGTGATGTGGGCTCGCCATTCGGACCGCACTGGCGAACGCACGTGGCATGTGGTGATTCCGTGCGTTGTGGCGGGCGTTGGGCTCGCATGGGCGGGTTTTGCGGATACGATCATTGCGGTGGTGCTGGCGCTGATTCTCGTGAACGTGGGCATTAGTGCGGCCAAGGCGCCGCTGTGGGCCATGCCGAGTACTTTTCTTTCGGGTGCCGGCGCGGCGGCCGGTATCGCCATGATCAACTCGATCGGCAACCTTGGCGGTTTCGTCGGCCCGTTTGCAATTGGCTGGCTGAAGAGCGTGACGGGGGGATATGCAGCCGGACTTTATGTCGTGGCGGCGAGTCTCGCAGTATCGGCCATGCTCGCCCTGGCTATTGGCCGGCGAGGATATCGGGCGGCTCCCGCGCCGCAATGATCTTGCGGGTTTCTGGTTGATCTCCGGATTGAAAATATGCCTTGCTCCCGCGCTGATTTTTGTCCGTTGACTTGCTGCGAGTCATGGACAGCGCGGAAGTGCAGGGCATCATCGTGCGTATTCAATGATTGAACAATCGCGAGTTCTTGCCCGCGAAATGCATCGTTGAGGATTGCGAAAAGCTTGTGGCCGGTCCGCCATAACCCGAGCTGTCACTGTATCCAGATGTCTTGTGCGAAGGCTGCTGATATTGCGCGCCCGACTGATTGTTCTGCGTGTCGTGCATCGAGACGGCAGGTGCTGCCGTTGTGTCGTTCATCGGTGTGTTTACCTGCTGGGCAAATGACAGGGTCGGGATAGCGACGATCGAAGCAATGAGCATGATGTGTTTGAGTGCTTTCATAGTGGTTCTCCAATAGAGTGATGGTGCCGCGCCGGCCATTCCGGTCGATGCGTGTCCACAGAATAAGCAGCTTTGCTTAACTTCTCCTTAGGGGCGCTCAAACAACTTTCTTCCACGTTTTGAAGCACAAGCCGTGGCGCGGCCGATGCCGGCACCAGGGCTTGCCTTGCGCAGCCGTTACTTCATTTGTCTCAATCCCCATCCCAGCCGTGACGCTCGTGCCATTCGCGCTCGTGCTCCTCATGCTCATGGTGGCGCCACTGCCGTTCGCGCCATTCCTGCCGCTCGTGCCATTCACGGGCACGCCAGTCATCGCCGTAGCCATAGCCATATCCCACGACGGGTGGGGGCGCGTAGACGACCGGCGGAGGCGCGATATAGGCCGGTTGCGCGGGCACGAAAACCGGCCCGGGAATGCCAATGCCGATGCCCACGTCGACGTGGGCGCAAGCGACCGTGGAAGCCACTAATAGCGCGCCGCCGAGAATCGCTGATAATAGGTTCTTGCGCATGTTTTTTCGTGTCGCCTGACGATTGCAGGCGATGATAGTGAAGATGCTGCGCAGTGTAGGCAGGGCCGCGGTTTGCAGGTGCAAGAGGGATGCGAGATTGGTAACACGGAGTAACGCCGAGCAGCCTTAAGGTTGCCGTAATGATTCCCGTGCACCATAAACCGGCTAGACCTCCGGTTTCTTCCCGCTGCACGCAAAATCAGCGACGCTGTTTTCGTCACGAACCGGCAATTAATAGCCCGGTCGTGCCGTTTCGAATTTTGCTGACTGATATCCACGTTGATCGGGGAATGCAATGGGTTTTTCTGCTGAAGCTTGGGCGCTCGCGCGCCTGTGGTGCATGTACCCGGTGCTGGGCGGCATTGCGATCTGGTATTTTTCGCGGGCGGACCGTCTGCTGCAGGCTGTTCGCGCACGCAATTGAGCGCCAATTCATTGATCATCAGACGCCCCCACGAGTGTGCAACGGCGACCGCTGAGCAACTGCACGCCTGCTGCACTGCGGCAAGTGCGCCTTCCACTTCCCCGACACACCTGTTTTCTCCGCCAGATCGCATTCACTTGCTCTGGCGCGACATGCCCGCCTGACCACCCCTGCACCCCGAAAAACCTTATCCAGCAAGGGTTTGCCCGCCATCTGGCGGCGCCCGCGCGAAACCGGTGTCGCATTTCCACATGTGGTTGTCGCAAATAGTCGGCTAGGCATACTTTTTTCTGGCAACTATGTATGCACAGCGCGGACGGACGTCCGCCACTGCAACAACTATCTTGCATGGGACCGGAGTAAGTGCTTTGCATGGGACCAAAGTAAGCGCTGAAGCGCTAACTCTGGCCGACAGCTAAAGCGCCAACACCGGCCGACATAGGAGAGCATTCAATGAATTCCCCCAAGGTCGTGGTCGAAGGGCTGTGCAAGGTGTTCGGCACCAACCCGAAACAGGCGATCGGCATGCTGGCAGGAGGCGCTACGAAAGAGGAAGTATTCGCGCGCACTGGTCAGATAGTCGGCGTCCATAACGTATCGTTCGAAGTCAAGGAAGGCGAGATCTTCGTGCTGATGGGCCTCTCGGGCTCCGGCAAGTCGACACTGATTCGCCTGATCAATCGTCTCGTCGAGCCGACCGCCGGCAAGGTGTTGATCGACGGCCGTGACGTGGCCAGCGTGCCGCGCTCGGAATTGACAGCGCTGCGCCGTAAGGACATGAGCATGGTGTTCCAGTCCTTCGCGTTGATGCCGCAGCGCACGGTGCTGTCCAACGCGGCGTTCGGGTTGGAGGTGGCGGGCATCGGCAAGAAGGAGCGCGAGAAGCGCGCCATGACCGTGCTGGAGCAGGTCGGCCTCGCGCCGTTCGCTGAAAAGTTGCCGGCCCAGTTGTCGGGCGGTATGCAGCAACGCGTGGGGCTTGCGCGGGCGCTGGCGGTCAACCCCTCGCTGATGATCATGGACGAGGCGTTCTCCGCGCTCGATCCGCTCAAGCGCAAGGAAATGCAGAACGTGTTGCTGGAACTGCAACGCGAGCAGCAGCGCACCATCCTGTTCGTCTCGCACGATCTGGAAGAGGCGATGCGTATCGGCACCCGGATCGCGATCATGGAAGGCGGCAAGGTGGTGCAGATCGGCACGCCGCAGCAGATCATCACGAATCCCGCCGACGACTACGTACGCGCATTCTTCGAAGGCATCGACACCAGCCGCTATCTGACGGCCGGCGACCTGATGCAGACGGACGCCGTGCCACTCATGCAGCATTCGCCGCAGATCGACGCCTCGAGCGTGGCCGCTACGCTGAACGGCAGCGCCGAATACGCGTTCGTGCTCGACGGCGAGCGCAAGATCCGCGGCTTCGTGTGCCGCGATGCGATGGGCAGCGCGTCGCCGCAGCTCAATCACATCGAATGCATCCGCCGTACGACACCTCTCGACGACGTTGTGGAACGCGTGGTGGCGAGCCGCGCGCCGCTGCCGGTCGTCGAAGCGGACGGCTCCTACTGCGGTTCGGTCAACAAGACGAACGTACTGAACGTTCTCACGCGCCATCGAGGTTCCCATGTCTGAAGTCATTCCACTTGGCGCCTGGGTCGACCACGGCGTTCACTACCTGCTCGACCACGACGCAGCAACGTTCGATTCCATCGGCAAGGTCATCGAGAGTTTTGCCGCGCTGATCGAGCACGGCCTGCAAGCCGTGCCGATGTGGGCGCTGATGGCATTCTTCGTCGGTATCGGTTTGTGGCGGGTGGGCTGGCGTTTCGCACTGTTCACCTTGCTGGCGATGCTGCTGATCTACGGCACGGGCTTCTGGGATCAGATGGTGATCACGCTTGGTCTCACGCTTTCGTCGACCCTGATCAGTCTGCTGCTCGGCGTGCCGCTCGGCATCTGGACCGCGAAGAGCCGCACCGTCGAAATGATCGTGCGCCCCGTGCTCGACCTGATGCAGACCATGCCGGCGTTCGTCTACCTGATCCCGGCGGCGATGCTGTTCGGTCTCGGCCGCGTGCCGGGGATTCTTTCCACGGTGATCTTCGCCATGCCGCCGGCTGTGCGCCTGACGTCGCTCGGCATCAAGCATGTGAATCGCGAAATCGTTGAAGCAGGGCAGGCGTTCGGTTGCACGCCCTTGCAGTTGCTCTACAAGGTGCAGTTCCCGAACGCGCTGCCGTCGATCATGACCGGCGTGAACCAGACAATCATGATGGCGCTCTCAATGGTGATCATCGCCTCGATGGTGGGCGCGGGCGGTCTCGGCAATGACGTGCTGGCGAGTATTCAGCGGCTCGATATCGGACTCGGCTTCGAAAGCGGACTTTCAGTGGTGATGCTCGCGATCATTCTCGACCGCATCACGGAAAGCTTTGGTCGCACGCCGGGCACCGCGCGGGCGCCGTTGCTGTCGGGCTTGCGCAGTGTCATGAAGGTGCGCAGGGCGCCGGCGGCGCAGCACGGCTGAGCCGCCTATGAAGCGCGACGCGATCTCTCCTGTCGAGGTTCCATCCGAGTCGCCGCTGTCCAGGCTCGCGCACTTCGGCTTTCTGACGCTGCCGAACTTTTCGATGATCGCGTTCACGAGCGCGGTCGAAGTGCTGCGCATGGCCAACTACGTGGGCCGCGCGCAGCACTACACGTGGTCCGTGATCACGCCGGACGGCGAACCGGCGCGAGCGAGCAACGGCATCACCGTAAAGCCGACTACGACGCTGGCCGAAGCGGGCACGCCGGATGTGCTGATCGTCTGCGCCGGCTGGCATGTGCGCGATTATGTGGACGATACGGTCATCGCATTGCTGCAGGACGTTGCGTCGAAAGGCATTCCGCTTGGCGGCATTTGCACGGGACCGTACGCGTTGCTGGCTGCAAATCTGCTCGACGGGTATCGCTGTACCGTGCATTGGGAAGACATGTCACCGCTGCACAAGCGTTATCCGCATGTGCGTTTTGCCGATGAACTGTTTGTGATCGACCGTGACCGGATGACCTGTACCGGCGGCACCGCACCGCTCGATCTGATGCTGAAACTGGTCGGCATGCGCCTCGGTCATGCAGTTGCGGCGCAAGTGTCCGAGCAGTTCATCGTCGAGCGGATTCGCGGTTCGACCGATTACCAGCATATTCCCGTCGACGCGCGGGTTGGCTTCTCGCGTGCGGAACTGATCGAAGTGGTGCGCCTGATGGAAGCGAATATCGAAGAGCCGCTATCGCTCGATGAGCTCGCGCGGCTCGTGCACCTGTCGCAACGTCATTTGCAGCGCATGTTCAAGATGTTTCTGAGCGTGTCGCCAACGCACTATTACCTGACCCTGCGTTTGCGTCGTGCGCGTGAACTGCTGCGCAATACGGATGCGTCGATCGCGCGGGTAACGGCTGTGTGCGGCTTTCATTCGCCGTGTCATTTCAGCAAGGCCTATCGCGCTCAGTTCGGTCATGCGCCGAGCGTCGAGCGGCGGTTGTCTGCGTAGATGAGTCTGCATGAGTGAGTTGACGCCAATGAAGTCGACGCAAGAAGCCGCACTTTGAAAATCCGATTATTAAAACCAGTGAAGCATCAATCACCCAAAGGGAACGCCATGAAACGTTTGTTGGCTGCGTCGTTGTGCGCGCTGTCGGTATCGCCCGTTTTTGCCGTGGAACCGGCCACCTGCCGGGACGTCCGGTTCGCCGATGTTGGCTGGACCGATATCGCGGCGACTACGGGTCTCGCCTCGACGGTGCTCGAAGGACTCGGCTACAAGCCGACCAAGACAATCGCTTCGGTGCCGATCACTTTCGCGGGTGTGAAGAGCAAGCAGATCGACGTGTTCCTCGGCTACTGGTCGCCGACCATGGATCCGATGATCGATCCGTTCAGGAAGGCCGGTCAGCTTACCGTGCTGCCTGCGCCGAATCTGACCGGCGCGAAATACACACTGGCCGTGCCTGACTACGCGTATCAGGCGGGCATCAAAACCTTCACCGATATCGCGAAGAACTACGACAAGCTCGACGGCAAGATCTACGGCATCGAACCGGGTAACGACGGCAATGCGCTGATCAAGAAAATGATCGACAGCAACCAGTACGGCCTGGGCAAGTTCAAGCTGGTGGAGTCGAGCGAGGCGGGCATGCTGGTCGAAGTGAACCGCGCGGTTCGCGACAAGAAGCCGATCGTGTTCCTCGGTTGGGAACCGCATCCGATGAACGTGCAGATGAAGATCGATTATCTGTCCGGTGGCGACGACGTGTTCGGCCCCAACTACGGCGAAGCCAGAGTGCTGACGGTTGTGCCGAACGATTACTCGACGCGCTGCCCGAATGTCGCGAAGCTCGTGTCGAACCTGCACTTCACGACGGATATCGAGAACCACGTGATGCTGCCGATCATGAACAAGACAGATCCGAACAAGGCCGCGAAGGATTGGCTGAAGGCGAATCCAGGCGTGCTCGACAAGTGGCTTGCGGGCGTGAAGACGTTTGACGGCAAGGACGGGTTGCCGGCTGTGAAGGCTTATGTAGCGGGTAAATGACGCTTGAGGGTTTGGGCTTTCGCGCCGTTCCGGCGGCGCGAAAGTGGGGCTGTAAGACCGGTCGACAAACGCCACGCTCAAATCGCCTGAGCCCGCCCCGGAAAAGTTTCGTCATAGCCGGAGCCCTCGTCGACTTCGGCCGCCGTGCCGCGTTGCTCGCGGTACATCATCGGCGGCAGGCCGAACTGCTTGCGGAATTCGCGTCCCAGATGCGAGGCATCGGAAAAGCCACAACTCGACGCGATATCCGCCACCGTTTTATCTGAACTCGTCAGCAGCCAGGCGGCCGTGCGCAAGCGCACCTGCTTCGCATAAGCCTGCGGTGCTTTGCCGGTTTGCGCCTTGAAGAGCCGTTCGAGTTGACGCGGCGACAGATCAAGCTTGCGCGCCAGTTCGTCGAGCGACAGTGAACGCCCCACATGCTGCTCCATGAGCAGAATCGCGCGCTTCACCTTCGGATGCGCGGCGGGCGCCAGCCCCGGTGGATGCGGTTGCGGCGCATTGCCTTTCTGCATATCGTCGACCAGCAGAATCCGTAGCGCCTTTTGCACCGTGGCCGTTTCAAAGTGGCGCAGCAGAATCGCGGCCGCCACGTCGATCGACGCCCGCCCACCCGAGCACGTAATGCGCCGACGGTCGATCACGAACAAGCGGTCCGCCACCAGCGCGTCCTCATTGACCGAGGGAAAGCGCTCGATGAAATCCCAGTAGTGAAACCAGCTCACGCAGATGCGGTGGCCTTCCAGCACGCCCGCGCGCATCAGCGAGAACACGCCGGTGCACATGCCGACGAGCGTCGCATCGGTAGCGGCGGCGCGCCGGATGAAGGCCAGAGTCGCATCGTTCGCGGCCGGCCCGGAATGCAGCAGGCCGCCCACCACCACCACGTAATCGAACGGTTCGGCGTTGTCGAACGTCTCCCACGGCGTGATCTGGATCCCGCAACTCGCACGCACCGGGGCGAGGGTTTCCCCTATCACGCTCCACGAACAGCGCACGGGCTTGCTGAAGTCGCCTTCATCCGCGGACAGGCGCAGCAGGTCGACGAACCCCGAGAACGCCGTCAGCGTGAAGTTCGGCAGCAGGATGATGCCGAAGCGGATGCGCTGCTTGGTGGTGCCGTCAATCGATTGAAGGGGAAGCGGTTCAGCGGAATTCATGCACGCAGCCAGCAAGGGAAAAGGGTTGAAACAAGCATAGCACCGGGAATAGCGTCCGCTTTAACGGGCCAATGATCGGGCCACTCATTCGGGCCGTTTCAGCACCACCAGCATCGCCAGCCGCAACCTGCGCGCCTGTCGCAAATGCGTCAGAAGTCATCGCAAATCCGCCGCCGCGCTTTGCCGGCGGCCCGCTTGACGCCACTATCCCACTGTCATGCCGTTTTTATTCTATCGGTCCAATTTGACGTGCGGTGCAATAGGGGTTAGTTCAAGCCAAACCCGACAACCCATGCATCGCAACGTATAAGGCACGTCATGAACGTCAGCGTCTTCGATCTGTTCAAGATCGGCATCGGTCCCTCCAGCTCGCACACCGTCGGGCCGATGATCGCTGCGTGCCGCTTCGCCTCGCATATCGAAGACGCCAATCTGCTGAGCTTCGTGCGCCGCGTCAAGGTCGAACTGTTTGGCTCGCTCGGCGCGACCGGCAAGGGGCACGGCACGGACAAGGCGGTGCTGCTCGGCCTCGAAGGCAATCTGCCCGATCTGATCGACCCGGACCTGATCGAACCGCGTCTGCGGGCGATGCGCGAAACGAAGCAACTGGTCCTGCTCGGCAAGCATCCGGTCAAATTCGACGAACGCGAACACCTCGGCTTTTTTCGCAAGCTGATGCCGGGCGCGCCCGGTTCGAGCATCGTGCATCCGAACGGCATGCGTTTTCAGGCTTTCGACGAAAACGGGCAGTTGCTCGTGGAGAAAGAGTATTAC
The DNA here is from genome assembly GCF_046026855.1 of Paraburkholderia sediminicola. Taxonomy (GTDB): domain Bacteria; phylum Pseudomonadota; class Gammaproteobacteria; order Burkholderiales; family Burkholderiaceae; genus Paraburkholderia; species Paraburkholderia sediminicola_A. Next base: position 39,371 of record NZ_JAQQET010000016.1, on the reverse strand, counting down.
TCGATCGGCGGCGGCTTTGTGATCAACCGCGAAGGCGACCGCGTCAATGGCCTGCGCGCCGGCGCGGAAGTACCGTTTCCATTTCGCACGGGCGACGATCTGATGCGCGTCTGCCGTGAAACGGGCTTGTCGATCGCAGAGATCACGCTGCGCAACGAATGCGCGTCGCGCACCGAACAGGACGTGCGCGAAGGGCTGCTGGTGATCTGGCGCGCCATGTCGGCCTGCGTCGAACGTGGCTGCAAGGGGCGTGGCGAGTTGCCCGGTCCGATGCACGTGAAGCGCCGCGCGGCCGACCTGTGCGCGCAATTGCGTTCGCATTCCGAAGAGTCGCTGCGCGATCCGCTGTCGATGCTCGACTGGGTCAATCTCTACGCCATGGCCGTGAACGAAGAAAACGCAGCGGGTGGGCGCGTCGTCACGGCGCCGACCAACGGCGCAGCCGGCGTGATTCCCGCGGTGCTGCATTACTACGTGAAGTTCATGCATGCGTCGAACGACGAGGGCATCGTTACGTTCCTGCTGACGGCGGCTGCGATCGGCATCATCTACAAGGAAACCGCCTCGATCTCAGGCGCCGAAGTGGGCTGCCAGGGCGAGGTCGGTGTTGCGTGCTCGATGGCCGCCGCGGCACTCGCGGCTGTGATGGGCGGCACGCCGACCCAGGTCGAAAACGCCGCCGAAATCGGCATGGAACACAACCTCGGCATGACTTGCGACCCGGTCGGCGGCCTCGTGCAGATTCCCTGCATCGAACGCAACGCGATGGGCGCGATCAAGGCGCTGAACGCCGCGCGCATGGCGATGAAGGGTGACGGTCAGCACTACGTGTCGCTCGATAACGTGATCAAGACAATGCGCGAAACCGGCGCGGACATGAAGACGAAATACAAGGAGACGTCGCGCGGCGGCCTCGCCGTGAACGTCATCGAGTGTTGAACGAGTCAGGAATCAAAGAGTAACAACAGGACCCAAAGGACCAACGATGAGCCGCTATTCGATATTCAGCCTGTTGCGCAACGGGATGTCGTATCACGAGAACTGGGAGCGTCAGTGGAAAAGCCCCGAGCCTAAGCGTGAGTACGACGTCGTGATCGTCGGCGGCGGCGGGCATGGTCTCGCCACTGCCTATTACCTCGCGAAAGAGCATGGCGTGCGCAATATCGCCGTGCTGGAGAAGGGCTGGATCGGCGGCGGTAATACCGCACGCAATACGACCATCGTGCGCTCGAATTATCTGTGGGACGAATCGGCCGCGCTCTATGAGAAAGCGATGAAGCTGTGGGAGGGTCTGTCGCAAGACCTCAACTACAACGTGATGTTCAGCCAGCGCGGCGTGATGAACCTCGCGCATACGCTGCAGGACGTGCGTGACACCGAACGTCGTGTGAATGCAAACCGGCTGAACGGTGTAGATGCGGAATTCTTGACGCCGGAGCAGATCAAGGAAATCGAGCCGACCATCAATCTGAACAGCCGCTATCCGGTGCTCGGTGCGTCGATCCAGCGGCGCGGCGGCGTGGCCCGGCACGATGCGGTGGCCTGGGGTTTCGCGCGCGGCGCGGATCAGGCCGGCGTGGATATCGTGCAGAACTGCCAGGTCACGGGGATTCGTCGTGACGGCAGCCAGGTGATCGGCGTGGATACCACCAAGGGTTTCATCAAGGCGAAGAAAGTCGCAGTGGTGGCGGCAGGCAATACGTCCTCGCTCGCCGACATGGCCGGCATACGGTTGCCTTTGGAGAGCCATCCATTGCAGGCGCTGGTGTCTGAGCCGATCAAGCCGGTCGTCAATACGGTGGTGATGTCGAACGCGGTGCACGCGTACATCAGCCAGTCCGACAAGGGCGATCTGGTGATCGGCGCGGGCGTCGATCAATACACGGGTTTCGGCCAGCGCGGCAGCTTCCAGATTATTGAAGGCACGCTCGAAGCGATTGTGGAAATGTTCCCGGTGTTCTCGCGCGTGCGGATGAATCGCCAGTGGGGCGGCATCGTCGACGTGTCGCCGGATGCCTGCCCGATCATCAGCAAGACCGACGTGAAGGGGCTTTATTTCAACTGCGGCTGGGGCACGGGCGGTTTCAAGGCGACGCCCGGTTCAGGTTGGGCCTATGCGCACACGATCGCGAAGGATGAGCCGCACCCGCTGAACGCGCCGTTTTCGCTGGACCGTTTTTACACGGGCCATCTGATCGACGAGCACGGCGCCGCTGCTGTTGCCCACTAACGCTCTTTGCAACGAGTTGCATGGGACCAGAGTAAGGCGCTAAAGCGCCAACTCTGGTCGACACGGGAGAAGAACCAGATGCTGTTGATCGAATGCCCATGGTGCGGGCCACGCGCCGAAACCGAATTTTCTTGCGGCGGCGAAGCGGATATTGCGCGTCCGCTCGACACCGACAAACTCACCGACAAGGAATGGGGCGACTACCTGTTCATGCGCAAGAACTCACGCGGCGTGCATCGTGAGCAATGGATGCACACCCAGGGATGCCGCCGCTGGTTCAAAGCGCAGCGCGACACCGTGAGCTACGAGATTCAGGGCTATGAGACGTTCGAACGTCCGCTGCTCGCGATGGACAGCAACGAGGCTAACGCACAAGACAAGGCACACGAGGGTAAGGCACCATGAGCCAGAGAGACCGACTCCCCAGCGGCGGGCGCATCAACCGCGCAATCGTACTGAACTTCACGTTCAACGGCCGCAAGTATCAGGGCTATCAGGGCGACACGCTCGCGTCCGCGCTGCTCGCGAACGGTGAGCACTTCGTGGCGCGCAGCTGGAAGTACCACCGGCCGCGCGGCATCGTGACGGCGGGTGTGGAAGAACCGAATGCGATCGTGCAACTCGAAACCGGCGCGTACACGGTGCCGAACGCGCGTGCGACTGAGGTGGAGCTGTATCAGGGGCTCGTTGCGACCAGCGTGAACGCGAAGCCGAACATCGAGAAGGACCGCATGGCAATCAACCAGAAGTTCGCGCGCTTCATTCCGGCGGGCTTCTACTACAAGACCTTCATGTGGCCGCGCAAGTTCTGGCCGAAGTATGAGGAGGTGATCCGCGATGCGGCCGGTCTCGGCAAGGCGCCCGAGCAAACCGATGCGGACCGCTACGACAAATGCTTTGCGCATTGCGACGTACTGGTGGTCGGCGGTGGCCCAACGGGTCTGGCGGCGGCGCATGCGGCGGCATTGTCAGGCGCGCGCGTGACGCTGATCGACGACCAGCCGGAACTTGGCGGCTCGTTGCTGTCGTGCCGCGCGGAGATCGATGGCAAATCCGCGCTGCAATGGGTCCACAAGATCGAGGACGAACTTCGGCAGATGCCCGATGTGAAGATCCTGTGCCGCAGCACTGCATTCGGTTATCAGGACCATAACCTCATCACCGTCACGCAGCGGCTCACCGAACATCTGCCGGTGTCGCAGAGAAAGGGCACCCGCGAGCTGATGTGGAAGATTCGCGCGAAGCGCGTGATTCTCGCAACGGGCGCGCATGAGCGGCCGATCGTGTTCGGCAACAACGATCTGCCGGGCGTGATGCTGGCTTCGGCGGTGTCGACGTACCTGCATCGCTATGCAGTGCTGCCCGGACGCAATGCCGTGGTGTTCACGAACAACGACGACGGTTATCAATGCGCGCTCGATCTGAAAGCGGCGGGTGCCCAGGTGACGGTTGTCGATCCGCGTGTGGGCGAATCGAAGGGTACGCTGCCTGCGCTCGCCCGGCGCTATGGCGTCAAGGTGATGAGCGGTGTGGTCATTACGGCCGCGCACGGCAAGCTTCGCGTCTCGTCTGTAGACATAGCGTCGTATTCGAACGGACAGGTCGGTGCAAAGCAGGGCGAACTGCCCTGCGATCTGCTCGCGATGTCCGGCGGTTGGAGCCCGGTGCTGCACCTGTTCGCGCAATCGGGCGGCAAGGCGCACTGGCATGACGACAAGGTCTGCTTCGTGCCGGGCAAGGCGATGCAGGCGGAAACGAGCATTGGCGCGTGTGCCGGCGACTTCACGCTAGGACAGGGCATCCGCTTTGCGGTCGATGCCGGTGTCGAGGCGGCGCGTGCGGCTGGCCACATCGTTGCACGACCGAATCCGGTGCAGGTGACCGAGATTACCGAAACGAAGATGCAACCGCTGTGGCTCGTCGGCGGTCGCGAACTTTCGACGCGCGGGCCGAAGCAGTTCGTCGACTTCCAGAACGACGTCTCGGCGGCCGATATTTTCCTCGCGGCGCGCGAAGGCTTCGAGTCGGTCGAACACGTGAAGCGTTATACGGCGATGGGTTTCGGCACCGATCAGGGCAAGCTCGGCAACATCAACGGCATGGCGATTCTCGCGCAGGCGCTCGGCAAGACGATTCCCGAAACCGGCACGACGACGTTCCGTCCGAACTACACGCCGGTGACGTTCGGCACGTTTGCCGGTCGCGAACTCGGCGAGTTTCTCGATCCGGTGCGCAAGACAGCGGTGCACGAATGGCACGTGGAGAATGGTGCGGCGTTTGAGGACGTCGGCAACTGGAAGCGTCCGTGGTACTTCGCGAAGCCGGGCGAGGACATGCACGCCGCTGTCGCGCGTGAGTCGCTGGCGGTGCGCACGAGCGTCGGCATTCTCGATGCCTCGACGCTCGGCAAGATCGATATTCAGGGCCCCGACTCCGCGAAACTGCTGAACTGGGTCTACACGAATCCGTGGAGCAAGCTGGAAATCGGCAAGTGCCGCTATGGTCTGATGCTCGACGAAAACGGCATGATTTTCGACGACGGCGTGACCGTGCGTCTCGCCGACCAGCACTACATGATGACCACCACCACGGGCGGCGCGGCGCGCGTGCTCACCTGGCTTGAACGCTGGCTGCAAACCGAGTGGCCGGACATGCGCGTGCGGCTTGCTTCCGTGACGGATCACTGGGCAACCTTCGCCGTAGTCGGTCCGAACAGCCGCAAGGTTTTGCAGAACGTGTGCCACGACATCGACTTTGCAAATGCGGCGTTCCCGTTCATGAGTTATCGCGAAGGCACCGTGGCAGGCGCAGCATCACGCGTGATGCGGATCAGCTTTTCAGGCGAACTCGCTTATGAAGTGAACGTGCCCGCGAACGTAGGTCGCGCGGTGTGGGAAGCGCTGATGGCCGCGGGCGCGGAATTCGACATCACGCCGTATGGCACGGAAACCATGCACGTGTTGCGTGCGGAGAAGGGTTACATCATCGTCGGTCAGGATACGGACGGCTCGATGACACCGTACGATCTCGGCATGGGCGGGCTGGTCGCGAAGTCGAAAGACTTTCTTGGCAAGCGTTCATTGACACGAACGGACACGGCGAAGGCGGGGCGTAAGCAGCTGGTCGGGCTGCTCTCCGACGACCCGTCGTTCGTGATTCCCGAAGGCTCGCAGATCGTTGCGGGTCCTTTCCAGGGCGATACCGCGCCGATGCTCGGACACGTCACGTCGAGCTATTACAGCCCGATCCTGAAACGCTCGATTGCAATGGCGGTGGTGAAGGGCGGTCTCGACAAGATCGGCGAAACGGTCACTATTCCGCTCGCGAGTGGCAAGCAGATTGCGGCCAAGGTCACCAGCTCGGTGTTCTACGACAGCGAAGGAGCACGTCAACATGTGGAATGAAACTAGAGGAACGGTGTCGGCGGTGGACCGCGCTGTCGGCCAGCAAACGGGCGTGTGGCAGGAGTCGCCGCTGGTGGGGACGGATGCGCTGCTGAAGAAGCATCAGGCGACGGCCTCGGCGGCGTTCCGGTTGAGCGAGCGGCCGTTTCTGGAACTGGTGAACGTGCGCGGCGATACGCGCGATGCGGCGTTCATGAAGGCAGTGGAAAGCGTGATCGGTTGCCGCCCGCCCGAGAAAGCGAACACCTTCGCCCGAGGCAATGGCTATGATTTGCTCTGGCTCGGCCCGGACGAGTGGCTGGCGCGCTCGGCGATGGCGCATGACGCCACCCGCACCGCGCCGTTGCAGGCGAAGCTCGGTGCTGCATTTGCGGGCGTGTTCGCATCGGCGGTGGATATCGGCAGCGGCTATACGGTGCTCGAAATCAGCGGCACGCGTACGCGTGAAGTGTTGGCACGCGGTTGCCCGCTCGATCTGCACCCGAAATTGTTCGGTGAAGGGCAGTGCGCACAGAGCCACTACTTCAAGGCATCGATGACGCTGCTGCCTAGTGGTGCGGATAGTTTCGATATTGTCGTGCGCCGCAGTTTTGCGGACTACTTCGTCAAGATGATGCTCGACGCGGCCGAGCCGCTGATGTCGTGAGATGCGGCGAGTGGTGTCTTGCTGAGGCACCGCTCGCGGCTCTCCGGGCCGCCGACTGACATGACGTCGACACGTCTCGCTACCTCGCGCCTCACTGAGCGCGCGTGCCATCAAGGCGATGCTCACGCCGCGCTCGCACTGCTCGATCAAAGCATTGTGTTGCGGCACCGGCGCATCGCCCTGATCCGCTATCTCCTCGCGCAACAACTCGGCGCACCGCTTCAAACGCGGCATCACGAATACGTTGAGAAAATCGCCGCCCGGTTGAGTGCGGAGGCGCTTGCGCGCATTGCCGGCGCTGCGCGTGCACGGCTGCGACCGTAAGGCTCGCGAACGGCCGGAACGACGCTCCCGTTCCATCCCCATGACGTATTTCTTCTATGTGGCCGATTTATGTCGGCGTCTACTGAATTGCACTGATCGGAACGTCCACGCGGCAGCCGCCGCATCAACGAGGGAATGACATGTCCACCGCTTTTCAGCCTCGCGCGAGCGCAGCCGCCAGACTCGAGCGACTGCCGTTCTCCGGATATCACCGGACCATCTTCATCATCATCGCGGTCGCATTCTTTTTCGACTCGGTCGATCTCGGCACGATGACCTTCGTGCTCGGCTCGATCAAGACCGAATTCCATTTGTCGACCGCGACGGCTGGGCTGGTCGCAAGCGCGAGCTTCTTCGGCATGGTGATCGGTGCGGCCGTTGCCGGATTGCTGGCCGATCGCTTCGGACGGCGGCCCGTGTTTCAGTGGAGCATGGTGTTATGGGGTCTCGCATCGTATCTGTGCTCGACGGCGCAGAGCGTCGAGGCGCTGATTTTCTATCGCGTGCTGCTTGGTTTCGGTATGGGGATGGAGTTTCCCATTGCGCAGACGCTCCTGTCCGAATTCGTGCCTGCCGCGTCGCGCGGACGTTTGATTGCGCTGATGGATGGCTTCTGGCCGCTCGGCTTCATCACGGCGGGCGTGGTGTCGTATTTCGTGTTGCCGGCATTCGGGTGGCGCACGGAGTTCGCGCTGCTGGCGATTCCTGCCGTGTTCGTGCTGATCGTGCGCCGCGTCGTACCGGAATCGCCGCGCTGGCTGGAGCATCGCGGACGCCTCGCCGAAGCGGACAAGATTCTCGCCGAAGTCGAAGTGAAGGTGATGAAAGCGGCCGGCCTGAGCCAGTTGCGTGCGCCGGCGATGCTGCAGGAACCGCCGGCCGCGAAGGGCACGGGCGCATTTCGCGAGATCTGGAGCATGGCCTACCGGCGTCGCACGATCATGGTGTGGACGCTGTGGTTCTTTGCGTTGCTTGGATTTTATGGGCTGACATCGTGGCTCGGTGCGTTGATGCAGCAAGCGGGCTTTGCGGTGACGAAGTCGGTGCTGTATACGGTGCTGATTTCGCTCGGCGGGATTCCGGGTTTTATCTGCGCGGCGTGGCTTGTCGAACGTTGGGGACGTAAGCCGACCTGTATTGCGTCGCTGGCCGGCAGCGCGGTGATGGCATATGTCTACGGACAAACCGCACTGCACGCGCAAGCGCCGACGCTGTTGATCTGTGCCGGGCTCGCCATGCAGTTCTTCCTGTTTGCGATGTGGGCGGTGCTTTACACGTATACGCCTGAGCTATATGGCACCGGCGCGCGGGCTACCGGGTCGGGGTTTGCCTCAGCGATCGGCCGCGTGGGTTCGTTGATCGGCCCTTACGTCGTTGGTGTTGTGCTGCCGGTGTTCGGCCAGGGCGGCGTGTTCTCGCTCGGCGCGATGTGCTTTGTGATCGCGGCTGCGGCTGTGTGGATCATGGGGATCGAGACGCGTGGGCTCGCGCTGGAGACCCTGGTGTCCGAGGCAGTTGAATCGGACGCGCATGGGGTGTTGAGTCCTGCGCGGGAGTGACCCAGGCAATAGGGCCGCGAAAATATTCGCGGCCTTATTGCTGACACCCGATTCGATAGTTTGTGTCGACGTGAATTAAACCGTCGCCCCTTCACGCTTCCTGGACGCCACGCCGTTTGCCACAAAGTAGGGCGTTTCCACCCGAGCCAGCGCTTCCCGCCCACGAATCCGATCCGCGATCTTCTCTGCAAGCATGATCGTTGGCGCGTTCAGATTGCCCGTTGTGATCAACGGCATGATCGACGCGTCGACCACACGCAATGCTTCCATGCCATGCACGCGCCCCTCGTTGTCGACGACCGCCATGTCGTCATAACCCATCTTGCACGAGCACGACGGATGAAACGCCGTCTCCGCGCGCATCCGCACGAAAGTGTCGAGTTGCTCGTCCGTGGTCAACTCCGCGCCCGGATTCAGCTCGCGGCCACGATAACGATCGAGCGCCGGCTGACGCATGATCTCGCGCGTAATGCGGATGCCGTCACGGAATTCGCGCCAGTCGAGCGGATCGGCCATGTAGTTGAAGAGGATGCTCGGATGTGCGCCAGGATCGCGCGACGTGAGCTTCACACGGCCACGGCTCGGCGAACGCATCGAACCGACATGCGCCTGAAAACCGTGCATTTTGATCGCGTTAGACCCGTTGTAGTTGATCGCGACGGGCAAGAAGTGATACTGGATGTTCGGCCATAAATCCTCGTCGCGAGTACGGATGAAACCACCGGCTTCGAACTGGTTGCTTGCACCAATGCCCGTGCCATTCAGCATCCATTCCAGTCCGATTGCTGGTTGATTCCACCATTGCAACGCCGGATACAGCGAGACCGGCTCCTTGCATTCGTACTGGATATACATCTCCAGATGGTCCTGCAGGTTTTCGCCAACGCCCGGCAGATCGTGCACGAGCGGCAGGTCGAGTTCGCGCAACCACGTCGAGCGGCCGACGCCTGAGCGTTGCAGCAATTGCGGCGAGGCAATCGCGCCGCTGCAGACCAGCACTTCGCGGCGTGCGTGCGCAGTCACTGCACTGCCATGATGCAGATACGCGACGCCAATCGCGCGTTTGCCCAAGAACAGCACGCGATCGGTCACGGCATGCGTCACGATGGTCAGATTCGCGCGCGTCTTCGCGCGATCCAGATAGCCGCGCGCGGTGCTGGCGCGTCGGCCGTTCGCCGTGACCGTGCGATCCATCGGACCGAAGCCTTCCTGTTGATAGCCGTTCAGATCGTTGGTGCGCGGAAAACCCGCCTGCACGCCGGCCTCGACCATCGCCGCGAACAAGGGATTATTGCCGGGCTTGCTCGTTGTTACATGCACGGGGCCGTCGCCACCGTGATACGCGTTCGCACCCACATCGCGCGTTTCGGCTTTGCGGAAGTACGGCAGGCAATCCAGATACGTCCAGTTTTCCAGCCCAGGGCGCCCGGCCCAGCCGTCGTAATCGAGCGCGTTGCCGCGGATGTAGCACATGCCGTTGATCAGCGACGAACCACCGAGCCCCTTGCCTCGTCCGCATTCCATGCGGCGGTTGTTCATATGCGGCTCGGGGTCGGTTTCGTACGCCCAGTTGTAGCGCCGCCCCTGCAGCGGATAGGCGAGGGCCGCGGGCATCTGCGTACGGAAATCGAAACGGTAGTCGGGGCCGCCTGCTTCGAGGAGCAGCACGGTCACGCCCGCGTCTTCGGTCAGACGCGAGGCGAGCACGTTGCCTGCTGAACCCGCGCCGACGATGATGTAGTCGTATTCGTTCGAAGCCATCGTCGCCTCTCCTTAGAACACCGGTTGATACGGGCCGAGTTCGACCTGCACGGACTTGATGCGCGTGTAGTGTTCGAGCGTGGTGATGCCGTTCTCCCGGCCGACGCCCGATTGCTTGTAGCCGCCCACCGGCATTTCGGCCGGCGATTCGCCCCACGTATTGATCCAGCAGATACCCGCTTCGAGCCGATGAATCACGCGATGCGCACGCGCCAGATTCTCGGTCACGACACCTGCGGCGAGACCGTAAGCGGTGTTATTTGCGCGCGAGATCGCTTCGTCTTCGTCGTCGAACACGAGGATGCTCATCACCGGGCCGAAGATTTCTTCACGCACGATACGCATGCCGTCATGGCAGCCGGTGAAAACCGTCGGTTCGACATACTGGCCGTTGGCGAAGTGGCCTTCCGTCAGTCGTTTGCCACCGGCAATGAGTTGAGCGCCTTCCTGCACACCGTTTTCGATGTAGCCGAGTACTTTTTGCAATTGCGCGGCGCTGACCAGCGGGCCGAAGTTGGTACCGGCGTCAGTCGGCGCGCCGACGCGAATCCGCTTGACACGTTGGAGCACCAGCGCTTCGAACCGTTCCAGCACGCTACGCTGCACGAATACACGCGTGCCGTTCGTGCAGACCTGACCGGAGCTGAAGAAGTTGGCGCTCATTGCGATGTCGGCGGCGCGCTCGAGATTGGCATCGTCGAAGACGAGCAGGGGGGACTTGCCACCCAGCTCCATTGTCACTTCTTTCAGCGACGATGCGCCTGCCAGCGACATCACCTTCTTGCCCGTTTCCACACCGCCCGTGAACGAAATCTTCTCGATGTCCGGATGCGCGGCAAGCATCGCACCAACGCGCCCGTCGCCTTGCACGACATTGAACACGCCCGCCGGTACACCGGCTTCGGTATAAATCTCAGCGAGTTTCAACGCGGACAGCGGCGTGATTTCGCTCGGCTTGAAGATCATCGCGTTGCCGGCCGCCAACGCGGGCGCCGACTTCCAGCACGCTATCTGAATAGGGTAATTCCACGCGCCGATACCAGCGCACACGCCCAGCGGTTCACGCCGCGTATAAACGAACGACGACGGCCGCAACGGAATCTGCTGCCCCTCGATCGCGGTGGCGAGCCCCGCGTAGTACTCGATCACATCCGCGCCGGTGACGATATCGACCGCCTGGGTCTCCGCGATGGGCTTGCCGGTGTCGCGCGTTTCGAGCGCGGCGAGTTCGTTGTTGCGTTCTCGCAGCATATCGACTGCGCGGCGCAGGATGCGTGAGCGCTGCATTGCCGTGAGCGCGGTCCACTCGCGTTGACCTTCGCGTGCCGATTGCACTGCGCGATCGACATCGGCCGCCGAGGCCTGTTGCACCGTCGCGAGCGTTTCGCCGGTGGCGGGGTCGAGCGTGTCGAAAGTTTCTCCACTGGTTGCGTCGACGTAGGCGCCGCCTATATAGAGACGTTGCGTTGCGGATACCGCCATGACTTGCTCCTTTCTAAAATGTTGCCGGTCTAGTTGCGTGCTTCCAGGACCAGATCGATGTATTCGTTCGCCACGCGCAGTGCCGCCTTCGTATCGAAGGGCTCACCGGACAAGGCGCCGCGCAGCCATAGACCGTCGATCAGCGCCGCGAGACCGCCAGCCGCACGGCGCGCCGCCGGCCGCGGCAGCGCTTTCGAAAAATCCGCGCACAGGTTCGAGTTCAACCGCCGCGTGTTGACGTACTGAAGCCGCCGTAATTGCGGCTTGTGCATGCTCTCGGACCAGAACGCGAGCCACGTTTTCATCACGGGGCCGCTGGTTTGCGCTGCGTCGAAATTCGCCGCGACGACGGCACGGAGTTTCGAGCGCGGATCCGCCTTCGCCGCACGGCGCCTGCGTGAGGTGGCTTGCCACAGATCGCGCAGCACGTGGCGCATGGTGGCTTCGAGCAAACCGTCCTTGTCGCCGAAATAGTGACTGACGATGCCGGTGGAAATGCTCGCGCGCTGCGCGACCGAGGCGAGCGTTGCGCCGGCGAGACCGGCCTGGTCGATGGTCAGCAGCGTGGCGTCGATCAATTGTGCGCGGCGGATTTCGCGCATTCCAAGTTTGGGCATGATGCGAGGGGCGGCAGGCGCAGGCAGGCCGCCCAAGTGTTCGATGGGCTATGTTAGTTTTTTTATATTGAACGGTCAATCAATAAAAACCGGGTTGCATCAGCGCACATATGAGCATTGCCCGGCAATCAACGCCGCGTTGAAGCCAGACGTTTACGCCTCACGCCTCGCGACTGAGCACACGGAATCGGCCGGGACTCTGTCCGGTGGAGCGCTTGAACGCGATGCTGAATGCCGTGTCCGACAGATAGCCGATTCGCGACGCGATGTCCGTCAACGGTTCCTCCGAATGTTTGAGCGCGGAGCGGGCAATCGTCATGCGCCATTGAGCGAGGTATTCGACCGGCGCGCAGCCCACTTGCCGACGAAAGCGCGTCGCAAACGCGGTGCGCGACATGCCCACCGAAGACGCGAGGCTATCGACGGTCCAACGTTCGCCGGGTTGCGCATGCATCATCGACAGGGCGCCGCCGATCTTCGGATCGGCCAGGGCGCCCAGCCAGCCCTCGGGTTGCGGCGTTGACGCCAGATAAGCGCGTAGCACGTGAACGAGAACCAATGCGGCAAGACTGCTGCTCGCGACATCCGCGCCGGCTTGCAGGCCGCTCGTTTCCCATTCAAGCAGGTCGAGGAGACGCGAAAGCGCGTGCGACCCCAGATCCGCAGCACGAAGATGAATCAGCGGCGGCAGATGCCTGAGCAGAATCTCCGTGACGTCGTTTTCAAACGTGAAGCGGCCGCTCGCGATGCTCACCTGTTCGTGATCGCCATCGTCACCCTGGTAGCGAACCACGCCGTCCGCACCGCGAATGCTGCGATAAGCCGCCGGGCCATCGAGCGGCACACGCTCGGGGTCGCTCGCCGAACAGAATTGCTGGCCGTCCGTGAGCATGTAGAAATCGCCCTTTTCGAGCGTCAAAGGCGCTTTGCTGCCGACGATCCACAGATGAAAACGCCCCGATAGCACGCCGCCGAACTTGACGCCCTGGTATGCGGGAAAACGGAAGGCCCACGCGCCACGTCCTTCGAAGCGGGACGACAACACGCTGCTTACCCGCAGCATCGAGAGCACGTCGGAAAGTGCGTCCATAAATGTACGATCTAATAGAAATGAGGGCGTTTCTATTATAGGCACGAATGTTCGTTAGCAGGATCATAGCGTCAACCTTGCATCGAATACATCGCTTGACGTACGGAGCATCTACCCATGAAAGCCTGGCAACTCGAGCGGCTCGGCGGCACGCTGAGCCTGACCGATATTCCTGTTCCTGAACCACGCGCGGGCGGTGTCGTGGTTCGCATCGAAGCGTCGTCGTTGATGTCGTACATGAAGCAGTATGTCGGCGGCGAACTGCCGATCTATCACGCGCCGCCGCAACCGTTTATTCCCGGCGGAAACGGTGTGGGTGTCGTGCATGCGGTGGGCCGCGACGTGTGGCATCTGCAGCCTGGGCAACGTGTTGTCCTGCAGTCGCATTTCGTCGCGCAGGAAAACGTGCGGGAGCCGGCGCAGATCCTGATCGGCGTGACGGCGAACGGATCCGTCGGCCACCGTGTGCAGGCCGACTGGCCGGACGGCACGCTCGCTGAATATGCATCCTTTCCTGCGAGCGCGGTGACGCCGGTAGACGATCTGCCGCAACTCAGCGCAGTACAGCTCGCTTTGACGACACGCTGCATCGTGCCGTTCGGTGGTTTGCTGCGCGGGCGTCTCGCAGCGGGAGAAACGCTGGTCGTGTCAGGCGCGACAGGCGCGTATGGCAGTGCCGCCGTACTCGTCGCATTGGCGATGGGGGCGAGCCGCGTCGTCGCGGTCGGAAGAAATGCGCAAGTACTCGAGTCTGTTGCGGCGCTCGGCCGCGGGCGTGTGGTCACGGTGGTGGCGACAGGCGATGTAGCTGCCGACGCCGAAGCGATACGCGCGGCGGCAGGTGGTGGCGCGCACATGGCGTTCGATATGGTCGGCAACGCGCGCGACCCCAATCTGACGCTTGCCGCGCTGCGCGGCCTCGCTCAGGGCGGCAGGCTTGTGCTGATGGGCAGCATGACCGTCCCGCTGCCGATTCCCTATACCGAAGTCATGCTGAACGGCTGGGAGATTCTTGGCCAGTTCATGTATCCACGCGACGCGTACCGGCGTCTGCTCGATCTCGTTCGCAGCGGACAACTTCACATCGCCGCGCTGCATGCGCGTGTTTATCCGCTCGCTGAACTACCGGAAGCCATGGAGGCCGCCGCGACAGCGAGCGCCTTTGAATGTGTCGTCATCGATCACGAGGTATAGGGACTCATGCAAGTACTCAAAAAGGCCTTCGGCAAAGGCGCGCTCAGGCAGCACTTCATTTCAAGGAAAATCCATGACAAACCTGCAAACTCCGCTTCATTCCGGATTCGGTTCGCGTAGCACCGCGGCCGACGTGATCGCCGGCGTCGATCTGCGCGGCAAGGTGGCGATCGTCACCGGCGGATATTCCGGCATCGGCCTCGAGACGACACGCGTGCTGGCTGAAGCAGGAGCAACGGTGATCGTTCCCGCGAGGACGCCGGACAAGGCCTATGAGGCAGTCCACGACATTCCGCGCACCGAAGTGGCAATACTCGACTTGCTCGATCCCGCCTCGATCGACGCTTTCGCGGATACATTTCTGTCGAGCGGTCGCCCGTTGCATCTCCTGATCAATAACGCGGGCATCATGGCTGTGCCTTTCACGCGCGATACCCGAGGGTATGAGGCGCAATTCGCGGCAAATCATCTGGGGCATTTCCAGCTCACGGCGAGGCTCTGGCCGGCGCTGAAGCGCAGCGGTTCCGCGCGGGTTGTCACGCTGTCGTCCGGTGCGCACCGGCGCGCCGCGTTCGATTTCGGCGATCCTCACTTCGAACGTCGTCCCTACGATAAATGGATTGCCTACGGTCAATCCAAAACCGCCGGTGTGTTGTTCACGATAGCGCTCGACAGGCGGGGCTCGCCGCACGGCATTCGCGCATTCGCGGTGCATCCGGGCCGAATCGAGACGGCGCTGCAACGATCCATCACGATGGAGGAGCTCCAGGCGATGGGTTTTCGCAACGCGGCGGGGCAGATTCCCGAGGATCAACGGTCGTTATACAAGACCGTCGGACAGGGCGCGGCCACGACAGTATGGTGTGCCACGAACCCGGCGCTCGAGCATATGGGCGGCGTGTATTGCGAGGATGTCGATATCGCAGAAGCCGTGCCGGCGGATCACAAGCCGTTGAACGGCGTGTTGCCGTGGGCCGTTGACGCAGATGCCGCGGAACGCCTGTGGGCATTGAGCGAGAAGCTGAGCGGGGCGCGTTTGTAGCGGCCGTAGTACGGTTTGGCTCGAAATTGACGAAAACAGGTCACCGTCCATACGGTTGCGCCTTGCTTGTCGGTTCCTGCCAAACCGGTGTCGTGTTCGGTACATGTCCTTTGTTTCGGCGGGCGCTACGCTCGTTGAACGGCGCGTCACGTAGAGACAGGCGCGCCGCTCACGAGACATGGAGACAGACAAATGAGCAGCAATCGCGGCGTCGTGTATCTAGGGCAGGGCAAGGTGGAAGTGCAGTCGATCGACTATCCGAAGATGGTCGATCCGCGTGGCCGGTCGATCGGCCATGGCGTGATCCTGAAGGTGATAAGCACGAATATTTGCGGCTCCGATCAGCACATGGTGCGTGGCCGCACAACCGCCGAAGTCGGGCTCGTGCTCGGCCACGAGATCACCGGCGAGGTGATCGAAATAGGGCGTGACGTTGAAACGCTCAAGATCGGCGACCTGGTGTCAGTACCGTTCAACGTGGCTTGCGGACGCTGCCCGACCTGCAAGGCGCAGCACACCGGCGTGTGCCTGAACGTGAATCCGTCGCGCGCGGGCGGCGCTTATGGTTACGTCGACATGGGCGGCTGGATTGGCGGCCAGGCCGAGTACGTGCTGGTGCCGTACGCGGACTTTAATCTGTTGAAATTCCCCGACCGCGCTCAGGCGATGTCGAAAATCCGCGACCTCACGTGCCTGTCCGATATTCTGCCAACCGGTTATCACGGCGCTGTGATGGCGGGCGTGAAGCCTGGCGCCACGGTCTATATTGCAGGCGCGGGGCCGGTGGGGATGGCAGCTGCCGCTTCGGCGCGCTTGCTGGGCGCGGCCTGCACGATCGTCGGCGATATGAACGAGGAACGTCTTGCGCATGCTCGCAAGATGGGATTCCAGACCGTCGACCTGTCGAAGGACGCCACGCTCGGCGAGCAGATCGAACAGATTCTCGGCTCGCCCGAGGTGGATTGCGCGGTGGACTGCGTCGGCTTCGAGGCGCACGGCCACGGCAGCACCGGCTCGCATGAGGAAGCACCAGCCACGGTGCTCAATTCGCTGATGGAAATCACCCGGGCCGCTGGCGCGATCGGCATTCCGGGCCTGTACGTGACGGATGATCCGGGCGCCACCGATGCCGCCGCCCGCAAAGGCAGCCTGAGCATCCGCTTCGGTCTCGGCTGGGCCAAGTCGCACTCGTTCCATACCGGGCAAACGCCGGTGATGAAGTACAACCACAATCTGATGCAGGCGATCCTGTGGGGCCGGCTGCCGATCGCAGACATCGTGAACGTGACCGTCGTGTCGCTTGACCAGGCGCCGGACGGCTACCGGCAGTTCGATGGCGGTGCGCCGAAGAAGTTTGTGATCGATCCGCACGGGCTGTTGAAAGCGGCCTGAGGCATGGAGCGGCATGACACGGGCGGGGAATGTTTCGCGATCTCGCCCGAGACTGCCGCGTAAGCCTGAACAACGTGGCCAAAACATAACGCGTTGAGCGGTTTCCCGCTCAACGCGTTATGTTTTCAGAGGGTGACGTTGCCGGCGAGGCGAGCGGATCAAGCCGCCATGACCGGCACGGCAGCCAGCGAGGGCGCCTGCTTGCGCCGTTCGCGCGTCGGCGCGGTGCCGAATGCGTCGCGATAGCTCTTCGAGAAGTGGCAAGCCGACTGGAAGCCGCAAGCCATCGTGATATGCATGATCGACATGTCGGTCTGCAGCAGCAGTTCACGCGAGCGCCGCAAGCGCAGCGTCAGATAGTAATGCGTCGGCGTCATGCCCAGATGCTCCCGGAACAGGCGCTGCAATTGCCTTTGCGACATGCCGGCGAGCCGTGCGAGTTCTTCGCGTGAAAGCGGCTCTTCAATGTTGTTCTCCATCAGCGAGATCACTTCGAAGAGCGACTTGTTGGCCGAACCGAGCCGCGCCACCAGCGGCATTTTCTGTTGTGCGCTCGTATCGCGCACATGTTCGACAATGAACTGCTCCGCGATCTGCGTGACCCTCGCCGTGCCGACACGCGGCGCGATCAGATTGAGCATCATGTCGAGCGGCGCGACGCCACCCGTGCACGTGACGCGATCGCGATCGATCACGAACAGTTCTTTCAGAAAGCGTGTATCGGGAAACTCTTCTTTGAGCGCCGACATGTTCTCCCAGTGAATCGCGCACGCGTAACCGGCCAGCAAGCCGGCGCGCGCCAGCGCATAGGTGCCGGTGCACAGGCTGCCGAGCACGCTGCCCGTGCGAGCGAAACGGCGCAGGGCGGACAGATGGGCGGAGGTCGTGGCGCGCTGCACATCGATACCGCCGACCACGAACACGATATCCGGCTGACCGACGCATTCAACTGGGCCGGTGTCGACCGAAAGGCCGTTGCTTGCCGTCACCGGGCCGCCTTCGGGGCTCACGATCGACCAGCGGTAAAGCGTTTGTCCTGTCAGGTAGTTCGCCATGCGGAGGACTTCGATCGCGTTGCTGAATGCAATCATCGTGAAGTTCGGAACCGGCATGAATGCGAAATGCGACAGCGACGCCGTGCGATCGGTGGACATGGGAGGAATGATTCCTTCGAATCTGTAATGTCGCGTCGCCGTGGGGAGCGGCGACTCCTGCAATTTTGAGGACTAGCGCAACTACCGTGCCATCAGGCTAAACCCTCGGTTACGCATTAATAAAGTTGGATAGCTAAACAAACGGCACCAGAACGGCGCCGCCAGCGTTCGTACACGCACCCGAACTGCGCACGGCGATCAGCCGCAGTGCAGCAAAAGCGCGAACGCGCGGACGACCGTTCGAGATTCACCCTCGCCGACTTGTCGAAAAAGGACGCGGATGGCGGAAAAGGCAAAGAACACGTCTGAATTCGTAAATTGACGCGCGGGGCGAACGTCAAGAATAGACGCAATGCAGACCGGTAGCGGCAGGGCTTTAGAGCCCGCTTCACAGCCCGCTTTAAAGCCCGCTTCACGGCAGCTTCCGGCCCTCCGCCAACCACCCCACGGACCTTCCATGTCGAACCCGAATCCTTTCTTCGAAGAATCGCTCGCCACGCGTGATGCGGCGGTGCGCGGCGCCGTTCTGAAAGAACTTGAACGCCAGCAGTCGCAAGTCGAATTGATCGCGTCGGAAAACATCGTGTCGCGCGCGGTGCTCGAAGCGCAAGGCTCGGTGCTGACCAACAAGTACGCGGAAGGGTATCCGGGCAAGCGCTATTACGGCGGTTGCGAATACGTCGACGTGATCGAAACGTTGGCGCTCGATCGCATCAAGCAGCTCTTTAACGCGAAATTTGCCAACGTGCAGCCGCATTCCGGCGCGCAGGCCAACGGCGCGGTGATGCTCGCGCTGGTCAAGCCGGGCGACACGGTACTCGGCATGTCGCTCGACGCGGGTGGCCACCTGACCCATGGCGCCAAGCCGGCGATGTCGGGTAAATGGTTCAACGCGGTGCAATACGGCGTTAATCGCGACACGATGCTGATCGATTACGAGCAGATCGAGGAACTCGCGCAGCAACACAAACCGGCGCTGCTGATCGCCGGCTTCTCGGCCTATCCGCGCGCGCTGGATTTCGTACGGCTGCGCAAGATCGCCGATGGCGTGGGCGCGAAGCTGATGGTGGACATGGCGCACATTGCCGGCGTGATCGCGGCGGGACGTCACCAGAATCCAGTCGAGCACGCGCATGTTGTCACGTCGACCACGCACAAGACTTTGCGTGGTCCGCGCGGCGGCTTTGTTCTGACGAATGACGAGGACATCGCCAAGAAGATCAATTCTGCCGTGTTTCCGGGTTTGCAGGGCGGCCCGCTGATGCATGTGATCGCCGGCAAGGCGGTGGCGTTTGGCGAGGCGTTGCAACCGGGCTTCAAGACTTACATCGACAACGTGCTCGCCAATGCGCAGGCGCTGGGCGACGTGTTGAAAGCGGGCGGCGTCGATCTCGTCACGGGCGGCACCGACAACCATTTGCTGCTGGTCGACCTGCGCCCGAAGGGCCTCAAAGGCAATCAGGTCGAGCAGGCGCTGGAACGCGCCGGCATCACCTGCAATAAGAACGGCATTCCTTTCGACACCGAGAAGCCGACGGTCACGTCCGGCGTTCGCCTCGGCACGCCGGCGGGGACGACGCGCGGCTTCGGTGTCAGCGAATTTCGCGACGTCGGGCGGTTGATTGTCGAAGTGCTCGATGCGCTGCGCGATTCGCCGGAAGGCCATGCTGCAACCGAACACCGCGTGCGCCGCGAGATTTTCGCGCTGTGCGAACGCTTTCCCATCTACTAAGCACGCCTGGAGCAAACGATGAGCACTCTGCACGACAACAGCATCATCATCGACGGTCTGAACATCTCGAAGTTCGAGCGCTCGGTGTTCGAAGACATGCGCAAGGGCGGTGTGACGGCGGTGAACTGCACCGTGTCGGTCTGGGAAAGTTTCCAGAAGACCGTCGACAACATCGCCGGGATGAAGCAACAGATCCGCGAATACGGCGAGATCCTGACGCTCGTGCGCACCACCGACGACATCTTCCGCGCGAAGAAAGAGAACAAGACCGGCATCATTTTCGGCTTCCAGAACGCGCACGCGTTCGAAGACAACCTCGGCTATATCGAGGCCTTCAAGGACCTCGGCGTGAACGTGGTCCAGCTTTGCTACAACACGCAGAACCTGGTCGGCACGGGCTGCTATGAGCGCGACGGCGGTCTGTCGGGCTATGGCCGTGAAGTGATTCAGGAGATGAACCGCGTCGGCATCATGGTCGATCTTTCGCATGTGGGCGGCAAGACTTCATCCGAAGCGATTGCCGCGTCGAACAAGCCGGTGTGCTACTCGCATTGCTGCCCGTCGGGACTGAAAGAGCATCCGCGCAACAAGAGCGACGAGCAACTGAAAGAGATTGCAGATGCAGGCGGTTTCGTCGGCGTAACGATGTTCGCGCCGTTCCTCAAGCGCGGCCCGGACGCGACGGTCGAAGACTATATCGAAGCCATCGAATACGTGGTGAACCTGATCGGCGAAGACCAGGTTGGCATCGGCACGGACTTCACGCAAGGCTATAGCACGGAGTTCTTCGACTGGATCACGCACGACAAGGGCCGTTATCGTCAGTTGACGAACTTCGGCAAGGTGGTGAATCCGGAAGGCATCCGCACGATCGGCGAGTTTCCGAACCTGACGGCCGCGATGGAACGCGCCGGCTGGAGCGAAACGCGCATCAAGAAGATCATGGGTGAGAACTGGGTACGGGTATTCGGCGAAGTCTGGACAGTCTGATTCTCCATTCACCGAACCTGAA
Organism: Paraburkholderia sediminicola; assembly: GCF_046026855.1. GTDB lineage: Bacteria > Pseudomonadota > Gammaproteobacteria > Burkholderiales > Burkholderiaceae > Paraburkholderia > Paraburkholderia sediminicola_A. Next base: position 18,732 of record NZ_JAQQET010000016.1, on the reverse strand, counting down.
CCTGTAAAAACGGAGCCCCACATGCAACCCCAACTGCCTATCGACGTCGATCCGAATACCGGCGTCTGGACGACCGACGCGCTGCCGATGCTTTACGTGCCGCGTCATTTCTTCACGAACAATCACACCGCCGTCGAAGAAGCACTCGGCCTCGACACGTATGCCGAGATTCTCTACAAGGCCGGTTACAAGTCCGCGTATTTCTGGTGCGACAAGGAAGCGAAACAGCACGGCATTGCCGGCATGGCGGTGTTCGAGCATTACCTGAACCGTCTGTCGCAACGTGGCTGGGGCCTCTTCACGATTTCCGAAGCCGATCCGTCCAGCTCGCGTGCCCGCATCGAATTGCACCACTCGTCGTTCGTGCTTGCGCAGCCGGGCAAGGAAGGCAAGCTTTGCTACATGTTCGCCGGCTGGTTCGCGGGCGCAATGGACTGGGTCAACGACACCGCCCCGGAATCCCAGCGCAAGGGTCCGCCGTCTCATTCGAAGGAAGCGCGATGCGCGGCTGAAGGCCACGATCACTGCGTGTTCGAAGTGTCGCCGCTCGCGTCGTAAAACGCAAAAAAGCCTATTCATTCCGAGGTCGATCGCGATGCGTTACCCGAACCTTTTCAAGCCTCTCACGCTGAACAAACTGACCTTGCGCAACCGCATCGTCAGCACCGCACACGCGGAGGTGTATGCGGAACCGGGTGGTCTGCCCGGCGACCGTTATATCCGTTACTACGAAGAGAAGGCCAAGGGCGGCGTGGGCCTCGCCGTGTGCGGCGGCTCGAGCCCGGTGTCGATCGACAGCCCGCAAGGCTGGTGGAAGTCGGTCAATCTCTCGACCGACAAGATCATCGATCCGCTCGCGCGGCTCGCCGAAGCGATGCATCAGCACGGCGCCAAGATCATGATTCAGGCCACGCACATGGGCCGCCGTTCGGCGTTTCACGGCGAGCACTGGCCGCATCTCATGTCACCGTCGGGCGTGCGTGAACCGGTGCACCGCGGCAATGCGAAGATTATCGAAGTAGAAGAGATTCGCCGGATCATTTCGGACTTTGCAGCGGCGGCGAAGCGCGTGAAGGATGCCGGTATGGACGGCATCGAAATCTCGGCGGCGCACCAGCATCTGATCGATCAATTCTGGAGCCCGCGCACGAATTTCCGCACCGACGAATGGGGCGGCTCGCTAGAAAACCGTCTGCGTTTCGGCACGGAAGTCCTGAACGCAGTGCGCGAAGCGGTAGGCGCGGATTTTTGCGTCGGTCTGCGTATGTGCGGCGACGAATTTCATGAAGACGGTCTTGATCACGAACAGTTGAAAGAGATCGCTCAGGCGATGAGCGAATCCGGCCTGATCGATTACCTCGGCGTGATCGGTTCCGGCGCGGATACGCACAACACGCTGGCAAACTGCATGCCGCCGATGGCGTTGCCGCCCGAACCGTTCGTGCATCTCGCAGCCGGCATCAAGTCGGTGGTGAAACTGCCGGTGATGCATGCGCAAAGCATCCGCGATGCGGGCCAGGCGGAACGCTTGCTCGCGAGCGGCATGGTCGATCTGGTCGGCATGACGCGTGCGCAGATCGCCGATCCGCATATGGTCATCAAGATCCGCGACGGCCGCGAGGACGAGATCAAGCAATGCGTCGGCGCGAACTATTGCATCGACCGCCAGTACAACGGGCTTGACGTGCTGTGCGTGCAGAACGCCGCGACGTCGCGCGAAGAAACCATGCCGCATGTAATCGCGAAGACGCATGGGCCTAAGCGCAAGGTGGTCGTGGTCGGTGCAGGGCCGGCCGGACTTGAGGCGGCACGTGTGGCGAAATCGCGAGGTCACGACGTGGTGCTGTTCGAGAAGAACGATTACGTTGGCGGTCAGATCATGCTGGCTGCAAAAGCGCCGCAGCGCGAGCAGATGGCGGGCATTGTCCGCTGGTTCGATATGGAAACGAAGCGCCTCGGCGTGGATCGCCGTCTCGGTGTCGCTGCCGACGAAAAAACCATCATGGCCGAGAAACCGGATATCGTCGTGCTGGCCACGGGCGGTTCGTCGTTCACCTCGCAAGTGCCGGCGTGGGGTGTTGAAGACGGGCTCGCGGTCAGTTCATGGGACGTGTTGTCGGGCAAGGTCGAACCAGGCAAGAACGTACTGGTTTACGACGGTGTCAGCACGCATGCCGGCGCAGGCGTCGCCGATTTTATGTCGAGCCGCGGCTCGAACGTCGAGATCGTCACGCCTGACGTGAAGGTTGCCGACGACGTTGGCGGCACCACGTTCCCGATCTTCTATCGCCGTCTCTACGCGCAAGGCGTGATTCATACGCCGAACTACTGGCTCGACAAGGTCTACGAGGAAGATGGCAGGAAGATCGCCGTGATCCGCAACGAGTACACGGAGGAGCAGGAAGAGCGCGTGGTCGATCAGGTGGTGATCGAGAACGGCAGCACGCCGAACGACGAGATCTACTGGACGCTCAAGCCCGAGTCGGTCAATCGCGGTCAGGTAGACGTGCACAAGCTCTTCGCATCCGAACCGCAACCGTCGCTCAGCGAAGAACTCGGTAACGGCCGCTTCCTGCTGTTCCGCGTCGGCGACTGCATTTCCATGCACAACATTCACGGCGCGATCTACGACGCGCTGCGCCTTTGCAAGGATTTCTGACGATGAGCCCCGTGTTTGTCATCACCGTCCTGCTGTGGTTGTCGGTGGCGGGTCTCGCGTTCGCGCTTGCCAAACGCGCTGCGTACTGGCGCGAAGGGCGCGCCACGGCGGCGGGCGCGTACGGCTGGACCAATCTGCTGTCGATTCCGAAGCGTTATTTCGTCGACTTGCACCATGTGGTTGCGCGCGACCCATACATCGCGAAGACGCACGTGGCGACAGCGGGCGGGGCGATCCTCGCGATGGCGCTGGTGTTCGTCAACTACGGTCTGGCGATCTATTCACCGTGGCTTGATAAGCTGATCTTTCTGGCGGCGCTGGTGATGCTGGTCGGCGCGGTGTTTGTCTGGCGTCGGCGGCACGGTGCGAAGGCCGTGCCGGCAAGGCTCTCACGTGGGCCCTGGGATCATCTGCCGTTACTGCTTGGCTCGTTCGCGCTTGGCCTGGTGCTGTTCATCGCACTGCCTGCTGCGGCGATGTCCGGTGCGCTGGCGATTATCGTGGCGTTGCTGATCGCGGTGGGCGCGTTCACGATGACCTTCGGCGCTGCGCGCGGCGGTCCGATGAAGCATGCGCTCGCCGGTCTGCTGCACCTCGCGTTTCATCCGCGTCAGGAGCGCTTTGCCGAGCACAACGACAATGATGTCGTGCCTCCGACCGCGCTGAAGGCGCCGCTGCTCGACGCGAAGGAATATGGCGTTGGCAAGCCGGTCGAGTTTCGCTGGAACCAGTTGCTGAGCTTCGACGCCTGCGTGCAGTGCGGCAAGTGCGAGGCAGCGTGCCCCTCGTTTGCTGCCGGGCAACCGCTCAATCCGAAGAAGCTGATTCAGGATCTTGTTACGGGTATGGTGGGCGGCACGGATGAGGCTTATGCCGGTAGCCCGACGCCCGGCATTCCGGTCGGCAAGCATAGCGGCGCGCCGGGCAAGCCGCTTGTATCGAGTCTGATCGAAGCGGACACGCTGTGGTCATGCACCACCTGCCGCGCGTGCGTGCAGGAATGCCCGATGTTGATCGAACACGTCGACGCGATCGTGGATATGCGCCGCAACCAGACGTTGGTTGAAGGCACTGTACCCGGCAAAGGCCCCATCACGCTCGCCAATCTGCGTGAAACCGGCAGTTCGAACGGTTACGACATCGGTGCGCGTTACGACTGGGCAGTGGACTTGCAGGTTCAGGTCGCGCAACCGGGACGTCCGGTCGACGTGCTGTTGATCGCGGGCGAAGGCGCGTTTGACATGCGCTATCAGCGCACGCTGCGCGCACTGATTAAAGTGCTGAATAAAGCAGGGATCGACTACGCGGTGCTCGGCGGCGTCGAAACCGATACCGGCGATACGGCACGGCGTCTTGGCGACGAAGCGACCTTCCAGCAACTCGCGCAACGGCTGATCGGCACGCTGTCGCAGTACTCGTTTGGCAAGATCGTGACCGCCGATCCGCACGTGCTGCACAGCCTGCGCAACGAATATCGCGCGCTCGGCGGTTTCTACGAGGTGCAGCATCATACGGCGCTGATCGACGAACTGGTATCGAGCGGCAAGCTGTCGCCGAAGGCAGTCGCCGCGTTCACGGACCGCAAGATCACGTATCACGATCCGTGCTATCTGGGCCGCTATAACGGTGAGACGGAAGCACCGCGCCGTTTGCTGAAATCCATCGGCGTCAAGGTGGTCGAGATGGAACGCAACGGCATGCGAGGGCGTTGCTGCGGCGGTGGCGGCGGTGCACCGTTGACCGATATTCCCGGCAAGCGGCGTATTCCGGATATCCGTATCGACGACGCCCGCGCGATCAACGCGGAGATCGTCGCGGTGGGCTGCCCGAATTGCACGGCGATGCTTGAAGGTGTGGTCGGCCCGCGTCCGGAAGTACTGGACGTCGCCGAACTGGTTGCAGCGGCGCTGGAGTAACGCCATGAACACTCTCAAACGAATCGATCCGCGCCGGCCGTTCACGATCACGACCGAGGGGCTCAAGCGCATTACGCTCGGTATGACGTCTGTTGCCGGTTCGATGGAATTCGCGGTGCATGGCTCAACCGGGTCGGCGCATCGCGAGCACGTGAAACCGCGCCGCACGACAGCGACCCCGCAGCGTGTGCTGCTGGTAGCCGCGCACACGGACCGCGGCGCGCTGGATGATCACGCGTGCCAGACCCTGGCCGCCGCCACGCTGATCGCGGATGCGACAACCGAAGTCGTACTGCTCGTATTCGGCGAGTTTACCGGCGACGCCACCGCGCTCGGTGCCGACAAGCTGATCGAGTTGCCGATATTCGACCGTCGCGTTTTCGCGCCACTGGACGAATTGAACGCACTGGCTGCGTGCGTCGCGGCCTATGCCCCTGCGCACATTTTCCTGCCCGACAACGCTACCGGTGACGGCGACCTCGGCCGCCGTTATGCGGCAGCCGCGAACGCGAGCGTCGCGACGCATGTCGTCGAGATCGACGCGGCCCATGTCGCGGCTTATATCCAGACGAATACGGCGTTCGCCGCGCGAGCACTGCCTGAAGTCGTTTTGCTGGCACCGAATGCGATCGATCCGAAATTGCCGTTTGTCGGCGCGGGTGAGCGCGTGGTGTGGCATTTCGATGGCGAACCGGCTTCGTCCAAGGGCATCGTGCGCGATTTTGGTATCGAGGAAATCGATGCGGCCCAGCTCGCGCTCGAAGAGGCGGATTTTATCGTCTCGGCAGGCAATGGTGTCCGTGACGTCCCGGCGTTCGAGCGTCTTGCGGCCACGTTGGGCGCCGCGATCGGCGCAAGCCGTGTCGCCGTGGACGACGGCAAGTTCACCCGCGACAAGCAGATTGGCGCCACCGGCAAGACGGTCGAAGCCAGCGTCTATATCGCGTTCGGTATTTCCGGCGCGGTTCAGCATCTGCAGGGCATCAAGGATTGCCGGCACGTGATCGCCGTGAATCTCGACGCCAGCGCGCCGATCGCCAAACGCGCGAACCTGACCGTCATCGCCGACGCGGAGGAAACGATCGCGGCGCTGAACGACGCCGCGGCGGCCGCGCGCACGGCACGCTGTACCGGTGCTGCGCTACTGAATTCAACGGCTGTTGCGGAAGGAGCGCTTGCATGAAGATTGCCGTACTGGTTTCCGTGGGCCGGCATCCGGTGAGCGGCACGGCGCGTTACAGCCGTAACGACGCCGCCGCGCTGACGATCGCACTCTCGCTCGCTAAAACGCACGACGCGACGCTCGACGTGTTGCACGCGGGCGATCCGTCGAATCCGGCGCTGAAGGAGTATCTCGCGCTCGGTGCGCGCGCTGTCGAAGTGCTGGACGTGTCGGCAACGTCTGAATTGCCCGGTGATGCGATAGCGCCGCTCGCCGCACGCCTACGTGGCTACGATCTCGTATTGACCGGCACCCGCGCCGAAGGCGCATTCGATAGCGGCATGCTGCCGTATCGCGTCGCCAGTGCGCTGGACATGCCGCTGGTCGGCGCAGCAGTCGATCTGACGCTCCACGACGGCTGCGCGGAAGTCCGGCAATTCATGCCGAAGGGCTTGCGCCGCCGCGTCGAAGTGCAATTGCCGGCCTTGATCGCCGTGCATCCGATGGCGAATACGGCCCCGAGCTACGCCTATGCAAGGCTGCGCGAGGGCACGATCCGTCCGGTCGCGGCACAAACACCTGGTAACCCCGACGACCTTGCCTGGACCACCCGTCCCGCGACGGCCAAACCGGTGCGCCTCGCCGCCGCCGAAAAGCGCTCCGGCCACGCCCGCATGCTCTCGGCGACGACGACCGAAAGCCGCGGCGGCAGCGTCGTAATAGAAGGGAGTTCCGTCGAAAAAGCACAAGTGATTCTCGCGTATTTGCGCGAGCATCAACTCGTGGATTACTGATTTCCGGTTCGGGCCAGCATGCGACCAGGAGGGCCTGGCGCAGCGCCAGACGTGACATGCAACGGAGCACACAATGAAAGTTTCGGCAGACGTTCGCGCAATGATCGAACGCCGCAAAAAGAATCACACGCTGGAAGCGCCGTTCTATACGGGCGAGGGTATTTTCGCGCTCGATATGGAGGTGATTTTCCGCAAGCACTGGATTCAGGTCGCGGTGGAACCGGATGTGCCAGAACCTGGCGACTACATCACGGTGGAAGTGGGCAACGATTCGATTCTGATCGTGCGCGACGACGATATGCAGGTGCGGGCGTTCCATAACGTTTGCCGCCATCGTGGTGCGCGTTTGTGCAATACGGACAAGGGTTCGCTCGGCAATATCGTTTGCCCGTATCACAGCTGGACGTACAACCTGAACGGCGATCTGATGTTCGCCGAACATATGGGCGACCAGTTCGACCGCTGCAAGCACAGCCTGAAAGCGGTGCACCTCGAGAATCTCGCCGGGCTGATCTTCATCTGTCTCGCGGACGAACCGCCTGCCGACTTCGCCGTGATGCGCGCCGCGATGGAACCGTATCTGTTGCCGCACGATCTCGCCGGTTGCAAGGTTGCGGCCTCGATCGACATCATCGAAGAAGGCAACTGGAAGCTCACGATGGAAAACAATCGCGAGTGCTACCACTGCGTCGCGAACCATCCCGAGCTGACAATTTCGCTTTACGAATACGGTTTTGGCTATCAACGCACGCCCGCCAACGAGGAAGGCATGGCTGCGTTCGAAGAGACCGTGGCGCGCCGTACCGCGCAATGGGAGGCGATGAAATTGCCGTCGGTGGAAATCGACCGCCTGGCCGATCTGGTCACGGGTTTCCGCACGCAACGCCTGCCGCTCGATCGTGACGGCGAATCGCAAACCATGGACGCAAAAGTGGCCTCGAAGAAACTGCTCGGCGGTTTCGAGCAGGCCGATCTCGGTGGCCTCTCGTTCTGGACGCAGCCGAATTCGTGGCATCACTTCATGAGCGACCATATCGTCAGCTTTTCAGTGATCCCGTTATCGGCGGGGAAAACGCTGGTGCGTACCAAGTGGCTCGTTCACAAGGATGCACGCGAAGGCATCGACTACGACGTGAACAATCTCACGGCCGTGTGGCGCGCGACCAACGACCAGGACCGTGCGCTCGTCGAGTATTCGCAACGCGGCGCGACCAGCAGCGCCTACGAGCCGGGCCCGTATTCGCCGTTCACCGAAGGTCTCGTCGAGAAGTTCTGCGAGTGGTACATCGGCCGTATTGCGGAGTACAGCAATGCGCCCCAAACCCAGGATGCCGGCGATGTGCCGGTTTCGCACGGCGAAAAAGTCGTGTCCTTCATGCGCTGAGCGCAACGCCGCAACCAGGAGCGGGAGAAAATGATGATGCGCGATCAGGCGATGTTTCAGCCAAGCCCCGAGCCGGCTCCAAACCCGGAGACTTCAGGCAGCGAGACCTCGAGCCGTGTCACGCAGCCCCGATTCTGGGAGGCATTGCCGGCGCGCTGGAACAGTGACACCGACGAAACGCTGGTGTGCTGCCAGGTCCGTCAGGAAACCCATGACGTCAAGAGCTTTTTCTTTCGCGCGCCTTCCGGGCGGGCGTTCGTATTCGAGCCAGGGCAGTTCATCACACTGGAGTTGGAGATCGACGGCGAGGCGGTGAATCGCTGCTATACGATCTCTTCGCCGCCCACGCGTCCGCACACCATCTCCATCACCGTGAAGCGTGTGCCGGGCGGCACGGTGTCGAACTGGTTGCATGACAATCTGCATGCGGGTACACAGGTTCGTGTGCTGGGACCGGCCGGCGAGTTCACCTGCGCGCGGCATCCGGCGCGTAAGTTTTTGTTTTTGTCGGCCGGTTCGGGCGTTACGCCACTGATGTCGATGAGCCGCGCGCATCATGAGCTTGGCGAGGACAGCGATATCGTGTTCGTGCACAGCGCCCGCACGCCGGACGACATCATCTTCGCGCGCGAACTCGATCTGATTGCGTCGAATCAGACCCATTTTCGCACCGCGTTCGTCTGTGAACGGCTTGGTGCGCGGACCAATTGGCCTGGCGTCATGGGTTTTCTGACCTTGCCGTTGCTTAAACTCATCGCGCCGGATTTTCTCGATCGCGAAATTTTCACCTGTGGTCCTGCACCCTATATGCAGGCCGTGCGCAATCTGCTGGATGAGGGCGGCTTCGATCGCGGCCATTATCACGAGGAAAGCTTCTCGTTCGAGACGATCGGCGAAGTGGCCGCGCAATTGACGACCGCGCATGTCGCGGATGCGTTGCAGGCGCCGACAGCCACTGCGGAGAGCTTTGCCGAAGCGCGTGAGCAGGCTGCCGGCTTCACCCCCGCGCATATCCCGCTCGAGACGGAAACAAGGTTCAAGGTGAGCTTCGCCAAAAGCAATCGGGAGATTGAATGCGGCAGCGGCCAGCATGTACTCGACGCGGCGAAGAAAGCCGGCGTGCGGCTTGCGGCGTCGTGCACGCAAGGCATGTGCGGCACGTGCAAGGTGAAGCTGGTGTCAGGCGAAGTCGCCATGAAACATGCTGGCGGAATTCGTCAGCGTGAAATCGATCAGGGCATGGTGCTGCTGTGCTGCAGCAAGCCGTTGAGCGATCTCGTCGTCGATAAGTAAGACAAGAACGGGACCCGGACTCGCGGTCGAGGTCGCCTGCGGACAACTGGATGTCGGAAAACAACGCTACCTGGCAATTCTGGCTGGCGATTCTAAATGCTCAATGGGTAGGACGGCGAACGGGAGAACGGCGATGAGACTGGTCAAAAAGATACTGATATTGAGTGCGTTGAGCGCGGCGCTGGCAGCAAGCAGCGTGGGTGTGTCGGCCGATACCAGGCCGACTATCAAGATTGGTTACGTGGAAGGCTGGGACGACAGCGTTGCAACGTCGAACGTAGCCGCGCGTGTGATCGAAAAGCGTCTCGGCTATCAGGTGCAACTCGTGCCGGTCGCGGCCGGTGTGATGTGGCAAGGCGTGGCGCGTGGCGACCTCGATGCAACGCTATCCGCGTGGCTGCCGGTCACGCATGGCGCGTACTGGAACAACTTCAAGGACAAGGTTGTCGACCTTGGCGCGAACTTCAATGACGCGAAGATCGGATTGATCGTGCCGGATAACGCGGACGTGAACAGCGTCGGCGATCTGGAAGCGAAGAAGGCGGAGTTCGGTTCACGCATTGTCGGCATCGACGCCGGCGCGGGTGTGATGGAGAAAACCAGCGAAGCGATCAAGGCATACGGGCTCAACTATACGTTGATGTCGAGTTCGGGCAGTGCGATGACGGCGGAACTGGCGCGCTCGGAAGCGGCGAGCAAGCCGATCATCGTAACGGGCTGGAAGCCGCACTGGATGTTCGCGAAGTACAAGCTCAAATTCCTCGACGATCCGAAGAAAGTGTTCGGCGAAGCGGAGCACGTGGATAGCGTCGTGAATCCTGACCTGGAGAAGAAGGCGCCGTCCGTGGTTGCGTTCCTCAAGAAGTTCCAATGGAAGCCGGGTGAGATCGACAGCGTGATGCTCGCAACACAAAACGGTGAGAAGCCGACAGCCGCCGCCGATGCGTGGATCGGTGCCCATACTGATCGCGTGGATAGCTGGGTGAAGTGACTTCGTGCTTCGCGTGAATGCGTTGCCGCTTCTTTTGAGCGGCAACCTGAACAGGAAACGCCGCTATTTTCAGCGGCGTTTTTTTATTGCAGCACGACAGTGCGATCGCCGTTGATGAATACCCGCCGCTCGATAAACGCCTTCACGGCCCGCGCGAGCGTGATGCATTCGACGTCGCGTCCCGTCGCGAGCAGGCGCTCCGGGCTGTACGAGTGATCGACGCGCTCTACGACCTGCTCGATGATCGGACCTTCGTCGAGATCGTCGGTGACGAAGTGCGCGGTTGCGCCGATCAGTTTCACGCCGCGTGTATGCGCCTGGTGATAGGGTTTGGCGCCTTTGAAACCAGGCAGGAACGAATGATGAATATTGATCGCGCGGGCCGCGAGCGCACGGCTCGTTTCGCCGGAAAGAATCTGCATGTAACGGGCAAGGATCATTAATTCAGCGCCGGATGTTTCGAACAGGTTGAGCAAACGTGCCTCCTGTTGCGGTTTGGTATCGGCACTGATCGGCAGATGATGAAACGGCAAGCCATGCTGTTGTGCGAGCGGTTCGAAATCGCGATGGTTCGAGGCGATGCCCACGATATCCATCTTCAACTCACCCATGCGCCAGCGGAACAACAGATCGGCGAGACAGTGTTCGAGTTTCGACACCATGATCAGCACCTTCGGCCGCATGCCGACGTCATGCATGGCCCATGTCATCTGAAAGTGCCCGGCGATTGATTCGAATTCGCGTTTCAGTGCCGCGATGTGAAGGGTCTCGTTGGTGTCGACCCCATGAAACACGCAACGCACGAAGAAGCGCTCGCTGAGGTCGTCGTCGAAAACGGTTAGTTCGTCGATATAGCAATGGTGCCGGTCGAGAAAGCCGACGACGGCGGCAACCTGGCCCGCCGCGCTCGGACACGCGACAGTGAGAACCAGTTGATCGGGACGGGAATCGGCAGACATGCACTCTCCACTTGAGGCGATAGGGCAACGCCGCGGGACGCGGCATGCATCATCGCAGTAGAGCAAATCAATGGTGTGCGGGGATAGAAGCTAAACGCCGTCGCAGTGGAATGGGAGCGTCAGGCGAAGCCGGGCCGGGGCGACGGAACGCAAGGGAAGGGCATTGACGTGTCTTAGGCTCATTCGGCATCGAGTCCGCATTCGCCGAGGAGCCATTGGCGGAATGCGCTGACCGCCGGAGTCGCCGCGCGCTGCGTGACGAGCAGATAGCCGCGCTCAGTGACCACGGACGTATCGAACGGCTCGACGAGCTGCCCCGTGGCGAGCAGTTCGTCAGCCAGAGGTGCCCAGCCAAGCGCGACGCCCTGGCCCATGATCGCTGCGTGGGCCACGAGCGTAAAGCTGTTGAATGTGATGCCGCGATGCGCGGCAGGCCCGTCCAGACCGTGCGCCGCGAACCAGTCGGCCCACGACAGCCAGCGTGCCGGCTGCGTCGGCTCGAGATGCAGCAGCGGCAAGCTCATCAGATCGGACGGCGTACGCAACTGCGGATGCGCCGCAAGAAACGCCGGACTGCACACCGGCGTGACGCGTTCGGGAAATAGCTTGATCGCGCCTCGCGCGGTCCAGTCCGCATCCTCATCGCCGAACGCAATCGCAATGTCCGCCTGATCGTGCGACGGATCGAACACGTTTTGCGACGTGATGATCTTCACGTCGACGTCCGGCATCAGCGCCTTGAATTGCGACAGGCGCGGCATCAACCAGTAGGTCGCGAAACCGAAGTCGGTGGAGAGCGTGAGGTTTTGCGGCGTGCGCCGCGCGCGGATCTCGGCGGTGGCGAGGCGAATGGTGTCGAGGGCGTTGCGCACCGCTTCGAAGAGGCGCACGCCGTCTTCCGTCAGCGTGACGCCGCGGTGGCCGCGCTCGAACAACGGTGCACCGAGTGCTTCTTCGAGTTGCACCACGCGCTGACTGACCGCCGGTTGCGTCGAACCCAGCTCGCGCGCAGCCGCCGTGAAGCTTGCGAGACGCGCTGCGGATTCGAACATCGCCAACGCCTGCATTGGCGGCAAGCGATCCTGCCTCGACATAAGGCCCCCTTATAGGCATATAACGATTTGCCGTCTTCACAGCGGCGAATTGGACGGCAATAGTGGTGTCATGCGGAGCCGGCACGCCGGTTATTCCGCTTGCAACGACACTGCACCAACACTTGCGATTCTATTCGAGGCGCGCTCCAATGCTTGACACGAAACAGAATATTCTCATTCTGATGGCTGACCAGATGACGCCGTTTGCACTTGCCGCATACGGACATCGTCTAACGAAGACTCCTAATCTCGATCGCCTCGCGAAGCAGGGCGTGGTATTCGACTCGGCGTATTGCGCCAGTCCGCTATGTGCACCGTCGCGCTTTTCTTTTTTGTCGGGCAAATTGCCGTCCGCGATCGGCGCCTATGACAATGCAGCAGAATTTCCGTCGCAAACGCTGACATTCGCGCATTATCTTCGCGCTGAAGGGTATCGCACGATCCTGTCCGGCAAAATGCATTTCTGCGGCGCCGATCAGTTGCATGGGTTCGAAGAACGGCTCACAACCGATATCTATCCCGCCGATTTCGGCTGGACGCCGAACTGGGACGATTTCGACACGCGGCCTACGTGGTATCACAACATGAGTTCGGTGATCGACGCAGGCCCTTGCGTACGCACGAACCAGCTCGACTTCGACGACGAAGTTACATTTACCACCCGCCAGAAGATCTTCGATATTGCGCGTGAGCGGCATGCCGGCAAAGATGCCCGGCCGTTCTGCATGGTCGCCTCGCTGACGCATCCACACGACCCGTACGCAATTCCACGGAAGTACTGGGACATGTATGCGGACGAAGACATCGAGATGCCCGCGCATCGCGACTCGTTCGACGAAGCCGATCCGCATTCGAAGCGCTTGCGGCATGTGTGCGAAACCGACCGCACGCCGCCGACCGATCAGCAGATCCGCAATGCGCGGCGCGCTTATTACGGTGCGATCTCTTACGTCGATGACCAGTTCGGTGCGATCCTCGAGGCGCTCGAACAGTCTGGGCTCGCGGAAGATACCGTTATTGTGGTGACTTCCGATCACGGTGAGATGCTCGGCGAGCGCGGGCTCTGGTACAAGATGACCTTCTTTGAAGGCGGCTGCCGCGTGCCGCTGATCGTGCATGCGCCGCAGCAGTTCGACGCGCATCGTGTGCACGAGTCGGTCTCGCATCTCGATCTGCTGCCCACGCTGGTGGAAATGGCGCGCGGCGAACAACCGGCGGTCTGGCCGGATTCGCTCGATGGGCAAAGTCTCGTGCCGCATCTGCAAGGTACCCAACGTGGTCACGACGAAGCGATCGGCGAATACCTGGCGGAAGGTGCTATAGCGCCGATTGTGATGTTGCGGCGTGGGCGCTTCAAGTTCATTCACACGCCGGCCGATCCCGACCAGCTCTATGACGTGGCAGCGGACCCTCTGGAACGCGAGAACCTCGCCGCGCGCGCCGAATATGCACCGCAGGTCGCTTCGTTTCGTGAAGAGATCGCACAGCGCTGGGACCTCGCCGCGCTGCACAACGAAGTACTGCGAAGCCAGCGCCGTCGTCATTTCCATTTCGAGGCCACGACGCAAGGCACGGTCGCGTCATGGGACTGGCAACCGCATGTCGATGCGAGCCAGCGCTATATGCGCAATCACATCGATCTCGACACGCTCGAAGCGAGGGCACGTTTTCCCGCTGTGACGCGTTGATGTCTTTGCTTACGATTCATCCCACCTACAGGAAGCCGACATGATGAAAAAGCTCTTCAAACAGGCTGTATCCGGCGTTGCGCTGCTGTGCGCGGCGACCACCTTTGCCGCGGCCGCTGAGCCGCAGTCCTGTACACAAGTCAACATGGCGGGGCCTGGGTGGACCGATATCGACGCCACCAATGCGATGACTGGCGTGCTGTTGAAGGCGCTTGGCTACCATCAGAACGTATCAAATCTGTCGGTGCCGATTACCTATCAAGGCCTGAAGAAAGGGCAGATCGACGTGTTTCTCGGCAACTGGATGCCGGCGCAAGCGCCAGTGGTCAAGCCGTTCGAGGATGAAAAATCGATCGAGGTCGTGCATCCGAATCTGAGCAACGCGAAGTTCACACTTGCGGTGCCAGACTACGTGGCGGCCGCGGGCGTGCATTCATTCGCGGACCTCGCGAAGAACGCCGACAAGTTCGACAGCAAGATTTATGGCATCGAACCCGGGGCGCCGGCCAATCAGAACATCAAGAAAATGGTCGACGACAAGGCGTACGGCCTCGGTAGCTGGAAGATTGTCGAATCGAGTGAGACCGGCATGCTCACGCAGGTCGACCGAGCGGTGCGTGAGAAGAAATGGATCGTGTTCCTTGCGTGGGAGCCGCATCTGATGAACACGAAGTTCAAGCTGACCTACCTCGACGGCGGCGACAAATACTTCGGGCCGAACTACGGCGGCGCTACGGTCAATACCGTTGCGCGTAGCGGGTATGCCGAGCAGTGTCCAAATGTCGGCCGCCTGTTCAGGCAGCTCACGTTCAATGTCGATCTGGAAAACGGTGTGATCACCGAAGTGCTGGAGAAGAAAACCGGCATCGATGTGGCTGCGACCGAAGCACTCAAGCGCCACCCCGAATTGCTCAAGTCATGGCTCGACGGCGTGAACACCGCCAGCGGCAGCAACGGCTTGCAAGCGGTACAAACCGCACTCGGTGTGAAATAACCTCGGCATTCCTGGCGCCCAGGTCGCTACTCGACAGATTCATGTCGCATCCGGTCGAATCCTTATAAATCTGGACCCGTATTCTTGATCCGTCGATGCAGGCATGTCAGATGATCGTATGCAGTGCCGATAGCTTCAATCAGCTTAGTCAGCTTTAGTCGGCTTGGTCTGCGTGAGTGAGCTTCAATCCGTTTCAATCAGTCTCAGCCGGTTTCGAACTGCCCGTCATGCGAGAAGCGCCGCGCGTTGGAAGACAGCGCGCAGCAGGGATCGCTTTATCCAACGAAATACGCAGGCAAAGAGCAGGGGAGAATTAGATGAAGAAGAAAAATGCCGTTAGTCTTTCGGGGCTCGCCATCGCGGCAAGCGCGGTGTGCGCACCGACGGCGGCCCATGCACAAAGCAGCGTCACCCTGTACGGGATTCTGGACGCCGGCATCACCTACGTGAACAATGCCGGTGGTGCACATCAGTTCAAATTCGACGACGGCATTTCGTACGGCAACCGGATCGGCTTCAAAGGCGTGGAAGATCTCGGTGGTGGCATGCAAGCGGTCTTCGTGCTCGAATCGGGTTTTCACCTGGGCAACGGGCAATATGCATTCGGCGGTGCTGAATTCGGACGCCAGGCTTACGTCGGCATCAAGAACTCGTGGGGGACTTTCTCGTTCGGTAATCAGCTCGACATGACCGAAGAGTTTGTTTTTCTGTACAACATCTCCGCATGGGCGAGCGGCTACGCGATTCACCAGGGCGACTTCGACCGTATGAACGGCGACCGTCTGCCGAACTCGGTGAAATTCCTGTCGAACGATTTTGCCGGCCTCACCTTTGGCGGCAT
Organism: Paraburkholderia sediminicola; assembly: GCF_046026855.1. GTDB lineage: Bacteria > Pseudomonadota > Gammaproteobacteria > Burkholderiales > Burkholderiaceae > Paraburkholderia > Paraburkholderia sediminicola_A. The sequence continues at coordinate 2,957 of NZ_JAQQET010000016.1, read as the reverse complement.
GTACTCGTTCGGTAACACCGCCGGTGACTTCCATCAGAAGAGCGCATGGAGCGTGGGCGCGCATTACGAGCACGGTCCGTTCAACATGGGCGCGGCGTATACGCAGCTGAACAATCCGTACGGCATCTATGCTTTCGACCCGTACGCGATGATCGGCACGCGCACCTTCCTCGGCCAACCGACCGTGTCAGTCGATCCGGCTACCGGTGCGGTGACCGATCTGTATAGCTCGTCGGCATTCCCGGTGGATAGGCAGGGCGCGTTTGCGGTCGGCGCCGCCTATACGATCGGCAACCTGATGCTTACTGGCGATTTCACCTACACGACGATCAAGGGCTTCGGCCAGACCTCGCACATGCAGGTTTATGAAGCGGGCGCATCGTATAACTTCACGCCTGCGCTGTCGCTGTACGGGGGTTATCAGCACACGAGCTTTGAAGGCAATCACTGGAACCAGGGTTCGCTCGGCCTGCACTACCTGTTGTCCAAGCGCACCGATGTATATATTTCCGGCGACTATCTGCGTGCGTCGGATGGCGTGAATGCCGTGATCGGTTACAGCTTCGCGCCGTCGTCGTCGAATACGCAGTCCGATGTGCGGATCGGGATGCGGCATTCGTTCTAGTCTCCAGTCTATTGAAGCGGGCGGCGTTCCGGGTTGCGGGTGCCGCTCGCGTGTTCATTGCCTCACCATCGTATGCATTGCCTGGCGTCGGTTTAACGACGTTGCCGATCATCGTCGACATGCAGGTACTGGTTCTCTCTTACGCGCCGATATGCCGGGCGCTCCGTCATCATCTCTGAAGTAGCCGGCCCCCGCCGCTCCTTGCCTGCCGCCTTTTCCCAATATGTCCGGCCATAAGAAATCTTCGCCGTTTGCATCGCGACGGCCGAAGAATTGACTTTCGAATTAGGTATTTGACGGTTTACGTTATATTATTGACTAAATCCCTTGAGTTACCGTCATGTCCGATTCCCAGTCCGATGAAACACGCCTCACTAGCGAAATCGACCGCCTGAAGGCCGAATTCCCCAAAACCCGCGAGCTTTATCGTGAGGTCTGCGCGCTGCTGTTCTTCCGTTTCGGCATTACGCCGACTGCTAACCGGCTGTATCAGCTGGTGAAGCGCGGCAGCATGAGTACGCCGACTCAGGTGCTTGGTGAGTTCTGGGTTGAACTGCGCGAAAAGAGCAGGGTGCGGATCGAGCATCCCGATTTGCCGGCGGAGTTGCGGGCGGCTGCCGGGGAATTGGTCGCGACGCTGTGGACGAAGTCCACAACGTCAGCGCAAGCAGCGCTTGAGACACTGCGGAATGACGCCGAGGCAGAGAAGGTCAGTGCGCGCAATGACGTAACGTCATTGCAGGCCGAGCTCGCGCGAACCGAAACGGCGCTTGAGCAGCGCACCGGCGCGTTGCTGGTGGCCCAGGTGCGGATTCAGGAACTCGAACAGGCGCAGGCTGCAGCGGAGGCGACGCGTCAGGCACTCGAGACTGAAATCGCGCGACAGCAGGACGAGATCAGCACGCGCGACCGGGCGCTGACGCAGGCGAAGGTCGATTTTTCAGGGGGGCTCGACAAACTGCGGGGTAGCGCTGCGCTTGCGGAAGAGCGTCTGCGAGCGGCCGAGAAGCGGGCGCTGCTTGAGATCGAACGCGAGCGGGTTGTGAGTACGCGGTCCCAAAAGGAGCATGAGGCAGCCGCGCGCAGGGCGGAGCAGAGCGAAAATCGGCATCGGGAGGAAATCCAGGCGCTGCAGGTCCAGCTTGGCGACGCGCGTCATCAAGCTGGTGTCATGGAGGGGAGCCTGGTGGCACTTCGCGATTCGAATGCTGTATACGTCGCGGAACTCAACGTATTACGGTTGCGATTGGCAACCGCCAGGACGAATCAGGCAACAACACGAAAGCGTCCGCGATCGTCTGCTGAGACTCGTCAGCCTCGCCACGTCACACCCAAGGCCGCGACGAAGAAACGCGCGGCATCCTGAGATAGCAACTTCGGCCGGTAGTCCATCGAAGACGAAAACTCAACATTGAGAAGACGATGATAGAACGACATAGCGTTACCACGGCGTTTGAGCTTCCAGGCCTCAGGATAGAGCGCTCCTTCGGAGTTGCTCGTGGGATCGTCGTCCGGTCCCGATCCATCGTCGGAGCGCTGGGCGCATCGCTGCAGACGATCTTCGGGGGCAACATCACGCTATACACGTCGCTATGCGAGCGCGCGCGTCAAGATGCGTACGAACGGATGATTGCGCAGGCTGTGGACTTGGGCGCAAACGGCATCATCGGTATGCGGTACGACGCGACCGAGATAGCCAGAGGTATCACTGAGGTGTTGTGTTACGGGACGGCGGTCCATGTAACGTTGCTGGTTTGAAGTGTGCGTGCTTGTCGACGCTGGCGACATAGCCATATGACCATGCACAAAGTTCGGAGAGAAGCGGACGGTTATGTGAGCGGTGCAAGCATGGAACGGTGGTCCTCGGATTGGGTAGATTCGTGTAGTTTTATAATTTTACATAAGATAAATTATCAACAATTAAGTTGTAGTAGCTTTATAGAAATGTCGTGTTCTAGCCATTTAGAAATGTCGTGTTTTGGCCTCGGTATGCTTGCCGGTTCCCTGCGGGACTATGGAGCCGGCCATGCATACAGCTGCACTGGTGACATTGAACATGCGCGAACTCGACCGTCTGAAGGTCATCCAGGCCATTGTCGACATGGGCCTCAAGCCTGGTCGCGCGGCCGAACGCTTGGGCTTGACCGTACGTCAGGTTGAGCGCCTGGTGATCCGCTATCAGGAATCCGGTGCGGCGGGACTGGCCTCGCACAGACGTGGCCGTTCCGGCAACCGGAAGCTGGACGAAGGACTGGCTCAGCAGGCGCTGGCGATCATTCGTGAACGCTACGCCGATTTTGGGCCGACGCTGGCCTGCGAGAAGCTTTGGGAA
>NZ_JAQQET010000015.1:0-200327 GCF_046026855.1 Paraburkholderia sediminicola | reverse complement strand
CACTTACTTCTCTTTGCCGCCGCAAAGAGAAGTAAGCAAGAGAAAGCGGCTCACCCCGCTAATTCTTAAGCGGGTCCCCCGCGCAGCCACGGTAGTGGTGCATCTGGAATCCGTGCCCTCGCACATTCGGCGCCAGTGACAAGGGCATCATACTTCCGGCGGCGCTGCGCGCGCCGACGCGGTACCTCACCAAACCGGGTGCTTGTTGCCGATACCCGGGGCTATTTCATCGAACCGTGCGATGTTGCCGGCATCCGGCATCCGGCATCCGGCAAACCGTCAGCTATCGTCGCGCTCACTGCTACTTCATTGGACCACCAGGTGCTTCCGGGGTTAGGGAGCACCTGGTGGTCGCTAACCGCTTGATGCGCCCAGCGGCACTTCCAGATCCATCCGGTATTGTCAGCGCATCGCCGAGGCAAAGCCGATGGCTTTCGGCCAGACAAAACGAATCAGGTGGTTCCGGGCGAACCTTTCCGGCGAGCACGCGGTGCGAGGCGGGAAGCATGATGGCCTTGTCACCAAGGCAAAATGTGCGGGAACACAGATTCCAGATGCACCACTACCGTGGCTGCGCGGGGGACCCGCTTAAGAATTAGCGGGGTGAGCCGCTTTCTCTTGCTTACTTCTCTTTGCGGCCGGCAAAGAGAAGTAAGTGCCGCCCCGCACAGGGGCGACGCCAATAGACCAATAAGAATTCAAGGAAAGGCCAAAGAAGCCAGAGCAAGGAAAGGCCAAAGAAGCCAGAGCAAGAAAAGGCCAACGCCACAGTCAAACACACGAACAAGCGCCGCACAGGCAACCAACTCAAGATCAACACCCCCAGCCGGGCAGGCAAAAAACCTATGATTAAGGGGAATCCCCCGCCTTGACAACCCGCCCAAAGCGCAACCATAATCTGCCAATCGTTCGCTAAACGAATCCATGTTCATATATAGAACAAATCGAAAGCGAACAAACCAAAGGCGCCAGCCCGCATCTCCAACCCGCGAGCCGCCGCCAGCACCGGCCCGGAGACCGTCCCGCCAAAGCCCCTGCCTGCCAAGGCAAAAAGCCCAGCGGCACGCAGCGCCCCAAAAGGAAATTCGACATGATCAACAAGATTTTCGAGTCACTTCAATCGGCGGTTGCCGATGTCCACGACGGCGCGACCGTCATGATCGGCGGCTTCGGCACGGCCGGCATGCCGTCCGAGTTGATCGACGCGCTCATCGAACAGGGCGCGCGCGAACTCACCATCGTTAACAACAACGCCGGTAACGGCGATATCGGCCTCGCGGCGCTGCTCAAAGCCAAACGCGTGCGCAAGATCATCTGCTCGTTCCCGCGTCAAACCGATTCGTATGTATTCGACGCGCTCTATCGCGCTGGCGAAATCGAACTCGAACTCGTGCCGCAAGGCAACCTCGCGGAACGCATCCGTGCAGCAGGCGCAGGCATCGGCGGCTTCTTTACGCCCACCGCCTATGGCACCAAGCTCGCCGAAGGCAAGGAAACCCGTCTGATCGATGGCAGGCATTACGTGCTGGAGTCGCCGCTGCATGCAGACTTCGCGCTGATCAAGGCATTCAGGGGCGACCGCTGGGGCAATCTGGTCTATCGCAAGACTGCGCGCAACTTCGGCCCGATCATGGCGAGCGCGGCGAAAACGGCCATCGTGCAGGTGTCGAAAGTGGTGCCGCTAGGTGAGATCGATCCGGAAAATATCGTTACGCCGGGCATCTTCGTGCAACGCGTGATCGAAGTGCCGCAAGCAACGCATCAAGCCGAGCTTGCATCCGTGACCGCAGCCTGAGGAGACCGACATGAAAAAACTGACCCGCGATGAAATGGCCAAGCGCGTTGCCCAGGATATTCCTGAAGGCGCTTATGTGAACCTCGGCATCGGCGTGCCCACGCTGGTGGCCAACCACCTCGCTGCCGACAAGGAAATCTTCCTGCACAGCGAAAATGGTCTGCTCGGCATGGGCCCGGCACCCGCCAAGGGCGAGGAAGACGACGAACTGATCAACGCCGGCAAGCAGCACGTCACGCTGCTCACGGGCGGTGCGTACTTCCATCACGCGGATTCGTTCGCCATGATGCGCGGCGGCCATCTGGATTTCTGCGTGCTCGGCGCGTTTCAGGTGTCGGAGAAGGGTGATCTGGCCAACTGGCACACCGGCGCGCCCGACGCGATTCCGGCAGTCGGCGGCGCCATGGATCTGGCGATCGGCGCGAAGCAGGTCTACGTGATGATGGAGCACCTGACCAAGCAGGGCGAAAGCAAGATCGCTGCTGAGTGCACGTACCCGGTGACCGGTGTGGCCTGTGTTGACCGTATTTATACGGACATGGCGATGATCGACGTCACGGACAAGGGTCTCGTGGTGCGCGAGATATTCTCGGACATCGATTTCGATGCACTGCACAAACTGACCGGCGTGCCGCTGATCGACGGCACTCAAGCGGCTCGCGCAGCCTGAGCACAGGCGCGGGCCGTCAACATAGAGGCCGCCGCGGAGTCGAAATGCTGGCGAGGCGACGGCGACGCTTAAGCGGCAAGCGCAGCGCTGGCGACGCAGCGGCGAAGCTTGCGCGGCATCCGCAACGCGTGCGACGCAACGGGCAACGCTCTCTCGTGCCGCTACGTCACGCCAGCGTGCCACCAGCCAAGTCTGGAGCACGCATCGGGCAAGCTTCATGCGCGTGGTCCGATGTCCTGGCGTCACGGCGAGCCGTCGAGTTGGCATGCGAAGCAGAATGCGCCGCAACGCCGCGTGCGGTACGCTCTCGATAGATAGCGCCTCGGGTGCGTCTTGGTGTGCCTCGCAGCACGCCCAGATCGCCGCGGCGAAACTTTCACTTTCGATTTCCTCATCGACGCCATCATGCTCGACTCCAGCGCCCGTCTGACCGGCCTTCTTTGCGGCACACAGCCGATGAACGACATCTGGGCGCCGCGTGCCACGCTGCAACGGATGCTCGATGTCGAAGCCGCGCTCGCGCGCGCGTCGGCAGCCCATAACGTGATTCCGCACACCGCCGTGGCCGCAATCGAGGGCGCCTGCCAGGCCGATCAACTCGACGCCGACGCACTCGCGCGCGATGCGGCACTCGGTGGCAATCTCGCGATTCCCCTCGTCAAACAACTTACCGCGCGCGTCAAAGCGGCGGACGCCGAAGCGTCGAAATACGTCCATTGGGGCGCAACGAGCCAGGACATCATCGATACGGCGACGGTGCTGCAATTGCGCGACACCTTCGATCTGCTCGACAGCGGTTTGCAAGCCACGTGCGACGCGGTGGCAAAACTCGCGGCCACCCATCGCGCGACGCCGATGATTGGCCGCACCTGGTTGCAGCAGGCATTGCCCATCACGCTTGGCCTGAAATTCGCGCAATGGCTGGACGCGTTGCTGCGTCATCGCGAGCGGCTCGATGCGTTGCGTGTGCGTGTGCTGGTGCTGCAATTCGGCGGCGCAGCCGGCACGCTGGCGAGCCTGCGCGACGCGGCGCCGCAAGTGACGCAATCGCTGGCGCAGGAACTCAAGCTCGCCGTACCCACCTTGCCGTGGCACACGCAGCGCGATCGCATCGCCGAAACAGCGGCGCTGTTCGGCATGCTGATCGGCACACTGGGCAAAATTGCGCGCGATATTTCCCTGCAAATGCAAACCGAAATCGACGAACTGGCCGAGCCCGCCGCGGCAGGCAAGGGCGGTTCGTCGACGATGCCGCACAAGCGCAATCCGGTCGGCTGCGCTGCGGTGCTGACGGCTGCGACGCGCGCGCCCGGACTGGTGGCCACGGTGTTCGCCGGCATGGTGCAGGAGCACGAGCGCGCGCTCGGCGGCTGGCAAGCCGAGTGGGACGCGCTGCCCGACCTCGCGCGCCTTGCGGGCGGCGCGCTCGCCAACATCGAACAGATTGCGGTGGGGCTGAACGTCAACGTGCCGCGTCTCGCCACCAATCTCGACGTCACGCACGGACTGATTCTCGGCGAAGCGGTGATGCTCGCGCTCGGCGACAGCATCGGCCGGCTCGATGCGCATCATCTCGTTGAGCGTGCATCGAAAACGGCAATCGCCGAGCGCAAGACGCTCTTCGACGTGCTCTCGGCGGACCTCGCCGTGACCGAACATCTTTCGATCGAGCGCCTGAAGCAACTGCTCGATCCGGCTCAATACGTCGGCCAGGCGCACGCTTATGTGGACGCTGCGCTGGCACTTCATCACACGCGCGCCAAACGCGCTACTTCCAAGGAGTAACCGGCATGCCCTACGCCGCAGTCAACGGTACCGAGCTTCATTATCGAATCGACGGTGACCGTCACGGCAATGCGCCGTGGATCGTGTTGTCGAATTCGCTCGGCAGCGATCTGTCGATGTGGACGCCGCAAGTCGCGGCGCTGTCCAGACACTTTCGCGTGCTGCGCTACGACACACGCGGTCATGGTCACTCGGAAGCGCCGAAAGGTCCGTACACGATCGAACAACTGACCGGCGACGTGCTCGGTCTGATGGACACGCTGAAGATCGCGCGCGCGAATTTCTGCGGTCTGTCGATGGGCGGTCTGACGGGTGTCGCGTTGGCCGCACGCCACGCGAATCGTCTCGAACGCGTCGTGCTGTCCAACACGGCGGCGCGCATCGGTTCGCCGGAAGTGTGGGTGCCGCGCGCGGCGAAGGCACGCACGGAAGGCATGCTCGCACTGGCCGATGCTGTGTTGCCGCGCTGGTTTACCGCCGACTACATCGAACGGGAGCCGGTCGTGCTTGCCATGATCCGCGACGTGTTCGTGCATACCGACAAGGAAGGCTACGCATCGAATTGCGACGCCATCGACGCCGCCGATCTACGCCCTGAAGCGCCCGGCATCAAGGTGCCGGCGCTGGTCATCAGCGGCACGCACGATCTGGCCGCAACGCCGGCGCAAGGCCGCGAACTGGCGCAAGCCATTCCGGGCGCGCGTTACGTCGAACTGGACGCCTCGCACATTTCCAACATCGAGAAAGTCGAGGCCTTCACGAAGACCGTGCTCGACTTCCTGACGGAGCAGAAATGAACGACGAAGACCGCTACGAAGCCGGACTCGGTGTGCGCCGCGCGGTGCTGGGCAGCGCGCACGTGGATCGGTCGCTCGCGAATCGCACTGATTTGACGGAAGAGTTCCAGAATCTGATCACCCGCTATGCATGGGGCGAAATCTGGACGCGTGAAGGGTTGCCGCGTCACACGCGCAGCCTGCTGACCATCGCGATGATGGTCGCGCTTAATCGCAGCGAAGAACTCGCACTGCATTTGCGCGCCGCGAAAAACAACGGCGTGACGCGCGAGCAGATCAAGGAAGTGCTGCTGCAAACCGCAATCTATTGCGGCGTGCCGGCGGCCAATTCGGCGTTTCACCTGGCCGATAAACTGTTCCGCGAAGACGACGCCGCGGCGGCAAAGCCGTAACGACGCTGCACGCGTGGCGCGGCACCGGCCAGCGCTTGCCGCGCCGCCGCCGCGCCCCGTCATGACGTCGCCGTATTTCCCCACGGGAAAGAAGCGCATCAAAGCATGATGCGCAGCCTGGAGCCTACATCAGACAAAACGCGCTTCAGGCAATCCTGCTCTCATTCATCGCAGCGGTATCAGCCGACGGGTGCAAGCGCACCGCGCGCAACACCGTATCCTTGATGACCTCGCGCCAATGCGCGAGGGCGGCCTTATCCATCAGCGGTTCACCAAGAAACGCACCCAGTGTGTATTGATTGGCGTTATAGAAATAGCCGAGCGACGCGATCATCAGATACACATCACGCGCTTTGACGTCGCTACGAAAGACGTTTTGCGCCTTGCCCGCATCCAGTAACTTCTGCACGACCGAAATCGCATAGCCCGAAATCTCCTTCAGCTTTGACGATTTCTTCGCGTGCTTGCCCTGATGCAGATTCTCGCTCGACAGCAGCGTGACGAACTCGGGATGATCGAGGTAGTACTGCCAGACGAATTCGACCATCTGCTCGAGGCCGTGCACGGGATCGTCCAGATCGAGATCGAGCCTGCTTTCGGCCTCGTTGAACTGCGTGTAGATCGTCTCCAGGACTTCCACAAACAACTGTTCCTTGCTACCGAAGTAGTAATAAATCATCCGGTCGTGCGAACGCGCGGCCTTCGAAATACTTTCGACCCGGCCGCTTGCATAGCCTTGTTTTGCAAAGACCTTGATTGCCGCTTTGAGAATCTTGGCGCGCGTGTCTTGCGCCTGTTTCGCTCGGATGCCGATAGCGCCCGGCTTGCGGGCGACAGTGGGACTCATGGCGGTCTCGGATCTCTTTGTTGGCGTCAGGTTGAACGGCATGCGCCGCAGCCGCTAAGGCATGCTTGAGCACGGCGCGCCTTCATCATACAGCCCATATCACGCGCGACGAAATGCCCTGCACGATCGTGTGCTTCGGCGTAGATTGACTCGTGATTCATACGACGATGCCGCGCCGCAGCATTCCGCTGTTCGCCGGGAAACTCGTTGCGCAGTCTATTTTGATCGAGTAGATTTCAAGCATGTTTGGTGTAGCGGATACTACACGAACGGTGAGTGACCGCAACATGGAAAAATGCGGATCACGCGAAAACCCCTTTAGATACGGGCTATTCGTCAGCCGGGCAGGACCGATTGTAATGTCGCCGTATGGGAACCCCACCATGACAGAACATACGAAGGTCGATTTCGGTGCAGAGCGCGTGGACGGTGACACCGCCTCGACGCCGGGTCCGACCGTGCTCGAGAAAGCGGTGCCGCGCAGCGAGCGGATGGCGTCGAACAAGATCGAATGCAATGCGTGCCCGGTGCTGTGCCAGATATCGGAGGGCCGTACCGGCGCGTGCGATCGTTATGCGAATGCGGATGGGCGTCTGATTCGCGTCGACCCTGTGGTGTTTCTGTCGCGCGCCGCGGGTTCGCCTGAAACGATCGCAAACGGTGCGGATGCCACGGTCGAATTTGGTGCATCGTCCGAAGTGCACGATCCCGCTGCGGAACAGGCGCTATTCGTCACGGGCATTGGTGCATCGTCCACCTATCCCGACTACAAACCCGCACCTTTTATCGTTTCCTCGAAGCTCGACGACGTCGACATGATCACCGTCGTCACCGAGGGCATTTTCAGCTATTGCAGTTTCAAGGTGAAGATCGATACCGACCGCTTTCTCGGGCCGGAGCAATCGAACGTGCGTTGCCATGGCGAGATCGTCGGCCATGTGACCACGGCGGAGTATGGCTCGCAGATGCTGAGTCTCGGCGGTGTTCATCATCTGACTGGCGGCAGCAAGAAAGAAGGCCGCGTGACGTGCGACATGATGCTCGCACTCGGCAACAAGGAAGCGGTGGAGTTGACCATCGACGGCGGTGCGAGTCTGGTGATTCGCGCGGGCGCGGCGCCGATTGTCGACGGTGTCGAGGAGCAGCGTATGCGGGTAGGCTGCGGGTCGGCCACCATCGGCATCTTTGCGAAACAATGGTTCGGTCACGCGGATGAAGTGGTGGTGGTCGACGATCACATCACGGGTGTGCTCACCGAACACCAGGCGGGCCGCTGCCTCGGCATGACACGTTCGGGGCTGAAGATTCGCGGACGCAAATCGACCCCGGGCCGCTATTTTCAGGTCGCGAATCCCGGCACCGGTTGGGGCGGCACCGATATTCAGGACCCGCTGGCGATTGTCGAAGGTTTCGATCCCGCCGTGGCGAAACCAGGCATGCGCTTGCTGATGGTGTCGACCACCGGCGAACATGCGCAGTGGTATGAACTCGATCAGGACCTCGTGCCGCGCATGGCGGCCATGCCGGACGCGGTGCGCCGCACGGTCGAACGAATTGGTGAGAACTGCGAGCCGTCGCTTGCGACGGTGCTGTTTCTCGGCGGCGCGGGCGGCAGCTTGCGAGCGGGGGCCACGGAGAATCCGGTCCTGCTCACGCGCGCGATCAAACAGAAGCTGGTGAACGTAACATGTGGTGGTGCGCCGGCCTATGTGTGGCCGGGGGGCGGCATTACCGTGATGGTCGATGTTTTGCGCATGCCCGATCGCTCGTTCGGCACCGTGCCGACGCCCGCGATCGTCGCACCGATTGAATTCACCATGACCTATGACGCGTATCGTGATCTCGGCGGCCATCTCGACGCGGTGCGTTCACTGGCAAGCGTGCTGGCGAACGGACCGGAACACACGGAAGGGGCGCCGCTCGCACGCAGGACCCTGGCGCGCAACCCCGACAATCCGTGGCCGCCCGCCATGCCGCCGATGCTCGGCTAACGGCCATAACGTGACCGATACGACGAATGCGACGAACACGATGAACGCAACCCGCACCCAACTCGATGCGGCCCGCTGGCATTGGCAGCATGGGCCCATCGATCTGATTCTCAGCGCGGACGGCGAGCCCCTGGCCGTGCAGGCTGCCTACGAGGCGTGCTGGGCGCGCTTTTCTGACGTGCTGCCTGAGTTGGTCGGCGAGTTGAGACTGCTGCGGCAACCTGTGCCGGGCCATGCGGCTCATAGCGATTGTGCGTTGAAAGGCCCGGTAGCCCGCCGCATGTGGAGCGCCTGCCATCCTCACCGTGGGCGCTACATCACGCCGATGGCGGCCGTGGCAGGCAGCGTCGCGGACGAATTAATCACGGCGTTCGCGCGGGAAGGCGTATCACGTGCTTTCATCAACAATGGTGGCGACATCGCTCTCTATGTGACGGAAGGACAACAATATCGCGTGGGTGTGTTCGCCGATCTGGCAGAGTTCTCCGGTGCGCGGCTGCCGGGCGATCTGACTTTGGACGCAAACTTGACGCTCGACGCTGTCACCCCGATTCGCGGTGTCGCGACAAGCGGCTGGCGCGGACGCAGCTTCAGCCTAGGCATCGCCGACAGCGTGACCGTGCTCGCCCGCAACGCCGCCACCGCCGATGCCGCCGCGACGGTGATCGCCAACGCCGTCAATCTGGACCATGCGGGCATCGTGCGCAGGCCGGCTTCCTCGCTGAAGGACGATAGCGATCTCGGTGACATCCTCGTGACCATCGACGTGCCGTCCTTGCCGCAACCGTTGATCGATTTCGCACTGGCGCGGGGTGTCGACGCCGCACAGGGTTTACAGAAACAAGGCTTGATCGAAGGTGCCGCGTTGTTCCTGCAAGGGCGCGTGCGCGTCACCGGTGGTGCTCATCAGAATGGCGCGTTGTTGACGGATCGCGCGCAGATAACTACGGAGGCTCCGTGTTCGAAATACGCCGCGTGCTGACGCACGTCGAAGACATTTTTCACGAGTTCGGCCCTGCGCCCGCACAGCCGCTGCGGCGCGGCGTGATTGCCGCGGTGATGACGAATCCATTCTCCGGCCGCTACGAAGCCAGAATCGAACACGCCATGGAAGCGCTCAAGCCAATCGGCTTCGACATGGCGCAACGGCTGCTCGCGGCGATGGCCGTGCCGCACGCGTCGATTGAAAGCTACGGCAAGGGTGCGATCATCGGCTCGCGTGGTGAACTCGAACACGGCGCGTTGTGGCATGTCCCCGGCGGCTATGCCATGCGCGAATTGCTGGAGAAGAACGGGGTGCCGACCAACGCCATCGTGCCGTCGACCAAGAAAGTCGGCGCACCTTCCACCGCGCTAGATGTGCCGCTGACGCACGTCAACGCAAGCTACGTGCGCAGCCACTTCGACGCGATCGAAGTGCGTGTGCCCGGTGCACCCGCCGCGGACGAACTGGTATATATCCTCGTGATGAGCACGGGCCAGCGCGTGCATGCGCGTGTCGGCGGCCTGGCGAAAGAGGCGATTGTAGGTAAGGACGGCTTGCGCTGAGCGGCGCCTTGATCCACGCAATGCGCTGAAGCGTTGAATTGAAGCGCTGGCCGAAGCAATTAGCTGAAGCAGTCAGACAGTACAAGTACACGAATCGAATCCCGGAGATCGAAATGGCAATCAAGCTTCGCAAGCTGGTCGTGCAGGTCGATGAAACACGCATTGAAATGGGGCAGGCCATCGAGCCGCCGGCACGCCGTGCAGTCGCGATCGCGGTGATCGACAATCCCTATGCGGGCCGCTATGAGGCCAGGCTGGATGCACTGATCGAAGCCGGTGAGGAACTGGGTGCGCTGCTCGGCAACAAATGCGTCGAAGCGCTCGGCATCAAGCCTGGCGAAGCGCAAAGCTATGGCAAGGCGGCGATCGTCGGTGAAGCCGGCGAACTGGAACATGCGGCTGCGATCCTGCACCCCAAGCTCGGTGCGCCACTACGGGTAGCGGTCGAAAAGGGCGCGGCGCTGGTGCCGTCGGCGAAAAAAATGGGCACACTCGGCACCGCGATCGACGTGCCGTTGGGCCACAAGGACGCTGCCTTCGTGCGCAGTCATTTCGACGCGATCGAAGCGCGCGTGTCGGACGCGCCGCGTGCGAATGAAATCGTCGTGGCGGTTGCGGTGACGGCTTCCGGCCGGCCGCTGCCACGCATTGGTGGCTTGCAGGTGAGTGAGATCAAGGGCGAAGACGGTTTGCGTTGAGTTCTTTCAAGGGTCGCGATGCTTTCGAATTTGCTGGTACAGCTGGTCAACGGACTCGCCGACGCGTCGACGCTGTTTCTCGTCGCCGCTGGTTTGTCGCTGATCTTCGGCGTCACGCGCATCGTCAACTTCGCGCATGGCTCGTTCTATATGTTCGGCATTTATGTCGCGTATAGCATTGCGAGCCGCTTCGGGCACACGACGGGTGGCTTCTGGCTGTCGGTGCTGGCTGCCGCGCTGGTGGTCGCAGTGCTTGGCGCGCTGGTCGAAATGATCGTGTTACGCCGCATCTACCAGGCGCCCGAGTTGTTTCACTTGCTGGCCACGTTCGCGCTGGTGCTGATTTTCCGCGACGCCGCGCTGTGGCTGTGGGGGCCGGAAGATCTGTTCGGCCCACGTGCGCCGCATCTGGCGGGCGCGGTCGATTTTCTCGGCCATCCGCTGCCGACCTACGATATCGCGCTGATCGTGATCGGGCCGGTGGTGTTGCTGCTGCTCTGGTACGCGTTGACGCGTACGCGTTGGGGCACGCTGGTGCGCGCCGCGACGCAGGATCGTGAGATGCTCGGCGCGCTCGGCATCAATCAGGCCTGGCTGTTCACCGGCGTGTTTTTCGTCGGTGCGTTTCTCGCTGGCCTGGGCGGCGCGTTGCAAGGGCCGCGGATGTCGGCGAATCTGTCGCTGGATCTGGAGACGATCGGTAATGCTTTCGTGGTGGTGGTGGTCGGCGGCATGGGGTCGATTCCGGGTGCGTTCGTGGCGGCATTGCTGATCGCGGAGATCAAGGCGTTGTGCATCGGCATCGGGCATGTGTCGGTGTTCGGTATCGATCTGTCGTTGAGCCGCTTTACGCTCGTTGCCGAATTTGTCGTGATGGCGGTGGTGCTGGTGGTGCGACCTTGGGGTTTGCTAGGAAAGGCGAGCGCCGCAGTGCGTGGCATGGCCGCGCCTGAAGCGCCATTAAGGCCCGCGGGCAAGCGCCTGAAGTGGTTGGCGGCTATCGCCTTGTCGGTGCTGGTGCTCGCGCCGCTTGCGGCCAATGCGTTTCCCTACATGCCGGTGTTGCTGGTTGAAATCCTGATTGCCGTGTTGTTCGCAACAAGTCTGCATTTCATCATGGGTCCCGGTGGTATGCATTCTTTTGGCCATGCCGCATATTTCGGCCTGGGTGCCTACGGCGCGGCGCTGTTCCTCAAAGTTTTGAATCTGCCGATGGAAGCCGCGTTGCTGCTCGGTCCCTTGCTCGCCGTGGCAGGCGCGCTCGTGTTCGGCTGGTTTTGCGTGCGTCTCTCAGGCGTCTACCTCGCGATGCTGACGCTCGCGTTTGCGCAGATCGTCTGGTCGGTCGTGTTCCAGTGGGACGACGTGACGGGCGGCAGTAACGGTATTCTCGGCTTGTGGCCGTCGAACTGGTTATCGTCGCCGGTGGCTTTTTATTATCTGACGCTCGCCTGCGCGGTGATCGGCGTGTGGTTGCTGCGCAAGATGCTGTTCTCGCCGCTGGGCTACGCGATGCGGGCATCGCGCGATTCGGTGCTGCGCGCCGAGGCGATCGGTATCGACGTGAAACGCGTGCAGTGGGCGGCCTTCGTCGTCGCGTCGCTGTTTTGTGGACTCGCCGGATCGCTTTATGCCTTCTCCAAGGGGACGATCTCACCGGAGGTCATCAGCGTGAGCCGTTCAGTGGATGGCCTCGTGATGGTGCTGCTCGGCGGTTTGCAGACCTTGACTGGCCCGATCGTCGGTGCAGCCGTGTTCACGTGGCTGCAGGACACCGTCGCGCGGCAAACCGATTATTGGCAGGCATTGCTGGGCTTCACCATTCTGCTGCTGGTGATTGCGTTTCCACAGGGCATCGTCGGTTTTATTCGTGAACGTTTTGGCGACGACACGGTGGATAAGGCTGAAGAGCGTTCTTCGTCGCCATCGCAAGGTACCGCGATCAAGGAGGGGCTATGAGCTTGCTGCGCGTCTCAGGCCTCTCCAAGTCGTTCGGCGGCCTGAAAGCGGTCGACGATGTTTCCTTCAACCTGGAAGCCGGTCAGCTGCTCGCGCTGCTGGGTCCGAATGGCGCGGGCAAGTCGACCTGCTTCAACATGGTTAATGGCCAACTGCAGCCGTCGTCCGGTTCGATTCGCCTCGACGATCATGAACTGGTCGGCATGCGGCCGCGCGATATCTGGCGGTTGGGTGTCGGCCGCACGTTTCAGATTGCCGCGACCTTCAATTCGATGACCGTGCTCGAAAACGTGCAGATGGCCCTGGTCTCGCGTGAACGGAAAACCTTCGGTTTGTGGAAACCTGCGGGCTCGCGCTACGCCGAAGAAGCCATGACGCTACTCGAACAGGTCGGCATGGGTGCCGACGCGAATCGCGCTTGCGGGGTGCTCGCATATGGCGACGTCAAGCGTGTCGAGCTGGCTATCGCTTTGGCGAACCGCCCGAAGCTGTTACTGATGGACGAACCGACCGCCGGCATGGCGCCAAAGGAGCGCAACGAGTTGATGGCGCTGACCAAGCGTCTCGTCACGGAGCACAAAATTGGCGTGTTGTTTACCGAGCACAGCATGGACGTTGTATTCGCGTACGCCGATCGCATGATCGTGCTCGCGCGCGGCAAGCTGATCGCAGAAGGCGACGCCGAAACGATCCGTAACGACGCACGCGTGCAGGAAGTCTATTTCGGCACCGGCAAGACCTTTCAGCCACGCGCGCCGCTGCATGAAGCGGCGGGCGGTCATCAAGGGCAAGGAGCGCGGCAATGAGCGAGCCAATGCTGAAAGTCTCCGGTCTCAATGCGTTCTATGGCCGCGCGCACATTCTGTTCGATGTCGGCCTCGAAGTTGGCCGCGGCGAAGTGGTCGCGCTGATGGGCCGCAACGGCGCCGGCAAATCGACGACGATGAAAGCGGTGATGGGTTTGCTGCCGCGCCGCCAGGGCGAAGTGCGTTTTCGCGGGCAAAACATCACGGCGTGGCCACCGTACCGTATCGCACGCATGGGCATGGGTTTTGTGCCCGAGGACCGCCGCGTGTTTTCCGATCTGACTGTGATGGAGAACCTCGATACAGGCCGCCAGGCACCACGCGAAGGCGCGCCGCAATGGACGCCGGAAAAGCTGTTCCGGCTCTTCCCCAATCTTGGCGAAATGCCGAAGCGTCCGGGCGGCCAGATGAGCGGCGGCGAGCAGCAAATGCTCACCGTCTCGCGCACGCTGATGGGCAATCCGTATCTGGTGCTGCTCGATGAACCGTCCGAGGGCGTCGCGCCCGTGATCGTCGAGCAGATGGCGAACATGATTCTTGAACTCAAGCGCGAAGGGTTGTCGATTCTGTTGTCAGAACAGAACCTGCACTTCGCCGAGCTGGTCAGCGACCGCGCGTATGTCCTCGAAAAAGGACAGATCCGCTTCAGCGGCACGATCGGTGAACTCGCAAAGAACGAAACAGTGAGGCGCGCTTATCTGAGCGTGTGATTCCATCGGCGCATGAAGCGTGCAGGGTGTGCGCGCATGCCGCGCCGGTCAGTCGTTGCGAAAGGAGAGGCAGATGGCAGCAGAGACGTTGACAGGCTTGTCGGGCAAGGTCGCGGTAACGAACATTGGTCTGCTGTTATCCGGCGACATCGACCAGCCGATTCTCGATGCGAACACGCTGGTGATCGAAGACGGCGTGATCGTCGCGATCGGCCGCGAGAAAGATTGCGACCTCGAAGGCGCGCGAACGACGGTCGACTGCAAAGGCACCGCGGTTGCCCCTGGCCTGATCGATTCGCACGTGCATCCCGTGTTCGGCGACTGGACGCCGCGGCAGAATCAGATGGGCTGGATCGAATCGAATCTGAACGGCGGCGTGACGACGATGATCTCTGCCGGTGAAGTGCACTTGCCTGGCCGTCCGAAAGACGTGGTCGGCGTCAAGGCGCTTGCGATCACCGCTCAACGTTCGTTCGAAGGAATGCGCGGCGCGGGTGTCGGTGGCGGCGTGAAAGTGATGGCGGGTGCGCCGGTGATCGAGAAGGGCATGGTCGAGGAGGACTTCAAGGAGCTCTCGGAAGCGGGTGTGAAGCTGCTCGGCGAAGTGGGTCTCGGCAGTGTGAAGGGCGGCGAGGAAGCGGGGCAGATGGTCGCGTGGGCACGCAAGTACGGCATTCAAAGCACGATTCACACGGGCGGCCCGTCGATTCCCGGCTCGGGTCTGATCGACAGAGACGTGGTGCTCGCGGCCGACGCGGACGTGATCGGCCATATCAACGGTGGCCATACGTCGCTTTCCTATCGGCATGTCTGCGATCTGTGCGAGCAATCGAGCCGCGCGCTGGAGATCGTTCACAACGGCAACGAGCGAATCGCGTTGCTCACCGCACGTCACGCGATCGAATTGAAGTGTCCGCATCGGATCATTCTCGGCACCGATAGCCCGGCGGGTTCCGGCGTGCAGCCGCTTGGCATTCTGCGGATGATCGCGCTGATCTCCAGTCTCGCCGACATTCCCGCTGAAATTGCCTTCTGCTTCGCGACCGGCAATACCGCGCGGCAACGCAATCTGCGGCAAGGGTTGATCGAAGTGGGCCGTCCCGCCGACCTCGTCTTCATGGACCGCGCGCAGCACACGGCTGCCGATACGCTGCTGGAAAGCGTGCAGCTCGGCGATATCCCCGGGGTCGGCATGGTGATGATCGATGGTTTGATCCGCTGCCGGCGCAGCCGCAATACACCTCCGGCGACTGAAGTGCCGGTGGTGCTTTGAACGCGCGCCGCACGGCGTGGCCGGTATGGTCATGAACCGTCCGGCGCCGCTTACGCTGCGCGTCAACGGTGCGACGCATCTCGTCAGCGCAGCCGCTGACACGCCGCTGCTTTATCTGCTGCGTAACGACCTCGCATTGAACAGTCCGAAATTCGGCTGCGGACTCGGCGAGTGCGGCGCGTGCACGGTGCTGCTCGACGGCATGCCGACGCGTTCATGCGTGACGACCGCCAAGGTCGCATTGGGACGTGAGATCACCACGCTCGAAGGGCTGGGCACACGTAACGCGCTGCATCCGGTGCAGCAGGCCTTTATCGAAGAACAGGCCGCGCAGTGCGGCTATTGCCTGAACGGCATGATCATGACCGCCAAAGCGTTGCTCGATCGCGATCCGGATCCGAGTGTCGAGACGATCCGGCGGGAACTGTCACGCAATCTCTGCCGCTGCGGCACGCATGTCGAGATCGTGCGCGCGGTACAGCGCGCAGCGGTTTTGCTCGCCATGCAACCGGTGCTGGATCAGGGAGCGCGCGCATGACCGGGCCGGATTTCAGTGTCGATCGCCGGGCTGTGCCGCCGTCGCGGCAGCAGCTCTATGACGCGCAGAATGTGCTGATCGTCACGCGGCCGCCGCAAGCGCCGGTGCGAGCGGCGGTTGGGCAGCCGGGCTCGCGGTCCTCGTTCGTGCCGACGGAGGCGGACATGTTTCTCGTCGTGCGCGACGACGGCAGTGTGGTCGCGTTCAATGGACATGTCGACCTGGGCACCGGTATCGGCACGGCGCTCGCGCAGATCGTCGCGGAAGAACTCGACGTGCCGTTGACGCGTGTATCGATCGTGCTTGGACACACGAACGAAGCACCGAATCAGGGACCCACGATTGCGAGCGCCACGATTCAGATTTCGGCCGTGCCATTGCGGCATGCGGCGGCGCAGGCGCGACAGTTTTTACTGGCGGAAGCGGCGCGACGTCTGAACGTGAGCGCTGACATGCTCGATGTGTGCGATGGTGTGGTTATACAGCGCGAGGGCGACACCGCAAAGGGCATGAGCTACGGCGAATTGGTCGCCGGGCGGCGCGTCGAATTAACGCTCGCCACCGATGCCCCGTTGAAATCGCCAGACGCGTATAAGATCGTCGGCAAGAGCACGCCACGCGTCGATATCCCGGCAAAGGCGACCGGCGAATTGAGTTTCGTACATGACGTGCGCGTGCCAGGTATGCTGCACGGCCGCGTTGTGCGGCCGCCTTATGCGGGTGTCGCGCAGGGCGACTTCATGGGCAATAGTCTGCTGCATGTCGATGAAGACTCCATCAGTGACTTGCCCGGCATCGTCAAGGTCGTGGTGATTCGCGATTTCGTTGGCATCGTGGCTGAGCGCGAAGAGGTCGCGCAGCAGGCGGTGAAGCGGTTGAATGTGCGGTGGAAAGCAGTAGAAGGTTTGCCGCCGCTCGAGACCAGCGAGGAAGTGGAAGCTGCGCTCAGAGCGAATCCGTCCAGCCGGCGCGACCTGGTGATCGAGGGCGATGTCGACTCGGCACTCGCTCAGGACCCGGCTCGAACGCTGGAACGCACCTACGTATGGCCGTTTCAGATGCATGCGTCGATTGGACCGTCGTGCGCGGTAGCCGACTACCGCGATGCGAAGCTGAAAATCTGGTCGGGCACGCAGAATCCCCATTCGTTGCGTGCCGATCTCGCCTTGCTGATGGCGCTGGACGAAGCGCACATCGAAATCGTGCGCATGGACGCGGCGGGTTGTTACGGCCGCAATTGCGCGGACGATGTCGCTGCCGACGCCGCGCTGCTATCGCGTGCAACCGGCAGTCCGGTGCGCGTGCAACTCTCGCGCGAAGACGAGCATGCGTGGGAACCCAAAGGCGCCGCGCAATTGATGGATGTGCGCGGCGCTTTGAGTGCGGAAGGCGAGCTCGCTGCCTACGATTTCGCGACGCGCTATCCGTCGAACGATGCCCCCACGTTAGCGCTGCTGCTTACCGGAACCATCTCCGCGCAGCCGCAAGTATTCGAAATGGGCGATCGCACGGCCGTGCCACCATACGATTACCGGACCATGCGCATTGTCTGCGACGACACGCCGCCAATCGTGCGGGCGTCGTGGCTAAGAGGCGTGTCCGCTTTGCCGAACACGTTCGCACATGAGTCCTTCATCGACGAACTCGCAGTGGAGGCGGGTGTCGATCCCGTTGCGTTTCGGCTGAAACATCTCACTGATCCGCGTGCGATCGACCTCGTCAAGGCCGTGGCCGAGAAAGCCGGCTGGCAAGCGCGTGACATCGCTTTGAAAGACGCGCAGGAAGAGGGCGACATTGTGCGCGGCAGAGGCTTCGCTTACGCTCGCTACGTGCATAGCAAATTTCCCGGCTTCGGCGCGGCATGGTCCGCCTGGGTCGCCGACGTCGAGGTGAGTCGCAGGAGCGGCGAGCTTGCTGTGACGCGCGTGGTGGTCGGCCAGGACACAGGCACGATGGTGAACCCGGACGGTGTGCGTCATCAGATACATGGCAACGTGATTCAGGCGACCAGCCGAGCGCTGAAAGAGCGCGTGACATTTGGCGAGAACGCGGTGACAAGTCAGGAGTGGGGCGCGTATCCGATCCTGACGTTCCGCGAAGTGCCGGTGATCGACGTGGTGATGATGCCGCGTCACGGCGAGCCGCCGATGGGCACCGGCGAATCGGCGTCGCTGCCTGGCGCCGCGGCGATCGCCAACGCGCTGTATGACGCGACAGGTGTGCGTTTTCGCAGGCCGCCGTTCACACCGGAGACCATTCGCGCCGCGCTTGCCGATGCGCAAGCGGAAGAAGCGGCTGCGCGCAAGAAGAAGCGCTGGCGGCTCGGCTTTCTTGGCGCTTTCGCCGCGGGCGCGGCCGGTTGGCTGGGGGTGCTGGCGATGTCGCCGCACGCCATTGCACCGATTACGCCGCCGCTCGCGAGCGCGTTTGCGCCCGAACTGGTGGCGCGCGGCAAACTGCTAGCGTCGCTGGGCAATTGTGCGGTTTGCCATACCGCGCACAACGGCGTACCGAATGCGGGCGGCAAACCGCTTGCTACGCCATTCGGCACCGTCTACAGCACCAACATCACGCCCGATGGGCAGACCGGCATCGGGACATGGTCGCTCGACGCATTCGCGCGGGCAATGCGGCAAGGAATCAGCCGCGACGGGCACCGTCTGTATCCCGCGTTCCCCTACACGTCGTTCAAAAACACGTCCGACGACGATCTGAAAGCGCTTTACGCGTACCTGATGGCGCAAACGCCGGTACGTTCCCGTCCGCCGGAAACGAAGCTGGCGTATCCATTCAGCGTACGTCCGCTGATGGCCGTATGGAACGGGCTCTTTCTCGGACGCAATACGTTTGCCGTTAGCGCGACGCAAAGTACGCAATGGAATCGCGGGGCGTATCTGGTGAACGGCCTCGGCCATTGCAGCGCCTGTCATACCCCGCGCAATGCATTCGGCGCCGAGAAAACCGGCGCGGCGTTCATGGGCGGCGGCATGGCGGAGGGATGGGAAGCGCCCGCGCTGTCGACGCTTTCCAACTCACCCGTGCCCTGGAGTGAGGACGAACTGTTCAGCTATCTGCGCTATGGGCATGCGCCCCTGCATGGCGTCGCGGCCGGGCCGATGGCGCCGGTTGTCAGCGATCTGGCGGCGCTGCCCGACAGCGACATTCGCGCAATGGCCACGTATCTGGCGTCTTTGAGTCCCCTGGAGCCGAACGCGGATCCTGTGGCGATGGCGCGTCAATACGAGCAGGCCAGCACGATTACGGGTACTGCAACGGGCCTCGGCGCACGTCTCTTCGATGGTGCGTGTGCCGCCTGTCATCACACCGGTAGTGGGCCGCAATTGTTTGGCGCGCATCCGTCGCTGGCGCTTAACACGAATCTGCACAGCACGACGCCTGATAATCTGATTCGCGTGATTCTCGATGGTATCGGCTCGCCTGCGCGCCCCGAACTCGGTACGATGCCGGCTTACCGCGACAGTTTCAATGATGCCCAGGTCGCCGAGCTCGTGTCATACCTGCGTCAGCAATTCGCCGGCGGCAAGTCGGCATGGGAGGGCGTCACGGCAAACGTCGCCAGAATCCGCGCGACGCCGCGGGCAGAGTGAAATCGGCAAACGCATCGCAGCAGGGTTTGCAGCATCACTCGCAGCACCATTTGCAGCATCACTCGCAGCACAACTCGCAGCACAACTCGCAGCACGGCTCGCTGAACGAATCGCGAAATGCTTCAACGCTTGATAAAAACGACCGCATTCCCGCAATCCTTTTGATAACGGAGAAACGCATGACCACGCGCGCAGGATGGATCTCTCGCCTCACGGTTTCAACGGTTCTATCGCTTGCTGCTTTTGGCGCGAGCGCACAGCAGACCATCAAGATCGGGGAAATCAACAGCTACAAGGCGCAGCCCGCCTTTCTCGGGCCTTACAAGAATGGCTGGAATCTCGCGCTCGAGCAGGTGAATGCGGCAGGCGGTGTGCTTGGTAAACAACTCGAAGTAGTGTCGCGCGATGACAACGGCAATCCGGGCGACACGATCCGCGTCGCGCAGGAGTTGATTGCGCGTGAGCAGGTGCAGTTGCTGTTTGGCGGTTTCCTGTCGAACACGGGTCTCGCGCTGACCGATTTTGCGAAGCAGAAGAAGATTTTCTTCCTCGCGGCCGAGCCGTTGACTGACAAGATCGTTTGGGCCGATGGCAACAAATACACGTACCGTCTGCGTCCTTCGACGTATATGCAGGTAGCGATGCTGGTGCCCGAGGCGTTGAAGCTGAAGAAGAAGCGCTGGGCGCTGGTGTATCCGAACTACGAGTACGGGCAATCGGCGGTGGCCACGTTCAAGAGGCTGATGACGGCGGCGCAGCCGGACGTGCAGTTTGTCGCCGAACAGGCGACGCCGCTGGGCAACGTCGATGCGGGCGCGGTCACGCAGGCGATTGCCGATGCGAAGCCGGATGCGATTTTCAACGTGCTGTTCGGCGCGGATCTCGGCAAGTTTGTGCGTGAAGGCAATACGCGCGGTTTATTCAAGGACCGGAGTGTGGTTTCGTTGCTGACGGGCGAGCCGGACTATCTCGATCCGTTGGGTGCGGAGGCGCCGACTGGCTGGATCGTGACGGGTTACCCGTGGTATTCGATCGATACGGCTGCGAACAAGAAGTTTGTCGATGCGTATCAGGCGAAATATCATGACTATCCGCGGCTTGGGTCGGTGGTGGGGTATTCGGCGTTGATGTCGATAGCGGATGGGATCAAGAAGGCTGGGTCTACGGATTCGGATAAGCTCGCTGCCGCGTTCAAGGGGCTTGGGGTGGAGACGCCGTTTGGGTCGATCACTTATCGGGCGCAGGATAATCAGTCGACGATGGGGGCTTTTGTCGGCGTGACAGGGCTCAAGGATGGCAAGGGCGTGATGACTTCATATCGGTATATTGACGGCGCTAGTGTGCAGCCGTCGGATGCTGAGGTTAAGAAGTTGCGGCCTGCTGAATGAGGTGGGGTTTTGCCTTTTGCGGCGGCATTAGGGTGGTTTTTTTGGGTTTGGATTTTTTGGATTTGCTTGCTTGCCTGCGCGGCGCTTGTTCGTTTTTTGTAGGCCTGCGGATCGCTTTTTCTTGATCTGGGTTTTTGGCCTTTCCTTGAATTGTTATTGGTCTATTAGCGTTCGCCCCTGTGCGGGGCAGGCACTTACTTCTCTTTGCCGCCGCAAAGAGAAGTAAGCAAGAGAAAGCGGCTCACCCCGCTAATTCTTAAGCGGGTCCCCCGCGCAGCCACGGTAGTGGTGCATCTGGAATCCGTGCCCTCGCACATTCGGCGCCAGTGACAAGGGCATCATACTTCCGGCGGCGCTGCGCGCGCCGACGCGGTACCTCACCAAACCGGGTGCTTGTTGCCGACACCCGGGGCTATTTCATCGAACCGTGCGATGTTGCCGGCATCCGGCAAACCGTCAGCTATCGTCGCGCTCACTGCTACTTCATTGGACCACCAGGTGCTTCCGGGGTTAGGGAGCACCTGGTGGTCGCTAACCGCTTGATGCGCCCAGCGGCACTTCCAGATCCATCCGGTATTGTCAGCGCATCGCCGAGGCAAAGCCGATGGCCTCCGCCCAGGCAAAACGAATCAGGTGGTTCCGGGCGAACCCTTCCGGCGAGCGCGCAGTGCGAGGCGGGAAGCAAGACTGCCTTGTCACCAAGGCAAAATGTGCGGGAACACAGATTCCAGATGCACCACTACCGTGGCTGCGCGGGGGACCCGCTTAAGAATTAGCGGGGTGAGCCGCTTTCTCTTGCTTACTTCTCTTTGCGGCCGGCAAAGAGAAGTAAGTGCCCGCCCCGCACAGGGGCGACGCTAATAGACCAATATCAATTCAAGGAAAAGCCAAAGAAGCCAGAGCAAGAAAAGGCCAATGCCATAAAAACACAGACAAGCGCCGCGCAGGCAACCAAATCAAAGAAAGGCCGCAGACAAACCAGCAAACAAAGCGCCGAGCAGGCAAAAACCCCTACTCCTCCGCATCATGCTCAATCACAAACCGCCTCAAATAAGCAAGCACAGCGGCCTCGACCGCCCGATGATCGGCTGTACTCTTTGACCCGGCATTCTCCTCATCGCCAAACAACGTGGACGGCGCATTATGCACATCCACTTCCTGGCCTTCCCGAAACACACGAATCTCGTGAACGTCTTCAGCGTACTCGGCAATCCAGTGCACGCCTTCAATATGCGCACCTGCGCGAACGGTAGGTATCTTCATGGACGTCTCCCGTCAGGTCGGACCACGGTGCCAACCCTAGCTGTCACCATACGCCGTCCAGATGCGAGGCGCGAGCCTTGTCAGGTAATTTCCGGAAGTTTCGCTGCGCCGCGTCGAGCTTCCCTGAAGTTTCACCACACCACCGGCAGTACCCTTCGCAAACACCCACGCCGCACCCAAAGCGCCAACATCCCCTTCAGACGGCCTTTCCAGCCGCACCCGCCCAAGCCGCGAACAACCCCGGCACACGCGTTGCTGCACCCACAAAGCCAACAGCTAACTGGAGGACTGTCATGCCCGAACAGAAAACCATCAAGCGTGCCCAAGCCGACAAACGTGCCGGCAAGTCATCGAGCACCCAGGCCGGGGAATTCGTCAAGGAACAGGTCGATAAGGTACGCGCCGGCAAGCATGGCGTGAGGTCGGCCAGGCAGGCGATTGCAATCGGCCTGTCGGAAGCACGCCGCGCAGGCGTCGCCGTGAAGTCGCCGAAGAAGGGCGCGACGAGCGAGGCAACCCGGAAGAAAGCGGACAAGGACAACGCCGCAGGCCAGCACAAGAGCACAGCGAAGAAACGTGCGAGCAGCGAGTCGACGGCTAAGCGCTCACGTGCCGCAACCAGCGCATTGAAGCGTGAAAGCAGCGCCGGTGCGTCGCACAAGGCTTTGTCGAAGCAGACCAGGTCGGCAGCGGCCAAACGTCCGGCGGCTAGCCGTTCCGCAGCCGCCAGGAAGGCCGCCGCGACGAAGGGTGCTGCAGGCCGCTCGGCTGCAGCGAAGAAGGCTGCGCACACCAGGGCTTCGCGCGCGCATCACTAACGCTAGCGTTCGAGAGGGAGTGACGCAGACAATCGTCGAGATGCGACGCGCGCGACTCATGCGCGCCGCATCTCGCCCGCAGGCTTATTGCACCGTCGCGAGAACGTCGCCCACCGTCTTGAAGAGGTGCGCGATCTGCTCTTCGTCGATGATGAGCGGCGGCGAGAACGCGAGGATGTCGCCGGTAAAGCGCACCAGCACGCCCGCCTCGAAGCACTTCACGAACGCCTCGTAAGCACGCGCGCCCGGCGCGCCATCGCGCGATTCGAGTTCGACGCCAGCAATCATGCCGAGGTTGCGAACGTCCTTCACATGCTTCGCGTTGCGCAGCGAGTGAGCGGCGGCTTCGAACTTCGGCGCCATCGTTGCCGCGCGCTCGAACAGGCCTTCGCGGCGATACAGGTCGAGCGTGGCGACCGCGGCAGCCGCTGCGGCCGGGTGGGCCGAATACGTGTAACCGTGGAACAGTTCGATCGCGCCCTGTGCGCCGCCGTTGACGATCGTGTCGTGGATCGTCCGGCTCGCGGCCACCGCGCCCATCGGGATCGCGGCGTTGTTGATCGCTTTGGCCATCGTGATGAGGTCCGGCGTCACGCCGAAATATTCGCTCGCCGTCGCCTTGCCGACGCGGCCGAAAGCGGTAATCACTTCGTCGAAAATCAGCAGGATGCCGTGCTTCGTGCAAATCTCGCGCAGCTTTTGCAGATAGCCTTGCGGCGGAATCAGCACGCCCGTCGAACCGGCCACCGGTTCGACGATGACCGCGGCGATCGTCGAGGCATCGTGCAGCGTGACGATGCGCTCGAGTTCGTCGGCAAGATGCGCGCCCCAGGCGGGCTGGCCTTTCGAAAACGCGTTGTGTTCGAGGTTATGCGTGTGCGGCAGGTGATCGACCGCCGGCAGCAGTGCACCGGAGAACGTCTTGCGGTTCGGCGCGATACCGCCGACCGAAATGCCGCCGAAACCCACGCCGTGATAGCCGCGCTCGCGGCCGATCAGGCGCGTGCGCTGGCCTTCGCCGCGCGAACGGTGGTACGCCAGCGCGATTTTCAGGGCGGTATCGACCGATTCCGAACCTGAGTTCGTGAAGAAGATGCGGTCGAGGCCGTCCGGCATCAGTTCGGCGACTTTCGTGGCCGCTTCGAATGCCAACGGGTGGCCCATCTGGAAGGTCGGCGCGAAATCGAGCGTCGAGAGTTGCTGGGTGATCGCGGCGACGATTTCGTCGCGGCCGTGGCCGGCGTTTACGCACCAGAGGCCCGCGCAGCCGTCGAGCACTTCGCGCCCGTCCGTCGTGCGGTAGTACATACCCTTGGCCGATTCCAGCAGGCGCGGCGCGGCCTTGAACTGGCGGTTGGCGGTGAAGGGCATCCAGAAAGACGACAGGTCGTCGATGACGGGGCGCGAAGTCATGGTTTTTCCTCGAGGTGGTCCCCCAAGGGACTTCCTTCGGGGCATAGCCAAAACTGTAGCGTTCGCGGTTTAATGGCGGCATAAACAGTTGACGCAGTGTGGCGCTAACTGTGTTGGTGGAATTGCGATAACTGTGCCGACTCCTCATTCCCGATCATGATCGAATTACAACTTGAGCGCGACCGGCGCGCCGCTCCCACGCTCGTCGAGCAGGTCGTGCAAGGCTTCGAGCGCGCCATCGAGGCGCAGTCGCTGCGCGCCGGCGCGCTGCTGCCGTCGGTGCGGGCGCTCGCGCAAAGCCACGAACTGAGCACCTTCACGGTCACGGAAGCGTACAACCGTCTCGTTTCGATGGGTCTCGTGGTGGCGCGGCGCGGTTCCGGCTATCGCGTGGCGGCGCGCGCGCAGTCCACGCGGGTCGCGCCGACCGACTGGCAACCGCCAAGCCTGACCGCGACCTGGCTGCTGTCCGACGTATTCGCCGACCATTCGGTGCCGATCAAGGCGGGCGGCGGCTGGTTGCCGAACGAGTGGATCAACGAGACCGGTTTGCAGCATGCGCTGCGCGCAATGAGCCGGGTGCCGGCGGCGCGTCTCGGCGACTACGGGCATCCGTACGGCTTTGCGCCACTGCGCGAGCGAATCGCCGAGCAACTCGACCGGCGCGGTTTGCCGGTGGACGTCTCCAACGTGCTGCTCACGCAGGGCGCGACGCAAGGGCTGGATCTGATCGTCCGGACGCTATTGCGCGCGGGCGACGCCGTGATCGTCGAAGATCCCGGTTATTGCAATCTGCTGCAGATTCTCAAGCTGGCGGGGCTGGTGGTGCACGGCGTGCCGCGCACGCCGGCCGGTGTCGACACCGACGTGCTCGAAGCGCTGGTCGCGCAGCACAAGCCGAAGGCGATTTTCGTCAACACCACGCTGCAGAATCCGACCGGCGCGACTTTCGGCATGTCGGCGGCGTTCCGTCTGTTGCAGATCGCCGAGCGTCAGCGCATGTGGGTGATCGAAGACGACGTCAGCCGGGAACTGGCGCCGCCCGGCGCGCCCTTGTTCGCTGCAATGGAAGGCTTGCAGCGCGTGCTCTACGTTGGCGGTTTTTCGAAGACGGTGACGCCGGGGCTGCGCTGCGGCTATGTGGTCGCCGAGCGGGCGGTGTTGCGCGAACTGGCGCGCACGAAGATGGCGGTGGGATTGACCTCGTCGGAAGCGATCGAGCGGATCGTCGACAAGGTGTTGCTCGAAGGGCGCTATGCGCGTCACGTGGAAGCCGTAAACGAGCGGCTCAAGCTCGCGCATGCGACCGTCGAAGAGCGGCTCGACTCACTCGGCCTCGAACTGTTTCACCGGCCGCGAGCCGGCCTGTTCCTGTGGGCGCGCCTGCCGATTGAAGCCGGGCGCGCCGGTGAAGTGGCGACGGCGGCGCTCACGCATGGCATCTGGCTCGCGCCTGGCTCCTATTTCCGTCCGGACGATGCGCCGAGCGCCTGGTTCCGTTTCAACGCGCCGTACTCGACCGACGATGCGTTGTGGCGCTTCATCGAGCGAATCGGGCAGGGTGCGATCTAGCTGCCTTGCTCAATCTTAAGCGGCCTGGCCGAGCAGCTTCAGCGCGATCGGATACAGCGAGAGCACCAGCAGCAGCGCCATCGCTACATTGAAAATACGCAGCCGCTTCGGGTCCGACAGCACGCGCCGCATCGCGGTGCCAAAACCGGCCCACAGGCAGATGCACGGGAAACCGATCACGTAGAAGATCGCCGCCATCGCGATGGCGTTCATGCTGGTGCTCTCGCTGAGGTGGATCGTCGTGGCGGCGGTCAGCACCATCATCCACGCTTTCGGATTGATCCATTGGAACGCAATGGCTTCATGAAATTTCATGGGCCGGCGATCGCCTTTCCTGACCTTCAATTCACCCGACGTGCCGATTTTCCACGCGAGATACAGCAGATACGCGACGCTCGCGACTTCGAGCACCGTGTACAGCACGGGAAAGTGCACAAAGGCTTCGCCCAGACCGATCCCGACCGACAGCATCAACAGCACGACCCCGGCGCTGATGCCGGAAAGATGCGGCAGCGTGCGGCGAAAGCCGAAGTTGACGCCGGAGGCCAGCAACATGGTGTTGTTCGGACCGGGCGTGATGGTGGTGACAAGCGCGAACAGGATGCCCGCGGGCAGCGCGCTGAGGCTGAGATAAGACATGGGTGGCTCCGGTGTCAGTCGATAGGACCTTTGGAGCATTCTAGCGAACCATGCCGGTACAGTACCTGTACGGTTTTCGGAATGGTGTCCGGTACGGACGTGCAGGTGGGGGGCGAGAGCGGTCTAGGAGACAATAAAACTACGGCGGTGTGACCTGCTAACGTAAAAAATAAACAGTCTTGTCTGTTTGTTGAATTTCCGCTACTGTTATCGAACTTGCGTGATGCGAGTCGCAAGAAAAACATCAGGAGACGCTTACGCTGGCGGTACACCACCCGATCGCCCCTGTATCGGGATACGATATCTCGGGAATAACCATTCGTCATACTAAGCATGGCGTCGCGCGAGCCGCTTGTCAGCCTATCAGCCTGTCGGTCTTAAATCCATGAATGGACCAGGAGCACAAACAGTGGCAGAGATTGTCGTCAGCAACGCCGGGCAGACCTTGCCTTGCGAGTGGGAAATCAAGGATTACGCACCCAACGAGGTTTCGGCAGCAGAGTTGCTCGCAGGCAGCGACGGCTGGATCGCCGCCTCTGCGCCGGGTGATACTTATCTGGCCTTATACGAAGCAAGCCGGATTCCTCATCCGTTCGCTGAGCAAAACGAATCCGCCTGCGCCTGGGTGAAGGACCGGGAATGGTGGTGGCGTAGCCGGTTTCCCGCCATGAAGCCCGGGCCCAATGAGCGCGTGATGTTGACGTTCGAGGGACTGGACACGTACGCGTCGATCTGGCTTAACGGCGGTCTTCTGGGCAAGACGGACAACATGTTCGCGGCTTTCAGCTTTGACGCCGGTCCGCTGCTGCGTGACGACGAACCCAATCTGCTGCTCATCTGTTTCACACCTCCGGCGCTGCGGGTGGCCGACAAGTCGATGGCAACCTGGGACATCATTGCCGATCCGATCAAAGAATCGAAACGCAATTTCCATCGCAAAGCGCAATTCGGCTGGGGCTGGGATTGGGGTCCGCAACTGCCCAGCGTGGGGATCTGGCGGCCAGTTCGTCTGGAGCGCCAGCGAATCGCGGCTATTCGGGATGTTCGCTTTACCACGCTTGTAATCGAACCCGCAGCCGTGATCGATGTCGCGGTAACGATCGATGCTTTCGCAGCGGAGGGCGATTCTCGCGGGCCTTTGCGGGCCGTGATCCAGTTGCTGGACCCGGCCGGTGTGCAGGTTGCCGGCACGACCCTGACGTTTGACGGCGCGAGTCGATCCACGGCGTGTCAGTTGACTGTCGATACACCGAGCCTATGGTGGACTCCCGAGCTTGGTCTGCCTTCCTTGTACACCTTGCGCGTGGAATTGGCGCACGGCGAGCAGACGCTCGATCAACGGACGCTGAAGGTCGGAATTCGCCGCATCGAACTGGACACGTCGGCTGATCTGGACGAACCGGGTTGTGATTTCTTCCGTTTTCTTCTGAACGGTGTGCCGATCTTTGCGCGAGGTGTGAACTGGATCCCGGCGAGTTCCTTTGTCGGCGCAACGACTGCCTCGGATCATGAGACCTTGCTCAAGGAAGCGGCCACTGCGAACGTCAATATGGTCCGCGTGTGGGGCGGCGGCCTTTATGAAACCGATGCGTTCTACGACGCCTGCGACCGCCTGGGCCTGCTTGTCTGGCAAGACTTCATGTTCGCCTGCGCGCCGTATCCGGAGGACGAACCTGCTTTTGTCGAGAGTGTGCAACGGGAAGTCGATTACCAGATCACGCGGTTGCGAAATCATCCCTCGCTGGCGCTATGGTGCGGTAACAACGAGGGGCAGGCGGTTCACCAGTTCATGAGCCGAATGACCGGCGTGAACACACCCTATCCGGGCGATCTGTTTTTCCAGAGGATGATTCCGCAGGCGCTGAAAGCCCTCGATCCGGCCACGCCTTATTGGCCGGGCAGCCCTTATGGCGGTCCCAGTCACAACAGCATGCGCGCTGGCGACGTGCACAACTGGACGGTTTGGCATGGATTGCCGCCGGTTCCCGACGCGGAGCCGGTCGGCACTTTCGACCATTCGCCGGAAGCGGTCGCGTACACGCGCTATGCGGAAGACAAGGCACGCTTCGTCAGCGAATTTGGCATCCAGGCCGCACCCGCCGAAAGCACGCTGGCGCGCTGGATCGCACCGGACCAGATGACACTCGGCAGCGAAGGGTTTCTGAACCGGATCAAGGATCATCCGCAGGACAAGGTCAATGCGATGCTGATTCCGGTCACCGGTTTGCCGGCGACGCTCCGCCAATACGTGACGTTCACGCAGCTCGTACAGGCCGAGGGACTCAAGTTCGGCATCGAACACTACCGGCGCCGTAAACCACACTGCTCCGGCACGCTGATCTGGCAATACAACGACTGCTGGCCGGGTATTAGCTGGAGCCTGATTGATTACGACCGGGTTCGCAAGGCGAGCTGGTACTACGTCGCGCGCGCCTATGCACCGGTGCTGGGGTCGTTCAAGACGCTCGACGACGGCACCGTCGAACTATGGGTCACCAACGACACGCGCGCGGACGTCGAATTCGACGCGACGCTCACCATGATGACGTTCGATGGCGCAACGCTCTGGCAGGAAACCATGGCGGGCACCGTGCCGGCGACCGGGAGCCGGGCGGTCTGGCGCAGTTCACTGGATCGTCCCGGCGCGGCGCCGGACCGCGTGCTGACGGTGCGCTCGTCGAAGTTCGCGGACAACCGGCTGTTCTTCGCGCCAATCAAAACGTTGCCGTTCGCCGCAACGGAACCACGGATGAACGTGCAAGCCGGCGACGACGGCGCGCTTTCCGTGACGCTGACCGGTATCGGTTATCACCACTTTGTGCATCTGCTGGCGGCCGATGCGCATGCGACGTTCAGCGACAACTACTTCGATCTGCAGCCGGGCGAAACGCGCACGGTTCGTGTCGCAGCAGGCGGCGTGACGCTGACGCCAGCCAGCGTCACGCTCGGCTCATTCCATCGCTGAGGTGAGTGCGGCGAGCGCGGTTGCGCGCATCGCCGCATAGCCGCATAGCCGGCTGCGGTCGGATGAACGCCGTCGCCGGTGAATTCGCCGCGCGGCGTTCCGCCTTCAGGACTCGTTACGCGTGCGAGCAGCGCGTCATCCATCGGGCCCGCGTGTCAATGCCGTGTATGGCCATTGGCTTTCCGGGACCGTCTCATTTGCGTTTCTTCTTCGGCGCGGCTTCGATTTCTGGATAAAGCAGGCGCAGCATTTCACTGAGCACAGCGACTGCGTTCTCGTCCTCGGCGCGGTCGCGCCGGAACAGCGCTTCGAGCGACAGCCCGCGCATCGCCGCGACGAATACGCGGTGAATCGCCTCGCCGTTCGGATGATCGCGCAAACCCGCCGCTTCGAGGCGCTCGACGATCCAGGGGTGCGACATCCGATCGATGCCAGTCTGTATTTCACGCAGTTTGTCGGCGAGTTCCGGGTCCGAGCGTGATGCCAGCATGATCTCCATCACAGCGGTACCGGACGGCTGGCTCATCACGTCCCACATCGTCGACGGCAGTTCACGCATCCACTGTAGCGGCGGCATCTCCTTCACTGTGCGCTCGTAATGCGCGACGTCCTGCTGATACACAGCCTCTACGACGGCCAGCATCAGGTCGGTGCGGGTCGGGTACTGGTGGGTCATTGCGCCGCGGCTCACCTGGGCTTCTTCCGCGACCATCGTCACGGACGTCGCACTGTAGCCGAAGCGATGCAGACAGGAGATCGCGGCCGCAATCAGCTTGGCCTGGGTTTCCGCGCTGCGCTGCGCTTGCGGGCGCCGACCGGGCGGGGCCGCCGGCGTGGATGCGGCGTCGTGTTTCGACGTCTGAAGAGGCTTCTCTTTCGTTCGCTGTGTCATGGGTGGCTTAACGGGGAATGTACCCTGACGATAGACTAAAACAAACAAACCAGTCTATTGGTTTTTGAACTGCCTCCGTTTTCGAGAGGCGGAGGGTCGGTGAATACCCGCAAAATTCACAAACAGTCTTGCCTGTTTGTTATTTGCAGATTACCTTGATGCCACTTGCTGCACGCAAGCCGCCAGAAAAACATCAGGAGACAGGGATTCATGACGACTACCGCTTCAAGGAGGCCGGCGCGTTCCGTCGGTACGGGTATCCATACCGCAGCACGACGCAGAAGACTGCTTTACGCAGTGGGCCTCGGCATCGCAATGACATTGTCCGCGCGTGGCGCGCAGGCCGACGACAGCATCGCCGAAGCCGCGAAGACCAGTAACTGCCTCGCCTACGACCAGAACCGCGCGCGGGGTCTCGAGACCCCGCTGTCGACCACTTGCGACAGCGTGTCGCCGGGCATGGGTGGGCTACGCGAAAAGATGTACGAAAACGGCTGGGTGCTCCAGGGCGGCATCTCAAGCAGTCTGACCTACGACGTGCTGCATCCCAGCAACAGCGTGCCGCAGTCGTACACCGGGCAGCGGCCGACTTATGGTCAATCTGCGCTGGCCGTGCTGACCTACGACCTTTCTCGGGTCGGTTTCAGCAAGGACTCACAGTTCATCGTCGCGGGCATGTGGAATGAAACCAGTTATCTCGGTGCAGGCGTGCGCAGTGCATTTGTTAGCGAACTCTCGATCGAGCAGGAGTTTTTCAACCACCAGGTCCGCATCAACTACGGCTTCCAGACACCGACCAACGAGTTCTATGGCTTCACGCTGGGCACGACTGTCGCGTCGTCGGCACTCGGCCCGGCGAGCAGCATGTTCTACGAACTGGGCGTTCCGTCGATCAAACCGGCACCCACCTTTGACATTCGCGTCTACGCGTCGGACATGCGGCTCTATAACCACTTCGCTGTGACGCGCAGCATGAGCCCGCAGGGCTTCCAGGCCGACTCGCAGGACAACTCGTCGGGCTTGAGCTTCAGCGTGCCGGGTGCCCGCGCACTCTTCATGGACGAAGTGGGCTACCGCATCCTGTCAGCCCCGAACCAGCGCGCGTTCTGGGTGCGTGCCGGCGCGCTGTACAACACGAGCGACTACATGGATTACGGCGTAGGCCGCCCGACCTACGGCAACAAGGGCTTCTATTTCGCGGTGACACGGCAGTTCACGCAGCCCGACGCGTTCTACAGTTATCGCGGCATCTACGCCGACCTCAAGGTGGACTACGCGGACGCGAGCAAGAACCCGTTCAGCCGCGACGTCGCGGCGACGATCTACAGCCTCGGACCGTTCGCATCGCGTCCCTACGACATGGTGAGCGCCGGCTTCACGCACCAGTGGATCAGTCAGAGAACGCGGCAGTTCTCGCTGCTCGCCACCGGCGTACCGATGATCGCGGGCAGCAACACGTATTCGGTGTCGTACGCCATGCACGTGATGCGCGGCGTCTACTGGACCAACAGTATTGCCTATACGACACAACCGGTGCTCGCACCGTCGCACGCCGCCGCCCTGCTGTTGACCACCGGCGCGACCGTCGTGTTCTAGCCATCAGCCGGCTGCGCCGCACGGCGTCCCAAATGGATGCGCTCATACCGGCGCGTCGCCATAACCCTGCGCCGCCGCATGCCAACGGGCGGCGCGATCTCACACTGGAGAAAGCGATTTTGACCAACGACCGTACACCGCGCGCGGTACCCAAAGACTTTCTATGGGGCGTGGCCATCTCAGGGCATCAGAGCGAAGGAAACAACGTTGCTTCCGACGTATGGCTCGCCGAACACGTTACACCGACGGTGTTCGCCGAGCCCTCACGTGACGCATGCGACAGCTATCACCGCTTTGGCGACGACGTCGCGATCGCCGCGGATCTCGGTTTGAACTGCTACCGCTTCGGCATCGAGTGGGCGCGCATCGAACCGGAACCGGGCCAGTTTTCGAGCGCCGAACTCGACCGCTATGCGCGACTGATCGATCGCTGCCTGGAGCGTGGCCTCGCGCCGATGCTCACGTACAGCCATTTCACCGTACCGCGCTGGTTCGCGGCGCGCGGCGGCTTCGAGGTCGCCGACGGCGCGGACCTGTTCGCCCGTTTTGCGGAAGCCGCAACGCGGCGCCTTGGCGAGCATCTCATTGCCGCGACGACGTTCAACGAAGCGAATATCCAACGGCTCATCAAACTGCTGCTGAGCAAGCCCGAAGCACAACCGGCCATTGATGCGATGCTAGCCGCGTGCGCGCAGCGCTGTGGCTCGCCGCGTTTTTCGTCGCTGCTGTTCGCAGACGCCGAGAAAACGGAAGCGGTGTTGATCGACGCGCACAGAAAAGCGCTGCAGGCGATCAAGGCCGGTCCCGGCAATTTTCCTGTCGGCCTTAATTTGACGATGCAGGAAGTGCAGGGCGTCGGTGACGGCAATCTGGCCGAATACATGACCGATAGTCTCTACGGTCCCTGGCTCGACGAAGCGGCGATGACCGACTTTATCGGCGTTCAGACCTATACGCGCGTACGCGTGGATGCGAGCGGCCAGGCGGCGCTTGCGCCGGATACGGAGATGACGGCGGCAGGTTACGAGTTCTATCCTCAAGCGCTGGGCGCCACGATCCGGTTGGCCGCGAGCCGGACCGGCCGGCCGGTCTACGTGACCGAAAGCGGTATTGCGACGGATGACGATACGCGCCGCATAGCTTATATCGACGCGGCTCTGGCGGAAGTGCGGAAATGCCTCGACGATGGCATCGACGTACGCAGCTATATTCACTGGTCCCTGCTGGACAACTTCGAATGGACATCGGGCTATGATCAGCGCTTCGGTCTGGTCGGAGTCGATTTCGAAACCTTCCAGCGCACGCCTAAACCGAGCGCGTTTCATTTGGGCGCCATTGCGCGCCGGGGAGAACTCTAATGAGCGATGCATCACCTGTTGTCGGCATGGTCGACCAACTCGACTCGCATGGAAGCGGTCCGACCGAGGACGAAATACGGTTCGTGCATGCCTATGTGGCGCCGGGCCCGCTGGACCCGGAATTGCTGGCCCGCGCACACGATCCGGCAGTGCTCGCGGCACGAGACGTTCGTGTAGAAGCACTGCGAGCGCGGGATTGGCCCAATCTTGGTCAGTACCGTGACGCGAACCGCATGCTGGCGGGGATCTCGCCCAAGGCGGTGTTCATTGGGGATTCACTGACTGAGTTCTGGCTCGCGGGTGACCCGGAAATGTTCCGTTATGGGCTTGTTAGCGGAGGCCTCGTCAACCGCGGCATCAGCGGACAGACCAGCCCGCAGATTCTGCTGCGCTTTATGGCAGACGTCATTCAACTCAAGCCCGCTGTCGTCCACTTGCTATGCGGCGGCAACGATCTCGCCGGCAATACCGGACCGACGACATTCGCCGACTACCAGAACAACATTGTTGCCATGGTCATGCTGGCGCGCGCGTTTAACGTGAAAGTGATTCTCGGCAGCGTCACGCCGGCCGGCTTCTTCGCCTGGCGCCCAGGAATCGATCCGCGTGCCCGCATTACCGAGATCAACGCATGGTTCAAGGGACTAGCCGACGAGCATGGACTGATTTTCGCGGACTATCATTCTGCGCTCGCGGCACCGGACGGTAGCCTGCGCGCCGAACTTACGCGTGACGGTGTTCATCCCACGGCAGCGGGATACGAAGTTATGCGTCCGATCGCCATCGCTGCGTTGGCCGCCGCGGTGGAATGAGGCCGCATCATAAGTGTAGCGATCGCGTTGTTTCGACCGTGCGTTGAAAACGGAAGGGCGGCGGTGCAAGTGCGCCACTGAGGGCCGACACACCGCCGACTGACAATGGCTACAGGGCGATTTTCGAGGACGTTCTGGTAAGCGATTCGGCTGCAATTGCCTGGAGCCATTCCATGGTTACAACAGGCGCTGTTACCGGCAGCATATGGCCACCGTCC
Organism: Paraburkholderia sediminicola; assembly: GCF_046026855.1. Classification (GTDB taxonomy): domain Bacteria; phylum Pseudomonadota; class Gammaproteobacteria; order Burkholderiales; family Burkholderiaceae; genus Paraburkholderia; species Paraburkholderia sediminicola_A. The sequence continues at coordinate 165,976 of NZ_JAQQET010000015.1, read as the reverse complement.
ACCAGGCGCAGCGTGGTGTGATCCAGCTTTCGCTTGAGGGCCTCACCGTGATGCCTCCAATCCAGGATTCTGTCCTCGCGGCCGTAGAGCACATCTACGGGCAGGCGAAGTGTGGCATAGCGGCTTTCCATTGCCGGGAGTTCGTCCGGGATCGCCATCATGTCGGATGACGCCGCATAGAAAGTACGGGGTCGCAAGCCAAGCAAGCCGCCGCCTTTCGTCGGGAAATCCTTCGGAACATCATCGGGGCCGAATACGATGTCCAGGATGGCGCGACTGCCCTTGATCGCGAACGGCGTGGCCAGCGTAACCGACACGATGCGTCGGAGCAGCGAAGACCGGATCATCAAGCCGCGAAAGGCCGCGACCGGATCAGCCATGTGAGTGAGCGGCGCAATCAATGCCAGCCGGCTGACGCTTTGCTGATGATTCAGGCCGACCGCAAGCGCAATGGCGCCACCGAGCGAATGCCCGACCAGCAGCGGCTTGTTCAATCCCATGGCGTCGATGAACATTGCCACGGTTCGCGCTTGCGCGGAGATGCTGGCCGACGAACGCGCGCCTCGCGTTGAATGTCCCGAACCCGGCCGGTCGATCAGGATTACCCGATGAGACTGCGCGAGTTCCTTCATATGCAGATACGCAAAGTTGCGCAGCTGTCCGCTCAACCCGTGAACGAAGACAATGGGCGGTCCATTGCCGAATTCGACATAGTGAATCCGGTCGCCACCAATATTGATGAAACGGCCCTGCGCGGGTAGCGCCTGTTCGACGCGGCGCGCAACGTACAGCGAAAAAGCGACGAGCCCCGCGATCACAATGACGATGATGCACGCGGCGATGATGGACAGGGTCATGAATGTCACGTACTCACCTTGGTCTTTATGTGTTCTCTTGCGTTTCGCGCGCAAGCCTGGCTGTGGGGCGCCGCTCGAATTGCATGGCGCCGTCGTGGAGGGTTCCGAACCTGAGCGATGCAAGATCGAGCAGGTAGTTCTGATGATACTTCCATGGTTTGTGCAGCCCCTGTTTAGGCAGGATACCCGACGCTCTCTGGATGTAGCCCGACGTCAGGTCGACGGCAGGCAGCGAGCCCGTCTCATCGCCCCCCAATCGCGGGACACAAACGTCGTAACCGTTCGCCTGCATATGATTGACGAGCCGGCAGACGTACTGCGCGATCAACTCGGCTTTCAGGGTCCACGAAGCATTGGTATATCCGAACGACGAGGCGAGATTCGGTACATCGCTATACATCATGCCTTTGTACGACACGGTATCGGCGAGGGATACCGGGCGCCCGTCAATAGAAATCACCGAACCACCCAGCATCTTGAGCTTCAATCCGGTGGCGGTAATCACCAGATCCGCGTCGAGATGCTCGCCGCTTCGCAGCCGCACACCGGTCTCGGTGAAACTTTCGATTTCATCGGTGGCGATCGATGCCTTGCCGGCCCGCACTGCCTTGAACAGATCGCCGTTCGGTACGAGGCACAGGCGTTGGTCCCAGGGGTTATAGCGGGGCGTCATGTGTTTGTCGACGTCGAACTGCGGGCCCAACTGCTTGCCTGCCGCCCTGATGAGCAGCTGTTTGGTTTCTTCCGGCTTGCGCCGCGAGCGGTTGTACAGGTACATCGTCAGCAGCACGTTTTTGCTGCGGATAAGCCGATGCGCAAGCGTTGACGGTAACCACTTGCGCATGACGTTTGCGATCTTGTCACGCGCAGGCAGCGAAAAAATGTAGGTGGGTGAGCGCTGCAGCATGGTCACGTGTTTCGCCGTGTCCGCCATCGCGGGGACCAGCGTGACCGCCGTGGCGCCGCTGCCGATCACGATAACGCGCTTATCCGCGTAGCTCAGATCGGCCGGCCAATGCTGCGGATGGACGACGCGGCCTTTGAACTTCTCCATATCGGGCCACCGGGGTGCGTGACCTTCGTCGTAGTCGTAATAACCGCTGCACATGTAGAGGAACTTGCAGGTATAGCGCGTTTCAATGTCGACATTGCCGTCGGTTTGCTTCACGCGTACCGTCCAGCGCGCAGTCAATGAATCCCAGTTAGCGCCCGTCACCTTGTGGCCGAACCGGATGGTCTTGTCGATCCCGGATGTCTGTGCCGTTTCCTTGATGTAGTCGAGAATCGTCTGGCCGTCGGCTATTGATTTGTCGCTATGCCACGGGTGAAAACTGTAGCCGAGCGTGAACATGTCCGAGTCGGAGCGCACGCCAGGATAGCGGAACAGGTCCCACGTGCCGCCCATCGTGGTTCGGCTCTCAAGTATCGCGAAGCGGGCCGCAGGGCAGCGCTCCCGTAAATGATGCGCGGCGGCCACACCGGACAATCCGGCTCCGACAATCAGGACGTCATAGTCGAGGTCGGCGCCCGCAATGTGTTTGCTATCGGACGAAGAGGTGGGGGAAGGCGCGGACGAAATGCCGCTTGCCTGGGTAGCCGGCGTCATGCAATGTCCTTGCTGGTGGAAGAGGCGGCCTGGGCCGGCCGGGGTGCCGCATGTGCGAATTTCGCGCGGCGGCCCTGCAGTTTGCGATGAAAGCGCAGCACGTAAATCTGGTAGGCCGAACCCAGAAGCCGCGCGATGCGATCGGCGCGCCGTGCGTCGCTACCTATCAGCACGCGCCGGGCATTGCGTTCGACACCGGCAAGAATCTGGCGCGCTGCATCGTCCGGCTGCGTTGCATTGATCAGGCGGTTGGCCTGACGGCGATGGGCGTCCGCGTCCAGCCCGGTCAGTAACTGGATGCTGTCGTCGACCCGCGATGCGGTTGCGATGTTGGTCGCAACCCCACCGGGATGAACACATGTCGCGCTCACGGACACACCTTCCAGCTCCAGTTCCATGCGCAGCGCCTCGGTATAACCGCGGACCGCAAATTTGCTGGCATTGTAGGTACCTTGGGTCGGCATCGCGATAATGCCGAACAGACTCGACGTGTTGATCACGTGGCCATCTCCCGACGCGCGCAGGTACGGCAGGAAGGCCTGCGTGCCATGCACGACGCCCCAGAAATTGATGCCCATAATCCACTCGAAGTCTTCGATTCTGGCCGTCTCCGCAGCGGCCGCGAGCGATACGCCGGCGTTGTTGAAGATCAGGTTGATGCGACCATGATCTTCCGACACTTGCCTGGCCCACGAGAAAACGGCCGCGCGATCGGCGACATCGAGTTGTTGCACCGTGACCCGCACGCCGTACACGACGCATTCGTTCATTGTCTGAACCAGCCCGATCTCGTTGATGTCGCTCAAGGCGAGGTGGCAGCCGCGTCGAGCGAGCTCGATCGCGAGCGTGCGGCCCATGCCCGACCCGGCACCTGTGATCGCGGCGACTTTTCCTTCAAAACTTTTCATGAGCACACCCCTTGCAAACCGCCTTTTCAATGACGAAAATCCAGCACGTTCCGCTTGGGCGTAAAACGCTAACCCCGGAAATTCCGTCGCCGGATTCGCGCGGCGCGTAGCGCCTCTCAGGCCGCATTGAATATCAGCCCCCGTTGGACGACATAGTGCGGTTGCATCGGGAATACGCCAATGGCGTAACGGGACAGGTTTTTTAGTATTTAGGCCAGATTGTGTCCTTTAGGGGTATCTCCTGATGAGTTTTTGGGACTTCAAGCGCGGTCCTACACGTACCCGATTATTGGTGGACTACGCGCGCGCGAAGGGCTTTTCCTCAGCCGAGGTGCTTAAAGGCAGCCGGCTGGAGCTCACGCAACTCGACGACCCGAATGCCGAACTATCGGCCGCTCAGGAGCTTCGCGTGATCGGCAACCTGTTGAAGCTGACCGGTGCGCCGGATCAACTCGGCATCGACCTGGGGCTTCGTTACCACTTCTCGGCTTACGGCGTGTGGGGCTTTGGTCTGATCAGCAGCGCCACCATGCGAGATGCATTAACGCTCGCGCTTCGCTTCATTCCACTTACGTTTGCGTTCACGTTGATCTCGTATCACGAGGAGGGCAATCTTGGCGTGCTGACATTCGGTGAACCGGACCTGGGAGCTGATCTCACGCGATTTCTGGTGGAAGGCGACATGGCGGGCGCAGCGGTCCTGCTTGCCGAAGTCGCCGGTCAGGACTTCAAACTCGAGCGGCTTACTTTCAGGGCCGAGCCGAACCGCAAGAATCCCCGTCGTGGCGCGATACGCAAAGTATTCGGCGCGACGCCGTATTACGGGGCGAAGATGAACAGCCTGTCGTTCGACCTCGCATATCTGGACCGGCGGCTGCCGCATGCCAATGCCATCACGGCGGCCATGTGCGAACAGATGTGCGCCGAGCTCATTGAACGCCGGCAGGCGCAATCCGGGACATCGACGATCGTCCGCCAGTACCTGAGCGTGCCTGGCAGTTCGCTGCCGGATCTGGCCGCAATGGCGAGGATCGTCAATCTGAGCGAACGCACCCTGAAACGCCGGCTTAAAGAGGAGGGGACTACGTTCAGAACGCTCCTGATGGAGTCGCGCCGGGCGATGGCGGAGGAGTTGCTGAAAGACCGCCGGTTGAGCATGGCGGATATTGCTGTACGTCTGGGCTTTAGCGATTCTTCGACATTTTCTCAGGCCTTCAAGCGTTGGCATGGCGTGGCGCCGAATGTCTACCGGAAGACTACTCGCGCCGCCTAAGCGCTGAGCCTGAAGTATGAAGGCGCGCCGCCGCTGGAAATTGCGTGGTGCGCCGCTCGGTAATTGCCCTGGTTCACCGCATCTAATAACAAAACAGACTATCCTGTTTCCAAATAAGCGACTATTATCGGCCGGACTTTGCGCGTAACCGTATGCATGCGGTTCGCTTCGCGAGGACGAAAAGCGCGTTCCGCAACCCACGTCGCGCAGCCGTTCGCACCGCTGCGATCGAGCAGATCCAAGGCCCGGCATGAATGATTAGCCGCGCTTTTCCGCTGCTCCAACAGCACAATGTCCCCATTGATCGGTACCCCTTATGAGCGCAGCTGTGACAACGCTAGAGACCACCCCGGATCATCTGATCGATGCAACGGCGTTGCGGCAGACGCCGCTACCGCTGTTATCCAAGATTGCTTATAGCGCGGGCTCGTTTGTCGACGCAGTGACGAACAACGTGCTGACCGTATTCGGACTGTTCTACGTAACGGCGGTGTGCGGTGTGTCCGGTGGATCTGCGGGCGTGGCGCTGTCGGCAGGACTTGTTGTCGATGCGGTGCTGGACCCGTTGATCGGTTCAATATCCGATGGCTGGCGCTCGCGGCTCGGACGAAGGCTGCCGTTCATGCTGCTGGGTCTGCCGCTTTCCATGATCGCCTTCGTGATGATCTTCTCGCTGCCCAAGGGGGTGTCGGCAACGACGTTATTTGTCACCTTGCTGCTGCTCTCCATCGTGCTGCGTGTGTCGGTCTCGCTTTTTAACCTGCCATTCCTTGCGCTGGGTGCCGAGCTGACCGACGACTACGCGGAGCGATCCCGAATTGCGGCATGGCGGTGGGGGCTTGGCATGATCGCCGGGTTGGCCACGGTTCTCATCGGCTTCGGCCTCTTCTTCAGGGGCCCCGACGGCTTGTCGCAGAAGGCAGCCTATCCTCCCTTCGCGATGACCTGCGCGGCGGTCGCCATTGCCGGTGCGCTCGCTGCAATATGGGGAACGTTCGTCCTGCGCGATCGTGCGCATCCGATTGCCGTGGATCGCCCAGGCTGGCTGCGCGCGCTGCTGGCCGGACTCGCCGAAATTTTTCGCAACCGGTCTTTTCGCATTCTGTTCGGATCGTCGGTGCTGTTTTTTGTTGCGCAAGGCGTGGCACTCTCGCTTGGGTTGCATGCCAACACCTATTTCTGGCGGCTGTCCGGCGACAGCATCAAGATAGTGATGCTGGCCTACTTTTGCGGCTTGCTGACGGGGGCGCCGTTGATCGGCATGTTCTCGCATCGATTCGACAAAAAACGCATGTTGCTGGTCAGCCTGGGTGTCCTGATCGTGACTCAGGCACTCCCTGCGAGCTTGCGCCTTGCCGGCATGCTGCCTTTCCAAGGCATGACCCTGGCAACGATGCTTGCCGCGAACGCGGCGATCGGCGGCTTCGGCCTGACTGCTGCGGCCATCGCCGTCTCGTCGATGCTGGCGGACGCGGCCGACGAGCACGAATATATTTTCGGCTCCCGGCGCGAAGGCCTGTATTTCGCCGGGTGGGCTTTCGCAGGAAAAGTTGCCACGGGTGGCGGCGCGCTGATTGCCGGGCTGGTCCTGCAGTTCAGCGGATTTCCCAGCGGCGCGGCGGCAAAGGCGGGCGCGCAGGTTGCACTCCGTCCCGAAACTGTCACCCTCCTTGGCTTGTGTTACGGGCCTGGGGCGGCCCTCTTTTCGATTGCGGGTGTACTGATCCTGCTTTTGTATCGTCTCGACCGCCCAACGCATGCGAGGATTCTCGAGAAGCTGATACAGCAGCGCACGGGCTGAAATTAAGTTAATTAGTATGATTGAATAAATGGCGAAATAGACATGTCTGAGATCGAGCAGGGAAGCGACACAACACCATTGCAATTTGTTCTTCCGTCCACCGTTTCTGCGCAGTGGAAGGACGCGTTTGGCCGCATGGTCGAGGAGGTCATGAAGACGGGGGGACTTCAACCCCAGCCACACACCGACAATCCGGACGAATGGGACGCGGCCAATGTGCTCTCCAACCGCCTTGCCGAGGCACTAGCCGCGCCGGTTTTGACTCGACTGGGAACGCAAAGGGTTGAACGAGAACTGGGCGGCGTGCCCGTGGTGGAATACATCCCGAAGAAGCCGCAGCGTAACGGCGCACGGATTATCTACACGCACGGCGGCGGCTACACGGGCGGCTCTGCACGGGCCAATGCTGTTGCCGCTGCGGTGATGGCGGACCTGCTGGAAGAGCCTGTGTTGTCGATCGATTACACGTTGGCGCCCCGTGGCCGCTACGACACGGTAACCGACGAAGTGGTAGCCGTGTTCGACGCCTTGGCGAACGGCGGGATGCCCACTGACCGGACTGTGCTGTTCGGCGACTCGGCGGGCGGCGGTCTTGCCGTGGCCTCGATACTCAAGCTTAGAGACCAGGGCAAGCCGATGCCGGCGGCGACCGCGTTGTGGTCGCCGTTTGTCGACCTGCGTTGTGAAGGAGACACCATTCGGACTCTGCGTCACGCCGACTTTTTCGATCCGGAGAAACTGGCCTTCAACATGAACATGTATGCGGGTCCTGACCACCTGACGCATCCTTATGCGTCGCCGATCTACGGCGATTTCAGCAAGGGATTCCCTCCTGCGCTGGTTCAGGCTGGAACCCGCGAGATATTGCTAAGCGATTCCGTGCGTTTGTACCAGGCGCTCGACGTTGCCGGATGTACGGTGAAACTGGACATCTATGAGGGCATGCCGCACGTGCATCAGTCATGGCCTACCGGCACCGAGACGCCGGAAGCCATGCTCGCCTGCCGGAAGACCGCGCAGTTCCTGCGACACTGGTTGCAGCGGTCAACGGCTTAGCCGGCACAGTGATGTGTTGGTGATTGTCGTGACAGCCGTCCTGGCATTGCTATCGCTCCACGATTTCGATATCAAATAAACGGTATATACTGTTTATACCGTTATCAACGTGGAGGTAAGCATGACGTCGCCTGTTACTCAAGAGCACGCCAAGAAAGCGTCTCATTTTCCGAAGGCCAGCAAGCACGCGCCGGATGGCGCTGAACCGGCAGTCGCGCCGGAACACTCGGCGGAAGCGACGGCGCCTGTCGCCAGAAAGGCGGCCAAGCCGAAGCGTTCGGCAACCGTGGAAGCGGCGCCTGTTGTCAAGAAGGCAGTCAAAGCGAAGCGTCCGGCAACTGCGGAAGCCGCGCCTGCTGTGAAGAAGGAAGCCAGGCCGAAGCGTTCGGCAGTTGCGGAAACGGCACCGGCTGCGAAGAAAGCAGTCAAAGCGAAGCGTGCGGTAGCTGCGGAAGCGGCACCGGCACCGGCCGTTGAGAAGGCAGCCAAAGCGAAGGGTTCGACAGCAGCGGAAGCCGCGCCGGTCAGCGCGCCCGAAGCAAAAAAAGCCAAGCAGCCGAAGAAAGAGAAAGTTGTGCGCGACAGCTTCACGATGCCGAAATCGGATTACGACCGGATTGCGGCTCTCAAGCAGAAGTGCCTCGACGCCGGTGTGCCGGTCAAGAAGAGTGAACTGTTGCGAGCCGGGTTAATGATGCTGGAGTCGGCAGCGCCGCAGCGCCTGCTTGCCGCGGTGTCGTCGCTCGAGACGGTGAAGACGGGGCGCCCCGCGAAGGGCTAAACCTGGCATCGTGATTCGATGCAAGGCTTAGCTTGAGGCGGCGTGCCCGCCCGGGCGGTGTCGGACTGCAGCGCATCCGGCTGCAATTTCTCGAGCCGCAGGGGCGGGTACGAAGCAGCATCATGCCATCGCCATATTTCCGGCGGGTGACGGACGAAATTTATTCGTCGTCTGCGGCGTGTTGAGCGGCGGTGCCTGACAACACACGCGAACGGATCACTTTCACCCGTTGCTGCATGATTTCGCGTGCCTTGACGCCGTCTCGCGCTTCGATCGCATTCAGCACTGACTTGTGCGAGCGGATCACGCGCGCGGCGATCGCATGCGTGGTGTTCGGCGCGAGTAGCGGTTGCAACACAAAACGCAGCGCACGGAATTGCGCGAGCAGAACCCGATTGTGCGACGACTCCACAATCGCTTCATGAAAGCGCAGCGACGCATCCGTGAACGCAAGCGGGTCGTCCCGCAGTTTGTCGAGTTCGGCCAGGATCCCGCTCAGCTTCTTGAGGTCTTCCTCGGTGGCGTTTTGCGCCGCAAGTTCTGCTGACGTGACTTCAATCGCCATTTGCGCGTCGAAGATTTCTTCGCCGGTGACGCCGATCAGATGCAATTGAATGGCCAGCGCGTCCGCGAAGCGCTCCGGATTGCCCTGCGCAATCCAGGCGCCGCCTTTCGCGCCCATGCGGATCTCCACGATGCCGACGGCTTCGAGCGTGCGCAATGCGTCGCGAGCGGCCATGCGGCTCACGTTGAATTGGGCGGACAGCGAGGTTTCACTGCCGAGGAAATCTCCCGTCTTGATCTGACCGGAAAAGACGGCTGCGCGCACTTGTGAAACGATGCGCCAGGATAAGGTTTCCGTCTGCACCGGTTCCCACAGCGGCGTAGTTTCGACAGTACCTTTTTTCAATTCGGATCTCCGGACCTGAGCGTTGCGACGGGGTGAGCCGAAGCCGCACGCACGAGAGGCGTGGTGCGACCCCGAAAGACTGATCGCGATGTTAGCATAGCCGTTGAATAATCATACGGTTATACAATTCGCATGTGCGCTCGGGTTGTCCGGCGTCACAAATCGAGTATCAGACACTCGCTTTTGCTGCCCGAGCAGCAAATCATCATCGACCGGTTTGCCTCCTGTTCGCCCTTTGTCAGCACCATGTCGCGATGGTCCGGCACGCCTGCGAGCACACGCGTTTCGCACGTGCCGCACACGCCCTGTGAGCAGGAGTAACTGACGTCGATCCCTTCGGCGATCAGTGCATCGAGAATCGTCTTGCCTGCGCTTACCTGAATCAGGCGGCCTGAGCGTGCGAGTTGCACGTTAAAGCCGCCAGACGTTGCGGGCGCCTCGCCTGCGGCGAAATACTCCACATGAAAACGTGCGCCGCTGCCACAACTCGCAGCGCTTGCTTCGAACGCATTCAACATGGCCGTCGGGCCGCAGCAATAGAAATGCGTGCGCTCGTCGCGCTGCTTCAATACGGCGGCGAATTCGAGCCGCTTTCCACCCGGTTCGCCGTCGTGATGAAACTGTACACGGGAGCCGTATTGACGCAACGCGCCGACGAATGCGGTGGCCTCACGGGTCCGCGTGCAATAGTGCAGCTCCCACGACCGCTCCAGTGCTTCCAGGCGATGAATCATGCCCATGAGCGGCGTGATGCCGATTCCCCCCGCGATGAGCACCGTATGCGCGGCGTCCTCGACCAGTGGAAAATTGTTGGCGGGCGCACTGATCGTCAGCACGGCGCCGACGCGCAGCGTCTCATGCACCCAGGATGAGCCACCGCGGCTCGACGGATCGCGATTCACGCCGATCACATAGCGGTGTGTGTTCTCCGGGGAATTGCAAAGCGAATAGCTGCGGATCATCCCGTTGGGCAAATGCAGATCGATGTGAGCGCCGGCCGTGAAGCCCGGCAGCGGTGAGCCGTCAAGTGCGTGAAATTCATACGTATTGATGGTGGGCGCCTCGTATCTGATCGCGCGAAGTTGCACCTGTAGCGTATCCATAGCCTTCTTCATGTTGACTCGTCCGGAGTTGTCTCACCGCGCAGACGCAAATTCTGTTGCGCGTGCTTCGATGTGTAATATATATTATCGAAACAGCGCCGACAAGCGCGAAGCGGAAGTGGGTTGAATAGATCAATGCTTCTATAATGTCTAATGTGTATTATCATTAGATCGATTGTGGAGGCGACAAAGATGACAGCCGGCCGAGGCTGCCGAAGCGTTTGTGTGCCCCGACGCATCGGCCGGGCGATAACAATGGAGACTTGAAGAATGCTGTCCCAAGCGAAGAACGAACTCTTGACGAAGGTTGGGCCGGGCGAGCCGATGGGCGAACTGCTGCGCCGTTACTGGATGCCGATTGCCGGTGTGAGCGAATTCGACGAAGTGGCCGTCAAGCCGGTGCGTCTGCTCGGCGAAGATCTCGTGCTGTACAAGGACCTGAGCGGTAATTTCGGACTGATCGACCGCCAATGTCCGCACCGCCGCGCCGATCTTGCCTATGGCTTCGTTGAAAAGTGCGGATTGCGCTGCAACTATCATGGCTGGCTCTACGACCAGGGCGGAAAGTGCACGGAGCAGCCGTATGAAGACGTGGCCAATCCGCAGTTGAAGCTCAAAGAACGTGTGAAGATCAAGGCGTATCCGGTAGAGGAGAAGGCGGGTCTTCTGTGGGCGTACCTCGGGCCGCAACCTGCGCCGCTCGTGCCGAATTGGGAGCCGTTCTCCTGGAAGAACGGCTTCGTGCAAATCGTGATCTCCGAGGTGCCATGCAACTGGCTGCAATGCCAGGAGAACTCGATCGATCCAATCCACTTCGAATGGATGCACAACAACTGGACCGCACGCCTGAATGGTCACACAGGCCCGTACTCGCCCGCTCATAAACAGCTCGATTTCGACGAATTCGACTACGGATTCATCTACAAGCGCCTGCGCGGCGATGCGGACGAAAACGATCCGCTCTGGTCGATCGGCCGTGTGTGTCTGTGGCCGAATGCGTTTTTTCTCGGTGAGCATTTCGAGTGGCGCGTGCCGGTCGACGATTCGCGCACGTTGAGTGTGACGTGGGCTTTCACCCGCGTGCCGAAGGAAAGCGAACCGTACGAGCAAAAGAGCGTGCCGACGTGGCACGGTCCGGTGACCGATCCGCAAACCGGCCGCTGGATCACGAGCCATGTGATGAACCAGGATTTTGTCGCGTGGGCGGGGCAGGGCGTGGTGGCCGATCGCACGAAAGAGAATCTGGGCAGCAGCGATCGCGGCATCGTCATGCTGCGCCGACGTTTCTTCGAGGAGCTGGACGTGGTCGCGAACGGCGGCGAGCCGAAGGGCATCATCCGCGATCCGAAGCTCAATGAATGCGTGCAATTACCGATTGCCGCACGCGCTACTTTCGTTGAAGGCATGACCCGTGCGGAGATCGCGAATCATCCATTGTGGAAGCATCATCTGCAGGATTTCCGCTTCCAGGCGGGTCAACCGGAACATGTCCGGCAAGCTTTTCTCGACGCGATGGGCATGGAGCCGTGACGTCCGCGCTACAGTAACGGTGCGAAAACAGCACACGGCGGCGCCTGGCGCCGACCGGATATCAGATTTCGGAGACGCAGATGCATACCAGAAGTTACGACATTCAACTCGGCCTGTTCATTAACGGAGAGTGGCGCACGGGGGGGCGCGACACCCGGCCCGTCGTCAATCCCGCTGACGAAACGGTGCTTGCTCACTTGCCGCTTGCCACACAATCCGACCTCGACGACGCACTCGCCGCGGCGGCGGCCGGTTTTGCGACGTGGTCGCGCATGAGTACGTCCGAGCGGGCTGCCATCATCGACAAAGCCGCTGCGCTGATGCACGAACGCGCCGACGAAATCGGCACGCTGATGAGTTTCGAGCACGGCAAGATGCTGGCCGACGGCCTGCAGGAAGCGCATAGCTCAGCCGATATCGTCAAATGGTTCGCGGAAGAGGGGCGTCGTGCCTATGGGCGCGTGGTGCCCGGCCCGCTGCCGAATTCGCGCCAGCTCGTGCTGAAAGTGCCGGTCGGACCGGTGGCGGCGTTCACGCCATGGAATTTTCCCGTGCGGATTCCCGCGCGTACCGTGGCGGCCGCGCTCGCGGCAGGTTGCTCGGTGATTCTGAAGGCCGCCGAAGAAACGCCCGGGTCCACCACGGCGATGGTGCAATGCTTTCAGGATGCGGGTTTGCCGCCCGGCGTGCTGAATCTGGTGTTCGGCGTGCCGTCCCAGGTATCCGAATATCTGATCGCCTCGGACGTCATCAAGGCAGTGGCATTCACCGGGTCGATTCCGGTCGGCAAGCATCTCGCGAGCCTGGCTGCCACGCACGGCCTGAAGAAACTGGTGATGGAGCTGGGCGGCCACGCGCCGATGATCGTCTGTGACGACGTCGACGTGGCGCGCATTGCCACGATGACCGCCAGTGCCAAATTTCGCCAGGCCGGGCAAGCCTGCATTTCGCCGACGCGCTTCTACATTCAGGAGGGCGTGTATGGCGCCTTCATCGACAAGTTCGTCGAAGTGGCATCGAAGCTGAAGGTCGGCTCGGCCTTCGAGCCCGACACCCAGGCGAGTCCGGTTGCCAACGCACGCCGGCTCGCCGCGGCGGACGAGTTCGTCAAGGACGCGGTGTCGCACGGAGCACGCTTGCTGCTCGGCGGTCAGCGCCTGAATCGTCCCGGCTTCTTCTACGCGCCGACCGTGCTGGCCGATGTGCCCGAACAGGCGCGGATCATGAATGAAGAACCGTTCGGTCCGGTGGTGCCTTTCAGTTCATTCAAGACCGTCGAAGAGGTGCTCGAGCGTGCCAATCGATTGAAATATGGGCTTGCGGCCTATGCGTTCACCGGTTCGGATCGACGCGCGTTGCTGCTGTCGAATGGTCTCGAGGCCGGCATGATCGGCATCAATAGCATGCTGGTCTCAGGGCCGGAAGTGCCTTTCGGCGGCGTTAAGGAGAGCGGAATTGGCTCCGAAAACGGCATTGAGGGCTTGCAGGCATACCTGGTCACGAAGTTCGTTCAACAAGCCGTGTCCTGATCATGTCGTGCCAGCGGGGAATCGAAACATCGATCGCCGCTGGCCAATCTCAAATAAGTTATATATATTATAGTTAACGGCGATCCCCTGACGCAGTGAACCCTTTGAGCATCGTTCGAAGCCGGTTCATAGACTAGCCAATACGATTCGTATAACTAATGAAAGAAAGTATCCAGAACGACGCCATGAACGCTCGGACTTCGACAGTCTGGGAGTCCGTGCAAACGGAAAAGCTTTCATGGCGCGTCGCATCGCAAGTGCGTGCCGCGCTGTTTTCGAAGCAGGTGAAGGCGGGCGACTTTCTCGGCAGTGAGGCGTCGCTTGCGCAGCAATTCAACGTGAGCCGTACTGCCGCCCGTGATGCGCTGAGAACGCTGGAAGCGGTCGGCATCGTCGAGATCCGTATGGGCGCGAAGGGTGGCGTGTGGATTGCCGGTGCGAACCTGGAGCGCTTTGCCGACGCGTTGTCGATACAGCTGAGACTCATTGGCGCTGGCGCGAGCGAAGTGTTCGATGCGCAAATGGCGATCGAAGTGCTGGCCGCGGAGAAGGCGGCGGAAAACCTGACAGTGGCCCATCGCACGGCACTGCGTGATGCGTTGCATGGCGTGGAAGACGCACGCAAGCAACTCGGGACATTTACTGATGCGTCGCTGCGCTTTCATGAAGCGCTCGTGAAAGCTTCAGGCAATCGGGTTCTGCTCGCGCAATTCAAGGCGCTGCGTTTCGTGCTGACACCTTTGCTCGCCACCCATACGAGTGCGGACACGGCGAATCGCGTGATCGCTTCGCATCGGCGTCTATTCGACGCGGTGTGCCGCGGCGAAGTTGAATTGGCTCGCCGTCTGATGCAGGAGCGGATCCAGATCGTTCGTACGAGCTTCATTCCGATGACGCCGACGGCGTACATCCAACCCGAGCCGGAAGCGGTCCGGGCCTGAACCCTCACTATTTAACGGAGACATTCATGATCATCGATGCGCACGCGCACGTTACCGCGCCGGATTCTCTCTACGTCTGGAAATCCGGGCTTGTTTCCCATCGCGGCGCGCACGGCCGTGGTACTGCGCAGATCAGCGACGACGAAATGCTGGTGGTGCTCAATGCGCCGACTTTCGGCACCAAATCGCACGTTGAGCAGTTGCGTGACATCGGCACGGACCTGCAGTTGATCTCGCCGCGTCCGTACCAGATGATGCATAGCGAAAAGCCCGCGAAGATCGTTCACTGGTTCACCGAGGAAACCAACGACATGATCGCGCAGCAGGCGCGTCTCATGCCGCAGACGTTTCGTGGTGTCGGCGGCTTGCCGCAGGCGTGGGGCGAACCGGTCAGCGGATGTCTGCCGGAACTGGAACGCTGCATCAAGGAGCTCGGTCTCGTCGGCGTGCTGCTGAATACCGACCCGAGCGAGGGGCTGGCGACCAACGAGGTGCCGGACCTCGGCAACGAATACTGGTATCCGCTGTATGAGAAGCTCGTCGAACTCGATGTGCCCGCGTACCTGCATTCGGCGGGATGCCGTTCGGAGCGGCACAACTATTCGCTGCACTTCATCAATGAAGAAACGATTGCGGTGATGGCGCTCGCCCGTTCGCGCGTGTTCAAGGATTTCCCGCAGTTGAAGATCGTTGTCTCGCACGGTGGCGGCGCGGTGCCGTATCAGTTCGGCCGCTTCCAGGCGCCGTCGCTGCGGCCGGGGCGCGCAAGCGAGCCGTTTCTCGACAGCTTGCGGCGTCTTTACTACGACACGGTGCTGTATTCGGAAGAGGCGCTGCGTCTGCTCATCAAGACGGTCGGTGCGGATCGTTGCATCTTCGGTGCGGAGCGTCCGGGTGTTGGCACGGTGAAGGATCCGCAGACGGGTCGCTGGCTGGATGACATTCGTCCCGTCATCGAAAGTTTCGAATGGCTCAGCGGCGAGGAGAAACGGATGATTTTCGAAGGCAACGCGCGCAAGGTATTCCGCCTCGACACGCCGGCCGGCACAGCCGCGATACGTTGAAACTATCGGTCATGAAAAACACGTTCAACGGGAGTGCAGCATGGCAACGATGATCGGCGCAATCGCCACGTCGCACGGCCCCTTGCTGTCGATGCCGCCCGAGCTCTGGCATTTGCGGGCCGGCGCGGATATGAAAAATCCGTCGCACTGGTTTCAGGGGCGCTCATACGACTACGCGGCGTTGCTGGAAGCACGCGCACCGGGTTTTGCGGCAGAGGTCGCCGAAGCGTCAAAGCAGGAACGCTATGCGGCTTGCCAGCGAGCGCTCGATACGCTCGCCGAACGCTTCCACGCCATGAAGCCTGATCTCGTCATCGTGCTCGGCAACGATCAGCGCGAGGTGTTCAAGGACGACCTGACGCCGGCAATGACGATATTCAGCGGTGAGCAGATCGAGAACCTGCCGCTGTCGGACGAACAGCGCCGACGCCTGCCGCCGGGCGTCGCCGAGGCAGAGGACGGTCATTGTCCGCCGGAAGGAGCGGTTTATCCCGGTGCGCCGGATCACGCGTTGAAGCTGGTGGAGTCGCTTGTCGATGACGGTTTCGATATTGCCGTCTCGAACCGGCTGCCCAAGGGTGAGGATCGCCAGCACGGTATTCCTCACGCGTTCGGTTTCGTCTATCGCCGCGTCATGCGCGATGCGCCACCACCGTCGGTGCCTTTGTTTCTGAATGTCGGCGTGGCGCCGAATCAGCCGCGCGTGGCGCGCTGCCTGGCGCTCGGCCACGCGCTCGGCGCGGCGATCCGGCGCTTGCCGGCCGATCTTCGCGTGGTGGTGGTCGCCTCTGGCGGCATGAGTCACTTCGTGGTCGATGAAGCGCTCGATCACCGCGTGCTGGCTGCACTCGCCGACCGCGACGAAGCTTCGCTACGCGATATTCCGGAGCCGTATTTCAACGGTAATACGTCGGAAATCAAGAGCTGGCTACCGCTTGTCGGTCTTGCCGCGAGCGCGTCGCTGAAGATGAAGCTGATCGACTACGTCGCATGTTATCGATCGGAAGCCGGGACGGGCTCGGGGATGGCGTTTGCCTGCTGGGAATGAACAGCCATAGCAGTAACAGCAGCGCTAGCGAGCAAAAAAGCGAACATGAGGAACGGAGCAGACACGCATGAAAAAAGCAGATGACACCACCCAACGCCTGCAGCGGCTCGACTGTTGCGCAGTATCGGATGCACTCGACAAGCTCGGTCTGACCGGCACGGTTACCGGCTTGCCGCAACGTTCGACCTCGCGCCGCATCGCAGGGAAGGTTGTGACCGTGAAGCTGGTGGAGGCCGCGCAGGTGAGCGCCGCCGCTCATACGGGTGCGCCGCGTCATCTCGGCACGACGGCCGTCGAATCCGCCGGCGCGGGCGATGTGATCGTGGTCGAACAGCACACGGGGCTCGACGCGGGCAGTTGGGGCGGCATTCTCTCGCTCGGCGCGTCGTTGCGCGGCATCGAGGGCGTGATTGCAGACGGCCCCGTGCGCGATATCGATGAAGCGCGGCAATACGATTTTCCGGTTTTCGCGCGAGCATTGACGGCCTTCACCGCGCGCAATCGCGTCGCCGAAGCCGGCACCAATGTGCCGATCACGGTGGCACAGGTTCGCGTCAATCCGGGCGATTACGTGATCGCCGATAACAGCGCGGTGATCTTTATCGCCGCCGCGGACATCGAGCGCGTGCTGGCCGCTGCCGAGCAGATCGCCGGCAAGGAAGCGGCGATGGCGAAAAAGCTGCTGAATGGTGTGCCCATTGCCCAGGTGATGGGTACGGACTACGAATATATGTTGCAGGACAGGGGATAAACATGAGCGACACGAACGACACGATTATGGCGCGCGCCCAGCGCCTCGATACCGCGACATTGAGCGATGCGCTGGATCGCCTCGGCATTGTCGGTCAATGTACTGGCATCAAGCCGCGCGATGCGAGTTTCCGGCTGTGCGGCCGTGCGTTCACGATTCTTTACGGACCGCCGACGACCCCGCCCGGCACGGTTGGCGACTATATCGACGACGTTCCGGAAGGCGGCGTGATCGTGCTGGATAACGCCGGCCGCGAAGACTGCACGGTGTGGGGCGACATTCTCACGGAAATCGCGCATCGGCGGAAAATCGCCGGTACTGTCATTGACGGTATCTGCCGTGACGTGAGCCTGTGCTTGTCGCTGGGTTACCCTGTATTCAGCAAGGGACACTGGATGCGTACCGGCAAAGACCGTGTGCAGGTCGAAAGTACGCAGGTGCCGGTCAATATCGGCAACGCGCGCGTGTTGCCGGGTGACCTGCTGGTCGGCGACGCGGATGGCGTGATCGTGATTCCGCGCGCTCACGAAGACCGCGTGCTGGCCGCAGCCGAAGAAATCCACGCAGCGGAGCACGCGATTCGCGAGGCGGCGCGGCAAGGCATGCGGCTCGACGAGGCACGCCAGCAGCATCGCTATCACGCGCTGCAGAGCAAAGTGAGCGCCTGAGCGCCGGCGCTCACGGCGCCACGCTATGCCACGCGAGCCATCAGAATATCCATCAGGAGACACCATGTCGTACCCTTTCATCGATTCGCCGCTGGTCACTGCTTCGATCGGGCGGCCGGCCGCCGAAGTGATCGAGGCGGCCCACGCCTTTCCGGCCGCGACCCTGCTCGAGGCGGCCAACAAACTGGGCGCGCTGCCGTCGGCGATCAAGCCAGTCAGTCCGGCGTTCCGCGTCTGCGGTCCGGCGGTTACTGTGCATTCGCCGCCCGGCGACAATCTCTGGTTGCATCGCGCGCTGATCGTCGCGCAACCGGGTGACGTGCTGGTGGTATACACGAGCGACTATTACGAAGCCGGCTACTGGGGTGAAGTCATGTCGACGGCAGCCAAAGAGCGCGGTGTGGCAGGCCTGGTCATCGACGGTTGCGTTCGCGATGCCGAACTGCTCGCGCGGATCGGCTTCCCGGTGTTTTCGCGCGGCTTGTGCATTCGCGGCACGACCAAGGATTTCGCGGCACGCGGCTGGATCAATCATCCGCTACGTATCGGCGATGTCGCCGTGCGGCCGGGCGATCTGGTGGTGGGCGACGCGGACGGCGTGGTGGTGCTCGCCCAGGAATCTATCGACGCGACGTTGCGTGCCGCGCGCGAACGCGAGGACAAGGAAGCGGAAATACTTGCGCGCATCGCCGCAGGCGAACTGACGCTCGATATCTACGGCTGGAATCGCTAGACGCGCGGTTCGATATCGAAGAGACAGAAGAGACAGAAGAGACAGAAGAGACAGAAGAGAAAGAAGAGAAAGAAGGGACAGAGGAGCAATCGCAATGAGCAATCAAACCGCAAGCGGGCATGAGCCTACGCTTTCCGAGCGCGCCGACGCGCTTGAACACGAGATGATCGCGGAGCTGGACCGGCGCGTGGTGAAATCGGTGATCTACACGTCAGGCGAGCGCGACCCCACGCAGGCCATTCCACCGCCGCCGGGCACGGGGCACTTCATGATGGGCGACGATCCTCGCCTGCAGAAGATGCCGTCGCAGCCCACCTTGATCGACTTCTTCAAGTACCGCTTCGGGCCGGCCAATCACGTACTGCAAAGCGCGACGCACGCACTGAAGGCCGGGCAGAACGAGAAGATCGTGCTGGCCTGCCTGCTGCATGACATCAGCGTGGCCGGTTTCATTCGTGGCGATCATGGCTACTGGGGCGCGCAGATGATCGCGCCGTATGTGGACGAAGAGGTTAGCTGGGCTATCCAGTATCACCAGGCACTGCGGTTTTTTGCGGATGAGTCGGTGGGTTACGGGTATCCGGACGCGTATCTGCGCTATTTCGGCAAGGACTACGAGCCGGAGCCGTATATCCAGCGTGACTACGAATACGCGCGCAATCACAAGTGGTACATGTCGAGCCGCTCGATCACGCTGCACGACATCTATTCGTTCGATCCGAACGCGGTAGTGAGCCTCGACGATTTCGTCGACATCATCGGGCGAAATTTCCGGCAACCGAAGGAAGGGCTCGGCTTTGACGGCAGTCCGTCGGCGCATATCTGGCGCACGATGATCTGGCCGACGAAGTTCCTGTAATAGCCCGGCGGCTGCGAGTGGTGCGCCGGGGGCGCGCCACTCATCCTCATTCCTATCTAGAAGTCAGCAAAGGTGTTCCCATGACAAACGAATTGCGTCCTGTTGCTCCCGCCTACATCGGCTCGTTGAAGCCCTATCAGGCAGGCAAACCCATCGAAGAAACGGCGCGCGAGTACGGGCTGCCGGAAGCCAGCATCATCAAGCTCGCATCGAATGAAAACCCGCTCGGCATGCCGCCGAAGGCACGCGCGGCAATCGACGCGATCGTCAACAGCGGTGCACGCTATCCCGATCCGAACGGTCATGCGCTAAAAGTAGCGCTGGGCCAGAAGTACAACGTCGAACGCAACTGGATCACACTTGGCAACGGCTCGAGCGACATTCTCGAACTCGTCGCACGTGCGTTCCTGCAGGCCGCTCAACCGGATAGCGATTGCAATGCCGTGTCGTCGCAATACGCATTCATGGCATGGCAGAACGCGGTCAAGGCGACAGGCGCGCGGATGGTCGCCGTGCCCGCCAAAGACTACGGCCATGATCTCGACGCCATGGCGCTAGCGGTCAACGCTGAGACCCGCGTGGTGTACCTCGCGAATCCGAACAACCCGACCGGAACGTTCTTCAGCGTCGACGAACTGACCTCGTTTCTCGATCGCATCCCGGCTAATGTCGTTGTGCTGCTCGACGAGGCCTATAACGAGTATCTTGAACCGCACCATCGTTACGACAGTACCGAACTCGTACGGCGCTATCCGAATCTTGTTGTATCGCGAACCTTCTCGAAGGCGTTCGGGCTGGCCGGTCTGCGGGTCGGTTTCGCCATCGCTACGCCTTACGTCACGGATCTTCTGAATCGTGTGCGGCAGACGTTCAATGTTAATTCGCTGGCGCAGGCAGCCGCTATCGCCGCACTGAACGACGACGACTATCTGAACGAATCGTATCGGCTGAATCGTGAAGGGATCGAGCGGTTCTACGAGGTCTGCGAGGCGCTCCGGCTCCCGTACGTGAAAAGCCAGGGTAATTTCGTTGTTATCAAGGTGGGTAATTCGGTCGAACTGTTCGATGCGCTGCTCCGGCGCGGCATCATCGTCCGCAAGGTGGTGGACTACGGGCTCGGCGAGTGGCTGCGCGTCACGGTCGGATTGCCGCAGGAAAACGAAAGGTTCTTTACGGCGTTGCGTGAACTCGTGCCGGTCAATGCGTGAGATAGAAACTCACCTAAATTAAACTATATTATACTTTCGAGACAAAGCCCGGCCACGGACTGCCCGCAGCATCCGTGGCCACAAGCAGGCAAAAACAAGTCCTGTCGCTTGAAGTCATTCCCCGTCGGAGCGAGACAATCCATGTTTGAGTTTATTCTGCGGAGACTGTTCCAGAGCCTCCTTGCGCTTTGGGCGATGTCGCTGCTCGTGTTTGCCGGTGTCTACGTGGTGGGCGACCCGATTGCGCTGATGGTCCCCGACAGCGCCACACCCGAGATGCGCACACGCATCATTGCCTCGCTCGGACTGGATCAGCCGTGGTGGCTCCAGTACTGGCATTTCCTCACACACTCGTTGCGCGGCGACTTCGGCACGTCGTTCCTGACCGGCGCGCCGGTTGCGCAGATGATCGTCTCGCGCATGCCCGCGACGCTCGAGTTGTCGGTGATTGCCATGCTGATGGCAATCGTCATTGGCATTCCGCTTGGTATGTACGCAGGATTGCGCCCCGAGAAAATCTCCTCGCGGATCATTACCGCGTCGTCGACGATAGGTTTCAGTCTGCCGACGTTCTGGGTCGGCCTGATCCTGATTCTCGTCTGCTCGGTGCTCCTTGGCTGGTTGCCTTCAGGCGGACGTGGCACCACGACGTCATGGCTCGGCATGCAGGTGAGCTTTCTGACGCTCGACGGCTGGAAGCACCTGCTGTTGCCGGCGTTCAATCTCGCACTCTTCAACATCGCGCTGATCATCCGGCTCGCGTATTCATCGACGCGTGAAACCGCGTTGACCGATTACGTGAAGTTCGCGCGGGCCAAAGGGCTGAGTTCATCGCGTATCGTCGGTGTGCATATCCTGAAGAACATCATGATTCCGCTCGTGACGGTGATCGGTATCAACCTGGGCGGGTTGATCGCGTTTTCGATCGTCACGGAAACCGTGTTCGCGTGGCCTGGCATGGGCAAATTGCTGATCGATTCAATCAATGCGCTCGATCGCCCGGTGGTCATTGCCTATCTGCTGACCGTCGGGGCGATCTATATGCTGATCAATCTGGTCGTCGACATTCTGTACTCACTGCTCGATCCGCGCATCTCGGTGACGGCGGAGGTGAATTGACATGGGACCCACTACAGGAACGACCGTGGCCGAGCCGCGCGCCCAAACTACTGCATCTGCCGCTTCCACCGCTTCCGCCGGTAAGCCGGTGAAACGTCCGCATCGGTTTGCGCGCATGGGTGGCCAATTGAGCGCGCTATGGAGCGAATTCCGTCAGAGCAAACTCGCGCTCATTGGGCTCGTGCTTTTTGTCGCGATTGCCGCGCTGGCAGTATTCGCGCCGTGGATTGCGCCGCAGAATCCCTATGACCTCGCACAACTCGATCTTGGCGATTCGCAGCTTCCGCCGCTTGCGCACGCGTCGATGGGCGCGCATATCTACTGGCTCGGCACTGACGACCAGGGGCGCGACATGCTTTCCGCGATTCTCTACGGCATGCGCACGAGCCTGTATGTGAGCCTCGCCTGTACCGTGCTCGCGTTGGTCATTGGTGTTGCGCTGGGTCTTGTCGGCGCATTCTATGGGCGCAAGGTCGATGCGCTGATCATGCGGCTCGCGGACATCCAGCTTTCGTTTCCTTCGATTCTGATTGCGCTGGTGTTCATCGCTGCTTTCGGCAAAGGCGTCGACAAGATCATCTATGCCCTCGTACTGGTGCAATGGGCGGTGTATGCGCGTACCGCGCGCGGTTCTGCACTCGTCGAGTTACGCAAGGAGTATGTGGAGGCGGCGCGCTGCCTGAAACTGAGCGATACGCGGATTATCTTTCGCCATGTGCTGCCCAATTGCGTGCCGCCGCTGCTGGTTGTCGCAACCGTGCAGATGGCGACCACGATCTCGCTTGAAGCGACGCTGTCGTTTCTGGGTCTTGGGCTGCCTATTACGGAGCCGTCGCTCGGTCTGCTGATTTCGAACGGCTATAACTACCTGTTGTCCGGTTCCTACTGGATCAGCGTTTTCCCTGGCGTTGCGTTGCTGTTGCTGATGCTGTGCCTGAATCTGATGGCGGATCGCCTGCGCGATGTGCTCAACCCGAGGTTGAAGAAATGACGCAGCCCGCATTGCAGGTGGACAATCTGTGCACCCACTTCACGACGCCGCGGGGCATCGTGAAAGCGGTGAACGGTGTGAGTTTCAGCGTCGCACGCGGCGAAATTCTGGGCGTGGTCGGCGAGTCCGGTTCCGGTAAATCGCAAACCGGTTATTCGATCATGGGTTTGATCGATCCCCCGGGCAAGGTAGTGAGCGGCAGCATCAAGCTCGCGGGTGAGGAACTGGCCGCATGCACCGAAGCGCAATGGCGCAAGATTCGCGGCAACCGGATTTCGATGATTTTCCAGGATCCGATGATGACGCTCAATCCCGTTCTGCGTATCGACACACAGATGGTCGAGGCGGTGCTCGCGCACCGGCCGATGAGCCGTCGCGCAGCGCTCGACGAAGCGCGCATGGCGCTTGCGCAGGTCGGCATCCCGGCGCCGGCCGAACGTTTGAAGTGTTATCCGCATCAGTTCTCCGGCGGCATGCGTCAACGCGTTGCGATTGCGATTGCATTGATCAACCGGCCCGAGGTGGTGATCGCCGATGAACCCACCACCGCGCTCGACGTCACCATCCAGGCGCAGATTCTCGGTGAGATCCAGCAGCTTTGCCGCAACTCGGGCACAGCACTTATCTGGATCACGCACGACCTGTCGGTGGTCGCGGGCCTCGCGGATCGCGTGTGCGTGATGTACGGCGGCAGGATCGCAGAACACGGCAGTGTCGATCAGGTGCTCGACACGCCACGTCATCCCTACACGCGCGGCTTGATGAATTCGATTCCGAGTCGCAATCCAAAAGGCGTGATGTTGCGGCAGATTCCCGGCGCACCACCTTCGCTGCTCACGTTAGGGGAGGGCTGTGCGTTTCGCACGCGCTGTTCATCCGCAGTGCCCGAATGCGCGCATGAGATAGCCGAATCGATTGACCACGACGGCCACATGGTTCGCTGTATCCGGCCCGTCGTCGATGAACACGAGGAGATTGCATGACCCCGCTGCTCGAATTGCGTAATGTCACGAAGACGTTCGCGCCCAGACAGGATGCGACCGGGCGCTTCGTCCGGGCAGTCACCGGACGGCAGCCGCCGAAGGGCGTGCATGCGGTCACCGATCTGAGCCTGAGTGTGAGCGCCGGCGAGGTGGTCGGGCTGGTCGGCGAATCAGGCTGCGGTAAATCGACGGTGGGCCGCCTGGCGGCCGGCGTCTACTGGCCGACGAGCGGCAAACGCTACTGGCAGGACACGGATATGGCGGCGCTCGGACGGCGCGAGCGCAATCGCGCCGAACTCGATATCCAGATGATCTTCCAGGATCCGTATGCGTCGCTGAATCCGCGTATGCGGGCTGCCGATATCGTCGCGGAAGGGGCGCACGTGCATGGTTTCATCCGCAAGGCGGATACGCGCGATTTTGTCGGGACGCTGTTTGAACGGGTGGGCCTCGATCCGGATTCGATGGACCGCTTCGCCCATCAGTTCTCGGGTGGCCAGCGTGCGCGGATCGGTATCGCGCGTGCGCTATCGGTGAATCCGAAGTTTCTCGTTTGCGATGAATCGGTGGCGGCGCTCGACGTGTCGATCCAGGCACAGGTGCTGAATCTGTTTATCAAGCTGCGCGAAGAGCTAGGTTTGACGTATCTGTTCATCAGCCACGACCTGGGCGTGGTGCGTCATATCGCGGATCGCATTGTCGTGATGTATCTCGGCAAGATTGTCGAATCGGGGCCTACCGAGCAGGTCTATCAACATCCGCAGCATCCGTACACGCAGGCATTGCTGGCGGAAGTACCGTCGCTCGACAAGCGCAAGAAGACTTTCTATGCAATCAAGGGTGAGATTCCGTCGCCGATGAATCCACCTTCGGGTTGTCATTTTCATCCGCGCTGCCCCCATGCGTTGCCCGTTTGCAAAGAGGCGGTGCCAGAATTGCGGCGCGCCGGCGAGGAGCAATTCGCAGCGTGTCATCTGATCGACTGACGTCGCCTTCGCGATTGAAGTCTCGCCCGGCGTGACCCGTCCAGCAGCGATGCTGGCGGTTCACGCCGGGCTTTTTCATGGGCGGAGAAAACGTGAACGTGAGTCAGTGAATCCGCGTGTGCCCTAATCCGACGGTGCAAAAAAACCGGCTTACGCCGGCATAAATTTGTGCCGCTCGACTCTCGCCATCGAGCGGCACGTCTCGCGATCAATCGGTCAGAACTTGTGGCGGATACCAATGCCGGCGACGACCTGCTTGTTGGTGCTCGACGTCGGCAGCGTCAGAATCACCGCACGCGTACCGTCACCGCTCGCCTGTTGATAGTTCACTTCTGCATACACGTCGGTGCGTTTCGACAGGAAGTAGTCGAGCCCGACCGACGTCTGGCCCCAGTGCGAACTCTCGAGCTTCGTCCACGTGTACCCTGCGCCACCGACCAGCGCCGGCGTGAAGTGGTACAGCAAGCTGCCTTCCAGTGAAGTGAGTGTCGACGCGTTACCCATGTACGAGATCCGCGTGCCGGTGTAGTTCGCCATGATGCCGAACTTGCCGATCGAATAGCTGCCGCCGAGTCCCCATGTCTTCATGCTGTCCGCCACGATCGGACCCGTCAGCGACTGGCCGAACAGCGTGTTGACGCCCAGATCGTTGATCGGATCGATGCGGAAGTTGTTGATGTCCGTATAGGCCGCGCCGAGACTGAGCGGGCCATGATCGTAGGTCAGGCCGAAACTCATCGAGCTGTTCTGATGGAAGTTGCCGGCTGTATTACCGAAACCATACATCGCGCCAGCGGTGAAGCCGCCGAAATTATTACTGACGAATTTGACCGTGTTGTCCAGTCGGTCGCCCGATACGCGGTCGTAGTCACCCGGATGGAACGCATACACGCCGGCGACATAGGCGATCGAATAGTTGCCGATGATGTCGCCCATGAAGTCGTACTGATGGCCCATCGTCAGCGTACCGATCTGATTCGACAGGCCGACGTAAGCCTGGCGCCCGAAGATGCCACCTTGTCCGAGCGTGCCGTTGTTCAGATTGAAGCCGTTCTCGAGACGAAACAGCGCTTTCATGCCGCCACCGAGATCTTCTGTACCCTGGAAGCCGAGCCGGTTGCCTTGTGGGACACCCGTGTCGAAGACCCACGCGGAATGACCGTTGCTGTTGCTAACGTAGCTGATGCCCGAGTCGACGATCCCGTAAATCGTCACACTGCTCTGCGCCTGTGCACCTGCTGCAAAAGTACAAAGTGACACGGCAGCAAGTGGTACGGCGAGGGTCTTTCTCATTGTTTGTCTCCTTTCCATGAATAGTCTGCGCCAGTTTTGTTGAAGATGCCGCATGTTTTGCGAGGCTTCGTTCGCAGTTATTCGTGCCTCGCAACGTGTTGCACGCGCAACCATTTCGTTGTGTGAACGAAAGGCCGCGCGGCGGTCCTGCATCGCCCGTCATCAACTTGAGCAGTGCTTGACTTCGATAGAAGTGTATAACGATAATATAGTTATACAGAAGGCATTTTGACGCGATGAAGATGCTCGTAAACACGAAGTGACGCAGCCGTGCACTTGCCGTTATTGCGCGGGTGCTCAGTTCGGCGCGCTGTTTTCAGATGGGAACCGTTGACGGTTCCCTCAATAAAGCGGGTACCCTTGCGGGTTCTGCACATATAGGAGACGGAGATGGGAACAACATTGCGGGGCTGGGGCCGGCTGGCAGTCATGGCCGGTGCGTTGGCCGCGAGCGTGTTCGTGCAGCAGAATGCAGGTGCAGCGGAATTCAAGTACGGGGTCAGTGCGGACGTAACGTCGCTCGATCCACAGTTCGCCAACTTGCCGGGCAACCGCAACGTTGCGCGTAACGTGTTCGAGCCGTTGATCGACATGTCGCCAGATGGCCGCTTGCAGCCCGGTCTCGCCGAGTCGTGGAAACCACTCGACGATAAGACGTGGGAAATCAAGCTGCGCAAGAACGTCAAGTTCCAGGACGGCTCGTCGTTCACGGCAGACGATGTGGTCTATTCGCTCGCGCGTCCCGACACGCTGACCAATTCGCCGGCTACATTCGGGGTCTTCACGAAAGACATCACCAAGGTGCAGGTGGTCGATCCGTACACGGTCAAATTGACCACGGCCCGTCCGTTGGCAGTGCTGCCAAACTATCTGTCGATGATTTTCATGCTGTCGAAGAAAGACACGCAGGGACTCAAGAGCGAAGACTTCGAAACCGGTAAGGGCCTTGTCGGTACAGGGCCTTACAAGTTTTCCCGCTTTTTGCGGGGCGACCGTGTCGAACTCGTTCGCAACGACGGGTATTGGGGTGACAAGCCGGCCTATGACAAGGTGACGGTGCGCATCCTGCCGAACGCTGCGGCGCGTGTGGCGGCCATTCTGTCGGGCGACGTCGACGCGGTGATCGATGTGCCAAGCGCGGATGTGACGCGCATCAAGGCTGACAAAAAGCTTGCCGTCTACACGAAGCCCAGCACGTTAATGGTCTTCTGGGTGATGAATCAGCTAAACGACAACGCGCCGTATGTGACAGACAACAACGGTAAACCGTTGGGCAAGAATCCGTTCAAGGATGTGCGTGTGCGCCGTGCGTTCTCGCTCGCCATCAATCGCCAGGTGCTGGTCGATCGCGTCTTGCAGGGTTTAGGTGTGGCGACGCAGAACAGCGTGCCGAGCACGATGTTCGGCTACAACCCGGCGCTGCCGCCCGATCCGTACAAACCCGATGAAGCAAAAAAGCTGCTGGCCGAAGCCGGTTATCCCGAGTGCTTTTCGCTGACACTCTTTGCGCCGAACGATCGCTATGTCAACGATTCGCAACTGGCGCAAGGTGTCGCGCAAATGCTGACACGCATCGGTTGCAAGACCAAGGTTGAGACGCAGCCGATGGGTACGTTCATCTCGCGCGTGAACCAGCTGCAACTGGGCTTCTTCATGATCGGCTGGGGTGCGGATGCGGGCGACATGGGTGTGCAGCTCGAGTCGCTGTTTTCGAATCCGACCAACAATCCGTTCCGCAAGATCAATATCCAGACGTACGATTCGCCGAACTTCTGGAAGCCGTTGAATGCGGGGCTGGCAACGGTCGACGATGCGAAGCGCGAAGCGCTTTACCAGGAAACGTCGAAGGTATTGCACGATGAAGTCGGCATCATCCCGACGCATCTGCAGGTTTCGACTTTCGCCGCGCGTAACGGGATTCATATCGTGCCGCGCGTCGATTCGCAAATGTACGGGTTCGACGCCGCACCGGCGAAGTAATCGGTGAGCGCCGCTGTGTGCCTCTAGCGAGCTGCACTAGCGGTGAACGAATCGGCGAGCTTGGGCTCGCCGATTCGTGTTATCCCAAGGTCACGCGTGTGTTGTCGTTGAAGTGCGAAACGAACTTGTCGAGTAGCGCGAGAAATTGCGTGCGCTCGGCAGGCTCGAATGGCGCGAGCAACGCTTCGACCGATTTCTGCGCGTAGCGCTCGCATTGACGGAAGCATTGCCGGCCCGCTTCGGTCAGCGAGATTTCCACTTTGCGCTGGTCCGTTTCGCTTTTTGCTTTTTCGAGCAGGCCGCGCTCACTCAGAATCTTGACGACGAGTGCGGTGGTCGAGCGGTCGAGGCCGATCAGGCGCGCGATGCCAATCTGTTCGAGTGGGCCGCTGTGAAAGAGGATATACAGCACGCCGTATTGGCTGGGCGTCATATCGAGCGCAGCGCAGGCTTCGATGAAGAGGTCGGTCGAGATCTGATGGGCACGCCGGATCATGAAGCCGGGGCGGGCGTACAGACGGTCGAGCGGAGTCTGGCGCGTCTCGCGCGCCACAGGGTTCTTTGCCATGGACTCGTATCTGGAAGTGGGCCGCCCGCGGTCGGGCGGCAAGTGTGACTGGCCGATATTATCGCGCAGTGCGGACGGCTGGTCGCAGAGCCGGGTGGATGACGGGCGTCATCCGCGCAGGTTACTGTGCGTCAGGCTGCTGCTCGGGGGCAGCCGCAGCGAATGCAGGCAACTGCAGGCAGCGCTGTGCGATGCGACTGAGCACCGGATAGGCGCTCAGATCGACGTTGAAGCGTTGCGCATTGAAAACCTGTGGCACGAGCGTGAGATCGGCTAGCGTCGGTTGATCGCCGTAGCAGAATTGACCCGTTGTGTGACTTTGTGCAAGCCTTGTTTCCAGCGCGGAAAACCCCGTGTGGACCCAGTGGTGATACCAGGCGTCTCGTGCTTCTTTTGTCAGCCCGGCCGTGTCGCCAAGGTATTTGAGCACACGCAGGTTATTGAGTGGATGGATGTCGCACGCGATGTCCAAAGCCAGTGCACGCACAGTGGCGCGGCCGAGCGGATCGTGCGGCAGTAGCGGTGGCTCGGGATGCAGTTCGTCCAGGTACTCGATGATCGCAAGCGACTGATGGAGCGACACTTCGCCGTTCCTGAGCACAGGGACCAGCGCCTCCGGACTGAGCGAGCGATAGGCGGGCGCGAATTGCTCACCGCCGTCGCGAGACAGATGCACGGGAAGGTAGTCGAACGGCAGGCCTTTCAGACCTAGCGCAATTCGCACCCGATACGATGCGGAGCTGCGAAAAAAATTGTGAAGCTGCACGGAATATCCTCGATGAACGGAGCATGACGAGCGTTATGCTCCGTTGTGACATGAGTCGTTCAGACCACTTTGACCTGGAGTTCGCCGAGACCGTCGATGCCGCCATGCATCGTATCGCCCTTGATCACTGCGCCGACACCCTCCGGTGTGCCGGTATAGATCAGATCGCCCGGCACCAGTTCGAAGAAGCACGACAGATAGGCGATCGTTTCCGCGACCGACCAGATCAGCTGCGAGATGTCCGCGCGTTGCTTCGACGTGCCATTGACGTTCAGCCAGATCGTGCCGTCTTTCAGATGCCCTGTCTGTTCAGTGCGATGCAGCGGGCCGATCGGTGCTGAGTGATCGAACGCCTTGCCGATATCCCATGGGCGCCCCATTTTTCGCATCTCCATTTGCAGATCGCGGCGCGTCATATCGAGTCCGAGTGCATAGCCAAATACGTGTCCGAGTGCCTCGTCGACAGAGATATTTTTACCTCCCTTGCCGATTGCAGCGACCAGTTCCATTTCGTAGTGGCAGTTGTCCGTCTCGGACGGATACGGAAATTCACCCGTCGTGCCCGGTGCGACATACACGATGGCATCGGCCGGTTTGCAGAAGAAAAACGGCGGCTCGCGGTCCGGATCGAAACCCATCTCGCGCGCATGGGCGGCGTAGTTGCGCCCGACGCAATAGATGCGCCGGACGGGAAACGCGTCGTCCGACCCGGCAACCGGGACCGTTACCGCGGGCGCGGACTCAAAGACCAGATTCATTGAATATTCTCCATGTGTGATTGTGTTTTGTGCTGATCGCTGCGATCGCCAGTGTTGCGTTCACGCGTCCAGTTTTTCTTCGCGCAGAATGTTGAGCGCGGTTTGCACCGGCCGGTCCGAAAAGCTGAACAGCACCGCGTCGTCGTTCGCGTGCAGCGTGAACGTTTTCCATGACGGCACAACGAAGTGATCCTTCGGGCCGAACTCGAAGCTTTGCCCGTCGATGACCGCGCGTCCGGTTCCTTCCACAACCGAATACACGGCGCCGTCGGTACTGCGGAACGGTTTGCCGGAGAACCCGGCCGGCAGATATTGCATGAACGTGGCAAGCGTCGGCATGGGCCAGCCGCCGGTTGCAGGGTTGACGTAGCGCAGCTTGACGCCGTGCCATGCGTCGATGTCACCATCGCGATAGAGGCGCTCGAGCACCTCGCGCGTGCGGTCGTATGGGTAGCTGAAAATGGGCGAGGTCGGCGACGAAGGCTGATAGTCGACCGGCAACAGGTTGTGTCCATAGCGCGCCAGCGCATTACCTTCGGGCCGGGTAACACGTTGCGACATGGCCGTGCTTTTTTCCTCGAAGCCCGCGTCGAAGAAGCGAATCATCGGAATATCCAGGCCGTCGAGCCATACAACCGGTTCGCTGTGGCCGTCGATGCCGTCGTTACCGTGATCATGCCAGGTCCAGCCCGGCGTAATGATGAAGTCGCCCGGCATCATGGTCGTGCGTTCGCCATCAACCGCCGTATAAGCGCCACGGCCATGCACAATAAAACGCAACGCCGATTGCACGTGACGATGAGCCGGCGCCACCTCGCCCGGCAGAATCAGCTGCAATCCGGCATAGAGCGATTGCGTGACGCTGGCGTGGCCGGGCAGGGCGGGGTTCTCGAGCACGAGCACGCGGCGCACGGCCTCCTCTGCCGTGATCAATGTGCCGGCCTGCTCGATGTAAGGCAGCACATCGCGCCATTTCCACAGCGTGGGCACGCAGGGTCCATTGGGCTGATGCGGCACCAAAGTGCTAAGCGATTCCCACAGGGGAATCATGTTGAGTTCGCGGATCTGCTCATAGAAAGCTTTCCTGTCTGACGAGGGAAGGCTGGTGTCCATTGCTTGTCTCCTGTTCGTTTCTGGAAATACCGCGTTTCGTCGAACGGCGTAGGTATATCTGGCGATACATGATGGCGCTGCCGGTAAATAATCGGCAGACGTATGCCTAAAAGATATTGAATCTTGATCGCCGTGTCAAACGAATTCCGTTGTCCGGATGAATCGCTTGACGAAGCCGGAATGGCTCACTATATTTCGGCAGACGTATGCGTAAATTTCACATAGTCATGCGGCGCGGGAGACGGATTCAACAGCGCGCTGCTACGCGCTCATCACGAAAGAGGAGACAGATGAAAAAGGATAGTGAGGTCGTCATCGTTGGTGCAGGGATTGGCGGATTGACGCTGGCGCTGACGCTGCACAAGGCAGGCATCGCGAGTCGAATTTTTGAGGCGGCACCTGAAATCAGGCCACTCGGGGTCGGGATCAACCTGTTGCCGCATGCAACGCGTGAACTGGCGGAACTCGATCTGCTCGCTGAACTGGCGGCGGTCGGCGTGACGACGCAGGAGTCGGTGTTTTTCAATCGCCACGGGCAACTGATTTATCGCGAGCCGGCTGGGCGTTACGCCGGTTACGATCATCCGCAGTTCTCGATCCATCGCGGCGACCTGCAAAGCATATTGCTCAAGGCGGTTCTTGAACGTCTGGGGTCGGACAGCGTTGTGACAGACCGTCGGTGTATCAGCGCAACCCAGGACGAAACAGGCGCCATCGCGCGCTTTACCGATAGTGCCGGCAACGATCATCTGGCTAGCGGCGCGGCGATCGTGGCATGCGACGGCATTCACTCGGCGATTCGCAAACAGTTCTACCCGAACGAAGGCGCGCCGCGCTATTCCGGTTTCAACATGTGGCGCGGAACGATCATCGCGCCGCCATTTCTGACCGGTGGCAGCATGGTGCGGGCCGGCTGGCTGACGCACGGCAAGATGGTCATTTACCCGATCCGCGACAACGTGGATGCCGCGGGCAATCAGTTGCTGAACTGGGTCGCCGAAATCGAGTCGCCGCAACCCGCACGCCGCGACTGGAACGGAAAAGGGCGCCTCGCCGATTTCTTCCCTGCGTTCGCGGACTGGCATTTCGATTGGCTGGACGTGGCCGCGATGATTGAAGCGACAGAGCCGATTCTGGAATATCCGATGGTCGATCAGGATCCGTTGCCGCGCTGGACGTTCGGCCGCATCACGCTGTTGGGGGACGCGGCGCATCCGATGGTGCCGCGCGGCTCGAACGGTGCCGGGCAGGCGATTCTGGACGCGCGCTTTCTGGCAGACCGTTGCGCGGAACTGGGTGTCTGCGAGGAAGCGCTGCTTGCCTATGACCGGGCGCGCGTCAAGGCGACCGGCGATGTCGTGCTGATGAACCGCAAGGCACCGCCCGACCGGATTTTGCAGGTGGTTTACGAGCGCACGCAGGGACAGCGCTTCGGGCGGATCGAAGATGTGGTCAGCGCGGAAGAGCTAAGCCAGATCGCGAATCAGTACAAGACGGTCGCCGGTTTTCATCTCGACGATCTGAAGGCGAAGCAGCGGGTAGGATAATTTGAGGCGGGATGAACGGGGCACCGCCAGTCGGGCGGTCTCCGCAATGGGAGTAGCCGGTCATTTCCTCGCGCTTACTGAATTTGTAGACGACTGGTCTAATTGAGGCCATAATCCGCCAATCATGAGAGCTAGCCATCCCCACATTCGTAGGCACATCCTCGACGCCGGGCGCGCCCTGATCGCGCGCAAAGGCTTTGTCGCGGTCGGGCTGAACGAGATTCTGACGACTGCCGAGATCCCGAAGGGGTCGTTCTATCACTACTTCGGTTCGAAGGAGTCGTTCGGCAGCGAGCTATTGCAGCAGTACGTCGCCGACTACGCGGCGCGCCTCGACGCGCTGTTCGGCCAGCCCGGTGTCAACGGCCGTGACAAGCTGCTGAGCTATTGGGCCGCATGGCAACAGGAACAACTCGATCAGAACGGCGACGAAAAGTGTCTGGTGGTGAAGCTGAGCGCGGAAGTCGGCGACCTGTCGGATGAGATGCGCGTGGTGCTGCGCGACGGCGTGGACCGCCTGATGATGCGTCTCGCATCCGTGATTGAAGAGGGTCAGGCAGACGGTTCGCTTTCGCCGGAGATCCGGACCAAAGAAGCGGCCGAACTCCTTTATCACATGTGGCTCGGCGCCGCGCTCGTCACCAAGCTGCGACAGGATGGAAGCGCGATGGCGCAAGCCATGGCGGTCACCGCCAGCGTACTTCGCGCGCCTTGATTTTTCCGCGGCCGAGGCCGGCGCGCTCTTGAAGCTTAGCGAACAGAAGTACTAGCCAAAGCATTCGAAGAAGCACTCAAAGAAACTCACAAAAGCACTCACTCCGTGCAGCGCGGAGCCCTTATCGTTGGACATTCCAGGAGATCGATTGTGCGTAGCGTTATCTATTCCTCTTTCGGCAATCCCGCTGACGTGCTGCAGGTCGCGGAACGTTCTACGCCGAATCCCGGCGCGGGGCAGGTGCGCATCAAATCGACCCTGTCGCCGATCCACAATCACGACCTGTGGACGATTCGCGGTCAATACGGCTACAAGCCGCAACTGCCGGCCGTGGGCGGCACTGAAGTTGCTGGTGTGATCGACGCGATCGGCGCGGGTGTCGAACATTTGAAGCCCGGTCAGCGCGTGGTGGTGGCCGGCATTCACGAAGCCTGGGCCGATTATGTTCTGGCGCCGGCGGCCGTGGTGGTCCCGTTGCCCGATGCGATCAGCGACGAAACAGGCTGTCAGTTGATCGCCATGCCATTGAGCGCGGTGATGCTGCTCGAATATCTGCATCTGGAACCCGGTCAGTGGTTCATCCAGAACACGGCGAACGGTGCGGTTGGCAAGACGCTGGCGATGCTGGCCAACGCGCGCGGCATCAATGTGGTCAATCTGGTCCGGCGCGAGGCGGGCATTGCGGAGTTGGCCGAAGTGGGCATCGGCAATGCGGTATCGACCGAAAGCGATGGCTGGAAGACGCAGGTTCGTGACATCGTTGGCGACGCGCCGCTCGTGGCAGGTGTCGATTCGGTCGGTGGCGATGCCAGCGGCGACATCTTCGGTCTGCTTGGTGAAAACGGCACCCTGGTTTCGTTCGGCGCCATGTCCGGTGAATTGATGCGGATCAGTTCCGGCGATGCGATCTTCAAGCAGGCGACCGTCAAGGGTTTCTGGGCAAGCAAAATTTTCGAGGTCACGTCGGGCGCGGATAAAGCGCGCATGATCGGCGAACTGCTGAGGCTCGCTGCATCGGGTGAGTTGAAGCTGCCGGTCGAAGCCGTCTTCGATGTCGGGAGCGTGGCACAAGCGGCAACGGCAAGCGAGAAGAGCGCGCGCAAGGGCAAGGTGCTACTGCGGTTCTAACGTTCCAACGGACAGAGGCGTGTCGCTGCATGGCACACAAGCTCGTGCCATGCAGTGCCGTGCCGATGCAAGATCGCAAGATACTATTTCCAACGTCTGCCCTGAAACTACGCGAATCGTCGAGTGGTTTCAGGGCAGACGTTGCCCGCACTTTCTCTCACCGACTCAAAATCCCAATCCATGATCGAAGTCCATCATCTCAACGAATCCCGTTCGCGCCGCATTACCTGGTTGCTGGAGGAACTCGGCCTCGACTACAAGCTCGTTCAATACCAGCGGAATCCGGAAACCCGTCTCGCGCCACCGGAACTGATGGCGATCCATCCGCTGGGCAAGGCCCCGGTGATTCGCGACGGCGAGAAGGTGGTTTTCGAATCGGGCGCGATTGTGGATTATCTGATTCGCCGCCATGGCAATGGGCGCCTCGCGCCGGCATACGGAACCGACGAGTACGACCGTTACGCGCAGTTCCTGCACTATGCGGAAGGCTCTGCCATGCTGCCGCTCATGTTGAAGGTGTACACGGCACGTCTTGGCGACGGTGCGGCCCCCTTGCAACCGAGAATCGAAAGCGAGTTGAGGAATCACCTGGGTTTTCTGAATCAGGAACTGGCAGGCCGCGAATACTTCATGGGCGATGAACTGACGGGCGTCGATATCCAACTCTCGTTCGTTGCCCAGACGTGCCTGAAGTTTTGCGGACGCGACAGATTCCCGAATATCACTGCGTTCGTCGATCGTATCGAGGCGCGTCCTGCGTACCAACGCGCGATGGAAAAAGGCGGCGCGTAAGCGGTTGAGCGCTGCTGCCGATTCGGCGCGCTTTACGGCTTCTCGAACGAAGCTGGTGGCTTCGTCGACCCGCGAGCAGGTTGTGGTGGCCGCGGGTATGAGGCACCGGTTCTGATCATTCGCCGTCACCCCGCCGCCGGAGATGCCAGTTCTCACCGCTTTGAGTAAGTAACGAGTAAGTCCAGCAGTCGTAGAGTCGATGCCGCCTCATCCATCAACTCAGGACTCGACGTGAAAAAATCTCTTTGCCGTGAGCGCTGGTTTCCGTTGGCGATCGCATCGTTCTTCATGGTTTCGGGGGCCGCATGGGCCGACGGCGAAAACCCGGAACCGCCCACGGCGGACGATACGGGCTTCGCCGTGCTGAACAATTCGACCAATGTGACGCATTGGGGCCTGGGCGTCGGCGCGGGCATCGAGCAGGCGCCCTACAAAGGCTACGGCACGAAATACACGCCGATTCCGCTGATTTCGTTCGACAACAAATGGGTGCATGCGTTTGGTACGGCTGTCGATCTGAAGATCGGCAAGTGGGACAACGTCAGTCTCGCGTTGCGCGGACAATACGCGATCGGCGACGGCTACAAAGCGTCCGATGCCCCGATTCTGAGCGGCATGCAGAACCGCAATGGCACGTTCTGGTACGGCCCGGCACTCGCCTGGCACACCGCATACGGCACGCTTTCGGGGGATTTTCTGGAAGGCGGTAACAGAGGGCAGAAAGCCACCATCGACTTCAGCAAGTCGTTCGAATACGGCAAATTCGAGTTCGAACCTCACGCCGGCGTGGATTGGTTGAGCAGCAAATATGTCGATTATTATTACGGCGTGCGTTCATCCGAAGTGCGCGCCGGGCGCCCGGAATATACTGGCAAGGCGACCTACGACATCTCGGTGGGAACGCGTATCGACTACAAGTTCACCCGCCATCAGATTCTGATCCTCGACGTCGGCGTCGCCCACCTTGGCAGCGGCATCACCGACAGCCCGCTGGTGGGTAAGCGCTATATTCCGCAAGCCAGGGTCGGTTACCTTTACGAATTCAATTGAGCCCCGCCGCATGTCGCGAGTCGCACTGATCGAAGACCACGAGCGCCTGGCCGGCATGATCCGCCAGGCGCTTTCCGCGGCAGGCATCGAAACCGATGTGTTCGGCACCATTTCGGCGGCGAATTATGGTGTGAGTCGGGCCGACTATGCGGTGCTCATCATCGATCGTGGTTTGCCGGACGGCGACGGCCTGGCTTTTCTGCGGACATTACGCGCGGCAGGGCAGATGACGCCCTCGCTCATGCTGACGGCACGCGACGCGCTGCATGACCGCGTCGACGGACTGGAAAACGGCGCGGACGACTACGTGACCAAGCCCTTCGCCATGAGTGAGCTGGTTGCGCGGGTGCGTACGCTGATGCGCCGTCCAGTGGCGCTGGCGGAACTGGTGATCTCGTTCGGCGACATCACGGTCGATCCGCAGCAACATGCAATGCGCTGTGGCGCGCAGTCTGTTCTGCTGGCGCCCGCCGAGTTGCAGATTGCGCTGTGCCTCGCGAAGGCCGCGGGCACCACCGTGCGGCATGCGGCGCTCGAACATGCTGCGTGGGGGCTCGGCGACGCCGTCACGCCTAACGCGCTCGAAGTCACGTTGCATCGTCTGCGCAAGAAGTTGACCGCGGTTGGCGCGACGACGCGGCTTGCCAATATTCGCGGCGCGGGCTTCGCGCTCCAGGTAGCCGCAGGGCTCACCGGGTAGCATTAAATCAACGGCCAATTGCTCAACATGCTCAATCACTGGATTCGCAGTTTGTCCGCGCGGCTTTGGGTGACCAGTATCGTTGCGCTCGCCATCAGCCTGACCGTGCTGGCAACGGCCGCCACCTATGCATTCAATCATTTCCCTCAGCAGATGCTCGGGCTGCACGAGGAGATGGAAAGTGCCAAAGCGATCGCGCACGGACTCCGCTTCGACGGTGCCGGCCGTCCGGTTTCCGTGGCGCTTCCCACGCAGATGGCGTGGCTCTTCGAGGTGGCGCCGACGGAACTGAAATACCGGGTACTCGACGACCACCGCAACGTGTTGCTGGCTTCGAACGGTGCCAAGGGAAGTGAAGCATGGATTGCAGGCGATCTATCCGGGTCCGTCGGCGATGTTCAGCGGACGGAGATAGGCACGAAGCCATTCGCAGTCCTGACGCTGCGGGTTGCGCATGGCCCGATGGTCTTCTACATCCAGACCGCAACGGCCGAGCGTTTCGTCGGCGCGCTGATAGCCAACAAGGTCAAGCCGATACCGGCCATCATCAAGACGATCATTGTCGTGGCCACGATCATTTTCGGCCTGACTTTCCCATTTACCGTGCATCGGGTGCTCAAGCCGCTTAGAGAGGCATCGCGTGCGGCTGCGCGCATCACGCCGCGCAACCTCACGACGCGTCTTTCGATCGAGGGCGTTCCGAGTGAAATCAAGCCGCTGATCCATGCCTTCAACGAAGCGCTCGACAGGCTCGAAAACGGCTTCGCCGTGCAGCAGCAGTTTCTCGCGTCGGCCGCGCACGAGTTGCAGACGCCGCTCACCTTGATCCGCGGTCAGATCGAACTGCAACCCGGGATCGACGACAAGGATTTGCTGTTTCGCGAAATCGATCTGATGGCGCGTCAGGTGCGGCAACTACTGCATCTCGCCGAAGTCAGCGAGTCGCAGAACTTCAGTTTCGGCGAGGTGAATATCGTCGATGTGGTGCAGGATGTGATGGTTTATCTCGCACGCAAGGCCGACCGCAAGGAGGTGAAGCTTCGGCTCGAAACCACCGTCGCGCCACCGTCGATCTGGGCGGACCGAAGTGCGTTGTTCATTCTGCTGAAGAACATCGTCGAGAACGCGATCAATGCTTCGCCAGCGCATAGCGCGGTTGTGCTGAGCGTCGATGCCGTCTCGGTGCAGGTTCTGGACGAAGGGCAGGGCATCAGGCAGGAGCACCTGCCGTTTCTCTTCAAGCGGTTCTGGCGCGCGCCGGATGCGCAGCATGATGGCGCCGGACTCGGTCTTGCGATCTGCAAGGAGATCGCCACGGCGCACGAATGGCGTTTGACCGTGAGCAGTCTGGTCTCGGGCACGCGCTTCGCAGTGTGGTTTTCGTAGCACCGCACCCTCGATTCCCAGTCGATTTTCAATCGACTATCAGGCTGGTTCGCTTAACACCGGTTCATTGACGATCTGTTCGATGATCGCCTTCATCAAGCCCGGAAACCGGGCGTCCAGTTCGGCGCGCCGCAGCGAATTCTGATGCACGGTGCCGGCAACGCGCGTGCGCACCAGCCCCGCCTCACGCAGGATCCGAAAATGGTGGGAGACGCTCGACTTGGGACGGCCGCCGTCGAGGTCGCCGCAGGTGGCCTCGTCGACACCTGAAAGCCGACGGACGATCTCGAGGCGCACCGGGTCGCTAAGAGCATGGAAGAGCCGCCCGAGCGTGAAGTCCTCAGCGGCAGGATGGGTATATGTGCGCATTCTGCGGATGATAAAGGTTTCTGCCATACTCCGTAGTTCGATGTTTGTCGAACTACCGTACAAGCCTATTCACAGGAGTTTAGCCTGATGTCCGCATTATTTCAGCCCTACAAGCTCAAGGGTGTTTCCTTACGCAACCGTATCGCCATTCCGCCGATGTGTCAGTACACCGCCGAAGACGGCCTGATCAACGACTGGCATCGCGTGCACCTCGCCGGTCTGGCGCGTGGCGGCGCGGGGCTGGTGATCGTCGAGGCGACGGCCGTATCGCCCGAGGGACGTATCACGCCGGGCTGCGCGGGCATCTGGACCGACGAGCAGGCCCAGGCTTTCGCGCCGGTGGTCGCGTCGATCAAGGCCGCGGGCGCCGTGCCGGGCATTCAGATCGGTCACGCGGGCCGCAAAGCCAGCGCCAACCGGCCGTGGGAAGGCGACGACCACATCGCCGACACCGATCCGCGTGGCTGGCAGACCATTGCGCCGTCGGCGGTTGCCTTCGGCGGCGGTTTGCCGAAAGTGCCGAAGGCGATGACGCTCGACGACATCGCACGCGTGCGTGAGGATTTCGTCGCCGCGGCCAAACGAGCCCTTGATGCGGGTTTTGAATGGCTTGAGTTGCACTTCGCACACGGCTACCTCGGCCAAAGCTTTTTCTCGACGCATTCCAATCACCGTGACGACGCATACGGCGGCAGCCTCGAAAACCGTAGCCGCTTCCTGCTGGAAACCTTGGCCGCCGTGCGCAAGGTGTGGCCTGAGCATCTGCCATTGACGGCGCGTTTCGGTGTGATCGAATACGACGGACGCGACGAGGAAACGCTCGCTGAATCGATCGAACTGGCGAAGAATTTCAAGCGCGAAGGGCTCGATATGCTGAGCGTCAGCGTGGGTTTCTCCACGCCTGCGGCACGTATTCCATGGGCGCCGGCGTTTCTCGCGCCGATCGCTGAGCGGGTGCGCCGCGAGGCCGGTATCGCCGTTTCGTCGGCATGGGGCATCGATACGCCGGAATTGGCCGACCGCTCCGTCAAGAGCGAGCAACTGGACCTGGTGATGGTCGGTCGCGCGCATCTGGCCGATCCGCACTGGCCGTACCACGCGGCGCGCAAGTTGGGTATCGAACGTCCGTCGTGGACGTTGCCGGCACCGTACGCGCATTGGCTCGAACGTTACGCCGTTGCCTGAGTGCGGCGCGGCGCTACGTGAAGGCTGTGAATGCATAAAAAATAGCGCGTGGCAGGGTGTGAATTCCATTCACTCTGCCGCGCGCGATCTACAACAGTCCGAACCTGCTGCGGGTTGCTTATCCTTTGACGTGTTCCGTCGAGAGCCAGCCCCCGCTTACGCCGATCTGCGCCACCTGTTTTGCCACCGCGTCGGCCAGACGCTTTGCGTCTGCTGAAACGCCGGCCTTGTTCGTTTCGGATACGCCATGCAAGGCGCCGCCCACGGCTGCCGAGGTCGCGATGCTCCCGGCTGCCGCGCCTACGCCGGCTGTTTCTGCCATGCCGGGTGCTTTGCCGCTGTCGCCGGTGGCATTGAAGCTTTGCACCAGCCGCGCCGTGCCGCCCGCCGGTTGGTACAGAATCTGCACGGAGCTGCTCACTTCGCTCTTGCCTGCGCCCAGACCGATCAGCACGCGGCGGCGGCGATTACCCGAGTCGATCGTGTCGAAGCTGCCTTGCACGAGCAGAACGTTCTGATCGGCGGGGGCGGGGATGTCCGAGCGAATCGCACGCAGCCCCATTGATTGCAACTGATGCACGATTTCGTTGGCGACCTGCTCACGCACGGCGATCGCGTCGGCGGATTGTTTTTGCGCGGCAGATGAGCCTTCGAGCTGTGATTTCAATTTCTGCAGCATGCCGCCATTGTCCAGCTTCACCTGGTCCGGATTGCTGTCGAAGGTGTAGACATAAATGGTGTCCGGGTGCACTTGCGGCTGTGCGCTGGTCTGGCTTGCGTTGTTGATGCTGCCGCCGGCGCAGCCGGTCAGGAGCGCGCTGCCGCAGACCATGGCGATGCATGCAAAACGGGCGGCATTCTGTTTGAGGAAACTCACTGAAGTGAACATGTTCATCCTGTCGTCGGCACGCGGTGCCATTAGGTTCGAACGCATCTTCCGATGATCGGGCAACCGTGGATCGTTAATCATCGGGAACGCATTCGAACGCGTATTTGCACAAAAAGCACCCTTGATCTCATGCGTCTTTTTTCGTACGCACCGGCAGCGAAACGAAGTATGGGTGTGTCGCTTCGCAAACTCCATTCAGCAATTATTTCGCGCTATGTCACGGCGAAACATGCAGTTGCAAGGCGGGTTTGGCATGGGGTGAAAGTACGGCGACAGGGCATCAATTCAAGGCGAGCTTGACGATGCAGCAAAGAACGAAGACGAGAAGGGCGGCGGCGACGGCCATATTCAGCGGGTAGCGCATTATTCACCAGGCACTAGCGTTGCAGTGCTCTTATCCTAATCACCTGAGGGAAGATGAAAAGTAGGCAGAAAGGCTGCTATGTGCGAAAGCTAACGTAGCGCGCCGAACGGCTGCGCTGCGGTTTGGCGGGAGCGCTTCCAATTGGTCTTGCGTAGGAATGAATTGCACGGGTCGCGGGATGCCCGCTCTCCCGTGCGACGTTCGAACGTGGGGTGATCCAGCGGCGTAGCCGGCCGCGCTTTATTGCGGCACAGGCGGTTGCATCCCCGCCGGCATGCCGTGCGGAGACCTGTTCGCTGCGCCGAGGTCCTCCGACAGACTGGTGCGCAGCGTAGCAATGGCCTGGTCAGTATTGGCCGGCTTCAACTGCTCGCGGGCCAGCGAGTCGTACACGTAGTGGCGCAGCATCGGATCTTGCGTCTTGTTCAACACCTCGTGATACACGGCGACGATCTCGCCTTCACGCCCGCTCATTGCATACAGGCGGCGCAACTGTTCCAGATCGTTGACCACCGCGAATCCCGGCCCCATCGGCCCGTGTGGCCCAAACGGCTTGTCGCCGCGATGCGGCTCGTCATGCGCGTGAGCGGCGGGGGGCGGCGACGCCGCTTCCTGTGCAAACACGCCCGTCGCAGCCACGGTCAAAACGGCGGCCAGTGCCGCGCCCAGCAATCCTTTTTTCATGATGTCGCTCCCATTGAGACAGCGCTGGCGCAACAGTGCGCCAGCACATCGGCAACGATAGTCGACATGCCGTTTTACCGGGTTACTGAAGCCGTTCTGTAACTTACCAAGCCTTGCATTCTGCGTGGCCGAACCGGTAAAACAGTCCGGCAAGGAGGCGGCCGACGCCAGGGTGTGCCCGCTGGCGCAATGTGGCCGGATGGCGCATGATTAACGCAATGTGCCGTCCGACCCCAGAAGCAGCAGGCGTCTGCGGGAGGCGCGGCGCACGCGACGCTACGGGTGCATATGCCGGAGAAGCATCGCGGCGATGCACACGGGCGAGTATTCAACCGTTAAGGAGGATTTCGCATGAGCCAACCTGACGCCGCCAATCCGTTTGGCGATTTCACCAAAATGCTGGAGCAGTTCAAGCTTCCCGGCTTCGACGTACCCGCCATCATGGAAGCGCGACGCAAGGACATGGAAGCACTGGTTCAGGCGAATCAGACGGCATTCCAGGGCATGCAGTCGCTCGCCCAGAAACAGACCGAGATGCTGCGTACCACGCTGGGCGAATTGCAGTCGCTCACAGGGCAGTTGTCGGCCGGCGGCGCTGCGCCTCCGGCGAAAGCCGCCGAGCTGATCCAGCAAAGCCTGCATAAGTCGCTCGCCGACATGCAGCAGTTGGCGCAAGCCGCATATCAGACGCAGGCTGAGTCGTATGCGGTGATCGCAAAACGCGTAGAAGAAAATGTGCAGGAGCTTAAGTCGCTCTTGCAGCAGAAAAAGTAACGGACGCGGCCGCGCTGAATCTTGTGATCCAGATCCAGATCCAGATCCAGATCCGGCGCGGCGCGCGGAAGCCGCAATGAATTAGCAGGAAAGTCGCAATGAAGTACCCAGTGCCGCGGATAACGATCAAGTTATCCGCGGCATTTTTTTTGCCTCGAGTCGCGCTTGTCCCGTGATTTTCTGTTCACGCAAAAGCGGTCTGTACACGCCGCAATTGTCAGATGAATAAGCTAAAGAATAAGCTCGCAGCCTCGAATTATTCAGCGTTCGCTTACATCGTTCGACACATGCTGCACGCATCGATATTTTTCTGCTGCGGCCCCGCTACCTGATGCGTATGTTCGCTTTAAACAGAACACATCGGAAAAATGTGCGCTTAAGCACCGCCCCTTGGTGATCCTGTCAGAAAACATCAAACGGTATCGAACGGCGCAGTGATTGCAGAAGGTTTAAATCGTCTCGCAAACGATTGCTTCACCTCCGCGCGACGCCTAAAGTTTCGCGCTGCCACTCCGTAGACGCATTCACGCAACCCAACCGGTCTGAATGCAATACCGGCATAGCCGGTCAGGAGTGCGCCCCTGAATTCCCGTTCGTGATCGGCTTACCCGCTGGCCACGAACGTTTCACCTCGAAGGAAATCTCTTGAAACCGATGCTTTCTACAAGCATTGCTCGCGCAATGCTCGGGGCAAGCTGCGCGCTGTCGTTTGCCGCGCACGCCACGCTCGGCCAGAACGTCAGCACTGTCGACAGCGATCAGACACGCCTGCACGCAGTTGCTCATACGGCCACTACGCAAAGCGCGTATTCCGTGCACCTGATGACGATGCCGTCCGGCACGCTGGTGCGCGAGTACGTCGCGCCCAACGGCATCGTGTTCGGCGTCGCGTGGCAAGGTCCGACGCTGCCGGATCTGAGATCCATGCTGGGCACTTCGTTCGACCAATACGTCGCCGCAACCGCGACGCGCCGTGGCACGCCGCTCGCGGTGTCCAACAGCGATCTGGTTGTCTACTCCGGCGGCCATCTGCGCGCGTTTGCCGGTTATGCCT
Source organism: Paraburkholderia sediminicola (assembly GCF_046026855.1). Lineage (GTDB taxonomy): Bacteria > Pseudomonadota > Gammaproteobacteria > Burkholderiales > Burkholderiaceae > Paraburkholderia > Paraburkholderia sediminicola_A. The sequence goes on along the minus strand of NZ_JAQQET010000015.1, from coordinate 122,156 downwards.
ATCTGCCGCAAGCGGTGCCCGCGGGCGTCGATGTCGGCGTCATTCAATAACGGGGCCGATCATGCGTCATCAGTCTTCGTTGCTTACCTTGTTCTGCGCGGCGCTGCTCGCCGTGCTCGTCAGTGCCTGCGGCGGCGGCGGTGGCTCCAGCGGCTCCGGCTCCTCGGCGAATTCCAGCAGCACGACGAGCGCGGCCGGTCCCACCGTCACCAATACCTCGCCTTCGCCGCAAGTGGTGGCTGCCAACGCGGTGCGCGTGACGGTCGACTCCGGCGTGAGCAACGTGCCGAACATGCCGTTCGTCAGCATTACGATTTGCGCGCCCGGGACCAGCCAGTGCCAAACCATCGATCACATCCTGGTGGACACCGGTTCGTGGGGCGTGCGCGTGTTCGCCTCGCAATTGCCCGCTTCGATGACGCTGCCGCAAGAGAAGGACGGCTCGGGCAATCTGATCGCCGAATGCATGCAGTTCTTCGACGGCTACACGTGGGGTTCGGTGAAGCTTGCCGACCTGCAGATCGCCGGTGAAAAAGCGGCCTCTCTGCCGATTCAGGTGATCGACCCGAACTACGCGTCGCTGCCGTCAGATTGCGCCAGCTTCGGTGCGTCGCGCAATACGCCGGGTACGCTGCAGGCCAATGGCATTCTGGGTATCGGCGTGTTCAAGCATGACTGCGGCGCGAACTGCGTGCAGCAGGCCGTAACCGGTACGTATTACGGTTGCAATGGCACGGCATGCAAATCGATCCCGCTCGCTGAAGCGCTGCAGGTTGCCAATCCGGTGCCGTACTTCACCACGGACAACAACGGTTCCATGCTGAGCCTGCCGATGGTGTCTGGCGGAGCGCAGTCCGTTACCGGGCAACTGGTGTTCGGCATCGGCACGCAGAGCAACAATGCGCTGGGCAGCGCGCAGGTGATCGGTGTGAGCCCATCGAACGGCACGTTTACGACGGTGCAGAATGGCTCGACGTATTCGAGCAGTATTCTGGACAGCGGCTCGACGGGCCTGTTCTTCCAGACCAGCGCAATGCCGGCCTGCGCGAGCCCCAACAGCGCGTACTACTGCCCGGTGTCGACTCAGTCGTTGAGTGCAATGATCCAGGGAGCGAACGGCACGACGAGCGCGGTGAACTTCAGCGTCGGCAATGCCAATACGATTTCGCAGACGTACAGTGGCGATTCGGCGTTGCCCTTGCTGGCGGGACCGGCCTTTGTGACGTCGTCGATTTTCGACTGGGGCCTGCCGTTCTTCTACGGTCGTAATGTGTATGCCGCTGTCGAGCAGCAGGCGACACCTGGTGGTACGGGGCCTTACGTCGCGTATTGACCTGACCGATAGCCAGGTTTGGCGCTGATGGGAAAAGCCCGCTGCCGGTTCATTTGGCAGTGGGCTTTTTTGTGGGTGCTGGAAGCGTGTTATATGCGGGTATGGCAACTGGACTAGCGTCGGCGTGCGGCCCGTTTGGCGGGTGGTGCTTTGGCGGCGTTGGGCCCGGATTGCAACGGCGGCGCTGACGGCAGGGTTGTCCCCATGACGGGCGCCTGCTCGGGTTCTTGCGGCATGACAGGTTGTGCGCCAGGTTGTGCCGCCACCGCTTGCAACGCGCGTGCGCGCGCCGTATGCGCCCTATGCGTCGATTGCAACGGCGTTTGCACCGCCCCGGCTTCGCTCGCCGGTTTCGCCGCTTCGCGTGGTTTGATTTTGTCACTGGCTGCCGCAATGACCCGATGCACGAACCGCAACTTATCCACCACCGGCGAGGCCAGCGTGAACGGATAACCGTCGGGCATGCCGAGACTGCGGTTCAGGCTGTTCAACGCGTACGTGAGCGGAAACCAGCGCTTCATCAGATTCTCGAAACTCGCATCTTCCACGGGCGTGCGGTCGGTCAGCGTCGGCTCGCTCGGGTCGTCGGGCAACAAGGCGAGACCGTACGAGGTCGACGTATCCAGCACGTCGACGATCAGCATGTAATGCGCCCACGTCTCGGCCCAATCTTCCCAGGGATGCATCGTCGCATAGGCGCTGATGTACGAGGCCTGCCAGTCTGCCGGCGCGCCGTCGCGGTAGTACGCGGTGAGCGCTTCCCCATAGTCGGCGCGCTCGTCACCGAACAGCTTTCGGTAGGGCTCGAGCCAGTGCGGATCGTTCGCGACCAGCTGGCTGAAGTAGTAGTGACCTGTCTCGTGTCTGAAGTGGCCGAGCAGCGTGCGATAGGGCTCGCCCATCGCGCTGCGCACCTTTTCGCGGTAGACGTCGTCGGCTTCGGCGATGTTCAGCGTGATGAGACCATTGTCGTGGCCGGTCATGACCCGCTCCCCATCGTCGCCGTCCTCGAGGAATTCGAATGCCAGACCCTGGTCGGGATCGGTCAGGCGCGACGGCACGTCGACGCCGAGCGCGGCCAGTGTGTAAAGCAGGCGCCGCTTTGCCATCTCCAGCCGGTACCAGTAGAGGCGGTTGTCCGGCGCGCTCAGATTCGGAATGGTGCGCGTGAGCTGGCAGGCGCGGCACAACGTGTCGGGCGAGTCGGCGGGGATCATCCAGTTGCAGACATTTTCGACCGCGTAGTTGTGGCATTGCCGGAACAGCGCGCCCTCGGCACGCGGATGCAGACTCCGCCAGCGTCCTTCTTCGGCTTCTTCGAAGGCGCTGATCTCGGCCAGTTCAGGCACATATCCGAGCAATGCCTCGCACCGTTCGCAACGAACGTTTTCATAGAAGATAAGGTGCGAGCAGCGATTGCAGTGGAAAGTTTTCATCGATCGGGCCCGGGTGGTGGGTGGCAGTCATGGAGCAACAGGCGGGGCGCTTTGTCAGCAGGCCCTACGTCGGCCGCGGGACATTCCGGGCATTCTCGCGCCCGCAGAGAAAGGAGAAGGCAACGCGCAATCTTCATGCCGCATTTGCCAGACGTCACTGGTTTAACGCACATTACGTGCATGATCGTGCATCGGCGCTGCGCCGCTTTGGTGCGCGGCATCCGAAAAGGCAGTGGAACGGCGCGCAGATCGATCGACCGGACGGCCGGCAGACGCGGCAAACTTGGCAGCAGGCGGTAATCCGGGCGGGGCGGGCAGTTCCCGCGGTTTTTCGATTAACGGCATGAAGCTTGCTTTTTGGCGGGTTGCCATCCTTTGTCCAGGAGTCCTGTGTGTCCATACGCGTCGCGTTGAATCATGTCACACATTACCGTTACGACAGGCTGGTTACGCTGTCGCCCCAGGTCGTGCGTCTCAGGCCTGCGCCACATTGCCGGACCCCCATTCTGTCTTATTCGATGCGGGTCGAACCGGCCGAACACTTCATCAACTGGCAGCAGGACGCGTTTGCCAACTATCAGGCGCGGCTCGTGTTCCCCGAGAAGACGCGCGAATTCAAGGTGACCGTGGATCTGGTCGCCGAGATGGCCGTCTATAACCCGTTCGACTTCTTTCTCGAGCCTTCGGCGGAGAAGTTCCCGTTCGAGTATGAACCCGGCCTTGCGCTGGAACTCGCCCCGTACCGCGTCAAGCGGCCGATGACGCCGCGCTTCGCCGAGTTCGTCGCGAGTATCGACCTCACGCCGACCGTTACCGCCGACTTCCTCGTTGCCCTGAATCAGCGACTGCAACGCGAGATCCGCTACCTGATCCGCATGGAACCCGGCGTGCAGACGCCTGAGGAAACGCTGGTGAGCGCCGCGGGTTCATGCCGCGATTCGGGCTGGCTGCTGGTCGAGACGCTCCGGCAACTGGGGCTGGCGGCGCGTTTCGTGTCCGGCTACCTGCTGCAACTCGCGCCCGACGTCAAATCCATCGACGGCCCGAGCGGCACCGAGGTCGACTTCACCGACCTGCACGCATGGTGTGAGGTGTACCTGCCGGGCGCGGGCTGGATCGGCCTCGATCCGACCTCCGGCCTGCTCGCCGGGGAAGGTCACATTCCGGTTGCCTGCACGCCGGAACCTGGCAGTGCGGCGCCGATTTCCGGTGCGGTCGACGAATCCGAGGTCGAGTTCGAGCACATCATGTCGATCGAACGGGTGCTGGAGACGCCGCGCGTCACCCGGCCGTTCAGCAAAGCGGTGTGGGACGACGTGCTGAAAATGGGCGAGCAGGTCGACCAGCGCCTGACCGAGATGGACGTGCGCCTGACGATGGGCGGCGAGCCGACCTTCGTGTCGGTGCGCGATCGTGACGCCGACGAATGGAACACCGACGCGCTCGGCCCCACCAAACGCGGCTACGCAGTCGCGCTGATGGACAAGCTGCGCTCGCGCTACGGCGCAAACGGCTTTCTGCACATCGGCCAGGGCAAGTGGTATCCGGGCGAACAGTTGCCGCGCTGGGCCATGTCGCTCTACTGGCGTGCCGATGGCGAGCCGTGCTGGCAGGACCCCACGCTCTTCGCCGACGAACGCGAGCCGGGCACCTACACGGCCGATGACGCCCAACGTTTCCTCTCGCATCTGGCGGTCAAGCTGGCGCTCGACACGGACGGCATCCAGCCCGGTTTCGAGGACGTCTGGTACTACCTGTGGCGCGAGCGTCGTCTGCCGGTCAACGTCGATCCGCTCGATGCGCGTCTGGACGACGAGCTGGAGCGCGTGCGTTTGCGGCGCGTGTTCGATGCGGGGTTGGGCGGCCCGACCGGTTTTGTCCTGCCGCTCGCGCGTGAACGCGACGTGCCGAACGAGGCGCCGAAGTGGGTCAGCGGCCGCTGGTTCTTCCGCGACGAGCGCATGTTCCTGATTCCCGGCGACTCGCCGATGGGTTATCGTTTGCCGCTCGATTCGCTGCCGTGGGTGTCGAAGACCGACTATCCGTATCAGCACGCGCACGATCCGTTTGCGCCGCCGGTGGCGTTGCGCCCGGCCGCGCAATTGCGTATGCAATACGAAGGCGAAGGTGAGTCCCGCCGCACCATGAGTTCCGCCGATGCGCGGCAGGCGGCGGCGTTGTCGTCGTCAGCGGCGGATCTGTTGAGTGGCATGCCGGGCAGCGGCGTACTGGCCTTTGCGCCTCAGACTGACGATCAGACGGCACCGGCGCGCGGGCAGTCGTCGAAGGAAACGCTGCGTACGGCGATCTGCGTCGAAGCGCGTGACCCGAAACGCGCCGCGGGTCCGAAGGCGGAAACCGAAGCGTTCGGCAGCGGCCGCTCGCTGCTGCATGTGTTCATGCCGCCACTCACCGAACTCGACGACTACCTCGATCTGCTCGCGGCGATCGAAGCAACGGCGGCCGAGTTGCAGATGAAGGTGGTGCTCGAAGGCTATCCGCCGCCGCGCGATGCCCGCCTGAAAATCCTGCAGGTGACGCCGGACCCCGGTGTGATCGAGGTGAACATTCATCCGGCTTCGAGCTGGGAGCAACTGGTCGACAACACGGAGTATCTGTATCAGTCCGCGGCTGAGAGCTATCTGAGCAGCGAGAAGTTCATGACCGACGGCCGGCATACGGGAACCGGCGGCGGCAATCACTTCGTGCTCGGCGGGGCGACGCCTGCCGATAGTCCTTTCCTTCGCCGTCCCGATCTGCTGGCGAGTCTGATCGCGTATTGGCACAACCATCCGTCGCTGTCGTATCTGTTTTCCGGGCTGTTCATCGGGCCGACGAGTCAGGCGCCGCGTGTCGATGAAGCACGCAACGATCAGGTGTATGAACTCGAAGTGGCGTTCCGCGAGTTGCAGCGGCAGATCGATCTGCTTGGCGGCCGCGAAAGCGCAAATCTGCCGGCGTGGATGATCGACCGCTCGTTGCGCAACATCCTGATCGATGTGACCGGCAACACGCACCGTGCCGAGTTCTGCATCGACAAACTCTATTCGCCCGATGGCCCGACTGGCCGCCTCGGCCTGCTCGAATTGCGTGGTTTCGAAATGCCGCCGCATGCGCGCATGAGTCTCGTGCAGCAGTTGTTGTTGCGCGCGCTGGTGGCGCGTTTCTGGCACACGCCGTATACGCAGCGGCTCACCCGCTGGGGCACGGAACTGCATGACCGCTTCCTGCTCGGCACCTTCGCGAAGATGGATTTCGACGACGTGCTCGGCGAACTCAACCAGGCGGGTTTCGCCTTCGAGAGTAGCTGGTTCGCGCCGCACTTCGAATTCCGCTTTCCGTTGGTCGGCGAGGCCACGGTGAACGGCGTCTCGCTGACCATCCGCAACGCACTCGAACCCTGGCATGTCATGGGCGAGGAGGGCTCGCCGGGCGGCACGGTGCGGTATGTGGATTCGTCGGTGGAAAGGCTTGAAGTGCGTGCGCTCGGTTTGAACGACAACCGTCATGTGCTGACTGTCAACGGTGTGCCGGTGCCGCTTCAGCCGACGGGCCGCGTCAGCGAATACGTGGCCGGCGTGCGCTTTCGCGCCTGGTCGCAACCGTCGGCGCTGCATCCGACTATCGGCGTGGATGCGCCGCTCACTTTCGATCTGGTCGATACGTGGACTGGCCGCTCGGTCGGCGGATGCCAGTATCATGTCGCACATCCGGGTGGGCGCAACTATGAGACTTTCCCGGTCAACGCCTATGAGGCGGAAAGCCGGCGGCGCTCGCGCTTCCTGGCGTCCGGTCATACGCCGGGGCCGCTCACGGTCGGCATACCGCCACGCAGCCTCGAGTTTCCGTTTACGCTGGACCTGCGGTACTGGTAACCTGGTAGACTGGAAAGCGGCAGCACACTTTTAAAAACGACACGACCTTGGCCTTTCAATCGACTTTTCCCTTCGAAGCGTCCGCGGCTCGCGCGAACGCTTCGTCCTTATTGCGGCTGTTGCCGGCCTACGAAGGACATTGGGACGAGTTACGCGACGCCTCAGGCGCGTTGCGCGAACCGTGGCGGCAATTTTTCGAGCGGCTTGGCGAAGACGGTATCGCGCGATTGGAAGATCACTACGCGTCGATCGCGCAGCAGATCCGCGACAACGACATCAGCTACAACGTCTACGCGGATAACGGCGAGCCGCGGCCGTGGGCGCTCGATCTGCTGCCGTTCCTGATCAGCGAGGCCGAGTGGGCGCATATCGAGCGTGGCGTGACGCAGCGCGCGCATCTGCTCAATGCGATCGTTGCCGATATCTATGGGCCGCAAACCTTGCTCGAGCGTGGGCAGTTGCCGCCCGCGCTGGTGTTCGGGCATCCGGGTTATCTGCGTTCCGTGAAGGGCTTCACGCCGCCTGGCGGTCAATATCTGCAGGTGGTTGCCGTCGATCTGGCGCGTACACCCGGTGGTAACTGGACCGTCATGGCGCACCGCACCGAGGCGCCATCCGGTCTGGGTTATGCGCTGGAAAACCGGCTGATCGTGTCAACGCTATTCGCCGATCCGTTTCGCACGATGCGCGTGAGCCGCCTCGCGCCCACTTATTCGCAACTGATCGCGACGCTCGTGCAGGCTGCGCAGGCCACCATGCAGCACGACAGTTCGGAGGCCGACGGTTCGCCGCATATCGCGTTGCTTACGCCCGGGCCGTTTAGCGAGACTTACTTCGAGCACGTGTTTCTCGCGCGGTATCTTGGCGTCACGCTGGTCGAAGGCAAGGACCTGACCGTGCGTGACGACATGCTCTATCTGAAGACGCTCGCCGGTCTCGAACGTGTGCATGTCGTGCTGCGCCGTCTGGACGATGCCTTCTGCGATCCGGTCGAACTGCGCGCGGATTCGAGCATCGGCGTGCCGGGCCTGTTGCAGGTGATGCGCGCGGGCAATGTGATCGTGTCGAACGTGCCCGGTTCGGGCTTTGTCGAATCACCGGCCTTGCATGGCTTTCTGCCGGGCATCGCCGAAGTGCTGCTCGACGAAGATCTCGTGCTGCCGAGCGTGGCGACCTGGTGGTGCGGCGAAAAGGCGGCGCGCGTCCATGCGTTCGGGCGTCTGGACGAAGCGTTCATCGTGCCGACGTGGCCGGTCGCGCCACGCGATGCGCCACCCGGGATCGAACAGGGCAGACAGCGGTTGTCGATATGGCGCGAACGGATCGAAGCGATGCCCGACGCCTATACGATCCAGCAGCCGCAGCGCTTTTCCTGCACGCCGCGTTACGAAGACGGCACCATTGGCCGCCGTCCGTCGGTGCTGCGTGTCTATGCGATTGCCGACGTCAACGGCGGCTGGCATGTAATGCCAGGCGGCTTCACACGGATGGCCGCCGAACGTCAGGCGACGGTATCGATGCAATACGGCGGCAGCAGCGTCGATACATGGGTGCTGTCGAGTCAGCCGACGTCGACCTTCACGCTGTTGCCTTCGCCGATGCAACCCGCCGACCTCGCGCGCAAGCATCGCACCGTGTCGAGCCGGGCGGCGGAAAATCTGTTCTGGGCCGGACGTTACGGCGAACGCGCCGAAAACAATGTGCGGCTGTTGCGCCTGATTCTCGGTTCGCTGGAAGGCAACGATGCCGACGCGATGTTCCCCACGCTGGTCGAACTCGCCACGCATTGTGGTCTCGTGCAATCCGGCGATATGTTCTCGCCACATTCGCCGCAGGCGTTTGAGCGTGCGCTGGTCGCGAATCTGAGCGAGAGTACCGGCGCTGCGAGCATCGGCCAGAACCTCAACTACCAGGCGCGTGCGAACGGTGAAGTGCGCGGGCGTCTGTCGAACGATCACTGGCGCACGATTCTCGCGGCGCGCAACGACTTCCGCGATGCGTTGCAGACGTTGATGCCGGCTGCGGGTTCTAATGGCAATAACGGTGGTAATGGTAGCGGTGGTTCATCTCAAGGCAGCGCGAATGGTAACGGCCGCGCTGAGCGCAGTGAACGCTACGACCGTTATGACCGCGTGACGCTGATGAACGCGCTCGAACGTCTGTCGGTGCAGTTGTCGGCGATCAGCGGCGCACAGGGCGACCGCATGACACGCGACGAAGCATGGCGTCTGCTATTCGTCGGGCGGCACATCGAGCGGGTGTCGGCGATGACGTCGTTCTTGCGCGTGGTCGCCGATAACGGCCAGCTCGCGACGCCGGCCGGGTTCGATCTGCTGCTGCAATTGTTCGACAGCACGCTGACGTATCGCTCGCTGTATCCGGGTCGTTTCGAAGTGCCGGCTTTGCTCGACCTGCTGGTGATCGAGCCGACTAATCCGCGCGGCGTCTACGGTGTCTATGAGCGCCTGCGCAAAAAGATCGATGAGATCTCCGTGGCCGCGGGCAGCATGCGGCATCGTCCGTTTGCGGAATTGATGCCGCCGGCCGATGCGTTGCCGGCACTCGAATCCTTGTGCGCAATTGACGAAAGCGAGTCATACGCCGACCTGATTGCGGTGTGCGATCAGATCGGCGGCTATGTCGGCGCGGCGGCGCATGAAATCAGCGCACGCTATTTCAGTCACGCCAGTACGGTGGCATCGCAGGTGTGGTCATGAAGAACACGCCGACCGTGTTGTCCGTCTCGCATCGCACCACCTATCACTACTCCACGTATGTGGAGACCGCGCAGCATCTCGCGACGATCCGGCCGATCGCCTGTTCGTGGCAGCGTGTGGTCTCGCACAGCGAAAAGATCGAACCGAAGCCGTCGTATCTGAATAGCCGTATCGATGCATTCGGCAACGACGTCCTGTACTTCGCTCTGGACACCCCGCACGAGCGCCTGCAACTCATCAGCGAAACCACGGTGGCGCTTATGCCGCGCTGGACCGACCTCGACCCCGATGAGACGCCCGAATGGGAAGACGTGGCGGACGCGTTGCGTTTCTGGGTCGGTGGCGAGTTCCGGCCCGAGGTGGAGTTCTGCTTTGCGTCGCCGAATATCGTGCCGCGGCCATCGCTGCGCGCTTATGCGCTGCCGAGCTTTCCTCCCGGCATGCCGATCGTCGCGGGGGCGATCGATCTGATGCACCGGATTCACGAAGACTTCGCCTACAAACCCTCGGCGACAATGTTTGACACACCCGCCGAGCGCGCTTTCGAATTGAAGAGCGGGGTATGCCAGGATTTCGCGCAGGTGATGATCGGCTGTTTGCGTTCGCTGGGTTTGCCGGCGCGCTACGTGAGCGGTTATCTGCGCAACGACCCGCCGCCTGGGCAGCCGCGTTTGATCGGTGCGGACGCCTCGCATGCGTGGGTGTCGGTGTATTGCCCGGGAAGTGGCTGGATCGATCTCGACCCCACCAATGACGTGCTCGCCGATATGGACCACGTGACGCTCGCGATCGGGCGTGATTACAGCGATGTGTCCTTGCTACGCGGAATGATCCTGGGGGGCGGGGCGCATCGGGTGGAGGTGGGCGTGACGGTGTTGGCGCTTTGAACCGCAGCTTTTAGTCGCCTTTTCCGGCTTCAACCCTTCAGCAAGCCGTTTTCTCGTCGGATGAATTGACCCGACGTGCCGCGCGTCCGCCTCGGCACGCTCTTTTATCCCGCTTTCGGGGAAAACCCTCCCTTCTCATTCCCATTCATTGGGAATCTGATTTTTGAGAACCGAGAATGTTCTGGCATTCTGATTCCGTTATTCATTGTGGGTAGTTTTCATCGTGAACGCGGAACAGGGTGTGACAGGGGCTGAACGGGTGCTGCTGGTGCTGGCGGCACTCGCCAGTCATGGCAAGGCCATGTCGGTCAAGGATCTGCTCGCTGTCACCGGTCTCGCGCAAAGCACCCTGTACCGGCAGATCGCGCTGCTCAAGCGCTGGGGTTTCGTCGCGGAAAACGCGGGCTATTACGCGCCGGGTCCGATCAGCCTGCAACTGGCGCTTGGCTTTGACGTGAATTCGTTGCTCGTCGAAGCGAGCCGCAGCGAAATGCAGCAACTCGCGCGTGCCTCGCAGGAAAGCATCGGCCTCGTGGTTGCTGTCAAGCATCAAGTGATGTGCCTCGAAATGGTCGACAGCCAGCACTCGTTGCGCTGCTCGTTCGAAAAAGGCCGCGCCGTGCCGCTGAAAGCCGGTGCTTCGGCGAAATCGTTGCTGGCGTTCATGGCCGACAAGGCGCGCACCGAAGTGCTCGACAGCGTGTTCGACAACGACCCCGCCGGCCGTGCCGCGATCGAAGCCGAACTCGAACAGATTCGGGCCCAAGGCTACGCCGTCAGCGACAGCGAAGTCGACCCGGGCGTGTGGGGCGTGAGTGCCCCGATTTTTCATCGCAGCGGACGCAGCGCAGGCAGCAGCGCGTCGATCACGCTGATGGCGCCGTCGACCCGCGCCATTGGCCGCGAAAGCCAATTCATCGACGGGACGCTACGCACGGCCCGCGCTATTTCCGAGCATATGCAAACCGATTGATCGGGCAAGGCCGTTTCCGGCCGGATTCGATCTGGATACCGAACGAACTGAGCGAACTGAACGCACCACAAGGAGCCCTCCCATGAAACTGAATCGACTGTTGTCCCTCGCATGCGTCACGTTTGCAGTGACGTTCGCCGGATTTTCCGGCGCCGCCTCCGCACAAACGTCGGACGTGCTGAACGTCGCCACCGACGCGACCTTCCCGCCGATGGAATACACCGAAAACGGCGCGCGCACCGGCTTCGACGTCGACATGATGAATGCGCTTGCGAAAGCGATGGGCAAACGCGTGCAATGGACCGATATCGACTTCAAGGGCCTGGTTCCGGGCCTGATCGCGCATCGTTTCGACGCGGCGATCTCCGGTATCTACATCACCGACGAACGCGCGAAAGTGATCGATTTCACCGATTCGTATTACGCCGGCGGCCTCGTGGTGCTGGCGAAAGACGGCTCGCCGATCAAATCGGTGGCCGACCTGAACGGCAAAAAAGTCTCGGTCCAGGTCGGCACGAAGTCGGTCAATTTCCTGCGTGACAATTTCCCGCAGATCAACCGCGTGGAAGTCGAAAAGAATCAGGAAATGTTCGACCTGGTCGGCATCGGCCGCGCCGATGCCGCCGTGACCGGCAAGCCCGCCGCCTATCAGTTTGTAAAGACGCGCAGCGGTTTCCACGTGCTCGACAAGCCGCTGACGACCGAAGCCTACGGCATCGCCGTGCGTAAGGACGAACCGCAACTGAAAGCGGCATTCAACACGGCGCTGGCAAAGATCAAGGCCGACGGCACGTACGCGGCGATCGTCAAGAAGTGGTTCGGCGCCACCGCGCAATAACCGGCTGAGCAGACATAATGGAACTCGATTTTTCGCCGGTAATTGCCGGCTTTCCGGACATCATGCATGGCGCGTTGGTGACGGTCGAAGTGACCGCTGCCGCCCTCGCGCTGAGCTGTGTGCTGGGCCTGCTGATCGGTATCGGCCGGCTTACGCCGAAGCGGCGCGTCGTATACGCCTTCTGTACCGCGTACCTCACGTTTTTCCGCGGCACGCCGTTGCTCGTACAGCTCTTCCTGTTGTTCTTTGGCTTGCCGCAATTCGGCATTCTGTTGCCGGCGTTCGTGTGCGGGATGCTCGGGCTCGGCCTGTATTCGGCGGCCTATGTATCGGAGATCGTGCGCGGTGCGATTCAATCGGTGGATCGCGGGCAGATGGAAGCGGCGCGTTCGATCGGCATGTCGTCGGGGCAGTCGATGCGTGCGATCATTCTGCCGCAGGCGATCGTTCGCATGATTCCGCCGCTTGGCAACGAGTTCATCGCGTTGATCAAGAACTCGGCGCTGGTATCGCTGCTGACGATCGACGATCTGATGCACGAAGGCCAGAAGATCATCAGCGTGTCATACCGATCGCTTGAAGTGTATCTGGCCATCGCGCTGGTGTATCTGGTGTTGACGCAGGTGACCAATTACGCGCTGCATCGTGTGGAGCGCCGCTTGCGTGCAGGAGGGATGGTGCAATGAATACCGTAGCCAAAGTGGATGAACCTATCGTCAGCATTCGCGGACTGACCAAATCGTTCGGCTCGCATACCGTGCTCAACGGTATCGACTTCGACATTCAGCCGCAGCAGGTCGTGGTGGTGATCGGGCCGAGCGGCTCGGGTAAAAGTACTTTTCTGCGTTGCTGCAACGGGCTTGAAGAGGCTGAAGGCGGCACGATCGATATCTGCGGGCATCGGCTGGTGGATCAGGGTGCGATGCTCAAGGAGCGTTCACTGAATGCGCTGCGCACCGAAGTGGGTATGGTGTTTCAGTCGTTCAATCTGTTTCCGCATCTGTCGGTGCTGCACAACATCACTGTCGGTCCGCGAATGTTGCGTGGCGCCAGCAAGGCCGAAGCTGAAGCGGCCGCCACCACGTTGCTGGAAAAAGTTGGCCTCGCCCACAAGGCGCATGTGATGCCGGCGAGTTTGTCGGGTGGTCAGAAGCAGCGCGTTGCCATTGCTCGCGCGTTGGCGATGCAACCACGCGTGATGCTGTTCGACGAACCTACGTCCGCGCTCGATCCCGAGTTGGTTGGCGAAGTGCTACAAGTGATGAAGCTGCTCGCGAGCGAAGGCATGACGATGGTGGTTGTCACGCACGAAATGGGTTTCGCGAAAGAAGTCGCTGACGTAGTGGTGGTAATGGATGGCGGCGTGATTGTCGAGGCTGGACCGCCTGCTGAGATTTTCTCGGCGCCGTCGCAGCCGCGCACGCGGGCCTTCCTGCAGGCGGTGTTGTCGCGCGCATGAGAGTTCCATTCGATGACAAGATGTGGAGCGGCCGTTCCGACGATGGAGAGCCCGGCGACACCCGGCGTATTTTCAATCAGGTGGTGCCGTTCGCGTTCGACCGCTCGTTGCAGCATGAGGACGGTGTTCATGTGGCACAGCGCAGTGGAAGCGATGCGCCGGTAATCGTCGGCTTTGGTTCCGATGAAGGCGTGCGGCGCAATCAAGGGCGTACCGGCGCGGCACATGCGCCTAAGGAGCTGCGTCGAGCGTTGGCGGGCTTGCCGGCGAAGACCTCGATGGCGGCACTCGCCGATGCAGGCGATGTGGTGTGCGATGACGGCGACCTCGAAGGCGCGCAGGCGGAACTCGCGAACGTGGTGAGCGACGTGCTCGCGAGCGGCGGCCGGCCCCTGATATTCGGCGGCGGCCATGAGGTTGCGTGGGGGACGTATAGCGGATTGCGCTTGCATCAGGACCGTATGGATGAGGCGGCAAGCATCGGTCGGGGTGCCGCAGTTGCGCCGGCAACGCCAGTGACGGCGGATGCGGAAGCAAGTGCAGATGCGAGTTCGACAGGCATGTTGGTAACTGCAACGCGCAAGCTCCTCATCATCAACTTCGACGCCCACTTCGATCTGCGTCAGAAGCGGCCCGCCAATTCGGGCACGCCGTTCGATCAGATTGCGAGCGACTGCGCCGAACGAGGCGTGCCGTTCAACTACGCCTGTTTCGGCATTAGCGATCTGGGCAACACGGCTTCGCTGTTCACACATGCGGAACGACTCGGCGTGCACTACGTGCTCGACATCGACATGCAGGAGCCGCAATTGCCGCAGCGTCTGGACGATCTCCAGCAGTTGCTCGATGCAGCGGACGACGTCTATCTGACCATCGATCTCGACGTGCTCCCTGCCGCCACCGCGCCAGGTGTTTCGGCGCCTGCCGCGTTGGGTGTGCCTTTGTCGGTAGTCGAAGCGATGGTGCAGCGCGTGCGTGCGTCGGGCAAGCTGCGCGCGGCGGATATTGCGGAGTACAACCCGTCTCTCGATCAGGATAAGCGTACGGCGAGGGCGGCAGTGCGATTGGCGTACCGGTTGCTTTAACGCACGCTAACTGCAGCGCGCAACACAGCACCGTGCAGCAAAGCGCGGGGCGACGCCGGTCACAAAACAAAACGGCTCACCGGATTCCTCCAATGAGCCGTTTTTCATCTCCAGCGCAGCACTACTTACTGCACAAACGCCCCAATCGACAGGAACGGATTCACCTTGCCGGCATAGTTCGCGGGATCGTAAGTCAAGCTGGGCTGATTGACTCCGTTCATCAGCAGACCGTACACCGGACCCACCCTGACCATCACACCCGTATCGCCCGCTTTGTAGATGGCCGAGCTGCCGGACATCAGGTCTTTGGTTGCTGTCACATTGACGAGGCCGGGCTGTGTCTGCGTGAAGTCGAGCGAGAAGTTGCTCGACAACGACGACGTGAACGGATTCAGCAACGCGGCCGACGGGCTCTGGAACAAGGTCGCGCCGTAGTTCACCCCTGCATTGAACGAGGCGCTGCCGTCGCCGCACGTGCCCACGGCGGCATAGACCAACTGCCCGTTGAAGTAGATCGCAGTGGGACCTTGACCGATGCTGGTCACCACGCCACACGCCGAAGCGCTGTTGGCGCCGATGTATCCGCCGCTCAAGGCCGTTTGGGCGATCTTCGTGGCGGGCGCCAGCAGCGAGATGCCGAGCTGATCGTCGAGGGCGTTGTTCGTGATATTGAGCGGGTTCGCATCGGTATGGGCATAACCGACGCGAATCACAACCGGCACGAGCTGGTTGCTCACCTTGCCGACGATCATGATGCCGTGCGCCTGGCTCTGCGAGAAGAGCAGTTGCAGCACGCTTACGCCGACTGCGGGATAACTCAGGGTGCTCGCCGAACTCGAGCTGACGAACACGTTGTCCGGCGTGCCATCGGCATTGGTGCGCAGAGTCCACGGCGTGCCGGTCATCGCGCACGAGTACAGCGACGAATCGGGTGTACAGGAACCGTCTGCGTTGAGTGTCTCGCTGGCCTGAATCGCGGTCGGCGACCAGCCGGTCATCGATTGGCCGTCGGCGCTCTGTGCGAAGCTGCCTTCCGGGTTCACGCGGAATCCCAGTTCGTTATATGTGCCGGCCACCTGCGTGAAGTCGCTGACGGTCTCGCTGAAGCCGAGGAACGGGTACGAGTCGAACGTGCGCGATGGCACGACACCAATCAGAAATCCGGGGAAGGGTTCGAGTCCGTCGAACTGGATCGTCGCCCCTGGAATCCCGCCGCCGATGATCCCCTGACCGACGAACAGCATCGGCGGATCCTGCGGATTGATCGTGACGCTGTAGCTGCCGTCGGCAGTCGTGCCGTTCTTCAGCATGATCGCGCAGCGGTTCTGTTCGGCGGTCGGCAACGCAAGCGCGCCGCTCGGGTTGTCGTAGTCGCCGGTGATCGTCATGCCGGCACGCGTGTTGTTCACCTGGCCCGCCGAGGTCGGTACGGCCGATTCGATGAAGGTCATCTGGTATTGCTTCTTCGTCGAATCGAATTTCATTTTGATGTATTCGCCGCTGCCCGAACCACCGGTGTAGGTGGTCGAATAGTCGAGCGTGTCGGGGCACAGCTTGGCCGCGGTAACCGGTGTGCCCGTTGGCTGGCCCTGTGCCGGGCAGGTGCTGCCTGAGCATTGCGGTACGGCCACGGCGGCGGGATCATCTGCTTTGCCGCCGCCACATGCGGCAAGCAGCACAGGCAGTGCGAGTGCTGCTATGAGTGTCGCGGCGGATGAGCCGCCGTGCAGTTTGAATGCCATTGTTTGTCTCCTCGTGAATCGTTGTTCGTTATTAATTGGCGCGGCTTAGCGACGCGATTAAGCGGGCGCCGCGCGGCGCTGCTGATCTTTTCTTTGCCCTGTTTCCTGAATTGCGGTGTCCGGGTATTGGCGCCCGGTTTATCGGCAAACCAGGTGCTGTAAGCCGACGAAGTAGGCCTGGTCGATATCGGATGCCAAAGCGGAATCTCTGCCTCAGGCTGACTCAAATAAGCTCAAATAGGCTCTCGAACCATGCCTGGCGGCGACATGCGTCAGCAAGCGCGACGGGCAGCCGGGTTATTAAGTAAAACAGCGAAGATGAGGTGCAGCGGAAATGGCGTTAATGCAAATAATCGACGTGGCGTATGCATTCCGGATTGCGGATTTCGCCTGAGTTGTTCTGGATGACATTAACGTCTCCTTGGCCTGTTATTAGATTTAATGTTTGCGGCTGAACATTAAGCCGGTACTGCGGACTTGTATATAGTGGCATTAATCCAAACCCGATCCATGCGTTTTCTCGCCGTGCCATGGGGCTTACACCGACATTTCAAACAGACGTATGTATGGATGTTCGCTTCGACAGGACGGATTGCGGATTCTTGCCTGCTTCATCCTGAGCGAACGTAAACTTGACTCTGTGCGTATGCACATATAGACTGCCGAACATGAACCGTCCTCTCTCTTACGACGAATGCAACTGTTTCGCGCTGCGCCAGGCGGCCCGGCACGTCACGCAGATCTACGAGCGCCATCTTGGCCAGGTAGGGCTGACGGCTGCGCAGTTCACGATTCTCGCCAAACTTGCGCGCACACCGAACCTGCCGATGGTGGAACTCGCGGAGACCATGGTCATGGAGCGCACCACGCTGGTTCGCGCCATGAAGCCATTGCAGCGGGACGGGCTGGTGGTCTCCGAATCGGCGGAGCATGACGGCCGCACGTTTCTGTTCAGTCTCACCGAAAAGGGCGAAGCCATCTTCGATCAGGCCGCCACCGCCTGGCGGGCCGCGCAAGACGAGTTCGAGGAAAAGTTTGGCCATGCACGTGCCAGGTTGCTGCGCTCCGAACTCTTCAGTATCACCGGATAGACAAAGCGCATGAACTCGTTCCGACGAATGTCGGTACGCCTGATTATGTGCATACGCACTCACAAAAAAGGAAGCGCGACGATGGAAGGGCTCTTCGACGACGACTGCTTTGCGATCCGCCAGGCCGCACGCTATGTGTCGCAACTTTACGACCGCCACCTGGAGAACGTCGGACTCACCATCACGCAGTTTTCGCTGATGGGGCGTCTGAAACGCATGGGCCCGATGACCATGAAGCAACTGGCCGAAGCGATGCGCATGCAGCGCACCACGCTGGTCCGCACGATCCAGCCGCTGCGGCGTAACGGGCTGGTGTCGAGTGCAGCGCTTGGCCCGGATGCGCGAGCACTGTCGATTGCGTTGACGGTGGCGGGCGAGGAACGTCTGGTAGCCGGGCGCGAGCGTTGGCATGCCGCACAAGCCGAATTCGAGCATCGATTCGGCGAGCAGCGTGCGGCAGCATTGCGCAGCGAGTTGTTTGCAATCACACGAGATTCCATCTGAGGCCTCGCATCTTGCGAGACATAGCCGGCGCAGCGTAATACGCCGTTTTTTCAAGCTCAAAAAGTGCATACGCACATTCGACCATCATGTCCACTACACCCTCGACTATTGCACCGCCCAGCGTGGCGACCGCCGCCAAACAGGCACGGCGCATTCCGTGGATGCTGCTCGCGATCATCACGGTGCTCGCCGTGTTGGCGCTTGCCGCGTCGTACTGGTTCTTTGTCGGCCGCTTTGTCGAAACGACGGATGATGCCTACGTGGGCGGCGATGTGACCGTGATGTCGCCGAAGGTGAACGGCTTCGTCACGGACGTGCTGGTGCGCGACAACCAGTTCGTCCACGCGAACCAGGTGCTGATCCGGCTCGACGCGCGCGATTACGACGCTCGCCTCGCGCAAGCCAGCGCGGAAGTGCAGAGCGCACAAGCCGCCGTCACCGAGTTGCAGGCGAAGAAGTCCTTGCAGCTCGCCACTATCAACGAGCAGGCAGCCGAGGTGCGCGCCTCCGGCGCGGAGTTGACGCGCAGTGCCGCCGATCAGACGCGGTATCGCGAACTGGTAAAGGACGATGCGGTATCGAGCCAGGTCGTCGAACGTGCGGACGCCGATCTGACCAAGGCGCATGCCGCGGTCGACCGCAGCGGCGCAGCGTTGATTGCGGCGCAACGGCAGATCGCCGTGCTCGACGCACAGATCGGCGATGCCGAGGCGCGTATCGCCACCGCGCAGGCGGCACAACGTGTCGCGGCATTGAACGTGGAGTACACCACGATCCGCTCGCCGATCGACGGTTACGTCGGCAATCGCACCGCGCGGGTGGGCCTGCTGGCGAACACGGGTGTGTCGTTGCTGACCGTGGTGCCGTCGAGTGGATTGTGGATCGACGCCAACTTCAAGGAAGACCAGTTGAAGAAGATGCACGTTGGCGACGGTGTCGACGTCGATCTCGATGCATCGAGCAAACGGATTCACGGCGTGGTTGAGAGTCTCGCACCCGCGACCGGCGCGACCTTCAGCGTGCTGCCCGCTGAGAACGCCACCGGCAACTTCACGAAGATCGTGCAGCGTGTGCCGGTGCGTGTGCGTCTCGATGTGCCGAAGGACATGCAAGGCGTGCTGCGCCCTGGGCTCTCGGCGACGGTGAAGGTGCATATCGACGCCGCCAACGCGCCGGTCAACGGATAAATCAATCATGGCTCAAGCTCCAGCCGACTTCGCCAATCCCGCCGACCAGCCAACGCGCACCAAATTCTTCGCGTTCGCGCTGATGTGCCTTGGCTTTTTCATGGCGACGCTCGATATCCAGATCGTTGCGTCCTCACTCAGAGACATCGGCGGTGGTTTGTCCGCGAGCCAGGACGAACTTTCGTGGGTACAGACTTCCTATCTGATCGCCGAAATTCTTGTGATTCCGATGTCGGGCTGGCTCACGCGGGTGTTTTCCACGCGCTGGCTGTTCGCGTTCTCAGCACTCGGCTTTACGATCACCAGCATGCTGTGCGGCCTCGCATGGGACATCAACTCGATGATCCTGTTTCGCGGTTTGCAGGGTGCGCTCGGTGCGGCGATGATCCCCACCGTTTTCACCACCGCGTTCGTACTTTTCCCCGGCAAACAACGGTTGATTGCGTCCACCACCATCGGCGCGCTGGCCACACTCGCGCCGACTATCGGCCCGGTGATAGGCGGCTGGATCACGTCGCAATGGTCGTGGCATTGGTTGTTTTATCTGAACCTCGTGCCGGGGCTCGCCGTCACGCTGATGGTGCCGAAATACGTCCACATCGACAAAGCCGATCTTTCCTTGCTAAAAAAAGGCGACTATCTCGGCATCCTGCTGATGTCCGGCTTTCTCGGTTGCCTCGAATATGTACTGGAAGAGGGCCCACGCAAGAACTGGTTCGGCGACGACGTGATCGTGCTGTGCACGTGGGTATCGGCGATCTGCGGATTCCTGTTTCTCGTGCATGCATTCACCGCGAAAGAGCCGATTGTCGATTTGCGCGCACTGGCGATTCGCAACTTCGGCATAGGAAGTTTTCTGTCGTTCGTCACCGGGATCGGGATTTTCTGCACGGTGTTTTTGACGCCAGTGTTCCTGTCGCGCGTGCGTGGTTTCGATTCGCTGCAGATCGGTTTGGCGCTGCTGTCGGTCGGCTGTTTCCAGTTGCTTGCGCTGGTGGCGTATTCGACGCTGGCTCGAATCATCGACATGCGCTGGCTGATGGTGTTCGGACTTGTTCTATTCGGTGTCGGGTGCTATCTCTACGTGCCGTTAACCAGTCAGTGGGGCTGGAAAGAACTCCTGATACCGCAGGCGTTGCGCGGCATCGGCCAGCAATTCTGCATTCCGCCTATCGTCACCATGGCGCTCGGCTCCTTGCCCCCTTCGAGGCTGCGTTCGGCGAGCGGCCTGTTCAATCTGATGCGTAATCTCGGCGGTGCTATCGGTATTGCAGTGAGCAGCACGATGCTCAACGATCGTTTGAACCTCCATTACGAGCGGCTCGATGAACACCTGAGCGCGGGGCGTCCGGTGGTTGAATCGATTTTGCAGCAGCAAAGCGCGCACTTCGCGGCGGTGGGTGGCGATGCGCTGAATGCGGCCAATGCGGGCCTCGGCGAATTGCATGCACTGCTGTTGCGCGAAGCGCTCGTGCTCACGTTCTCCGATACGTTCTTTGTGCTGTCGCTCTGTTTTGTCGTTGGTTTGCTGAGCGTGCTGTTCTCGCGCCCGTTCGGCAATACCGCGCCGCCGCCCGATGCTCATTGAGGAATTCAGCATGAAACCAATCGTTATCAAAGTACTGGCGAGCGCGGCGCTGCTGACGCTCGTGGCATGCGCCGTGCAACCTGAAACACATGCGGATCTGCAGCATACGGTTCAAACCGTCGCGCCGACCGCATGGAATGTCGATGCGCCGCAAGACAGCGTTAGCGCCGATACGTGGTGGGCGCAATTCGGCGACCCCGTCATGCATCAACTGGTCGAGTCGGTGCTGACGGGCAATCTCGACGTACAGGCTGCGGCGGAACGCGTCAAGCAGGCCCAGGATCTCGCGACGCAAAATCGCGCGGCATTGCTGCCGGAACTGAACGCCAGCGCTACCGCATCGGACTCCCGGCAGAACACGCCGCCGCCACTCGGCTATGTGCGTCAGGCCGGTGTCGGCGTGACGGCGAGCTGGACGCCAGACGTTTTTGGCGGTGAACGTCTCGCTGTTCTGGCAGCACAAGCACAAGTGTCAGGTCGTCAGGCGGCCTTGAATCAACTGCGTCTGGCACTCGCCGCGAACACGGCGGCGGCGTATATCGATCTGCGCTGGGCACAATCGCAATTGCAGATTCTCAGCGACAACGAACAGATCCGCGCCCGCGCCTTGAAACTTACGCAGGAACGTTTGCATTACGGCCTGTCGACGCAACTCGACGTGGCGCGTGCGCAGAACCAGTTAGAGGATTTGCAGGCGCAGATTCCGCGCATGCAGTCGACCGTCCAGCATCAATTGAGTCTGATTGCAGTGTATTCGGGACGCACACCGGAGAGCGTCGACGGCGTGCTGCCAGCTGATCCACATAACGCACGCGACATTCCTGTGCCCGCGCAAAGCGTGCCGCAGACACTGCCGTCCGACGCGCTGTTGCAGCGGCCCGACGTGCGCAATGCCTACGCGACGGTCGAGCAGCGCGCGGCAGAAGTGGGCGTGTCAAAAGCGCAGCGTTACCCGCAGTTCAGGCTCAATCTCGCGGACGGGTTGCTGGCCTCGTCCTACCTCGGCTTGCCGACGCTGACCGATAACCTCTTCAGCGCCGCATTAAATGCAACGAGTCCGATCTTCAATGCCGGCCGCATCACCGCGAACATCGACGCGAGTGAGAGCCGGATGCGCGAGTCGCAACTCGGCCTGCAGCAGACCATGCTGCAGGCGCTAAAGGAAATCGAGGATAACCGCAGCGATCTGGTGACGGGTGCGGTGCAGGTGCAACGTCTGGGCGGCGCGCTCGATGCGTCGAACCATGCGCTGCATCTGTCGAGTGAACTCTACAAGGGCGGCGCGACGGATTTTCTCGATGTGCTCGCCGCGCAGGAGGCGTACCTGCGCGACGCGGAGTCGTTGAATCAGGCCAAACGCGAGCATGCGCTCGCGGCGGTGGCGTTGTACCGCTCGCTGGGCGGCGGCTGGGATGTTCCTGAGACGGTCGCGGCCGTATCGGCTAATGAAAGATCGGCAAAGCCAGAAAACCCTTGATGACGATCGCATTGGCAATGTCGATAAAGAACGCGCCCACCATCGGCACCACCAGAAAGGCGAGATGAGAATGCCCGAAACGGGCCGTGACAGCTTGCATATTCGCAATGGCGGTGGGCGTGGCGCCGAGTCCGAAGCCGCAATGACCGGAGGCGAGCACGACAGCGTCGTAGTTGCGGCCCATCACGCGGAACGTGACGAAGATCGCATAGAGCGCCATCAAAATGGTCTGCGCGACGAGAAGAGAAACGACGGGCAGTGCGAGCGAGGCGAGATCCCAGAGTTTAAGCGTCATTAGCGCCATGGCAAGGAACAGCGCGAGGCTCACGTTGCCGAGCAGGGCGACCGCGTGATCGATAACGGGCTTGCCCGCGAGCCCGAGTGCATTGCTCAGTACCACGCCGACGAATAGCACGCAGACAAAAGTCGGCAGCTCGATCGCCGTGCCGGCCAATACCTTTGAGAGCGCGTCGCCGGCCGCGAGGCTGATCGCAATCAGCGCCAGCGTCTCGATGAAGGCGGCGGGTGTGGTGGCTTGCTCCGCCTTCGGTTCTTCGAAGGCGAGCGGTGGTTCGGCGGGGCTATTGTTCTGGCTTTCGCCGTTGCTCCCTGCGGGGCGCCCGGCCGGCGCGACGTCTTTGCTAACGACTTGCCGCATCAGCATGCGAGCCACCGGGCCGCCGAGAATGCCGCCCATCACAAGGCCGAAAGTCGCGCAGGCGATCGCTGCCTCCGTGGCGGACTGAAGCCCGTGGTGTTCGGCGAACACCTTGCTCCATGCCGCACCGGTGCCATGACCGCCGGACAATGTGATCGAACCGACCAGCAAACCGTATAGCGGATCGATGCCCAGTACATAAGTGAGAGCGATGCCTACTGCATTTTGCAGTATCAGCAGGCCGATCACGAGCCCGAGGAAGCGCAGCAGGAGCGGCCCGCCTGACTTGAGGCTGGCGAGGTTGGCGTTGAGGCCGATAGTCGCGAAGAACGCGAGCATCAGTGGCGTTTGCAGTGCTGTGTCGAAGCGTACTTCGATCTGGCTCGTCATGCGCAGGATCAATAGGACGATTGCCACCAGGAGTCCGCCGGCAACGGGTTCGGGAATCGTATAGCTGCGCAGCAGAGGGATCCACCCGACCAGCCTGTTTCCTAGCAGCAGAACCAGTGAAGCCGTGACGAGTGTTCCATAGATACCGACGTTCATAGGCCACCTCGTTGAGCATGAGTGATGGTCACAGCGTTACGAGGCGTCTGACGGCGTGCGGAGCGGCCAGGGAGCGAGCGAGAAACGCCTATAGCGTGAGGGTACCTGAACGGAGTTGATCCAACAACGGCCGCCGCAAGCCGGGATTGTCGCGGACCGCTTAGCTGTCGGTATCGAAGCAAGACCATATTTAAAGTTTTCTCCAGCATCGGTTTCGATTAGCATCATTGCCACTTTCACGAGAACACCAAGAGACATGGCACTGATCGCACGAAACTTCCTCGGCATTGCCGTACTGCTGCTGATCGCTTTCATCTTTTCGACCAACCGGCGCGCCATCCGCTTACGGACTGTAATTGCGGCACTCCTTGCGCAGATCGGTATCGGGGCCTTCATTCTCTTCGTGCCGTTCGGCAAGACGGTCCTCGCGGCTGCGGCGTCCGGCGTCAATCACGTCCTCGGCTATGGCAATGCGGGCATCGAGTTTCTGTTCGGTGGCCTCGTGCAATCGAAGATGTTCCAGGTCTTCGGTGACGGTGGTTTCGTTTTCGCCGTGCGGGTGCTGCCGGCCATCATCTTCGTTACCGCGCTGATTTCCGTGATGTACTACATCGGCGTGATGCGCTGGATTGTGATCGTGCTCGGCACGCTGTTCCAGAAACTGCTCGGTGTTTCGAAGCTGGAATCTTTCTCGGCCGTTACCACGATCTTCCTGGGTCAAAGCGAAATGCCTGCCGTGGTCAAGCCGTTCGTCCGCGACATGACTGGCGCCGAACTGTTTGCGGTGATGTCGAGCGGCATGGCGGCGATTGCCGGTTCGGTGCTGGCCGGTTATGCGGGCCTCGGTGTGCGGGTTGACTATCTGCTGGCTGCGTCGTTCATGGCGGTGCCAGGCGGCTTGCTGTTCGCCAAGATCATTCACCCGACTACCGAACCGAGCCGCGTGCATCTCGAGAACCTCAGCTTCGACGAGAAGCGTCCCACGAATGTGATTGAAGCCGCGAGTTCAGGCGCGACAGTGGGTCTGAAAATCGCCGTGATGGTCGGCGCGATGCTGATTGCGTTCGTCGGCCTGATCGCGTTGCTCAACGGCATTGTGGGCGGCATAGGCGGCTGGTTCGGCCATCCGCAACTGTCGATGCAATCGGTGCTCGGCACGGTCTTCGCACCGCTCGCGTATCTGATCGGCGTGCCATGGAACGAGGCCGCAATCGCCGGCAATTTTCTCGGGCAGAAGGTCATTCTGAATGAATTCGTTGCTTATGCGTCGCTGTCGCCGTATCTGAAAGACGCCGCAAGCGTGAGCGCGGCCGGCCTGCAGGCACTCGATCCGCGTACCATTGCTATTCTGTCGTTTGCGTTGTGCGGCTTCGCGAACTTCGCGTCGATCGCGGTGCTGACGGGCGGCTTTAGCGCCGTCGCGCCGGAACGCCGCGCCGAAGTCGCGCGCTACGGCCTGCGTGTCGTGCTCGCCGCGACGCTCTCGAACCTGATGAGCGCCACGATTGCGGGCATCTTCCTGACGCTGAATTGAATTGAATCGAGGATCGTTGCATGAACTTGGAACAACTGCTGGAACGCGCGGGTGTCGCGCGAGAAAAGGCTTATGCGCCTTATTCGAAATTCAAGGTCGGCGCCGCGCTGCTGACCAAAGATGGCAAAGTGTTCGACGGCTGCAACGTCGAGAATGCATCGTACGGACTGTGCAATTGCGCTGAG
Organism: Paraburkholderia sediminicola; assembly: GCF_046026855.1. Classification (GTDB taxonomy): domain Bacteria; phylum Pseudomonadota; class Gammaproteobacteria; order Burkholderiales; family Burkholderiaceae; genus Paraburkholderia; species Paraburkholderia sediminicola_A. The sequence continues at coordinate 97,041 of NZ_JAQQET010000015.1, read as the reverse complement.
CGTACGGCCTTTTTCAGCGCCATTGCCGCGGGCTATCAGCGCGACCAGTTCGCCGCGCTTGCCGTGATTGGCGATACGGATGGCCCGATCGCCCCATGTGGCGCGTGCCGTCAGGTGATCATCGAACTGGGTGGCCCGGAATTGCCGATCCGCCTCGGCAATCTGCATGGCGCTACGCGCGACACTACTGCGCGCGAACAATTGCCGGACGCATTTTATCTATGAGCAGGCACAAGGTTATCTACGACACCGATCCTGGTGTGGACGATGCAATGGCGCTCGTTTTTCAGGCGCGGCATCCGGACATCGAATTGCTCGGTTTGACGAGCGTATTCGGCAATGCCACGATCGAAACCACCACGCGCAATGCGCGTTTCCTGGCAGGACGGTTCGCGCCGGGCGTGCCGGTCGCGCAGGGCGCGGCCGCACCGCTCAAGCGCGCAGCGCCTGAGCCGCTCGCCTGGATTCACGGCGACAACGGCCTTGGCAACATCGCGATCGAAGCCGGGTCTGAAGCCGGTCTTGAGGCCGCGCTCGACGCACGTTCCGCGCACCGCTTCGTCATCGACACAGTGCGTGCGTATCCGGGCGAAGTCACGCTGATCGCCGTGGGCCCGCTCACGAACCTGGCATTGGCACTCGCCGAGGATCCGCAGATCGCCTCGCTCGTCAAGCAGGTGGTCATCATGGGTGGCGCGTTCGGCACAGCCGGCGTGCTCGGCAACGTGACCCCCGCCGCGGAGGCGAATATTCTGGGCGACCCTGACGCCGCGGACATTGTGCTCGGCGCACCGTGGCCGGTTGCGATCGTCGGGCTCGACGTCACGCAGCGCACCATCATGAGCCAGGACTATCTGGCGTCGCTTCGCGATCGCGGCGGTGCAGCAGGGCAGTTCGTGTGGGACGTTTCGCGGCACTACGAGGCCTTTCACGAGCAAAGCGCGCAACTCAAGGGCATTTACGTACACGACTCGTCGGCGGTCACTTACGTGTTGGCGCCGCATCTTTATACGACTCGCAGCGGTCCCGTACGTGTGCTGACGGACGGCATCGCGGTGGGTCAAACTATCCAGAAGCCTTCTACGATGCCGGTGCCCGCGCCGGACTGGGACAACCGGCCCGAATGCACAGTCTGCATTGACGTGGATGTGCCCGGAATGCTTGCGCTTTATGAACGCACCATCTGCGGCACGCTATAGGGTAATTGTGCAATGCCACCGCGACTTGTTCAGCGGGCCTCGTCGCCGTGCTTTCTGTTACGCAGGCTGAGGCGCGTGGTGGACGGCTGGCGGCCCGCAGATTGATCTGATGTAAGAACAACGCGGAAACAATGCACTCGCGGTGCGTTGCAGCAAACCGGCCCGGCATTGTGGCCGATGCGCATCGTCAATCTTTGCTACATTTCTGCAGACGTGCTGCTTATGCGGTCCTTGAAGCCTTTGCTTATCGACCCGGCGTATGTGACCCAAATCTATCAAGAGGCCAAAGATGCGAATTTTAGTAGTAGGGGCGGGCGCTGTGGGCGGCTATTTCGGTGGACGTCTCGCAGCGGCGGGCCAGGACGTGACCTTCCTGGTACGCCCCGGCCGTGCGGAAAAGCTCGAACGTGACGGTCTTATCATCAACAGCGCGCGTGGCAATCTCACGTTGCGCGACGTCAAGACGATTCTCGCTGGCGTTGGCGCGGAGCCGTTCGACCTGGTGCTGCTCAGTTGCAAGGCCTACAGTCTCGACGACGCGATCGATTCGTTCGCACCGCTGGTCGGCGAATCGACGTTGATTCTGCCGATGCTCAACGGCATGCGCCATATCGACGTGCTCAAGGAAAAATTTGGTGCGTCACGCGTACTGGGCGGTCAATGTGTGATCGCCGCGACGCTCAGCCCCGAGCAGCACATCATGCATCTGAACGAAACGCATGCCATCACTTTCGGTGAACTGGACGGCGGCACCTCGGAGCGCGTCCAGGCGATCGCAGACGCCATGGCAGAGGCGAATTTCGATGCGGTGATCAGCGACAACATCCTGCTGCGCATGTGGGAAAAGTGGGTGTTCCTGGCCACATTGGCGGCCGGTACGTGCTTGATGCGCGGCTCGGTCGGCGATATTCTGGCTGCGCCGGATGGCAAACGCATTATCGAAAATCTGCTCGGCGAGTGCCGTGGGGTCGCCGAGCACAACGGCTTTACCATGGGCCCGGATTTCGACGCTCGCGCTACCCAAACGCTTTTTACGCCTTCACCGCTTACGGCTTCGATGCTGCGCGACGTCGAAAACCACTCGCATACCGAGGCAGATCACATCCTCGGCGATCTGATTTCGCGCGGCGGCGATGCGCAGAAGGGCGAGCACGGCTTGTCATTGCTGCGTATCGCCTATAGTCATCTGAAGACGTATGAGGCGAGGCAGACCCGTACGTCCTGAATGACGGAGCGTCCGGCGACGCGGATAGCCACAGCAGTCCAAAGATCGGAGGTGCCGCATGCCGAGTCCAACCGGATCCGTACCCGCGCTCAGCGCGGCCTCGGCAACGATCTTCTCGATTGGTATCGTCTTTCTCGGCTACTGGGGCTTGTACGATCAGACGAAATGGCATGTCTCCGACGTCTTTGTCTTCATGTTTGCAATGATCGGCTTCGGTTGCCTCGGCCTCGTGCCGTGGATGGCGACCAGCCCGGTCGAGCCGGACACCAGCGATTCCCGTGTCCGTATTGCACGGCACATGTTTCTTGTCGGCGTCCTGTCGATCTGGCTCGGGGTGGCGATTTCGGTGATTTTCTGATTAACGCTCGATCTGCCTGTTCCAGCGCGTATCCCACTGCGCGCGGTGCGCATTGATCGTGTCCCAGTCCACCACGGTCACCTTCTTCACCAGATCGTCGACGTTGCCGAGGCTCTGCTGCATCGGCGGCGTCATCTTCGCGAGACGGTTGGTCGGAATCTGCTTGCCGGCCTCGGCGGCTTTAGTCTGAGCCGGTGCGGAAAGCAGGAACTGCGCGAGTTTCTGCGCCAATTGCGGATCGGGGTTGTTGTTGACCACGCACAGATCGACCAGCAGCAACACCGGACCTTCCTTCGGACTCACGTAACCGACCGGAATGCCCTTGTCCTGCAGATCGCTTACGGCAGTCGGCGTCAGCGGGAACAGGCCCGCTTCGCCGGTCTGGACCATTTCGGAAATCTTTGCGGAGTTCGGCACGTACTCCACCACGTTCGGGCCAACCGTCGTGGCCCATTTCGTGAAGCCCGGTTCGACGTTCTGCTCGCTGCCGCCCATCAAACGGTTGATTGCCAGAAAGCCATGCAGGCCGAAGGTGCTGCTCGACGCGGACTGAAACACCACTTTGCCCTTGTACTTCGGATCGGCAAAGTCCATCCACGAAGTCGGCGGCGCCCAGCCTTTTTCAGCGAACAGCTTCTTGTTGTAGGCAATGCCGGTCATACCGAGTTGCACACCCGCGCCCATGTCGTCCTTCATGCGCGCGAACGGATAGAGTTCCTTGAGCACCGGCGAGTCGTCGAGCTTTTTGCACACGCCCATGCTGACCGCGCGCGCCATCACACCGTCGTCAAGAAACACCACGTGGATTTGCGGATTGGCCTTGTTGGCCAGCAGCTTGGCGAGAATGTCCGACGAAGTGCCGGGCACCACAACCACTTTTACGTTGTTGGTTTTTTCGAAATCGGGCAAGACCTGGCTGGTATAGGCTTTTTCCATCGGACCGCCGTTCATGCCGATATAAATGGTCTTGGTCTCCGACCATGCCGGCGCGGCTGCACCGAATGCGCATAATGCGGCCAGCGCCGCGATCGTCTTGAACAGTTTCATTGAGAGGCTCCTGAGTTTCACTAAACGATAACGAGGCGATGACTGGGCGACACACAAAGCAATAAGCGATAACGAGCGGGTAACTAGGCGACGGATGGTGCAGCAACGGCAGCGAAGCGATTGATCGAAAAAGCGTCGAGCGGTGTGGTGGTGGCGCCGTCGATCACGAGATCCGCGAGTATTTCGCCGACACCTGGCGCCAGCAGAAAGCCGCCGCCCGAAAAGCCGAACGCGTGCAGCAGACGCGGCGTCGTGCGGCTCGCACCGATGATCGGATTGCTGTCCGGGGTTTCGCCTTCCACGCCGCTCCATGTGCGGATCAGCAGTGCCTCGCGCAACGCGGGCAGCAGGGCGCACGCATCGCGCATCACGGTGCGAGTGGTTTCCGTCGACGGTTGACCGTATTCGCCGTCGCCGTGTCCCCGTCCGCCGCCGATCACGCAATTGCCGCGCGCCACTTGCCGCGCGTAAATGCCGCCGCCGTACACGCCGAGGTTGTGCGTGATGAAAAGCGGAAGCGGCTCGGTGACCCACATGTTCGGGTAGATCGGTTTCATCGGCGCGGTTTCGCCGAAGTAACCGGCGACCGTATTCGCCCATGCGCCCGCGGAATTGATCAGCCAGTCGGCGCTGATGCGCGTGTCGCCGGCCCGTAGCTGGAAGCGCGTGCCATCATGATGGATTTCGGTCAACTCGGTCTGCTCGTGCACGTCCGCGCCTGCGGCTCGCGCGGCACGTGCGAACGCCGGTGAGACCAGACGCGGATTCGCGTGACCGTCGGTCGCACAAAGCGAGCCGCCGACCGCTGCAGCGCCCAGCCACGGATAGCGTTGCCGGAACGTGGCGCCGCTGATCAACTGCGCTTGCAATCCCTGGCCGCGCGCCATGTCCGCCCATGCTTCGAGCGCAGCAATATCGGCTTCGCTGCGGGCGAGCCGTAAATGTCCCGACACGATGAACTCACCGTCGATGCCGATCAGCTCCGGCAAGCGATCCCAGATGCGCCGTGCACGCATGGCAAGCGGCATCTGTTCAGCCGGCCGTCCCTGAACGCGCACGCCACCGTAATTCACACCGCTTGCCTGCGCGCCGCAATAGCGCCGCTCGAACAGGCCCACGCGCACGCCGCGCCGGGCCAGCGCCAACGCTGCCGATGAACCGACCAACCCGCCGCCCGCAATCGCGACGTCGTAGTGCAGCGTGTCACTCATCTCGCGCCTCCTCGGGAATGTTGACGACACCGTCGGCAACCATCGCGGGCGATAGCGGAATCGGTTTGACAGGCGGCTGGCTGCGCAAGCGGCCTACGGCGTCGAGGGGTTTGCCGGTTTCTTCCGCAAGCAGCGTCAATGCGGCTTCGCCACACATGCGCCCCTGGCAACGGCCCATACCGACACGCGTCAGCGCTTTCAGGCGATTGATCTCGTTCGCTTCGCCACCGCGGATGCAGCGCCGCAAGGTGCCCGCGTCGACTTCCTCGCAGCGGCACACGGTCATGTCGTCGGGCCATTGCGCCGCGCATTTTGCCGGCGGCGCGAATGCTGCTTCGATACCTTGGCGAAATACGGCGATACGTTGCAGGCTGCGGTCGAGGGAAGCCGCATCGCGCATGCCGGGGCCATGTGGGTGCGCGATACCGAGGTCGTCGAGTAGCGCCAACGCCGTGCGGCGGCCGGCGAGTTCGGCGGCGTCGGCGCCGGCTATGCCCGCACCGTCGCCCGCCAGGTAGATGCCGCTCACCGAGCTGCGGCCGGCGGCGTCGAGTTCGGGTAGCCAGCAACGATTGTGGGCATCGAAATGAAAGCGGCACCCGGCGAGATCGGCGAGCTGGGTTTCAGGTTTCAGGCCGAAACTGATGCCGACGGCGTCACACGCGATGGTTTCGGTTTTCGAGCCTTCGGCTGAAGAACGCCATTCAATGGCACTCACGCCTTGTTCGCCACGAATGCCGATCAGGATCGCATCGCGTTCGATCCGCACGCCGCGCAATTTCAGCCAGCCGACGTAATAGAGCCCTTTGGCGAACGTAGCCGGTTGGCGTGCGAGTTTCGGCGCAGCGGCTATCTGCTGCGACAGCGGACTCGTGTCGAGTACCGCCACCACCTGTGCGCCGGCTTTCACGTACTGATAGGCCACGAGATAGAGTAGCGGCCCAGTGCCGGCCAGTACCACGCGCTGACCGATTGCACAGCCCTGCGCCTTCAAAGCGACCTGCGCGCCGCCTAGCGTGTAGACGCCGGGTAACGTCCAGCCTGGCACCGGCAACACGCGATCGGTGGCGCCGCTCGCGATGATCAGATGCGAAAACGGCACGCCGATTTCGCGCCCCGCGTGCAGCGTATCGAGCCGGCCAGGTTCACACGCCCAAGCCAGCGTGTCGGGGCGATAGTCGAGGTGTGAAAGAAGCGCGGCCATCGTCGTATGCAACGCGTCGGCTTTGTGCGCTTCGAAGCCGTAGAGCGTTTTCTTCGAACGCTGGAATGCGCCGCTCGCGGGCGGTTGACGATAAATCTGTCCACCCCAGCGGGCGTTTTCATCCAGCACGATGGGCCTGACGCCTGCCGCCACGAGTGTTTCGGCGGCGCGCACGCCAGCCGGTCCCGCACCGACGATCACCACGCGGTGTTCGTTGCTCATTGCAGGTCTCCGTTTGCAGCCGAGGTTGAGGCAGCAGAGTCGGAGTCAGAAGTAACGACAGCGACCGAGGCAACTTTGGCGAGCCGCGTGATCACGCGCATGCCTTGCGTCACAAGCGTCGAGCACGCGCGCACACGCAACCCGTCTTCGGTACGCATCCAGCAGTCCTGGCAGGCACCGATCAGGCAGAAGCCGGCACGCGGCGCGCCGCTGAATTCGCTTTCGCGCACGCGCCGTTGCTGCATTAATACGGCAGTCAGCAACGTGTCGCCTTGCAAGGCGGGGACTTCGTAACCGTCGATAAAAAAACTGAGCGGTTCACGCTGCGTTTCCGCGAGGCGAACGAATTGCGCATCACGCTTCGGCGCGGCGGGTTCGGAAGACGGTAAATTCGACGGCGTGTGAGGGAGGGCAGTAGAAGACATCAGTGCTGGCCGATCAGAATCCGGTTGAGCCCATACACGCGATCGAGCAGCAGCATTGCGCCTGCGGTGATGAAGATCACCAGCGCGGAGACGGACGCCATCATCGGATCGATCGATTCGGTCGCGTACATATACATGCGTACCGGCAGCGTGACGGTTTGCGGCGAGGTGACGAAGATCGACATCGTCAGTTCGTCGAAGCTATTGATGAAAGCAAGCAGCCAGCCGCCGGTAATGCCCGGCAGAATCATCGGGAAGGTGATGCGACGAAACGTGGTCCATGCATCCGCGCCGAGCGAGTGCGCCGCATGTTCGACGCTGCGGTCCAGCCCGCTGACCGAGGCCAGCACGAGCCGCATGACGAACGGCGTGATGATGATCATGTGCGCGAGCACGAGCCATGCGAACGAGCCCGTTGCGCCGATCAACGCGAAGAAGCGCAGCAGTGCGATGCCGAGCACGAGGCCGGGAATCACCAACGGCGAAAGCAGCAAACCGTTGAGGAAGCCGCGGCCCGGAAAGCGTGCACGACCGATGGCCAACGCGGCAGGCAAAGCGACGATCAAAGACAGCGTTGCAGAGGCGAACGCCAGCTTCAGGCTGTTGAAGAACGCCGAGATGAAGTCAGGGTAATCGAGGATCGCGCGGAACCAGCGCAGCGATACACCGTGTGTGGGCAGTGTGAGCGTTTCGTCGGGCGTGAAGGCGACCAGCACCACGATCACGAGCGGCGCGAGCACGAACGCAATAACGAGTGTGTGGAAAATCAGCGCAATAGGGCCGTTTTTTCTCATGATGATCTTACTTAGTGAGGCCGATGAATGAGCCGACGCATTACCCGAGGCTTCTGGTGTATTTGCGTTCCAGAACCCGGTAGTAAGTGAGCATCACGATCAGATTCGCGACCAGCAACAGGAGCGCGATGGTCGCGCCGAGCGGCCAGTTCAGCGAGCCGAGGAACTCGTCATAGACGGCGGTGGCGGCAACTTTCAGGCGCCGTCCGCCGAGCAGCCCGGGAATCGCAAACGCGCTCGCCGACAGACCGAACACCATCAGGCTGCCCGACAGAATGCCCGGCGTGAGTTGCGGCAACACGATGCGGCGCAAGGTCGTGGCGGGTGATGCCATCAATGAAAGCGCGGCGTTTTCCGTTTGCGGGTCGAGCTTCTGCAACGCGGTCCACACCGGAATCACCATGAACGGCAGCATCACATGCACCAGTGCAATGACGATGGCGAAGGTGGTGTATTCGAGCTTGTACGGTCCGAGCCCGACGAGGCCGAACGCCTGATTCACGAGACCGTTGCTGTTGAGCAGCATGCTCCAGCCGAATGCGCGCACCACAACCGAGACCAGCAGCGGCGCGAGAATGATCAGCAGGAACATTGAGCGATACGGATCGCGCATGCGCGACAGCACGTACGCTTCGGGCGTGCCGATCACGATGCACAGCAGAGTGGTCAGAAAGGCGATGCCAAAGGTGCGCAGGAAGATCGTGTGGAAATACGACGATTTCAGCACTTCCGCATAGTTGCCGAACTGGAATGCGACGAGCGGGCCGCTCGACGGATCGAAGCGGTAGAAAGTCAACACCAGCGTCATCACAAGCGGCACCAGTACGAGCGTGGCAAACAGCAGGAAAGCCGGCGCGCACATCAGCCACAAGGGCAAAAACGCGTGCCACGGCGCGCGGCGCGCATTGCCGGTCTTCATGCTGTTGTTGTTCGAAGCGGGCAGCGTACTAGCCATGAAGCGCATCCCGTTGAATGAAGCGGATCGCTTCGCTGTTCCAGTCGACACCGACCGTAGCGCCTTCCGGCAGCGGCTCGGTGCCTTCGTTCTGGCAGCACACCAGCACTTCGCCGAGCCGGCTGTCCATGCGGTACAGCCATTGGCTGCCGAGGAAGAAGCGGCTTGTCACAGTGGCCGCGAGACGTCCCGTGTCCGGCGCGCACAGGCGCAGCTTTTCAGGGCGAATGCACAACGTCACAGCATCGCCGACGCCGATCACACGTTCGCGCATCGGCAGTTGCGCGGTGTGGCCGGTTTCGGCGAGGTCGTGTCCCAGGTCGATGCGGATCGCGTCGCCGTTGCGTGCCACCACCGTGCCCGCCAGCATGTTTGCCTTGCCGATGAACTGCGAGACGAATCTGTTTTCAGGTCGCTCGTAAGCTTCATACGGCGTATCGATCTGCGTAATACGGCCTGCTTCCATCACCACCACGCGGTCACTGATCGACAGCGCCTCCGACTGGTCGTGCGTGACCATGATGGTGGTCGTACCGATTTTGCGTTGAATAGTGCGCAGTTCGAACTGCATGTCTTCGCGCAGCTTGGCGTCGAGGTTCGACATGGGTTCGTCGAGCAGCAACACGGGCGGCGCGATCACGATCGCGCGGGCAAGTGCCACGCGCTGCCGCTGACCGCCGGACAACTCGCGCGGAAAGCGGTGCGCGAGCGTATCGAGCCGCACCAGCGCCAGCGCTTCGCGCACACGCTCCTTGCGCTCGGCCTTGTCGATGTTGCGCATCTCGAGCCCGAAGCCGACGTTGTCCGCGACGCTCATATGCGGAAACAGCGCGTAGCTCTGGAATACGATGCCGAGGCCGCGCCTGTTCGGCTTCATGTGCGTGATGTCGTGGCCGTCGAGCGTGATACGCCCGCGTGTCGTTTCGACAAAACCCGCGATCATCTGCAACGTGGTGGTCTTGCCGCAGCCGGACGGCCCAAGCAGCGAAACGAACTCGCCTTTTTCCACCGACAGGTTCACGTCGGCGACTGCCTGCAAATCGCCGAACGATTTCGCTACGTCAGTGAGTGTGAGGAACGACATGATCTGGCCTCTGGATGGTTCGACACCGGTTCAATCGGCTACTGCTTCGATGGAGCCGACTCTATCCAGCCAAATTACATCGCGTCAATTTCAAATTCCGTTTGGTGGTATAAGTTTTTAAAAAATTCCGTTAAATGGAATATATGGAGCGATGCGTACGCGAACTATTCCGCTGTATGACGTCCGGAAAATCCCTGTGACTCGGCGAAAATTGCGAATGGAACGAACGTGCCGGTATTATTCCATCCAGGGATAAAACCCTCTATAGTGTTCCGGTCAATGAAATAATTCGGAGCGCTGGAGATGAATGCTGCCGCCAAACGAGATGTCGATTCCGAACTGGTCGAAACGGGCAGTGCGCCAGGCCCCGGGATGCTGGAGCGCGCCTTCGCTGTGATCCGTGCGTTATCCGAGGCGCAGCCCGACGGCGGCCGCGTCACGCGTCTCGCGAAAGCGGTGGGGCTGACGCAAGGCACGGTGCACCGCATTCTTCACGCGTTGATCGCGGAAGGCATCGTCGAACAGGACGAAAATTCGAAGCTGTATCGGCTGAGCGTGGATTTCTTTGCGCTTGCCGCGCAGGCCGGCAACCCGAGCGGCATGCGCACGCTGTGCCGCCCCGCGTTGCTGCGCTTGTGCGCGAGTCTTGGCGATACGATTTTCCTGCTGGTCAAAAGCAGCTTCGACGCGGTGTGTCTCGACATCTGCGAAGGGCCGTTTCCGATTCGTTCGTTCACCGGCGATATCGGCGGGCGCGTGGCATTGGGTGTCGGTCAGGGGAGCCTGGCGATTCTTGCGTTCCTGCCGGAAGCGGAGCGCGAAGAGATCATTCGCTTTAACGTGCCGCGAATTCGCGGCTATGGTGTGCTCGACGAAGTGTATTTGCGCACCGAGATCGAACGCGTGCGCCAACTCGGTTACGCGGGGCGTAATAGCGGTGTGCTCGACGGCATGGCGGGCGTGGCGGTGCCGATTCTGGATCGCACCGGCGTCGCGGTGGCTGCGTTGAGCGTCGGCACGCTGGCGGCGCGACTCGGCGACGATCGTTTGCCAATGGTGGTCGAATTGCTGCGGCGCCAGGCCGATGCGATCGGCCCGCAAACCAACCCGTTCGATGTCGCGTTGCGCCGGCCGATGCATGGTTTGTCGCGTGCGATGACCACTGAGCGGATCACGGGATAAGGGGACGGAGATGGAAGAAACCGGAACGGCTGTGCGCAAGGCAATTGAAGCTGACCTGGACGGGATTCTGGAGCTTCAGGCCGACAATCAGATTGAACGTGGCGGTGCGTTGTCCGCCAGCCTGCCACGCGAGCGGGTGGCTGAGATGATGCGCGCCATGCCGCTTATCGTTGCACACAGTGAGGGCCGCATTACGGGTTTTCTGATGACGACCACGCGGGCGATGAACGGCGACCTGCCCATCGTGCAGGCGATGTTCGCTGCGTATCACGGCACGACCGAGGCCTATGTGTACGGCCCGATCTGCGTCAGTGCGCAGGCGCGTGGCAAGGGGCTCGCGCAGCTTATGTTCGCTGAATTGCGGCGTCTGGAACCGGGGCGTGAGGGCATTCTCTTCATACGGCGCGACAATGAAGCATCGCTTCGCGCGCATGTGCGGATGGGAATGCGCGAGGTCGCCGAATTCCGTTTCAACGGGTTTGAGTTCGTGGTTTTCTCATACACCGGATAAGGCGCATATTCGCGGTGGCCGCGTGAGCGTCTGCAAGCCATAGCGTGTTTTCAGGTGTGCGGGGCTTACTCCGATCGATACGCCCGGATCGGGTTTGCGGTGTGGCTGCTCGCCGGGCCGCGCAACCACGATGTCCAACTCGCGCCGCTACGGGCAACATGTACTTCGATGCTCACCAGCGATAGCCCACACCTGCACCGGCACCGACCGAGCCGCGCGTGTTGGTCGTGACCGAGCCCTTGACCATCCATTTTTGCGTGGCGGTCGAGAGGCCGACTGCCATCGCTGACTGGCCGCCGAATGTGCCACCTGCGATCGACACGACCTTTTCACCCGCCAGCACGGCCTGCGGCAGATTCGCCATGGCCATCGCCGAAGCGGAACCGGCGTTCGCGTCCTTGCGATAGCCGTCAAGGTCCGAACGCAGCCCGTTGATCCGCGAGTCGGTGTAGGCGTTCGCCTGCTGCACGCCCGATGCAACGGCGCTATTCACCTGACCGACGTTTGCTGCATCAGTGTCGGCTATCCCCGCCGCGACATTGGTTACCGTCTGGCCGCCGGCATCAAGGCGTCCTGGGGCGATCTGCTGATTGTCCTCTGCGCCGGGTGACGGACCGATATTGCCCGGCACGCCTTCGAGCGCGTCGACACGCGAGCTGAGCTGGAATAACTGGCTGCCGTTCACGGCGTCCGTGCTGTCCGCTGCGATGCGTCCGGCCGCGACGTTGGTCAGCGCTACTGCCGACGCCGCACCGATCCCGCCCAGCGTGACCGACGTGCGGTTCGAGCTAGCGTCATAGACCAGTGCGTCGAGCGTCGCGCCGTCATCGCCCACGAGTCCGGCCAGTTTGAGCTGACGCACGTTCACGGCGTCGGTGTCGTTCGTGCCGTCGGCGACGTTGACGATCTGGCGTTCCGCGCCGGGCGCGCCGACCGTTACCACGTTGGCCCGGGCAGTACCCGAATTCGCACCGAGCGCCACCGAATTCACACCCATCACCTGTGCGCCGGCGCCGAGCGCGAGCGTATTGGTATTACCGGCCAGTGCACCTTCTCCAACTGCCGTCGCGCTGCTGATGGCGACCGATCCCGCACCTATCGCAACGGAATGCAGATTCGCTTGCGCGCCCGACCCGACGGCGATCGAGTTCACGTTCTCCGCCTTTGCACCATGCCCCACGGCGACACCCTCCTGTGAGGCTGCCGCATTGCTGCCAACGGCGACCGCATTCGGGTACAGTGCGCCCGCGCCGCTGCCGATAGCGACACCGTTGGCGAATTTCGCGTTGGCGCTTGTGCCGATCGCAATAGCGCCGTCGCCCGAGGCGATCGCGTCATCGGTGCCGTCGTTCTTGCCGTTGACCTTGAAATAGGGCGCCGTGTCGCTTATCGACGCCGACAGCGTTGTCAGGCTGCGGGCGACCGTGCCGGGTGCCTGTTCGTCGTCGAGCCTGGCGGTGTTCACGGCGTCGCCGTCGATAGTGGTCGCAGAAGTATCCGCATGAGCCACGCCAGCCATGCCGAAGCTGGCCGCGGCCGCGCCGCTGGCGATCAGGATTGCCAGCGGCCGGCGCGACACGCCTTTGCGGCGTCCTTTCGCAAGTTCGGATACGGCGTTCCATGTGCTGGTGACGGCGCTCCAGATAACGCGATATGTCGTGTTCATGTCGGCTCCTGTTCGTATATGTGAAATCAACAGGAGCCAATGTATTTTTTTAGCGTACCTTGGAACATCTGACTGGTACAGCTAGCGTATCTGACAAGTACGAATGTGCGATGAATCAACGAAGGGCGGATAGCCGGCTACGTGTGCGTCACCGCAGTACTGGCAGGCAGATGATCGGCGCTGGGGTCGATACAGGAACGGACGGCGGGCGCGGATCAGTCCGGGAATAAAGTGCGCGTCTGCGCTTCGAGATCGTCCAGCGCGGCGCGCACGTCAGTCCGTTTGTCCGCATCGTCCTGCGTTATCAACGTTTCCAGTGCGGCCCATTGTTGCGCCAGCGAGGAATGACCGAACACCCCAAATGTCCCCTTCATCGAGTGCAGTTCCGCGAGCAGCTTCGGTTTGTCGCCGTCTTCGTATGCCTGACGTATCGTCCGAAGTGATTCTATCGACGAAGCCTTGAACGAGTCGTGCAACGCCGCGGGAATCGGCTTCGTGCCCAACACCGCGTCCGGGCCATCGCCGGGCTCGACCACCGCCTGTCCCGCACGTGCCACGCGGGCCAGGCAGTCGTACAGTTGCTGCAAGGACAACGGCTTGATCAGGACCGCCGACATTCCGGCTGCGTGAGCGCGAGCCAGCTCGTTCGTAGTCGCGTGCGCGGTTACCGCGATAACGGGTAACGACGGCCAGCGTTGGCGCACCGTATCGGCGAGTTCGTAACCGCTCATTCCTGGCATGTTGAGGTCGGTCAGCAGGACATCCCATTTGTCACTCGATAGCGCATCCAATGCTTCGTCGCCGCTGCGAGCGACATAGGCGTCGCAGCCGAGTGTCTCGAGTTGTTCGGCAAAGAGTTTCCGGTTGACTGTGTTGTCTTCGGCAACCAGCACCCGGAGGCGAGGGCCGTTGCGAGGCAGAGCTTCACCCATGGTGTGGGCTTCTGGTTCGCCGGTGGCAACGAATGGCGCTTCGTTCAGCACGGCCTGGCGCAACGCGTCCTGAATGCCTTTCAACGAGTAGCACGAAACACTGAAAATCCGGCTCATACGTACCGGGCGAGCGGGGCCATCGTAGCGGCAGTCGACTATGCGGGAAGCTTCTTCGACCAGACGATTTTCTTCCTCGGGATGCCAGTTGTCATGGTCCCCGCAGATGACCAGAACATCGGCGGCGGCGAGCATTTCGACATCGACGAGCGCGGGATGTGTGAACACGTGGGTGCGCAGGCCCCATGCTTCGAGATGCGGAATCGCCCAATCGCGCCATGCGTCATTCGACGCGAGGAAAATAGCGCGTTGCCCACTGAAGATCCGCTTGTCTGGCGCGACGGGAATCCTGGCGGCAAGCGGCAGCCGTACGGTAAACCGGCTGCCGTCGTGCAACTTGCTTTCGACGCTTATTTCGCCGCGCATCGCCCCGACTAGGCGCCGGCATAGCGCGAGTCCCAATCCCGTGCCACCGAAGCGCCGGTTGATCGATGCATCCGCCTGCGTGAACGCCTGAAAGATCCCGTCCAGTTGATCGCGGGACAGACCGATCCCGGTATCCTCCACGGCGATCGCAATGGCCGGTTCGCCATCAGGCCCGGGTTCGACGCACAGGAGCAGCGTAACCGTACCCGCAGGCGTGAACTTGATCGCGTTGCCCAGCAGGTTGTGAAGGACCTGTCCGAGGCGCGTAGGGTCGCCTCGCATCCACACGCTGCTTGCGGTGGTAAAGCGCGCGTGGAGATGGATGCCGCGCTCATGCGCGAGCGGCGCGAAGATCATGAGCGCACGCTCCGCGACGTCCACGACATCGAATTCGATGTCTTCGAGCGACATCTCACCGGCCTCGATCTTTGAGAAATCGAGAATGTCGCTGATGATCGTGAGCAATCCCGTCGACGACGTTCGCACCGTCGCAAGCCGGTCGCTCTGCGCGTCCGTGAGCGGCGAGCGCGCCAGCAACTCAAGGTTGCCGAGAATCGCGTTCAACGGTGTGCGGATCTCGTGGCTCATGGCGGCGAGAAACGAGGATTTCGCAGCGTTCGCGGCATCGGCCGCCTGCTTTGCGGCTAGTAATTGCTGTTCGAGCCGGTGTTTTTCGGTAACGTCGGAGAAAGCGGCGACGAGCACATCCGTGCCCTGATAGCGTGCCGGCGCGATGCTTAACGCAAGGTGTACCGTCTCGCCATCGCGCGTTTGCAGGCTCATGTCGTCACGCACGACGAGCGACGGCACGCTGGCGTCAGCGCCCCTATCGCGGCTCGTGTCACGTACGGCGCGATTCAGCGCGTTGTGACGTTGGACGAATTCCGCCGACAGTGTTGGCGCGTCCACCGTCATGCGCGCGGCCATCTCCGCCATAACCGGACTACGCAGCAGGGGCTTGCCCGAGTGCTGCTCGATTAGCCCGAGGCCGACGGGCGCCGTGCCGATCAGCGTGCGGCTGAGATGCTCGCTGTCGAAGACGTGTTGCGAACGCTCGAAAACAGGCACGAAGACGCGCCTGTTGAACACGAGCAGCAGCGCCCACATCACCACGATGATCACAAGGGTAGTGATGGCCGATGTCCCCACCGGCAACGCGACGCCGGCGGCAATACTGCGCCATGAGTATACGTAGACGAGCGACCAGCCTGTGTCGGCGAGGCGGTCGCTGATCGTAAAGATGCCGTCTGCGTAATGCTCAGCCGGTCGTCCTGCTGAGACGCCCGCAACACGCGAATGCAGCGCGGCTTTCAGCATTGCCGCGGACGGTGCATCTCGCGACGCGGCGTCGATCAGTTGTCCGTCGGCAGACACGATCATGAATGCGCCGGTGAAGCGGTCCACCGACAACGGCGCAGTCAGTTCCCCCGGCGCATATTCGGTAACCAGTACCGCGAATGGTTTGCCGTGGTCGTACGCCGGCGCGGCGAGCCGAACGACGTGTTTACCGCTGAGCGGATTGACGAAAGGTGCGAGCCAGTGCACCGTGCGGCGGCTCGCAAACGGTTCCATTACGCGCTCGCGGCTCAGATCGCCGAAATCGATCCGTAGCGATTCCAGCAGGCCGCGCCGGTTCGCGAGCGCAGCCGCGACCTGGGCATCCCGTGGCGATGGCGCCGGAATGAAACCCGTGAGGTCGCTGGTGGTGCTGTAGTAGTAACCGGTCAGCGGGCGACCTCGCATCAGCGATCCGGCCATGCTGACGCGCGCCAGTTGGACTGCCAGTCCGAGATTGCGCGCGAGGTCGTCGGGGGACGCTGGCTGATCCGGGGTACCGACGAACAGATGCGGGCGCACTGCCGGCGAAGGCTGGATAATGAGTTCGCTGCCTTCGGCCTCGAAGCTGCTTATCAGCGCTTGCGATGCTCTATGGTTTTCTCCCCAAAGCAATTCCGCGCTGATCAAACCATTTCGAAACGACGCTTCACTGGCTTCTATTTCGCTTGTTACCAGACTCCGATCGACAAGATAAGCCTGCTGTTCAGCAGCAATATAACTTCGTACTGTCGAAACAAGATCTAGCGCGAATGCCAATAGCACGACAATCGTCACCACGATGCCGCCGCCGAACATCAGGAGGCGCTGATACCGGCGCAATTGGCCGAGCGCGCTGGCCGGTAATACCTGGGGTCTGGATTCGCGGGACACTGGCATACTGGTATCGAATCGGTGATCTGGAGGGGCGGCAGGTCAAAGATAATAAAGCCGCCCGCATGTGTGAGATTCGCCGTGTCCGGCTGGGACGTCTAAAGTCCCGTTCTCTTATACTGTTCCCCGATGATGCTGTCAAAAGATCCTGTTAAATGAACTCGACGAAAATCAGGCTGGTGCTTGCGGACGATCATCCGACCCTCATTGCTGGCATCCGGTATGCACTTGCGGATATTCCGACTATCGATATCGTCGGCACCGCACGGAATTCGACGGAGATTCTTGAACTACTGAGCCGCGTGCGGTGCGACATTCTCGTCACGGACTATGCGATGCCTGGGGGCGAGTATGGCGACGGTCTGACCTTGCTGTCATTCCTTCGCCGCCGCTTTTCCGACCTCAAGATAATCGTCTTCACGACGGTCGATAATCCGGCGATGATCCGGGAAATCACCCAGCTCGGAATCGCCTCGGTAGTCAATAAGGTCGATGATGCCGCGCATCTTGTTTCGGCGATTCATGCCGTATATGCAGGTGCGACCTACGTTTCACCTGCCGCAAACCGCGAGCCGCTCCAGAACCGCGTCCGGACGGCGAGTACACAGACGACAGTCAAACTGACGCCGCGTGAAGCGGAAGTCGTCCGGTTGTATGTCTCGGGCATGTCGGTCAATGAAATCGCCGATCAGTTGCATCGAACCAAACAGACCGTCAGTTCGCAGAAAAGCAGTGCGATGCGCAAGCTCGGCATTGAACGCGACGCGGATCTGTTTCGCTTCGCGTACGAAACGGGACTCGCCGCCGCGGCTGAGCCTAAGCCTACGTGAATGCGTGAATGGCGCCTGCCGACGCGTCCGCGCCCCAGCCATACTCGCCCCAGAACATCGCCTTGAGCCCCGGCATGCCGGCGTATTTGCCGTCGAACGTGTAACGCAATTGCAGTGACTGCTCATGCGGCGCGTTGTAGTCGACGTCCATCGAGTTGGTCAGGTAGATACCGTTGGTTTCGTTGACATAGTCGAAGTCAGCGGAAACGCGCGGTTGTCGTGCGGTCTTATCGTTCGTCCTGCTGATGACAGGACGAACGAGTCCCCGGGCGCGACGGTCTGCCGCGCCGGGGGAATACGGTTTTAGTTTGCAGACTGGTTGTTTTAGCGACCCGCCAAGGGCACTTCCTTCGGGGCGTCGCTCACGCGAATGCATGCGATGCGTGTCGCGCTCGCACCATGCGTGACAGGCTGCGGAATTTCGTTCGCGCAGGCCTCGATCGCATCCGGGCAGCGCGTGCGAAACGCGCAACCGGAGGGCGGACTGAGCGGCGACGCAATTTCGCCGCGCAACAGCAGATGACGGCGTGCGCGTTCAACCACCGGATCGGGCACCGGCACGGCCGACAGCAACGCGCGCGTGTATGGATGACGCGGCGTGCCATACACGTCGCGCTTGTCGCCGAATTCCATCACACGTCCCAGATACATCACCAGCACGCGGTGGCTGATTGCTTTGACGACCGCGAGATCGTGCGCGACAAACAGCAGCGAAAGCGACAACTCGCGCTGCAGATCGCGCAACAGGTTGACGATCTGCGCCTGGATCGACACGTCGAGTGCCGACACCGGCTCATCGCATATCACCAGTTGCGGCTCGCCGATCAACGCTCGCGCAATACCGACGCGCTGGCACTGGCCGCCGGAAAACTCATGCGGATAACGGCGCAGATGCTGCGCATTGAGACCGACGCGTTCGAGCATCGTCAGAACACGCCGCTGCACGTCGATGCGGGCAATGTCCTGGCCGTAAGTGGTTAAGGGTTCGGCGACGATCTGTTCGATCGTCATGCGCGGATCGAGCGAGGCGAGCGGGTCCTGGAAGATCATCTGCACATCGCGGCGCAAGCGCGAGGTGTCGCGGCGCGCGCCCGTCAGTACGGTTTCCTTGTCGAGCCAGCGCACGCTGCCTTCTGCCACCGGCGCGAGGCCGATGATCGCGCGCGCCAGGGTGGACTTGCCGCAACCCGATTCGCCGACGAGGCCAACAGTTTCGCCGCGCCGCACGCTGAACGATACGCCGTCGACTGCGCGCAGCGTCGCTTTGCCCGACCACGGAAAGCCGCCGCGCGGCACACCGAATTGCACCTTGAGGTTGTCGACCGACAGGAGGGTTGCCGGATCCTGATTCTGGTCTTGACGCTGGTTGGCAATGGAAGTGGTGTTCATACGTGTTGTACCTCCATGATTTCCCGCACCGGTCGATGGCATGCGCGCAACGCGTCGGCGGCCGTGGGCGACACCGTGAGCTCAGGCCGCGATTCGCGGCACCGGTCGGAGCAATACGCGCAGCGCGGCGCGAATGCGCAGCCCTCACCGACTTCACCCGGCAACGGCGGGTTGCCGGGAATGGTTTGCAGCGGACGGTCATCGTCATCGGTCAGACGCGGCAGGGCGTTCAGCAGGCCGATCGTGTACGGGTGCGTCGGCGCGGCGAACAGCGTGGCGGCGTTAGCTTGCTCGACGGTCTGGCCGGCATACATCACCATCACGTCGTCGCACAAACCGGCCACGACGCCCATGTCGTGCGTGATCAGAATGATCGCAGTGCCGCGTTCGCGGTTCAGTTCGCGCAACAGCTCGATGATCTGCGCCTGCACAGTCACGTCGAGCGCGGTGGTCGGCTCGTCGGCGATCAGGATTTCCGGCTCGGAGAGCAGCGCCATCGCGATCATCACGCGTTGCCGCATACCCCCAGAAAACTCGTGCGGATACATGTTGATGCGGCGCGCGGCATCGGGAATGCGCACCGTTTCCAGCGTTTCGATTGCGCGGCGGCGTGCTTCGCGGCGCGACATCTTGCGATGCAGTTGCAGCGTCTCGGTCATCTGCCGTTCAATCGTCAGGAACGGATTGAGCGAGGTCATCGGATCCTGAAAGATCATGCCGATGCGGTCGCCGCGAATCCGGTTCAGCTCGGCTTCGTTCATCGTCAGCAGGTTCTCGCCGCGATACTTTGCTTCACCGGACACCTTGCCGTTGCCGGCCAGGAGGCCGAGCAGCGCCATCACGGTCTGACTTTTCCCGGAGCCCGATTCGCCGACGATGCCGAGCGTGCGGCCCGCTTCGAGCGAGAACGATACGCGCTGCACCGCGTCGACGGGCGCGCCTTCGCGGCGCGTAAAGCGCACGCTCAGGTCTTTGACTTCGAGTAGCGGCATGTCAGCGGTCCTTCGGATCGAATGCGTCGCGCAGACCGTCGCCGACGAAATTCACGCAGTACAAGGTGACGCACAGCATCACCGCGGGGCACAGCAGCAGCCACGGCATCGATTCGAGCTTCTGCGCACCGTCCTGAATCAGGACGCCCCAGCTTGTCATGGGTTCCTGCACGCCGAGGCCGAGGAACGACAGCACGGATTCGGTCAGCACGATATTGGGCACGGTCACGCTGGCGTATACCACCACCACGCCGAGCAGATTCGGCACGATGTGACGCGCGATGATCGAACGCGAACTCACACCGATTGCGCGCGCGGCGTCGATGAATTCGCGTGAGCGCAGCGACAGCGTCTGGCCGCGCACCACGCGCGCCATATCGAGCCACGAGAATGCGCTGATCGTCAGCACGACGAGATAGAACGCACGGCCGAACATCGTCATCATCAGGATCGCGATCAGCATGTAGGGGATCGCGTACATCATGTCGACGATGCGCATCATCACCGCATCGACGCGGCCGCCCAGATAGCCGGCGGTGGCGCCGTACGCTACGCCGATCAGGCCGGACACCAGCGTGCCGAGCAGACCGACTTCCAGCGAGACGCGTCCGCCCTGCAGCGTGCGCGCGAGCAGATCGCGGCCGAGTTCGTCGGTGCCGAACCAGTGCATGTTCGAGAGCGTCGGCGCGAGGCTGATTGCGCTCCAGTCGCTGTCGATCGGATTGTTCGGCAGAAACCACGGACCGGCCACGCACGCTATGACGATCAGCAGCAGGACGACGAAGCTGGCGAACGCCGCGCGATTGCGCACGAAGCGCATCGCGGCGGTAGCGAGCGGCCCGCGCGAACGCGGCGCTCTTGCGATAGCCGCGAGCGGATCGAGCGCTGCGGCAGTCGATTGAATTGAGCGGGGCATGGTTCAGTACCGGATGCGCGGATCGAGCCAGGCATACGCCAGATCGACCAGCAGATTGAACAGGACGGCGACCGCGGTGGTCAGCACGACGAGGCCGAGCACGAGGGTGTAGTCGCGGTTGATCGCGCCATTGACGACCAGTTGGCCGAGGCCGGGCAGCGCGAACACCGACTCGGTGACCACCGCGGCGGTAATCGACGAGATGCAGATCGAGCCGAGCAGCGACACCACCGGCATCAGCGCTGGTTTCATCGCGTGGCGCAACACGATCGTGCGGCCCGGCAGACCCTTGGCGCGTGCGGTGCGGATGAAGTTGCCCGACAGCACCTCGATCATGCTGCCGCGCATCACGCGGGCAATGCCGGCGACATTGATGATGGTGAGCAGCACGATCGGCAGCACACGATAGCGCCACTCGCCATCGCCCCAGCCGCCGGCCGGCAGCCAGCCGTTGCCTGCGGAAGTCTTGAGCAGGATCGCGAAGATCCACACCAGCACCGGACCCAGCACGAACGGCGGAACGACGTTGCCGATATTGCCGAGCACCATCACCAGGTGATCGATGAAACGGTCGCGCCGTACGGCGGCCAGCGTGCCGAGCGTGACGCCGATCACGAGCGCGATCGGCACCGACACGCCGCCTACGCCGAGACTCACCGGCAAAGCCTTCCACACCAGATCGTTGACCGACCAGTCGGCGTAGCGGAATGACGGACCGAGATCGCCATGCAGCAGCGAGCCGAGGTAGTGGAGGTACTGCAACCACAGCGGCTCGTCGAGGTGATACTTGGCGTTGAGGTTCGCGAGCACGGCCGCCGACAGGTGTTTCTCCGTATCGAACGGCCCGCCGGGGGTGAGGTGCAGCAGCAGATAGCACGCGGTGATCACGGCGAGAATCGTCGGGATCGCCCAGAGCGTGCGGCGCAGCGTGTAAGCCAGCATGACGGTGCTCCCGCGCTTAGTGCTTGATCAGGTACATGTCTTGCGTGGCGCGCTGGTCGACGTAATTGGTCGACGTGTAGCCGCCCACATACGATTTGACCAGTCGGTCCGCCGAGTACTGGAAGAGCGATACCAGCGGGTAGTCGTTCATCGCCAGATCGTGCGCCTGCGTGAGCAGGGCGGTGCGCTTCGCGTCGTCGAGTTGCTGGTTGCCTTCATCGACCAGCTTGTCGACTTGCGGGTTGCAGTAGCGCTGATCGTTCTGCACGCTGTTGCAGCGTATCAGATCGAAAAACGAGTTGGCGTCGTTGTAGTCGACGAACCAGCCGTCGCGCGAGGCCTGCACCTTGCCGTCGTGGCGTTGCTTGAGCAGGACCTTGTATTCGACGTTTTCGAGCCTGGCGGTCACGCCGAGCTTGGTGCGCCATTCCGACGTGGCAAACAGCGCGACCTTCTTGTGCAGGTCGTTGGTGTTGTAGGTGAGGGTGAACGTCAGCGGCTTCGCGTCCGAATAGCCTGCGGCCTTCAGCAGGTTGCGTGCGTAATCGACGCGTTTGGCCATCGGCCAGCTTGCCCAGTCGGGCGTGAAGACGTTCGCGCCTTGCGTGCCCTTGGCGATCAGGCCGTACATCGGCACCTCGCCGTCGGCCGTTAGACGCCTGGTCAGCAGATCGCGGTCCAGCACCATCGCCAGCGCCTGGCGCACGCGCTTGTCCTTGAATGCCGGGTCTTCGTTGTTCAGGCTGTAGTAGTAGGTCGCGATCTGCAGGCCGGTTTTCAGTTCGGAGCCGAACTGTTTGCTGAGCTGTGCGTAGATGCCCGACGGAATCGAATACGTGTAGTCGAACTGGCCGGCCTGATACATACGCATTGCCGTTTCGTCGTTTTCGATCGGCAGATAGGTCACTTTCGTGATCACGACCTTGCTGGCATTCCAGTACGTACTGCTTTTGGTCGCCACCAACCGGTTGCTCGGTTGCCAGTCGGTCAGCACATACGGGCCGTTACCGACGAAGTTACCCGGCCGGGTCCACTCGCCGCCGAATTTGGTAATGGTCTCGCGATTGACCGGGGCCATGGCCGGCATGGCGGTCAGTTGCGGGAAGAAGGCGGCGGGCACTTCGGTGGTGACTTCGAGCGTGTACGGATCGATGGCGCGCGCGGCGAGACTCGTCAGCGGTGCCTTGCCGGCGAGAATCGCCTTGGCGTTCTTCACGAATTCGACCAGCACCGTGTATTTCGAACCCGTCTTCGGATCGAGCACGCGTTGCCATGCATAGATGAAGTCAGCCGCCGTGACCGGCTGGCCATTGCTCCAGCGCGCGTCGTGGCGCAGCTTGAAAACCCACGTAGTCGGCCCGGTGCGCGTCCACGATTGTGCGACGCCCGGCACGATCGCACCGGCCGCGTCGATGCGCGTCAGACCTTCGAACATGTCGAGCGCGATCGTGTCGCCGGTCCAGGATTCGATATGCGCGGGGTCGAGCGATTCGGTTTCGGCCGGCACCTGGCGGGTCATCTCCTGGCTGGCAGCGAGCGTGACACCTGCGGGCACCGTGACGGCGAAGGCGGAAGGCTGAAACGTAAGGACGAGCGCGGTCAGCGCCGTCGCGTAGACGAACGGGGTTTTCATCGGTTGAGATCGCAGGAAAGGTCGAGAGAAGAACGCGCTGGCGCCAGGCGCCCGGTTATCTGCGGTGCTCGGGCCGGGGAGGCCCTTGTTGCCCGTGTTGGTTGCGCGACATGCAGGATTCCTTACATTGCGTAATGCAGGCAAACCCTGGCCGGATCAACCGGAAAAGGTGCCTGCTTTTTAGAACAGTCTCGGTGTGCCCACCCAGACGACCACCGACTCGATACGAGCGGTATTCGCCCAGCTATGCGGCACCGTCGATTCGTAATGCGCGCTGTCTCCCGCGTGCAGCACGAACGTCTTGCCTTCCAGCGTCAACGACACTTCGCCGTCGATCACATACACAAACTCCTCACCGGCGTGCGTGGTGACTTCCGAGCGCTTCTGCCCGGGCGGCATCCTCACGAGGATCGCTTCGAGTTGACGGCCGCCCGTCAGATTGGTCAGCCGTGCAAACAGATTGGCCGAGTCCGCAAAACCGAAAAACTTCAACTGATCGCCGCGGCACATCGAGCGTTCTTCGCTTGGTGTGTCGACGAAATACTGCACCGTCACCCCGAGTGCGTGGGCAATCCCGGCCAGCGAAGTGATGGACGGTGATGCCAGACCGCGTTCGACTTGCGACAAAAACGGTTTGGAAATACCCGCCGCTGTTGCCGTGTCATCCAGCGTGCGCTTGAGACGTTGGCGCAGCGCGCGGATCTTACTGCCGAGTTCGAGTGCCGGATTCTTCTTTTGAATTGTCGTGACCATAGCAGGAGGAAATTAGCCCGTCAAAATTTGTTTGATATAAGTAAATATGGTTTGATTGCGGTCCAGGCCGGGGTGGCGGGCCGTTCAGCGCCCGGCCGTGCAAGGGGCCGCATGTTCGAGACAACGCTCTATGTTGCCAGAACCGAAATTCGCACCCGCCGTTTTGACCGGGGTCGACCAGAAACTGAAGGTGGATGCGGTAAAGACTGCTGCATTGTAAGGGTGTCGGCATTTATGCAGATTGAGTATGGGGAATCGTTAAAGCCATGACATCAAAGACTATTTTCAGCCACACGCGATTGCGCAGCGAAGCTGCTATCGCGTGTAACAACAGGTAATTGGCGTGGCATCAGTGAATTCCCTGAGTGACGAATCGTGCTTCTATTTGCAGAATCAGCCCCGCTTGGCGGTTGGGCACACGTGTTTGTATCAGACGCGACGCCGGCCGCTGTTTTTCATTCCGCACGCAGCGATCCTGCGCGGCGGAGCGTTGTCCGGCACGTTCCATCCGAACGCTGGCCGGCATGAGGACATCACTATTACTGCCGATTTTTCCCGCCGCGGGCATTGCGCCCGCCGCTTGGCGTGGCCGCCGTCTGCCGCCCGCCGGATAGCCGCCGTCCAGATCGCCGGCCTCCGGATGGCCGGCCTCCGGATCCCCATTTCCCGCGATGCTTTATCATTGAGCCCGTTCCGCTTGCCGGAGCCCGAGCCCGATGTGACGCAGCGGCCTCCCGGACGATTTCCTTCGGGGTGCCCCTTAGGGGGACTTCCTTCGGGGCGGACCGCGTGGCGGGCCCCTGTCCCATTCCCTGGTTTTTCTGCTGGTACCGGCGCCTCAGTTTGCAATTCAGTTTGCAAATGAGCGCGCGGCTCAGTTTCCAGATGAACACGTAGATGAACGTGCCACCGACTACGCACATGCATAGGCAAATGTGTGTGTCGCGTCGCGCATGGTCCATCGACCGTTTTTCCAGATCCAGTTTTTCGCGGCGCGTGGCCAGCCCACGCGCCGCCGTAACCGTAAGAACAAGAGGCACATGATGAATTCGTCCAATCCCCCCGGCGCGCGCGTCTCGCAGAGCCGTTCGTTCTCGACAGTCTTTCTGATCGAGATGTGGGAGCGCTTTGGTTACTACGGGATGGCCGCGCTGCTGGTCCTGTTCATGATCGACAAGCTGAACTTCACCGACAGCCACGCCACCCTCACGTGGGGCGCGTTCACGGCACTGGTGTACGCATCGCCGTCGATCGGCGGCTGGATCGGCGACAAGATTCTCGGCGCGCGCCGCACGATGATTTTCGGCGCCGGCGTGCTGGCGGCCGGCTATTTCATGCTGGCACTGCCCAACGAGCAATTGAGCTACATGTACGCGTCGCTCGGCGTGATCGTGGTGGGCAACGGGCTGTTCAAGGCGAACGCCGCGAACCTCGTGCGCCGCATCTATGAAGGCGACGACGCGCGCATCGACAGCGCATTCACGATCTACTACATGGCGGTCAATATCGGCTCGACAGCGTCGATGCTCGCGACGCCGTGGATCAAGGACCATTGGGGGTGGCACACGGCATTCGCGGTCTGCTGCGCGGGCATGCTACTGTCGGTGCTGAACTACTTCATCATGTTCCGCACGCTCGCGCATATCGGCTCCGCGCCGGACGCCGGACCGATCCGCTGGAAGCGCGTCGGCGCGGTCGCGCTGGGTGGTATCGTGCTCGGCACCGTAACGATGTTCGTGCTGCAGCACAAGGCGATTGCGGTGGCTTGCGTGTACACGGCGGGCGTCGCGATTCTGGCGATCTTCGGCTACATGCTGATGAAGTGCGAACGCTCGGAGCGCTCGGGTCTGGTTGCCGCGCTGATCCTGACCGCGCAGGTGATCCTGTTTTTCGTGTTCTACGTGCAGATGTCGACGTCGCTCACGCTGTTCGCGCTGCGCAACGTCGATCCGCGCTTCGTGCTGTTCGGCGAGACGCTGTTCACGTGGAGCGCCGCGCAGTTCCAGGCCCTCAATCCGATCTGGATCATGTTGCTGAGCCCGCTGCTCGCGTTGCTCTATACGAAGCTCGCGAAGAGCGGCAAGGACGTGCCGGTGGCGGTCAAGTACGCGTTCGGCTTCGCGGTGGTGGCGGCTGGCTTCTTCGTGTATGCGGCGAGCGGCAACTATGCGGTGAACGGGCGCGTGTCGTCATGGTTCATGGTGGGCGGTTACGGCTTGTATTCGCTCGGTGAACTGCTGGTGAGCGGGCTGGGTCTCGCGATGATCGCGCGCTACGTGCCGGCGCGGATGAGCGGCTTCATGATGGGCGCTTATTTCGTGGCAACCGGCGTGTCGCAGTATCTGGGCAGCGTGGTCGCGAACTTCGCGCAGATGCCGGCGGGCGATATGGACCCGCTCGAATCGTTGCCGTTGTACGTCAAGCTGTTTACGGGCCTGGGCTGGCTCGCGGCAGTGGGTGCGCTGGTTGCCGTGCTGCTGTTGCCGCTGATGCGCAAGCTGTCGCGTGAACATCAGCGTTGCAGCGACGAAGCGCGTGAGAATGCGCGGCAAACCGCTGCATTGAGTGGGGCGGTGGCGGAGTAATCTGCGGCGCGCATCTACTCCGCACATTTACTCCGGCATTTTCCGGAAAGAAACCGCAATCCGGTTCCAGCCGTTGATCGCAATGATCAACAAGGTCAGGTCGCTAATCTCCTGTTCGGTGAAATGCGGCTTCACCGCTTCCCACACCTCGTCCGGTACGCGTGTTTGCGCGACCAGCGTGACCGATTCGGTCCATTCGAGCGCCGCACGCTCGCGATCGGTGAAGAACGGCGCTTCGCGCCACGCCGCTACCGTTGCCAGACGCCGTTCGGTTTCGCCGTGCTTGCGCGCGTCCGTCACGTGCATGTCGAGGCAGAACGCGCAGCCGTTCAGTTGTGACGCGCGGATCCGCACCAGTTCCGCGAGCGGTTTGTCGATCGTGCTTTTGCCAATGGTTTCTTCGAGCGCGAGCATCGCACGGGTGCCGCTTGGGCTGGCTTTGTAGAAGTCGAGACGGGCTTGCATGCACTGTTCCTTATCGTAAGTTTCCGCTCCGATGGCGGCGATGGAGGTAAGCTTACGATTGGTATTGGTCTTTCGGAATAACCATTTCTCGGATATTTGAGGTAACCACTCGGATGGAGATCCATATCGCGGTAGAAGGGCGTCACGATCTGTCCGGACAGATCTATCGGCAGTTGCGTGCCGGCGTACTCGAAGGGCGCCTCGCCGGCGGCACGCGTTTGCCGTCCACGCGCGACCTCGCCACGCAACTGGGCGTGTCGCGCAAGACCACGCTCGAGGCATTCGAACGGTTGCTTTCTGAGGGCTATCTGAGTGCTCGCGCCGGTTCGGGCACCTTCGTGGCGGACGGTCTGGAGCGTCTGCCGGTGGAGCGCTCGCCGCATGCTCGGGCCGCCGAGACGGCGCGCGAACGGGCGAAAGCGAAACCGAAATCGGCGGCGCGCGCCCAGCCTCTGTGGGAGCAGATGTCCGAGCCCCTGCCGTTGCCGTTGCCCACGGTGGCCTCGCCGCACGATTTCGTCGGCGGCGCGACCGACAAATCGCTGTTCCCCTTCGACGTCTGGCGCCGTTGTGTGAACCACGCTTTGCGTGTGCAGGCGCGCGGCCCAGGCACCTACCGCGACGCGGCCGGCGAGCAGGAGTTGCGTCTCGCGATTTCGCGCTACCTGGCGTTCAACCGGGCGGTCGTGAGCAACTGGGATGAGGTGATCGTCACGCAAGGCGCGCAGCACGCGCTCGATCTGATCGCGCGCATCACCTTGCGTCCCGGCGAAATCGCGGCGCTCGAAGACCCCGGCTACCCGCCGGCGCGAGCATGCTTCATGGCCACGGGCGCACGCGTGGTGCCGGTGCCGGTGGACGCCGAAGGCCTGATCGTGAGCAAGCTCCCGGACAAGGCACGGCTTGTCTACGTGACGCCCTCGCATCAGTTCCCGCTCGGCATGCCGATGAGTCTGGAGCGGCGCGTCGAGTTGCTCGAATGGGCGCAGAAACGTGGCGCCGTGATCATCGAGGACGATTACGACTGCGAGTACCGTTTCGAAGGCCGGCCGATGGAGCCGCTGAAAAGCCTCGACCGCGCCGGTCTCGTCGCCTACGTGGGCACGTTTTCGAAGACCATTTTCCCGGAGCTGCGGGTCGGCTACGTGGTGCCGCCGGCCTCCCTCTATGGTCCGCTTTTCAAGGCCCGGCAGATCGCCGACTGGCACGGCTGCACGCTCACGCAAACCGCGCTCGCGACCTTCATGCTCAATGGCGACTTCGCCAAACATCTGCGGCGCATGCATAAGATCTATGCGGGCCGTCGCGCGATGCTGCTGAAGCATCTGCGGGGCGATCTCGCGCCGTGGTTCGAACCGATCGTGCCGGTCGCCGGCATCCATATGGCCACGCGGCTGAAGGCGCCGTTGACCGAGGCGGCGCTGGTGAGCGCCGCGCGTGAAGCGTCGATCGGTTTGTATGGGCTCGCACCGTTTCATCAGCGCGTGAAGCCGCAGCCCAGCTTGATGTTCGGCTACGGCAGCATCGCCGTCGAACATATCGACGCGGCGCTCACGAAGCTCGCCGGTATCCTGCCGCGCCTCACGCGCTGACGACCCGGAACACGTAATAACATTACTTAAACCTATCTAACGCCATACAAATCAGTGTCACAAAGCAATCGTAACCTTGCGCCTCTGTAATTGTTTGTAAGGCAGTGCCGGCCCGGATGGACCGGCGCGACAACACGACAAACCGGAGGATGGCAGGGATGCGAGTTACGTTTATGGCAGGAAAAAGGATGCGCACGCTTCGCGCGGCCGGTGCCCTGGGTGCACTAGGCGCGCTGAGCGCGATCGGCATCGCGGCATGCAGCAGCAGCGACATCGATACGCCGCAGTCGCAGCCGCAGGTGGCGAACGGTACGAAGGCGACGCTCGCGTTGCTGGAAACCACCGACATCCACACCAATCTCCTCAGCTACGATTACTACAAGCTGGCTGAAGACAAGTCGCTCGGTCTGGAGCGCACGGCGACGCTGATCGCGGCGGCGCGCAAGGAATTCCCGAACACGATGTTGCTCGACGACGGCGACACGATCCAGGGCACAGCGCTCGCCGACTACGAGGCGCAGGTCGCGCCGATCGATTGCAAGACGACGCTCGGCGTCTACAAGGTGATGAACCTGCTGAAGTACGACGCGGGCACGATCGGCAATCACGAATTCAACTACGGCCTGCCGTTCCTTGCGCAAGTCACCGGCAACGCATTCGACGTGCCGAACATGAGCCCGGTCGCGTCGCAACCGGCATGCGCGGGGCCGAACTTTCCGCTGGTGCTCTCGAACGTGCTCGGCGCGAAATCGCAGCAGCCGATTTTCAGGCCGTACACGATCCTCGAGCGCACGCTCACCGCCACGACGCCCGACGGCAAGACCATTGGCGCGCCGGTGAAAATCGGCGTGATCGGTTTCACGCCGCCCGCGATCATGGCATGGGACAAGCGCTGGCTCGACGGCAACGTCTACACGCAGGGGCTGGTGGAAAGTGCGTCGAAGTACGTGCCGGAAATGAAGGCGAAGGGCGCGCAGATTATCGTCGCGATGTCGCATGGCGGGCTCGACAATTCGACCTATTCGCCGTCGATGGAAAACGGCAGCTACTATCTTTCGAAGGTGCCCGGCATCGACGCGATGCTGATCGGCCATTCGCATCAGGTATTCCCCGACAAGAACAGCACGGTCACGCAATTCAACCTGCCGGGCGTCGACAAGGTGAAGGGCACCGTCAACGGCGTGCCGACCGTGATGGCGAATTTCTGGGGCAAGCATCTCGGCGTGATCAAACTCGCGCTGAACTACACGAACGGTACTTGGACGGTGGACCGCACGTCGAGCACGGCGGAAGCGCGCTCGATCCAGAACGCGGATAACAGCTACGTGGCAGTCGATCCGGCGATTTCGCAGGCGATCGCAGCCGAACACAACGCGACCATCAACTATGTGAAAACACCGATCGGCACGACCGATTTCCGCATGAGCACCTATTTCGCGGATGTGGGCGACGTATCGGCCATCGAGATCGTCAACCAGGCGCAGGCCGCTTACGTGCAGGACTACATTTCCGCGAATCTGCCGCAATATGCGGGCATTCCGGTGTTGTCGGTGAGCGCGCCGTTCAAGAGCGGCTTTGGCGGCGGCAACGATTTCACCGACGTCTCGCAAGGCAACGTTGCGATCAACAACGCCGCCGACCTCTACCTGTACCCGAACACGATCTACGCGGTGAAGGTGACGGGCGCCGATCTGAAGGCGTGGCTCGAAACCGCAGCGAAGCGCTTCAACAAGATCGATCCGGCCAATACGGCAGCGCAGGCGCTGGTCAGTACCTATCCGGGCTATAACTTCGACATCATCACGTCGAAGGATTTCAGCTATGAGATCGACGTCACGCAGGCCGTCGGCAGCCGGATCCGCAACCTGAAATATCAGGGTGCGGCGATCTCGGACGCGCAGTCGTTTATCGTCGCGACCAACAACTATCGCGCGAGCGGCGGCGGCAATTTCCCGGGTCTGGATGGCAGCAAGACGATTTACGCCTCGCCAGATGCAAGCCGCGACGTCCTGATCGCTTACATCAAGAAGGTGCAGGCCATCAAGGCGGCGAACAACGGCAGCGACCGTAGCTGGCGTTTCACGAAAGTGGCGACGGCCGGGCAGGTGACGTTCAAGGCGGCGCCGAACCTGGTGGCGCTCGCGCAGACCAACGGCATCACCAACGTTACCCAGATCCAGACCGACGACGGCACCGGCAAGGGTCTTGCGGTCTACTCGGTGAACCTCAACCAATGACCGCGCGCTTCTCTTTGCAGCCCGCGGCCGTGGCGGCGACCATCGCGGTGGCCGTCGTGATTGCCGCCGGTACGCTCGCCACGGTCGCGGCCACGCGCGTGGCGACGCCCGTGTCGAATGTGCAAATCGACGCTTGGCGCATGCAGGGCACGGCCACGCACGCGGCGTGGCCGGTGTGGCGGTTGCGCCTCGCCGCGGCGTTCGGTAACGCGGCGGCGCGTGAGGCTCTCGCCGACGTGCTGGTGAGCTCGGCGCAACTCCACGAACGGCGCCAAGGCGTCGAGTTGTATCGTCAACTTGCGCTCGGCGGTGTGGCGGGCGCACGAGCCACACTCGGACATCTGCTGTTGCGCGGACTGCCCGGCATTACGCCGGATTACGTGGAAAGCCGCCGCTGGTTGAGCGAATCCGCATTGCATGATCCGCAGGCTGCTTACGATCTGTCGACGCTTTATCGCAACGGCTACGGCGTCGCGCGTGATCCGCGTCTCGCGATTCGCTGGCTGGAACAGGCTGCGCAAGCGGGCGTGCCGCTCGCGCAATTCCAGCTCGCCAACGAATATCGTTTCGGCACGACGCTGCCGCACGACGACGTCCTGGCGTTGCAATGGCTGACACGCGCGGCCAGTGCGGAGTTACCCGAGGCCAATCTGGCGCTGGCAATCGCGTATCGCAATGGCGAACTCGGCATGGCGCGTGACGAAGACGCGTACTGGGCCCACGTAAAAGAGAGCGAGCACGATCTGAAACACGTCAGCCGGCCCTGATCGCGCGTTGAAGCGGCCTGCGATTTTCTGTCGCAGAGCAACGTTAGCCGCCCCCTGCAGAGACTTTCGCTGCAGGGGGCGTGTTTTTTCCGCCGCGTGAATCGGCATCGCGAGCGCGCCGGAGAGCGGCGATCTGGCGATCGCGTCGCTTCGATTCGCGATCCGCCGGGCATCGCCCGGCACCGAAAGTGCCTCTATTCATGCATCGAAACGACTTGTAACGCGCGTTACGTGTTCGTGTTGCAGACCTCGCCGACGCACGTTTACCCGCTAAAACAAGGATCAAAATGTGTTGCGCAGTCTGCGCCACGCAACAAACCTTCGCTGTTATACACAAAAGAGTCGCGCAAATCGCATTAGCGCTTGTAGAATCCGGCGTTGAAGCGTGCACATACCGTATGCGCTTCGTGCAATTCACTGACCACTACAGGTAGGAGAAACATGCCGACTTCCGCAAAAAAGGTGGCCAAGAAGGCTGCTGCCCCGGTACCGACCAAGAAGGTTGCTGCAAAGAAAGTTCCTGCGAAGAAAGCCGTCGCAGCTAAGAAGGTCGCCGTGAAGGCGTCCAGCGCTCCGTCGCCGATCAAGGACACCTTCACGAAGGCCTCGCTGGCTGCTCACGTCGCTGAACGCGCTGCTGTTGAACCGAAGGCTGCCAAGGCTGTGCTGGCCGCGCTCGAAGACACGATCCTCGGCGCAGTGCACAAGAAGGGCGCTGGCGAATTCACGCTGTCGGGTCTTCTGAAGATCGTCGTGCAAGCTGTGCCGGCGAAGAAGAAGCGCTTCGGCAAAGACCCGTTCTCGGGCGAAGAGCGTTGGTTCCCGGCCAAGCCGGCTAGCGTGCGCATCAAGGCACGTCCGCTGAAGAAGCTGAAAGACGCAGCAGCAGGCTGATCGTGCTTGATGCGTTGTCGCGGTTTTTGAGCGTGGGTTTTTAACGGTGCGTTTTTAGCCGTGGGCTTTTAACCGTACGCTTTTAACCGTGATTAACGTTTGAGCCGACCCGCAGTGCGAGTTGTCCAAATCCCCGTGGATGCAAATCCCCGGGGATTTTTTATGCGCGCCTGCTGCGGTCCGCGCATTCGCCGCCGCCCGCCACGGTGCCCCTTATGCACCGTACTAGCGCATCATGGGCCGCCGCAGTACGATGGCAGCGAGGCCATGCCGGTCAGGATGCGCTCTTGGCGTGCATGCACCGTGTTTAGCACGTGAAAAGCCGAATGGCATAGCGCTTGCTTCAACGATTGTCGAACACCGAATGCGCAGCGCATTCGCCTTCTATCCGACAACAAGAGCGGGGCGTGACATGCGATGCTATGACGAGATGCGTCATCATGACGATGCCGTGCGGCCACACTACGCGCGCTTTGAGAGGTGGCTGGTGAAGCAGGGCAATGAGGCGATCGCACGCAAACGTGCGGAAGCCGACCTGCTGTTCCGCCGGGTCGGCATCACCTTCGCGGTGAACGGCGATTTGTCCGGCACCGAGCGGCTGATTCCCTTCGATCTGATTCCGCGCATCATTCCGCGCAGCGAATGGCAGACCCTGGAGGCCGGTTTACGCCAACGGGTGCAGGCGCTCAATCTGTTTATCCACGACGTCTATCACGATCGCAACATCGTGCGCGCCGGTATCGTGCCGGCCGAACAGGTCTATACCAACGCGCAATACCGGCCTGAAATGCAGGGTGTTAACGTGCCGCTCGGTGTTTACGCGCATATCGCCGGGGTCGACGTGGTCCGCGCGGGCGACGAGGGCGACTTTTACGTGCTCGAAGACAACCTGCGGGTGCCGTCGGGCGTGTCCTATATGTTGGAAAACCGCAAGATGATGATGCGGCTTTTCCCCGAGCTGTTCGTGCAGAACCGCATTGCGCCGGTCGCACATTATCCCGATCTGCTGCTCGACACATTGCGCTCGGTTGCGCCCGAAGGCGTCGACGATCCGGTCGTGGTGGTGCTCACGCCGGGCATGTATAACTCGGCATATTTCGAGCACACCTTCCTCGCGCAACAGATGGGCGTCGAACTGGTGGAGGGCAAGGATCTGTTCGTCGACGACAACTATGTGTTCATGCGCACCACGCAGGGGCCGAAGCGTGTCGACGTGATCTACCGCCGCGTCGACGACGATTTTCTCGATCCGCTCGCCTTCCGCAACGACTCGGCGCTGGGCGTGCCGGGTCTGCTGACCGCCTATCGCGCCGGACGCGTGGCGCTTGCGAACGCCATGGGCACCGGCATCGCCGACGACAAATCGATCTACCCGTACGTGCCGGAAATGATCGAGTTTTATCTGGGTGAGAAGCCGATCCTCAATAACGTGCCCACGTTCCAGTGCCGCAAGCCCGACGACCTCGCGTACACGCTCGCTCATCTGGCCGAGCTGGTCGTGAAGGAAGTGCATGGCGCGGGCGGTTACGGGATGCTGGTGGGGCCGGCGTCGACGAAAGCCGAAATCGAATCGTTCCGCGAACGTCTGATTGCGCGGCCCGCCGGTTATATCGCGCAGCCCACGCTGGCGCTCTCCGCGTGTCCGACCTTTGTCGAAGCGGGCATTGCGCCGCGTCATATCGACTTGCGCCCCTTCGTGCTGTCTGGCAAGAGCGTGACGATGTGCGCGGGTGGTCTCACGCGCGTGGCCTTGCAGGAGGGCTCGCTCGTCGTCAATTCGTCGCAGGGGGGCGGGACCAAAGATACGTGGATGGTCGACTGACGCGGTTGCCAATGCGGTTGCTGCAGTGGCTCATGTCACAGCTCGTGCAGCATCTCCTGTAGCCATGCAGGCAACCGCGCCCGCAACCTGACGCGCCGGCGCAGCAGTCAAACCGCCGCCGGCGCACACGGATAACCAGCGCGGACCTTTTACTTTTGCAAAGGTCCCGCGTCATCAGATACGGAACGCCGTCATGCTAAGCCGAACCGCCGATCACCTTTTCTGGATGGCCCGCTACATGGAGCGCGCGGAGAACACCGCCCGCATGCTCGACATCAACCTGAAGGCACTGCTGTTGCCGCAAACGCCCGAACAGGATGCGCGCACGCAACGTTCGGTGCTGCGCATCTCCGAACTCGAGTCTGCCTTCGCGCAACGCTACGACGAACCGACCCGCGAACATGTGCTCGATTTCATGGTGGCCGATGCGACCAATCCGTCGAGCATTCATTCATGTTTGCAGGCCGCGCGCGAAAACGCCCGCGCCGTGCGCGGCACCTTGACGACCGAATGGTGGGAAACCATCAACGACACCTGGCTCGAGTTCAACGAACGCGCCTCGTCCGGGCAGGCGTCGAGCAATCCAGGCGCGCTATTCGAGTGGGTGAAGTTCCGCTCCCACCTGTCACGCGGCGTGACGATCGGCACCGCGTTGCAGGACGACGCGTTCTTCTTCACACAGCTCGGTACCTTCCTCGAACGCGCCGACAACACCGCGCGGATTCTCGACGTGCGCTTTGCCGACGTCGAGCCGAACTCACGCGATGCCGCGCGCCAGCTCGAAGACTTCTACTACTGGACTTCGATTCTCAGTTCGGTGTCGGCGCTGGAGATTTATCGCAAGGTGTATCGCGATGTCGTCACGCCGGCGCGGGTGGTCGAACTGATGATCCTGAACCAGCAGATGCCGCGCTCGCTGCTCGCTTCGCTCGAAGGCGTCTGCGCGAATCTGGCGATGCTGCGCACGGCGGGCTCGAACCAGTGTGAGCGATTTGCCGGCAAGCTGCGCGCCGAGCTGGTGTACTCCGACATCCGGCAGATTTTCGAAGCCGGCCTGCACGCCTATCTGACGCAGTTCCTCGCTCGCGTGTTCGAGCTTGGTAATCTGGTTGCGCGTACCTATCTGATGCTGCCAGTCGCCTGACGGAGTTTTATATGTACCTGACGATCCGCCACGACACGTCCTATCGTTACGAAGCGACTGTCCATTATTCGATCCAGCAACTGCGTCTGACGCCGTCGAGCGGCGCCTCGCAGGTGGTGCGGCGCTGGAGCATCGATGCGCCCGGCAAGCTCGACGCCACCTTCGATGCTTATGGCAATGTGCTGCATACGCTCGTCATCAACAAACCGCACGGCGAGATTCGTCTGCACGTAGCGGGCGAAGTGGACACGATCCCGCTGATCGACGGCCAACTGCCCGACGCAGTCGGCCCGATTCCGCTCGAGCATTTCACCTGCTCGACGCGTCTCACCGAGGCCGACGCGGCGATCCGCGAACTGGCCGGATCGGTGCCGAGCCTTGCGAGTTCGAGCAATCTGATTGCGTTGTCCGAGCAGATCGTGCAGCGCGTGAAGTACAACCCGGGCATCACCGAAGTTACCAGCACGGCCGCCCAGGCGCTCGCGCTCGGCAACGGCGTGTGCCAGGACCATGCGCATCTGATGCTGGCATGCTGTCGCGCGCGCGGCATTCCGGCGCGTTACGTGAGCGGCTACATCGAACCCGGCGAAGTCGAGCACGGAGCGAGTCACGCATGGGTCGACGTATGGCTCGACGGCAAGGGCTGGATTTCCGTCGACGTCACGCACGCCGCGTTTGCCAGTGAGATCTACTGCCGGCTCGCCGTGGCGCGCGACTACGAAGCCGCAGCGCCAGTGCGCGGACGGCGTATCGGCGGGCTGGAGGAGCAACTGAAGGTGTCCGTCACGGTCAGTGCGCAACTGGCGCAATAGAGGGGCCAGGGGGCAGGCTCCAGGGGCGCTGACCGGCCGCCTGACAGGCCCCTGGGCCGGCCTTGGCATCATAGGGGTGACGCCTGCCAGCAGGCCTGACGAGGGGCCTGGATGAGCGTCAGCCCGCATAGCGCTTCAGATTAGGCCCGCACGCGCCGTAATAGGGGTAAGGTGCATGCGCGCCGCATTACAATAGCGCCGTTCTGTCGTCTTTCGCGGGTACCTTTCCTTATGACTTACTGTGTAGCGATGTCCGTCGACGACGGGCTCGTGTTCCTCTCGGACACGCGCACCAATGCGGGCGTCGATCACATCAGCACCGCACGCAAGATGTCGGTGTTCGAGCAACCGGGCGAACGCATGCTCGTGCTGCTGGGCGCCGGCAATCTGTCGCTCACGCAAGCGGTGCTCCACGAACTGTCCGAGCCTGCCGATCCCTCGCTGCCCACGCTCTGGAACGCGCCCACTATGGCTGACGCGGCCCGAGTGATCGGCCGTGCGGTGCGTTGCGTGCATCAGCGCGAAGCCGAGGCGTTGCAGGAATTCGGCGTCGAGTTCAATTGCAGCTTCATTCTCGGCGGCCAGATCGCAGGCAACCGGCCGCGTCTGTTCATGATCTACGCGGCGGGAAATTTCATCGAAGCGTCGGCCGTGAACCCGTATTTCCAGATCGGCGAGGCCAAGTACGGCAAGCCGATCATCGACCGCGTGCTCACGCCGTCCACGCCGCTCGACGAAGCCGCCAAGTGCGCGCTGATCTCGATGGATTCGACGCTGCGCTCGAATCTGTCGGTCGGTTTGCCGCTCGATCTGCTCGTCTACGAGAAAGATGCGCTGCACGTCACGCGCTTCGTCTCGATCGATCACGACAATGCGTACTTCGAGATGATTCATCGCACATGGGGCGAGCGCTTGCGCCAGGTGTTCGGCGAAATTCCCGATCCGGACTGGCAGGATTCGCCCAATGTGCCGCTGCTGCAGCGTGAGCGGGCACTGGTGCTGCATCGCGCGCCGGTGGGTGCGGACGGCGTGGAGCATGAGCTCGATGCGAAGCCCGCACAGACGTTGGCGCAGGCGGAGAAGGGCAAGGCCCAGCGGCGCTAGGCGGTTCAGGGTAGTAGCGTACGGATCGGCAGACGAAAAAAACCAGCCACGGGCTTGCGCCCGTGGCTGGTTTTCAACTGCGTGTTGCTTCAGCAGTCCGTCAAGCTCGATTAGAACTTGTGGCGGATGCCCAGGCTGACCAGTTCTTGCGAGCTGGTAGCCGAGTTGTAGCCGTACGAACCGATCGCTGCGCCAGCGTCGACGATGACCGAGCCGGTGCCGGTTGCGTTCGGAATGCGCTGGTTGCCGCTTGCGTGCTGATATGCGCCGACCAGGTAGATGTCCGTGCGCTTCGACAGGTTGTAGTCGCCGCCCAGGGAAACCTGGTGATACGTTGCGCCCGTATCGCCGCTAGCCTTCGTGTAGACGTAGCCCACGCCCACCAGCATTGCCGGCGTTGCCTGGTAACCCAGGTAGGCGCCACCAACGTTGTACTTCTCGGTCGAACCGAAGCCCGATTGTGCATCCGGCTTGTACTGAGCGTTGCTGTAGCGCAGGTTGGCCGTGAACGGGCCTGCTACGTACTGAACTGCCACCGAAGCGATGCCGATCGACTTGGCCGTACCGTAGATGTTGCTGATCTGGTTGTCGAACGTGCCGTCCGACGTACCGCCCCAAGTCGAGCGCAGAGCCGTCGAGCTCGGGTTGTCGGCGCGGAAGTAACCTGCTGCCACGCTGAACGGACCCGTCGAGTACGTTGCTGCACCCGACCACGTTTGACCCGAACCCGTTGCGCCAGCCACACCGCCGAATGCGTACATGCCTTCGAACTGGAAGCCGCTCCACACCGGCGAGGTGTACTTGACGGCGCTGCTCGTGCGCGAGGTGTTGTCGTTGTTGTCAACGTCACCCGGCGTTGCGAAGGTCGAACCGAAGTAGTTGTCACCCGTCAGCGGTTGAACCAGGTCGACCACCGGATCGTACTGACGACCCAGCGTGACCGTGCCCCACTGATCGCCCGACAGGCCGACGAAGGCTTGACGACCGAACATCTTGTTGCCTTGACCCAGCTTGCCGGTATTGATGTCGAAGCCGTTTTCCAACTGGAAGATCGCCTTCAGGCCGCCGCCGAGGTCTTCCGTGCCCTTCAGGCCAAAACGGTTACCTTGAAGGTTGCCGCCGACCAGGCCGGTTTGATTCGAGTTCTTGCCGGAAGCGTCAACCGTGTTGTGCGCGAACTGGATCGATTCATCGATCAGGCCGTAGAGGGTAACGCTGCTTTGAGCATGTGCCACGCCGGTGACGCCCAGAAGCGCCAGCGAGAGGGTAGACAGTGCGATTCGTTTCATCCATTTCTCCACGCAGATGATTAGTTTCTTTGTTGCGGAAAGGAGAATAGCTCACTGCCTCAACCGGCAAGAACAGGAAAAAAAAGACTGTCTCTAAAAAGTGACAAACGACGCAAAGCCTTGTATTTAAAGCCCGTTAACGATTATTGCTATTTCCGCAATATTTATTCGTTGACTGCGCATTATTGTTGTTTCGTTGATAGTGAAGGGTCCGGTACCCTCAATTTAGACACATGTTTGAATGGCATTTGTAATTTAGTCGTCTAACTACTCTCGCCGTTCTGTAGCGCCCATATAAAAATGGGGCCGTGTTTTCGCTTGACGTGCGCGCTGGACAGAATTTGTGCGGTGTGAGCAGGCGCAACCGCTGCGGTTGCACCCTTTTGGGCGGAGACTTGCCGTTGCGGTCCGATGTGATGGCCTTCGCATCGGCGCAGTCATATCCAGCGCTTGTTAGCGCGAGGCGCGGCCGCGCAGTGTGGGGTCGCCGCTCGTGACGGCCGCTATCGTTTCCCGTTGCGGCGCGCCACGGTCGCGGCTGCCAGTCCGGCCGCCGCGGCTAGCAGCACCGAGGTCCACGGATGCCGTTTGACATAGCGATCGGCCGCGACGGCCGTGCGGCCGGCTTCGACCAGCGTGACGGCGGCGACTCGCGTTGCCTGCGCTTCAGCACGAACGACGGTGCGGCCGACCTTGACCGCGGTCGCCCGCGGCGAAGCCTTCTTTTGCGATTCCATCTGCGGCAAAGCCGACGCCGGAGCGGTTGCGGCAAGCGCCGCGGCGGCTGCCGCTCCCGTTGCCGGCGCGGCGCCCGCAGCGCGTGATTCACGGTCTTGCACGCGCGGTCGCGCATCAGCCGATACCGTCGATGCCGCGAGCACCGAAGCAAGCATGGCGCGGCTGCCAGGCGGCGAGTCTTCCTGCATGCCCCATCCGCCGCGCGGATCGTGCATGCGCCCGCGCGCCGCTGAAAATTCCGCGCCGAGCAGGAGCACGGCGGCCGAGAAGTACAGCCACATCAGCAACACCGCGAGCGAGCCGGCCGCGCCGAACGAACTCGCCATCCCGGCGTGCGCGATATACAGCGCGAATAGTTTCTTGCCCGCCGAGAACAGTACGGCCGCGACGATCCCACCGACAAACGCATCGCGCCAGCGCACCTTGGCGTCGGGCAAAAACTTCAGCAGGCCGGCAAAGGCGAACGCCAGCACCAGCAGGCCGACCCCGAGTTGCAGCAGGTTGCCGATCACCACATACGGCGAGTTTCCCCACAGCCATTTGCCGATGAATGTGATGACCGTATCGAGCACCAGCGAGACGATCAGCAGGAACGCGACACCAAGCACGAGGCCGAACGAAATCAGGCGCACGCGCACCAGCGCGATCACGCTCGACGAGCGCGGCCCCGTGTACGGCCACACCATATTGAGTGCGCTATTGAGCGATGAGAAGGTCGCCGAGGCGCCGATCGCCAGCATCGTGAATGAAATGATGGCCGCGACGCCACCGGCGCTGCCGCTGTGATGGGCGTTCTCGACGATGGTCTGCACGCCCGCGGCGGCCTGGTCGCCGAGCAGGCCGTGAATGTGGTTGAACAACTCACCGCGCGCGGCTTCAGCGCCGAAGAACCAGCCGGCCACGGCGATCACCATGACCAGCGTGGGCGCGAGCGAGAATGCCGCATAGAAAGCGATGCTGGCGGCCATGGCCGCGCAACGGTCGTCGGCAAACTGTTTGAATGCGCCGATTGCCCAATTGGCCTGCTTGCGGGCCACCAGTTGAAGGTTCTCGGCGGAAAGCGTGTCGATGTCCATGGTCGTTTTTCTCAATGGGATACTGGCGCCGGATGCGCCGTGTGCGTGCCGTTGAGGTGGCATCGACGCAGTCTTCGCATCGACACCTTTCGCAAACCTTGTGCCTGTCACTATATCAAGTGCTGTTTGCGCATGGGCGTGATGCGCCGCAAGCAGGTGTGCCGTTAGAATGCCGTTGGACCTTCACTTTGATCACTATGCACTCGCACGAACCCGTAAAGCAGCTGGACATCATTCCTGCGGAACAATTGAGCGCGCATTTGCCAGCGCATGTCGTCGAGAATTTGCCGGCTCAGGGCGTCACCGTATTTGCCGTTAGCGATGACGCTTCTGACACCGCCGAATTCAGCGCGCGCTACGGCTTCGGCCTTGATGACTGCGCCAACACGATCGTGATCCGCTACAAGAAGGAGGGTGCCGAGCACTACGCGGCGCTCGTTTCGCTGGGTTCGCTGCGCCTCGACATTAACGGTGCGGTGAAGGCGGCGCTGGGTGCGCAGCGCCTTTCGTTCGCCAGGCGGGAGGCCGCGGTGGAGCATAGCGGGATGGAGTTCGGCGGAATTACTGCCTTTGGCTTGCCGGACGACTGGCGCATCCTCGTCGACGCCGCGGTCATGGAGCGCGCTCAGATCGTGATGGGGGCAGGGGTGCGGGCGGCCAAGTTGCTGTTGGCGCCCGAGGTGCTGCAGCAGTGGCCGCGTTGTGAAGTTGCCTCGCTTGTGCTGCCGGTCGAGTGAATTGTCTTCAACGCGGCCTTGAACGCGGCCATTAAAGCGACGCGCGCCGATGAAGAAGGTCGCCGTTTCCTGATATCTCAACGCCGGCCTGGGTCAGCAGGCGCAGGCTGCGCTCCGACAGATTTTTCACGCGTAGTTGCTTGCCGGCTTTCCGGTAGCGTTCGACCAGTCCCTGCAGCGCCGCCAATGCGGAATGGTCCGCGAGCATCAGATGGCTGCAATCGACCGTGATGTCGGCTGGATCTTTGACCGGGTCGAAAAGCTCGTGAAAGCGGGTGGTCGACGCAAAAAACAGCGTGCCGCGTGGAACGTAGGTTTTGTCGCCGCCGTGGTCTTCGATATGCGCGTGAATTTCGCGGGCATGTTGCCAGGCGAAATTGAGCGCGGCGATCACGATGCCACACAACACGGCAATCGCGAGATCGGAGAACACGGTAATGATGGTGACTGCAACGATGACCAGCGCGTCGTTGCGCGGCACCTTGCCCAATACCCGCAGCGAGCCCCATGCGAAGGTCTGCTGCGCCACCACGAACATCACGCCGACCAGCGCCGCCAACGGAATCCGTTCGATCAGCGGTGACAGAAACAGGATGAACATCAGGATCATCACGCCGCTGACGATGCCCGACAGCCGCGAACGGCCGCCCGAATTCAGATTGATCATGGTCTGCCCGATCATCGCGCAGCCGCCCATGCCGCCGAACAGCCCCGAGGCGATATTCGCCGCGCCCAGCGCCAGACATTCGCGATTCGGCTGGCCGCGGGTTTCGGTGATCTCGTCGGTCAGGTTGAAAGTCAGCAGCGTTTCCAGCAGACCGACGATCGCCATCAGCAACGCATAGGGCAGCACTACATGCAGCGTGTCGAGATTCATCGGTACGCTGGGTAAATGCAGGCTCGGCAGGCCGCCGGCAATGTGGGCCATGTCGCCTAGCGTACGCGTAGGCAGATGCAAAATCTGACTGAAGAGCCCCACGCCGACGATCGCCACCAGCGCGGGCGGCGCGGCGCGTGTGAGCCGCGGCAGCAGATAGACGATCAGCATCGTCAGCGCGACGAGACCGCACATCATCAGCAACGCGCTGCCGTGCAGCCATTGTTCGCCTTGCGGCGTGCTCTGCCTGAAGTGCGCCAGTTGCGCCATCGCGATGATGATTGCGAGTCCGTTGACGAAACCGAGCATCACGGGGTGCGGCACCATGCGAATCAGCTTGCCCAGCCGTAACGCGCCGAACAGCACCATCAGGATGCCGCTGAGCACCACCGTGGCGAGCAGATATTGCGCGCCGTGCTGCACGACCAGCGCCACGATCACCACAGCCATCGAACCGGCTGCGCCGGAAATCATGCCGGGCCGTCCGCCGAAAAGCGCCGTGATCGTGCAGATGAAGAAGGCGCCGTACAGACCCATCAGCGGATTGAGGTGGGCGACCAGCGCGAAGGCGATACATTCCGGCACCAACGCGAACGACGAGGTGAGACCCGCGAGGACATTGCTCTTGATACCGGGAAGATTGGCGAGCCAACCGTGAGTGGGACTAGCGGTGTTCATCTGAAGGGAGCTGTGATTGCGGGTTGCGAGCGCGTCGGTCGTGCGGCTGCGCTATCAATGTGTAAAAGGTGGCGTGCCGCCGCTTTCATACACAAAAGCCGTCCGCGAGCGGTCGGCGAAGTGGGAAGCCGGGGCAAACAGCGTGGCGATACACGAGGCGCCAGACAGAATAATGTCGTGGCCAGGAGAGAGCAGTGGCCAGCCTGGATTGCAAAACGGGTGAATTTTACAGCAGACCGGTCAATGTGACCTGGCGAGGCGAACAGAGCTGCGGCCGTGGCGCGGATGACGCCGCCAGATGGCGGCGTCACGCAGCCGGTTGCAAGGCCGCGTGACTGCGCCTGACTGTCTTTAGCGAGCGGAGCGCGCTCAGATGATCAGACGTGAGACTTTGGTGCCTTCGAGCGACAAACCAGCCATCAGGCCGCCGTTCGTCAGTACAAACGCTTCGACCGGGCTGGTGGCGGTCGAGGTATCGACCGCGCCGTTCGCGCCGACCTTCAGCACGGCGACCGTTGCATCGGCGCCGGCTGCCCATCCCTGGCTGCCGAGGAATTTATCCAGCGCCTCTTGCGTCATGAACAGAAACACGAGCGCCTTGGACTGCGCGCCGATCTGCAAACCGAACGAGCCCGCGACGGTGCTGTAGTAGCCCGTCGTGCGTCCAGCCACGCGCAACGCACCTTCACCGTACTGCCCACCGACCCAGAAGCCCGCCGAAATCACCGACGGGAATACGAGCACGCCACGCGCTTTGGCGACCAGTTCACGCGAGCCGGTGACGTTCGCGTACAGACGCGACAGCGTGGAATCGACACCGGCGTTGATTGTGTCGCGCTTGCCGGCGTTTGCCGACGGCGATGCGCTCGAGGACGGCGACGTGGTCGTGCAACCGGCAAGGCTAAAACCCGCCGTAGCCAAGGCAGCGCTCGTGGTCATGATGAATTGTCGTCTGCGCATGATTGTTTTCCTTTTTGCGTGGTGAAGGTTGCGTTTTCTTATGTGACAGTGAGTGCCGTGACGCCGGCACGTCCATACGCCTGGAGCCCGTATGCCTGCTAACCAGCATTTAGTGCTAACCAGCATTTAGCGTGCCTGACGCCACGGCTTGTGGTTCAGACAACCGTAATGCGCTGACGTTCGCGGGGATTCGCGGCATTCAACGCCGCTTCCCCCTCGATCCCTACGCCGCCGGGCGGATATTCTGATTGTGGCGGAACAAATTGCGCGGGTCGTAGCGGTTCTTCACGGCGACGAGACGCGCGTAGTTCGGCCCGTACGCGTCAGCCACCCGGGCGCCTTCCTCCTCTGTCATGAAGTTGACGTACACGCTGCCTAGTGCGAACGGTGCGGCGGCGTCGAAGAAAGCGCGGGCCCAGGCAATGCAGCGCTCGTCATCGCTCGCGTCGTCCCAACGGCCGTGCACGTTCATCGCGTATTGCGTGTCGCGGCTCGAATAGGCCGTGGCTTCGACCGGCACCCGGCTCGTCTGTGCGCCGATCTGCCCGAAGAAGATTTCGCATTGCGGCGACGGCAGCTTGCCAATCGCATCGAGCAGTGCATCGATGAGACCGTCCGATATTTTGTCGAGGTTGTGCGACTTCCAATAGTTACGGGCGCCCGGCG
This sequence comes from Paraburkholderia sediminicola, assembly GCF_046026855.1. Lineage (GTDB taxonomy): Bacteria > Pseudomonadota > Gammaproteobacteria > Burkholderiales > Burkholderiaceae > Paraburkholderia > Paraburkholderia sediminicola_A. The sequence continues at coordinate 52,437 of NZ_JAQQET010000015.1, read as the reverse complement.
TCAGCAGTGGATCGAACGCCTGTTGCCACATGGCGTACGGCATCGGCCCAAGATGTTCGCCGACCGGCGTGCCGAAGCCGCGTACGGCCTCCACCACGGACGGGCCTTTTTCGACGGGGCCCGAGTAGCACATGGCGAATACAATGACCGGCTTGCCGTGCACTTCGGGCGGCAGGAACGGCAGCGGTGGCGCAAGCCGCAAAACGGCCCATACGCTCAATTCCTCCGGCATCTGTTCTGCAGCCGTGCGGTACTGGAGCAGGGCATTTTTCGCCTGATCGAGCGGCAGCACAAAGAGGCCGCCGTACACGAGCGGTCCGACCGGATGCAGCGCGAACTCGAAGCGTGTCACGACGCCGAAATTGCCGCCGCCACCGCGAATCGCCCAGAACAGATCGTCATGCGAGTCGGCGCTCGCGTGCAGCAGCTCGCCGTCGGCGGTCACCACATCCGCTGAAATCAGATTGTCGACGGTCATGCCGTATCTGCGGCTTAGCCAGCCGAATCCGCCGCCGAGCGTCAGACCTGCTACGCCGGTGGTCGAGTTGATGCCGAGCGGCGTGGCGAGCCCGAACGCTTGCGCCTCGTGGTCGAAATCGGCGAGCGTCGCGCCAGGTTCGACATACGCGCGCCGCGCCAGCGGATCGATATGTACCGATTTCATCGGCGACAGGTCGATCACGAGGCCGTCGTCGCACAGCGCGGTGCCGGCGATGTTATGGCCGCCGCTGTGCACCGCCAGCGGCAAATTGTTGTCGCGCGCGAATGCTACGCCGCGGCGCACGTCGGCCACACCGGCGCAGCGCAGGATCATCGCTGGATGCCGGTCGATCATTGCATTCCAGATGCTGCGGGCCTCGTCGAAACCCGCGTCGCCGGGCAGCAACAATTCGCCTCGGATCGCGGCTTTGAGTTCTCCGGCGGCGCTGCTGGACACGCTAACCATGACACACCTCCATAAATAATGGGAGACGCTCCCAGAACACAATTCAGCTGGGCAAAGTAAATTGAAAGCGTCTGGGCTGGCTCAAACTGCGTCCAGTAAACGGCCCTGCTTCCTTAAGTCAAACGAAGGTAAACCCGCGTCCGCGATCGACGCCGCGCGAAAGCGCGTGCGGCAAGTGTCCGCGTGTTGCGGGGCGAGTCATGGCTGGCGTCACTGCTGCATATGGTGGAAATGCTTCGGAAAAAGACCGCGAGAAGAAGTGTTGGTTGTGCGCCGTGGTGGTGGTTGCGCGGCGACACTTTTGTGGACGAACGGTGGCATTTTTGTTTGCGTGCCGTGCGGAAGTGTCGATTTACACGCTGTATCGCGGGGAGGACTATGCCTGTATCGACTCGTTCACAATCAATCGCAGGGGAAGCGTTATGTCCATGCAAGCTCTCGTTCTCAAACGGCACAACGGCCCGCTCGAACTAACTGAATTGCCGCGCCCCGAACCTGCGCGCGGCGAGGTTCTGGTGCGAATCGCCGCGAGCGGCCTGAATCCGCTCGACACCAAGATCCGCGCCGGCGCCGCCGGGCACGCGAAACACCCGTTACCGGCGGTATTGGGGATCGACATGGCAGGCGTCGTCGAGGCAGTCGGCGACGGTGTCGGCGCCTTCAAAGCGGGTGATCAGGTATACGGAATGACGGGTGGCGTGGGTGGCTTGCAAGGCTCGCTGGCGCAATACGCATGTGTCGACGCGGATCTGCTGGCCTTGAAGCCGTCCAATCTCTCGATGCGCGAAGCCGCTGCGCTGCCGCTTGCCTTCATCACGGCGTACTCGGGCATTGTCGATCGCGCGCATTTGCGCTTGGGGCAAACGGTGCTTGTACATGGCGGGGCGGGCGGGGTCGGATACGTCTCAGTGCAGTTGGCGCTCGCGCTCGGTGCGAAAGTCTTTGCGACAGTGAGCGAGCGCGACCGCAGTTTGATCGAGGCGCTCGGTGCTAGGCCGATCGACTACCGTGCGCAGTCGGTCGAGCAATATGTCCAGTCTGCGACGGATGGCGTGGGTTTCGACCTGGTCGTCGATACGGTCGGCGGGGCGACGCTCGACGCATCGTTTGCCGCCGTGAGGCATTTCGGCCATGTGGTGAGCGCGCTCGGGTGGGGCACGCATGCGCTAGCGCCGCTGTCGTTTCGCGAAGCCACTTACTCAGGCGTGTTTACGCTGCATGCGTTGCTGTCCGGCAAAGGCCGCGCGCATTACGGCGAGATGCTGCATGTGGCGGCGCGGTTCGCTGAAGAAAACAGGCTCGCGCCCCGCCTCGACGCACAGCGCTTTGATCTGAGTTCCGCGCAGCTTGCTTATGACGCACTGTCCGACGGTAGCGCGCGAGGCAAAGTTGTGGTCGAGGTGAGCTGAGCGGAACGTTGAACGCGGCGTTGCTGCGCGCCTTTCAATTAGCCCTTCACGAGGCCGCCGTCCACGATCAGATTCTGACCCGTGACCGCGCGCGCCCAAGGCGACAGGAAGAACAGCACGGCGTCGGCGAACTCTTCGGGGGTTGTGACGCGCCGCACCGGTGTTGAACTGGCGATCAGGTCGAAAACAAATTCCGGCGTGGCCGCGCTCGCGTCCGTGGTGCGTAGCAGGCCGCCCGACACCATGTTCACCGTGATGCCGTCCGGGCCGAGATCGTGAGCAGCGGTGCGCGTTAGCGACAGCAGCGCCGCTTTGGCCGCGGTGTAGTCGTGATAGGGGACCACGGGGTTCTGAAACAGATTGGTGCCGACGTTGACGATGCGGCCGAATCCGCGTGAGCGCATACCCGAGGCGGCCGCTTGCATCGTATTGAGCGCGCCCTTGAGCGAACCGTCCAACTGTTGCTGGAAGCGCGCCCAGTCGATTGAGTCGATTTTCGGGCGAGCGTCGCCGTCGAACTGGAAGTCGGCCAGCGCGTTATTGACCACGGACACGATAGGCTGCCCGGCTTGCGCCTGCGCCGTTTCGAACAGACGCGCGACAGCCGCTGCATCGGTCACGTCCGCCTGGATCGGCACGATACGGTCGCCGAGTTCGTCTCTGAGTGCGTGAGCCAGCGTTTCACTCTTACGGTAATTCACCACGACGCCCGCGCCTTCGCGTACCAGTGCACGCGTGATCGCGGCGCCGAGTCCGCGGGCGCCCCCCGTTACCAGCACCCATTGTTCGGATAAAAGCATCTCTTTTCCTGTTGTTGATGAGGTTTCGATTTTCCTATTGTCGCCTGATTCGGCTTTCTCGCTTGTTCAGTGGGGCGGCGCATCGAAAACGACAGCGTTTGTGCAGAGGAGATGTCAAGGCGCATGACGGAGTGCGCTTCCTGCCCGATGTGCACGGTGTGTGTGGTTGCCCTCACTCCTGGCTTTGTAAATTCTCGTTTGTGCCTGGGCAGACACTGATGCGAGACATTTACTCGCATCGCGGTCTACTTTTCTCCGTAGAGACTGCTCACCATTAAGTCGAAAATTCGCCCGTGATTGTTCATTTCATCTGGCGAAGATATCCGGACGGAAAAATAATGGATAGTTTGGAGTGCATATCTAAGGAAAGAAATTTCCATCGTTTTTTAAAGGCGGTAATTAACGATCTTTGACAGTCGAGCGACGCAATTAATCGAAAACCGGCCAGCAATATCGCATTGCGTGGGCTAGCGAACGGTCACTGGATGGCTCTCCGAATAACTTCAACGTCCATCAGGTCCTGCTGTGTTCTTTTCAAGGCTTTGTTCGCGCACAGCTAGTCGTTTCTCCCGGATCACGTCAAATCGGACCGGGATTATCTTCGGGAGAAAGTCCGAAGTCGCGCGGTGTTCGAGCGGATGCGGCAATGTCGACCGGGTCTTGAAGTTTCATTTTTAACAGCGAACAGAGATTCACTCGTTATCTGGATCTGTTTTTCGGAATATATGGTTAGGAGAATGAAATGAAAAAGCAAAACGGGGACGCGCGGACATTGGGGACAGGCAAAGCGGTATTGGCGGTTGCTGTGAGTCTTTATGCGGCGATGGCTGGTGCTCAAACGAGCCCGGCCGCATCTGCAGCGCTGTCGGCAAATTCGACGAAGCTGATGATTGCGCAAGTATTGCCGATCGACTGTCCGCTATTCGACGCGCTTGGCTGCAAACAGGAATACGGTGGATTGCGGGCGTCCGGTGGAATTGGTGTGGCTGCGGGAGCGGCTACGGGTCTGGGGTCGGGTTCGGGGTCGACATCGGCTTCGGGTTCGCAGAGCAGCAATGGAAGCGGAACTTCGTCGACTGGATCGGGAGTTAATAGTGGTGGAGGCGGTTCGACGTCCGGCGCGGCTGGATCCGGTGCCGGAAGTGCAGGGAGTGGCAGTGGTGGGAACGGTGGGACTGGAAGTGGTGGGACTGGAAGTGGTGGAACTGGAAGTGGTGGAACTGGAAGTGGTGGAACTGGAAGTGGTGGAACCGGAAGCGGTGGAACCGGAAGTGGCGGGACCGGCGGCAATGGTGACGGCGGTGGTAACGGTGGGCATCACGGCGGCGACGGCGGTCATGGTGATGGTGGTCATGGTGACGGTGGCCACGGCGACGGCGGTCATGGTGATGGTGGTCATGGTGACGGTGGCCACGGCGACGGCGGTCATGGTGATGGTGGTCATGGTGACGGTGGCCACGGCGACGGCGGTCATGGTGACGGTGGTCATGGTGACGGTGGTCATGGTGACGGTGGCCACGGCGACGGCGGTCATGGTGATGGTGGTCATGGTGACGGTGGCCACGGCGACGGCGGTCATGGTGATGGTGGTCATGGCGATGGTGGCCACGGCGACGGCGGACATGGTGATGGCGGTCATGGCGATGGTGGCCACGGCGACGGCGGACATGGCGATGGTGGCCACGGCGACGGCGGTCATGGTGATGGCGGTCATGGTGATGGTGGCCACGGCGACGGCGGTCATGGTGATGGCGGTCATGGTGATGGCGGTCATGGTGATGGTGGCCACGGCGACGGCGGCCATGGCAATGGCGGCCACGGTGACGGCGGTCATGGCAACGGTGGTCACGGCGACGGCGGTCATGGTGACGGTGGCCACGGCGACGGCGGTCATGGTGATGGTGGCCACGGCGACGGCGGTCATGGTGATGGCGGTCATGGCGATGGTGGCCACGGCGACGGCGGTCATGGTGATGGCGGTCATGGTGATGGTGGCCACGGCGACGGCGGCCATGGCAATGGCGGCCACGGTGACGGTGGTCATGGCGATGGTGGCCACGGTGACGGCGGTCATGGCGATGGTGGCCACGGCGACGGCGGTCATGGTGACGGCGGCCACGGCGACGGCGGTCATGGCAACGGCGGTCATGGCGATGGTGGCCACGGCGACGGCGGTCACGGCAACGGCGGTCACGGCAACGGCGGCCACGGCGAAGGTGGTCACGGTGACGGTGGCAAAGGCAGTAGCGGCCATGGCAACGGCGGCGGCTTCGGTGGCAGCGGCGGCCATGGTGGTGGTTACGGCGGTGGCCACGGTCACTGATGCAGCGAGTTCCGCACAGCGTGCGGCGGCCGGTAAACGGCCGCCCGCGTTGAGGTCCCGTCCGGAATCACATCACGCATATCTCGACCACGCGGCTCGCGGCCATCCCCTCGCGCGAGGCCAATGCACTGGGGCATCGAGTTCCCCAAACGACAACAACTCACTCTCCAATCCCGCTGTCCAATCGAATGGTTGTGCGGACAACAACTCGAAGCCGCAACCGTCCATCGAAAAGGCAGTCGGAGTACGCACAGCAATGCCGTGTCGCCTTCGACAAAACGACGCCCCCAGTCAAACTCCTTCCGCGTCATTTGCCGCTACGCGTAGGCGCCATGAATAATCGAAGGTGTTTCACAAACCTACCTTCGCACTCACGCACGGCACGCAGCCCGTGTTTAAATGCCAAGGCCCCGCTCGCCATACAAAGCGCCAAAGCCACTCCCCGGCGGGCATACCCCAACAGTCGATTCCTGACGGAGTTCGTGTTGAATAACAAACAGGCCGCGCTGCCGCAAGCGCCACTGCGAATTGCCGCAGCGCAAGCGCAACCCGTTTCCGGCGACGTCACGGCAAACATTGCCAGAACGGTTGAACTGGCCGGTATCGCCGCCGACCATGGCGCGAAACTGGTAGTTTTCCCCGAGAAATTCCTAAGCGGCTACGAGCCCGACCTGATTGCGGGTGACCCCGCAAAATACGCATTCGACCGACACGATGCACGCATCGAGCCGATTCGGGATATCTGCCGCGAGCGCGAGATCGCCGTGATCGTCGGCGCGGCAACACGTGGCGTAGGCGGGGCGAACGGCCTTCATATTTCTTCGCTGGTGTTCAACCGTTCCGGCGAGCAGATCGAGCCGTATCACAAGCAGCATCTCTACAGCGGCGAGACGAAGATTTACCGGCCGGGCACGCAAGGCTGCATGCTGGAGATCGACGGATGGCGGCTCGCGCTCGGCGTGTGCTACGACTCCGGTTTTCCGGAGCACGCGCGCCGCGCTGCGGTAAACGGCGCGCACGCGTATCTCGTGAGCGCGCTCTTCAGCGTGAAGTCTGGCTACCACCAGTCACGCATCTGGTTTCCTGCGCGCGCTTTCGACAACACCATGTATGTGCTGTTATCGAATCACGTCGGCACGACAGGCGGCTGGGAAACGTGCGGCGCGAGCGCGATCTGGGGCCCCTATGGCGACGTGGTGGAGGAGGCGAGCCGTGAACAGGAAGAAGTGATTACCGCGCTACTCGATCCGGCTGTGCTTGCCGATGTCCGCGAGCGCGAGACGGTGCTCGCGGACTTCAAGGCGTACGGCGATGACGCGGCTGCTGATTATGTGGTGTGTCATCTGGATTGACGAACAGCACGGGCGAGTGCTTACTTCAACGTAGCCGGCTGCACCGTGCTCAATCCTTTGCGTTCTGGCGCGGGCACGGCCCACAGCAGCGCGACCATGCCCACGACCAGAAGTACGGCGATAACCGCGAAACCTGCGTAGACGCTGCCGGTTTCGGCCTTCAGCATCCCGACCAATGAAGGGCTCACCGCGCCGCCAATCGCGCCGATTGCGGTAATCGTCGCGATACCGGCTGCAGCGGCGCCGCCGTCCAGATAGGCGGTGGGGATCGTCCAGAAGATGCTCAGGGTCGCGTAGATGCAGATCGACGCGACGACCAGCAGGGCGACCGTGAAGGGTACGCTATGCGCGGCGAGCGGGAGCAACAGAAAACTACCGGCCACCGCGAAGCCGCATCCCGCCACATGCCAGCGCCGTTCGGCCTGACGATCCGAGCTGCGCCCGATCACCACGATACCTATTGCTGTGCAAACCGAAATCGCGCCGCTGAGCCAGCCGATATTGCCGATCTGCTGCACGCCGACATGCCGCAGCAGTGTCGGAATCCAGAAGCCGACCGCATTGAGTCCCATGAACACGCAGAAATAGATCGCCGACAGCAGGTAGATCCGCGGGTTGCGCAACACATCGGCGAGGCGCGCGGGCGGCGCGTGCTGAACGCCGCGCTGTTTTCGATCCGCTTCGAGCGCGGCGGTGATGTGGGCCTTCTCCGCGTCGCTCAGCCATTTTGCATGCAGCGGACGATCGTCAAGATAGAGCATCGCCATGATGCCGAGCACGATCGCCGGCACACCTTCGATCAGGAATAGCCACTGCCAGCCATGCAAGCCGAGCGAGTCGTGGAAATGCACCATGATCCAGCCCGACAACGGTCCGCCGATGATGCCCGCCAACGGCACGGCCATGATGAACAGACTGGTGATGCGTCCGCGTTGCCGATCGGGAAACCAGTAGGTTAGGTAAAGAATGATGCCGGGGAAAAAACCGGCTTCGGCGGCGCCCAGTAGAAAGCGCAGCAGATACAGCATGCCCGCGCTCCTGACAAACATCAGCAGCACCGTCAAAGCACCCCACAACACCATGATCCGCAGGAGCGTCTTGCGCACGCCGATGCGCTCAAGCAGCAGATTGCTCGGCAACTCGAACACCAGATAGCCGACGAAGAACATCCCTGCCGCGAGACCGAACACGGCGTCGTCGAGTTTCAGATCTTGCAGGAACTGAAGCTTTGCAAAGCCGATGTTGACGCGGTCGATGAAATTGACCACGTAGCAGATGAACAGAAACGGCACGATACGCCGCGCGATCTTGCGATAAATCGCGTCGTCGGGCGTAAGGGCTGGCGAGCGCTGCATGGTGTCTCCTGGCGGCCCGGCACGTTGGGCCGGGCGCGTATGATGGTTTTGTGAGGCGCTGAGTCAGGCTCTGCTCGAAACTCTGATTGAGGCTCTGCCAGAGGCCGCATTCGCCTTTACTGCCAATTGCCTGTATTACCACTCGCCGAAAAAGACCCCCCAGTCCTTGTGCGTGTCGGTCTTGCTTTCGACCGTCGGGTTGTCGATCGTGACCCGCTGTTTCAACGCGCCGTACCAATCGGCGAGCTTCGCATGCATTTGCGCGTGGATGATGGCGTGACTCGCGTCGGCGCCGAGATCGACGTATTCGTCCGGATCGTTCGCCAGGTCGAAGAGTTGCGGGCGATAGCCCTGCCAGTGTACGTATTTCCAGCGCGTATCGCGCACCATCCAGCCACGGCATTCGTCGGGCTTGCGTTCCAGTGCGAGACGCGCGCCGCGGAAACTGTAATCGAGTTCGGAGACCACGTAATCGCGCCAACCTTCGGCACGGTCCGTTTCGCCGCGCGTGAGTGCGAGAACCGAGCTTCCTTCGATGCGCTCTTCATAGGCCGGCAGACCGAGTGCATCGAGCACGGTGGGCACGACGTCGATGCCCGACACAAAGCGCGTTTCGACGCTGCCGCGGGTGGCGTCAGCACGCGTCGACGGATCGTAGACGATCATCGGCACGCGCTGCACGGTGTCATAGAACAGTTCCTTCTCGCCGAGCCAATGATCGCCGAGGAAGTCGCCGTGATCGGCCGTGAACACGATCAGGGTGTCCTGCCAGCGGCCGAGTCGTTCGAGTGTGTCCCACAGTTGGCCGAGATGGTCGTCGATCTGCTGGATCAAACCTTGATAAACCGGCCGCACGGTGTTCGACACTTCTTCACGCGCGAAATTGACGCATTCTTCCTGAGTGCGATATGCGGCAACAACCGGATGGGCATTGTCGAGTTCGGCGGGCTTGCGCACGGGCGGCAGGCATTGATCGAGCGAATACAGGTTGTGATAGGGACGCGGCGCGACATAGGGCCAATGCGGCTTTACGTACGACAAATGCAACGCCCACGGCGTGTCGCCTTGCTCCTCGATGTAGCGGATCGCCTGATTCGTCATATAAGCGGTTTCGGAATGCGGCTCGGCCACCCGCGCCGGCCAGCGCACGTTGCGCATTTTCCAGCCGGAATGCACCGCGCCGCTGTCGTCTTCCACACTGATCGCGAAATCGCTCCACGGTTTGTCGCTGGCGTAGCCGTGTTCGCGTAAAAAGGCGGGGTAGCCGCTCTCCTTGCCGGGTTCGTGGTGGCCGTCATAGCGGTCGAGTTCGTCGAACGAACCGGTCGAGAGACGCTGTCCGAGCGGACTTTGACGCGCGATATCGAGGCGCTGCATGCCGTTGCCGTCGGCCATCACGTGCGTCTTGCCGGCCAGCGCGAGCGAGCGGCCATTCAGGCGCAGGTATTCGCCGAGCGTCATTTCGCCGATCGAGAGCGGCACGCGGTTCCAGTTGGCGCCGTGACTGCTCATCGTGCGGCCGGTGTAATACGACATGCGCGACGGACCGCATACGCCGGAACTGACGAAGGCATTGTCGAAACGCACGCCGCGCGCGGCCAGCGCGTCGATATGACGGGTTTGAAGGTAGGGATGGCCGTAGCAGCCGAGATGATCGCGGCGAAGCTGGTCGCACATGATGAAGAGAACGTTGCGGGTGTCCGCCATCGATAAGCACCGTCTGCGGCCTTGCGGCCTGAAGTGGGAAAAACCGGGGAGATGCTTCGATGCTAAAAACGAACCTGACGATTGACCTAATCAAATATATGTGCGAACGCACAATGCGCCGGGGCCGGTGCCGCCAAAGCGCGTCATAATGGCCGTCAAACCCTTATTGGACGTGCTCATCGTGCCCGCGACCGACCCTCAATCGATACCCGTGCTGAAGCATCCCGAGCACATCGACGAATTTCTGCTCTACAGGCTTCACAACCTGGCTCGCGTGGCGACCCAGGGCGTCGGTTTGATGTTCCGGCGCGAACTCGGCATTAGCCGGCGCGACTGGCGCATCCTCGCGTTCGTCGGCAAATACCCGGACGCGAGTCTGACGCAGCTCGCCGAATCGGCCGCGCTCGACATGGTGGTGGCGAGTCGCTGCGTCGCCAATATGGTGAAGAAGGGGTTGATTGCGAAAACGCGCCTGCCGGAGAACAAGCGGGTGACCGTGCTCGCGCTTAGCGAAGCCGGCCGTATCGCTTATGAACAGGCACGGGTGATTGGGCAACGCTATAACACTGAGTTCGCGGCTTGCCTGAGCGATGAAGAAGCGCTTTTACTCGACGGCTTGCTCAAGCGGATGGAGCAGCAAGCCGTGCAACTGACGCAACGCGAGATCGCCAGAAGCGGTCCCATGCCATTACTCAGTGAAGACGTCGAATAAGTCCACACACGCAATCATGTCGGCCAGAACATGCCGACCGCGGCGAGCCCCATTGCGGCGGTGGCGATCCAGCCGAGCCAGCGCAACCATCCGGTCACGGCGAACTGGCCCATCACTTTGGGGCTGGCCGACATGACCATCACGAGCGCCATGATCGGCACGGCCGCGACGCCATTGATCACCGCGCTCCAATACAGCGCTTTGATCGGGTCGAGCCGCATGAACGTGAGCGCAATACCGCCGACAATCGCTACCGCGATCACGCAATAGAACTGCTTTGCCAGATTCACCTGCAATGCCAGGCTGTTGCGCCATTTCATCGTGCCCGCCGCCGCGTAGGCGGCCGAACCCGCCAGCACCGGCAACGCCAGCAGACCCGTGCCGATGATTCCCAGACTGAACAGCGCAAACGCCAGATTGCCGGCAATTGGTTTGAGCGCACTGGCGGCATCGGCGGTGGTTTTGACTTCGACGTGATGCGCGTGCAGCGTGGCGGCGGCGGTAAGCATGATGAAAAACGCCACGCCGTTCGAAACGGCCATTCCGACCCATGTGTCGATGTTGATCCGCTTCAGTTGCGTGGACGCCTGGATCGGCGCGCGTAATAGCGCTTTCTGCACAGGTTCCGAGCGGATTTCCTCGACTTCCTGCGACGATTGCCAGAAGAAAAGATATGGGCTGATCGTTGTCCCGAGCACGGCGACCACGGTGGTCAGATAGCCGCCTGAAAATTGGATCGGCGGCTTCACGATACTCAGACCGACTGCTTTCCAATCGACCGGAATCACGAAGATGATGGCGACGTAAGCGAACAATGCAAGCGTTAGCCATTTCAGAATGCTGGCGTAGCGTTGGTATGGAATGAATACCTGCATCAACAAGGACGCTGTGCCGAGCAACGCCACGTAGAGTTGAACCGGGCCGCCGATCACCAGTTTGGCGGCGGCGCCCATTGCCGCGAGATCGGCCGCGATGTTGATGATGTTGGCCGCAAGCAGCACGAGCACAGCAAGATATAAAAACGGCGCGGGGTAGTGGCGGCGCAGATTGGTTGCGAGCCCGCTGCCCGTCACCCGTCCCATGCGTGCGCTGATCAACTGGATCGACACCATGAGTGGGTAAGTAATCAGCAGCGTCCATAACAATCCGAAGCCGAATTGGGCGCCGGCCTGCGAATAGGTGGCGATGCCGCTCGGGTCGTCGTCCGCGGCGCCGGTGATCAGGCCAGGGCCTAGCCGCTTCATCCAGGAGCGTTCGGCGGGGTCTTCAACGACAAGTTCCGGTTCCAGGTTGTCCGTGGTCATTGTCATCCGCCTGCAAGGGAAGTCGTATTGAGTCGCTTATATAGCGCGCGTGTGTGCGCGCCTGGTGGCGGCGGTACACGTCGCTCGTCAGGAAGTAGCATTCTCTGTGCCACTGGTCCCGGCGCTCAATTGCCATTGCATCTGCGATTATTTGCATCGCAGAGCGGCGGCCTGCAACAGCTCATCCGCTACAATGACGCGCACTACCCACCTGGAGACTCGCTTTGAAATCTATCGTTGCTTTGGTCGCCGCAGCTGTTCTTTCTTCCACGGCGATGGCCGCTTCCACCACTGAAAAGCTGCCTTCCGGCGTAATCGTTGAACATCTTACGCAGGGCACGGGTGCCCAGCCGGCCGCTGACGACGTCGTAAAGGTCAACTATCGCGGCACGCTCGCCAACGGCACCGAGTTCGATAGCTCGGCGAAGCATGGCGGCCCGGCAACCTTCCCGCTCAATCGCGTGATTCCGTGCTGGACGCAAGGCGTGCAAAAAATGAAAGTTGGCGGCAAGGCCAAGCTGACCTGCCCGGCGGCCACTGCCTATGGCGATCGCGGCGTCGGCACGATTCCGCCGAATAGCGATCTGACGTTTGAAGTCGAACTGGTGGGTATCGTCAAGTAATCCGGCGCGAAACGCGCTGAAACTGAACCCCGCTCCGGTGATCGAAGCGGGGTTTTTTCTTTTTCAGGGCACTGCATTGCTCATTGACACTGAACCCTGATGCGGTTGAAGTACCTGGATTCGTATAGGAACAACTGCCTGAGGATTACCCGCCTGTTTTAAAGCCGGTTATGCTCGCGCGGTGAACGGGCCTGACGTATTTTCAATAGCCCGGTTTTTCTGAAAGAATAGAAGTTCTGGTCTCACTCGGCCGGCGTGAATAGCATCGACACGTACACAATAGTGGACACGACGATAATGCCGACGCCGACGAAGACTTTGGTGCGATTGAATTCAAGGCCGCCGTCGAGGGCCACACCGATACCGACGACAGAAGAAAGTGTCCCGATCGTGGCCAGCAATACGTGAAGTTTGCTACGAATCAAGGTGCGCCGTTCCGGACTTGCGCCCTCTCTCCATTCATTGAATTTCATTGCAGTATCCTCTTCCGCTAGTGTGCAAGTGGCCAGAAGGTTCAATTAGAGGCAATGCGACAAAGCGCCCCGTTTCGCATCGCGACTGGTTTTCCAATTACACCAAGCATATATGAGCCGTCAGACCGTGCAAACAACAAACCTGAAAATTCAGCATCTGGTTGTCGCTGCGCGTGTTTCTCGGGGAAGGGCTGGGTGCCGGCTGGGTACAGGGCTTCAATCAACCTGCTACGGCGTGACCGCGGAAGATGCCGGGCGCAGCGGTCTGCCCGCAGTCGGTCCGTCCGGCGGACTGGAACACATCACCGGTCGGGGCGCCGCGATCTACCCGTTCAACAAGAACTGGCTCGGCGGTGCGATGATCTACTGCCAGAGATTGACGGGCTCGGCCCCCGATAGTCCAATTGTCGCGCAGCGCAGCGCGGCACGCGCAATCAGATCACGTATGGCGTCGGCGTGGCCTATGCTCTCCGTTGAGTGCGGGCGGAGTCTTTTTTAAAGTTCCGCTGTACTTGGTCGTTTACCTTCTGCGCGTGCGCTTGCGTCGTCGTTGCAACAGTCGCTTTGCGCATTCCGGAAGATCTGGCTGTCATTCGTTGAGCGTGGGGAGCGCCTGCATGAACATCGATTTTCACTACGGTGTGGTCTATATCGTCGCCCGCACTGGCGGAATGACAGCCAGCGATGCGCTCACAGTGGCGCATGCGTGCCAGTATGTCGACGATGCGACCACTTCAGGAATACTGCGTTTTTCGGGTGGCGAGACTTTCGAACGCTTCGCCACCGCGCACAAGCTATTTGACTATACCAATACGGAAAACGACCAGAACCGGCTGGTGTGGACACCGTTTCATTTTCTGCCCGCGGGTGTTGGAGAGACACTCGAAGATAAGGCGGTGTGCCGGGCGGATAGCGCTGTCGCGCGCGAAGTGGTTCGTCGGGCGATCCGGCAGCGGGACACCGATACGGCGTTGCATCGCCTGGGCGTGACGCTTCACACGTACGTCGATACGTGGGCCCACCAGGGCTTCGCCGGTATCGAAAGCCCGACGAACCGCGTTCGTATGCTGGAGGCGGAAGACTGCACGCAGGAAGGCTGGTTTGCCCACCTTACCCGCGCCACGCGGCATCTGGTCCAGCGTATCGAGGAAGATGTACTGACGCTTGCACTGCCCGTCGGCCACGGTGCCGCTTTGCACTATCCCGACCAGCCGTGGGCGAAATGGCATTACGTCGACGGCAAAAATGTGTGCGTCAAAAGGCACAATCTGCCCGAATTCATGCAGGCGGCCGAGATGACTTGCCGCGCGGTACGCGCCTACGTTGCGGGACGGGAAGATTTTGAATACCAGCCCGGACTGCCGGAAGATGTAAAAGCCGCGCTTACAACGTTTCTCGACACCAATCGGAACCCGGACGACAACAAGCGCCTGCAGACCCTTTGCGAAGCGGTGGAAGCCGGCGCCATTCCGGGCCTCTCTGAGTCAATTCCGGACTATGTACCCAAGGGGCCCGGCTCCTGGAAATACAAAGCCACCGGTTTGCGCTCCGACGACGATTCGGGGGACCGCCCCCGGTGGAGCGAAGTCTTCGAGAAAAGCGATTACCGGCGTTTTCACGATGCAGTCAAAGAGCACCGTTTCGTTACTACGCAGGAAATTCTGCCGGCTTGCGGACTGCGGATCGCGTGAACAGGTGGGCTATTCCACTCGCGCTTGCTGACGTTGCCCGGCTCGTTCTTCTGCTTGCTTCTTCGCCATGTGTCTTCCCACCAGGCAGCCGCCCATCGCGCCCACTACCGCGTGGTGCCCGGCATAATGTCCGGCGACCCCGCCCACAACCGCGCCTTTCATGCAGCCGGCCGCGTTCGCCGTGCCGACCGCGGCCGACGTCAATGCAATCGCCGCAAAGGCGGTCTTGATAAAACCAGCTTTCATCTGAAAGTACCCCCGCTATTGAGTTTTTCTAAAGTGGTGCTTTTACGCGTCATTTCAATAGCCCCCCCAGCGGCCGCGTTCATGCCATTTGTGCTCCTTTCCCTCGTGCTCCAGGTGCGATGCATCCGATTACTACCGGGTTGCCATTGCGTTGCTTCTGAGCGCGGTTCGGAGTGTAGAAGGGCGGGCCGGACACAGGTGAAACAGCGCTGCGAGATTGGTAACGCGCGGTTACGGTTAAAAAAAAGAACTGCCACCCTTTGAATCTCCGGATGCTTGCCTATAGTAGAAGCGACTATTCCCGCATTGCACAGCGGCCGGCTTCTCTTGATGGGTGACGGAGAAACAGAAATGACGCCATCGAACGCTGCGATCTGTCAAGCCCAGGCTTGCACGCCGGATTCATTACGAACGCTTGCCGGCTATCTCGAACTGGCGCTCGACGAAGGAGAAAGCGTGGTCCTGATGCGGATCGGTACGCAGGTGCGCTGCGTTTATGTCGGCAATCCGTCCGGTACGCTGGAGGATTTGACGGATCACGGCGTAGTGGCCGCTTTTCAGGCCGATGAGATGCTGGCGTTGACGCAGTTGGGGCTCAACCGGATAACCGCGGACGATCAACAGTACCGGTTCATGCGCAGCGTACGGTATATCGCCGATCGCCAGGCTGTCGTTTTTACGCCGACTTAAGCGGCTGGCCAGCAATTGGAAAGGTTAAAGAATGCAACGATTGAGTCGTGGACTCGAAAGGTTCGTACTCCACTAGATGCGTTCCGGTGTAAACCTGATGTCTTTATAGGCGCATAGATCTGCCTTTCTCGCGCCATTCATGGCATAGTTCGATCGATTACCACATAAGGAGCAATCAAATGCCCACGTTAGAGCAAATCCAGGCAAAGCTTAAGAAGCTCCAGGCACAAGCTGACGTCCTTATTGCCAGGAAAGCACAAGTCGCGGTCAACCAGATTCGCGACCTGATGCTCAAGCACGGCCTGACCACTGCAGATATCGAAGCAAAGGCAAAGGCGAGACGCGCCGCGCAGGCCTTGAATGGCCATGCCGCAAGTGGCAAGGCAAAAGCCGTCGGCGCGGGCAAGTCGCTTCCAAAGTATCGTGACCATAAAACCGGCGCGACCTGGACGGGTCACGGGCGTGCACCTGCGTGGATTGCCGCCGTGAAAGACCGGACCCAATTCCTGATCGAAGGCGCAAGCGAACTGAAGTCAACGGCAAAAGCGGCGGTTACTCGCGCCAAAGCCGGAAGCAAAGGTCAACCCAAAGGTGCCCAGCCGCCGAAGTACCTCAATCCGAAAACCGGCGCTACCTGGAGTGGGCGCGGTCCGGCACCGGCATGGCTCGCAACGGTCAAAGACCGCACCAGGTTTCTGATCGATGGCGCCGCGGCTACCCAGAATGTCGCCGCCAAAAAGGTAGTCACGGCGAAAAAGGCAGTAGTGCCCAAAGCGGCTGCGAAGAAGGGCCGTGTGGCGACTAAAAAAGTTGCGGCAAAGAAAAGCGCTGGCAGACCTGCAGCGAAGAAAGCTGCTGTGAAGAAAACCGCTGCGGCAAAGAAAGCACCGGGTCGCAAAGCGGGTAGTAAAGGTAAAGCCGGCGCGGCGAGCGCTGCAGCAGCGCCGCAAACCTCGACGGTACAAGCCGGCGCGTGAGTACAACGGAGTCGCGAAGTAGATGACTAGTACGCTCGCAACACCCCAGCAGGAAGACCACGTCGTCCTGCTGGACTCTGTTCCTCATCCGGCCGCCCATGCCGCCGAACCATTCATCGTTGTTAGCGGCCGCCGGGTGATCCTGGCTTATCCGATTGCCGAATCCGACTTTGAACGGTTCGGACCATTCGATTCCGACGACGATCCATTTTGCACGGTGCTCTTTCCAGACGCCGTCTTTCATCGACTGGGGCCACCCGGCGATGCCGATCTCGAGATCCATCCTCTCGCTTCGCAAGGTCTCAGTGGGTACTCGGTTCACGAAGTGATGAATTCGTCGCTGGCCGCCGAGATTTCGGCCGTCACATCAACCGGCCTAATGCAGCGCCATTTTGTCATCACGTTTCAGGACGCGACGTTCGAATGCGTGGCGTCGGACTATACGGTGGTCGGTGTGTATGGCGCGGGTGAGATCGCCAGCCGGGAAGCATTCTCGCTGGTCCGGTAGTGTGATCCGTTAGTGTGGTTCGTGGCTAGGGTTCGTGCTATTAGATGTAGCCGCTTCTTTCCATTCCTTTCCTGCTGCCCAAACGCTCGCGTGCTCGCGTGGCGTTTCGGGCTATCCGTGCATGCCTCGTTGAGGTATGCGCAACGCAATGCCGTTTCCTTTCAATTGGATTTCTTTTGGTATTTCGAACGTATGCGCAATGACTTTTTTAGCTTTTATTTTTGAAATATGTTAAAAAGCTTTCCGTCATCGTATATTGACATCAAGTCTTCATGCAGTGAGGCCAGACTGGCGTCAACGAATGGCGTGCCGCAGAGATTGAAGCACCGTTTTCGAAATTACATATAAATATATTACGAGGCATCGAACGCTCGATTGAAGCGCACCCTGAGTTCGGGCGCGTGTCACGGAGAGCCGGCGGACATCACGTCAGGTGATGCATGTTTTCGATGCAGCAGTGGTCGTCGCGGATCGGATTTGCCGGCACAAAGGCAAGTCGCATGGGCCTGATCCGCGGTAGTACGGCCGCAATGCGTCCGCGAATGCGGGCGCGGTATCGGTACGCATTTGCTTTGCGCAAGTGCATGCGAATACGCCATGCCCATCGAAAAACTCCTTGTTCCGCTACCGGCGGGCCTGAAAGTCTACGTTGAACGTCACGTATTCGATCCGGCCTTCGAGAGTGTCATTCTGATCAACGGCGCGCTAGCCACCACAGCGTCGTTCGGACAGACAATCAAATATCTCGGCGAACGCTACAACCCAATTTGTTTCGATTTACCTTATGCGGGTCAATCGAAAGCGCATAACGTGTGCGACTTCGTTCTTACAAAAGACGATGAAGTCGGCATTCTGCTGCATCTAATAGGCTTATTCGAGCCGAGCTTCCTGTTGTCGGTGTCGTGGGGCGGGGTGGCGTCGCTGCTTGCGCTCTCGCGGGCGCGCACCAGCGTGAGGCGCGCGGTGATTGCGTCGTTCTCGCCGCGGCTCAACGAGGCGATGACCGCGTACGTGACCGCGGCACGCGACCACATCGCCGCCGGCGAAAATCTGAAGGCCGCGCAGTTGCTCAACGATACCGTTGGCCAGCATCTGCCGCGCATCATGAAGCTCTACAACTATCGCTACCTCTCCACGCTGCCACGCGATGAGCAGGACCAGGTGGCGTTTCACGTCAACCAGATTCTGGCGATTCGTCCTGAGGACTATCTGCACGAGTTCCGCAACATCGATTGCGGATTGAAGTTCCTCAACGGCGAGCTCGACGAGTACACCACGCCAGAGGACGCCCGCTCACTCAGCACGCATCTGAAGCGCGCCGAGTTTCTTACGATCGAGCAGGCCGGGCATTTCCTCGATCTCGAAGGACGGCCCGCGCTGCGCCAGGTTCGGACGGCGATCTTCGATTACTTCGGCGCCGCGCCGGTGCCGGCGACAGGCCGTGCGCTCGATAGCTTCGACACGTTCGCCGCACGCTCGCCCATCATGCCGGTGCAGCAACCCGCTATCGCGAACGTCGCGATGCAGGCCACCGCCGATCACTCGTTCCAACAGGTCGAACTACCGTGAATATCGTTCAGAGCATCGCCATTGTCGTACCCTGGGGGCTGTGGCTGCTGTATTGGGTCGCGACGTCGAACCGCGTCAAGGAGACCGCGCGCAAGGAGGCGTCTCTTTCGCGCACGTTGCAGTCGATTCCATTGATTGGCGGTGGCGCGCTGATCGTGCTGCCGGACTTCAACGCAGCGGCGTTGTCCCTTGATCCCCATGCGATCGGGCCGCTGCAGCTTGCCGGCTTCGCCGTGCTGCTGGCGGGCCTCGCTTTTTCCGTATGGGCGCGGCTGCATCTCGGCACCAACTGGAGCGTGTCGGTCACGCTAAAGGAAGGGCATGAGCTGGTGCGCAGCGGACCGTATGGACTGGTTCGTCATCCGATCTATACCGGCTGCCTGCTGGCGCTCCTCGGGGCCGTGCTGATCGGCGCGCAATGGCGTGGCGTGGCTGGGCTATTGCTGGTTTTCGCGTCGCTGGCTTACAAGGTGCGGGTCGAGGAGAGCTGGCTGACCGGTCATTTTGGCCGAGCGTATTCGCAGTATCGACGCGACGTCGCCGCGCTGATTCCTGGTCTCTTCTGAGCCACAGGCATGGCGAGAGTCATCATCACCGCGATCGGCTCAGCGGGCGACGTGCACCCTTTGCTTGGCATCGGCGCGGCTCTGGCTGCGCGCGGTCACGAGATCGTCTT
Source organism: Paraburkholderia sediminicola (assembly GCF_046026855.1). Lineage (GTDB taxonomy): Bacteria > Pseudomonadota > Gammaproteobacteria > Burkholderiales > Burkholderiaceae > Paraburkholderia > Paraburkholderia sediminicola_A. The sequence goes on along the minus strand of NZ_JAQQET010000015.1, from coordinate 33,076 downwards.
CTGCACGCATCCGCCGTTTGCTGCGGCCGTTACGCGCCAAGGCTTCGCATTCGTGCCAATCGGCACCGCCGCCGAGTATGAAGTGGCGATGGCGAACCCGGCGCTATGGCATCCGCGTACCTCGTTCCGTACGCTGTGGGCAGTGATTGCGCCGACGCTGCGGCCGCATTTCGACACGCTGGCTGCGTTGACCGATGACGACACCGTGCTGGTCGGCACGTTATGGGCCTTTTCCGCACGCTTGATGCAGGAGCTGTACCGCGTGCCATTCGTATCGGTGCAGGTGTCCCCATCGACCCTGCTCTCGGCGCATGCGCCGCCGACGCATCCGCGGCTGACGATTCCGCGTGGCTTACCGCTGGCTGTAAAAGCGGCGCTGATGCGGTTGATCGAGCAGTATGCGCTTGACAAGGTCTGTGGCCCCGCATTGAACGCGTTACGTGCGGAACTGGCGCTCGCACCGGCACGACGCATTTTCGGCGAGTGGCTGCATTCGACCGACGGCGTGCTGTGTCTCTTTCCGGAATGGTTCGCGCAACCTCAGCCGGATTGGCCGACGCCGCGCCGCCTCAGCGGTTTTCCACTATTCAACGACACGGGCGTTCAGGCGTCCGATCCGCAACTCGACGCCTTTCTCGCCGCAGGCGAGCGGCCCGTGGTTTTCACGGCGGGCTCGACCTTGATCGATCACGATCGCTATACGAATGCAGTGAGTGCTGCGCTGATGGAAAGCGGGTTGCGCGGCATTCTTCTGACGCCGGATGCGGTTCGATCCGATGCGACTACCGCTCAGACGACGGGTGTGTTGGCTGACGCCCAGGGCGTACTGCTCAAGCGGCGTTACGTGCCGCTTCAAAAGCTGTTGCCAAACTGCCGGGCGATGGTGCATCACGGCGGTATCGGCACGGCGGCGCTTGCGTATGCCGCCGGCATTGCGCAAGTCGTGACGCCCTTTGCCCACGATCAGTTCGATAACGCGCAGCGCGTGGCCGCGAGCGGTTGCGGTGTTCTGCTCGATAAACCCCTGCAGCCGCAGGCTCTCTCGCGTGCACTGAAGCATGTGCTGGGCAGCCTGTCGATCGCGACGCAATGCGGGCGCATGCAGGACCGGCTCGCGTCGTCGCCGGATGGTTGCGAGTCGGCCGCCAGCTATATCGAAGGCCTTATGCCCACCGGCGCGCGAACGCAAACGGTCGACCGCGTGTCTTTGCCGGCACTGGCAGACAGCGGGCATAGCGTATGAGCGCCGTCACGCCGTCGCCGAAGCACGCCGCATCGGCCCACGAGACGCAAAGCGTCGGCGACGACCCCGCCGGCGAGCGCAGCGTCCCCCGCATGCGCGGCGCGCAGCTCGCCTTGCTGACGTTCGCGCTGTCGCTGGCCACGTTCATCGAAGTGCTGGATTCGACGGTGACTAATGTCGCGGTGCCGGCTATTTCCGGCGGCCTTGGCGTGTCCAACAGTCAGGGTACGTGGGTGATCAGCTCGTACTCCGTGGCCGCCGCCGTCGCCGTGCCCTTGACGGGCTGGCTCTCACGGCGGCTTGGCGAAACGCGGCTGTTCCTCGGTGCGGTGATCCTTTTCACGTTGACGTCGCTGCTCTGCGGCGTGGCCGGCGATTTTCACCTTCTGGTGGTATGCCGGGCATTGCAGGGGCTCTTTTCCGGGCCGATGGTGCCGCTTTCGCAAACTATCCTGCTGCGTACCTTTCCGCCGGACAAGCGCGTCGTGGCACTGGCTTTGTGGGCAATGACGGTGCTGCTCGCGCCGATCTTCGGTCCGGTGGTTGGCGGCTGGATCATCGACAGTTTCTCGTGGCCGTGGATCTTTCTGATCAATCTGCCGATCGGCATCTTCTCGTTCGCGGTGTGCATGACGCTGCTGCGCCCCGACGCAAAGGCAGCCGCCGCCAAGGCGGCGCCAATCGATCTGCCCGGCATCATTTTGCTGGTAATCGGCGTCGGCTCGCTGCAGACGGTGCTCGATCTCGGTCACGATCGCGGCTGGTTCGATTCGCCTTTGATCTTGACGTTGGCCATTGTTGCCGGGTTGGCGATCGTGTCGCTGTTGATCTGGGAGGCGGGCGAACGGCATCCGGTGATCGATCTGAGCCTGTTCCGTGACCGCACGTTTTCGTTTTGCGTGCTGATCATTTCGCTCGGCATGATGGCCTTCTCGGTGGTCGGTGTGATTTTCCCGCTCTGGCTGCAGGCCGTGATGGGCTATACCGCGTACCAGGCCGGGCTTGCCACCGCGCCACTCGGTGTGCTCGCGCTGGTGTTTTCGATTCTGGTCGGCATTTACGCAGCGCGTGTAGATGCACGTGTGCTTGCGACATTCGGTTTTCTCGTGTTTGCGGCCGTGCTGTGGTGGGACGCGCATTTCACGCTGACGATGACCTTCACGCAGATCATTACGCCAGGTCTGATCCAGGGCATCGGCTTGCCGTGCTTCTTCATTCCGTTGACCGCGGCAACGCTGTCGCGTGTGTCCGACGACAAGCTCGCCGCAGCTTCCAGCCTGTCGAATTTCTTGCGCACGCTCTCGGCGGCGTTCGGCACGGCGATGAGCGTTACGCTATGGGATAACCGTGCGCTGTATCACTACGACGTCGTCGCACAGTCCGTGACGAAATCGTCGGGCAACACGCAGCGCTTCGTTCAGAGTCTGCACGGCATGGGCATTGACGGCGTGCGCGAACTCAGCACCTTGCATCACCTCGTGCAGCAGCAGGCTTACATGATGGCGACCGGCGACATGTTCTACATGGCAAGCATCACCTGCCTCGTGCTCGCCGCGATGATGTGGCTCACGCGTCCGAAACGTGGCGCGGCGATGGCTTTAGGTCACTGAGGGATTTCCGATGACGATCCTGGGCGCATTAATCATTCTGTTTCTTCCGAGTGAGGAGCAGCTCGCGCGCGCGGTGGCGATGCGCTCGGCGTGTGACCGCTTGCTGGTCGTCGACAACTCGCCATTGCCGGATGCGCGCGCCGCGATGATGCTGGGCGAGGCGGGCGTTGCGTTGCTGCATCACGGTAATCGCAACGGCATTGCAGGTGCTTTCAATTGCGGCCTGAGCGCGCTCTTCGAGGCGGGCGCGGATGCGGTCGCGCTGTTCGACCAGGATTCCGAGGCGCCACCTGCTTACTTCGATGTGATGCGCGACCGGTGCGCATCGATGAGTGGCCTGGCGTTTTTAGCCGGCCCGCGCATTTTCGACGAAAATGATCAACGTTTCCTGCCCGAGCTCGCAACAAGCGGTTTGACGGTGGAGAGGCTGTCCATACACGCCGACGCGGCGTTGCAGCGCTGCGCGTTTCTGATTTCGTCCGGCTGTGTCATTTCACGCGAGGCGTTCGCGCGGCTCGGCCGCTTCGACGAAGCGCTCTTTATCGACCATGTCGATACCGAGTACTGCTTGCGTGCGCTACTGAGCAATGTGCCCGTGTACGTGGTGCCGTCACTCGTACTGCTGCATCGAATCGGCTCGCGGCGCCGTCACAAACTGGGTTCTCTGGAATTGACGACAATGAATCACCCCAGTTTTCGCCGCTATTACAGCGCGCGAAACGCAATGCAACTGGCGCTGCAATACGGACCACGATTGCCGGTGGCGATCGTGCCGAACGTGCTGACGCTCTGGCAAATCGTGCAGATCGTGCTGCTGGAAAAAGACAAGCTGGCGAAGCTCAATGCGATTGCGCTAGGTCTTTTCGATGGCTTCTTCGGGCGCATGGGGCCGCTCTCGCGGACGCGTCCACGGCTCGCGGCCAAAGCGGCTAAACCTGCTAAACAGGGCAGCGCAGCGAGGCCCGGCGAGATAAACGCACCGGCGGCGGGAGAGCGTGCAATGCATCGTACCCGGCACTCATGAGGCAGCCTATGCAATTTTCCATGCCGCGCGCCTGGCCGCTGCTGCTGATTGCTGCGGCGCTGACGGGTTGCGTGAGCGATTCGGGTCTGCATACCAACGTCAACCCGCTCAAACCATCTGCCGATGCGCTCGCGCAGACCATTGGGCCAGGCGCGAACGGCGTGTGGCCCACGCCCGATTGGGTCAAGCGTTATCGCGATCCGCAACTGGATGAACTGAGCGCCGAAGCGTTGCAGAATAATCCCGACCTGCAGATTGCCAAGGCGAGGGTGGGCGCCGCGCAGGCGCAACTCGAACAGTTTGCTTCGCTCACGGGCCTCACCGGCACCGCGGGCGCGACGGTGAGCAAAACCCGTTTGCCGCAGTCGAATGACGTGGCTAACGTATCCGTCGGCGGCCAGCAGATTCCGGTGCAGTTGTTCAGCGATCCGAATGTCTCGCCAGCCGCATTGTTCGCAGGCTTGAGCTACCAGCTCGACTTGTGGGGCAAGAATGCGGCGCTGACCGGCAGCCTGCTGTCCACGCGCGACGCGGCGCGAATCGATGCAGAGCAGGCCCGGCTCACGTTGACTGTCGCGCTCGTGACGCTTTACTGTGAGCTCGATCGCGCCTTTGCGATGCAGGATATTCTGCTGCAAAAGCAACAGGCCGCGGATAGTGTCGATGCGGTGTTGCGTGAGCGCGGTGCGCGCGGCCTCGATAACGCGTACGACGCAGCTGACGCCACACTCAAGCGAAGCCGGCTCGCCTCACAACAGGCGCTGAACGACGAGCGCATCAAACTGACCGAATTGCAGATCGGCGTGCTGACGGGGCGCGGCGCGGAGCGGGGTTTGTCGCTGCATCGTCCGCAACTGGCCGCGGCGGCTGATGCGTCGATGCCCGCGCAACTGCCGGTCGATCTGCTGGGCCGCCGGCCCGACATCGTGGCGGCACGTTTGCGGGCCGAAGCCGCGCTCGCCAACATCGACGCCACGCGGGCGCAGTTCTATCCCGATGTGAACCTGGTGGCCTTTGCCGGGCTGACAGCATTGACGCCTGCTGCGCTTTTTTCGCGCGCGGCGTTGACCGGCTCAGTGGGGCCGGCGATCTCCTTGCCGATTTTCGACCGGACCCGGTTGCGCGCGCAACTAGGCGGCGATTACGCCAATGTCGACGCGGCGATAAGCCTCTACAACAAGACCGTTGACGAGGCGCTCGGCGAGGTCGCGCGCCAGCTGACTTCCCTGCGTACGATCGATACGCTCGCTACGGAGCAGACGCGCGCAGTGGACGCAGCCTCACGCATCGTCGCGATCGCCGAAGAGCGGCATCGGCGCGGTATCGGGATGCAGAAGGACGTGACGCTGGCCGACCTGTCTTTACTCGACGAACGCGCGCAGCAAGTGGATTTGCAGGGCCGCCGCAGGCTGCTGCAGGTCGCGCTGGTCGGCGCGCTCGGTGGCGGCTTCGACGTACACAAGGTGGCCGGCGCGCCGATCTCTCACTATCAGCCGACCTTTCCCTCTCACGCACGCATCACGGATACGCACTTCGATTGAATGCACAACGATAAACAGGCACAGCATGCCGCCGGCTGGACCCAGGGGCAGGAAAACCCGGCAAACACGGCAGGCATAGCGACCGACGCCCACGATTCGAAACGGACGGTGCGCCGGCGCCGTTTTGCCGTTTTCTTCGGCGTGGTGGCGCTCGCCGGTGCGGCTTGGCTGACCTATTGGATTTTGAGCGCGCGTTTCTTTGAAGAGACCGATGACGCTTACGTGGCTGGCAACATCGTGCAGATCGCCGCGCAAATACCCGGTACGGTCACCGATATTCTGGTGGACAACACGCGGCAGGTGCGCGCGGGTCAGCCGCTCGTCAAACTCGACGATGCCGAAGCGGCCGCCGCGTTCGCGCAGGCGAAAGCGCAATTGACGCTCGCCGTGCGCCAGGTGGCGAACGCGACGATCTCACGCAAGCTATACGTCCAATCGATCGACGCGCGCCGCGCCGAACTCGCGTTGGCGCAACGTGCGCTGGCCGCACGCGATCATGCTTCGGTGGAGGTCGTGTCGCCGGAAGAATTGGCGCGCGCCCGCGAAACAGTGGCAGTCGCGCAAGCAAACCTCGCTTCGGCGCAAGTCCAGCTCGACGCCGCACGCGCGCTTGGCGGAAAATTTCCGGTCGAAGCCAGCCCGCCGGTTCTGCAGGCCGCTGCGCAATTGCGGCTTGCTTATCGGAATCTGCAGCGCACTACCGTCATCTCTCCCGTCGACGGCACGGTCGGGCAGCGGTCGGTGCAGATCGGCCAGCAGGTCGGGCCGGGGCTCGCACTCATGTCGATCATTCCGCTCGAGCGTCTGTGGGTCGAGGCGAATTTCAAGGAAGGCCAGATACGCAGCATGCGCGTGGGGCAGCCGGTGCGCATCGTGTCGGATGTGTATGGCTCGCAAGTGGTGTATCGGGGGCGCGTGGAAGGCTTTTCGGCAGGCACGGGCAGCGCGTTTTCGATGCTGCCTTCGCAGAACGCGGCCGGTAACTGGATCAAGGTCGTGCAGCGCGTGCCGATTGTGATTTCGCTCGAACCTGCCGAGCTCGCGGCGCATCCGTTGCGCTTAGGGCTGTCGATGCAGGTGTCGGTGGATACGCATGTGCGCAGCGGTCATCTGATCGGCAACGATACACCCGCGGCCACGCAAAGTACTCGCGTCCACGATAGCGTCTCGCGCGACGCCGACGCGTTGATCGCGCAAATCATTCGTGAGAATAGCGATCGCGGTGGCGCTGCCGATTAGCGATCTGCGCCACTGAGGTACGCCTCGACGTACGGTACACGAGACGGTTGACTACTGGAGTCGCCAGCGGAGACAGGCACGGCAAGAATGGCTTTTGCGCGTTGATAAGCGCTGGCGAATCCCCGCAATTCCTGCGTAAACGGCCGGTCATCAAGCCGTCGGCGTAGCAGCGCTTGCGCAATGCAACGCTCGATCAGTGCGAGCTGGCTGTCGATATAGTCAAGGCACAATTGACGACAGCGCGCTGAAACACCTGCTACCGCTAACAATGCCGGCGCAATTGAAATCGTCAGGAAACCGCCTGCGGGAACGCGCGCCAACGCAGCGGGAGACTCGAACAGATCTTTGCGCAGCGATTCGAATACTGTTTTCCCCCATACTTCACGCTCGGCAGCGAGTGAGGCGCGGCGGCGTGCGAGTGCATCTTTTGCGCTCGCGTCTTCAATGCGGCCTTCAGCGACCATCAACGCAGCGCCGGTGCGTTCGCCTTCCTGAATGCAATCTGCGCCGAGGTAGGCGGCGCTCTGATTGCGTCCAGCCAATACCAGGTGTTGCAACGCATCTGGCACGAGCGGATCGAGCGGGACCACTTCGCAGGTGACGGGCTTGCCTTCGAAGTGAATCGCGCAGCGTCCATCATCTTCGAGCGCCGGGCAGCGTGCGAGGGAAGGGTAATCGTAACCCTGTGTCGTGATGCTGAATGTGTCGCCCGCGCGATGCAGCAGCGTATCCGCGATCGTATCGAAGGCGGCGATCTCCGCGTCGCTCAGTATGGTTTCGTGTTTGCCGACGCGAAGCTTTTCGTGCAATCGCCTGCGAGGCACGCGCCCAATCGCAATACAGCCGACGAACAGATCGCGATGCCGGAACAGTTCCGGCAACGACATCGCCGGCGGACTGTTGCAGCATTTGCCGCATGCCGAGCACGCGAATGAAAACGCATTCACCATGGCCGGCGTACCGAGTCCTGATAGTGCGCCAGGATGAAATGCGCGACGTCGGCGGAATGATAGGCGCCGACCAGTTGGGCAACCCACGGCTGCGCGCGGTCATCGTTGCGCACGGTCAATACGTTAGCGTAGGGCGAGCGCGCGTCTTCGAGACCGAGGCTGTCACGCGCGGGATAAAGGCCTGCGCGTGCCGCGTCGTCGCTATCGATTACGGCGAAGGCCACACTATCCAGGCTGTCGAACAGGCGAGCACGCGGCACCTGGCGGATCTTCAGCTTCAACCGGTTGCTCGTGATGTCGGCGAGCGTGGCATGCAAGCCGGCGCTGTCCCTGAACGTCAGCAGCGTGAAGTTTTGCAGCAGGATCAAGGCGCGCGCGGTGCCTGCGCGGTCGTCGGGAATCGCTATCGTCGCGCCGCGCTGCAATTGGCCGAGGTTCGTCAGTTTTCGCGAGTACAGCGCGATCGGAAACGTGACGGTAGTGGCGACGCTCGTTAAGGCGTAGCCATGCTGTTTTCGCCGCGCCTCGAAACCTGGCTCGTCTTCGAAGCTCGCGGCGTCGATCTGTTTCGCGGCGAGCGCGGCATCGATGCCATCGGGCTTGTCGAAGACAACCACATCGAGCGTGAGTCCTTGTGTGGCGGCGACACGCCGCACTTCGTCCATGATCTGCGCGTGGGCGCCGGCCGTGACGCCGATTTTCACGACCTGCGATGCGGCGGCCTGCCCCGGTTGAACCCATGAAGCCGCAATCAGCAGCACTGCTGTGATGAACGCGCGTGGCTTCATGATGCGTCCCTCAACACCGTGCGAAAGCCGATATGCGAAGCCGGCAAATCTGCTTCCTGCTGCTCGCGGGACGCCGCACGATAGCGCACGCAATAGTCGCGGGAACAGAGGAACGAGCCGCCTTTGATGACCATCGGCGTATCGTGCTTGCGGCTGAGCGGCGCGACCGCTGCCGTATCGCCATTGGTGTGCGACTGATGCGGACCACTGTAGACGTCTCGGGTCCATTCCCACGCGTTGCCGATCATGTCGTAGAGCCTGAAATCATTGGCCGCATAACAGCCGACCGGGGCGAGGCCGACGTGACCGTCCTCATTGGTGTTCAGCACGGGAAACACGCCTTGCCAGTAATTCGCACTCGGCTTGCCGTGTTCGTCGCGTGGTGCGGTGTCGAGATCCGTGCCCTCATGGCCGGCTTTTCCGGCGTATTCCCACTCGGCTTCGGTGGGCAGATCGCGGCCGAGCCAATGCGCGTAGGCGAGCGCGTCGGCCTGCGTGACCATCGTCACTGGCTGGTTCATGCGCCCGTCGAGATTGCTGCCGGGGCCCGCCGGGTGATTCCACGCGGCGCCTTTGACCCACGTCCACCACGCCAGATCGCGCGCGTTCATTTCTTCGCGCGTCGGCGTATGAAAGACCACGGCGCCGCCCTGGCGCTCCGAATCGCTGATATAGCCCGTCGCCTTCACGAATGCCGCGAACTGCGCATTCGTCACGTCGGTCTGATCGATCCAGAAACCGGTGACGTGGGTTTTGCCGTCGCCCGCAGGTCGCTCATCTTCGTAACCGAGCTTGCTGCCGAATACGAAGTTGCCGCCGTGCAGATGCACCATGCCGGCTTTCGGATCGTCGCGCCAACGCGAAGGCAAGCCGGCGTAGCGCTCGCATTGCTGTTCAGAGCCTAGCGCCACTAATGCGCGTGAGCGGTTCAGATCGTCGAACGCGCTTTGCTTACCGCCGCTCAATGCCGCTGAGGCGGCCATCGCGGCGGTAAAGGCGGCCGCAAACGCGACCGTGGCGATCGCGGCATAGGCTCCGTACCACGCCGCGGTGCTTTTCAGCTTGAATCGGACGGACATGGCGTGCTCAGTAGTAACCGCGCGGACGCAACGGTTCGACACCGCCGACGCTGCTCATATAGGTGTTCCACTGTTGCACGAGGCCGTCGATTACGGACGGATTCTGCGTCGACACGTCCTGCGTTTCGCCGCGGTCGGCGCTCATGTCGAACAGTTGCCAGTGTCCATCCACCGGGCCCAAGGGCGGTTCGGTCCACAAGGCTTTCCAGCGGCCGTCGGCGCTGCGCAGGTAGCCGCGGCCGTAGGCTTCGTCGCCGAACGACGCGGTGTGCACGGCGTCGGTAGTCTGATCGTTCAGCAAAGGCAACAAAGACTGCCCGGTGATCGGATAAACGTAGCGATTGTTGTAGACCACCTTGCCCTTGTTCTGATCGACACCGGTGAGCGTATTGATCAGCGGTGGCGCGGCTTGTGTGGGCGGCGGGATCTGCGCGACGGCGAGGAACGTGGCGGTGTTATCGGTCACGTGCGTGAAGTCACGCAGCGTGGGTTTCTGGGCGGTCTGACCCGGCAGATGGACGATCAATGGCGTGGATACGCCACCTTCACCCGAATAACCCTTCGTCAAACGGAACGGCGTGGCGCTCACTTCGGCCCAGCGCAAACCGTATTGCAGGCGCTGTGCGTTCTGCTTGCCATTGTCGGTGCCGAGTGTCGAATAGACCGGGTCCGCGGCGTTGGCTGTGTCGGTGGCGGTTGGGTCCGCGCCGGAGTCGATTGGCCAGCCCTCGGCGCCGTTGTCCGACTGGAACATGATGAAGGTGTTGTCGTATTCGCCGATGTCTTTCAGATGCTGGATCAGCAGGCCGATGTTGTGGTCGAGATTTTCGACCATGCCCGCGTAGATTTCCATGTAACGCGCCTGGGCCTTCTTCTCGGCGGGCGAGAGGCTTGCCCATGTCTTGTTCACGTTGCCTGGACCATAGTCGGTATAGCCCTGCGCGGCGCTATGCACGGCGCTCACATACTTCGCATTGGCGGTGCCGTTGTTTGCGGTGGCCGCTGTTGCTACAAGCGTTTCCGATGCGCCGCCATAAGGCACGAAGTCGTTCGGAATGATGCCGAGCGCCTTTTGCCGCGCAATGCGCGCGTTGCGGATCACGTCGTAGCCGGCATCGTATTTGCCGACGTAATTGTGTAGATAAGGATCGGGGACTTGCAGCGGCCAGTGCGGTGACGTGTAGGCCGCGTAAGCGAAGAACGGCTTACCGTCGCCCTTGTTCGAATCGATGTACGAGATCAGGCGTTGCGTGTAGAAGTCGGTCGAGTAGAACACGGCGGGGCTGCCGCCTGCGCCGCCCGGTTGCCCAGGCTGACCGGGTTGCACGTACTTGCCGTCTTCGGTGTAGTTCTGCGAGTTCGCCAGTTCGTGAGCAAAGTGATTGGTCGCGGCGCCGCCGAGCAGCGCATAGCTGTGCTCGAAGCCCCATTGATCCGGCGTCTGCCCGCCGCCCGTCGTGCTGCCGACGATACCCGAGCCAATGTGCCACTTGCCGGCCATGTACGTGTGATAACCGCCGTCTTTCAGCAATTGCGCGACCGACAGCGCGCGGTCGTTCAGATAACCTTCATAGCCAGGCAGGCCTTTGCGTTCGTCGGTGGGCACCCCCATCGTGCCTTCGCCGACCAGATGGTGATCGGTGCCGGAGATCAGCATTGAGCGCGTGATGGCGCAGACGGTGCCGGTATGGTGATTCGTCAGGATGCGGCCCGACTGGACCAATGCGTCGAGGTTGGGCGTGTTGATTTCGCCGCCAAAGGCATGGATGTCGGAATAGCCGAGGTCGTCGGCCATGATGTACAGAATGTTCGGGCGCTTCTGCGCGACCACGGGCGCAGCAGCAGCCGGTCCGGGCAGATTATCGTCGCCGCAGGAGGCGAGCACGACGAGGCTGGCGACGGCCGCGCCGATAATGCCAAGACGAAGGGTGGGGCGTTGCGATCGTTGTGTTGTCATTGTTGTGCTGACCGGATATGTCGGGTCGCCGATGTTAGCAATGACGTCAGGACGGCCAAAGATCGATTTCTGCGTTGCTATGTTCGATTGTCGATATAGGCGCTAGAGCGTGATGGGGGATATAACGCGTGGCGCTATTTCGTGCGTGTTCTATGCGCGGCTAGTTGCCCGGATCGGTCACGGGTTTGTCCGGATCCGCAAGCGTCTTATAGGGGAGCGACGCTGCGTGCGGATCGGTTGTAGTGTCGTCGATCACGCGATCGACATCCGCGGTTCTAGCGAGTTCTGCGAGGAATGTCTGTTTGTCGAAGCCCGGCGCAACGCAGCCTTGCACGTAAATGAAGCGGCGTTGCAGTGTGAGCCACAGCGTTGACTGTTCGCGCCAGTGGGTAGCGTAATTGATGTTGGCGAGACGCCGTTGGACGGCGTCGGCGATTTCCACGTCGTAGAGGTACGCGTTCCACAGACGGCAACGGCCTTCCACCCAGCAGCTATTGCCGCGCTCGATCCGGTAATGGCTGTCGTCGAGCCATTCCTGCTCGGTTTCGAGCGGGCCTAAGGGCACCGGGCATTCGCTGATCGCTTTGGATACTTGAAAGAACGGGTCGTGGCCACGGTTGACGCGTTGCGCTTCTGCGTGGGCGTGAGTGGCGGCCAGGCAGAGCAGCAGACTGAACAGAGGTTGTTGGATCAGGCGTTTCATCGTCCTGGGCTCCCGGATGTCGAGCGTGGGTAGACGGGTCGACGGTTTTGATTCTCGGCTACTCAGTTGAGATTATGCAGCGGTGGCTCAGGACCTCATTGGCTTTTACGCCGATTCTCGACGGCGAACTTGATCAACTCGGCCTGACCTTCGATATCGAGCTTGCGTTTCAGATTCAGCCGATGCGTTTCTACTGTGCGCACCGACAGGTCGTTGCGTTGAGCGATCTGCTTGCTCGAGAGGCCTTCCGCGAGCGCATCGAGAATATCGCGCTCGCGCGGTGTGAGCCGTTCAATGGGCGATTGTGTCGCCGATGCCTGAATCAATCGCGCGCCCAGCCCCGCACTGAAAAACGTCTTGCCTTCCAGCACCGCGCCGATCGCCTGAATGATTTCGGTGGCGGGGGAGTCTTTGAGCACGTAACCGCTGGCGCCCGCCCGCACCGCCTGGGTCACGTACTCGAGATTGTCGTGCATGGACAGCATCAGCACGCGTATCGCCGGGAAGCGCTCGTGAAACATGCCGGCCAGCGCGATGCCGTTCATCCCGTTCATTCCAACGTCCATCAGCACGAGATGAGGTTCGTGGCTGGCCGCGAGCGCGAGCGCTTCCTGCGCATTGCCCGCTTCGCCGACGATTTCGATGTTGCGCACGGCTTCGAGGCGGGCGCGCAAACCATCGCGTACGAGTGGGTGGTCGTCGATCAGAATCAAACGTGCGATAGCGAGTGAGATGTCATTCATGATCAGATTTCCTGCAAGGGCGGCGATTGGTGCGCAGACGCAACGACTGGCACGCGCGCGGTCACGATCGTGTGGCCGGCTTGCGAACTGAGTGACAGCTTGCCGCCCAGCGCGTCCAGCCGCTCGCGCATATTGCGCAGGCCCACGCCCGCGCGAAGACTGACGAGTGCGTGCGCCACGTCGAAACCGTGCCCGTTGTCCGAGATCGTCAGCGTAACGGCGTCGTTCGATACCTCCAGCGATAGCGCCGCGCTGGATGCGTGTGCGTGTCGCACGATATTCGTCAGCGCTTCCTGAGCAATACGGAACAGCACGGTGTTTACCGCCTCCGGCAAAGACACCGCGTTTGTATGTGCGATCTGCGTGAAGCCGATCTGGATACCCGATTCATCGCTCAACTCGCGCGTGAGCTGCTCCAGTGCGGCCGCTACGCCGAGGTCATCGAGCATCGACGGACGCAGCGCGTGGGAAATGCGGCGCACTTCACGCAAGGTGTCGCCGATGCGCGCGACGCTGGTTGATAGCGCGGCTTCCGCTGCGGGCACTCGCACGTCGCTGCGCTCGAAACGCGCCTGTGCCGATTCGAGCAGCAGTTTCACGGAAACCATCATCTGGCTGATGCCGTCGTGCAATTCACGCGACAGGCGTGCCCGTTCGTGTTCCTGCGAGTCGACCACCTGCTGCGCGAGCCGCTTCAGTTTTGCGTCAGCGCTGCGATATTCGGTGACGTTGAGCACCAGTGCGCACAATGCGATCACGGCGAGTCCGGCCACGGCGATACCGTCGATCCACTGCATCGTGCGATCGATGTTGGCCGCCGCGCCCTGATCGATGTGCGCCAGCGTGGCGTCAATATCGTCGAGATAGATGCCGGTGCCGATCATCCAGCCCCAGCGTTCGAGCGGCACCACGTAGCCGAGTTTCGACGCGAGCTTGCCTGTCGACGGACGATGCCACACGTAACGCACGTAACCACCGCCGCGCGAGGCCGCAGCGAGCAGTTGCTGGATCGTCAGTGTGCCCTGCGGATCGCGCAGCGCCCATAGATCGCGTCCGACGAGGTCGGGCTCGCGCGGATGCATCAGCGAACGGCCGTGCATGTCGTAGACGAAGAAATAGCCGTCCTTGCCGAAATCCATTTTTTCGAGCATGTCGAGCGCGCGGGTACGCAGCATCGCATCGTCGCGCGCGTTGTCGTGGCCGGCGTTGTAGAGCGGGGCGATCGCCGTGGTCGCAAGCTCGACGTAGTGTTTGAGTTCGATTTCCTTGCTGGCCATGTACGCGGCCTGGGTGGTCGCGTGCTGCGTCTCGGCGAGCGCCGTGGCTTCCTGACGGACACCGGTTTCAATGCTGGCGATGGCCGCCAGAAAAGGCACGATCGCCAGCAGGACAATCTTCGCTTTGAGTTTCATCGTTGAAAGGGCGGCCGATGGGCTACGTAGTAGTACGTAGCCGGCTTACGTAGTTGCGCGCTTGTGAGGACGCTCACGAAGGCGAATACTACATCCCCGCGACGTATCGCGCCTTCTGGCGTGCGGTGTCGCGGTGTCCGGGCCGCCCCGGCATTTTTATAATCAGGCAGGAGACATATGAATCCGGTTTCAATGCCAGTGTGCGTACTGTCGCAAGGCGATGGCGCTTGCCGTCGCCGCGAGCGGGCATCTGCACGCCCCGTGCATGACGTGCTTCGAGGCCATTGCTCATTCGTATGAACGTTCGACTCGCCGGGGTGTAGCGGCCGTCGCGCTCTGGCGCTGTGCAAAAAGCAAACTCCGGTTTTGCCGCCTAATATCAGGTAACCGGTTTTCCGCGTGCCCGGCCACAAGTCATGGCGCGCGGTTTCAATAATAGACTTAGGAGAAGTGTGTGGAGACCTCCCAATCTGCCGGCCGTTCATGGCTATGGCTTATCTTGCTGATCCCGTACATTGCGTTGCTGTGGTTGCCGTTTTATAACGACACGCGTCCCTCGTTCGCCGGCTTCCCGTTCTTTTACTGGTATCAGTTCTTGTGGGTTCCGTTGACCTCGCTACTGATTTACGTCGTGTATCGAGGTGTCAAATGAGCGATGTCAATCCTGTGAACCCGGTTGCGATGACCGTCTTTATCGCGTTCTTTGTTCTCGTCACCGTGATCGGTTTTTTTGCCGCGCGCTGGAAGCGGGGCGATCTGACGCAATTGCACGAGTGGGGTCTGGGTGGCCGCCAGTTCGGTACGGTGATTTCGTGGTTCCTCGTGGGCGGCGACTTCTATACCGCCTATACCGTGATCGCGGTGCCCGCGCTGGTGTATTCGGTGGGCGCGTATGGCTTCTTTGCGCTGCCGTACACGATCATTGTCTATCCGTTCGTGTTCGCGGTGATGCCGAAGCTGTGGAAGATCGCTCATGCGAAGAACCACATCACGGCAGCGGACTACGTGCAGGGTGAATACGGCGGCAAGTGGTTTCCTGCTGCCGTTGCGATCACCGGTATTGTCGCGACGATGCCGTATATCGCGCTACAGCTCGTGGGGATGCAGGTGGTGATCAAGGGGCTCGGCGTGACCGGCGAAATGCCGCTGATCGTCGCCTTCGTGATTCTTGCGCTGTACACGTACGCGAGCGGCTTGCGGGCGCCTGCGATGATCGCGTTCGTTAAGGACATCATGATCTACATCGTCGTGATCGCGGCTGTATGGCTGATTCCTGCGAAGCTCGGCGGCTATGCGCATGTGTTCGATGCAGCCGATACGTATTTCAAGGCCAAGGGCGGCGCAACCGGGATCATTTTGAAGCCGACGCAATTCACCGCTTATGCATCGCTTGCTTTGGGCTCGGCCCTGGCGGCGTTCATGTATCCGCATACGATGACGGCGGTATTGTCGTCATCGTCGGCGAATACAGTGCGTAAGAATGCAATTTTTCTTCCGGCATACACGCTGTTGCTGGGACTGATTGCGTTGCTCGGCTATATGGCGATTGCGGCCGGCGTGCATGTGAAGTCGGCGTCCGACATGGTGCCGGCGTTGTTCAATACGCTGTTTCCGTCGTGGTTCGTCGGTTTTGCGGCCGCGGCCATTGCGATTAGCGCGTTGGTGCCCGCCGCGATCATGTCGATTGGCGCGGCCAATCTGTTCACGCGGAATTTGTGGCGCCCGCTCGTCTCGCCGAATATCACGCCTGAGGCGGAGGCATCGACCGCGAAGATTGCTTCGCTCGTCGTGAAGTTCGGCGCGCTGTTGTTTATTGTGTTTTTGCCGACGCAGTATGCGATTGATCTGCAGTTGCTGGGTGGGGTTTGGATTTTGCAGATTTTCCCGGCTATTGTGTTTTCTTTGTATACGCGGCGGTTGAACACGCCGGGATTGTTTCTTGGGTGGCTTGCCGGGATTGTGATTGGGACGGGGATGGCCATTTCGCAAGGGCTTAAGCCGGTGTTTGCTCTTCATATCGGTGATGCGACCTATCCGCTTTATATTGGGTTGATTGCGTTGGCGGCTAATATTGTTGTGAGTTTTGTGGTGTCGGTTTTGTCGCCGAGGAGGGGTGTGGTTGCGGTTTGAAGTTGGGGTTTGGCTGGCTGGCGCTTTATGTCTGGTTGCCTACGGCGTTGCCTTGTTTTGTTTGCCCGCGCGGCGCTTTTTGGTTGTGTGCCTGCGGTGTTGGCCTTTCCTTGAATTGTTATTGGTTTATTAGCGTTGCCCCTGTGCGGGGCAGGCACTTACTTCTCTTTGCCGCCGCAAAGAGAAGTAAGCAAGAGAAAGCGGCTCACACCGCTAATTCTTAAGCGGGTCCCCCGCACAGTTGCGGTAGTGGTGCATCTGGAATCCGTATCCTCGTACATTCCGCGTGAGTGACAAAGCGCTCATCAGCTCCCACTCCGCACTGCGTGCGTCGCGGATGGGTCTGCCAGGGAAACCGGGGGCTTCGTTTGGGCGCGGTGGGAGCCGTCGGCTTCGCCTCGGCGAGACGCATCCGCACTCATGCCCCTCTTCGAATGAAATGTCAGTGTGTGGATGTTGCAGCCATAGGCATAGCCGTGGCTGCAGTTTCAGTTGCCGTGGCAGTGGCAGTGGCAACGCAACGGCGAGCGACGGCACTGGGTAAAAAGTGGGAGCGTAAAACGCAGCGGGTGGTTTTATGAGGTGCGCGTCGGCGCGCGCGGCGCTGCCGGAAGTATGACAGCCTTGTCACGAACGCGGAGTGTGCGGGAACACAGATTCCAGATGCACCACTAACCCTTCCAAGCCAGGGGACCCACTTAAGAGTTAGTGGTTTGAGCTGCTTTCTTTTGCCTACTTTTCTTTGCAGCAGGCAAAGAAAAGTAGGTGCCTGCCCCGCACAGGGGCGACGCTAATAAACCACTAACAATTCAAGGAAAGGCCAAAGAAGCCAGATCAAGAAAAGTCCAAAACCGCAGGTAAACAGACAACACCAAAACCAATCCAGACAGACAAAAAAAACACTACGGCATGCTACGCGAAACACCAACCGGCTGGGACCGCCCAATTGCCGCTGGAATAGCCGAACTGGCGGGCGAACTTTCATCGATCGTAGTACGGCCACCATCGCGGAAGAAGGCGAGCTCCGCAGCCTTATTCAGCACGAGGATGCTGATGCGCCGATTGGTCGGTTCGTCGGCGACATTGCTGTTCAGCGGCAACACATCGGCAAGCCCGCGCACCTGCAGCAGTTTCTCGCCATGCATGCCGCCGGCCACCAGCGCGCGGCGCGCGGCATTGGCGCGCTCTGACGACAACTCCCAGTTCGAATAGCCTTCCGGCCCGGCCGTGTAGGGCACCGCGTCGGTGTGGCCGGCAATCGAGATGCGGTTTTCCACATCGTTGAGCGCGGCGCCGATTTGCGTCAGGATCGTCACGGCGTAAGGCTGCAGCTTCGGACTGCCGGACGAAAACATCGGCCGGTTCTGCGAGTCGACGATCTCGATGCGCAGGCCTTCGTTGGTGATCGAAATGCGTATCTGATCCTTGAAGGCCTTTAATGCCGGGCTCTGTTCGATCAAGGCAGTGAGCTTCTCTTTTAACTGCTGGAGCCGCGCCGCGTCCGAGGGCGCTATGGCCGATGGGGCCGCAGCCGGTGGTGTGGGCTCAGTCTGGCTCTTCTTGCCAACGCCGGGCCGGGAGTCGGAGATGTCGCGGCCGCCGCCTTGCACGACGCTCGGGCGCGCCGCGGCCGTGCCCTCATTGCCGCCGAGCAGGCTCGACAACGGAGTGTTGAAATAGTCCTCGATGCCCTGCTTGTCGTACTTCGACGTCGAGCCGAGCAGCCACATCAACAGGAAAAACGCCATCATCGCGGTGACGAAGTCGGCGTAAGCGATTTTCCATGCGCCGCCGTGATGGGCGCCATGATCGTCGCCCTTTTTCGAGCGGCGCACGATCACGGCCGCGGGTATTTCGCCCTGCTGCGACGCACTCGATTTTCTTTCACTCATGATGCCGCTCCATTTCAGGCCGATTTGGGCATCTTGGTAGCGCGCACGGCGTCATCGAGTTCCTGGAAGCTCGGACGATCGGCGGTGAATAGCACCTTGCGGCCGAATTCGACGGCAATCGGCGGGGCATAGCCGGAAAGCGAAGCGAGCAGCACGGCCTTCACGCATTGATAAGGTTTGGCTTCGGCGCGGCCCTTGGCATTGAGCAGATCGGCGACGGGGCCGATAAAACCATAGGCGAGAAGAATGCCGAGGAACGTGCCGACCAGCGCACCGGCGATCATTTCGCCGAGCACGGCGGGCGGCGCGCCGACCGAGCCCATCGTATGGACCACGCCCATCACGGCGGCCACAATGCCGAATGCAGGTAAGCCATCGGCCATCTTCTGAATCGCGTTGGCCGCGATCGACGCTTCCGCGTGATGCGTGGCCAGCTCTTCGTCCATCAGATCCTGCACCTCGAGCACGTTCACGTTGCCGCCGGACATCATGCGCAGATAGTCGACGATAAAGTCGAGCAGATGATGGTCCTCCAGCACGTGCGAATACTTCTGGAACAGCACGCTTTCCTGGGGCGCTGCGACGTCGGCTTCGAGCGACATCATGCCTTCCTTGCGCGCCTTCTGAAGCAACTCGTAGAGCAGGGCGATGAGTTCGAGATATTTCTCTTTCGTGTAACCGCCGCTTTTGAAGCACGAAGGAATCGTCTTGATGGTTTTCTTCAGCGTGGAGGTCGGATTGCTCACGACAAACGCGCCGATCGCCGCGCCGAAAATACAGAGTAATTCGAACGGCTGAACGAGCGCGAGAAGATGCCCACCCACACCGAGAAAACTACCGATGACAGAACCGATTACCACCACCCAGCCAATTACGACAAACATGCTTTCTCCGATTACCCTTGCGCGACGAACGTTCGACAGAACAGGCCCCATTTCAGGAGTCTTTTCGCGCGCGTCACAAAAGTTTCGTATGTACCGGTAAACGGCTGGATTCGCGATGTCTGAAGTGTCGACTACCCGTAGAAATGAAAATATTCACCAATTGGTTAATTCTTCGAATCGGCTTCCGGTAATTTTGTCCACATTGCGGCCTATCGTTGCGACTGCAACCAATTATGGATATTCCCGGACTGGATAATTGACAACGTCGACGCAGGGCAGATCTATTCAAAATGCATGTCGCCAAGTGCTCTGCTAGCATGGCAAACAATTTGTAAAGACGACCGGTCCCGGCGCTCAAAGCCGTCATCCGGCTTCTCGTCGGCTCATGAATCCCGGCAGCGACAGCGGCCCATCCGGAGTGTGAACTGCATGCAGAATCTGAATTCGGCTGTTAGCCGCAGGCTGGCAATCACGGCGGCTTCGTGCATCGCCGGTCTCCCTCTTCTGTTCTCATCCAGCGTCGTCCATGCTCAGGAGTTTTCGCTATTTGGCGGTGGCTCGCGCGCGGGGAACACGAACACTTACACGTGGGCGTTCAACTATCAGGAGGGGCTCGGGCAATACTTCGCCGCGAGCTTCACGTGGCTCAATGAAGGGCACATTCCCGATCATCATCGCGACGGCCAGATGGTCCAGCTATGGGGCCGCATTCCCGTGGGGAGCCCACAGTTCGTCCTGCAGGCGGGCGTCGGCCCATACCGTTACTTCGACACCACTACCGCCGTGCAAGGCGGAAGTTATTCCGACACCCACGGCTGGGGTGTCGTGTATAGCGTGCGCGCGGCGTACTACGCGTCGAGCCGGTGGATTACACAACTGCAGTTGAATCGCGTGCATGTGCAACGCGGGCCGGATGCGACAAGCGTGATGTTCGGCGTCGGCTATCAGCTCGATGCCCCAGGCACCCCGGGGCCGCGCGACTGGGCGAGCGGCAGCACGCACAAGGTCACCAACAACGAAGTGGCGGTGTACCTTGGCCAGACCATCATCAATTCGACTGACTCGCCGAGCGCGCTGGGCGGCGCGATCGAATACCGTCGTGGCCTTGCGAAATACCTCGACGTGACGGTCGGCTATCTGCACGAAGGCAGCAGCAAGGCGTCGCGTCGCGACGGTATCACCAGCCAGTTGTGGGCGACCCGTGCGTTCCTCAACGACAAAGTTACGCTGGGACTCGGCGTGGGCGCTTACTATGCGATCAATGAGTACGAAAACAGCCTGACGCCGGGCCCGGGCGCCGGGAAGTTTTCCGGCCTCGTCACGATCGCGGGCTCGTATCGCCTGACCGATCACTGGGACGCGCGGCTCGAATGGAATCGTGTCGTGACACGCTATGATCGTGATTCAGATGTGATTTTCGGCGGTGTGGGTTACCGTTGGTGATGGCTCACGTAACTGCGTAGTTCGATGCACCCGGCGGCGTGGCATTCGATACTGAATGCCCGCACACCGTTTCATAAGACGTCCCGTTTTACCGTGCCAGCAGAAGCAGTCTTCTAGAACCGATAGTCAAGATTCGTACAGAAACCGGAGAAGAGCATGAAAGCCAGCACCATCGCCGAGCGGGAGGCCCGTGGCCGTGCGGCCCGCGAACACTCGAAACGTTCGAGCCATCGTACGGTAGGGGAGTTGAACCGCAACCCCATCGAGTTGCTCAGGCAAAGCAGCGAGGGACGCATTACGAATCTGGTGCCGCTGCGCTATGGGCGCATGGCCGTATCGCCTTTCACCTTTTTTCGCGGTACCGCGATCATTCAAGCCCACGACCTAAGCCAGGTTCCCGACACCGGCCTCATCATGCCGATTTGCGGCGACGGCCATCTGATGAATTTCGGCGGATTCGCGACGCCGGAGCGTCAACTCGTATTTGATCTGAACGACTTCGACGAAGTCGCGATCGGTCCTTTCGAATGGGACCTGAAACGTTTGACTGCGAGTCTTGTAGTCGCCGCGCGGCACATGCGTTTGAGCAGTGGTACGGCAGAAAACCTGGTGATGACAGCCGTTAGCGAATACCGTGATCGCATGGCGCAATACGCGCAATGCGGCGCACTCGAACTATGGTACGACCGCATCACCTTCGATCGGATGGCGGAAACCGCCCTGACCCCCGAGCGTCGTCGCACCGTGCGCCGTGGCATGGAAAAGGCCGCGAGCCGTACGCACGAAAACCTGCTGGAGAAAATGGCGGAACGCGACGGCGACCACTGGACGATCCGTGATGCGCCGCCGGCGTTGTTCCACGTGTTGGGTGCGAATACGCTATTTACGCCGGAAGAGAGTGACGTATACAGGGCGGGCAACTGGCGCAAGATGCTCGAGCGCATGTGGGGCGAGTACCTGAAGACGATGTCGCACGACCGGCGTGAGCTGCTGAGCCATTTCACCGTACAGGACATTGTGTTCAAAGTGGTGGGCGTCGGCAGCGTGGGCACGCGCTGCATGGTGGTGTTGAGCGTCGATCACATGGACAAGCCGCTGTTTCTGCAGATCAAGGAGGCGCGGCCGTCGGTGATCGCCCGGTACTATAAGTCGCCGCCCATCAAGCACGAGGGCGAACGCGTCGTGCAGGGGCAGCGTATGTTGCAGGCGGCGAGCGACATTTTTCTCGGCTGGGCGAGTGGACCGGCGGGGCGCCATTTCTATTTTCGGCAACTGCGCGACATGAAATTGTCGGCGAACATCGAGTTGTTCGACACCGATCTGCTGGAAGGTTACGCGAAACTCTGTGGCTGGATCATGGCGCGCGCGCATGCCAAAGCGAGCGGCCAGGCGATCGAGATCGGCGCGTATATCGGCCGTGGCGATCAGTTCGCGGAATCGCTGGCCGGCTACGCCGCCAGCTACGCGAACCAGGTGGAGCGTGACTACGACGTGTTCCTGAAGGCCTGCCGTAGTGGCGAGCTCGAGGCGCGCACGGACGAAGACATGGCAGCGGATTTCCGCGTTTGACCGCGGTGTTGGCGCGGCTTGCTGATGAATATGTCAGCGAGCCGCGCGGAAGGTGTGCCCGGTTCAGTCGTCGATACGTGCTTCACGCAGCGTCACGAACCGCAAATGCTGCCGGCGCGCCGCGTCGATCACGCGTGGCAGAACGGCGAGTATCAGCGGTTTACCCTCGATGGTGAGCGCGGCATTGCCGTCGTGCAGCAGCAGAATGTCGCGCGGGGCAAGGCCGTCGAGCAGCCGGTGCGTAACCACCTGCGGATCGCGCTCGCGCGTGTCGTAGCCGCGCCGCGTCCACGCCGCGAGTCGCAAATCGAGTTTGCGCAGCACGGGCTCGAGAAAGATGTTGCGCAACCCCGCCGGTGCACGGAAGAACATTGGCCGCTCACCGCTCAATGACTCGAAGGTGCGCTGCGCGGCGTCGATCTCGCGTGTGAGTGCGCCCGGAAACGTGATCGAAAACGTGTGCACGTGAACCTGCGAGTGGTTTTCGAGCGTGTGGCCGCGCGCGACGATTTCGCGTGTGAGGTCCGGATAGCGCTGTGCTTTCGCGCCAATACAGAAGAAGGTGGCGCGCACATCGAAGGCATCGAGCAGATCGAGCACTTGCGGTGTGACAACAGGGTCGGGACCGTCGTCGATGGTCAGTGCGATCGCGTCTGCGTTGCGCGTGCCCTCTGGCAGGCGCGTCCAGTTTGGGCCCAGCAGCGAGGTGCGCGGCAACAGGCCGGCCACGGTGAAAATAGCGTGATTCGCGAAGATCGCGGCCAGCCACCATGGCCACGCGGCGGGCGCCAGCAGCCATCCGGCCAGCACGAAAATGTGCCAGGCGGCGGTGGCCGTGAGCATCGCCGGATAGCCGGTGCGCGGCCAGCGGCGCTGCGGCGCGGACGGGGCGCCCTGCGGCGGCGTGGTGAATTCGTTCATAAAAGCGTGCTTCCTGTCTTCCTCCCTCCGTCCTGGGAAGGTCTTGAATCGCGCGTGACGCGCAACGGCAAACCATACCATTGATGCGTCGTTCGACGCTGTTGCGGAGGGTAACCAGAAGTAATGAAAGCACGCTGAAAGACACCATGCTTCGCGACAACGGCTGTGACGTTGCGTTTGTGATGGACGATCGGCTGTTGTATGGTGCTAGGGCCAAAAACGGAGCAGGAGACGCACGGTGACAGGAACGGGAATCAGGAAAGTCGCGCTGGTGACGGGCGCGGGCAGTGGTATCGGCCGAGCCTGCGCGCTCAAGCTGCTGGAACACGGCTATAGCGTCGTACTCGCGGGCCGTCGCCAGGCGCCGCTCGACGTCGTGGCTGAAGAAGCACGGCAACTCGGCGGCGACGCGCTCGCCGTTGCCTGCGACGTGACGGATGCCGACAGCGTCGCCGCGTTGTTCGACACGATCCGCGCGCGGCTAGGCCGGCTCGACGTGCTGTTCAATAACGCGGGCCGCAACGGCTCGCCCGTGGATATCGACGAACTGGCTATCGACGAATGGCGCTCGGTGGTCGACACCAATCTCACCGGCGTATTTCTCTGCACACGCGCGGCCTTCGGTCTGATGAAAACGCAGACGCCGCGGGGCGGCCGAATCATCAACAATGGCTCGATTTCGGCGCATGCGCCGCGGCCGAACAGCATCGCCTACACGGCGACCAAGCACGCAATTACGGGCATCACAAAAGCGGTTTCGCTCGACGGCCGCAAATACGACATCGTCTGCGGGCAGATCGACATTGGCAATGCCGCGACGGAAATGGCCGAGCGGATGGCGCGCGGCGTGCCGCAGGCGAACGGCGAGATCGCGGTCGAGCCGTTGATGGACGTGCAGCACGTCGCCGACGCAGTGCTGCATATGGCGGAATTACCGCTCTCGGCGAATGTGCAGTTCATGACCATCATGGCGAGCACGATGCCGTTCGTCGGCAGGGGCTGAGCGCGGCGGCGCGGCGTTCGGGCGTGAGCGGGCAGAAGGAAAGGGCCTGGATGTGAATTGAAGACGCGGGCTCAAGTCGCGAGCCGCCGCCGCGCGTATCGCGGGAGATCAACTTATACTGAGGCCTTCCCGCTTTCGAAAAAGCCATTCGCCGTGCCCCGAGCCACACCCAAGGACGACCCACAGCCGGTGCCGCCCGTGCAGCCTGACCTCGACGATTGTTGTCATAGCGGCTGCAATCCGTGTGTCTTCGATCTCTACGATGAAGCGCTCGATCGCTATCAGTCGGCGCTCGCCGAGTGGCAAGCACGGCAGGCGGCGCTGAAGGCGCGAACGGCGCGAACGGCACGAACGGCGCATGCGCCGCAGAGCAAACCGCGCACGCGCCGCTGAACGGCGTTTCCGGTTTTTACGCCCAGGCCACAGCCATACCACGTCTCCGTCATGACCGACCTCCCGCTCGCGCACATCGAACCCTTCAACGAATCGCACACGCTGGACGACCTGCATACCTTCGTGCAGCGTTATCCACGACTGTTCGTGCTGACCGGCGCGGGCATCAGCACCGACTCTGGCATTCCAGGCTATCGCGACGACAACGGTGAATGGAAGCGTTCACCGCCGATCACGCTGCAGGAATTTCTTGGCACCGTGGCGATGCGTCAGCGCTATTGGGCGCGCAGTATGGTGGGCTGGCCGGTCGTGGCCGACGCGCAGCCGAATGCCGCGCATACGGCATTGGCGCGGCTCGAGGCAGCGGGCCATGTGCCGACGCTCGTCACGCAGAATGTCGACGGTTTGCATCAGCGGGCGGGCAGCCGCGAGGTGATCGAGCTGCATGGCGGTATTGACGGAGTGACCTGTCTGGACTGCGGAATGCAGCATTCGCGCGCGTCGATCCAGCAGACACTCGAAGCCGACAACCCCGCGCTGCTGAACGTCACCGCCGAAACCGCCGCCGACGGCGACGCGCATCTGGAGTGGCACGATCTCGAATCTTTTCGCATCCCGGCGTGCACGAACTGCGGCGGTGTGCTGAAGCCAGCGGTGGTGTTCTTCGGCGAAAGCGTGCCGCGCGAGCGTGTCGAAGCGGCTTCGCATGCGCTCGACGCGGCGGACGCCGTGCTGGTGGTCGGCTCGTCGCTGATGGTCTATTCGGGCTACCGCTTCTGCGTGTGGGCGCAGAAGCTGGGTAAGCCGATCGTCGCGATCAATCTGGGGCGCACGCGCGCCGATGCGCTGCTGTCGCTGAAAATCATCGCACCCTGTGCCGATACGTTAACCGCGCTGACGGGCCGACTTGCGCTGGGCTGAGCCGGCCGCTCGAAACCTGCCGCCCAACGGGTCGCCCGAGTCACGCGCGGCCCGCGTAAATCGCCCATAATCCCAGTCCGAATCTCGCTTCACGCAGCACCGCTCTCACTCAAAGCAACCGCCACACACAAGGTAAGCCGATGTTGACGACGATGGAACAGCTCGAAGCAATCTACGGTCAGCCCCACGAGCGCGCTGTGCGCAAAGAAATTCCCTACGTCAACGAAGACTATCGCGCGTTCATCGAAGTCGCGCCCTTCGTTGTGCTCGCCACCGCCGGTCCCGAAGGTCTCGACTGTTCACCGCGCGGCGACGCGCCGGGCTTCGTGCGAGTGATCGACGAACGTACGCTCGCGCTGCCGGACCGCATCGGCAACAATCGCATCGATAGTCTGCGCAATATCATCGCCGAGCCGCATCTGGCGCTGCTGTTCATCATTCCGGGCGTCGGCGAAAGTTTGCGCGTGACCGGCCGCGGCCGCATTTCCAACGATCCGGAATTGCTGGACAGTTTCGCCGTCGAAGGTAAACTGCCGCGCACCGTGCTGCTGATCGACGTCGACGCGGTGTACTTTCATTGCTCGAAGGCGCTGGTGCGCTCGAAATTGTGGGATCCGGCGCGTCATGTCGAACGTTCACGCCTGCCGAGTGCGGGCGCGATCCATCAGCGCATCAACGGTGCGAGTTTCGATGCCGTGACCTACGACCGTGAACTTGCCGAACGCGTGCGCACGACCCTGTACTGAAACAAAGTGAACATGACTGATTCCCATCTGGCGCTGCGGCAACGCTCGCCGTCCGCGGAACGCAATCGCGAACCGATCCTTGCTGTATTGCGCGAGGTGCTGCCCGCCACCGGCCGCGTGCTGGAAATCGCGAGCGGCACGGGCCAGCACGCTATCTGTTTTGCCGGCGCGATGCCCGGGCTTGACTGGCAACCGAGCGATCTCGATGCGGATGCGCGCGCGTCGATTGCCGCGTGGATCGCGCACGAAGGGCTCGCGAACGTGCGCGCACCGCTCGCCCTCGACGTGCATCAGACGGATTGGGGCGTGCAAACGCTGGATACGCTCAATAAGCTCGACGCCGTAGTCTGTATCAACATGATTCACATCTCGCCGTGGAGCGCGACGCAGGCGCTGTTCGCCGGCGCGAGCCGCCGTCTTGTCGATGGCGGTGTACTGTATCTGTACGGTCCTTACAAACGGGGCGGCGCGCAAACTTCACCGAGCAACGACGCGTTCGATCAACAATTGCGCAGCCGCGATCCGGCGTGGGGCGTGCGCGACATGGAAGCCGTGGTAGCGTTAGGCGCATCGGTCGGATTCGTGTGCGACGAACCGATCGCGATGCCGGCGAATAATTTCAGTCTGGTTTTCAGGAAACACCTGGACGTGGCGCGAGTCTGACAGACGTTCGGTTGCGTGAGGCGCCGCGCGCGGCGGAAAGTCCCGCTCCTTGCCCGCCAACGAGCGCCAAGCCGGCATTTCTTTTATCCTTTCACCCTCGACGTCCCGCCGACGTTTCTTCCGGCGCGGCGTCTCGACATTTTTTGGACTCTGGAGAATTCACATGGGCAAACAGGCAATCGGCGTGGTGGGGCTGGCGGTCATGGGCCGCAATCTGGCGCTCAACATCGAAAGCCGCGGCCACGCGGTGTCGGTATTCAACCGTAGCCGCGAGAAAACAGACGAACTCATCGCCGAATATCCGGACAAGAAACTGGTGCCGGCCTTCACGCTGGAAGAGTTCGTGGAGTCGCTGGAAAAACCGCGCCGCATTCTACTGATGGTCAAGGCAGGCGAGCCGACCGACGCCACCATCGCGTCGCTCAAGCCGCTGCTGGACAAGGGCGACATCCTGATCGACGGCGGCAATACGCATTTCACCGACACCATCCGCCGCAATCAGGAACTGGCAAAAGCCGGCCTGCATTTCATCGGCACGGGCGTGTCGGGCGGCGAAGAAGGCGCACTGAAAGGCCCGTCGATCATGCCGGGCGGTCAGCGCGACGCCTATGACCTGGTCGCACCGATCCTCACCGAAATTGCCGCCAAGGCGCCGGACGGTGAACCGTGCGTTGCGTACATGGGGCCGGACGGCGCGGGCCACTTCGTGAAGATGGTGCACAACGGCATTGAATACGGCGATATGCAGCTGATCGCCGAGAGCTACGCGGTGCTCAAGCAGGTTGTCGGTCTGTCGAACGAAGAGTTGGGCAAGGTCTATACCGAGTGGAATCAGGGCGAACTCGACAGCTATCTGATCGAAATCACTTCGAAGATTTTCGGCAAGAAAGACGAGGAAACCGGCAAGGACCTGGTCGACGTGATCCTCGATCGCGCGGCGCAGAAGGGCACGGGCAAGTGGACCAGCCAGAACGCGCTCGACCTTGGCGCGCCGCTGCCGCTGATCACGGAAGCTGTGTTCGCACGCGTGCTGTCTTCGCTGAAGACGCAGCGCGTGGCCGCAAGCAAGGTGCTGGAAGGGCCGGCGGCCAAACCGCTCGGCGCCGAGCGCGACGCGTTCATCGAGTCGGTGCGCCGTGCCCTGTACTTCAGCAAGGTGATTTCGTACGCGCAAGGATTCGCGCAACTGCGAGCGGCGTCGGAAGAATACAAGTGGGATCTGGACTACGGCACGATCGCGAAGATTTTCCGCGCCGGCTGTATCATCCGCGCCCGCTTCCTGCAGAAGATCACGGACGCCTATACGAAAGACAAGGGGATCGCCAATCTGCTGCTCGATCCGTACTTCCGCGACATCGCGAAGAACTATCAGTCGGCGTTGCGCGAGGTGGTGATTGCCGCCATCAATGCGGGTGTACCGGTGCCGGCATTCGCGTCGGCAGTGGCGTATTTCGACGCTTATCGTTCGGAACGCCTGCCGGCGAATCTGGTGCAGGCACAGCGCGATTTCTTCGGCGCGCATACGTTCGAACGTATCGACAAGCCGGGCAGCTTCCACGCGAACTGGAGCTAAGCGTTTGAACCCGTAGCCTGGCGCGCGCTTGCCATAAGGTGCGCCGGGCTGCAGGTCCGATTGAAATCGAGACAGACAATTATTGCTCAAAGCTATTGGGCAAATAGCATGGCGGGGCGACAAACCGTCTACTGTTGCGAAAATCGAAATAGAGTTTCGTCGTTTTAGGGGTTTCCCCTAAGTGTCGGCGCTCCTAAACTTGTACTTAAGCGCTACGGGACAACGAGCCCAAAGCGAATCAAAACAAGTTCTGGAGGTTTACATCATGAAGACTCTTATCTCTGCAGTTGTCGTCGCCGCCGCTCTGGT
The DNA here is from genome assembly GCF_046026855.1 of Paraburkholderia sediminicola. GTDB lineage: Bacteria > Pseudomonadota > Gammaproteobacteria > Burkholderiales > Burkholderiaceae > Paraburkholderia > Paraburkholderia sediminicola_A. The sequence goes on along the minus strand of NZ_JAQQET010000015.1, from coordinate 4,340 downwards.
CGCTCCTGTTGCTTCGTTTGCCCAGTCGAACCAGCCGGTTACGCGCGCTGAAGTCCGCGCTCAACTCGTGCAACTCGAAAAGGCCGGCTACAACCCGATCGGCGATCAAATCGACTATCCGGCTAACATTCAGGCCGCACAAGCACGCGTCGATGCGCAGAACGGCACTGCTCAAGCTGTGAACAGCGGCTACGGTTCGCCGATCGCAGGCACCTCGCAAGCCGGCCGTCCGGTGAGCGGCAACGACCGTAACTCGGTTTACTTCGGCAACTAATCTGCGCCGAAGCTGATGCAAACGCCGCCTGGCTGACAGGTAGCGGGTAATAAAAAACGCCGACCGGATTGCCGGGCGGCGTTTGTCGTTTACGGCGCGGGTCAGCCGTCGGTTTGATTTCAGGCTGCGACTCAACGATTCGGCAAATGCGGAATTCCTTCGTTGCTGGTCAGATTGAGCTGATGAATCTGCCGATGCGCCTTGTTCAGATGCGCCTGCGCGGCCACGCGTTGCGCTTCCAGTTGCGACACCTCCTTGTGCAACTGATGCTGACGGTTCGACACCGTCTGTTCCTGTGCACCGCGCCGTTGCAGATCCGTGCGCAGCCGTTCGGCCTGCGCCTCGGAGCGCGCGATCATGCGCGCAAGCTGTTCGTTTTGCGCCTCAAGTTGCGCGCGGCGCGTTTCGCCGTCCGAGAGCCGTGTCGCCTGTTCCTCGAAGTGATGGAAGGCCGCTTCGGCAGCTTCGAGGTCGGCGGCTTTGAGCGCGCGCCACAGCGAGCCGTCCTGATACAGCGCGACGTAGTAGGTTAGTTCCTTCGCGTGAAAAAGCAGGCTCACGGAATAAGCGAAGCTGCGGAACACGCGGAACGGCGTCAGCGCTTCCTCTTCGGCGAGCCATTCGATTTCGGCGGTGTCGGCCATCTGCACGCCGCGCGCGCTGACCTGGGAGGGCACCACCGGCACCGGCCGTAATGTCGTCACCGGCCGCGCCGGCTCAGCGGCCGGGAGGGGCGCAGCCGCGGTAGCGGCGGGTGTCACGCCGGCCGCCGCGGCCAGCGCCGCGTCCTCCCTGTCGTCGAGCGAGACGGGATCGGCGGCGTTCTCTCGCGCGACCTGCACGAGATGCGATGGGCCTGCCAGTACGCTGCGGCGGTTCAGGAGACTTTTCACGGCGGTTCCTCCGGTTGACTCGCCCGAAACCTTCAGACGGCGCCGACGGTCAAGCATGCCGGACAATCTGGCGGTTCGAGCGGTGAGCGAAAAGTGGCGGACCGGCGGCGCTTTTCGGTGAACGCCGAGGGTGCGCAGCAATGCGGATGCGTTTGCGCGAGCGCGGCTTTAATGCAGGGTGCGGTGCCGGCGGCCTATTTCATCGAACAACGCGCGGCTGGGTTCCAGGGCAAGCAACCAGGATTCGTCGTAACCGCTGAGATTGTCGAGCGCCTCACGCAGCCGTTCGATCGCCAGAGCCGGAATCTCGACGCTGGCTTCAACGCCACTCGCCAAGCCCGCGATACTGGCAAGCTGGACCAGCGCGTCGGCGGCTTCGGCAACGTCTGCCGCGAAAACCAGGTGCGTGTTCAGCAACTCGACCAGACCGGGCGACGCCGCAATATCGTCGACGTTGAGTTGCACGGCCAGAAACGTGGCTTTGTTCATCCCCAACTCCTCGCAGGATCCAGGCGTTTTGCGTACGGTGCGTTCCGGCAGCATGACTGAGTATAGGCGAGGGTTGAAAGGATTCAATAATCACACGAATGTGCTCGAGCGATCTCGTGCCAGCGGTCGTGCCTGCCGCAACACCTATAATAGGGCCAGTCGAAACGCGTGATCCTGCCGGGCCGGATGGTTCGGTATGCGGCACGGATAACGCGCCGGCAGCGTCTGCTTCTCAACCTGCTATTCACCATGAAGATCATTCGCAGCAAAAGCTTCACCGCGACGCGTCCATGGGGCGCGCTCGATATCGCCAACATGCGCGGCATCACGACGCGTCTGCATTGGACCGACCAGCCGTACAAATGGCATGTCAACGACGGCGAGGAAGTATTCGCCGTGCTCGATGGTCGCGTGGAGATGCGCTACCGCGAAGGCGGCGTGGAACAGTCGGCCATTCTGGAAACGGGCGATGTGTTCTACGCGTCGGTGGGCACTGAGCATGTCGCGCATCCAATTGGTGTGGCGCGCATTCTGGTGGTCGAGGCTGAGGGCAGTGTCTGACGATTCCCTGCGCCGATGCTGTGTCAAAGCCATCGCCGATACACACGGCGGCATAATGGACAGGCGCCGCGGCGAGCGGCACGGCAAATGCGTCGGGCTGGTTGAATCCGATTGAATCAAATGTCGAGGAAAATCACATGACAAGACAATGGCAATTCACGGCGACCCGGTTGCTGATCGCAGCCACATTCGGCGTGATGATCAGCGGCTGTACGTCGATGCCGTGGGACAGCACGCCGTTCTACAGCAGCGCGCCATCCCATCCGACCACCCTTGGCACGGTCCCTGTGCCGGCCGGTTACTACCGCGCCAATCCGGGTGACACGCTGGCGGCCATCGCGTCGGCGTACGGCCGTAGGCCGCAGGAGATTGCCGCATGGAACGGCCTCGCGTCGAATTCCGCGGTCAATCCGGGGCAGGTTCTGCGGGTGGCGCCGCCAATGGCGTCGGGTAGTGTGGTGACACCGCCGGTTAATGTTGCCGGTCAGAATGGTTCGGCCACGACGCCTGGCGCCGCTGGTGTTGCGCAGCAAGGCGTGCTGCTGTGGCCGTTGCGTGGTCCCGTGCTGAAGACCTTTGCGCCGGGCAAGTCGAACGGTATTGTGATCGGCGGCCACCCGGGCGATCCGGTCAAGGCCGCCGCGACCGGCCGGGTGGTTTACGCGGGCACGGGTATCGAGGCGTACGGTCCGCTTATCATCATCAAGCACGACGACTCGCTGATTACCGCCTACGGGCAGAACAGCACGCTGCTGGTCAAGGAAGGCGACGCTGTCGCGCAAGGGCAAACGATCGGCGAAGTCGGCGTGGATAGCCGGGGCGTGGCGTCGATCCAGTTCGAAGTTCGCCAGAACGGCCAGCCGGTCGATCCGCTTGCGTGGCTGCCGAAGTCAGGCGGGTGAGCCGGGCGGCATGAATCCCACACGTAGCGTAGACAAACAGAGACATACAAGGCTTTCATCATGATCGATTTGCGCAGCGACACCGTAACCCGTCCGACCGCGGCCATGCTCGCGGCAATGTCGGCCGCCGAAGTGGGCGACGACGTCTGGGGCGACGACCCAACCGTGCTGCGTCTGCAGGCAACGGTCGCGGAGCGCGCCGGCAAGGAAGCGGGCCTGTTTTTCCCGAGCGGCACGCAAAGCAACCTGGCGGCGTTGATGGCGCATTGCGCGCGCGGCGACGAATACATCGTTGGCCAGTTGGCGCACACCTATAAGTACGAAGGCGGCGGCGCGGCGGTACTCGGCAGCATCCAGCCGCAACCGCTCGAGAATGCCGCAGACGGTTCGATTCCGCTCGAGAAGATCGCCGCCGCGATCAAGCCGATCGACAATCACTTCGCGCGCACGCGGCTGCTGGCGCTGGAAAACACCATCGGCGGCAAGGTGCTGCCGGCGGGTTACGTCGCCGAGGCGGTGCAGTTGGTGCGTCAGCGCGGATTGTCGGCTCACCTCGACGGCGCACGGGTTTACAACGCGGCAGTCGCATCGGGCAAACCGGTTGCGGCGCTGTGCGAACCGTTCGATTCGGTCTCGATCTGTTTTTCGAAGGGGCTGGGCGCGCCGGTCGGCTCGGTATTGGTCGGCAGCCAGGCGTTGATCGAGGTGGCCCATCGCTGGCGCAAGGTGCTGGGCGGCGGCATGCGCCAGGCCGGCGTGCTGGCGGCGGCTTGCCTGTACGCGCTGGATCACAACGTCGAACGTCTCGCCGACGATCACGCGAACGCCGCGCATCTGGCCGCCGGTCTCGAATCGATCGACCACGTCAAGGTGCAGTCAATCGCGACCAACATGGTGTTCGCGCAGTTTCCCCAGCAGGATTGCGTGCCGCTCGAAGCGTGGCTCAAGGAGCGCGGCATCCTTACGCAGATGCTGTACGCGTCGCGATTCGTTACGCATAAAGATGTGTCGCGTGCGGATATCGATACGTTTATCGCCGCAGTGAAGGGTTATTTCGCCGCGCGTTGATTGATCGGAACGGCGATGTTGGGAATCCCGGATTGAACAGCCGAGTTGAAAGACCGGGATTGAAGGGCTAAGATCGGAATGCCGGGAAGGAAAAGCGGGCGCACTGCCACAGCAGTGCGGCCCCCGGGGGTTTTTTTTGGTGGGCGTTTTGGT
>NZ_JAQQET010000014.1:0-211531 GCF_046026855.1 Paraburkholderia sediminicola | reverse complement strand
GACCGATAAGAATTCAAGGAAAGGCCAACGCCGTAGGCAAACAACAAACACCACGAACACAAACAAAATCAAGAAAAGCCTAACGCCGCAGGCGAACAGCAAAAAACAAAAAACCTAAGCCGCGACTAAAAACCCTTCCGCGGAGCGGCCAACCTGCTGCCGAGCAGCAAACGCCTCCCCTATCATCAAGAGACTCGGTTGCGAAGCATCAACCCACCTCTGTGCCTCGCCAGCAGCGAGTTCTTCAAGCGTGAGGGTGAGCATCCGCTCACGTTCCGTACTGCACGCCTCAACAATTGCCACAGGCGTCGACACAGCACGCCCCGCGTCAATCAACTGTTGGGCAATCTCCACCCCACTATCGCGACCCATATAAAACACGAGCGAATCCGCATTCACCTGCTCGCGAATCTCGTCAGACCCCGGAGCGCGGCTAAAAGTAGCCAGCGCAACACTACGAGAAACGCCGCGCAGCGTAAGAGACCGCTTCAACGAAGCCGCGCTAGCCAGCGCCGCTGTAATCCCAGGTACAACCTCGTACTCGATGCCTGCGGCTTCCAGCGCCCGCATCTCCTCATCGGCACGCCCGAACAACATCGGATCGCCACCCTTCAAACGAACGACCACGTCATGTTCAAGCGCAGCGTCCACAATCTGCTTGTTGATGAACTGCTGCGCCGTCGACAGTTGCCCACAGCGCTTACCCACCGCAATTCGCCGCGCGTGCGCAGGCGCGTGGTCGAGCATTGCCGGCTCGACAAGCGCGTCATGCAACACAACATCAGCCGTGCCCAGCAGCCGCGCCCCGCGTACCGTGATGAGGTCCGCAGCACCCGGGCCTGCGCCGATCAGATAAACCTTACCCATTTGCATCAACCTGTTCGTTAGGGCGCCTGCTGTACGCGGCCGAGTCTCAACCGCTTAAGCCGAAAACGCCCGAATCATCCCAGCCGCAACGGTGTGATGCGTCGCTTCGTCAATCAGCACGAATGCACCCGTGCCCTGATGAGAGTCGTACACGTCGCACACCAGCGGTTTTTGCAATGTCAGTGCAACGCGGCCGATGTCGTTCATCGTCAGTTCCTTGCGATCGGTTGCCTGCGACAGCGTATGCACGTCGAGCACTTCCCTGATCGAGCCGATCCGCGCGAACACCGTGTTGGTGGTCTGCTTCAACAGATACTTGCGTTGCGTCGAGAGCGGCGTGTCGTCGAACCAGCAGAGGTCGGCTTCCAGCTTCTTCGCCGGTTCCGGTGCTTCTTCGCGCAGCACGAAGGTATCGCCACGCGACACGTCGACGTCTTCCGCCAGACGGATCGTCACGGTTTGACCGGCAAACGCGCGATCCACTGCCGCCGTACCGCCCGTTACCGGAGCGATGATCTCGGCAACCGTCGCTTCGCGGTTCGCCGGCAGCACAACGATCGTGTCCCCCACTCTCACTTCACCCGCTTCAACACGGCCCATGTAGCCGCGGAAATCGTCAGCCTGGCTGCCGTCCTGACGCGCCACCCATTGCACCGGGAAGCGCAGCGCCTGACCCGTCGGGATATCGACCGGCAATGCTTCGAGCAAGTCGAGCAGCGGTTCGCCTGCGTACCACGGCATCCGCTCGCTAGCCGTCACAATGTTGTCGCCCTTAAGCGCCGACACCGGCACGAAGCGCACGTCATTCAGGCCCAACTGACGCGCAAGTTCGACATACGCGTCGCGGATCTCGTTGAAACGCGTTTCGCTGTAGTCGACGAGGTCCATCTTGTTGATCGCGACGATCGCATGCTGCAGGCCAAGCAATTTCACGATCGCGCTATGACGCTTGGTTTGTGGCAGCAATTGCGCCACGCCGTCGACGAACGTCACACGGGTCGCGTCGACCAGAATGATCGCTGCATGCGCGGTCGATGCGCCCGTCACCATGTTGCGCGTGTACTGCTCGTGGCCCGGCGTGTCAGCGATGATGAACTTGCGCTTGGCGGTGGCGAAGTAGCGGTACGCGACGTCGATCGTGATGCCCTGCTCGCGTTCGGCTTCGAGGCCGTCGGTCAGCAGCGACAGATCGATTTCGTCGCCAACGGTACGCTTATTCTTTGCTCGCGACAGTGCCGAAAGCTGGTCGGAGAGCACAGCCTTGCTGTCGTACAGCAGGCGGCCGATCAACGTGCTCTTGCCGTCGTCGACGCTACCCGCAGTAATAAAACGCAGCACGCCGAGGTCTTCTGGTTGGTGAATACCGCTCATGATTGTCTTGCCCTCTGTCGATCGGAGTTAGTGCAAAGCTCTTACTCCGATCCCATGCAACTTGTTGCGGTCGATCGGAGTTAGGGTGAAGCACTAACTCCAGTCCCGTATTAGAAATAACCTTGCTTCTTACGCTGTTCCATCGCGGCTTCGGAGACCTGATCGTCCATCCGCGTCGCGCCACGTTCCGTGATTTCGGTCACGGCCGTTTCAGCGATGATCTTCTCGAGATTGTCGGCATCGCTTTCCACCGGGCACGTGCAGCTGATATCGCCCACGGTACGGAAACGCACGAGCGCGGTTTCACTGGTCTCGCCTTCACGCATCGGCGTAAGCGGCGTGACCGGTACGAGCAGGCCGTTGCGGCGCACGATCTCGCGTTGATGCGCGTAGTAGATCGACGGCAGTTCAAGCTGTTCGCGAGCGATGTATTGCCACACGTCGAGTTCGGTCCAGTTCGAGATCGGGAACACGCGCAGGTGTTCGCCGTTGTGCAGACGCGCGTTATACAGGCTCCACAGTTCCGGGCGCTGTGCCTTCGGATCCCATTGGCCGAACTCGTCGCGGAACGAGAAGATCCGTTCTTTTGCACGGGCCTTTTCTTCGTCGCGGCGCGCGCCGCCGATCAGCGCGGTGTACTCATGTTCCGCGATCGTTTCGAGCAGCGTCACGGCTTGGGCGGCGTTGCGCGAATCCAATTCGCGGCGCAGCCGCACCGTGCCGCGTTTGATTGAATCTTCGACGTGACCCACCACCAGTTCGGCACCGATCTCTTTCGCACGGCGGTCACGGAAGTCGATCACTTCATCGTAGTTGTGACCGGTGTCGATATGTACGAGCGGGAACGGCAGCACGGTCTTGCGATTCGCGCCAATACCGAAGGCCTTCAGTGCGAGGTGCAGCACCACAACCGAATCCTTGCCGCCCGAAAACAGCAGCGCGGGCTTGCTGCATTCGGCAACCAGTTCGCGCAGGATGTGAATCGATTCGGCTTCGAGCCAATCGAGGTGATCCATCCGGTTTGCCGTATTGGTAAGCGGTGCATTCACAGTGGAATCGAGCGTGGTGCTCATGTTTGGGTCCTTCGTTGATTCGCCTGACAAGCGGTTGCTCGCCCAGGCGGAACTATTCAAATCGGTATGTGTGGCGTTCAGGCTAAAAACCAAGGCCTGAACCGCCTGAATGCTCTATGCCGAAGCGTTTTCGCTGCGGCTGACGGGGATCGGTGTAATCGTCGTGATATGCAGCCCGCATTCCTTCGTATCGCGCGACTCCCACCACCAGCGCCCTGCCCGGCTGTCTTCACCGGGACGGATCGCGCGGGTACATGGCTCGCAGCCGATGCTCGGATAACCGCGCGCATGCAGCGGATTGACCGGCACGTCGAACGCTTTCAGGTAATCCCATACTTCGGCTTCGGTCCAGTCCGTCAGCGGGTTGAACTTGGCGATGTTGCGCGCGGCGTCGTGCTCTTCCGCATGCAGTTCGGCACGTGTGACCGACTGTTCGCGGCGTTGACCCGTCACCCATGCGCTGACATCCGACAGCGCGCGGTTCAGCGGTTCGACCTTACGGATTTCGCAGCAACGCTTGCGCAGATCGACACTTTCGTAAAACGCGTTCAGACCATGCGAACCGACATACTCTTCAACCGCGGCAGCTTGCGGATGAAACTGCTCAATATCATACCCGTAGCGCTCTTTCACGCGATCGAGCATGCCGAGGGTTTCCGCATGCAGGCGGCCCGTGTTCAGCGAGAAGATGCCGATCTTCACACCACGCGAGAGAATTGCGTGGGTGAGCAGCATGTCTTCCGCTGCAAGGCTGCTGGCGAGCTTCACGTTCGCGTGACGCGCGGCGATCGAGTCGAGTAGAGCATCAAGGCGCTCGACCTTCGCAGCGAGTTCCGGCGTGAGCGATTGGACGTCGCTCATGCCGATGCCTTTGCCAGTTCGCCTGCTTCGCGGCGGCGGAACAGCGGCGATGAGTTCACCGCGCCCTGATAGTTGAAGCTGAATTCGTCGAACGCCTTCAGTGCGTCGTCGAAGTCTTTGTCCTCGCGCAGCGCGTAAGCGTCGAAGCCGCAGCGGAACATAAACGTCAGTTGATCGCGCAGCACGTCGCCGATCGCACGCAGTTCGCCCTTGTAGCCATAACGCTCGCGCAACAGGCGGCCGATGCTATAGCCACGACCGTCGCGGAACACCGGGAAATCCACGCCGATCAGCGCGATCGTGTCGAAGTCGGCGACGATATCCGCCGGCTCGCTATCCGGCGCGAGCCACACGCCGATTTCAGCGGCGCTGCGCGAAGCGATCAATGCGTCACGGGAAGCCTGCCACAGCGCAAGCGGCACCAGCACTTTGCCGGCCGGCAATGCATCGACCGCGGGCAGCGTGCCGTCTTCTGCGGCGCGCACCACCGTCCAGTCGTCGCTGACAATCGCGCGGTTCTTGATGATAGAAGTCATCTGTTCAGTATCCTTTTCGCGGTTACGCGTGAGCCGGTTGACGCGAGGCGTACACACGTTCCTTGAACGGGGCCATGCCGATGCGGTTGTACGTTTCGATGAAGCGTTCGCCTTCGTGGCGATTCTCCACGAACGTGTCGATCACTTTGCTCATCACGTCCGGCATTTCTTCCGCCGAGAACGACGGGCCGATCACGCGGCCGAGATGCGCGCCCGTGGCGCCCGAACCCTGCTCGCCGCCGAGCGTCACCTGATACCACTCCGAGCCGTCCTTATCGACGCCCAGAATGCCGATGTTGCCAACGTGGTGGTGACCGCACGCATTGATACAGCCCGAAATGTTCAGCGACACATCGCCGAGGTCGTACACGTAGTCGAGATCGTTGAAACGTTCCTGGATCGCCAGCGCGATCGGAATCGACTTCGCATTCGCGAGCGAGCAGAAATCGCCACCCGGGCACGCGATGATGTCGGTCAGCAAGCCGATGTTCGGTGTTGCGAAACCCTGCGCCTTGGCCTTTTCCCACAGCGCGAACAGATCGCGCTTCTTCACGTTCGCGAGAATCAGGTTCTGTTCGTGCGACACGCGGATTTCGCCGAGCGAGTATTCATCGGCCCAGTCGGCGACCGCTTCCATCTGCGCGTCGGTTGCATCGCCCGGGGCGATCGTGGTCGGTTTCAGCGACAACGTGACCGACGAATAACCTTCCACCTTGTGCGGGCGCACGTTACGTTCGACCCAGCGCGCAAATGGGCGGCTTTCCAGCAAATGCTTTTCGAACGATGCGTCTGTGTCGGCCAGCTTCTCATACACCGGCGGCTGGAAGTACTGCGACACGCGGTCGACTTCGGCTTGCGTGAGCGTCGCCGGACCGTCCTTCAGGTGTTGCCATTCTTCTTCGACCTGCGCCGAGAATTTCTCCGGGCTCAGCGCCTTCACGAGAATCTTGATACGCGCCTTGTAGATGTTGTCGCGGCGGCCATAGCGGTTGTACACGCGCAGCACGGCTTCGCAGTAGGTCAACAGGTGTTGCCACGGCAGATCTTTACGGATGATCGCACCGATGATCGGCGTACGGCCCATGCCGCCGCCGGCCAGAATGTCGGCCACCAGCTCGCCCTGCTCGTTCTTCTTCAGATACACGCCCATGTCGTGGATCTGCACGGCAGCGCGGTCTTCCTTCGAACCCGACACGGCGATCTTGAACTTACGCGGCAGCCACGCAAATTCCGGGTGGAACGTCGACCATTGACGCAGAATTTCTGCCCACGGACGCGGATCGACCATTTCATCCGGCGCTACGCCAGCGAACTGGTCGGCCGTGATGTTACGGATACAGTTGCCCGAGGTCTGAATGCCGTGCATCTGCACCGCAGCAAGCTTGCGCAGGATTTCCGGCGTTTCTTCAAGCTTGATCCAGTTGTACTGGATGTTCGAGCGCGTCGAGAAGTGGCCGTAGCCGCGGTCGTGTTCGCGCGCGATCTGAGCCAGCACGCGCATCTGGTCGCTGCGCAGGTTGCCGTACGGAATCGCGATGCGGTGCATGTACGCGTGGCGCTGCATGTACAGGCCGTTCTGCAGGCGCAGCGGACGGAACTCCTCTTCGCTCAATTCGCCTGACAAGCGGCGGCGAACCTGATCGGCGTATTGCGCGACCCGCTCATCGACGATGGTCTGGTCGTACTGATCGTATTGGTACATTCGGGGACCCCAATTTTTTGCGTGACACACGACGGTCCGGGGGCCGGCCACCCGGTTCCGCCACGCCCTGAATACAGGTGTTTGTCAGTCAAGGAGAGTCAGGGTTTAGACCTATCTCTCATTTGCTTATGACAAATACAGATATCCATATTGAAAAAGATGGACAGATCGTAATAAACTCGCCTTATATTTCAAACGACTAAAAAATTCTTTTGATATGCGGAGAGGTTATATATGAACCTGCATCAATTCCGCTTCGTCCGCGAGGCTGTGCGGCAGAATTTCAACCTGACCGAAGCGGCCAAAGCCCTGTTTACAAGCCAGCCGGGCGTCTCCAAGGCGATCATCGAGCTGGAAGACGAGTTGGGCGTCGAAATCTTCACCCGGCACGGCAAGCGCGTGCGGGGAATGACGGAGCCGGGGCGCATCATTCTTCAGTCAGTTGAGAAGATTCTGCAGGAAGTCGAGAGCCTCAAGCGGGTCGGTAAAGATTACGCAGCCCAGGATCAAGGCAATCTGGTAATCGCCGCCACCCACACCCAGGCACGCTACTCACTTCCGGCCGCCATCGCCGAATTCAAGAAGCGTTTCCCGAAAGTTCACCTTTCAATTCTGCAAGGCAGCCCGACTCAGGTCGCGGAGATGGTGATCCACGATCAGGCCGACCTCTGCATCGCCACCGAAGCGATCGCTAACTATAAGGAACTGGTCTCGCTGCCCTGTTTCCAGTGGCACCACGTCGCCGTGATGCAGCCGGATCATCCGCTGCTCGACCGCAAACTTTTGTCGTTGGATGATCTGACCCAATATCCGCTGATTACGTACGACAACGCGTTCGCCGGCCGCACCAAGATCAACGAGGCGTTCCGCCTGCGCGGGCTGCATCCGGACATCGTGCTGGAGGCGATCGACGCCGACGTGATCAAGACCTATGTGGAACTGGGTCTGGGCGTCGGCATCATGGCGGATATTGCGTTCAACGCCGAGCGCGACCGCCATTTGCGCGCGATGCCGGTCGGCCACCTGTTCGGCAGCAATGTGACCCGGGTCGCGTTGAAACAGGGCGCCTATCTGCGCAGCTATGTGTATACGCTCGTCGAACTGCTGTCGCCAAGCATGAATCGCAAGCTGATCGAACAGGCGCTCAAAGGCGAACACGAAACCTACGAACTTTGACATCACCACGCTTCCCGCTACGGAGACCCCTCGATGAAGTCGTATAAGAAAAAGATCAGCGGCCTAGCCGCTCTCGGCGCGCTCTTGCTCGCCACCACAGCACAGGCCGACATCAAGGTCGGCATCGATCTGTCGAGCACCGGCCCCGCGGCCGTGATCGGCATCACGAGCAAGAACGCGATGCTGATGTGGCCGGCCACGATCGCCGGCCAGAAAGCCGACTACATCTTCCTCGACGACGCTTCAGATCCGGGCAACGCGGTGCGCAACATCCGCAAGCTGATCAATGAAGACCACGTCGACGTGATCGTCGGCCCGAATATCACGCCGGCCGCGATGGCCGCGCTCGATCCGGTTGCCGAAAGCCAGACGCCGATGATCACGCTGATCGGATCGGCAAGCGTGGTCGAACCGCAGGAAGGCAAGAAGGTCTGGGCCTACAAGATGGCGCAGACCGACAGCGCGATGGCCGATGTGATGACCCGCTACATGTCGAACCACAACGTGAAGACGGTGGGTTTCATCGGTTTCGCCGATGGTTACGGCGAAAGCTGGCTCAATGAGTTCAGCAAGTTCGCGGCGTTGCGTCACATCCAGTTGGTGGCGACGGAGCGCTATAACCGCACCGACGCTAGCGTCACCGGCCAGATCCTCAAGCTGATGGCGGCCAAACCCGATGCGATCCTGATCGCCGGGGCCGGCACGCCGACCGTGCTGCCGCAGCGCACGCTGATCGAACGCGGCTTCAAAGGCCCGATCTATCAGACGCACGGCATCGCGACGCCCGAGTTCATCAAGCTGGGCGGCAAAGATGTGGAAGGCACATTGTTCCCGACCCAGCCGGTCGTGGTGGCGCGCACGCTGCCGGCCGATCATCCGGCGAAGAAGGCGGCGCTCGCGTTCACCAACGAATACGAAGCGAAGTACGGCCCGGGCAGTGTGACGCAATTTGCGGGCGATGCGGCAGGCGTGTATCCGCGTTTGCAGGATGCGGTGGCGCGGGCATTGAAGACGGCACAGCCGGGCACACCCGCTTTCCGCGTTGCGCTGCGCGACGAACTGGAGCACGCGCATGAACTGGTCGTGCCGAACGGCGTGGTCAATACGAGCCCGAAGGACCACGTCGGTCTGGATCAGCGCGCCAGCGTGATGGGCATCATCAGGAACGGCAAATTCGTTTACCTGAGTCAGTGAGCGGGTGATGCGCGGCGGGTTCCATCCCGGTTCAGCGACGCGCATCTTACTGCCCACAGCCACCATCAGTCCGTCTGAATTTGTCACTTTTGAGTCAATACGCACGCCTGCTGCCCGAGCACACCGTTCGGGCGGCACGCGCCCTGCAAGCTGCGTGTAACATGCTGACGGCCAGCTTGCAGTGAACTGCGAGTTCTGGCTAATTTGCCGATTCCGTGCGAGCGCGGAGCGCCTTGAGACTACAAGGCCACCGCCGCCTCTCGCCAGTTCGTGAAGTCCGTCAGACCACGCATGCTAAAAACCAGAAAACGCATCATCATCGCCACCGCCGTGGTTGTCGTGATCCTCGCCATTGCGATTGCCCAGGCTATCAGGAAGCGCAGCACCCCCGCTGCAGCCACCGACACCGTCTCTTCTGTCGTCGAATTCGCGCCTGACGATCTCACCACCGTCAGTCGCCGCACGCTCTCCGAAACGCTGCCGCTGACCGGTTCGCTGCGCGCCGTCACGCAAGCCGCGGTCAAATCGAAAGTCGCCGGCTCGGCGCTCGATGTCATGGTGCGCGAAGGCGATCCGGTCAAGACCGGCCAGGTCCTCGCGAAGATCGACGCCCGCGACTATGTCGCCCGCGCCGAACAGACGCGCGGCCAGATGGCCGCCATGGCCGGCCAGCTCGACATCGCGAAACAGACGCTCGATAACAACCGCGTACTGGTCGAAAAGGGCTTCATTTCGAAAAACGCTTTCGACACCGCACAAAGCCAGTATCAAATCGCCCGGGCGAATCTCGATGCGGCCAGGGCAGCGCTGGCGTCGTCGAATCTGTCTTTGGACGATACCGTCGTGCGCTCGCCGCTCGATGGACAGATCGCCTCGCGCTCGGTCGAACCGGGCGAGAAAGTCGCGGTCGATACCAAACTGTTCGACGTGGTCAATCTGCGCACGCTCGAACTGGAGGCACCCGTGCCGGTCGGCGAGATCGGCCGTGTGCGGATCGGTCAGCCGATCCAGATCGCTTTCGACGGTATCGACACCCCCCTCCAGGGCGCGATCACGCGCATCAACCCGGCGGCGCAAGCCGGCTCGCGTTCGATCATGGTGTACGTGCAGGTCGCCAACCCGTCGGGCACGCTGCGGGTCGGCATGTTCGGCACCGGCACGATCTCGGTCGGCAACCGGCAGAACGTGCTGGTCGTCCCTGCCACCGCCATACGCACGGACGGCACACGCCGCAGTGTCTATGCGCTCGCCGGCGGCAAGCTGGTTGAGCAACCGGTGCAGACCGGCGCGACGGGCGAAGCCGATGGCGACACATGGACCGAGATCGTCGGCGGCCCGTTGGCGCCCGGCCAGCAGATCGTGAAGAACAATCTCGGCTCATTGCGGATCGGCAGCACCGTGCATGTGGTGCAGCCCGCCCAACGAGAGCAGGTTGCCCCGCAAGCGGCCAGCGTGCCGGGCGCAAGCAGCGCACGCTGACCGGAGCCGGCACCTATGTGGTTCACCCGTATCAGCATCGGCAACCCGGTGCTCGCCACGATGATGATGATGGCGTTCCTCGTCATCGGTCTGTTTTCGTATCAGCGGCTCAAGGTCGATCAGTTCCCCGACATCACCTTCCCGATCGTGGTTATACAGACTGCGTATCCCGGGGCGTCGCCGGAATCGGTCGAGTCCGACGTCACGCGCAAGATCGAGGAAGCGGTCAACACGATCAGCGGTATCGACGAAATCACCTCGCGTTCCTACGACGCGCAGTCGGTTGTGATCGTGCAATTCGATCTGTCCGTGGACGCAGTGCAGGCAGCTCAAGACGTGCGCGACAAGATCGCGCTGATCCGCCCCGATCTGCGCGACGGCGTGAAAGACCCGCGCGTGCTGCGCTATGACCCGTCGGATATGCCGATCATCACGGTGGCCATCTCGAACGCGCCGGGCGCGTCGTTGTCTACGCGCGATCTGACCACCGTCGCCGATCAGATCGTGCGCAAGCGGCTTGAAACCGTGCGCGGCGTCGGCTCGGTCTCGCTGGTGGGCGGCGTGAAGCGGCAGGTGCAGATCGACGTGAATCCGGAGAAGCTGCAGGCGCTTTCGATCGGCGTCGATCAGGTGATCCGCGCGGTGCAAAACGAGAATCAGGAGATTCCGGCCGGGCCGCTCACATCGAGCCATGTCGAGCAAACCGTGCAGGTCAAAGGCCGCTTCGAGAAACCGGACGACTTCAAACGCATCATCGTCGCGCGGCGCGGCGCGCAGTCGGCGATTCCGACTGCCTCTTCTGCGACACAGCCTGTCACGCTCGATCAGGTCGCCGACGTCGTGGATGGCCAGCAGGAACCGGACAGCATGGCCTTGCTCAACGGCCAGCGCGCGCTGTTCCTGTCGATCATCAAGGCGCAGGGCGAGAACACTGTTGATGTCGCGCACGGCGTGCGTGACGAAGTCACACGTTTGCAACCGCAACTGCCGCCGGGCGTACAACTTAGTATCACCGACGACTCGTCGATCAATATCGAAGACAGCGTCAACGAGGTGAAACGCACCCTGCTGGAAGGCGCATTGCTGACGGTGCTGATCGTGTTCCTGTTCCTCGGCTCGTGGCGCAGCACGGTGATCACCGGCCTCACACTGCCGATCGCGCTGATCGGCACCTTCGCGGTGATGTACGCGTGCGGCTTCACGATCAACGTGATCACGTTGATGGCGCTGTCCCTATGCGTCGGTTTGCTGATCGACGACGCGATCGTGGTGCGCGAGAACATCGTGCGGCACGTGCAGCTCGGCGCGGATCATCGCACCGCTGCGCTCGACGGCACCAAGGAAATCGCGCTCGCCGTGCTGGCGACCACCTTTTCGATCGTCGCCGTGTTTTTGCCGGTGGGCTTCATGGGCGGCATCATCGGCCGCTTCTTCCATCAGTTCGGCATCACGGTGGCCGCTGCCGTGCTGATCTCGATGTTCGTGTCGTTCACGCTCGATCCGATGCTGTCCTCCATCTGGCCGGACCCCGATCTGCACGACGCCGATACCGGCCGCAAAGGCTATCGCTATGGACGCGTGATCGAGCGTTCCCTGCATCTGTTCGACAAACAGATCGAACGGCTCACCGCGTTCTATCAGCGCCTGCTCGGCTGGTCGCTGAAACATCGCGCGATCACGCTGGTCGTGGCCGCAGCCACGTTCTTTGGCAGCCTGTTTCTGGTGCCGTTCGTCGGCACCGAGTTCGTGCCGAACGCCGACTTCTCCGAAACGCAGATCGGTTTGAACACGCCGGTGGGCACCTCGCTCGAAGCCACCTCGGAAAAAGTAAAGCAGGTGCAGGCGATTCTCGCGACTTACCCCGAAGTGCGCTTCAGTTACGCGACAGTCAACTCGGGCAACACACAAGGCAAAAACACCGCGCTGATCACCGTGCGCCTGAAGGACCGGCGCGACCGCACGCGCGGCATGGTCGAATTGAACCAGGTGTTTCGCGCGCGGCTCGCTTCGGTGGCGGGTGTGTCGATCACGGAAATCGGCGTACCCGACGGCGCGGGAAGCACGAAAGCGATCCAGTTGAGCTTGCAAGGAGACAGCATCGACGAACTGCGCCGCCTTTCAGACGCGGCTCAAGTGCGGATGGCAAAGATTCCGGGCCTCGTCGACCTCGATTCGACTCTCAAGGCGGACAAGCCGATCGTCGCGATCAATGTGAAGCGCGAACTGGCCTCCGACCTCGGCGTGGGCGTGGCCGACATCGGCACCGCGTTACGGCCGCTGCTCTCCGGCGACGCCATCAGCACATGGCGCGCGCCCGACGACCAGGACTACGACGTCAGCGTGCGTTTGCCGCGCTCTCAGCGCCAGGACGTCGACGATCTCGCCAAGCTGATGATCGCGACCAACCGCACCGACGCGAACGGTGCGCCGGTGCTGGTGCCGTTGCGCCAGATCGCGGATATCGTCAAGACGACCGGTCCCGATGTGTTGAACCGGCGTGACCTGCAACGTGAGGTGATGCTGTCGGCAAACGTGAATGGCCGCTCGCCCGGCGAAGTTGCCGCAGATGTGGCGAAGACGCTCGACGCGATGCATTTGCCGGCGGGCTACCACTACCGCTTCGAAGGCTCGACCAAGAGCATGAACGAATCGTTCGTGTACGCGGTGGAGGCGTTGGCGCTCGCGGTGATCTTCATCTATATGATTCTCGCGTCGCAGTTCGCGAGCTTCGCACAACCGCTCGCCATCATGGCGTCGTTGCCGCTCACGTTGATCGGCGTACTGATCGCGTTGCTGCTGTTCGGCAGCACGTTGAACATGTTTTCGATCATCGGCTTTGTGATGCTGATGGGCCTCGTGACGAAGAACGCGATTCTGCTGATCGACTTCGCGAATCAGGCGCGGCGCGGCACCCTGCTCGACGCGTCCGGCAAGGGTCGCGTCATGGAGCGGCGTGAAGCGCTGCTCGAAGCGGCGCGCGTGCGTCTGCGGCCGATTCTGATGACCACGCTGGCGATGATCTTCGGCATGCTGCCGCTGGCGGCTGCGCTCGGCGAAGGCGGGGAGCAACGCGGGCCGCTTGGGCAGACGGTGATCGGTGGCGTGATTACGTCGTCGATTCTGACGCTGGTGGTGGTGCCGGTGGTCTATACGGTGCTGGAGGATTGGGCGGATTGGCTGCGCCGCACGTTCAGGCGCAAGGCTTGAGCTGCAAAGCTGCGCCACGAAGCAACTCCGCGCGCCCCTCGCGAAGTTGCTACAGTAGACGTCTTTCCCCGACCAGCAGTCCCACACCATGCGCACTACCCGAGCCATCCACGCCGTCGAGCGGCTGAAAACCCGCAGCGGCAACCAGCAGTTCGCCGCGATCAGCCTGTCCGGCGGCCTGTTTTATCTGGTCGACAAATCGAGCGGCACGGACAAGAAAGTCTCCGATCCGCTGACACTCGACGATTTCGTCAAATTCGTCGACGGTTTCGGGCCGCCGAAACCGCGCAAGGCAAGCAAGCTCGATATCGCGTTTGAAGCGCAACTCAAGAAAAGCAAGGGCGGTTGAACTCGCCGTTATCGTTTGGGTTCTGCCGACTCAGCCCTTGCCGATCTCGCGCCACTGACCGTCCGCCGCGCTGCTTGCCAATACCGCATCAATAAAGCGCAGTCCCGCCACACCGTCATCGACAGTTGTGAGCAGCAGACATTCAGCGGGCAAAGGCTGGCCCGCATCCAACGCCTCGATCTGCAACGCCGCATCTTTGTACAACTGCGCGAACGCTTCCAGATAACCCTCAGGATGCCCCTGTGGCACGCGCGTCGCATGCGCTGCGATCGCACTTTTCACACGCCCTCGCGTCAGTCGCTCAGCCGAGCCACTCAGCGGCGTGAACCACAATTCGTTCGGATTCTCCTGATCGAAGCTCAAACTGGCCTTCGTGCCATAAACCCGCAGACGTAGAGCATTCTCCGCGCCACTCGCCACCTGGCTTGCCCACAGCATGCCGCGCGCACCGTTCGGATAGCGCAGCATTGCCTGCACGTGGTCATCGATACGGCGTCCCGGCACGAACGTATGCAACTCCGCCGATAGCGACGACGGCGTCATCCCCGTGATAAAGGCCGCGAGATGATAGGCATGCGTGCCGATGTCGCCGAGGCAGCCGGCGGGACCCGCCAACGAAGGATCCGTGCGCCAGCCTGCCTGCTTGTTCGTCCCGCTCGTTTCTATCGGTTCAGCCAGCCAGTCCTGTGCGTACTCGACCTGCACCACGCGTAATTCGCCGAGCGCACCATTTTCGACGAGCTCGCGAGCATGGCGCACCAACGGATAGCCGGAATACGTATGTGTCAGCGCGAACAACTTGTTCTTCTCGCGGGCGAGCTTCGCCAGCGCCTCGCCTTCCGCCAGCGAAATCGCTAGTGGCTTGTCGCACACCACATGGATGCCCGCTTCGAGAAAAGCCGTCGCCACAGGCGCATGCAGATGATTCGGCGTGACGATCGCGACAGCGTCAATACCGTCCTCGCGAGCGGCTTCGGCATGCGCCATCTCGCGCCAGTCCGCATAGCTGCGCGCGATACCGGCTTCAGCGGCACTAGCCTGCGCGCGCCGAGGATCGGACGACAACGCGCCCGCCACCAGTTCGAACCGATCGTCGAGCCGCGCCGCGATCCGATGCACGGCGCCGATAAACGCGCCCTGCCCGCCGCCGACCATGCCGAGCCTGAGTCTTCTTTGTGGCATCACATTCACTCCGTTGCGATCTGCTTCATTCGCTTCATGGTCAACTCGCAGTCAACTTGCGGTCAACGCGCCTTCGGATCGCCGTCAAATGCCAAGCACACGCTTTAGCTGCGCCGCATCCACGCCGCTGCCCGCGAAATCATCGAACGCATGGTCGGCCACGCGGATGATGTGCCGGCGAATAAACTCCGCGCCTTCGCGTGCGCCGTCCTGGGGATGCTTCAGCGCGCACTCCCATTCCAGCACCGCCCAGCCGGGAAAATCGTATTGCGCCATCTTCGAGAAGATCGCGCCGAAATCGATCTGCCCGTCGCCAAGCGATCGGAAACGCCCCGCGCGCTCCACCCAGCCGCTATAGCCGCCATACACGCCTTGCTTGCCGTTCGGACGAAACTCCGCGTCCTTCACGTGGAACGCCTTGATGCGCTCGTGATAGATGTCGATGAACGCAAGGTAGTCGAGTTGCTGCAGGATGAAATGGCTCGGGTCGTAGAGGATGTTCGCGCGCGGATGCTGCTTCACTGCGTCCAGAAAGCGCTCGAAGGTCACGCCGTCGTGCAGGTCCTCGCCCGGATGCAATTCGTAGCACACGTCGACGTCGGCTTCGTCGAACGCATCGAGAATCGGCGTCCAGCGGCGCGCGAGTTCGTCGAAAGCGGTTTCGATTAAACCCGCGGGACGCTGCGGCCACGGATAGAGGTAGGGCCACGCGAGCGCGCCGGAAAACGACACATGGGTGTTCAACCCCAGTCGCTGCGACGCCTTTGCCGCCAGCTTCATCTGTTCGATCGCCCACTGCGTGCGCGCAGCAGGATTGCCGCGCACATGCGGCGCCGCAAAGCCATCGAACAATGTGTCATAGGCCGGATGCACAGCGACAAGTTGCCCTTGCAGATGCGTCGACAGTTCGGTGATCGTCACCCCCGCATCGTCCGCGATCTCGCGCAACGCGTCGCAATAGGTTTGGCTCGCCGCAGCCTGTTCGAGATCGATCAGGCGCGTATCGCACGGCACCTGAATCCCCTTGAAGCCGAGACTCGCCGCCCAGCTCGCCAGATGCGCGAGGTTATCGAACGGCACCTCGTCACCCATGAACTGGGCCAAAAAGATCGCCGGCCCTTTAATGGTTTTCATCGTACGGTTCCTCGAACTATGGCGCACCTGTCATGCCTCTTCGACAGACACACGGCAGGCGCGCTCCGGATGCCCGGGATCAGAACGGCGAGTCAGGAAAATAGAACTGCTGCGCGTTTTCCTTCGTAATCAGCACCGACGGAATGATCGTGGTCGGCGGCAGCTTGTCGCCCTTCAGACGCGCCTCGGCGGTGAGCTTGATTGCGTCGTAGATGAATTTCGGCGAGTAGGATACATCCGCCTTGATCATCGGTGCGCCGTCCATCACGTTCTTCACCATGCCCTTCGAACCCGCGCCTCCGAATACGATCTTGATGTCGGTACGCCTGGCCTGCTCGATCGCCTTGATGACACCCACGGCCATGTCGTCGTCGGCGGCCCAGACTGCGTCGATGTGCTTGAAGCGCGTGAGATAGTCCTGCATCACCTTGAACGCGTCGTCACGATTCCAGTTCGCGTACTTGCCGTCGAGGATCTTCATCTCCGGATAGTTCTTGATCACGTTCGTGAATGCGGTCCAGCGTTCGTTGTCGAGCGTGGTCGGAATGCCGCGCAGCGCGACGATGTTGCCCTTGCCGCCCAGCTCCTTGGCCAGGTACTCGGCGGGGATTTTGCCGAACGCGGTGTTGTCACCCGCAACGTAGGCATCCTGTGCGCTGGTGTCGGTCAGGCCGCGATCGACTACCGTCACGTACACGCCCTTCTTCTTTACCTGAGCAACCGGCTGCGTGAGCGAGGCCGATTCGAACGGGAAAATCACCAGTGCGTTGATCTTGTTCACCGTCACCAGATCCTGCAACTGGTTCGCCTGTTCAGGCGCGCCGGCTGCGGTCTTCACGATCACTTTCAGATCGGGATGTGCTTTCTCCAGATCGGCCTTCGCCTTGTTCGCCCACCAGACGATGCCGCCCGTAAAGCCGTGGTCGGCTGTCGGAATCGCGACGCCTAGCGTGACCTTTTCATCGGCCCGCGCGACGCCCGCCGTGCCCACTATCCCCAACGCCAGCATGCCGGCGCCGATCGCTCGAATGACTTGCTTCATGGTTCTGTCTCCTATTGTGAGGCGTTCATGCGCCCCGATTCTCGAACTCGCCGTCTCTCCATTTGAAGCTCACACCTACCGCTTATCGCCGTCCACGCTGCACAAACGCGACGAAGATAATCACCACGCCCTGCACCGCCGCGTTCAGATACACGCTGATGATGCTGGTCAGATTCAGAATGTTGGCGATCACCGAAAGCAGGATCGCGCCGATCACCGTGCCGACCACGCGCCCTTCGCCGCCCTTGAGCGCAGTGCCACCCACCACCACCGATGCAATCGCTTCGAGCTCCCAAAGCAAGCCGGTGGTCGGCGTGGCCGAACCGAGCCGCGGCACGTACAGGACCGTCGCCACTCCGACGCAGATGCCGAGCAGTACATACGTGACGATCTTCACGGTGTCGACGCGAATCGCTGCATAGCGTGCGACCTGTTCGTTCGAACCGATCGCCTGCACATGGCGGCCAAACGCGGTGCGATTGAGGATCAGCGCGCCACCCGCTGCAACCACAAGGAACACCCAGATCGGGACCGGTACGCCGAAGAAGCTCGCGTAGTAAACCGGCCCGTACAAGTCGGACAACGAGTTATCCAGAGTCAGCGCGCCGCCATCCGCGAGCCACGTCAGCACCGCGCGAAAAATCCCCAACGTGCCCAGCGTGACGATGAACGGCTCGATACGTCCTTTGGTAATCAGCAGACCGTGCGCGCAGCCGAACAAACCGCCGAGCACCAGCGCGAACACAATGCCGAGTGTCAGAATCAGCAAGGGCGCGAGCGTATGGCCGCCGATACCGGCAGCGAGTCCGTTCATCAGCCAGATCATGCTGCCCGCAATCAGTGCCGCCATCGATCCGACCGACAGATCAATGCCGCCCGAGATAATCACAAAGGTCATGCCGACCGCGATGATGCCGATGAACGACGTGCGCGTGAGCACGTTCATCATGTTGTCGAGCGTCGCGAAATCGCGGTTGAGCAACGTGCCGACAATGCACAGCAGAATCAGCCCAACGAGCGGCCCGAGCGCATACAGACGATGCGCAAAGCGCAGCGCGCGACCGGATTGGACGGTTTCAGTGGGTGCCGGTCGCATGGGCGATCAACTCCTCTTCGGTCAGATGTTCGAGCGTGAGTGTGGTTTGCAGGTGTCCCGCGCGCATGACGGCGACGCGGTGGCACAGGCCGATCAGCTCGATCAGTTCGGATGAAATGACGATCACCGCGCGGCCCTGCGCGGCGAGACGATGAATCAGGAAATAGATGTCGCGTTTCGCGCCGACATCGACGCCGCGAGTCGGCTCGTCGAGCACGATCACATTCGGATCGGGCTGCAGGAACTTGGCGAGCGCGAGCTTCTGCTGATTGCCGCCGGAGAGCATGCGCGCGCGGCTCGACAGATCGCCCGTGCGAATGCCGAAGTCGCTCACGGCCTGGGTCAACGCCGCGCGCCCCGCTTTCATATCGAGCAAGGGATGCGCGTAGCGTTCGAGCGTCATCAGCGTGACGTTGTCCTGCAGGCTTAGATTCACATGAAGGCCTTTGCCTTTGCGGTCTTCGCTCAGATACGTGAGGCCGTGGCGCATTGCATCGCGCGGACTCTTCAGATCGGCCCGGCGGCCGGCGATCTCGATGCGGCCCGCCGTGCGTTTGCGCAAGCCGATGATCGCTTCAAACGCTTCGGTACGGCCTGCGCCGACGAGGCCTGCAAAGCCAAGCACTTCACCCGCGCGCACGTCGAAGCTCAGGTCTTCGACCCAGTCCGGCACGGCGAGGCCTTCTACTTTCAACGCGATCGGCGCGTCGGCAGGCACGGTGATCTTGCCGGGGAACATATCGGACACATCGCGCCCGACCATCAGGTTCGCCATCTGCTGCCGCGCGAGCCCCGCGGTTTCGCTGCGCGCAACAAAGCGGCCGTCGCGCATCACGATCACTTCGTCGGTAATGCGCTCGACTTCATCCAGCTTGTGCGAGATGTAGACAATGGTCACGCCGTCGGCTTTCAGCTTCGCCATCAGCGTGAAGAGGCGCTCGGTTTCGGACGGCGTGAGCGTGGCGGTCGGTTCATCCATGATGAGCAAACGCGCGCGACGCGACAGCGCCTTCGCGATCTCCACCATCTGCTTTTCCGCAACGATCAATTCGCGCACTTTCGTATCCGGCGCTTTCTCCAGGCCGACCTGCGCGAGAAAACGCGCCGCCTCGGCACGCATTGCGGCATCGTCGACGAACCAGCCACGCTTTTTTTCATGGCCGAGATACATGTTCTGCGCGATCGTCAGATGCTCGGCGAGGTTGAACTCCTGGTGAATCAGCACGATGCCCGCGGCTTCCGCATCGCGCGAACCGATGAACTGCTGCGCGTGGCCGTCGACCAGCAAGGTGCCCGAGGTCGCCGTTTCGTAGCCGGCAAGGATTTTCATCAGCGTCGACTTGCCCGCGCCGTTCTCGCCAAGCAAACCATAGATGCGTCCCGGCGCCAGCTCGAAGCTCACACCATGCAGCACGCGCACCGGCCCGAAGTCTTTGCGGATATCGTCGAAGCGGATGGCGAGGCTCATGACTTACGCGCTCCTGCGGATCACGAGCCGATGCGGCAGCAGCACGCCCGGCACGTTCGCCAATGGATTCGCGAGCCGTTGCAGCAGGAGGCGCGCAGCGGTTTCACCGAGTTCGCGCATCGGCTGGGCGATGGTGGTCAGCGGCGGATCGATTTGCGCGGCGAGCGAAATATCGTCGAAGCCGACTACCGCGACATCGTCCGGCACGCGCTTACCGACGCTGCGCAAACCGTGGATCACGCCGATCGCGAGCGTGTCGGACACGGCGAAGATCGCGCTCGGCGCGTGAGGCTGCTGCATCAGCAAGGCCGCCGCCGATGCGCCCGCCTCGTAGTCGAGACTGTTGAGGTTCATGCGCCAACGCTCGTCGGGCGTGATGCCCGCTTCGGTCAACGCGTCCAGATAGCCTTGCTGACGCTGCCGCGCGTACAGGTAGTCGACGTCCGAATTAATCAGCCCGATGCGCTGGTGGCCGCGCGCGAGCAGATGCCGCACCGCGTCGCCCGCCGCCCGGTAATTGTCGATGCCGACGTACGGCACGCCCATCGCCGGATCGAATTCGCAGCACGCGACCCAAGGCAGCGCGCTGGATGCCTCGCCGAGCGCCTGCTGGATGGTGGCGGGGTCGAGGCAAATCGCGCCATCTGCGCGACGGCGGCGCAGCAGATCGAAATAGCTGCGCTCGCGTCCCGGATCGGCGCCTGTGTCGCATAGCAGCATGAAATAGCCGTGCTGGCGCGCGACGCTGTCGATGCCGCGTACGATCTCCGCGTAGAAGGGGTTGCCGACGTCAGGCACCATCGTCAGGAGCAGCCGGCTTTCGGCGGTGCGCAGGTTGCGCGCGAGTTCGTTGACGCGATAGCCGCTGGCGTCGACGACCGCCAATACTTTGTCGCGCGTGGCCGGCCGCACGTTCTCGTGGCCGTTCAGCACGCGCGACACGGTCGCCACCGAGACGCCCGCCTGCTCCGCCACCTGGGCAATCGAAAGGCCTTCGGCCGGCCTCAGCGGCTGAACCTCAGGCTCCGGGGGCGTCTTCGACTTCGCGGGGGCCGCTTTGGACAACGACTTGGACAAGTGAATCCGCCTCAAAAATGTAATCGATTACATTTTTGCGCGATTGAAGCGGGAATCGCAAGGACAGATCGCTAGGGATTAACACGGGGTCAGGCAGGCATGGCGACAGCCCGTCCAGGGTTCGGGCCGGCGGCGCACTGCCCGCGACAGCGTGGATTCGCGCCGCCATTTGGTACAATCCCGCAGTTACCCTGCCGTGGCCGGCTTACTGAGATGTATCCTGGGGATGTACCCCGAAGTTGTACCCCAAGGCCGCCGGTCAGTGGCAAAGAATTGCAAACTCGCCAAACCATACTGCCGAATCCACCATGAACATCGAGCAAGCGCGTTTCAACATGATCGAACAGCAGATCCGCCCCTGGGAAGTGCTCGACCAGGACGTGCTGAATCTGCTCTCGATCGTCAAGCGTGAAAATTTCGTCCCCACCATCTACCGCGATCTGGCCTTCGTCGACTTCGAAGTGCCGCTGCCGGCCGGCCAGCACATGCTGGCGCCGCGCGTCGAAGCGCGCGTGCTGCAGGAACTGGCGGTGAAGAAGCACGAAAGCGTGCTCGAAATCGGCGCCGGCTCGGGTTACATGGCCGCTCTGCTTGCGCACCGCGCGCAGCACGTGCTGACGGTCGACATCGAACCGGAACTCGCGGAACTGGCGAAGAACAACCTGATCGCCAACGGCGTGCTGAACGCCGAAGTCGTCACCGGCGACGCCTCCCGCGGCTGGGCCAACGCTGCACCGTACGACGTGATCTGCGTGTCGGGCGGCCTGCCGGTGCTGCCGCAGGAAATCCTCGAACATCTGAAGGTCGGCGGCCGTCTGGCGGCTTTCGTCGGCACCGCGCCGGTTATGAAGGCGCAGATCATCACGCGTATCGACGAGAAGCAATACCGCATTGCCGACGTGTTCGAGACTTATATCGAGCCGCTGATCAACGCTGTGCAGCCGCCGCGCTTCAAGTTCTAATTCACACGTTTATCTGTACGGCTGGCGCGCCGCCGTCCTCTGAACTGGATGTCCTGCTGATGCAAAATCTGACCGCTCCCGCGCTCGCCGAATGGCTCGCCGATCAATCGCGCCCTGCACCCGTGCTGCTCGACGTGCGTGAACCGTGGGAAATCCAGACGGCGTCGATCGCCGGCGCCGTGTCGATTCCGATGCGTGAGATTCCCGCGCGCAGCGAAGAACTCGACGACGACGCGCAAATCGTCTGCGTGTGCCATCACGGCGCGCGCAGCGCCCAGGTCGCGATGTTCCTCGAATCGCGCGGCCATACCAACGTCTTCAATCTGCAAGGCGGGATCGACGCGTGGTCGCGTCAGGTCGATCCGTCCGTTCCCACCTACTGATCGCACGGTCGCGATGATTCGTCAGCGGGTGCCGGTCCTCGCGGCCGCTCTGGCGCTTCATTGTGCCGCTCTCGCGTTTTTGCCGATCACTGCGCACGCCGTCGGCCTTTCCCAGCTTTACGACGAAGCACTCTCGAACGACGCGCAGTTGCAAAGCGCGCGCGCGGCACTCGCCGCCAATAGCGAAGAGTTGCCGCTTGCTCGCGCCAAACTGCTGCCGCAAGTCTCCGCATCGCTCACCGCGAATCGCCAGAACACCGATTTCGGCGGCGGCTTTCCTGCGTCCTACGGCAACAGCAACGGCTACACGATTTCGCTCACGCAGCCACTGATTCACGTCGATAGCTGGTACGGCTATGCGCAGGGCAAGCTTGCGGTGGATTCAGCGCGGGCTTCGTTTGCGCAGGCCCGTCAGGATCTGATCGTGCGGCTCGGTCAGGCTTACTTCGACGCGCTCTCCTCACAGGACAGCCTCGCGATTGTGCGCTCGCAGAAAGCGTCGATCGCGCAGCAGCTCGAATCGGCCAAGCGTTCATTCGAAGTCGGCAACACGACGATCACGGATACCAACGAAGCCCAGGCTAAATACGATCAGGCGATCTCGCAGGAAATTGCCGCGCAGAACGACCTCGCGGTGAAGCTGGCGGCGTTGCAACAGATTGTCGGACACCCCGTCGAGCAGGTGGATGGACTCGCCGCCGGTGCACCGCTGCCACCACCCGTGCCCGCCGACATCAATCTGTGGGTCGATGCGGCTACCGACGGAAGCTACCAGGTGGTGCTGAAGCAGATCGCGCTGGACAGCGCGCAACGCGAGACGTCGAAAGTCAGGGCCGGCCATCTGCCAACCGTCGACCTGGTGGCGAGCCGCTCGCGCAGCAGTCTGGGTGCGGCGGGCACGGGTAACTTTGGCGGCAATTTCGGTGGCGGCTTCGGCAGCGGTGCGAACACGCCCGCTCCCGGCACACCGGCGCTCGCCGCGGAACTGGGCAACCTGGGGTCGTCGTACACGAACAGCACGATCGGCGTGCAGCTCACGATTCCGATCTTTGCGGGCGGCGCGACGCAAAGCCGCGTACGTCAAACGCTCGCCCTCGAAGACCAGGCCGCCGCCGATCTCGATACGGCGCGGCGCAACGCGGCGCTATCGGCGCGGCAGGCGTTTCTCGGCGTGGTGAGCGGACTCGCACAGGTGCGCGCACTGCAAACCGCCGAACGATCAGCGAACACCTCGCTCGAATCGAATCTGCTCGGCTATCAGGTCGGCGTGCGGATCAATATCGACGTGCTCAATGCGCAGGATCAGCTGTTTTCGGCACGCCGCGATCTGGCGAAGGCACGTTACGACACGCTGATCAACAGCCTCAAGCTGAAGGCTTCCACTGCCAATCTCACCGATCAGGACGTGCTGCAGTTGAGCGCGCTGCTGTCGCCGGTCGACGATGGTTCGCTGACCGCATTGCCGCAGGTGCCGACAGTGCCGCATCCGGGTGTCGCAGCCAAAGGCGCTGCGGGCAAGCTCGGGCGGCGGACTATGCCGAATGCGGCGGCGGCGCAGTGAGACGGTTCGTTTAGTCTTTTTCTTCCCTGATTGACCCTCTGCCCGCGCGACGTTTCATTCGTTGCGCACGTGGGCTGCCTGCTAGTCGCTGTTGTGTGCGGGCATCCATCGTCGTTCGCACCTTCTCAGCGCGGGACGGGTTGCGACATCCCTAACACCTTCCTTTCATTGCGACTTTTCCGGTTGCCACTGCAGAAATTTCATACGGTTTCCTGAGCATCGCCCGGGCACCATGCTTCGATAATTTTTTCCCGGAGCAGTGTGATGAGATTTGTGAAGATCGCGATGCTGACGGCCATGCTGTCGCCGCTTGCGTCGCATGCGACCTTAGGCGGCGCGCCAGGCGCCGGCACGCCCACTCAAACAATGCTGCGCGCCACGCCGCAATCCGCGGCAGGAGCGACGACCGTCACGACTACTGCGCCATACACCACGCGCGAATCGCGCGACACCAATGGTGTCCTCATTCGCGAATACGTACTGCCATCCAACACCGTGTTCGCCGTCACCTGGGAAGGTCCGATCCGTCCGGACATGACTGCGCTGCTCGGCAGCTATTTCCCCAACTTCGTCACTGCCGGCGAGAGTCGCGCGCGCGGTACCGGTCCACTGAACGAAGGCAACGGTGACTTCCGCATCGAGTCAGCCGGCCGCCTCGGACATTTCTTCGGCATGGCGTACCTACCGCGCCTGATGCCGGCAAACGTCCGCCCAGGCGATCTGAAGTAATACGGCACATCGATTTCGCGGAAAACAACAAGATGAAGACAATCAACAAGACACTCTGGATCGCGCTGGCAGCGCTTGGCCTGACACTGTCCGCGTGTGGCGGTGGAAGTGATGGAAGCGGCAGCAAAAACAATGGCTCCATCGCCTGGTCCGCCGATCCAGACTGGATCAAGAAACCGGATGGCTCGGGCAACTCCGGCAATTCGGGGAATACGTCCAGCGGCAGCAACACGGTGCCAATTCGCGTCGACAACTCGACGGGCAGTATCAACATGCTTTTCGCGACGATCAGCGTGTGCGTCCCCGGCGCGCAAGGCTCCAGTCAGTGCGTGACAGTCGACCGCATGCTAGTGGATACCGGCTCGGTCGGCGTACGCATCATGGCCAGCGCATTGCCGACACTCGGTTCCCAGTTGCTCACGCAAGTCGGCGCCGTCGACGACGCGAGTGGCGTCGCACCGATCGCCGAATGCATGCCGTTCGGCTCCGGTACGACGTGGGGCTCGGTGAAACGCGCCGACGTCAAAATCGGCAACCGCACGGCAAGCAACATCCCCATCCAGTTGGTCGGCGACGGCGCGTACACCATCCCGTCGGATTGCGTCGCGCACGGTGGCCCGGACCTGAGTACCGCCGAAAGACTCGGCGCCAACGGTATTCTCGGGATCGGCTACGGCACGTATGACTCGAAAGACGCGCTGACTACGGCGCTGCCGGGGAATTACTACTATTGCACGGCCGCCAACGCTTGCTTCAACACGCGCATGTCGATGACCAAAGAGGTGATGAACCCTGTCGCTGCCTTCCCGAGCGATAACAACGGCACGATCATCCGTCTGCCCAAGCTGCTTGCCGGCGGCCAGGCGAGTGTCACAGGCGAGTTGGTGTTCGGTATCGGCACGCAGTCAAACAACGCATTGCCGTCGAATGTGAACATCCTGGCGATAGACGAATACGGCGAATTTACGACGCAGTACCAAGGTCAGGTATTCAACTGGAGCGCAATTGACAGCGGCACCAACGGGTACGCGTTCCAGGACGACTCGATTCCCACGGCGTCCAACTGGTATTCGCCGTCAACTGCGCTGAACCTGGCCGCCACGATGGAAGCCACCAACGGCAAGGGAACACCCGTCAATATGCCGTTCACGATCGATAGCGCCGTCCGCGTGTCGGCGAACGGGTATGCCGCTTACGACAACGTCGGCTGGTATCTGTCCAACTCGAAAATGTTCATGTGGGGCCTGCCTTTCTTCTACGGACGCAGTGTGTACACGACGGTAGGCAGCGGCACGATCGGCAAGCAGACCGGACCGTTTGTAGCGTTCTGACGAATGCAGGCGGGCAGACGGTGTCGCGAGGTACCGTCCGCCCGAGGTCGATTCTGACTCGTAGTTAGGACTTTTCCGCACCTCTCAATAATCCCTCGCAGGCACCATGCTCCGACCTGTTTTTTGGAGCAATGTGATGAGATTTGTAAAGATTGTGCTGGCCGTGTCGGCGCTTTCTCCACTCGCGTCGTATGCAGCGTTGGGCGGTGCACCGGGTACGGGCTCGGCCCCGCAGACGTTGCTCCGCTCGGCCACCCCCAATTCCTCCTCTGCTGCTGCGGCTTATACCTTGCGTGAATCGCGCGATGCCGACGGCGTCGCGATCCGCGAATACGTGCTGCCTACCAATGTCGTGTTTGCTGTCACGTGGCAAGGGCCGGTGCGCCCGGATATGAGCGTTCTGCTTGGCAGCTATCTCCCCAACTTCGCCTCGGCGAGTCAGACCCATGCGCGCGGCACCGGTCCGTTGATCGAACATAACAGCGGCTTTCACGTTGAATCAGCCGGCCGGCCTGGATATTTTTTCGGCAAGGCGTATTTGTCACGCCTCGTCCCCGCCAACGTTCGCGTGGACGAACTGCAGTGAAGCAGCGCCTCGATTCACGGAATACAAACATGAAAACTTTCAACAAGACGCTTTGCTTCGCGCTTCTGACGGCCAGCGTGGCGCTGTCGGGTTGCGGCGGCGGCGGTGGTGACAACGCCGACCCGAACGCGACGAAGAATAACGACAACCCGGCGCCGGTTACGCCGACGCCGAGTCCCACACCGACGCCCACGCCGAGCCCGACTCCGACTCCGACTCCGACCCCGACTCCCACGCCCACCCCAACTCCGGTCCCCGACGTCAATACCGTCCCGATCACCGTCGAGCGTTGGACGGGGAATTACCCCAACATGCCGTACGTGAGCGTCACGCTTTGCATCCCCGGCGTGCAGGGCAGCACGCAATGCGCAACCATCGACCACATGCAACTGGATACAGGCTCGGTCGGCGTGCGAGTACTGGCAAGCGCATTGGGCTCAGCACTCGCCAGCCACTTGCCGACGCAATCGGGCGCCACCAATGATCCGACCGGCAGCGCGCCAATCGCCGAATGCGCGGTGTTCGGCTCGGGGTACACGTGGGGACCGATTAAACGGGCCGACGTGACGATCGGCGGCAAAACGGCAGGCAATCTGCCCGTGCAAGTGATCGCCGACGGTACGTATGCCACGCCGTCGGATTGCGTTTCACGCGGCGTCAACAACCTTGGCTCCGTATCTGCGCTCGGCGCCAACGGCGTGCTCGGCATCGGCCCGGCGCAACGCGACTATCCGGCTGCGGCACAAACCGTCTTGCCGGCGGCCTACTATTACTGCACATCCGCGACGTCGTGCACGAACACGCGCGTGCCGCTCGACACGCAGGTCATGAATCCGGTGGCCAACTTCACCTCCGACAACAACGGCACAATCATCCGCCTGCCGGCGTTGCCCGCGGGAGGTCAGTTGAGCGCCACGGGTGAACTGGTGTTCGGCATCGGCACCCAGTCGAACAACGCTATGCCGTCGAACCCGAATATCGTGGCGCTCGATCAGAATGGCTTCTTCCAGACCACATACAAGAGCCGTTCGTATTCGAGCGCAATCGACAGCGGCTCCAATGCAAACATCTTCGCGGATTACACGGTTCCCTATTTGGGCGACTGGTATACGCCGTCAACCACGCTCAGTCTGTCCGCTATCCTGACGGGCGTCGACAAAGCCGCCATGCCGATCACCGTACCATTCTCACTGGCCAACGGCTGGAGCTTGCGGGCGAGTCAGTATGCGGCCTACGACAGCCTTGGCTCGCCATCCGCAGGGATGTTCCTCTGGGGGTTGCCATTCTTCTTCGGTCGCACCGTCTACACGGCGCTCAACAACGTGACGATCGGCAAGCAAGCGGGACCGTTCATCGCTTTCTGATCATTGAGAGCGGCATCCATGCGATAAACAAAAAAGGTCGGCGCCGCAAGGTGCCGACCTTTTTCTTGCGCCAAGTCTTGCGCTAGAAAGGTAACGTCCTGCCGCCTCCCTATTCCGTCTCCTGCAAAACCTCTGCCACCGTCCTGAAGATCTCATCGATCTGCGCCTCTTCAATAATCAACGGCGGCGAGAACGCCAGGATGTCACCCGTATAACGCGTCAACACCCCCTTCTCGAAACACCGTACGAAAACATCACAAGCACGCGCCCCCGGGCGCACCCGCACGCGGCGCCGATTCCACCCCACCGATAAGTCCAAGATTGCGCACGTCGATCACCTGCCTTTCGCCGCGCAGCTTATGAATCGCGTTCTCGAAGATCGGCATCATCCGGGCAGCCCGTTCGAACAACTGCTCACGCTTGTACAGATCGATCGTCGCGCAGGCCGCAGCGGCCGCGATGGGATGTCCCGAATACGTATATCCATGAAACAACTCGATCCCGGCCGGCGCCCCATTCACGATGGAGTCGTGAACCTTGCCACTCGCCACGACTGCCCCCATCGGCGCCGCTGCATTGTTAGTGCCCTTGGCCATCGTGGGACGTGTAGTACATCCCCTTCGCGCTCGCCAGCAGCCGTGGCGCGCTCTTGAACTGGCGGTTCGCCGTAAAGGGCATCCACAACGCGGACATATCGGGCGGGGTGGCGGCGGTGCGCTCATTCATGTTGTGTCGCCTCGCGTGGGCGGTCTTCCAGTGTCGGCAGAGCACGACGCATGCACAAAGGGGCGGCGGTCATGCACCGTCGATGCTCGCTGGCCGATCACCACGCTTCGTTGCGGCGCGACACGCACCTGAACGAGGCGCACGCCCTGCTCCTGCACCAATTTTGAGCCGCGTTACGCATAACTTACGTGGCGCATCACCGCGTTGCAGCGCGCAATGGGCGGACTTCAAGTCGAAATGGTCGCATGGCATGTGCCTTGCAGTACACAAGCGGCAAGTCATGCAGGATAAGCCCTGCTGGCTGAAATCGACGCCCATAAACACTCACCATCAATGGCAAGGGGATGCACATGAAACGTCGCAGTCTGTTGAAATTTGGTTCGATGTCGGGCGCACTGGCGCTGGCCGGCAAGGTCCCATTTGCGAATGCCCAATCGGGCAGCGGTCCCATCAAGGTAGGCGTTCTACATTCCTTGTCTGGCACGATGGCGATCTCGGAAACATCGCTCAAAGACACTGCGCTGATGACCATCGCGGACATCAATAAGAACGGCGGCGTCATGGGCCGCCAACTGCAACCGGTCGTCGTGGACCCGGCGTCGAACTGGCCGCTGTTCGCCGAGAAAGCGCGCCAGCTGATCACGCAGGAAAAGTGCGCCGTCGTGTTCGGCTGCTGGACCTCGGTGTCGCGCAAGTCGGTGCTGCCGGTGTTCGAAGAACTGAACGGCCTGCTGTTCTATCCGGTGCAGTACGAAGGCGAAGAAATGTCGCGCAACGTGTTCTACACGGGCGCCGCGCCGAATCAGCAGGCGATTCCGGCAACCGAATACCTGATGAGCGCGGAAGGCGGCGGCGCCAAGCGCTTCTTCCTGCTCGGTACCGACTATGTATACCCCCGCACGACCAACAAGATCCTGCGCTCGTTCCTCAAGTCGAAAGGCGTGCAGGAAGCCGATATCCAGGAGGTCTACACGCCGTTCGGTCACAGCGACTATCAGACCATCGTCGCGAACATCAAGACCTTCTCGCAGGGCGGCAAGACCGCCGTGATCTCGACCGTCAACGGTGACTCGAACGTGCCGTTCTACAAGGAGTTGGGCAACCAGGGGTTGAAGGCGTCCGACGTGCCGGTCGTCGCGTTCTCGGTCGGCGAAGAAGAACTGCGCGGCATCGATACGAAGCCGCTGGTCGGCAATCTCGCGGCATGGAACTACTTCATGTCGCTGCGCAATCCGACCAACGAGAAGTTCAAGAAACAATGGGCCGCATGGGTCAAGGACAACAACCTGCCGGGCGGCACCAAGCGCGTAACCAATGACCCGATGGAAGCGACTTTCGTCGGCATCCATATGTGGAAGCAGGCTGTCGAGAAAGCGAAGAGCACGGACGTGGACAAAGTGCGTGTGGCAATGGTCGGCCAGACGTTTGCGGCACCGTCGGGCTTCACGCTCGAAATGGACGGCAATCACCATCTGCACAAACCGGTGATGATCGGCGAAGTGCGCGCCGACGGTCAGTTCAACGTGGTGTGGCGGACCAAGACCGCGATTCGCGCGCAACCTTGGAGCCCGTTCATCGCCGGCAATTCGAGCAAGCCGGACGTGGTCAGTTCGATTCCGGCATTCCTGAAGCGCTCGCGGGTTGCCTGAACCTGAATCTGGACAGAGCCGGGGCCAAACAAGCCGCTGCTCTGCCCGACAGGACACTGCAAGACGCAAGACAACGGCGCGGCGCCGGCGCATTACTGCGATGCCGCGCCGCCTCGCCGGTTTTTCTTCAAAGGCCATCATGGCGTTTTCATTTCCGACATTCGCACGACGCAGCATCGGCGGCCTCGCGCTTGCGCTTATCGTTAGCGCGCCACTCACCGCGTTTGCGCTCACCCCGGCCGATGTCGCGCCGCTCGCCGGCGACGACTTCGACGCGAAATCCGCGGCAATCGACAAGCTGATTGCTAACCACGACAAAGAATCGCTCGCCGTCCTCAAAGCGCTTTCCGAGGACAGTGCGCTCGCCACCGATTCCGGCGCCGTGCTGCTGCAAGACGGCGACACGGCACGCGATGCCGTCACCGGCAAAACCGTCGCCGCGGGCGACGCGCAACCGGTCACCCTGAACAACCTGCTGCGCTCGAAAGTGTCAGGCGCACTCTCAGGCCAGCAACTCGATTCGCCCGACGCCGCCACACGCGACGCCGCCATCACTGCGCTGCTGCAAAACCCCGATCCGTCGATCAAACCACTCGTCGACGCAGCTCGCGCCAAGGAAACCGATCCGGCGCTGAAGAAACGCCTCGACACGCTGTGGGCAATGACCGCGTTGCACGACGCCGACCCTGCCAAGCGTCTTGAAGCCGTGCAACTGGTCGCCGCGCGCCACGATCTCGACATGAACGAACTGCTGCGTCCGCTCGTCGCGAAGAAGCCGGACGGCACCTTCAACGAAGCCGATGACCGCGTGCGCGCCGCCGCGCAAAAGGGCATCGACGAACTCGATTCGATCCAGCGCCGCAGTCAGATCGCCGGCACACTGTTCGCGGGCTTGTCACTTGGCAGCGTTCTGCTGCTTGCCGCATTGGGCCTCGCGATTACGTATGGGCTGATCGGTGTCATCAACATGGCGCACGGCGAGTTCCTGATGATCGGCGCCTACGCCACCTACGTGGTGCAGAACCTGTTCCAGCGCTTTGCTCCTGGCGCGTTCGACTGGTATCCCTTGCTCGCGGTACCGGCGTCATTCGCCGCAGCCGGACTGGTAGGCATCGTGCTCGAACGGCTGGTGTTGAAGCATTTGTACGGCCGTCCGCTCGAAACCCTGCTGACCACCTTTGGCGTCAGCCTGATCCTGATTCAGGCGACACGTATGGTCTTCGGCGCGCAGAACGTGCAGGTGATCAACCCTGCATGGATGAGCGGCGGCGTGACCGTGCTGCCCAATCTGATCCTGCCGTACAACCGGCTGGCGATTCTGGCGTTTTCGCTGATCGTCGTCGGGATTGCGTGGGGGGTTCTCACTAAAACACGCCTGGGTCTGTTCGTGCGAGCCGTCACGCAAAACCGGCGCATGGCGGCGTGCGTCGGCGTGAAGACCGCACGCGTCGATTCGTATGCGTTCGCATTCGGCGCGGGCATTGCGGGCCTGGGTGGCTGCGCGCTGTCGCAGATCGGCAATGTGGGCCCGGACCTCGGGCAGAGCTACATCATCGATTCATTTATGGCTGTTGTGCTCGGTGGTGTCGGCCAACTTGCCGGCACGGTGATCGGCGGCTTCGGTCTCGGGCTCGTCAGCAAGGCGATCGAGCCGTTCTGGGGCGCGGTGCTCGCAAAGATCGCCGTGCTCGTGCTGATCGTGTTGTTCATCCAGAAGCGTCCGCAGGGCATGTTCGCCCTCAAGGGCCGCAGCGCGGAGGCATGAACATGACATCTGCAACTTCATCGGCTCACGTCGGCGCAGCAAGCAGTAGCGCTGCTGCCGGCCGCGAAGCGCAGTCCGGCTTCGCGCTTGGCTTGCCGCCGCGTCCCGCATTGCTGTCGCGCCGTGCATGGCTTGCGCTGATCGCACTGATCATCGTGTTCGGCATCGGCGTGCCGTTCGCGACCCTGGTGGTGCCCGAGACGAGCGCATTCCATCTGTCCGCTTACGCGATGACGATCACCGGCAAGTTCATGTGCTACGCGATTGCCGCGCTGGCACTCGATCTCGTGTGGGGCTATTGCGGCATTCTGAGCCTGGGACACGCGCTATTCTTTGCATTGGGTGGCTACGCGATCGGCATGTACCTCATGCGCTCGATCGGCCACGAAGGCAAATACGGCAGCGACCTGCCCGACTTCATGGTGTTTCTCGACTGGCACCAACTGCCCTGGTACTGGCAAGGCACACAGCATCTCGGTTATGCGCTGCTACTGGTGGTGCTGATACCCGCCGTTGTCGCATGGGTCTTCGGCTTCTTCACGTTCCGTTCGCGGGTGAAGGGTGTGTATCTGTCGATCATCACGCAGGCGATGACGTTTGCCGCCATGCTTCTGTTCTACCGCAATGAAACGGGTTTCGGCGGCAATAACGGCTTTACCGACTTCAAGCGCATCGGCGGCTTTCCGATTACGCATCCGGGCACCCGCACTGTCCTTCTGCTGATCACGTTTGCCGTATTGATTCTGGCCTTCATCGGCGCACGGGCAATCGTCACGTCGAAGCTCGGCCGCGTGGTCACGGCGGTACGCGACGGCGAAACGCGTCTGATGTTCCTCGGTTACAGCCCGCTCGCGTACAAGCTGTTCGTGTGGACTGTATCCGCGATTTTGTGCGGAATTGCCGGCGCGTTGTATGTGCCGCAGGTCGGCATCATTAATCCTGGCGAGATGTCGCCGGGCAATTCGATCGAGATGGCAATCTGGGTTGCGGTGGGTGGACGCGGCACCTTGATCGGACCGATCATCGGCGCGTTCGCGGTGAACGGCGCGAAGAGCTTTTTTACGGCGAACTTCCCTGAATACTGGCTGTTCTTTCTTGGCCTGATTTTCGTGCTGGTCCCGCTGTTGCTGCCGAACGGCATCATGGGGCTGATCGAAATGGTCACGCGCAAGAGGAACCGCTCATGAACGAAAACCCGATGGTTCCTGATCTTGCACTGCCTGAAGAGCCTGCTGAACGGTCGTTGAGCGGCGTCGCAAGCATGGGGCACGTGGTGGTGCCGGGCGAGATCGACATTTCGCACGGAACGATTCTGTACCTTGAAGACGTGACCGTGAGTTTCGATGGATTTCGCGCGTTGAACGCGTTGACCTTGTCGATCAACGCGGGCGAATTGCGGTGCATCATCGGGCCGAATGGCGCCGGCAAGACGACGATGATGGATGTCATCACCGGGAAGACCGAGCCGGATTCCGGCAAGGTTTTTCTCGGGCAGTCGATCGATTTGACGCGGATGAACGAGCCTTCTATTGCGCGCGCCGGGATTGGGCGCAAGTTTCAGAAGCCAACCGTTTTTGAGCAACATCCCGTGTGGGAGAACCTTGAGTTGGCGATGAAGGCTGACAAGGGATGGTGGGCTTCTTTGCGCGCGCGCCTCGATCGTGAGGCACAAGCGCGGATTGAAGAGACGCTGGCGTTGATTGGGCTTGAGAGTGAGGCTAGACGGCTTGCAGGAGAGTTGTCGCATGGGCAGAAGCAACGGCTCGAGATCGGGATGTTGTTGATGCAGCAACCGGCGCTGCTCTTGCTCGATGAGCCTGCGGCCGGTATGACCGATGACGAGACCATGCAGTTAGCTGAGTTGCTCAATCACCTGCGTGGGACGTGTTCGATGATGGTGGTTGAACATGATATGGAGTTTGTCGCGGCTCTTTCGGGCGAGAAGGGGAAGGTGACGGTGATGGCCGAAGGGCGGGTTCTCGCTCACGGCACGCTTGATGAGGTGAAGAGAGATGAGACGGTGATTGAGTCTTATCTTGGGCGGTGATTTGGGGTTTTTTTTGCCTTTGGCGGCGGGGTTGGCGGGTTGCACGCGTGGTGCCTGTTGTTTGTGTACTTGCTCGGTGTTTTTTGCTCTGCGTGTGGTTTTTCTTGGTCTGGTTTTTTGGCCTTTCCTTGATTACTTATTGGTCTATTAGCGTCGCCCCTGTGCGGGGCAGGCACCTACTTTTCTTTGCCTGCTGCAAAGAAAAGTAGGCAAAAGAAAGCAGCTCAAACCGCTAATTCTTAAGTGGGTCCCCTGGCTTGGAGGGGGTAGTGGTGCATCTGGAATCCGTGCCCTCGCACTTTCGGCGTTGGTGACAAAGGGCTCATCAGCTCCCACTCCGCACTACGTGCGTCGCGGATGGGTCTCCATGGGAAACCAAGCACCTTGGTTGAGGGTCGTGGGGTCGTGGGTTTCGCATCAATTTGGAGTCTGATCGCTTGATGGAGTGTTTAACCACCGGATGTAGCGACGGCGAGCCAATGTGAATTGAATAGCGGAAGTACCGGTGAATCAGTCGACAGGAGGCACCGGGTGAACCGGAGTGAATGCTGAATGAAGGGGGCGACAGCGGGCACGGGTGCCAAGGAGTGGACGCC
Organism: Paraburkholderia sediminicola; assembly: GCF_046026855.1. GTDB lineage: Bacteria > Pseudomonadota > Gammaproteobacteria > Burkholderiales > Burkholderiaceae > Paraburkholderia > Paraburkholderia sediminicola_A. The sequence continues at coordinate 177,018 of NZ_JAQQET010000014.1, read as the reverse complement.
GAATGAACCGATGGTTGTATGAAGCCATCTTCGGCGCGCGCAGCGCCGCCGGAAGCATGACTGCCTTGTCACTAACGCCGAATGTGCGAGAACACAGATTCCAGATGCACCACTGCCCCTTCCAAGCCAGGGGACCCGCTTAAGAATTAGCGGTTTGAGCCGCTTTCTTTTGCCTACTTTTCTTTGCAGCAGGCAAAGAAAAGTAGGTGCCTGCCCCGCACAGGGGCGACGCTAATAAACCAATAAGAATTCAAGGAAAGGCCAACGCCGTAGGCAACCAGACAAGACGCGCCGAGCAGGCAAAAAACCAAAGCTTCAAAGGAACATCAAAAATGCTAGAAGTTGAAAACCTGAACCAGTACTACGGCGGCAGCCACATCCTCAGAGATGTGAAACTCACCGTGCCTGACGGCAAGCTCACCGTGCTGCTGGGCCGCAACGGCGTAGGCAAAACAACGCTACTCCGATGCCTGATGGGCGTCGTCCAGACGAAAAGCGGCTCGATCGCCTGGCGCGGCGCACCGATCACCAAACTGCCGACTTACTCGCGCGTGGAGAAAGGTCTCGCCTACGTCCCGCAAGGCCGCGACATTTTCCCTCGGCTGACCGTCGAAGAAAACCTCCTGGTCGGCGCGGCCAGCAAGAAAGCCCCGAAGAAGATCCCGGACCGCATCTACGAACTATTCCCAGTCCTGAAAGATATGCGGAGCCGCCGCGGCGGCGACCTCTCCGGCGGTCAGCAACAACAGCTCGCGATCGGTCGCGCGCTGATGAGCGATCCGCAATTGCTGATCCTCGATGAACCCACCGAAGGCATCCAACCATCGATCATTCAGGACATCGGCCGCACGCTGCGTCAGTTGGTCGAAGAAATGGGCATGACCGTGCTGCTCGTCGAACAGTATTACGACTTCGCCAAAGAGATCGCCGATCGGTATTGGGTGATGAGCCGTGGCGAAATCGTCGCGGGCGGCGAAGGGGTCAATATGGATACGGATGGCGTACGGGCACTGATCGCAGTCTGACGCGTATCGAACACGCGTCAGCATAGCTAACCAGCGTGCTATTCTCGCCGCATCCGGTGGCAACGCGGCTTGTCGTTGCCTAACGCGTGCAGGCACGCTACACACTAGCGCGTCTGTTACTGCGTCCTACCGTGCCCACCCGCTCATTCATTCGCACGTCCATTCGTATGTCGCTTCACGAAAACCACGCCGCCCTTGCCACCGCGCAACCCACCGCACACTCGCAATGGCGTGCGCGCCTCGAACTCGGCTTCGTCAAGGAGGGCGAGCGGACCACGCTCAAGCATCGGCTGCATGACGGGCCGTTGCGCGTGCAACGGCCACTCTATCCGGAAGGCAATGCGATCTGTCATGCGGTCATCGTGCATCCACCGGGCGGGATCGCGGGCGGCGATTATCTCGACATCGACGTTGCAGTGGGCGACAGTGCGCATGCCGTGATTACTACGCCCGGGGCGACCAAGTGGTACAAGTCCAACGGCCGTGCTGCACGGCAGAGTATTGCGGTACGCGTCGGCCCTCGGGCGAAGCTCGACTGGCTGCCGCAGAACAATATCGTTTTCGATCACGCCAATGCGATGCTGGATTTTTCGCTGACGCTTGGCGAAGGCGCTACCGCGATTGGCTGGGATGCGACTCAACTCGGGCGTCAAGCGGCCGGCGAACGGTGGTCGGCCGGTCATTTGCGCGCAGTGTCGCGGATCATTGGCGCAAATGGCGAGGCGCTGTGGCTCGAACGCGCGAGCCACAGCGCAGAAGATCCATTGCGGGATGCGGCGCAAGGGCTCGCCGGGTTTCCCGCTTATGGGACGCTGTGGGCCGTGGGAGCAGCCTGCAATGATGCACTCGCTGAAGCGCTTACTGCCCAGTTGCCGTTTGATGATTCGTTGCGGGCGGCAGCCTCCTGTGTCACCGAGGGCGTTTTGCTTGTGCGGGCGGTTTCACGGTCCATGGAAACGCTGCAGCGAGCTTTGACTCAGTGCTGGCTCCAGTTGAGGCCGGTTGTGCACGGGGTCGAGGCGGTGCCTTTGAGGATATGGTCAACGTAACGCTCGCGGCGAACGGGCCTTTTGTCTAGTGCGCAAACTCGCTCCCCGGTGGCTGCAAACGGGCGCGTTCCCCAACATGTAGTGATGAATCGTAGTACGTCATGTGGGAGTGCGTCTGCAATTCGGGGTGTTCCGCCAGGAGTTCATTCGGGCTCTTTTCATTGTGCGACAGCGACGCAGCGTGAGGCCAGCGGTGAAGCATTCCCCTTGGCGCTGCGCTTTCAGATGGCGGTAAATCAGCAGAGACAGGCGTTCTCGCAGACATAATTGACTCTACATTGCTCTGAGCATCCTGCGCATACGCCAGGTGAGCCATAACGCTCTCCCCAAAGAACCAAAGCATTCCGGCAAAAATCAGCGTGTTCTTATTCATTCTCACAGACAAGACTGAAGTTATTGGCACGAGAAACGATGCGCAATCGGCGAACATTTAGGTATAGGACTCTTCCGATTTACGTCACGAACCATCGTTCAGTGCCAACTGGCCGTGAACCTTTGTCACGAGCCGGAAGTTCTGCGTGACGCCGGCGAGCGGCACACAGGTTCGCGTCGAGCACCATGAAGGCATCCGCGACCTTTCACCTTCGTAAGACCGCGCTCGCACCAACCTGGATCGCGCCAACGCATCAATTTGGTGCATTCCCACCTGGCCATCCCCGCCAGCCCATGCTGCACCTGCATGGCACATACCTTGCGTCGAACTCCCCCACGATGCTGCCGCGTCCTGACGGCAGCCGACCGCTTCTCGCTACCACCGCTCACACAACATGACCCGATCGACCCTTCGCCCCGCGCGTCGCGCCTGGCTCGCCGCATTGCTGCTCTCGCCCGTCCTCGCAATCAATGCGCCCGCCGCCCACGCGGATACGCTCGATAACATCGCCAAAGCCGGTGTACTGAAAGTCGCCGTGCCGGAAGACTATCCGCCGTTCGGTTCGGTCGGCGCCGATATGAAGCCGCAAGGCTATGACATCGATACCGCCGCTATGCTCGCGAAGTCGATGAACGTGAAGCTCGAACTCGTGCCGGTCAATAGCGCGAACCGCATTCCGTATCTGCAAACGGGTAAGGTCGATCTGGTGATCTCGTCGCTCGGCAAGACGCCCGAGCGCGACAAGGTCATTGATTTTTCGACGGCCTATGCGCCGTACTATCAGGGCGTGTTCGGTCCCGCCGACATCAAGGTCACCGGCCCCGCCGATCTCACCGGCAAGACGGTCGGCGCCACGCGCGGCGCGCTCGAAGAAATCGGTCTCACGCAAATGGCGCCGAACGCCACCATCAAGCGCTTCGAAGATAACAATGCGACCATCGCGGCGTTCCTCTCGGGTCAGGTCCAGTTGATCGCAGCCGGCAATATCGTCGCCGCCGCGATTCTCGCCAAGAATCCGCCGCGTCGTCCGGAACCGAAGTTCGTCATCAAGAATTCGCCGTGCTTCGTCGGTATGAACAAGAACGAAGGACGCCTGCAACAGAAAGTGAATGCCGCCATTGCCCAAGCCAAACAGGACGGCACGCTCAACACGATGTCGAAAAAGTGGTTCGGCGCACCGCTGCCGGCCGATCTGTAAGCGCGTCGTTAGCTGAACTTGGTACCGTGGCTGGCTTATCCGGCATTGCACTCGTCGTGGACTCATCCCGTGCGCAGCACGCGATCGCGGCCACGACGCGCAGCGCCTATCATTGTCGCAGCCGGCCCAGCTCGGGACCGGCGCAACCCTACGCAACCATTCGATGAAGCTGACACCTCGCGAGAAGGACAAGCTGCTGATCTTCACCGCCGCGCTGCTCGCCGAACGGCGCCGCGCCCGCGGCCTCAAACTGAATTACCCGGAAGCGATCGCTTTTATCAGCGCCGCGCTGATGGAAGCGGCCCGTGACGGCAAAACCGTCGCCGAGGTCATGCACTACGGCACTACGCTCCTCACGCGCGCCGATGTGATGGAAGGCGTGCCGGAAATGATCCCCGACGTCCAGGTCGAAGCCACGTTCCCCGACGGCACCAAGCTCGTCACCGTTCACCACCCGATCCCGTAAGGCGGCCCATGATTCCCGGCGAACTCCTCATCGACGACGGTGAACACGAACTCAATGCGGGCCGCGACACCGTCACGGTGGTCGTGTCGAATACCGGCGACCGTCCGGTACAGATCGGCTCGCACTATCACTTCTACGAAGTGAACGAGGCGCTGTCGTTCGATCGCGAAGCGGCACGCGGCTTCCGCCTGAACATTGCGGCGGGCACTGCCGTGCGCTTCGAGCCTGGCCAGGAGCGCACCGTCGAACTGGTCGAACTGGCGGGTGACCGCGTCGTCTACGGCTTCAACGGCAAGGTAATGGGCAAGCTCTGACGCCCCTTCGGGCGCTCGCGCTGACCACCCTGCTCATTTCCGGACCCACACACATGACATTACGCATTGGCCGCCGCGCGTACGCGGAGATGTTCGGCCCCACGACCGGCGACCGCGTACGCCTCGCCGACACCGAACTGCTGATCGAAGTCGAACGCGACTTCACGACCTACGGCGAAGAAGTGAAATTCGGCGGCGGCAAAGTGATTCGCGACGGCATGGGCCAGTCGCAACGCGTACATGCCGACGTCGTCGATACGGTCGTGACGAATGCGGTGATTCTCGATCACTGGGGCATCGTCAAGGCCGACATCGGCATCAAGAACGGCCGCATTGCCGCGATCGGCAAAGCGGGCAATCCCGACATCCAGCCGAACGTGACGATCGCGATTGGCGCGTCTACCGAAGTGGTCGCCGGCGAAGGCCTGATCGTGACCGCAGGTGGCATTGATACGCACATCCACTTCATCAGCCCGCAGCAGATTGAAGAAGCGCTCGCGAGTGGCGTGACGACGATGCTCGGCGGTGGCACGGGTCCGGCAACGGGCACGAATGCGACGACTTGCACGCCGGGTCCGTGGCATCTCGAACGCATGCTGCAAGCGGCCGATGGTTATCCGATGAATCTCGGCTTTCTGGGCAAAGGCAACGTGAGCCTGCCGCAACCGGCGCTCGAACAGATTGCCGCGGGTGCGATCGGCCTGAAGCTGCATGAAGACTGGGGCACGACGCCGGCTGCAATCGACAATTGCCTCTCCGTCGCTGACGACACCGACACGCAGGTCGCGATCCACACGGATACCTTGAACGAAGCCGGTTTTGTCGAAGCGACGGTAGCCGCGTTCAAGGGCCGCACAATCCACACGTATCACACGGAAGGCGCAGGCGGCGGCCACGCACCGGACATCATCAAGGTCTGCGGTGAAGCGAACGTGCTGCCCTCCTCTACGAATCCGACGCGTCCGTACACCGTCAATACACTCGAAGAACATCTCGACATGCTGATGGTGTGTCACCACCTGGACCCGTCGATTGCGGAAGATATCGCGTTTGCCGAGTCGCGTATCCGTCGCGAGACCATTGCTGCCGAAGACATCCTGCACGACCTCGGCGCGTTGTCGATGCTGTCGTCGGATTCGCAGGCAATGGGGCGCGTGGGCGAAGTGATCATCCGCACGTGGCAAACCGCGCACAAGATGAAGGTGCAACGCGGCGCGCTGCCTGAAGACAACGCCCGGCACGACAACTTCCGCGCGAAGCGTTACATCGCCAAGTACACGATCAATCCGGCCATCACGCATGGTATCTCGCATGAAGTCGGCTCGATCGAACCCGGCAAGTGGGCCGATCTGGTGTTCTGGGAGCCGGCGTTTTTCGGCATCAAGCCCTCGCTGATTCTGAAGGGCGGCATGATCGCGATGGCGCAGATGGGCGACCCGAACGCGTCGATCCCCACGCCGCAACCGGTCCACTATCGCGAGATGTTCGCAACACGTGGCGGTGCACTGGGACGCACTTCCCTGACCTTCGTCTCGCAGATGGCCGCGGATGCGGGCGTCGGTGAACGCTATGGTCTGAATAAGCGTATCGTGGCCGTGAAGAACTGCCGCAAGATCACCAAGGCAGACATGATTCACAACGCGTGGCGCCCGGCGATCAGCGTCGATCCGGAAACCTATCAGGTGATCGCCGACGGTCAGTTGCTGACCTGCGAACCGGCCACTGTGCTGCCCATGGCGCAACGCTACTTTCTGTTCTAAACCATGCGCACTATCAACAAACTGATTGCGCCGCATCTGAAGCTCGCGCCCGTGCTGGTGAAGCGCGCGCCGACCTTGACGCTTGCTTTCGACGAGCGTCGCAAGAGCCGTCTCGCGGCAACGCTCGATAACGGCGAGGAAGTCGCGCTGCTGCTGCCGCGCGGCACTGTGCTGCGCGACGGCGATGTTCTGGTCGCCGACGATGGCGGTCTGGTGCGCGTGGTCGCCGCGCCCGAAACGGTGCTGGTTGTCCGCGCGAAAGACGCGTTGACGCTGACACGTGCCGCGTATCACCTCGGTAATCGTCACACGCCGGTCGAAGTCGGCACAGATTATCTGAAGCTCGAATACGACCCGGTGCTGGCCGATATGCTGAAGCGCATCGGCGCCAGCGTGGATCAGGTGTCGATGCCGTTCCAGCCGGAATCCGGTGCGTACGGCGGCGGTCACAAGCATGGTCACGATGAGACCTTCGCGGAAGACTACGCGTTAGCGCAGCAGGTATTCGGCGAGCATCATGGGGGTGAGCATTCGCACGATCATGCCGATGGTCACTCGCACGAGCACGGACATGACCACTCGGATCATGAGCACGGTCATAGCCACGCGCAGGGTCACGCGCATGAGCATGACCACGGCAACGACCACGCGCACGATCACAAAGACGACGATCATGTCCACGACGAATCGTGCGGCCACGGGCATCACCACCACCATGCGCATCGCTGAACTCACAGCGCTGCTGCATCTTGCGTCACCGGCACTCCCGATCGGCGCGTTCAGCTACTCGCAGGGTCTCGAAGCCGCGATCGAAGCGCAACTCATCACCGACGCTGATTCCGCGCGGGAGTGGATCGCGAGCGGTTTAACCGATGTGCTCGCGCGCGGCGAACTGCCGTTTCTCGCACATCAGATGGAACGCTGGCGTGCGCATGATGCAGACGGCTTGCGAGAGGCGAACAGCGAGTTCCTGGCAAGCCGCGAGTCGGCGGAGTTAAGGCGCGAGACGGAACAGATGGGTTGGTCGTTGCGACAGTTGTGCGTCTCGCTGGAATGGGGCGACGCAGAACGGCGCACGACGCTGGGATCGCTCAAGCCCCTGGCCCAACCCACGGCTTTCGCCTTCGCCGCATACGCACACGATGCAGCACCTGACGCCGCCCTCGCCGCCTACGCCTTTAGCTGGGTGGAAAACCAGGCCGCCGCCGCGTTGAAGGCGGTGCCGCTCGGCCAACTCGCCGGCCAGCGCATCATCGTCGCCTTGCGCGAGCCAATCGACGCCGCCGTCACGCGAGCGTTGGCCACTTCACCCGAAGACATCAACACCTTCGCGCCGCAATTGGGCATTCTGTCGGCGCGTCACGAGTCGCAGTATTCGCGGCTCTTCCGCTCATAAAAAGACCATCATGAACGCACCCCATCACCCCGCTCATCCGCCTGTCCGTACGAAGAAGCTGCCGCCGCTGCGCGTGGGCGTCGGCGGCCCGGTCGGCTCGGGCAAGACCACGCTGCTCGAAATGCTGTGCAAGGCGATGCGCGAGCAGTACGACCTCGTCGCGATCACTAACGACATCTATACAAAGGAAGATCAGCGTTTGCTGACCGTGGCGGGCGCGTTGCCGGCCGAACGGATCATGGGTGTCGAAACGGGCGGCTGCCCGCACACGGCGATTCGCGAAGACGCGTCGATCAACCTCGAAGCAGTAGACCGCATGCTAACGCGCTTTCCCGATGCGGATATCGTGTTCATCGAGTCGGGCGGCGACAACCTGGCGGCGACCTTCAGCCCGGAATTGTCGGACCTGACGATCTACGTGATCGACGTGGCAGGCGGCGAAAAGATTCCGCGCAAAGGCGGCCCAGGCATTACGAAATCGGATCTGCTGGTGATCAACAAGACCGATCTCGCGCCAATGGTCGGCGCGAATCTGGAGGTGATGGCGTCGGACGCGAAGAAGATGCGCGGCGAGCGGCCCTTCGTGATGTCCAATCTGAAGGCGCTCGACGGACTGGATGTGGTGGTGAAGTTTATCGAGAAGAAGGGGTTGCTGAAGGTTTAAAGTCTTACTCGCCCGGATGGCATTCAAGCAGAAATGCCATCATCTCCGTCGCGTCTTTCGACAGATAAAATCGCACCATCTTCTCGTTGAAATCGCCAGCGCGCTGCGCCGGTACACTGATCGCGTCGATACCATTCGACATCAATATGCCGTTCATCATGAAGCGTGACGTGCGTTTGTTGCCGTCGAAGAAGAACTGCTGCAACGCGCCGAACAGGAAGAAAGCGCAACCCCGTTCAAATGCACTTGAAACCTGATCGGTCAGCGCACGCGTGCCAGTGGCAAAAACCCGGTTGAGTTCAGGGGCGCCAGGCAAGGTCGGTAGCGGTGTGTGCCGCCCTGCTTCACCTAACGCAACATCAGGCGTGTATCGCGTTTCCTCTCCTTCGCCGCGGAACATACCCCACTCGAGAGCCTCATTGCGCGCAACAAGGCGATGCAGGTCGCAAAACGTCGTTTTATCGAGCGCAAACCGGCCGTTCTGCACGATAGCAAGCAGATGTTTCGAACTTTCCGCGAGATTCAGAACCTGTTCCTGATCAGAAATCTTCCGTCCACCAACCGTTACACCGTCGAGCAGCGTCTTTACCTCAGGAAACGTAAACGGATTGCCTTCGAGCACGCTCGCATCCCACACGAATTCCGGCAGCATCCGATGAAAGCGAAAACACGCCCGTTTAATCGAATGGATCGGCAAGTCTTGCGGGATCGCGGCGCGATCCCATTGAAAGCCGAGGTCGGTGAAAAGCGTCATGGTAGATTGGAAAAAAGGCAGTTTGGATCACAGGGCCATCAACGCTTAAGCCCGGTGTTGGCAGAATATACGATTTATCAGCACGCGAAGCGATAACGCGAGCACCACCTTAGCGCCGCTCGAATCCCTCACTCCGGCAGCAACGCCATCAATACATCGACAGTCCGTGCCGTCGCGCCGCGATGGCGCGCGGCGAACGCCGAGGCCGCACCGCTCATCGCCAGCCGCCTTGCCTTGTCGCCGAAGAGCTCGCGAAGCGCCCGTGCCAGATCAGCCGGATCCTGCACCTGCACCGCCGCACCCGCCGCGACCGCGTCTGCGGTGGCCTGCGTAAAGTTGAACACATGCGGCCCGATCAGCACCGGCACGCCGACCGCACAGGCCTCAATCAGATTCTGCCCGCCCAGCGGCAGCAAACTCCCACCGATAAACGCCAGATCCGAGGCGGCATAGTAAGCGCCCAACTCGCCCATCGAATCACCGAGCAGCACGTTCACGTCGGAAGACAGAGCGGACGCACCGCCGCCTGCAGTTGAAGCTGCAGCCGATGCCACCGTAGCAGCAGGCGCCCACGTCGAACGCCGCTCGAGATGCAAGCCGGCCTTCTCGACCAACGCCGCCACTTCGTTAAACCGTTGTGGATGACGTGGAACCAGGATCAGCAACGCATCGTCGATGCCCAACGCCGCGAACGCCTGCAGCACCAGTTCCTCTTCGCCTTCGCGCGTACTTGCGGCGACCCACACAGGCCGCGTGCCGATCGCCGCACGCCATGCATGACCACGCGCCGCCAGTTCCGGCGGCGTGCTCATATCGAACTTCAGATTGCCGAGCACTGCGGCGTTCCGCGCGCCGAGCGCAGTAAGCCGCTCCGCATCCGACGGACTCTGCGCCAGCACCCGCGCGAATCCACCGAACACGTCCCTGGTCGCATTGCCGAACTTCGCCGCGCGCTTGTAGGAACGTGCCGACATCCGCGCATTGGTCAGCACCAGCGGCACATCCGCGCGACGGCATTCGTCGATCAGCGTCGGCCACACTTCGGTTTCCATCACCAGACCGAGCGACGGCCGCCACGTCCGCAAAAACCGCCGCACCGCATGCGGCATGTCGTACGGCAGATAGCTGCGCAATACACGGTCGCCGAAAATCTGCTCGCCGGTGGCGCGGCCACTCGGCGTCATATGCGTCAAAAGAATTCGCGCGTCGGGACGCGCCTTGATCAGCGCGTCGATCAGCGGTTGCGCGGCACGCGTCTCGCCCACCGACACCGCATGCACCCAGATCAACGGCGCGTTATCTTCCGGCAACCGGCCACGCGAGTAACCAAAACGCTCGGCGATATGCTCGCGATAGCCACGCTCCTTGCGCGAACGGATCAGCAAACGCAGCACGGCAACCGGTGCGACGATCCACCAGAGCGCGTTATAAATCACCCTCAGCATCGGGACTCCGCACGCCCGCGCGCGAATCCGAATGCAAGCGCGCGTTTCACCGCGCGATCGAAACAGACAGCGGCGCTCAAACGAGAGCCCTGCCCTTCAGGCGCTCGAGAATGCCGAGCGGTGCGCAGTCCGGCTGCGCCATCGCCTTGACCGGCAGGAAGAAGGTCTGCTCCAGCATGAACTGGCCGGACATCACCGCATGCGAAGTCTGGTCGGAGAAACACACCCAGACGCTACCCGGCGGAAACGGCATGGTCTCCTGCTGGCTCGACTTCTGATACTCGAGGTCGGCCTTCATGCCGTCGTGCAGATTGAGCATCAAATGGTCGTATTCGCTGCGCGGCGACTTGGTGACGTGCAGCAGGTTCAGCAGCCACGCGGAGCCCGGCATCTGCGGTTTGATGCGCGGCAAGAAGCGCTTGGCCATATCCTCGAATGGTTCGCCGACGCGCCACACACGCGGTGCGCCATGCGGATTCACATTGGTGAACACGCGCAGAATGCGCTCGCCGTAATTCGGCCGCGACGGGAAGGCATCGACATGCAGACGGCTATCGTCCTTACGCCAGGACGTCTCGCGCCCTTCCACCTGATGCAGCCGCAGGCTCGTTGGCGCGACGCGCAACTTGCTGTTGTATTCGGGAAAGAGTCCGTCAACCAGCGTGCGCGCATTGGCCTGATAACGCGCGATCAACGCGCGCACCGCCGATTGCGTGACCGCGTCGCCGGCCACGCCGTGCAAGGCACCGCCGTTCGGCTCCAGACTGATGTTCTTGCGGCTCGGATCGGCCAGTGCGGGATCGAGCAAGGCCTGTTCGCCGCCTTCGATCGCAAAGCGCAGATTCGGGAAATACAGCACTTTGCCGCGTTCGACGCCGGCCAGCAGCATCTCGCGCGGCACGGACAGATTGCTTCCGTGCCAGTCAGCGTTCGCTACTTCGATGATCTGGGTTTCGTTCATGGTCGCCCTTGAAAACGGATGGAGCGTAAGGCGAAGCACGCCGCGTCACAACACTACAGCAGGCCGAAACCGGCCAGTGCGGACTTGACTTCCTGCAACGTGGGCAGCTTGCCGGCCGTGCCGAGATTGACGACATTCGGCGACCAGTAGCCGCCGGTACGCCACGCAGTGGCGAAATTGTACAACTCGACTGTCGGCCGCTTCAGCGCCGCGGCAATGTGAACTAGACCTGTGTCAACCCCGACTGTCGCGACGGCGCCTTCGATCAGGCCGACCACCGCCGGCAACGACAGCTTGGGCGGCACGATGGCCGCGGCGCCGAATTCCTTCGCCAGGCGTTCGCTGGTGACGCGCTCTGCCTCGCTACCCCACGGCAGCACGATCGACGCGCCGCGCCGCACCAGAGACTGACCGAGTTCGATCCACGCGGTATCGGGCCACTGCTTATCGGCGCGCGAGGTGGCGTGCACGAACACCACATAAGGCACTGGCAGGTTCAGATTGGCCTCCGACAAAGCCAGCGCCGCGCGCCCGGTGTCGATGCCGAAGTCGATTTCGTCGGTGGGTTGCGGCTGCGGGTCGTCCAGCGCTGCGGCCACCAGTTGGCGCGTGCGCTCGACCACATGGGTACGCGGCTCGATCGGCACCCGCTTGTCGTAGAAGAAGCGCACCGGCCATTCGAAACCGGCGCCGTCGGTACGGTTCGCGAGGCCGACCAGCGGTCCGCGCGCCATGCTCGCGACCCACGCAGTCTTGATGAGCCCCTGGCAGTCGATCACGAGGTCGTAGTTCTCGGCGGCGAGCGCGCGGCGAAACGCGCCGATCTCGCGCCAGTTGTCGATGGACAGGATGCGCTTGCGCCAGCGCCGCAGCGACACGGGAATCGCCCGCCGCACGCCGCTGACGAGCTCCACGAGCCCCACGAAGCTTTCCTCGACGAGCCAGTCGATCTGGGCGTCGGGATGGCGGCGTCGGATGTCGGCGATCGCCGGCATGTTGTGAACGACGTCGCCTAAAGACGACACCCTCACGATCAGTATCTTTTGCACGCTCAAGTGTGGGAAAACCGGCTATCCGGCCCGAAGTGCGTTAAGAGAGCCCCCAAACCTGCCGCTACGCGCCAGGCCCCCCGAGGGGGGTGAGAAAACTTGGGACGGCCCGGCGTTTTAGTAAAAGCGCCCCCAAACCTGCCGCTACGCGCCAGGCCCCCCCGAGGGGGGTGAGAAAACTTGGGACGGCCCGGCGTTTTCTCACGAGGACCGCAATTCTAGCGCGACACGGGTAAATGGCATGAAAAAACGCGGCGCGGTAAGTGGAACCCGCGCCGCGTTCGACAGCAGCCGCAGCTCATGAAGAACCGCGCCGCCGCTCAAGCTTTCAGAACGGCAGCTTCGCGTCAGGCTTCTCCGCCATGATCACGCGGCGGAAGTCTTCCTGGATCCGCTTGAGTGCTTCGTCGCTATCGGCTTCGAAACGCATCACCACCACCGGTGTGGTGTTCGACGAGCGCGCAAGGCCGAAGCCGTCCGGGTACTCGACACGCAAGCCATCGATCTTCACGACCTCGTCCGCGCCTGTGAACTTCGCGTTTTGCTGCAAACGCGCGATCAGTTCGAAGTTTTCGCCTTCTTCGAGCTTCAGTTGCAGTTCCGGCGTGGAATTCGAGTTCGGCAGCGAGTTCAGCAGCTTGCTCGGATCAGCCACGCGTGTGAGGATTTCCAGCAGACGTGCGCCCGTGTACAGGCCGTCGTCGAAACCGTACCAGCGGTCTTTGAAGAAGACGTGGCCGCTCATTTCGCCTGCCAGCGGCGCGCCGGTTTCGCGCAGCTTCGCCTTGACCAGCGAGTGGCCAGTCTTCCACATCAGCGGTTCGCCGCCCTTGTCCTTGACCCACTTGGCCAGATTGCGCGTGCACTTCACGTCGTAAATGATCTGCGCGCCCTTGTTGCGCGACAGCACTTCTTCGGCGAACAGCATCAACTGGCGGTCCGGATAGATGATCTGGCCGTCTTTGGTGACGACGCCGAGGCGGTCGCCGTCGCCGTCGAACGCGAAGCCGATTTCTGCATCCGTTTCCTTCAGCGCGCGAATCACGTCCTGGAGGTTTTCCGGGTGAGCCGGATCCGGGTGGTGATTCGGGAAGTTGCCGTCGATCTCCGTGAACAGTTCGACCAGTTCACAGCCGAGCTTCTTGAAGAGCTTCGGCGCGAGGCCGCCTGCCACACCGTTACCGGTGTCGACCACGATCTTGATCGGGCGTGCGATCTTGACGTCGCTGGTAATGCGATCCAGATACGCATCGGCAATGTCGTACTCAGTGTACGTGCCACTACCTTCAGAGAAGTTTTCGTCGACGATGCGCTGATGCAGCGCGAGGATCGTCTCGCCGTAAATGGCCGCGCCGCGCAGGACCATCTTGAAGCCGTTGTAGTCAGGCGGATTGTGGCTGCCCGTCACGACGATGCACGAATCGACACGGCGTTCGCCGCCATCGAGCTTCAACGGCACGCTGGCCGCGAAGTAGCCGACCGGAGTCGGCACCATGCCGACGTTGACCACGTCGACGCCGGCCGCACGCAGACCGTCCGACAGCGCCTGAATCAACTCTGGACCCGACAGGCGGCCGTCACGCGCGACCACCACGGCGTCGCCACCTTGCGCCCGCACTTCGCTGCCGAATGCGCGGCCGATCGAACGTGCTGCGTCGGCGTCGAGCGTCTTGCCGATGACGCCGCGAATGTCATACGCCTTGAAAATAGATTTGGAGATCATGTTGGCTCACTTGCGTGCAATGGAAAATTTTGACCGGCGCATTGCCGAGGGATCGGTAAAACTATCTGAAACCCGAGCGATGCGCCCTTGCCGGAAGCGATCCGGTTCCAACTTATAATTGCGCTTTTCGGACATACCCTAATAGACGCCCATTCTAATGCTTAGACGCCCTGCTTTTGCAAAGTTGCCGCGACAGCCGGCCAGGTGGGCTGTTACACATTGCGCCCTGGAGCACGTTGCGTCCCCCGCACAACACATGCAACGCGCGCAACCGGATTGGCGAGCGGCGACCGGATGCTGACGCTCAAACGCTTCGCCAATCCCGACGTCACGCGCGCCTTCACCAATATCGTCTGGCTCGGGCTGGAGCGGCTTACGCAGATCGGCGTGGCGATCGTGATCAGCGGCATGCTGGCGCGCTACTTCGGGCCGGACATCTTCGGCAAATGGCAGTACGCAAACACGCTGCTGCTGGTGCTTTCGCCGATCACCTGGGTGTGCGGCGCGGAAATTCTGGTTCCTACCATCGTTGGCCGGCCGCCAACCCAGTTGGGCACGGTGCTCGGCAGCGCCTTCGCGCTGCGCCTTTCGGTTTCCGTCGGGGCGCTGCTGCTGACCTGGCTCGGCATCGCTTTGCACTTCTTCGACCCGCTGGTGGGCGCCATGCTCGCCGGCCTCGCGGTGACGATGCTGTTCCGCGAGCCGTTCGTCGGCGTGATCAACGCATGGCTGCAAAGCATGACGTATAGCAAGCCGCAGTTGCTTACCAGCATGAGCACCGCGGTGCTGAAGGCCGGCTTCGTCTATCTGCTGGTGCGCGCAATGGCAACACCCGCGCGCTTTGGCTGGCTGTGGGCCGCCGAATCGGCATTGATCGGCGCGGTTCTGCTGATCTATTACATCCGTCGGCATGGCGGCAAGCTCGGCTGGCGCCTCGACCGTTCGCTCTTCAAGCACTTCGCGACTGCGGGCACGGTGTTCTGGCTCGGCCTGATCTGTATGTATCTGTTCCTGAAACTGGACAGACTCATGCTAGAACGGGCGATTTCCTTCGCCGACCTCGGCCGCTATTCCGCCGCGCAACAGTTGAACGAAAACTGGATCACGCTCGCGTTGATGCTTGCGCAGACGATTGCGCCCGCCTTTGTCTACCGCGTGCAGGACGCCGCGCAATTGCGCCGCAACGTGTGGCGGCTCACCGCAATGACCGCCGCGCTGATGGTGAGCGGCGCGATCGTGCTGGATCTGCTCGCCGGCATCATTATCCGCCGCGTGTTCGGGCCGGACTTCGAAGGCGCGATCGAGATTTTCCGCTGGGCCGTATGGCTTTCCGTGCCGGCCGGGGTCGAAGCGATCGGCAATCTGATCGTGCTGAAATATCAGGCCAAATTCGTGTTGCTCTCGAAGTGGCTGCTGGCGCTGGCTGTTGCGTTCATCGTCAATCTGCTGGCGATTCCGCGGTTTGGCGCTTACGGTGCGCTGGCCGGCCTCGCGGCCGGTTATCTCGCCGCTGCGTCGGTTAATCTTTATTACATTCGTTTCAAATTGCGCCCATGACGAATTCATCCGCCACAGCGCTTTCCCTCGACGACGTCGCGGTGCTCATGCCCGCGTACAACGGCCAGGCCGACGTTGATCTCACGCTGGCCTCGTTCAGCGAAAGCGCGCTCGTGCATGTGCTGATCGTCGACGACGGCAGCACGCCACCGATCGTCGCACCGGCGATCCCGAACATGAAGATCGAAGTGCTGCGCATGCCACAGAATGGCGGCATCGAGCGCGCATTGCAAACCGGCATCGACGCCCTCGCCCAGCGCGGCTTTCGTTACGCAGCACGCATCGACGCGGGCGACCGCAGCGTACCGCAGCGGCTCGCCAAACAACGCGGGTTTATGGAGTTGCATCCGCACGTGGCCGGCCTCGGCATGTGGACGCAGGTCGTCACGCGTGAAGGCAAACCGCTCTTCATGCTGACGCCGCCTGCCGAACCGAATGAGATCCGGCGTCTGCGCTTCTTCCGCTCATGCTTGGCGCACCCTTCGATGATGCTGCGTATCGACGCGATCCGCACGGTCGGCAACTATCGCGCGGCCTATCCGTCCGCCGAAGACCTCGATCTGTTCGTGCGTCTGATGGAGCGCTACGACTGCGCGAATCTGCCGGAACTCGGACTCTATTACGAGCTGAACGAAGGCGGCATTAGCGCGACCAAACGGCGCCGCCAGGTCAACTCGACGCTCCGGCTGCAACTGCGCTACTTCAACGTCGCCAATCCGTACGATTGGCTGGGGCTCGCTAAAAACCTGCTGCATCTGGTGACCCCCTACCGCGCATTGCAGCGGGTCAAACGCACGTTGCTCGCGCCGCGCGCGAGCCATTGATGCCGTTACCTCGTCATTCACCCGTCACTCACCGTCGAGCCCGTTCCCGCATGAAGCCTGCCTTGAAGTCGACGCCCGCGCTGCGCATTACACTCGTCTGTAACACCGCCTGGGCAATCTATACGTATCGGCAAGGACTGATCCGCATGCTGGTCGGACGCGGCGTCGACGTGACGGTGCTCGCGCCGCGCGACCGTACGTTCGAGTTGCTCACCGCGATGGGGTGCCGCTGCATCGAATTGCCGGTGGCGTCCAAAGGCACCAGCCCGCGAGACGACCTGTGTACACTTTTGTCGTTGTATCGTTTGTATAGAAGCATTCGCCCGCACGTCGTGTTCCACTACACGATCAAGCCGAACATCTACGGCTCGGTCGCGGCGAAACTGGCGGGCGTGCAATCGGTAGCGGTGACAACCGGGCTCGGCTACGTGTTCATCCAGCAGAGCCGCGCGGCGCAAGTCGCCAAAAAACTGTACCGTTTCGCCTTCCGTTTCCCGCGCGAAGTCTGGTTCCTGAATCGCGACGACCAGGCCGCGTTTGTCGAGCAGAATTTGTTGGTGCATCCTGAGCGTGCGCGGCTGCTGCATGGCGAAGGCGTCGATCTCGAACAGTTCGCCTTCACGCCGCTGCCGGAGCAGGCGGAATTCAAGTTCGTGCTGATCGGGCGGCTCTTGTGGGACAAGGGCGTCGGCGAATATGTCGAAGCGGCGCGGCGTTTGCGCGAACGTTATCCGCAGGCGCGGTTCCAATTGCTCGGCCCCGTCGGCGTCGACAACCCCAGCGCGATCACACGCGAAGAGGTGGCTGCGTGGGAGCAGGAAGGCATCATCGAGTATCTTGGCGAGGCGCACGACGTGCGGCCTCTCATCGCCGGCGCGGACTGCGTCGTACTGCCGTCATATCGCGAAGGCGTGCCTCGCACGCTGATGGAAGCGTCGGCGATGGGCCGGCCGATTGTCACGACAGATGTGCCCGGCTGCCGTGAAGTGGTGGCGGACGGCATCAATGGATTGTTGTGCGAAGTGCGCAATGTAGAAAGTCTCACGGCGAAGCTGGCGCAAATGCTCGACATGAGCAGCGCCGAGCGCCGCGCAATGGCTGAACGCGGACGACAGAAAGTCGCGCAAGAGTTCGACGAACGTGTGGTCGTCGAAACGTATAAAGACCTGGTGCAGAAAATGACGGGCGTTTTACTTTAACGGAGCAACAGCATGACCACGAAGGGTACGATTCTGGTAACGGGCGGTGCAGGATTTATCGGCTCGCACACGTGTGTCGAACTGCTGAACGGCGGTTACGACGTCGTGGTAATCGACAATCTCGTGAACAGCAACCGCGAATCGTTGCGGCGCGTGGAGAAAATTACCGGCAAGGCCGTGAGCTTCTACGAAGCCGATGCGCGCGATGAAGCGGCGCTCAACCGTATTTTCGACGCCCACCCGATCACCGGCGCGATTCACTTTGCCGCGCTGAAGGCGGTGGGCGAATCGGTCGCCAAGCCGATCGAGTACTACAGCAATAACGTCGGCAGTTTGCTGGCGCTGCTCGGCGTGATGCGCGATCGCAACGTGAAGCAGTTCGTGTTCAGCTCATCGGCAACGGTGTATGGCGTGCCCGAGAGTTCGCCAATCGACGAATCGTTTCCGCTGTCGGCCACCAATCCTTATGGGCAGTCGAAGCTGATTGCCGAGCAGGTTTTGCGCGATCTGGAAGTGGCGGATGCTTCATGGCGGATCGCGACACTGCGATATTTCAATCCGGTTGGCGCGCATGAGAGCGGCTTGATTGGAGAGGATCCGGCGGGTATTCCGAATAACCTGATGCCGTATGTGGCGCAGGTGGCTGTCGGCAAGCTGGAGAAGCTGCGGGTGTTTGGTGGCGACTATGAAACACCGGATGGCACGGGAGTGCGGGACTATATCCACGTTGTGGACCTGGCGCGTGGGCATCTGGCCGCGCTGGATGCGCTGGTTAAGCGCGATGCCAGTTTTGTGGTGAATCTCGGGACTGGGCAGGGGTATAGCGTTATTGATGTCGTTAAGGCGTTCGAGAAGGCTTCTGGGCGGCCTGTGCCTTATGAGATCGTGGCGCGACGGCCGGGTGACGTGGCTTCGTGTTTTGCGGATCCGGCGGCGGCTTTGGATGTGCTTGGATGGCGCGCTGAGTTCGGGATCGAGAGGATGTGCGCGGATCACTGGCGGTGGCAGGAGGGGAATCCGAACGGCTTTAACTGATCTCCATCGCATGCACGGATGCCGTGAAATGCGGCATCCGTGCATAGCTGCCCTCTTCGTCCCGCCTCCTCCTGCTTTTCCCCCGCTTCCTGCCCGCCCCTTTCTGTATCCGCCACGATGCTCCCGTTGAGCCAGTAGTCCGACGCCTGATTCAAGCTAGGGATGTCCGCTGCGTGCGTAAAGAAGCCCGCTGTCGCTCCGGGCGCGGTGCCGGCATTGTGGCCCATCGGCATCGGCGGGACGAGCGCGGGCGCAAGCGCGCTCGGCGCATGGCCAGGGCTGGCTATGAGACCTTGCGCTATAAGACCTTGAGCGGCAGCGCGGACGCTTGCTGGAAACAGTTCGACCAAGGTCGGTCGCACCGGCGACCCAGATCGCCGACCTCCACAGTGTTTAGCGTCGCAGGAAGCGTCGCCCGGGGGCGAAGGGGGCACCAGGGTTTTCGTGCTCGCCGCAACATGGTCGTCCCGTTCGCCACTGCAGCCACATGATCGCGTTTATCCGGATGCCATCTCCCAGAGCGTTAATGAGCTCGCGTCGTGAACCGGATTTTATGAACCAGCCGAAGGCGTCGCCATGAGCGTCGAGCGGCAAAAGACACACCGCCCCGGTGCGCCGGCTCACGCACGAACCAGTCCATACCTTCGCCGCAATGGGGAGCACTGGCGAGGTATAGGCCATCTGATTCGATGAATGTACCGGAGGTGCAGCTTCCCGTGCGCCGGAACCGACTGATACACGAGAGGGCTGATTCGGATGGTGCCCGATTGATGGAATGCAAATACCATTTCGCATGTGTCCGTGTTCAGGACTGCGCCCCCCTGGGTTCAGCGTGCGGGAATTGCAACCGGATGCTGATACCATCGAACCCGAACAGGTAACGTGCATCCCGATCGAGGTCGATGATTTCCGAGTCGAGAAGCGCGTCGAGATCGTGGCCCACCATCATCCCGCCGCGCTTCAGACGCACGGCAATCGCCTCCGCCGTCATCGGTCCTTCGTCGTGCAGCAGCCGGATGATCTCCATGCGTTTCGCAGTAACGGTCCCAAGCAAACCCTCTGGCTCATCGAAGAGTATCCATGTTGAATCAGGATGTGTGCCGTTGAGGATTGCATCCATACGCTCTTTCACGGCGTCAAATGAAGTGGTCTCGAGGATAAGAAGTCGCATCGTAATTCCTTCTCTATAGGGAGTTGTGCGCCGTTGTTGTGGCGCACATCGTGACGATATCGCGCCAACTCTGGCGTGCAAGGCGACAGGCTTGCGGCGCTGTCTTCAACCTAGGGCGAACCTGCTGCGCAACGCGGTACGCACATCCTCCGCAGTGATCACCGCAGTGCCTTCACGTAGATGCCGCACGGCTGCCGCGTCAATGGTTCGCTGCAACACCGCGTCAGCATCAGCAATCGAATGTCCTTTCAGACCGGCGACAGCGCAGTCCATCGTGTGGCGTGAGACGGCGAACACGTCGCCCGCCATGATCCTGAAACGCATGCGGACATAGGACGCGAGCGCGTCATACTCGGGTACCGAGAACTCGACCTTCTCTTCAAGTCGCCCGCCACGAAGCGCGGCCGGGTCGAGCGCATCCTGATGGTTCGTTGCGCAAATGTACAGAACGTCCGGCAGCCGCCCGTCCGCACCGTCCAGTGTCGTCAGCACTTTGTTCGTGAGCGGGGCGACGCCCGACATACGGCGCTCGCCCAGCACATCGTCCGCCTCGTCGATGAAGACGATCGCTGGGCGCAGGTCCTTCGCGTCCCTGACGAGCCCGTCCCATGCGCAAGGGTTCGCGAGCAGCTCGGCGCCCGTCGTCTTCAGAAACGCGTACCCACTGGCTTTGGCCAGTGCCAGGGCCGCCTGCGTCTTGCCAGTACCAGGCGGCCCGTAAAACAGCACGCCGCGCGGCAGGCTGCCGCCGAGGCGCTCGAGGCCGTAGGCGTGTCGCAACCTGAAAGCGAGATCGTGCAGATCGTTGCGCGAGACATCCGGCATGATGATTTCGTCGATCGACTTCACGTTTTCAGGAAGCCGGCCTTTGGAGCCCTGTAAGCGTCGCATCGCGCGCATCGCAACATCGAAGCTCAGGCTGCCTTCGCCGATATCACCCTCACGACGCATGTCAGCCAGCTCGCGCCCGATCGCCGTGAGGCGTGCGGCGCTGAATCCCTCCCAGCGGGCTGCGAGATTTGCGAGCATCGGTGCGGTGAGCGCATGGAACCCCATTGCTTCGGCGACCGCGTGACGGAGTATGGCCTTGCGGGCTTCGAGATCTGGCGCAGGCACCTGGACCTTGAAGTCAAACCGGCCCTCGCGAATCGCCGCGCTATCCAGCGCGGCGACGTTGTTTGTCGCGGCGACCAGGACGATTCGCGTGCCGTGCATGCGTACGATCTCAGTGAGCATCACATTCGTGAGGTCCCGGTCCATGGGGTGTGTTCCCTCCCCGCGGGGTTTAACGTAGCTATCGAATTCATCGATGAAGAAGACCCCGTGGCCGAGCTTCAGCGCCTGAGCGAATGCAGCCTTGACCTTCGCTGGCGTCTCGTTGATCCACTTGCTTGCGACCGAACCGTAGTCGAGTGCGAAAAATGGCACGCCCAGTTCGCCGGCGAGCGCCTCGGCGAACATGCTCTTGCCGTTGCCGGGCTGTCCGGACAGGAGGATGCCGTTGCGCGCGCGCTCCGGATTTCCGATGACGTCGCGTGCGGCACCGAGCAATCTCGCTTTTGTCTGAGCCATTCCGACAATCCGGGAGAAATCGAAACGCGGCTGCGCGACGAGTTCATCAAAACTGTAGGCAGGTTCAGCGGCACGAACTGGATCAGGGACGGACGCAGACGCTGCGGGTTGCGACGGCCGCGTCGGTGACGCTGCTCCGGGAAAGACAGCCTGGAAGTAACTGTCGCGTCTGGCGTCGGGGACGGTTGCCCTGCGAGTTGCCGGCAAGAGCGGGTGGGCCCATCGGTACCAGACGCCCGCTGCCACCGCGAACACCAGACACCCGGCAAACGCCGCAAGCCAGGGGCGATCCAGATGGACAAGAGATTGAAGCGCCGCCAGTCCGAGCACGAAGAGGACGACGCGCCGAGCGAGATGATATCTGCGATGCAGGAACCAGAATAGCGCCGCCAGTGCGACGGCGACGCCTAGTAGCAACGGCCGGTTTCTGGCAAGCATCAGCTTCCCCGATGCGAGTTCATGCAGGATCGCGCATGCCCAGCCATACAGCACTGTCGCAAGTATGAAGTGCAGGACGAAACGGGATACAGAACGGACGAGGTGTTTCATGGTTGCTCCAGGTAATGGTGGAAGGACGTCCGCCGGTCAGCGCAGCCACAGCTGCAGGATTTCCTCGCACGTCTCGTGGATGAGCCTGCGCACGACCTCCTCCCACTCGTGCCGCGTCCAATACATCGTGAACAGCATCTCGACGCCAAATATCACCGCACCGGTCCTGATCATCGACATCAGGGCGGACACGGCTCCGTATGCGGCGGAGCCGAAGAGCGCCTGCAACTGGTCTGCACCCCACACCGCGGCGAAGCACGGGATCAGCACCGTCAGGTACGGAGCAGCCAGGCCGATCGCGCCCAGGCTGTTCAAGAGCCAGTGGAGAAACCACGGGAATTCTGCGTAAGCCGGGTCAACGAAGTTAAGACGGGGCTGAGGACGATTGCTCTGCATGAAGTTTCTCCTTGATGAATGGGACAGGTGGTTCGTTCGGATGCGAAGAACACAGGTCCATCTTCACGCACGAAAACACAGATGCAAGTCGACGAATCAGGGTGCGCAGGAACGGTTCCGTCGATTGACGACCGCGCAAGACGCACGGTGAGCTGATATTGGAGATGGAGATGCGGCGTGCTTACGCGAAGGATCGCAGTACGAATGACGCAGAAGGGAAACTCAGGAGGAGCCAGGCGGAAGGAATCGTGGGCGCGTGTGGAGAGAGATATTCACCCGGGTTTCGCAAAATATTAATTCGCACTCCATTTTATTTAGTGCGGAAAGTTAGACTACTGCGAGACGGAAGAGGCAGATAACCGACGCAATGCCAGTCTCCCTCCTGAATAACTGAACGCGAAGTCACGAGTGCGAGTCGTTAAACGGCTGATTCCACGTCAACAAAGCACTCTGCCGGATAAAATTAACCTCTTTTTGCGACTGCGGCTCAGGCGGCATGCCATTGCGACTGGAGGTTTGACGCACTCCATGAAGAGGGCGAAGCACTCGCCCCAGACTACGCGCCAGAATGTGCGGATACTGGCCATTGGGTTACCTCGGTAGTGGCGGACTGCAAGGTGCACGCCAGCGATGGAAATGAGGATCGCGCTCCTCAATCGCATCCACCGCGCGGGCCAGGCGAAGTCGGCTTGTCACACGCGTGCCGCTCACTCTGCTCGACGCGCACGACGCTCCTGTCGGATGGGAAGAGATATCCAGCAAATCGTCTTTTCATTTTCATGGGGATTTCATTCTTATTGATGCTGGTTCTCGATCGTGACTCTGCCGATACAGCCAGCGCACAGTCGCAAGCCTGGTGTCGGGAACTTGAGCGAATGCAACCAGACGCAGGCTTTATACGATGAGCCATCGGGAGATGCAGAAGCCGGGCCTCGCGACGTTGGAGGCAGCCGGGGGATCGCTGCGAAGCCAGTCGAGCACTACCGCACAGCGGCCGCGTCAGTCTGCTGACCTTAACCCGACGCGATGCGCGATCTGTAAATCCCGGACCCAACTTGCGGATTGCGCCGCTGCGCTATTTCAATCCGGTGGGCGCGCGGGATACCGTTTTGATCTGCAAAGATCAGGCGTGGATTCCGAACAATCTGATGCCGTATGCAGCGCAGAAGACCGTTGGCAAGCTCGCGAAGCTACGGAGGTTCGGCGGCCAGCATGAAACGCCGGATGGTATAGGCGCGTACGACTATGTACACCAGGCGGATGTTGCGCGCGGACATCTGGCCGCGCCGGATGCGCTAGATGCGCTGGATGCTCAAGCCAAAGCGTGACGCCAGCTTTGTCGTAAATCCAGGGACCGGGCAACGGTATGGCGTGATTGGTGTCAAAAAAGGCGTTCAAGAAAAGGCGCCGGGCGGCCTGTGTCTTACGAGATCGTATGGCGCCGCCCGAGCGACGTTACCTCGTGCTTCACCGATACTCCGGCGGCGGAGAAAATCGTCGGCTGGTGCAGGGTATGACATCAGGCGGATATGGATAGGTCACTGGCGCTAGCAGTCAACGGGTGTGCCGAGGGATTCGCCTGGGTTGATTGCACTTCGAAGGCCGCGTCAGCGAATCGCCAGACAAGGGCTGCGCCACCGTCAATTGCGCGTCAATGAATGGCATCATCACCCGCAGGCACGCCCTCAGGCGGCAGCGCGCTCGCGCCTTTGGCACGGCATGCAAAGCGCACGGACGTGAAAGTATCCATGAGCAACGCCGCGCCCCAATGACACGTTTGATTCCCGTGCTCACATACACATCTCCGGATACAGAAAATCTTAGACAGGGAGTGACGCCATGTACATTCATCCAGTGATTCTTTGCGGCGGAAATGGCACCTGACTTTGGCCAATGTCAAGGGGAGCGTATCCGAAGCAGTATCTCAGGTTAAGCGGCGAAAACACGCTGCTTCAACAAACTGTATTGCGCCTGCGCGGTATCAAGAACGTCGCGGCTCCCATCGTCGTCACGAACAATGAACAGCGCTTTCTGGTCGCTAACCAGTTGCGACCGGTAGACATTGCAGCTGCATCGATCGTACTGGAGCCTGTCAGCCGTAATACCGCACCTCCCATTGCAGTTGCCGCGCTGGCCGCGATGCGCGAATCAGCGGAATCCATCCTGCTCGTTCTGCCATCGGATCAAGTGGTTAACGGCGAGACGGCGTTCGTCGAGGCAGCGGAAGCCGCGGCGGAGATCGCGAAAAAACGGTTATCTGGTCACTTTCGGTATTGCACCAACTAAGCCGCACACCGGCTATGTGTACATGCGTGCGGGCGCGCAGCTTGACGGCGACACCCGTGCGTTCGCGGTGGACGCATTCGTCAAAAAACCGCGGACAAGGCCGCAGCGCAGCGTTTCCTCTGTGAAGGCGGCTACTTCTGGAACAGCGGCATGTTCATGCTGCGGGCTTCGACCTTCATCGAAGAACTGCGCCTTTACGAACCGGAAATCGCCGCACGGGCAGAGCTTGCGCTCGACGGGGCGCAGCTCGACAATGACTTCACGCGTCTCGACGTTAGAGCCTTCGCCGCCTGTCCGAACGTTTCGATAGACCACGCTGTGATGGAGAAAACGAAACGCGCTGCGGTAATTGCCACAGCAGACCTCGGCTGGGACGATATCGGCTCGTGGACTGCGCTTGCTGACATTGCGGAACACGATGCCCGAAGCAATGCACGTCTTGGCGACGTCTTCACCGAAGCGATGGGCAACTCATACGTGCGCGCGGAGCACCGACTGGTGGCCGCCATCGGACTCGACAATGTCGTCATCATCGAGACCGCTGATGCCGTACTGGTTGCCAATCGGGACCAGGTCCAGGACGTCAGGAAAATCGTTGTCCAGTTAAACGCGGCGGGCCGCCACGAGTCAGTCACGCATCGTCGTGTGGCAGTCCCTGGGGCTCACACGAAGGCATCGACGGCGGCGAGCGCTTCCGGGTGAAACGCATCGCGGTGCGCCCTGGCGCGCAGCTGAGCCTGCAGATGCATCATCACCGTGCCGAGCACTGGGTCGTCGTGAAGGGCACAGCACTCGTGACGAACGGTGACAATAAGATCATCCTCACAGAGAACCAGTCGACCTATATTCCACTTGGCATCACGCACCGCCTGAAGAACCCGGGCAAGATCCCCCTTGAGCCAATCGAAGTGCAATCCGGCGCTTATCTCGGCGAAGATGACATCGTGCGATTCGAAGACACATATGGGCGGGCGGAAAAGACATAACGCCCATAAGAATCTGACAACTCAATAAGGCGTTGTCCGATCAAGGTGTTCGCGTCGCGGTAGTGCGTGGACGGAGCTTTCTTTCCAGCCTGGCCGGTTACCGTGCCAACGCCGCCAGCGGCCGTCGAACTGGTCCACCTGAAATACCTGTATGAACCAGAAGCCTGAAGAAATGCAGGGTATGGCATTTGACGCCATAGTCTCGGTATGGCATGATGCGCCATATGCATAAGAAAGCGACTTTACTGTTTGAGGACCGGTCAGCATACCCGGACGGAGCGATCCTCGAAATGCGAATCTGGCGCCTGCCGGGCGCGGACGCCGAAAGACCACACGGCCTGAAGTACAGTCTGTTTTACGGTCGGGATGGCGAGCGAATCATCGGTTACGACAATGAGCGGGGAAAGGGAGACCACCGGCATTATCGGGACCGCGAAGAGCCCTATGCCTTCACCACAGTCGAACAGATGGTTGCTGACTTTATAGATGATGTGGAACGCGAAAGGAGCGGGAAATGAACAAACTGAATGTACATGTAGGCACCTTGCGCGATATGGGCGACCGCTTCATCAATGCCTGGAATCGCGCGGAAGCAGGTGATGACGTTAAGGAGCGGCACGTAACGTTCTTCACGTGGGAAGAGCTGACCGCGACGCTCACGCCCAAGCGTCTGGAACTGCTGCGCCATCTGCACCGGGAAGGCGCGGAAAGCATCAGTGCCCTCGCCAAGACACTGGCGCGCGACTATAAGCGCGTCCATGAAGACGTCACGGATCTGGAAGTGGCCGGACTGATCGTGCGTGAAGGCAATCGGCTGAGCGCACCGTGGGACACGCTGGCGACAGACGTAGCATTATGACAAGTAGCGCCGCAGCGTGTCCTGGCCGGGATATCCCGGGGATGGGAAGCCGGCCTCAAAATGGTCGGCTTTTTTTCAACCAACATTGTCAACCAACAAGCCGGCGGTCGAGCCCGTCAGGCGTGTTAACGGGTGGGCAACCGACTGGGAAAACGCCTGATTCTGGACGAGCCTTTAGATCTGACTGGCTGTCACCTTCAGGTCGCGACGTGTCGCTTTTTTACGACACCGGCTCGCACGCTCTTGCCAGCCGGCCTATTTGTATGATTGAATTGCCTTCATCGCAGTACCTGTTTTACAAAGCCTTTTGGTGGGCATGATTCACCGGTTCCCGCCTGTTGCTCAGGGCACGAATCGTAATGGGATTGGCACGATGGACACTTTTGCCCATCCTTGCGAAATGAACGAGTGGTCGTGGCTCATCTGACGGTCACGGATCATGAAAGTAAAAGCCGTGCTGTTACGGCTGAATGACCATCAAGATTGCAACAGCATACCGGCGTGTTTGCGTGCGCGGGTTCTGTCTGCACTATTTTTCTCAGCAAAATGGACGCGAGAGACACAGCCATGTGGCTCTTCAACCGTCCAGACGTGAATCCAGGGTAGCAGCCGGGCCGCATGCACATGCGGCGGGCACGCATTGTTATGGCTGGAGCCATCCTGCCTGACAGCGTATCAATAGAACTCACCAGACCGCCTGCGTCAGCCGCAAGGCTGCACTGCTTGCTGCGGTCGATAAACCCTTCGTTTTAAACCGTCGTATCACGTCGGGTGCAGCCCATAGCTGCGGCCAGGATAGTCATACTTTGCTGCGTGTCACCGCTTTCGCGGTAACGCAACTGACCGTCCGGCCGCCTCGGCTTCGAGCCCCGCCTTGCACCCAGCGTCTCCATGCCGTTACTGGCATTTCTCCGAGCCCCCGGTCGCACGCAATCACTCCTCCCAGGACACGTTGTGTGCGTTCCGTGCAGAAGTTCCGCACGCACCCGCGGCTCCCTCCGACCCCAGCAGACATTGCACTGAGAATCTCAAACCGGATCTCGCCGGTTCTCCCAACTTAACTCCAGATTCCCCTGCACATCAGCTACCCATCAACAGCAACCGCAATCCCGGACGGCAGTCCGCTTTCCCGCAGCTCGGGGAGCGCCACCTCTGCCATTGGCATCCCTGGCCCCAACGCAAGTACCTGCGAAGTCCGCGCCCAGAGCTGCACCTGTTTCCCGCTGGATGAGTATGCCCACCCAGCTTTGCCCCGGAGTGACTGATGACCACTTGCATGCTGCCTCGCCCGCTTCACCCGCTTGACTCGCTTCATCCGCTACACAAACGCCCCAGCCGCACCGCGCAGCGCAGTGCACTGCGCGGATTGCTGATTGACGATAGCTGTGCGTTTCCCCGCACAGATACGCATGGGCCCGCCCATGCAATCTCAAAAGGAGCAGAAAAATGAGCTGGCTTTCAAACTATGTGCACGAGATCGGGTGCGGCAAGCGTAGAGCAGAGGGTGCCTTTGCGAGTCATCGCAACACGATGTGCGAACTCACTGCATTCGCCCGCTTCATGCGAACCCTCGATATCAAGCCCAGGCGCGTGAAGGACACACCCGAGTTAGCAATCCTCCTCTATATCCAGCACTGCGTCGCGAGGGGTGTTGCGCCGGGGACAGTGCGCAACACGACCACGGAAATCCGGTGCGCCCTCAGGCGCGCCGGACGGAATATTGACTATCTGACAAACGCGGCGATGGGAATTTCTTCGCGCGACCGCAACGGCCAGAAAAGGGCGTTACTGCCGTCTGAAATCGATGCGTTCGTCGCGCGCGCCGCGCGATTGAACATGGGGTTCGCATTGCTGCTCCTGCTGCAGCGCCTGCTGGGCCTCCGCCGACTCGAAGCGCTGCGCAGCGCACCGGACCTTCAACTCTGGCTTGACTGCATCACAGCCGGTGACCACACCGTACCAGTCAGCCGCGGTGTAAAGGGCGGCAGGTCGCGAACGGTCACCATCCTGATGCAACGCCGCGAAGAAACGATCCGGGTACTGCGTTCAGCTGTTCAGTACTGCAATGCGAATGGTGGCCAACTGATCACGGGCCGCCGCAACTCGCTTGAGAGCGCCCTGAACAGATTGAAGGCACTCTACACCGCCATTGGCATGACAGGACAGACCTCCTCGCATGCAGCACGTTATTCGTACGCACAGGACAAGGCGCTCGAATACCTCCAAAGCGGCATGGATGAACACGCGGTGCTCATTCACGTGAGCGCCGATCTTGGGCACGGACCATCCCGTCAATCCTTCACGGCTCGCGTATACCTGCGTGGAATTCTTTCGCATTTCTCGCGAATCATGCAGGGAAGCCGGTTTATGGGTTGCGCACGGTACCTGAGCGAAGTCCCGAACGACCTGCGGAACCCGAATTCTGCCGAAAAGATGCGCAGAAAGTCTCGCTGGAGAAGAAAATGAAACCGGCAAGTGATAGTACGCGTGTGCGATGCGATATCCGTTGCAATTCGTTTTATATGGAATCCTCTTCAACCCAAGTCAGAAAAAATCTGCCGGGAGCAACGCAGTTCGCTTTCAGGAAAACGACGCACCCGGCACCAACGTGCATTACCTTTCCTTTGACCTTTCCAACCACGTTCACGCTATCCACCCTCAACCCCTGGTGCCCATTCCTATGCATTACCCTGACCTGAAACAGCAGATCGACCGCATTATCAACTCTTACTCGCGAGGCGGCGAGTTCGCCCGGCTGATAAGTCCCGCGTGGGAGATCTTTGACGCGTTTATCGTAAGCCAGGACGCCGCTGACCTGAAGAGCCTCGATGAAATCCCGACGTCGATTCTTGCGCCGTTCGTCGCCCACTGCGAGGCCTCACAGATGCCGGACTCACAACTTTTCATGGTACTCGCCGCGTTGCGCACGCTGCTGGTTCTCTCAGGTCGCGATCAGCGCGATCTTGCTGGCCTGGTTGCCCCGCGCAAGCGCAAACGAGTGAAAAACGCCGACGGCGGTACCTATCAGTTTGAATATTTCCCCAAAGACGCCGGTGCAATCCCGGAAAACGTTGCAGCGGACACCGGGAACACGAGGAACAGCTCGAACGATGAACCTCACTAGCGATGAAAAGCGATGGCTATGGCTACCCACGCGGCAGGACCCACCATGAAAAGTGACACCACCAATTCCAGCGCCCGGGGGCCGCCAGGCCCGATGGCTATCGACACCGCCGCATTAAAACGACGTCCCGGTGAGTACATTGACCATCGCTGCGCTCCCAGCCAGAAGGGGCGGGAGCCGGCGTCAGGTCTGTTGCCAACAATCCAACTTACACACTGCCACAGATGAAACCACAATACATTCTTCTAACCGCACCGACCACGAGCGATAACCTAGAAACGACCTGCTCACTGGCACAGGCACATTTTGGCGGGCAGGTAGTCACCGTCAGCAACCAGCGTGGCGGCAACGCAAACGCTGAACCCGACACGCAGCGCTTCACACCAGCCCGCTTCAACGAAGGCTACAGGAAGCTTAGCTGCACATCCGGCCGCGCCATCCTCTGCATTGCCCCCAACGGCTTCGATGCACTGTGCGAATTTGCATGCGAAACGCCTGGAACGCTCGGCGACCTTCACAGCGTCATCATCACGTTCACCCCTCGCGAGGACTCCCAGCGTGGCGCGATCACACAGATCGCGAAGCTGACCGAGGCAGGCATGATGCCTGGGCAACTGCGCATTCTGCGCACCGGTGTCCCGACCATGAAGTCGGGCCAGGAAAACACGGGGTGGTTCGAGACCCTCGATACCTACCTCTCCCAGAACCCACAATTCATCCACTGCAGCCCGAACGCAGTCATTCAGGAGTCCACTGTAGTCTCGGCGCTGGAGCGGGCTCACTTTGCGATCGGTGACGCCATGCGGGAGACCGTCAACTATGAGTCGCTGCTGGCTGAGGCTCACAGCCAGGGCGCGGGCGAGGGTGAGCTGGCCGGGCTGGTCGACCGGATGATTCTGCAGAGGCGATTCCAGGCACTCAAGCCCGCGCTCACGCGAGCGCTCGACATG
This sequence comes from Paraburkholderia sediminicola, assembly GCF_046026855.1. Taxonomy (GTDB): domain Bacteria; phylum Pseudomonadota; class Gammaproteobacteria; order Burkholderiales; family Burkholderiaceae; genus Paraburkholderia; species Paraburkholderia sediminicola_A. The sequence continues at coordinate 146,333 of NZ_JAQQET010000014.1, read as the reverse complement.
GTGCTACCGCAGGCCATCCCGTCTATGGCCTCCCACGAGCAAGCGGGCGAAGAACGGTCTGCCAAACCAGCCGCCAGCGAAGTCGCGCCGCAGTCGACATCGGCGGGGCACTTTGCCGACGAACCACAGGGTTTCAAGCCGGTATAGTTCCGCTCACTTACCGGCGCGAAACATGTGAGGTGAGCACGTGTGCCCTCACAGATGAAGCAAATCCGGAACGCGCGATTTTGCCGCCCTCTGGATTACGGCTGACACTTGTACTGCCACACCTGCTGACCAACAGGGATTGCCCGCAAAACGTTGCTCGTCCACCGCGATCATCTTTGAGAGCTCGTGGTGGACGCCGACAATCACGATGGCAATACAATCCGCAATCTGCCTGGCGCTATCCGTCGGGGCGCTATCCACCAGGGGCCGCCTCATTGAGGTTCTCCACGTCAACCCAGATCCCGGGGATGCGCAGGAACGGCGCCATGGATGGGCGATTGTGAAAGGCACACGGTAGGCTGGTATTGAAAACGAAGATGCGGCATGCAGATGCGATGTTCGCAGTGTGGACGACGCGAAAGGGAAAATCAGGAAGAGATAAGAGGAAGGATTCATATGGCCTTCCGCCCACACCGTCTCGGGTGTGGGCGTAAAGCGGGTGGCAGACTACAACCTATTTTTTCCTAAGCAGCCATCGCGCGACGACGACCAGCGGCTGCACGCAATCAAGGAAAACGGCAATACATTCTGTCCAGAAGACATGCCGGTAGAAACCAAATTTTCGCATGTGTATTTTCTCGCTTGAGTTGGTAAAAATCTCGCGCGCTGCGGCGGCTAACGGATCTGACCGTTGCACATCTTCTCGCAGCGTTCCAGACAATCGTGCGGCATCACATCCGACGCTGGCGATGTGGGAGGGGAATGTACAATCCATAACACTATGGCGACGACACCACTGCTTAATGTTGCTGCCACGATGGCGAGCAATGGAAGATCGATATCACCGCTATCGGATGGAAAGACACATTCAACTAGTTTTCTTAATAAATTCATTCGGATTCCATTTTATTGAGAATGAAAATGAGACTGTTGAGCGGCGCAACAGACGGACAGCAGCTGCAATGCCAGTCTCCCTCATGAATATCTGAGTGCAAGCCCACGAGCGCGTGCCACCGGAAGCTCGATAGGCAGGTTGCCGGTTTAAAACAACCGTAGTCTTTAAGATTGCTAACCATGACGCGCATTGCCGGGATCGGAGGCTTGATGCAAGCGATCACGAGAACGACCCGCTCGCCCCAGGAGCGGCGCCAGTATGTGCGAACAATAGCCGTATCCACACGTGCAATAGCTCTCCTCTGAGGTGCCAGTCCGGAAAACACCATCAACTTCAATGAATCCGCCCGAAGGCAGCTTTCCGTCCTCCCCGAGCGCCTCCTATTCCAGGCGGATGATCGGCACATCCATCGACTCATTCAAATCTGGAGGGCGAGTATTGCAACACTACGCGAATGCCCTCAAAACCAAATGCGTAACACGCATCACACTCAAGGTCGATGATTCGCTCGTCGAGAACTACTCCTAAGTCTCTGCTGACCATCAACCTGTCACGACCAAGACATGCTGCAATCGTGTCGGCTGGCGCAGATCCCTCTTCGCGAAGCAGTCTGATGATCTCCAGACGCGCGGGGGCTAATATCGCTAGCAAGTGTTCTGTGTCTTCAAAAAACCAAATTCAGGTCGCGAGGCCGATCATCGCGAAAAGCGGTGATGGGTAAATTAATTGTGCCCAAGGACACACAGCCGAGGGTGAGAAAACTCATGATCACGCCTTCGCGCAAAAATCGGGGCTAGCCGCACGGTCTGGAGCGACCAAGGTCGAAGTGCTGCACGGCATTTAAATTAATGTGTCCAAGGGTCCTTCGTCACGCTGATCGGCTCAAGGAACCGGCAACCCGGCGACGATGAATGATATCTCCGACAGGATCCGGCCGAGCGGCGGCGAGATCGAGATGGGCGTGAACACCGCCTCGAAATGGATCACGCGCGGTGACGCGGACACGGATCTGAAGCACGAGATGGTCGATCTGTTTCCGCCCCTGATCGACCGGCCCGTAACGGGTACTTACTCCGGAGGCAAGCCACAGTGGGCGATGAGGCGTGATAATGTTGAACCGAATTTTCCACTACCCGATGAACCGTCTCGACTGAGGTCGCACCATCGCTCGTCAAAAAAACTTTTCGCACCACTGCGAATCTCAAAAAGCCAGGGTGGCACGAAATCGCGACTCCAGAAATCCGGCACTGCTGGGCTCAATGCGCACGATTTCGGTTGTGCGCTCGAGAACAGCATGATCGCCGAGTATCGCTGGGCAAGGGAGCCGCGCACTGGTCCTTTGGTGACCGTGGCTTTTCTGGAGACGCGTCGGTGCGGCTTTGTAGGTCAGACGCTAATCCTCTACCCGAAACACCGCGACTGCATCACGCAACGCAACCGCGTGCTCTTCCAGCGATTTGGCCGCCGCCGCAGCCTCTTCGACGAGCGCCGCATTGTGCTGTGTGACTTCGTCGATCTGTGAGATCGCCTTGTTGACCTGTTCGATCCCGTCGCTCTGTTCAAGCGCTGACGCCTCGATTTCATTCATGACGCCCGTGACGCGTTGAACCGCGTCCATGGCTTCGTGAATCGTCTTCTGTGCGTCGGACACGAGCGATGCCCCCTGTTCTACCTTGGTGGCCGATTCACCGATCAATTCCTTGATCTCCTTCGCAGCCGAGCCGGAGCGCTGCGCGAGGCTACGCACTTCCGAGGCCACCACCGCGAAGCCGCGCCCCTGCTCGCCCGCCCGCGCCGCTTCCACAGCCGCGTTCAACGCGAGTATGTTCGTCTGAAACGCGATCCCCTCGATCATGCCGATGATCTCAGCCACCTTCCTCGACGACTCGGTGATCCCATCCATCGTCTCAGTGACACGCGACACCACGGCGCCACCACGCGTTACCGTATCTAACGCACCCTGCGCCAAACGGTTCGCCTGCTTCGCGTTATCCGCATTCTGCTTCACCGTCGCCGACAACTGCTCCATGCTCGCCGCGGTCTGTTGAAGTGCCGCTGCCTGCTGCTCGGTCCGCGACGACAGGTCGGCGTTGCCTGCCGCAATCTCGTTCGCACCTTGCGTAATCGCCGTCGTGCTGCCGCGCACCTTTGCTACCGTCTCGACGAGACCTTCGCGCATCTTCGTCAGTGCGCTCAGTAACTGGCCCATTTCGTTGCGCGACCTGCTTTTGATTGCGATCGTCAGATCGCCGGCGGCAATGCGCTCGAAGTGCTTGATGGTTGCATTCACCGGCTTGATCACCGCTGCCGACAAGCCTATCCGCGCCATCACGCCGATCACGATGGAAATCGCGCCGATTGCCGCGAACAGTAGCGTCGCAAGCTGGAAGCGCTGCGCCGCCGTCTCGGCCTGCTTGCGCTGGCTGTCCGTCTGCAAACGCTGCAGCGCATCGATAGCCTTCGAATAGGTCGCGTAGAAGGCGTTCGCCGTTTCGCCCTGGATATTGCGGAAGGTGTTGAAGTCGAAGTCGGTCAGCGCCTTGAATTCAGGTTCGATCGCCTTGTCGACGAGTGTGCTGCGCGCCTGCTCGACGTTTTGCGCGAGCTTCTTCTCGTCGTCGCTTGCGAACGGGCCGACCATGTAATTGGCGAAATCCTTGTTCGACTCGACCAGCACCTTGTGCGCGGCCGGCAACAGGTCGTCAGTCTGCTTGCCGACGCTGAAGAGTGTCTGATAAGTGCCGAGTGCGAGCTGCACTTGCAGCAGCTTCTCCGAGCTCGCCTTCAGATGCGACAGCGCCACAGCGCTATGCTGCGTTTCGTCGAGGCTGCTATTCGCGAGCTTGAGCGCGCCATAGCCTACGCCGATCACGGTCAGCAGGAAAACGACAAATACGCAGATCACTAGCGTCAGGCCGCCACGAATGGTGATGTTGTTAAGCATTGGGTCTCCGGAACGTCTCATTGATCGGCGGCGAACCCCGTGATGCGTCGGCGATCGTCTTTTTCGCCGGCAACTTACACTTCACCGCATCTAGGTTAACGGCCCTCGCGAGACCTCGCTGCATAGGTGGAATCCATGACAGGCATGGCTTTGCGGGCAGCCAAAACCTCACTATCTGGGATTTTTCGCCCGCTTGGCGCGAACGCTGCTTTTCTGGGGGTCATGCGTTTCGTTTGTATAATTCGGCGTCTTCGCTCAGGCCCACTTTCATGCTTAGTTTCGCGCTCGGCTTTCTCGTTTCACTGCTGATCACCCTGTTGATCGTGCGCTATGCGCATTTGCATGAAAAATTCTCGACGGATACCGATCTGGCCGGTGTGCAGAAATTCCACGTGCGCCCGGTGCCGCGCATCGGCGGGGCCGGGATTCTGGTCGGGCTGATCGTGTCCGCCGTGCAGTTGCATCATGCGTATCCCGCCGTGTCGGGCGGCATCCTGGGGCTGATCGCATGCGGCATGCCGGCGTTCGGTTCGGGATTAGTCGAGGATCTGACCAAGCGCGTCTCGCCGCTCGCACGGCTCGTCTGCACGATGGCGGCCGCCGCTCTCGCCTACTTCCTGCTGAATATCGCCGTGACGCGCATCAGCGTGCCGCCGCTCGACTTTCTGCTCTCGTATGCGGTGATCTCCTGCGCGGTCACCGTGCTGGCCGTCGCGGCGCTTGCAAACGCGATCAATATCATCGACGGCTTCAACGGCCTCGCGTCGATGGTCGCGTTCATGATGTTCGCTTCGCTCGCTTACGTGGCGTTCGAGGTGTCCGATCCGATCGTGCTGTCGGCGTCGTTCATGATGATGGGCGCGGTGCTCGGCTTCTTCATCTGGAATTTTCCGGCGGGGCTGATCTTTCTCGGCGACGGCGGCGCGTACTTCATCGGTTTCATGCTCGCCGAGCTGTCGATCATGCTGGTAATGCGCAACCGCGATGTGTCGGCGTGGTATCCAGTGCTGCTTTTCATGTACCCGATCTTCGAGACCTGCTTCTCGATCTACCGGAAGAAGTTCATTCGCGGGATGTCGCCGGGGATTCCCGATGGAGTGCATCTGCATATGCTGGTTTATAAGCGCTTGATGCGCTGGGCGGTCGGCACGCGCACCGCTCGCGAGTTGACGCGGCGGAACTCGCTGACGTCGCCCTATCTCTGGTTGCTGTGTCTGATTGCGGTTGTGCCGGCGACGTTGTTCTGGCGGCATACGCTGCATCTGTTCTGTTTTGTGGTGGTGTTTGCGCTTACCTATGTCTGGCTTTATGTGAGTATTGTGCGGTTCAAGTCGCCTAGGTGGATGGTGGTGAGGAAGAAGAGATAATCGGGAAGGAAGCCTCGCAGTCGTAGTCTTTATCGGCCTCATCGAGATTCCTCAGCCTTTAGGAGGCTGTTAGAAAGCGGCAAGTAACCATTAAAAACCGGCCATGTCGAAAGTCTCCATCGTTGTACCCTGCTTCAACCAGGAAGAATTCATCGCAGAAGCCCTCGAATCTGTCTTGCGCCAATCCTATAGTGACTGGGAATGTATCGTCGTGAATGACGGGTCTACTGACGGCTCTGAGGCCATCATCGAGCGGTATGCAAAGAAGGAGCGCAGGTTCCGCTCCTTCACCAAGGAAAACGGCGGAGTCGCGTCAGCACGAAACTTCGGCTTTGCGCAGGCAAAAGGCGCGCTTTTTGTGCCGCTCGATGGCGACGACAAGTTGCACCCTGATTTTCTGCGACGCGCTGTCGGGTGTTTCACCGCGCATCCGGATACCGATCTTGTCCACACAAAGACGAAGCGTTTTGGCGAAAGCCGCAAGGTGTGGCATTTGCCTGAATACAGCTATGAAAAGCTGCTTTGGCAAAACATGATTGTCAATACGACCATGTACCGGCGCGAAGCGTTTCTGCGCGCTGGCGGGTACTCGCCGGAAATGGTCTATGGCTTTGAGGACTGGGAGTTTTACGTGCGCCTCTTGAGCCCACAATCTAAGGTCCGCTATATCGATGCCCCGCTGTACCTCTACCGCATTAAGAAAAGCTCAAGATCAACCGAACTGGTTCAATTGGGCAAGGTCGATGAGTCGCATCGCCTCATCTACGAGCGCAACCGTCCGCTCTATGAGCAGTACGCTGCGAACCCGATCAGTGTTTTCGAGAAACGCATGAAAGACTTCGCGCCGTCTTACACGGCGCGCTACAAGCGACAGGCCCGCTATGTTCACGCGGCGTACTGGGTCGTGATTGTGGGCCTGGTTGGAGTCGGCATTCTGTTAGTGCGGTAGTCACAAGAGTCTGACAGCACTCGGGATCACACTTTCGTCGCGGGTTCTAGGAAGCCCGCGTGACCGGCGCGACGTTGCTCACACTACGCAATGCCGGCGCGCTGGCCGGTTGATATTCCGGTACCCAGCGGCGCAGATCGCGGCGAACTTCGTCGTCGCTTAATACGCGGTGTTGCATGAGCCAGGGCAACAACTTGTCCAGCAGATCATCCGACACTTCCCGCGCACGCGCAGTCCGCAATTTGGGATGCGGTGTACGCGTTGTCGTTTCGTCGCAAGCCAGCAGTTCTTCATAGAGCTTTTCGCCAGGCCGCAGGCCGGTAAACACGATCCGAATCTGCTCCTCGTTAAAGCCGTACAAGCGAATCAGATCGCGAGCCAAGTCGACGATCTTCACCGGCTCGCCCATGTCGAGGATGAAGATCTCGCCGCCGTGCCCCATGCTCGACGCTTGCAGCACGAGTTGCGACGCTTCCGGGATGGTCATGAAGAAGCGCGTGATCTCGGGGTGCGTCACCGTAACGGGACCGCCCTTCGCAATCTGCTGCTGGAACTTCGGAATGACGCTGCCGGCGCTGCCGAGTACGTTCCCGAACCGAACTGTCTCGAACTGTGTGCGCGCGCTGGTCTGCTGCAAAGCCTGACACGCCATTTCCGCCAGACGTTTGCTCGCACCCATGACGTTAGTCGGATTGACTGCCTTGTCGGTCGAGATCAGCACGAAATGTTTCACATCGTGGCGAATCGCAGCGCGGCCCACCCGATACGTGCCAAGCACGTTGTTACGTACGGCCTGCCATGCGTTCTGTTCTTCCATGAGCGGAACGTGTTTGTACGCGGCCGCATGAAATACGATGTGCGGTGTGTGCCGCGACATCACCTGATCGAGCAGCAGCGAGTCCTTGGCATCGCCGATAACCGGAATCACCGACACGCCTGGAAAACGCTCGCTCAACTCTTCAGTCAGCCGATAAATCGCGAATTCGGACAAGTCATAAGCAATGAGTTGAGCCGGTTGGAAGCGCAAAATCTGGCGGCACAATTCGGAACCGATCGACCCACCGGCGCCCGTGACCATCACAATCCGGTCGTGGAGCAGTGCCTCTACATGGGGCGTATCGATATGGATCGGATCACGGCCGAGCAAATCTTCAAGGTCGATTTGCCGCACGCGCGACAGAAAAGCCTGACCTTGCGTGACGTCCGTTAGCGCCGGCAGCACGAGCGCGCGCACGCCAGCCCGGACACATAGCGTCGCAACGCGCCGCTGCACATCCACCGTGGCGGAGGGAATGGCGATGATTGCGTATTCTGTCTTCAGCGTTTCCGCCAATTGCGGCAATTCGCTTATCGAGCCAAGTACTTTGTAGCCATAGATCTCGCGGCCGTGCTTGGAAACATCGTCGTCGAGCAAGCCGACGAGACGCCATTCGCTCGAACGCGATAGCTCACGCGCGAGACTCGCGCCCGCATTGCCTGCGCCGAGCACGACGACCGGCTTACCCTGTCCAACGAGCCCGCCATACAGATAGAACTCTTTGGTCGCACGGTACAGCGCGCGTGATCCGCCCATTGCGAGAAACAGAAATAACGGCGACACCACCAGCACCGAGCGCGGCACGATCGGCATGGGTTGGACCAGCACCGAAACAACCATGGCGACGAGCGCCCCAGCGATGACTGCTTTCGATATACGTACGAGATCCGGCAAGCTCGCAAAGACCCACATGCCGCGGTACAAGCCAAAGATACGGAACATGACGCCGTACGTCGGCAAGACCCAGAGGAGCGAGTGCATCGCACCCGCCCGAAAGTCTTCCGGGACCAGGCCGTTGAAGCGAATGACGTACGCAACCAGCCAGGCGGCCGCGACTGCGCATAAGTCGAAAAGGAAAGCGCTGAACGACAGCCAGACGGCCTTGTTTCTAAGCATCAGCGTCATACCTCAGTTATCGGACAGTTTTGATTGGAAACGACGCCAGCGCAAATCGACCAGGGCGCCTGCCGCACAGAGAATGGCGATCCAGAGGGCCAGCACGGATGATTGAAAAATCATCGAGCGGCCAAGTGCACAAATAGCAAGCATTATGCCAGCTACCATTAGTACATACCACGTCACAGCTGTCCTAGCGTGCCCGATTCCGGAACGCACCATACGTTGATAGTAGTGCTCGCGGTGGGCTTGCCAAAATTTTTCACCGCGCAGCAGCCTGCGAGCAAGCGTGATCGAGGCATCCGCGATGAACGGCGCGAATACGAGGATTGGGAACCAGACGGGCCAAACTCCTCCGCGCCACCCCCAGTAACCCAGCGCGCCGGCTAGAAAACCCAGTGAGATCGATCCAGCGTCTCCGAGAAAAATGCGCGCTGGGTGAAAATTAAACAGCAGGAAGCCGAGCGCGGCCCCTGAAATCGCTGTCGCGGACCACGCCAGCTCCGGCAAAGGATGGTCGCTGAGCAGCGCGCCCGCAGCGTAACCGGCGAAGCCGAACACTGCCATGCCGCCCGCCAGACCGTCCGCGCCGTCCATAAAATTGTAAAGATTAACCAACCATGTCATCAGAAAGGCAAGAATTACCAGGACCCACCAAGAGGCATCGGCAGGGAAAAGTACAACCAACCCGACCACGGCAATCAGATGCGCGGCGAACCTGACTCTGGCAGGCAATCCGCGCCGGTCGTCGATTTGTGAAATCGCCGCCAGGAAAGCGGTGCCGAGCGCGGCGTACCAGAGACTCGGCGACAGCAGCAAAGTCGCCGCCACAGCCACCGGGACAATGCCCCAGCCGCCCACGCGAGGCGTTGGGGCGACGTGTAGCGAGCGATCGTTCGGGATGTCCGTGGCAAGCCGCCACGCTATGCCGGTTCTGAGTAGCGCCCATAGGATGGCCGCGCATGCACATGCTGCGCCGAGCGCGACCAGCGTGACGGTCAACTCCGTCGGGAGTGTAAAAAGGTACGTCAACATGCGCGCCCTCAATGCGTGGATCGATACCAGCGGGCGGTTTCGGCCAGCCCTTCGTCGGTGGAATACGGCGGCTGCCAACCGAGCGTCGTGCGTATGCGCGTGGTGTCGAGTTGCAGAGCGCCAACCAGCCGGTCCACGTGCGCCGAGTGGCCTGTCAACCGGCCTGCGAGGTGCAGCAGGCCCAGCGGCACCGGCAACAGGCGTGCTGTCTTTTGCAGATGCCCAGCAATCGAACGGGTCAACTCAGCGACCGTCGGAGCAGCGGCGTCTGCGACGTGAAAGCATTGGTGCGCTGCGCGTGGATCTACCGCGCAATGCATCAAGGCGTCTGCAAGATTCTTTACATAGATCAGACTGCGCCGCGCACCTATCGAAGCTAGCGGCAACGGCACACCCTTCCAGACCGCGTCCATCAAACGCAAGAAATTGGCGCGTACCTGCGGTCCGTACACCAGCGGTGGGCGCACGATTACAACATCCAAGCCGGACTCCTCGCCATAGCTCGACAACGCCTGCTCGGCGGCGAGCTTCGAGCGCCCGTATGCGTCCTGCGGCATCGGCGGATCGTCTTCGCGTAGCGGACGGCCGGGATCGCTTTCGGCCAGGGCCTTAACGCTGCTGACAAAGACAAAACGCCTTGCACCATGACGCCACGCAGCCTGCGCAACGCGTAGCGCGCCGTCAACGTTGGTCGCGCGAAACGCTGCGTCGGGATCGGCAGACTCTTCGTGCATCACATGTACTCGTGCTGCAAGGTGCACGACACAGTCCACTTGCAATGCGTTCGGCCATGACGCGTCGACGCCGCCGAAATCCACACTAACGTCGACCCATTCGTTCACCTCGTTTTCAAGCTGCCCTGCACGCCTGACAAGGCCGGTGACCGTGTGTCCAGCGTCAAGCAATGCGCGGCATAGCGCATGACCGACAAATCCATTGGCTCCCGTTACGAGCACATGACTCATAGCCACTTCCAGCCAAATCGGTTGAAGAACTTGTACGCCGACGCGGCAAACATCCGGATATGCGTCAATCCTTTGCGCGCGGCACCGCCGCCGTGATGCAGTATCCGTACCGAAGGCACATATGCGACCCGCGCTACATCGTGAGTTCGAAGGCTGAGGTCATAGTCTTCGAAATAGAGGAAATAGCGCGGGTCGAAACCGGCGAGTTTCTTGAGCACCTCTGTTCGGAACAGCATGAAGCATCCGCTGACGATTGGCGGGTCCCACACGATGTCCCGGTCGTTGATCTGATCACGCATTTCGTAGCGGTCGAAACGACGGCTAAACAGACCACGCAACGGAGCTGGAAAAAAACCTCTTGCCAACAGATCGAGCACGACCGGATACCGGCGACACAGATACTGCTGCTGACCGTTGCGGTCGCCGACCCATGGCGTCAGCAGCCCAGCGTCCGGCTGCGCATCAAAAAAATCCAACGCCCGGACAAACGCTGCCCGATCTATATCAATGTCGGGGTTGAGCACTAAATGGTAACGGCTCGTCGCCCGCTCGATGGCAAGATTATGTCCGCGCCCATAGCCCACATTGCCATGACCTGCGATCTTCGAGCAGACGATATCGTGCGCGCGCAACCCGTCTAAAACGGAATCAACGTTCGGCACACCGCCGTTGTCAATGAGATAGAGATCGACCGGAATGGTCGGCCGGAACTCACGCAGAGCCTCGCAAGCAGCGCCGAGACCGCTGAGTGTCCGGGTCAACTGGCCGAGGTCCGGACGAAATGCGACGACGGACACGGACAATCCGGCGATTTTAGAGCTCGACCCGTTCGTAGCATTCATGAAGAGATAACACCCTGCCGCCTCTGCGACTTTGGAATTGATGAGCCCGCAGCAAAGCTGCAAGTCAGCTCAAAAGTGCCCGCGCAGGCGACTTGGCTTGCTTTTTGTTACTTAGCCTGTAGACGGCGCCTTTTAAACGGGGCGCGTACAAACTGCGACACATGCGTCAACAGGCCGGAAGTCACCAACACGATAATTTTTGAGCTAAACGTATTTTAATTTTTGCTAACGCCTATGTGGATTGCTGCAATACGCAGTAAAACTCGATGCAATCCTCCACACCGTCTAGCGCCGGCTGCGACCATACATCTGCGAAAGGACGAACGTTCGCTCCAATCCAATCAACCATTTGCATGAAGGACTCGTAGGTCCAAGTGTGGTAGTGAATTGGAAAAGCTTCCTTCCAGCGAGCAAGCCAGTAATCTTCGTATGTCTCTGAGCTCACAGGCATGGCGACCCTATAGAATTCCTTGAAATGCTCGCGATCACGCTCTCTTTGCGGATCCTTGAAATCGTCGATCAAGTGCTTTAGCGGCGTTCTCTCGCGCGCTCGATCAAATGTCCGCGTCATGTCAGGAATGACAAGGGCCATCTGACCGCTCGGCTTGAGCTTGCTCATGCCGCGGACTATCGCTCCAATCGGATCACGTGTGTGTTCGATTACGTGGCAAGCCACGATGAAGTCGAGACTGGCGTCCGGGATTGCACCTAAGTCTTCCAAACTCGCTTGAAGATCCGGCGCGATCAAGTCATTAACCTGCTGCCCATCGTAGGAGTTCTGCCGAAGCTCCTCGGCCGAAAACACGTCCGCATACATCACGTCACAATCGAGCGGTATCGGCATCGGACTAGCCCCTGGGCCAACTTCAACACCCCTGCCTACGAGCTGAGAGACGCAAACCTCTCTCACAGTCGCGGTAGTACTGCCGCGTACGGTTCTCCAATCTGATGCGTCCCATTTGCGGGCCGTGCGCCGGCCCGGGCGGAAAGCCTCCAGAATCGTGCCATCCACCTCCTTGACGTCATCGGGCCACACGAAACCGTTCTCCACCAACCACTGCGCGTCCATGACCCAGTGCCGGAAGCCGCGAGAACAATAGAAAACTCGATCCCCGAAACGACTTTGTTGCGCGCGAAGCAGTACCCCTGGTCGCCCATTGGAATGGACACCCACAGATTGTCTGTTGGTCACTAGATTCATTTTTCTCGCCCGAAAAGTACTCCGATCGCCATCCTCATCGATGTAACTGCCGTCGAAATTCACGGCGACGCCTTAAACGTTCCAGCAACTGCAATGTAATCGTCCAGTAGATGACCTTAATGATCTTTCGTCCCACCGAGGCTAGTAGAGGAAATTGCATCCCGAAAACACGTATCGGTTTCGTCACGCGCCAGCTTGTGGATAAGTGCATCTCGTCCAACTGTGCCTTAAGCTCCTCTGCATAACGGGCGAATTTCAACTGCTCCTGTTCAGCGTGTTCAGCACGTTCAGCGCACTCGGCACTGTCTTCCGCGTCTAGCCGCCGCTGCCTCAATGAAGCTGCGGTCGCATCGGCAGTATTCAGAACGCTGCTCAAACGATGCTGCACCCCAAGCAACTCACGTTTAAGCACGTTGCAATGAGTTGACATCGTCGCCAGCTGCGCCTTCAATTCTCCGTTGGCAGCCTCGCTCTGGCGAAGCGATGCCCCGTCCTGCGCGATCTCTGCGCTCAGGCGCTCCACCGCCAACGCTTGTCGGCGCGCATCTTGGATCGACTCAATATGCCTCGCGAGTTCCACAGGATCCCCCGCCGCGCCTCGACTCACCTCAAAGAGAAACGCACCAACGCCAAGATAGCCGGCATCATAAGCAAGAACCGGATCGAAGTTAATACGCTTTAGCTTTTGCACCAGTTGCAGCGGCGCAATCGTGTCCGCCTCCCGTTTGCCTATTGGCGCGACGAGCAGGCGATCCGATTGCTTCAAAATCGCCGCAACGTCCTGCGTCCGATCTCCGCCGTCACCCAGAAGCCGTGTGTCCAACCAGACGATCAGGTCGCTATGCTGCGCGTCTGCAGCAGCGGTAATACAGAACGACCTGACGTCGATCCGCACGTCCTCGAGATCGGCCGTCGATCCGACCACGCCGACCGTCTCGATTCCACGATCCCAAAGCGCTTCCACCAACAGTCCGACTTTGTTGCCGACGACGATAACCTTTCGGGGCGTGAAGCTTCTGACAATATTCTCCGCCGCCCGCTCAAAGAACAGATAAGCATCGGTCGTGCGAAACTCCAGCGCACTCGCGTCGCCATCCGAAGAAACGTCATTTGTAATCATTTAGGCCCTTCACTCGTTACTTGCAGGCAGCGCGGACACCACTCTGCCGAACAGGTCACAAACATGGCTGCACGTACTCTGCCAATCGTTGTACTGTTGTTGGATAAGCGTCGCGCCTGCTTGCGCCACCGACAAGCGATAGTTCTCGTCGTCTATCGCCTTACGCAGCGCAGCGGCAATATCGCCTCTGACCGCCTCGAACAGACTGCAATTGACACCGTCTTGCAACAACCAAGCTGTATGCGGATTCCGATTGGTCACCACGTGTGCGCCGCATGCCATTAATTCGAATGGCAGATAGGACGGGTGTCGAGTGGACATAGCAACCAGACCGATGTCGATCGCCCGATACAACGCTCCAGTCTCGGAATACGACAATAATCCGAGATGCCTGATTGTGCCAACGAGCCCGTGCTGCACGGGATCCCATTCGGCACCTGCTGTAACAATATCAATCCTGTTACCGTACTCTTCCTTAATGTCGCGTAGTGCAGCGGTCAACACTTCGAAACAGTTGCGTGGATGTCCTGGGCGGGCATAGCAAAAAATTGTGATTGGATCCTCTGCCGACGCCCGCTTCGGACGCCGCGCATAGAAAATCTTCGGATCGGTTGCGGGTACAAAATTATCTGCTTTGCCACCGAAACCTCGATACGACTCGGCGAGCGAAACCGTATTGCAAATGGCATGAAACCCAAATCGATAAGTCGCCTCGACCATGGCACTCAAAGAGCCAGCGGGATAAAACAACGGCTCCCAATCCTGGAGGAAGTGGAACTTCCGATGTGCCGTTTGCATGCGAAGGACGGGAAGCGCTGTCGTCCACAGTGTTGCAATCGCAGCGTCTACAGGCCCAATCGAAGGAATCTCATCAAGCCGCTCCGTGACATATATTTTCGCCCCGTCACGCAGTGCTGGAAAGGCCTGTCCAATACGCGCAGCGTATTTTTCCGGCAAACCTCCGCCCACCACGACGAAATTCTGTTCAATGCCGCGCTCGCGCAAAGCGAAGTCAGCGACACGAAAAATAGTATGAAGTCCACCATAAAAGGGATTGTCGAAATCCGGAACAAACCACGCCATACTCCGCAATTCCCTCGGATCAGAGACTGAAACGCGCTCGATCGATTTCCGAATGTCCTCCCTATCAAAGTTGAACAACCCAGCGAAGATACGCGCCTCCGCGGCATAATCATGGACAGGAGAAGTGATCGATCTTCGTGCAATCTGGATTTCCCCGGCATCGTTGACCTCCAAAGCGGGGTGAAAGTAAGGATCGCCCGACGGAAATTTAGCCTGCACCTCTGCACATACTTGCTGCGCGTAAGCAAATCGCTCAAAGCCGCCCGGCTCTTCCATACGGAACTTGGCATTCGGGTTCAAAAGCAGCCGACCGTGATTCCCTAGCGTTGCCCGTAAACAGAAGTCTAGGTCCGGCCTATTTTTTTTGCGTGCGCTACCAAAGGGCCCGATCTTCCTCCAAAGCTCCTTTCGAAAAGCAAGGCACGATGCAGATGCCGCAAGAACGTTTCGATACCATGTCGCACCGCCAAATAGACCATAGTGCGACTTATGGTGCCCACGGAATAGCGGACGACCCTCTCCGCCCTCGAACAGAAAGCCGAAGTCGATGATTTTTTCAGTCAAATCGACCGTCTGACCGCTCACAAGCGTTATTGCTGGATTTTGTAGTGGTCCAATCAGCTCATCCAATACATTGTCAAACAACGGTGTTGCCCTAGCATCTACAATAATCACAACTTCGCCTGTCGCACGAGCAATAGCAGCATCCAGTTCTTTACCTTCTGCATCCGCCGTAACCGGAATAAACTGGAAGGCATTTTTCGAAGCCAGATACTTTAAATCGCTCTCAGGATTTTCGCCAAAGCTAATGAGAGACACTGAAGGTCGCCATTCAGAACTCCAGTTGATATGAATCTCGCCGCGGTCCAAGTCCGGCGTCGCACCTGGCCACCCTGCTTCGGGAAGATGCTTTGTCAACGCGACGAGTTGTCCATTTGCCGCATACGGTTTCACTGACAAACCGCCTGCTGCAACTGAAGTCGGCGCCTGGCGCCAATGGTAGAGCACCTGCGGAACATGCTTTACCTTCCCCTCGCGTCCGATTACGCGAAGAAATATATCCCAGTCTTGCGCGCCGTCAGTGTCGGGGTCCCAACCTCCCAACTCATGCAACCGATCGACTCGCATCGCAGAAATGTGCGTCAAGTAATTTGCGTTGAGCATCATGTCGGGAGACCACTGCGGCTTAAACAAAGGCCACATTGTCCGCTGGCTGTTCACATCAAGTTGATCCTTGTCGGAATACAACATGACGACGTTGGGATCATCATTCAGCGCTCTTGCCAATTCGAACAACGCATTAGGCGTCAGCGTATCGTCGTGATCCAGAAGAACAGCCCATTCGCCGCTTGCAAGTTCGAGAGCGGCATTTGAGTTTCTGGAAATACCTCCATTTGAGGTGAGAACCCGAAGTTTGATACGCGGATCGTACGTTACGTGCCGCTGGATGCAACTCAGCAAATCGGCACTTCCAGCATCTCCGAACGCAAAGCACAGCTCCCAATTTTCATAGCTTTGACACTTAACGGATTCGATAAGCTCTTCCATCCAGATAACCGGCACTTTGTATACCGGCACCAAGATGCTAAACGTCGGTGCATACGACAAGGCCTTACCAACCCGCCGCTGCAAAATCAACTCTTCTCTAGACGCAGCTTTGGTGCCACTCCATGCCATGTAATGGTCTGTTTGGGAAGCCGGCAAGTCAGCGGGTGGCATGACGGACAGGTCTAACGCCTTAACCAGCCGGTCGATCTCGGCAAGCCGCTCTGCGACTCGGCCTGTTAGCTCGGCAGCCCGACTATCGGACAGACCACCAACCGCCGTAGCGAGCTGCTCACGGAGGCCGCGCAACTCGCTTTGGTGCGTAATCTCGAGTTGATTGAACTCTTCCCCGAAACGACCGATACGTTGCTCGCGTTCGACCAAAGCCATGCGAAGTCTGATGAACTGAGCAAACAACTGAAGCGTCGATATCTCCGGCGGCTCTTCAAATCTCCTCAAAACAAACGCATGCGGCGCCAGGAAGCTGGCATCAAATAGGCAGTCGGGCGCAAACCCTCGCTCTGCAAAACGACTCAGCCAATAGATGGGAGGTTTCACATTGATATGAGTCGGCTCCGTCAGGTCGGTCGGCGACGAAGAAAAGAGGATCGTTGTGGTCACCTCGCACATGCGATCGATCGCCTCCAGCGCGGCGTCTTCCGGCAAATGCTCAAGTACTTCGATACACGTCACCAGATCGTATCGACCGGGAATGGGTTCCGTGATCGAACCCACCGAACAATACGGCGCAATGTCGTTGCGGACCTTGGAAATCGCAAAACTGGAAAGATCACGACCGCGAGTCTCGACGCCCCGATCCCAAAGCGACTCGACCAGAAAACCATGTGCACAACCTGCGTCAAAGGCGGTTTTTGGCTGTAGTCCCCTGATCAGTTCATCCGCTACCCGGCCGAAAAAGTTGAGCCAGAAAGAATTCCTCTCATAGGGCAAAGTACCGCAGTGACTAGAGTAATATTCCGCCCCGTAGAGAGCTTCGCTCATGTGCATGCATTTTCCCCTGCTCTTCGCAAAATACAGTTAGCGCATCGTTTTATGGAACAGTCATTGCAGCCAGTGACGTGAACCACCCACCACAAACCGTGGCTTTTGGAAGCTACATCATGACAGCCAGCTGGCGAATCGACTGACATCCGCCATCGACACGCCTCCAACTTCAATTTTTCAATACTATGTCTATAACGGTATGGGTTGGGTGCCCACGCTCCGCGACAGCTTCGCCCATTCCGTCTGGTTGAACCTGCTCGCTCGCTACTACATGCGCAAGCAAATCACGCAACTCCGTTGCCTGGTCGTCGAAAGTGCGAATTTTCGATCGGTAGGGATTCTCATATCCATCGAGTACAGATGGATCTCCTAGTAACTTTTGGATCGCGGCACGTAGTGCGCTACCGTCGTCGAACAACGGAATGACATCGCCGTTCTCGCCATTGACAACGTCCTCTACGGCGCCGCCCGCATCCGTCGTGATGACCCACACGTTCCGAGCAAGGGCCTCGCGGACGGTCAGCCCAAAACTCTCTTTACATTGCGTGGGAAACAGCAGGATGTCTATCCCGTTAAAAAACTCATCCATGTTTTGCTGATTGTAGGCAGGCACAATCGTCACTTTACCTCGCAACTTCCACTGCGACGGGTAGATGGACCTATTCCCCATATTAAGCATGTTGTCGACCAGAATTAATTCATATGCATCACTTTTGATCGACTCAAATGCTTTCTTGACCAGATGAATACCCTTAACGTGCGAGTCCCCTCCCACATAACCAAAACGCAACCGACCCGCGCGGCGGCTTCGCGAAGTCACACCAAGTGTGGAAGGTGGAGTAATGCCGTTACCATTGACAACGATCTGCCCTGGCGAAAAGTCATTTTCAATGTAAAGGTCACGGAAAAATTTGCTCGGCGCAAGGAGTAACGAGGCGGAGCGAAGGGCATCGTGCAAACTGAGCTGACGATATGTGTTAAGCCCACCATCGTTTACGCATTTCTCGCACACATTCACGTCGATCTTGCGCTGATTGCAATATTGCTGCTCACCGGTAATCATGAATTGCCGACCGCATATCCACCAGGCGTCGTGAAGCGTCACGACAAACGGCACATTGTGCTTACGGCAAACGTCTGCAACCAATGCACCAATGCCTTGAATCGCGTGCAAGTGCACAACATCAGGCTTCACCGCGAGCAACGCGGCTTCAAAAGCTTCGGCAGCCTTCTTGTTTTCGAAAGAACTGACGGGATCTCGCTCGCCCGGAAGTCCCATACCGAAGATATGCGTTGCTTTCGCAAAATAGCGCACCAGTTTGTACGCGGGAACGATGTCTGTCGACAGCGTGGTAAACATGTAGTACTCAGTGTCTTCCCGCGCGTTAAGCCGCTGCGTCATTTCCTCAGCAATGATTGTCGCGCCACCAAAACTGCGTGGAGCGAAATATATATTCGCACCTAGAATCCGCAGCTTCGATTCCCGGCTCGCATAGGGCAACAGCACCGGCGCCACTTGTTCCTGAGCTACCGTAGCCGGAGCGTAATGGGCTAATACACTGTCGTGTGCCCGCTGGGCCATTTCCCCACGGAACGCAACGTCGTCGATAAGCTTAAGGAGCGCATCCGTCCACTCCTGGGCCGACTCCGCGAGGAACCCATTAATACCGTTTTCAATAGCGGAGCGGAAAGCCGCGCGTGGCGAGCAAACGGACGGCAGTTGCACCGCTGATGCTTCCAAAAATTTGATATTGCTTTTGGAATCGTTGAAGATGCTGTTTTCTAGCGGCGCAATACTGATATCGCAGTCAGCAAGGCGCCCCAAGTAAGTCGAATAGTCGGACAATGGCAGACGTTCAATTTGAGCGTTGAAAGCATCAAAGTCGGACGACAAATTCAGCTCTCCGATAATGCACAGCCTGA
Organism: Paraburkholderia sediminicola; assembly: GCF_046026855.1. Taxonomy (GTDB): domain Bacteria; phylum Pseudomonadota; class Gammaproteobacteria; order Burkholderiales; family Burkholderiaceae; genus Paraburkholderia; species Paraburkholderia sediminicola_A. The sequence continues at coordinate 127,379 of NZ_JAQQET010000014.1, read as the reverse complement.
CGTTCGGACGTTGCCTTAGCACATTCAGCAGTGCAGGGACCGCGGCGCGAAAGTCCGCGTCATGCGTCTTCGTACCCGAGCCGTAGCCGATGCGCAGATAACCATCCTTATGCCTCGGTCGCGCCAATATTTTTTCGGCGGTCCGAGTCGTCTCGGTATCGAGCGCATTCTCGATGACAAAAGTACGCTCTACGCCCGCTTCGCGCATCGCGCCCGCCAGCCCAGTGGTGGAAGCAATACACATATCGCACGCCAACATCGCTTCGCGGTATAGCGGCACGCCAAAAAGGACCCCACGACGAATCTCAGGCGAGACGTCCCGCAGGTTTCCGTTCTGCAGGTATTTGGCAGCATCGAAGATCAGGTCATCGACTTCCCATATCGTCGTCACCCCAATCTCGCGGGCGTGATGAATCAGGCTGAGAGGTTCGGGAAAGGCCGGGACCCGATAGAAAATAGCAAGCGAGTGCGTTTGGAGCGCATTCCTACAATCTTCGAAATCATTCCAGCTAACGACCGTGCAGTCAAAGCCCAAGCTTTCGATCATCTTTTGCTTTTGGGTCACACGGTATTTCAAGCATTGCGGAATACTTGTCTCAGCGATAATCACCACTCGCAGCGGCAGCAAGCCGTCAGCAGGTACCGTACTCTTCGGCAACGCCGCAGACGCTGTCAACGATGAACTACCTGCTTCAGCATTACGAAAAAGCGCGTGCCAGTCGCGACGACGCAGCACCTCTATACACTTTCGGATCGTCCCGACCACACCGCGCTGACGCAGAGAAAAGCGCAGTTGCCGAATCATTTGACGAGCCCTTAAGGCAGCAGTGTGCGGGTTGCGCGTTGCGCGCATGATTAAACGTATCGGCGCGGTTATGCGCCAAGACGTGGAAGTGAGAAGAGCGCGATTGTCGGCCGTAACCTGCTGCAAACTATTGGACAACTCGCCCACCTTATTCGCACTCTCGAGCAACTCGTCTCTCTCAAGTTCCAAAGACGCTACCAAGTTGGTATTTTTTGACACTAATCTCGCAAGTTGCTTACGTTCCTCGCGCAACTTCTTCACCAAATACTGCGAACGGCCGAACGCCATCGCGAGGGCTCGGACATCACGAGAGACGCTCAAGACCGACTCGGTCGCCCCGTCCGCGCGCTTATCACGTAGTAGTACAGCGCCAGCTGCTTGGTCAAGCGAAACTCGCGACTCGTGCAGCGCACAGCGCAAAGTAATTGCGGCGCCGAGTCTGGCATATATGCTGCGGATCTGCGCCTGGACGCCTTCGGGCCCAAGTGACAGAGCTCGCAGTACTGGAGGCGATTCCGCTCCTAGTAAAAGCACCCTCAATCCGCCGCCGTGAGAAAACCCAAACACAAGATCGGTATCGATCAAATCCCGCGAATCGGTCGAGCCATTGAGCACGCCCAAGGCCGCCGGGTGAACAAGAACAACGGCGCGCCTAGACAACTTCGGACGCCAAAGGTCTAACTCGCGCCGAGGGATCCCGTTCCCATTTGAACTGCGCAGATGGAGTAGGTCGATCGACTCATCGTCGAACAGGCTCGCCGCAGAATCTCCTCGCGACGCCACGATTTCGGAAAACGAAGCGTAATGATCGGCGTGGTATTCCTTGAATACCCGCTGATACGAAGCAGTCGGAGCATCGCCAGCTTCGCCGCTCGGAGAAAGCATATCCACTGCATAGCAGCGTGTGTCCAATTGGAATCTTTCAACCGCCTGGCACCAGACCAGATAGGAATAACTGTCACTTGCTCCAATTTCGACGATGCGGGACGGACGCAATGCCCCCACCAGCCAGAAAGCAAATGGCGCATGTTCAAGCCATGTCGATGGAACGATAGTAGTCGGCCACCAAAAAGAGGCTGACGAAACAAAAGCAGCGCTGGCATCAGCTTTCACCGACTCGAATTCGTCAGCCCGCCCCAAGCTCACATCGTTTCCGATACCCATTTATCTCTCGCAACCAGTCACACTTGTGCTTCGTAAGCAGACACCACCTCTTCGACCGGGCCAAATGCACGCACTCGCCCTCTCTCCATCCATAGAACCTTGTTGCACACGCGACGGATCTCCGCGTTTGCATGCATCGCCAGCACAACTATTTCAGCCCGACTGTGCAAGTCCTCCAGGCGATCTTTTGCCTTGTGCATGAAGGAGGCGTCGCCGACGCCCATGACTTCATCCAGAAGTAGAATTTCTGCATCGACCGCTGTCGACACAGCAAATGCGAGTCGTACGCGCATGCCGCTCGAATAAGTTCTGAGCGGTAGATCCAGGTAGTCGCCAAGTTCGCAAAACTCTGCGATCTCTTGCTGCTTAGTGCGGATCTCCTCATCCGTCATACCGAGAAGCAAACCGCGCAGCCGGATGTTTTGGAGACCCGTCGAGTTTTCATCCATTCCGAGGCTAATGTCTAGCAATGGAACTATCTTGCCCTCGCTATTGACCGTGCCGACGCTAGGTGAATAGATACCGGCCAACGTTCTCAGTAAAGTAGATTTACCCGCGCCGTTGGGTCCGATTAGGCCGATCCGATCCCCGCTCTCGAAACGTACGTCAATGTTATCAAGTGCGCGGACAACGACAACACCGTCGTTGTCTTCGGCAATGGTGTTGCGACGACCCAGCCGCATCACTTGTTTCTTCAGCGAACGACCACGCACGTCATAAATAGGCAAGTCGAGCGTCGCGCCCTTAAGTTCGATATACGCCATGTTTGTTCTCAGACCCAATACGGAATGCGTTTCAAATACCGCCCTGTAAGTAGCAACGCAACGAGCCAGCCGATCACCGCCATTCCTATCGCCACCGCCCAAGTCATTGCACTCGGCACCTGCCCAATCAATGGTGCGCGCACGAGCTCAATCAGATGAGCGAGCGGATTCAAATCGACGATAAGAGAGAATCGGGCCAATGCGTTTGGACGGTAGATGATCGGCGTGATGTAAAACGCGATCTGCATGACAGAAGCAACGATTTGCGGCAAATCACGGAAGCGAGCCGACAGCAACCCGACTACCATGACGATCCATTGCGCGTTCAATATGTACAGCAACAAAGCCGGAATGAAAATAGGTAGCGTTTCCCAGCTTTTCACTCCAAACACTGCGAGCAGTAACACGATGATCACGAAGTTGTGCGCGAGAATCACCAGATTGCGCCAAACCACCTGAAGCATGTAGATCAGCTTGGGGGTGGACGCCTGGCGAATATAGGTAGCACTATTGATGTACGCGGTGCTGCCTTCGATAACCGTCTGTGAGAAAAAAGTCCACATCACGAGGCTAATCGAAAGAAAGGGCAGATAGTCCGTCATCTTCTGTCCGAACAGCGTACCGTAGACCACCCCGATAGATGCGATCATCACACCCATACTGATGGTCAGCCAGAACGGTCCGACGCGCGAGCGCGCATAGCGCTGCCGCACTTCGAGCCAGCCGAGCAATGTCCAAAGCCGCCACGACGCGATGCTTGCTCTCAAATCGGTAAGTATTAGATTCAACATTGAGGTTGTAAGTATTCCTGTTAAACAAAGATGCGACCTGGACATCGGTGCAGGCCCGTGCCTGTACCTAGAGTTCGCCGGTCCGCCCCGTCAAACCGTGCCAAATACCCAAGATAGCCATATGGAGGTGGCTCCCTCGGGGCCGCATGAACAGCGCATAGAGCACCAAACGAACCGGAAACTTCACTAGCTCGGTCGACTTCCAACTCCACGGAATGTAGCTACGCTTCACTAGTGCGACCGCATTCCGGAACATGTAGTAATGGCGTACCGGACTATGACTCGGATAGGTCCGCCCGAAAATTCGCAACGGCTCACCACCCAGCGCGTGTACAAGTCGTAGCGTCGGTGCACCTAACACAGCGTAGCCCTTCGAGCGCGCTCTTACACACCATTCAAGATCGACGAAATCGATAAAAAGTGTGTCTTCCATTGGGCCAATATCGCGCCACGCCGCCAAGTTCAGACACGACCCCGAGGTTATCAAGAAATCCACCTCAATCGGTTCGAAACCGGTCGGTTGTATCCGCCGGAGCTTTAAACAGCCAAAGCGCACGAACGGCGCGACGCCACCGAGACGGCTATCTTCGTAAGCAGGCCCGATGACTGCCACACGCCCCCCCTTTCGCAACTCTACCTCGAGCAACCTTGGCAAGCGAGTCAGCAATTCTGGCGACGGGTCGCTATCCTGGTCAAAAAGAAGCGCGGTCGTGCACTTTGCTGCGATTAGGCGCTCGATACCCTGATTGATAGCCGTTGCAATTCCACGGTTTTGTCCGTTGGGCACATACACGATACGATCATCGAGACCTAATTCCGATGCGCTTCGCGCTTCCTCGGTATTGTCGATAACGACGCAGCATCCAAACCCTACCAATCGATTTGCGTTCCGCACGCACTCGCCGTCCGGCCGGTAAAAAACGACGACAATGCCAGTCCCTTGATGTCCGGTCACGTTAATCGTTCATCCGAGTCTTGCAGCATTCTGTACCTTCCCGCATTTTCAGAGACGCGCACATTAGAAATGACCCGCAGCGGCCGAGGCAGCCCGTCCACACGACTTGCAAGCGCCGCAAAGACGGTGAAGCACTTCACGTGAACCGATCACTATCGCACTTTCCCCTACGATGCGCGAGAACCGGAATCGTTGATACCTTGCGGCCAACCAAATCAACAGCGCGAACCGCTATCGCGGTAATGAGTTCGTCTGTGGCTTGAAATACGTGAGCAATCTATATCCAAACACGTTCCCACCCGGCGTAGAAAAAGCACGGCCAGCGCCACGCACACATCTGAGAGATATCGCGTGAAAGGACACAGCTCGGATAAGTGCACGTCAATTGGCCAAGCAAAGCCGCAAGGCATCTTCCCACGCTGGCAGAGAGAACCCGAACGTCTCCGAGAGCTTGCGATGTGACAGCCTCGAGTTTGCTGGCCGCGTGGCGGGAACCGGGTATTCGCTCGCAGCGATAGGCGTCACCCTTGGCCCCGCTCCCTCCATAGCCAGATTGAATATTGCCTCGGCAAAACCAAACCAAGACGTTTCCCCAGCGGACGTCAAATGAAAAGTGCCGGAGCGGGCCCGCCACCACTCGGCGGAATCCTCTGCGGAGATGCTCTGGGCTACGATGTGAGCAGTCGAAGTTGCGATCGTGTTTGCCCAGGTCGGCGCGCCGATTTGATCCGCGACCACGCGCAATTCTGGTCGCTCGGCGCCCAGTTTCAGCATGGTTAGGAGAAAATTCTTACCTCGCCGACCATAAACCCAACTTGTTCGTAAAATCAGATGCGCACAGCCACTTGCCGTGATTGCCTGCTCTCCAGCGAGCTTGCTGCTGCCATACACGTTTTGTGGATTGGTCACATCGGTTTCTTCGTAGGCACCCGCTTTGGTGCCATCGAATACGTAGTCCGTCGAATAATGAATGAGCGTGGCCCCGCTTCGCGCGGCCTCCTCCGCCAACACGCGAGGTGCATCAGCATTGATACGCATCGCGCCGTCGACATCAGTCTCCGCTTGGTCGACGGCCGTATAAGCCGCCGGATTCACAATAATTGATGGTCGCAAGTCGCGAACGGTCGAGCGCACTCGCTCAAGGTCGGACAAGTCCATGGAACTACGATCCATGGCGACAACGCGCCCGAGCCCTTGCAGCGTTCGCGCCAACTCGAAACCGACTTGGCCGTTGACACCGGTAATGAGAATGGTGGCTTCCTGGTTCATCGCGACCTCAAGCGAAAACTTCAGCTTCGCGCAACCGCTTACCTGCCGCATCTTTAGCCGCCAGCAACGGCTCGAAGTCAATCGGCCATTCGATGCCGATTTCCGGATCGTTCCAGACGATGCTGCGCTCGTGTTCCGGAAACCAATAGTCGGTGGTTTTATATAGGAACTGCGCCGACTCGGACAGCACGACGAAACCATGTGCAAAGCCTGGCGGCACCCATAATTGTCGGTGATTGCCGACCGACAACGTCACTCCGACCCATTTGCCAAAATTGGGCGAGTTTTTGCGGATATCCACTGCGACATCGAACACTTCGCCTTCGACCACGCGCACCAGCTTGCCCTGTGCATGCTGAACCTGGTAGTGCAAGCCGCGTAGCACGCCCTTCGCAGAACGCGAGTGGTTATCTTGCAAAAACTCGACGTCGGCCTCGACGTACTCAGCGAATTCGCGCGCGTTAAAGCTTTCGAAGAAGAAGCCGCGCGTATCGCCGAAAACTTTTGGCTCGATAATCTTGACTTCAGGCAGCGCGGTAGCAGTTACTTGGATGGCCATGCGACTTGATCCGTAAGAATGGTTTGCAGATACTGCCCGTAGGCGTTCTTCGCGAGAGGTTTGGCGAGCCTCAGGAGTTGATCCCCGTCGATCCATTCCTGCCGGTACGCGATCTCTTCCGGACACGCAACCACCAGACCCTGGCGCTTTTGCAGCGTCGCGATGAACGTCGCCGCTTCGATCAGCGAATCGTGCGTGCCCGTGTCGAGCCACGCATAGCCACGCCCCATGATCTCGACATTGAGTGCGGCGTTGGCCAGATAACGCGAGTTGACGTCGGTGATTTCAAGCTCGCCACGCGGCGACGGTTTGATGTCCGCCGCGATATCGCAAACCTGCTTGTCGTAGAAATACAAGCCGGTAACAGCGTAGTTCGAGCGCGGCTTGACCGGCTTCTCTTCGATCGACAGAGCACGGAACTGCTTGTCGAATTCGACAACGCCGTAACGCTCCGGATCGTGCACGTGATACGCGAACACCGTAGCGCCTTCATCTTTCTCGTTGGCACGTTCGAGCTGCTTCGCGAGATCGTGGCCGTAGAAGATGTTGTCGCCGAGAATCAGCGCCGACGGATCGTTGCCCACAAAGTCGCGGCCAATGATGAACGCCTGCGCAAGACCATCCGGCGAAGGCTGAACCGCGTACTGAATATTCATGCCCCACTGGCTGCCGTCGCCGAGCATGGCTTCGAAACGCGGCGTATCTTGCGGCGTGGAAATGATCAGTACGTCACGAATACCCGCCACCATCAACGTGGACAGCGGGTAATAGATCATCGGTTTGTCGTAGACCGGCAGCAACTGCTTCGATACGACGTGCGTAATCGGATACAGGCGCGTGCCCGATCCACCCGCGAGAATAATGCCTTTGCGCGCCATGCCGTGCCCTTACGCGCGCTGCGCGTAGTTAGTCTCAACCCACTTCCGATACTCACCCGAAGCGACTTCGTCAGACCACACCTGATTGTCCAGATACCACTGAACCGTCTTGGCGAGGCCGGTCTCGAAGGTCTCCGCCGGCTTCCAGCCGAGCTCGCGCTCGAGCTTGCGGGCGTCGATCGCATAACGACGGTCATGCCCCGGACGGTCCTTCACATAGGTGATCTGATCGCGGTACGAAGCGCCCGCCTTCGGACGCAATTGGTCGAGCAGATCGCACAGCGTATGCACGACGTCGAGGTTCTTCTTTTCGTTCCAGCCACCGATGTTGTACGTCTCGCCCGGCGTGCCGCGCGCGAGCACTTCGCGGATCGCGCTGCAATGGTCGCCGACATACAACCAGTCGCGCACGTTCTGACCGTCGCCGTACACCGGCAGCGCCTTGCCGCCGAGCGCATTGGCGATCATCAGCGGAATCAGCTTCTCGGGGAACTGATACGGGCCGTAGTTGTTCGAGCAGTTCGTGGTGAGCACCGGCAGACCATACGTATGATGGTAAGCGCGCACCAGATGGTCGGAACCCGCCTTGGTGGCCGAATAGGGGCTATTCGGCGCGTACGGCGTGGTTTCCGAGAATTGCGGATCGGTAGCGGACAGCGAGCCGAACACTTCGTCGGTCGAGACGTGCAGGAAACGGAACGCAGCCTTGTCGGCCTCGCCGAGCGCATTCCAGTACTGACGGGTGGCTTCGAGCAACGTGAAAGTGCCAACCACGTTGGTCTGCACAAAATCAGCCGGGCCATGGATCGAACGGTCCACATGGCTTTCAGCGGCAAAGTGCAGCACGGCACGCGGCTTGTGCTCGGCGAAAAGCGCGTCGAGCGCGGCACGATCGCAGATATCGGCTCGCACGAACACATGCCGGGGATTGGCCTGTTGCGACTTGAGCGTACCCAGATTGCCCGCGTAGGTCAGCTTGTCCACATTCAGCACCGCTTCGTCCGACGTATCGAGCCAGTCGAGCACGAAATTGGCGCCGATAAAGCCGGCACCGCCCGTTACCAGAATCATGAAATTCCCTTCTAGATGTTGGTGGCAGATCGGAATCAGCTCGCCGATCTACCCACCTCGCGTTGTGGTATCCGATTCTTGTCAACGCCCGCCGCCGCCCCTCGCACCGCGGGCAGGCGCTCAAACGCCAATCTTATGAAGCCCTGATTATAAAGCCGCCCGGAGCAAAAACTAGAACCCTAACAACTTGAAACAGCTTGACAGGTTTGGTTTCCATTGATTTCCGAGGGGGTGGTTTGACGGCGAGTGCCGCCACCAGAGGGCGTGTGCGCAAGCGGACCGAACCGGCCCGCTGCTCGGGCGGGTAACCGGGTTGCGGCGCCGCACGGCCTGCATGAGACACGACGACGCGTGACACCGGTAGTCGCTTAGGCCTAAGCGCGCCACCATGCGACCCCGCATCGCGAGATAACGGTAGATGCCCGCAGATACCGCCGGATGCGCCAGTTAAGCCGCCAACATCCAGCGCAGCGTGTCCATGAACGGAATCGACTCGACCTTCGGCACCAGCGAGCGCAGCTTGGCCGGCGATCCGGCCAGCATCTTCACGTCGCTTTGTCGTACGAAAGCAGGATTGATCTGAATCTCGAGTTCATGTCCGGTCAGATCGCTTGCCGCCGACAGGATCTCCCGCAGCGTATAAGGCGTGCCGGTACAGACGTTGACCGTTTCAGCAGCGGCCGCCGAGTCGAGCAAAGCCTCATAGGCGTTCGCCACGTAGCGTACGTCCGAGAAATCACGCGCCACGTCGATATTGCCCAACTCGATAGTCGGCTCGCGCCGTGCGAAATGCTCGACGATTTTCGGCACGAGAAAATTCGATGCCTGGCCACGGCCCGTATAGTTGAACGGCCGCACGATCAGAATCGGCAAGCGGTCGAACCAGGTCCGCACCATCGTTTCCATTGCCGCCTTGCTGGCGGCATAGTGGTTCACCGGCGTGACCGGGAAGGTTTCGTCGATGGCATCGCTGGTGACATTGCCGTAAACGTTCGCGCTGCTCGCAATCAACAGCTTACGCGGCGTATGGCCAACAGCCGCGCAGGCCTCCAGCAGATTCAGCGTGCCGATCACGTTGACGCGGTAGAAGTCGAGCGGGTCGTTATGGCCGACGAAACTGATCGCCGCCAGATGCACAATGTAGTCGGGCCGCGTCATTTCGATCACGCGGCGGCAAGCGTCGGGCGAGGTGATGTCGAGCCGCAACCGCGTCGGCGTTTCCGGCTCGTCGCGGCCACCCACCGTCTCGATCACGGTATGGCCGCGGCCGAGCAGGTTCTCCACCAGATAGCGGCCGGTAAAGCCACTCGCCCCGGTCACGAGGGTGCGAATAGGTTGCGTCGCATGGGCAGACGACATGCTTTCTCCGTTCACGAGGATCTTCCTGTTGTATTGCAATAATGCACCCGCCCTTGGCGGTCGTGCTGGCTAGCGGCCTCTGACGGCGCAATGCCCGATATTAGCGCTTCAAACCGGATATTATGTCACGCTAGCATGTTGCACCGCCCAACGCGGCACGTCTCGTGCGTACCTGCGTGTATCGATTTGCACCGACTCCCCGATGACAGCACCTACCGCCTTCACTTCCCCGACCCAGCCGCATCCGCTACCGCTCGCCTTCGGCGACCTGCAAGGCTGCCGCACGCCGTTCCAGCAGTTGCTGGCCAAGGCCGCGCCGCCCGATGGCACGCCACTGTGGTTCGCCGGCGACCTGATCAACCGCGGGTCCGAATCGCTCGCCACGCTGCGCGACATCATCGCGCTGGGAGATCGCGCCGTACCGGTGCTGGGTAACCACGACCTGCATCTGCTGTCGGTGTCGGCGGGAATTCGCAAGTCGAAGAAAGGCGACACGATCGACGATATTCTCGCCGCGCCGGATGCGGCCGACCTGCTCGAATGGGTCCGCCACCGTCCGCTCGCGCATTTCGACAACGGCATGCTGATGGTGCATGCGGGTGTTTTGCCGCAATGGGACGCCGCCCTGACGATGGAGCTCGCCGACGAACTGCAGCGGGCTTTGCGCGCGCCGAACTGGAAGGAAACGCTCGCGGGACTCTACGGCAACGAGCCGAATCGCTGGACGCCCGATATCAAGGGCATCGACCGGCTGCGCCTGACTTGCAGCGCCTTAACGCGCATCCGCTTCTGCAATGCCGAAGGCGCGATGGATTTCAGCAGCAGCGGCGGGCTGAATTCCGCGCCGCCGGGCAGCATGCCGTGGTTCGACGTGCCGTCGCGCAAGACCGCGAATGTCACCGTCGTGTTCGGCCATTGGGCCGCGCTCGGCTTGACCTTGCGCGATAACCTGATCGGCCTGGATTCCGGCTGCGTATGGGGCGAGAAACTTTCCGCCGTGCGTCTTGCGCAAAATCCCGCAGAACGCACGCTGACACAAGTCGACTGTGAAACTTGCCGCGTGGCAGGCGGCGGTAACTAAGCCGCCGTGTTAAGCCGACCGGCCGGACTGATCGACTGGTTCGATCAGCGTCGGCGAAACGCTGGAGGCGTCAGACGCGTCGGGCAATGAAATCGACGCAGCGATCGCAGCACCGGACCTCGTCATGCCGCCCTGCATCTCCCGCAATGCCGCTGCAATCACCCCTTCCGCCTCCGCCGCCAGCGTGCGCCTGTCCGCACCCGGCGCAAGCGGCACGCCGACATACACGTGTGCTGTCAACGGCCCCCCCCTCAGCAACATATTCAGCGAATCAGCGAGCGTCAGATCGTCGATATACGCAGGCGCGGTGGATTGCCGGCCCTGCGCATCTTCATACATGATGCAAAGCGGCTGCACCGGCACCGAGGCCGACACGGCGGCCTGGAACATATTCGCGTGAAACGGCAACAGCGCCAGACCACTTGACGTCGTCCCTTCAGGAAACACGCACATCAGCTCGCCAGTGCTCAGGCGGTCGGACAATTCATGCATGATCCGCTTCGCGTCGCTGCGCTTCTCGCGCTGGATGAACACCGTGTCCAGTTGCTGCGCAAGCCAGCCGACCACTGGCCACTGCCGGATCTCAGCCTTCGACACGAACGGCGTAGGCCGCCACGCATTGATCACGTAGATATCGATCCACGAGATGTGATTGGCGACCACCAGCGCGCCGCGATCGAGTCGCACGCTGTCGTTATGCACGACGAGCTGCATGCCGCACAAACGCAGCATTTTCAACGACCATTTGCGGTTGAGCGTCTGCCGCCCATCCGCACCAGCCTTGGGAAAGCGAGTCGCGACGATCCACATGCCGTGCAGCAGATGCGCGATGAGACGGGCCTTGCGTAACGCGAGCTTCATTGTCGGAGCTTTCCGTAACTGGGCAATGGCGCGGATATTAACGCTGTTCGAATGCAACGTGACCGGACACGATGGTCGCTCGCACGCGCGCCGGCAGTTCATAGCCGAGGAACGGCGTGTTGTGCCCCTGGCTCTTCAAGGCACGCGGCTCGACGCGCCAATACGCGTTGCGGTCGAACACGCAGAGATCGGCAACGGCGCCCACGGCGATGCGTCCGGCCACCTCAAGCTTCAGCACGTCGGCCGGCGCTGTGGTGATGCGGTTCAGCGCCGTTGCCAACGGCACGCCCGCTTCGTCGGCCCATTTGAGCGTCAACGACAGGAACAGCTCGAGGCCCGTCGCGCCCGGCGTGGCTTCAGCAAACGGCAGCAGCTTTTCGTCGTCGTCGACCGGCGTGTGGTCGGAGCAGATCGCGTCGATCGTACCGTCGACGAGACCCGCGCGGATCGCTTCGCGATCGCGCTGCTGGCGCAACGGCGGGTCGAGCCGGAATTGCGCGTCGAAATAGCCGATGTCGACGTCGATCAGATGCACATGGTTCACGGTGACGTCGCACGACACCGGCAAGCCCTCGGCCTTGGCCTCGCGCATCAACGCAATGCCCGCCGCCGACGACACATGCGACAGATGCACCCGCGCGCCCGTCACACGGACCAGTTCGAAGATCGTGTGCAGTGCGATCGTCTCAGCCGACACCGGTACGCCAGACAAACCGAGCCGCGATGCCAGTGCACCGCTCGCGGCCACGCCGCCCTTGCCGAGATACGCATCGACCGGACGCAGCCACACGGTATAGTCATAGGTCTTCGCGTACTGCAACGCGCGCATCAATATCTGCGTGTCCACTACCGGCACGTCGGCCTGCGAAAAACCGATACAGCCCGCTTCGGTCAGCTCGACCATCTCGGTGATGACCTGGCCTTTCAGGCCAACAGTCAACGCGCCGAGCGGATACACATGCGCCTGGTTCAGATTGCGCGCACGGAACTTGAGCATCTCGACGAGGCCCGGTTCATCGAGCGTCGGATCGGTATCCGGCGGACAGACCAAACTCGTCACGCCGCCCGCAAGCGCCGCGGCCATTTCGGATTCGAGCGTCGCCTTGTGTTCGTAGCCTGGTTCGCGCAGGCGCGCGGACAGGTCGACCAGGCCTGGCGCGATATGCAGGCCTTTAGCGTCGATCGTCTTCGCTGCGTTGAAATCAGCGGGCGCGTTGCCGATGGCGACGATCTTGCCCGCTGCGATAAAAATGTCCTGCTGTTGTTCGGTGCCCGCTGCCGGATCGATCAGCGTGCCGCCTTGAATATGAATCTTCATGCGCTGCCTTATTGTGTAGCCAAGCGTGTGTAGCCAAGCGGTTTAGTCGTGATTGCCCGCGACGATCCCCATCACCGCCATGCGCACCGCGATACCGAACGTGACCTGGTTCAGAATCACCGATTGCGGACCGTCGGCCACCTGCGAATCGATTTCGACGCCACGATTCATCGGGCCCGGGTGCATCACGATCGCATCAGGTTTGGCGAGCGCGAGGCGCTCCGGCGTCAAACCCCAGCTCTTGAAGTACTCCTGCGCCGACGGCAGCAGCGCGCCGCTCATCCGCTCGTTTTGCAGACGCAGCATGATGATCACGTCGACGTCTTTCAGGCCTTCGTCGAGGTTATGAAATACGCGTACGCCCATTTGCTCGAGACCGCCTGGCAGCAGCGTGCGCGGACCGATCGCGCGCACCTCCGGCACACCGAGCGTGGTCAGTGCATGAATGTCCGAGCGCGCGACCCGCGAATGCAGAATGTCGCCGACGATCGCCACGCGCAGATTCGTGAAGTCCTTCTTGTAGTGGCGGATCGTGTACATGTCGAGCAGACCCTGGGTCGGGTGTGCGTGACGGCCGTCGCCGGCATTGATCACGTGCACATGCGGCGCGCAGTGCTGGGCGATCAGATACGGTGCGCCGCTCGATGCATGGCGCACGACGAACATATCGGCATGCATCGCCGAGAGATTGTTGATCGTGTCGAGCAGCGACTCACCCTTGCTCGTCGACGAAGCATTGATGTTCAGATTCAGCACGTCCGCCGAAAGACGCGTCGCGGCAATTTCGAAAGTGGTACGGGTGCGCGTCGAGTTCTCGAAGAACAGGTTGAACACCGACTTGCCGCGCAACAGCGGCACCTTCTTCACTTCGCGATCGGTCACGCTGACGAACTGGTCGGCGGTATCGAGAATGTGATTGACGATCGCCTTCGGCAAGCCCTCGATCGACAACAGATGTTTGAGCTCGCCGTTTTTCGTGAGCTGCGGATTGCCCTTCAGGAAGCCATAACGGAAGCGCTCGGTGGCACTGTCGGCTGAATCCTGGGAGGCCTGGGTGGCGGTGTTCATGGTGTACCTGCTTCAAATACGGGCTTCAACGTGTACGGCGTCGATGCTGACTGCGTGTGACGGCTCAATCTGCGCGTTCAGTGCCGCAGCGCGTGAACCCGCTTTGCTGGATATGCGGAGTCGCGTTCAATCAACGCGTGCTTCAGTGTGGAACGTGAAATGCGGGTTGCCATCGACTCCACCTTGTTCGCGGGCAAGAACAAGCGTCGCATCGGCGGGCACCTGCACCACGCCGCCGACGAATCGCGCCGCCACCGGCAGTTCGCGTCCACCGCGATCGGCCAGCACCGCCAGTTCGACCGATGCCGGACGGCCGTAGTCGTACAGTTCGTTCAACGCCGCGCGAATCGTGCGGCCGGTGTACAGCACGTCGTCCACCAGCACGATGCGGCGCTTGTCCACGGAAAACGGCAACGAGGTTGGGCTCGCCTGCGAGTGCAGGCCTTTTTTCGCGTAGTCGTCGCGATGCAGCGCGACATTCACCACGCCGAAGCTCGGAACCTGCAGGTCGCGCGCGAGGCGCTCGGCAAGCCACGCACCGCCGCTGTAGATACCGGCCAGCACAGCGCCTTCGGCATCGTCTTGCCCGGCGCAGAGTTTGTCACCATAAGCGGCACGAATCTGTTCGAGCAAAGCGCCGTAGAGCGCTTCGGCATCAATGGAACTCATGATCGTCGGAAAGTCCGTCTAGATATTGCTGGAGGATAATGCTGGCGGCCTGGGCGTCGAGCATGTCGGCGCGGCCGTTGCCGGCGCGGATTTCCGCCTTTGCCTCGACCGACGAGTAGCGCTCGTCGATCCACGTAACCGGCAAATTGAAGCGGCCATTCAGCTGATTACCGAAGCGCTTCGCGAGTTGGGTCATTTCGTGCGGCGTACCGTCTGGATGCATCGGCAAGCCGACAATCAGCGCGTCCGGCTTCCACTCAGCAATCAACTTGCCGACCGCCTCGAAGCGGTATTCGCGGCTGCGGTTCTGCACGATCACGAGCGGCCGTGCGCTACGGGTGAGCGAATTGCCCACCGCCACGCCGATCCGCTTTTCACCATAGTCGAACGCAAGCAGCGTCGCCTCACGTCCGGCCGGCAGGCTCATGCGTGACCTGCTTCGCCCGACAGCATCGACAGTGAAATGCCGAGCAGCGCGAGCGCCGCTTCCAGGCGCTCTTCCGCGGGCACGTCGAAAACGATTTTCGGGTCGGCTTCAACGGTGAGCCAGCCGTTCTTCGAAATCTCTTCTTCGAGCTGACCCGCGCCCCAGCCGGCATGGCCAAGCGTGAGCAGGAAGCGCTCCGGACCGGTGCCGCTCGCGACGGCTTCGAGCACGTCTTTCGACGTGGTCATCTCAAGCCCGCCTGGCACCGACATTGACGACGTATAGGCATTGCCGTCTTTCGGATCGTGCAGCACGAAGCCACGCTCGGTTTGCACCGGGCCGCCGAAATACACGGGCACATGAAGAAGGGGTTCGATCTCGAGCTTGAGATCGATGCGACTGAAGAGCGCTTCCAGGTCGATATCGGTCGGCCGGTTGATCACGAGGCCGAGCGCGCCGCGCTCACTATGATCGCAAAGGTAGACCACCGTTCCTGAAAACGTGGGATCGGCCATGCTCGGCATGGCGATCAGGAACTGGTTAGTCAGATTGATGCGATCGGTACTCTTGGACATAGTTCGGATTTTAGCAAAGACGATGCAGGATGGCGGGCTTTGAGCGCGGGACCGCGATGTGTGCGATGAAGTGCGCCGCGAGCCATCGACGGCGAATCAAGTTCCACTCTATCACGCACGCAGGCCTTGTCCACGGTGCGGGTTAGCGGTGTTTTACGACACGCATATCGCGTGCCTCCGGATTCCATCGTTGCTGCTCCTTGCTGCCGGCATGAGGATGCTTACCGGCGCATAGGACGTGATGCTGATATCGCAGCGGCTCAGGCGCCGCCCTCTTCGATCGAACGCGTCAATGCGGCCAGCGCAGCGCTGCTGCCTGTCGGCGCGACGCCCGCAGCCACTTTGTGCAGCATCGCACGCAAAGCTTCGGCAGCCTGCTCGAGCGTGCTCGCCGCCGGCGCGCCCACGATGACGTGGGAACGCACCGCCGGCGTGAATACGCCGGCGTGTGCGCGGCGGCGCCACGCAAGCCCCAGCGCATCGGCGACCAGCGCGATGTGACCGAGGCCCAGCGCGCATGCGGAGGCACCGAGCCGGTAAGCGGCGTCGCCCGCCTGCAGCGCCTCGCTCGGATCGGCTTTCTCGGGCTGATCGGCCGCGCGGGCATGCTCGGTCAGCGCCGAAATCGAGGCATCCGCCGTCTGCAGGAAATCTTCATACGCGTGCGCGTTGACGGTCAACACGCCCAGCTCGCGCGTCAGCGCGCTGCGGGTTGCACTGATCGCCTGTGCCTGCACGGCGCCAGCTTCCCAGAGCATTTCCGATGCCTGGGTGCCCGCCACGTGCCAATCGACCGTCAGGCCGTAGTCGTGCAGCACTTCGACATGATCGGCGTCTTCCGCCGCAGCGCCGAACAACGCGTAATCGCGCCACAGCAACGCCAGCGTCGCGCGCACCAGCGAACGCGGCGCGCGCTCGATACCGCGCGCGTGATCGGCCAGCGCGAGGTTGCAGCGCGCATAGAAACGCCGTGCGTCGGCTTCTCCGCTGGCGCGGCCGCCAACGCGCAGCGCCTTGGCACAGGCTTTGGCGAGACGCCAGAAATCGTAGGGGTCCGGACCGGTGAGTTCCGTGAGGACCGCGTCCAGTTCGTCGAGCGCCGCGTTTGTGAAAGCGAGCGCTGCGCCGCTGCTATCGGGCTGCGAGCGCAACACGGGCAGCAGCGCGCGTTCATAGCGCGCCCGCAAATGGGCCAGTTGATCCGCCGACTGGGCGTGCAGCGATGCAGGCGGCACGGGGCGCGCGCTCAGCGCGAGATCTTCGAAAGCGACAGTCGAACCGGGCGTGTGCTCCGACAAATGGGTACAGAGCCCGCGATAGTGATTGAACAGTGTGGGCGAGCAGGACAGCTCGCGCAGATTGTGGCGCTCAAGCGCTGCGCGGAAATCGTGCAACGCGGCGCCGAACACGGCCCGTGCGCTGTCCGCATCAGCCAGATCGCCCTCGCTCTCGGCCAAAGGCGAAAGCCGCACCAGCGCGTCTGCGAAACGTTGCGCGCTCAGCCAGCCGGCTTCGCGCAATGCGTGCGACGCACACAGCAGCGCCGAGGTGCTTTCGCTGTGTTGTTCGAACGCTAGCAACGCCTCGGCCAGCGCCAACTCGGCGGAACGGACTGCGCCGCCGCGCGGATTCGGCAAGGCATCGAAGGAATCGGGTGCAGCGGATCGAAGAGTCATGGGCAGGCGACAGAAAGCTGACGGGCCGCCGCTCAGCGTCGCACGAGAGACTGATCGGCTAACGCGCGAACTGGCGACAGGACAATGACAGACTACCGCTGCGACACGGTGCAACCGGAGACATTCCGCGTCGACGCGTTGGGGCTATGTTCCGAGCGCGTGAACCGCGTTCGATCCGGCCGACGCTGCCTGCAAAACGCCGCGCCGCAGTCACGCGGCGTGGCACTCCGCCGGACACCGCCACTTGCCCCGGACCTCAGATCTGGACCATCTCGAAGTCCTCCTTGCGCGCTCCGCATTCCGGGCAGGTCCAGTTGATGGGAACGTCCTCCCAGCGGGTGCCCGGCGCAATGCCTTCGTCCGGCAAACCGGCTTCTTCGTCGTAAATCCAGCCGCAAATCAGGCACATCCAGCTTTGATATTCCATTCTTGTGTCGCGTCGTAGAGTCCGTGGAAACGGGAGCCATGATGGTACCGTGTTGCCGCCCCAATGCCTAGCAATCAGAAACGCCCAATCGCAGTGTGCGACGGCCTTTGGCTAGAGGTTTGCGTCGGTTCGCTCCGCGCTTGCGGCGTAGTGTCGCTGCGTGGCTGCCGCTTACATCGCCTCCTGCTTGCCACAACATGCCGAAGAATGCGAAAAACCGCCTTCACAACGGTTTAGGCCGCATAATTGAGTCGATTGCGCACTCTCTGCGCCTAAATACAGCTCCTTTTGTAAATTTTCATGCCCAGCGACACACCCCCGATCGTCCTCACCTTCGGCCTTTCCGATCCCACCGGTGGCTCCGGACTGCAAGCCGACCTGATGACCCTTGCAAGCATGGGCTGCCATGGTGTTTCCGTGCTCACGGGCTATACCGTACGCGACTCGGCAAGCTGCGATGAAGTCACCGGGCTCGACCCCGAAGTAGTCGCGACCCAGGCCCGGATGCTGCTCGAAGACATGCCGATTGCCGCGTTCAAGGTCGGCGCATGTACGCGCGCGGAAGTCGTAAGCGCAATTGCGGAGGTCGTGGCCGATTACGACGACATCCCGCTGATCCTCGCACCCGACTTCACGCTCGACGACGAACATGTGCTCGCCGCCGACGAACTACGCGAAGCGATCGCCGACCTGCTGGCGCCGCAAACCACCTTGCTGGTCGCCGATTCGGCCACGCTGCTCGCCCTCGCCCAGCCGGACGGCGACGCCGAAGCGCCGAGCCTCGATGCGGCGATCTCGCATCTGCTGTCGCAGGGCTGCGAGTACATTCTGTCGACGGAAACCGGCACGCACCGGCTCGTCAACACGCTGTTCAGCGAAGACGGCCAGCTGCGTCAGGATATGTGGGACCGCGGCAGCCACCGGATCATGGGCATCACGGATACTCTCGGTGCTGCGATTGCCGCCTTGCTGGCCAACGGCCAGGAGCCGGCGGAGGCCGTGCGCGAGGCGCAGGAGTATCTGTATCAGGCGATGCGCAATGCATTCCGGCCAGGAATGGGCGCGTATCTGCCGGACCGCTTCTTCTGGGCCCGCAGCAGCGACGACGAAACGCCACCCGCGGCCGGTAAGGACGCGGCGCCGGGCGAAGCACGGCATTAAGAACCGACGCGAAGCGTCTGCTGCATGAGCGGCGGGCGCCCAGCAAGTTGTTCCGCGTTGGCCTTAGCAAGGTTTCAGCAGAACAGCACCCATAAAAAAACCCGCATCTCTGCGGGTTTTTTCATTTGGGAAGCACGCCTCACGGCGCACTTCCCCATGTGTTTCCAACTGAGCCTCAAACGAGGCCCAATGGAAATTACATGTCCATGCCCATACCGCCCATGCCGCCGGGCATACCACCGCCCATCGGACCATCTTCCTTCGGCAGTTCGCAAACAGCTGCGTCGGTGGTCAACAGCAGGCCAGCGACCGAAGCTGCGTTTTGCAGCGCCGTGCGCGTCACCTTCGTCGGGTCCACGACACCTGCGTCAACCAGGTCGACGTACTCGCCGGTTGCTGCGTTGTAGCCGTAGTTGCCCGTGCCGGCTGCAACAGCTGCCACCACGACGCTGGCTTCTTCGCCACCGTTCGTGACGATCTGGCGCAGCGGCTCTTCCATCGCGCGCAGCACGATCTTGATACCTGCGTCCTGATCAGCGTTAGCGCCCTTCAGACCAACGATAGCCGAACGTGCGCGGATCAACGCGACGCCGCCGCCAGCAACGATGCCTTCTTCCACAGCTGCGCGCGTTGCGTGCAGTGCGTCTTCGACACGCGCCTTCTTTTCCTTCATTTCGACTTCGGTCGCAGCACCGACCTTGATCACTGCAACACCGCCAGCCAGCTTGGCGACGCGTTCCTGCAGCTTTTCACGGTCGTAGTCCGACGTAGCTTCTTCGATTTGCGTGCGAACTTGCTTCACACGTGCTTCGATGGTTGCAGCTTCGCCAGCGCCGTCGATGATCGTCGTGTTTTCCTTGCCCACTTCGATACGCTTCGCTTGACCCAGTTCAGCCAGCGATGCCTTTTCGAGCGTCAGGCCAGTTTCTTCAGCGATGACTTGACCGCCGGTCAGGACAGCGATGTCTTCCAGCATGGCCTTACGACGATCGCCGAAGCCCGGAGCCTTGACAGCAACAGTCTTCAGGATGCCGCGGATGTTGTTCACAACCAGCGTAGCCAGCGCTTCGCCTTCGACGTCTTCTGCGATGATCAGCAGCGGACGGCCAGCCTTGGCAACTTGTTCCAGTACCGGCAGCAGATCACGGATGTTCGAAACCTTCTTGTCGTGCAGCAGCACGAACGGGTTTTCGAGCACAGCAACTTGCTTGTCCGGATTGTTGATGAAGTACGGCGACAGGTAGCCGCGGTCGAATTGCATACCTTCGACAACGTCCAGCTCGTCTTGCAGCGACTTGCCGTCTTCAACCGTGATCACGCCTTCCTTGCCGACCTTGTCCATCGCTTCAGCGATGCGGTCGCCGATCGACGAGTCGCTGTTTGCCGAAATCGCGCCAACTTGAGCGATTTCCTTGTTGGTAGTGCACGGCTTGCTGATCTTGCGCAGTTCTTCGATAGCGGCCGTCACAGCCTTGTCGATACCGCGCTTCAGGTCCATCGGGTTCATGCCCGATGCAACGTACTTCATGCCTTCGCGGACGATCGACTGAGCCAGAACCGTTGCGGTCGTGGTGCCGTCACCTGCGTTGTCGCTGGTCCTGGAAGCCACTTCCTTGACCATTTGCGCGCCCATGTTCTGGAGCTTGTCTTTCAGTTCGATCTCTTTCGCGACCGAAACACCGTCCTTCGTGATCGTCGGGCCGCCGAAGCTGCGCTCCAGGACAACGTTGCGACCCTTCGGGCCCAGCGTGACCTTCACAGCGTTCGCGAGGATGTTCACGCCTTCAACCATCTTGGCACGGGCGGAATCACCGAATACGACGTCTTTAGCTGCCATCTTCTAACTCCTTGAATTCTTGGGATATAGCCGGGGAAGTAGCGACCAGCGCTTACTTCTGCACCACGGCCATGATGTCTTCTTCACGCATCACGAGCAGTTCGTTGCCGTCGACCTTGACGGTCTGGCCTGCGTATTTGCCGAACAGGACGCGGTCACCAACTTTCACGTCGAGTGCGATTTGTGCACCCTTGTCGTCGCGCTTGCCCGGGCCGACTGCCAGAATTTCGCCTTGATCCGGCTTTTCTGCTGCGGCTTCGGGGATCACGATGCCCGACGCAGTCTTGGTTTCTTGATCCAGACGTTTGACGATCACGCGATCATGCAAAGGACGAAGGTTCATACATACTCCTCTCTTGATTGAGACTGAAGAACGCTGAGAAAACCCGGCTGGCTGAGCCAACCGGCGATGTTGTTAGCACTCTCGTGCAGCGAGTGCTAATTATATGGACGGGTGGTGACAAATTCAAGAAGGGATGTCGAGATGTCGAGATTCGCTTAACTTTGAACTTTGTTCACTTAAGTCTGAACCTTGCACGGCAGCAGCCCCCTGACGGATTGCAATAATCCCCTTTCAAAACAGAGGTCTACCCTAGATCCTTGGCGCCGCCAAACGGACATCGATTACTCGCAAACAGGCTGCTTGACGACCGAATCGCTCAAATTTTTCTTTGCGATCGTTCGCCCCAGGGAAATCCCTTAACCCGCTGGCAGACGAGAATACTCCGTCCAACTTGGACACGATGGCCTACGGTTGGAAGAAGGAGAAGACCATGACTCTGAGCCGTGACGGCTTCCTATCCACGCACATTAACGCCCTCCCGGATGAGGCGTTGCGGGACTACTGCCCCTGCCACGCGGCGCTCGTAGAGCAGATCAACCGCTTCGCCATCGCCCTGCTGATCGTGCCGCGCGACATCCAACAGCGTGACGCCGACCTGTTCGCCGTCACCCTTTTGGGGCGAGCCGTTCAGGACTTCGAGGGCGCTGTGCTCCTGGGCGCCAGGGGACTGCGTGCGCAGTCGCGCGCCATGGTGCGATCGACCTTCGAAACTGCGCTGTACTGCGTGGCCGCCTCGCACGACATGGTGCTGTCGCAGGGCGCCAAAATCAAGCCCAAGAAGGGCGAAGCGCCTACGACGCGATTCGTCGACGCGTTCGATGCCGGGCACCAGCGATTCCGCGGACAGGTCGCGGCCGAGTTGCGGGATATGCCAGAGGTGCCAGCCGAAACGGAAGCGGCGCTCGACGCGTTGCTCGACGAGATCGGCACGCCGGGGAAGCACCAGGACATTGACCTTCACGGCTTGGCAGAGGACCTAGGCCTGTCCAATCTTTATACAGTCGTCTATCGATCTCTCTCTCAGGACGCCCACCCGTCCGCCACATCTCTTCAGCACCACGTTGAGGTGAGCGCCAAAGGGAAGATAACCGGTCTGCACATCGGCCCCGACTACTTACAGTTTGCCGATACCTTGGCTCTCGCGGCCTGCTCCTTGTTGGTCGCGTTAGACGGGTTTGTGGACCGCTTCGGCACACCGGAAGAGCAGGAGGCCCTGCCGGCGCTTGTGAATGCCTATCGAAAACTCCACGAGCCCCTTGGCGTCCAACCTGATAGTCCAATCGCAACCGCCGTGTAGGTCGCATTTCAAGCACCGCATCAATGCCGTGACGACCGTGGGGCGGGACCTGAACGCCGGAGAGGAGACGGTCTCGACCGACCGGTCATGAGCGAACTCGGTCCGACATCGAATTAGCGAAGTAAGCCGTCACGATCGGTCTCCGCAGGACAGAAGTCGACCCGGGCATTCGCTATGCCGCCACAAATGTCCGGTTTGCAGTGATGCTGTTGAAAAGGTCGCTATTCGTCTCTGTCGCGAGGTTTTCGGGGGGGTCTTACCCTTGACGACTGTTCGCGAGCGGTTTGCAGGCCGATCTGAGAAGTCGATTTTCTTGCGAGCGAATTGAAAAAGCGACGCAGCGACTTTTTCAACAGTATCCAGTGCTAGCAGCCATTGCGCAGGCCGGTCGCGTAGGATGGGTCAGGATTCCGTGCAAATCAACAGATGGGGGCCTAATTTGGGCCACAGATGAACGCCGTCGTTTCTCGGCCCTTTGCGCGGAATTTAGAACTTGGTCCGCAAGCCAATGCGCAAGGCGAGTTGATTCTGACTCGTCGAATACCCCACATTGGTCGCTGGATTCACAATCAGAAAGAGCCCCGCCGGTTGAGCGGCGGAGTTACTGTGAGCAAAATTGGCACTGACGTAGACGTCAGTTCGCTTCGACAACAGGTAGTGCAGCGCCGCGCTCATCTGCCCAAACTGGACTTTCGGATAGTGGTCGTACATGCACGCAATACCTCCGTACAGATCCGGCGCGAAGAAATAATCGAAACCGCCCTCCACCACACTGACTAACAGTTTGCCCGTGCCTGGCACGCCGCTCACGCGATTGTTCGTATAGTTGCCGAATATCGTCAACGATCCAAACCGATAGCGCGCACCCACGCCGATGTTACGAATGGATGTGCCGAGCAACGCGGCTTCGGCCACCGAGGCGCCCGTGCCATTGGCGTTGGTATAAGCCGCACCGATCGCAAACGGACCACCGTTGTCGTAATTCAGGCCGAAACTCGTGAAGCGTGGCGCACCGGACGTTCCACCAAACGAACCTGCCACGTTGCTAAAGCCATACATCGCCCCAGCACTGAAGCCGGCCACATTACCGGTCACGTACTTCACCGAATTGTTGACCTGTTCTCCTGCAAGGCGGTCGATGTCCAGCAGGTGCGTAGCGTACACGCCACCGAATCGCGCGATAGCCGTGTCGAATACGATGTTATCAAGCATGAAATCGTACTGACGTCCCAGCGTCAATGTGCCGAACCGTCCAGTCAGTCCAACGGCAGCCGTGCGTCCGAACATTGCGCCGCCCTGACCGAGCGTGCCGTTGCCGAGCGTGAAACCGTTCTCCAGCGTGAAGATCGCTTTCATGCCGCCACCGAGATCTTCGGATCCAAGCAAGCCCCAGCGATTCGCCTGGGCGATACCCGTATCTTCGATGACGGCACTGTGGCCTCTCTGATTGCTCACGTAGGTAATGCCCGCATCGAGAATACCGTACAGCGTGACCGAACTTTGTGCGTGAACGGACGAAATGCAGGCTATCGCGAGCGCGATATCCGTCAGTACTTTTTTCATGGCGTCTCCAGACCAGTCTGTATTTTTTTTGTTTGTGCAGCGGCGATTTGATTCGCTAACGTGCGTCGGCCAAACGATCGACGCACCAGTCCGCCGTGTGTCGCATCGCTTTGCGCGCTAGCGGCGTGTCGAATTTAGTGAAACCGTGTGGCATGGTTTCGTAGAGATTCAGCGCGACGCGTGCACCAGCGCGTTCTGCGTGATCGGCGAAACGCTCGACGTCGCTCAACATCACTTCGTTCGCGCCCACGCACAGCAGCACGTTCGCGTTCGCGTCATAGGGCGTGTTCAACGGTGCCGCGAGTGGATCGCTCTTGTCCGCGTCGTCGATATAGAGATCGAGCATGCGTTCGCCCATTTCACGCGTGGCGATATCGCGCGCGGCATTCACGTGCCATGAGGCACCGTGCATCCGCAAATCGGCCATGGGACACAGGCCTGCCATGCCGGCTGGCAACGGACATTCGCCGCGCATGACGCGCGTCGGCAGGGTCAGCGCGAGACACCCGCCCGCCGATTCGCCGACGAACACGATCGCCCGGCTCTCGTGACCTTGCGCGAGCAATGCGCGATAGACGTGGAGAACGTCCAGACTTGCTGCGGGAAAGCGATGCTCAGGCGCCTGCCGGAAGCCGATCGCGAGCACCGGGCGCTTTGATAACGCCGCCAGTTCGATCGCGCTTCGGCGGCCCAGTTCGAGACTGCCACGCACGAAGCCGCCACCGTGCAGAAACACAATGAGCCCGTTGGCGTCTGCATCGCTCGTGGAAATTTTTTCGCACGGCACGCCGGCGACTTCGCAAGACGTGACGACAACGCCCGGCGCATCGACTGCATATGCCGTCGATTGCAGGATGGACCGCGTTGCATCGCGCATATCGCCTGCCGACTGCGGGCTCGCGTAGACCTGTGTAAACCCACCGTCGCCAAGCAATGCGGCGGCGAAGCGGCGATCTTCATCGCTCGCGGAGAAGTATTGGATGTTCATCAGGCAATATCGGTGGAGTGGGAAATCGGAAGGGACGCCGGCGCGGTCTCGCGAACCAGCTGTCTGAGTGCGCGTTTCATTGAAAAGTAAGCTGCACACGCGCAGACGAGCAGTACGACGGCGAGCGACACGGAGAGCGCATGCGCGTCGACGGGACCAACGGCGAGACGGTCACTCGCCGCACCTACCAGGAGCGGTCCAGCGCCGGTACCGATAACATTGACGCCAAAGATGAAGAGGCCGATCACGCGGCCGCGCATGCGGTTGGGTACGCCCACCTGCAGCGGAATCGGCATGAGGGACGTCAACATACTGATCACGAAGATCGTCACCGCGTAACCGGCTGCGGACCATACAAGCGCCCTGCCAAATGCCATTAGCACTATCGCAGGAATCAGCATCAGACTGAATCGCGCCGCCAGGCGAATTACACGACCGACGATTTCCGTGTCCGCAACACGCCCAACGAATCCCTGGCCACTCAGCGAACCGGCCAGTCCACACACCAGAAACACGACGCCGAGCACAGGTCCGAGCGACACCGCAGTTCCGAACTGGCTGCGAATCGCGAAGGTCGGATACCACGTAATCAGCGAGAAAAAGGCCGCGAGAATGCACGCGTAGCCGCAAAAGTAGCCACGCAGATGGGCTGCATCGCGAGTTATGAAGCGCATTACGTCACGCAGGCTGGCGCTATCTTTCTTCTGTTCAGCGTTCTCGCCGCGTTGGGGTTCGCGCACGCCGAACAGGATGAGCAACGCGAGCAACAAGCCAGGCACGCCGACAACTACAAAGACCGCCTGCCAAGGTTGCAAATGTCCGATCCAGGGCACGTTCATGCCCCCCGTGCGGCCGAAGTAATTCAATAGATAGCCGCCCGCGACGAGCGATGCACTTCCGCCGATGTACGGTGCCGCGGTATAGATTGCCGTTGCGCGTGGCAGCATCCGGGGTGGAAAAAGATCTGCGAAGATCGACAGAGCGGCCGGCGAACAACCAGCCTCTGACAACGCCGTGACCGAGCGCACGGCCAACAGTTGCGCGTATCCGGCCGCGAGTCCCGATGACGCCGTTGCGATACTCCACAGTGCGACACAACTCGACGCAACCCGCACACGATTGCGGTTATCGACCAGCCAGCCGAGCGGCAA
Organism: Paraburkholderia sediminicola; assembly: GCF_046026855.1. Lineage (GTDB taxonomy): Bacteria > Pseudomonadota > Gammaproteobacteria > Burkholderiales > Burkholderiaceae > Paraburkholderia > Paraburkholderia sediminicola_A. Next base: position 101,322 of record NZ_JAQQET010000014.1, on the reverse strand, counting down.
ACCGCCGATCGCGAAACATAGCGCGAACGCCAGACCCTGCAGCAATCCCACCTGTGTATCGTTCAAGCCTAGGCTATGCTGGATCGGATCGATCAGCAGTGTGAGAACCTGGCGGTCGAGGTAAGCGAGCGCGAAGGCCGCCGCAAATACTATGACGACCATCCAACGGTGAGCGCGGCCGCGCGGCTCGCGGTTCGGTACATCGGTTGAATCCATGACATCTCCTGAAGAGAAGCTTGGTTACGCTTCTCATTTGGTTTCATTTGAAACTAGTATCGCTTTGTTTGAAACTATTTTCAACGGCGATTCGCTCGGGGTTTACGCGCGCTGTCTACCCAAGCGGGCCGTCTGCGCAGACAGCAGAGCCTGATGGCCGACGGCTATACTGTCGGTCGAGGACATCGGGAGTGAGATTTTGAAGACACGGGTGCAAAGCGAGGAATTACGCCAGGCACGGGCGTTCCTGAATCGGCTGTCGGGTGAAAAAAGCGCGGCGGAGGGTGGGCCGTTTCCGCAAGAACGCTACCGGTATGATCTGTCGCAGGTGCAGATCCTGTCGACGCTGCTGGAGCGCCTCTACACGAAACAAATGCTGCCCTTGCACGAATTGCCGCTGCTGGAGTGGCGTCTGCTCGAGGCAATCGGAAACTCGCCTGGCATTACGGCGGCGGAATTCTCGCGCTACTGGGTCTACGACAAGGTCACGGTGAGCCGCGCGCTGCGCACGCTAAAAGCCCGCGACCTGGTTGAATCGGCTCCCCATGCAACCGACGGTCGCCGTGCCGAGTTGCGTCTCACAACAGCAGGGTACGGTGCTTTCAATGATCAGCTGGGCGCCAAACATCGTCTTCTCGAAGCACTGTCTTCCGTGCTGAGCGACAAGGAGATGACGGAATTTACGCGCGTCTCGCACAAACTCATTGATCATTTCAGGCGAGTGGACGAAGAGACTCGTCCTTAGAATTGGCTGTCGTAACTGCATTCGGTGAAGTCAGTAACGGATGCTCGCTAGCGCCATTCAGTGAATGGCCGGCCTAAACCAACTAGCGAGTTCGCCCACGTCGATACACGGACATCGACTCAGGCCGATGAAGTGATGTGTCTCGTTGAAACAATGAGTCGTGGTTTTATGAGCGAAGCTGGCGTTTGAATGTCCGAGCCACGGTTCAGATGAATGACGCCTCGTGGCCGGACAGTGTCCCCTTACTGTCCGGCCGATCGTGGCTTAAGCCTCCGTCTGTTCTGCCATCTTGAGCGCATCGTTGACCTCGATACCGAGATATAACACCGTACTTTCCAATTTCGTGTGGCCAAGTAGCAGCTGTACCGCCCGCAAGTTTTTCGTGCGGCGGTAAATCAGCGACGCTTTGGTTCGCCGCATGGTGTGCGTCCCGTATGCCGTATCGTCAAGCCCGATCGACCCTATCCAGCGATGCACCATGCGAGCGTATTGACGCGTCGAAAGGTGCGGCGATCCGTGAATGCGACTCGGGAACAGAAAATCGGAAGGCGACAGTCTCGCTAACTTGATCCAAACTTCGGCGCTATCTCGGGATAGCTCGGTGATTTCGAACTGAACCGGCCGTTGCGTCTTCTGCTGCATGACCGTTGCCCGCGAAGCAACGCGCTGACCAAGGCAGATATCACGCACTCGCAGTTTGGTCAGATCGCACGCTCTCATGTCCGCGTGGGTCCTGAAGACGACCTGTATTACGGACCAGGAGAGTTCGCGACCAACGTGCAGTTGGTCGAGCGGATCGCACGTCTCGTGCGCGAAATGGGTTACGAGCCTGCCACACCGGCCGAAGCACGAGAGATCATGTGGCTATCGCGAAAGGGCTGTCCGCGTCCTGACTTTGCACTAGGATAGCCGTTACTCGGAGGGCGGATATGTAGCAATGGCAACTGCTCGTGCCAGGCAGGCGACAGGCTTATAGGCTGATCAGTTGACTCCGCCTGCGCCACGATCGCGCGATGAGCGGAGCCAAACATACCCCCGATCGCCGGTGAGAATTTCGCTCGAGCATGCAGTCGCCCCCTGGACTGGTCCGCAACCGGGGGAAACTGCCTTCGCCATCTCGAACGGTTACGCTGGCGTAACGGGTTCGTCCGCCCGCCCTGCGCGCACAGAATTATGACGTCGCGTTCAATTGCTTAAGCAAACCCAAAGTGTCTGCAACGGCCCAGTGGCTGATATATTTACCATCGCGCAACGTGATTATTTCAATGACCTCAAAGCTGACTACCTTGCCAGTGGCAGGAATTCCCATAAACTCTCCCTTATGGGTACCTTCGTAACTTTTTCGCGTAACAACCTTATCGCCCTCCGCAACTTGATCATGAATGATCACCTTTGCATCTGGAAACGCGGGGCGGAATATTTTAGTAAAGAAAAAATATGGATCTGGCCCTGCGCCTCCGCCACTGCCATCGTGGAATTCGGTCGAAACCAGTTCTTCATATATGGAGTCGTTTTTATTTTCAATGAATTCCCTGTTAAATTTTTTAACCACTAACTTATTTTCTTCCTGGAGGTTATGCATATTCGGCATCCTTTTCATGTCACATCGATTCTGTTTTCTGGAGCACAAGGGGCACCTGTTCAGATTGTGATTCTGCCAGGAGCGGCGGTAAACTTGCCCGACGTTAAACCTTGCAAACTCGCATGGCGCACCGCAATTATTTTCGTGCTTTATGTCTTGAAATTTTTCACATCTCCTTGATTTAAAAAATGAGGCAGCAAGTAAAGACGTTTACTCAAACGCTCTTCGCGAATTAGTCGAGCCTGAACAATTCGTTTTTCGTGCCACCGGTGTCACACTGCCACGTTGGCGACAACGCAGCGGTTGAGCAAAGCAGCGAGAACAAAGACGCAAAAAAACCGCAGCTTCCTCAGGATCATCCTGAGGTTGTGGCCAGCGCCGCACAACACCGCGTGCATCGCATCGCCCAGCGCACCTTTGAGCCAGTTCCTGCCGAGTTTTCCGTCTGTCTTCATGTGACCGATGGCTGGTTCGATCGCGCTGCGCCGTCTGATCATTGCGCGTAGTCCGCGTGTGATACCTCGGCGCAACCCCGGGTGGTAGATCTTCACGCCGTCGACGGCGACACCCTTGTAGCCGCGGTCGACGATGGCGACTTCCGGCGTGGCGTCGCACAGGATTGCCGCCTGCTCCAGCGCTTCAGCGAGCGTGTGACCGTCGTACGGATTGCCCGGCATCGAGCGCATCCCAACCACGAGGCCTTCCTTGTGGGTCGTCGTGATCGACACCTTCACGCCGAATTCGTATGGTGTGCGGACTTTGCCCTTCGCCAGACATTCAACTTCCGGTGCGTGCAGCGCGTAGAGCTTGTTCTTGTCCTTCGGCTTTTGCGCCAGGATGCGCTTCGTGCGGCTAATCAACTCCATTAATGCCGCGCGGCCTGGGTCTGCTACCTGGGCGACCTGCCGCTCCACATCGCGCATCACCCGTCCAACGCGCGAGCGTAGCGTGCGCAATGCCTTCCTCATGCGTTTGTACTGCTTCGCGTGAGCGTAGCGGCCAATCTGCAGCCCCAGACGTGGCGCCTCGCGGTTGTAGTTCTGCCTCAGCTTCAGCCCGTGCCGCGCCGCGGCCTTCACCAGATGTTCGCGACACCGCTCCAGCAATCGCGAATCGGTTGGATGGGCGATCGCCTTCTCCATGACGGTGGTGTCTACAATCACGCGCTTCATGCTCGAGGCCTTGATCACGCCGGCACGCTTTGCTGCTTCGATCGTCTCGGCCAGCAACTCTTCAACGCCGGCTTCGCCCAGTCGCTTACGCCAGCGTGTCAGGCTCGACGGGTCGATCGGCGGCTCGGTCTGCAGGTACGTTTCGCCCGTGAAGATCTGCCAGTACGGGTTCTCCACCCATTGCCAGACGACCTCTTCGTCGGACAGATCGAACGCATGCTGCAAATACAGCAGCCCCGCAATCAGGCGCGGCGACGTCGCTGGCCGACCCTTGCGTGATACGAAACTCTCGCTCATCGATGCGCCCAATCGATCCCAGTTGATCAGGTCGGCCAAACCGACCAACGGGTGCCTCAGGTTGATCTGTTCGCGCAGCGGTTGCCGGAAGAAATCTCCCTCCGTCACAGGCGTCTTCGGACCCATCTGCACCTCGTCGAAAAATGCAGGATTCACGCCTCAATATGCCAGGTCCCTGCAATTCCCACAACCGCATTTCCGGCTCAAAACCTTACACCGAAAGGCTTTGAAGATTGTTCAGGCTCGACGAATTAGCCGGTTGAGGTTTCGGTTAAACCGTTCCGTGTTGGTGACCGGGCGCAATGCAGTGGTATCCGAAAACGTGCACTTCAATCCACTGTCCACGCCTACGCTTTCGATCGACCAGACAAATCCGTTAATCGAGATCGGAAGTCGCCGAATCGAATTGTATTGAACTCCGAAGCATCTCCAGCATAACGAGGATGAGTTAGATTGTCAGGCGCTACAGCATGGACAACTGTTGTGCTGTTTTATATATTCGGCTGGTGTTGACGCCGTGAGATTCTGCATTCCTATGTGCGCTCGACAACTGTTGTAGATTCAGTGGCACCGGGGGAGATATGCTGGTCAGATCCGGCCCAAGCTATTGTGCTCAGTGAGCTATTCAATGCTGCCCGAATCGCCAACACCTGGGGCAATGGATGAGATTACGATGCGCGAGCGTTACAACCTGCTGAAATCGAATCTCACCTTGACCACTTGCAGTCCGGCGCGATTTGTCCGGGAGCGCAGGTTGAGGAGTGAAGGCGCAACTCGCCGCCTTGGCGATGAGCCGGGATGATGTCGAAGATGTTTCAGGCGTCAGGCCTCGTCGAGGCTGCTGTGATGCCCAACGGTAGCCTGCGAGGCGCATATATGATGCTGGTTCTCGGTATACCCTCGCAGCCCCGCTTTCCATACGGGTTCATTTCGAAATGGCGGACACGGCTAGCTCGGAATCCGCAATCGGTAACACATTTTCGCATCGGCGTGGATCGTCGATCAATCGTTCAATCGATCGGCGACTGGTCCAAAAGCGCGCGGCGCCGTGTAGTCCGCGGCCGGAATGCTGAGCAATCTCGGCGCGTTGAAGGTCGCCGGTACATTGAGCACTGAGAAAGTCTATGAGCAATCTGACAGCTGGCAGCAAACCATGACGCGAAGGATACACGGCTTGGAGTTCGGTGACTGGAGCGGTGAATTCCGGTAAAACAACATCAAGTGCACCGCCACGAATATCATCGAGACATAATGACAACGGAAGTAACGCGACTCCTACACCTTGCAACGCGGCTTGTCGGATAACCACAAAATCTTCGGCGGTCAGTATTGGTTGATGTCTAACCTGTATCTCGCATTTTTCGGGACTTATCAATGTCCATACATGTGGCCCCTGCGGGGAGGAGTAACTAACAGTAGGCATTTGCAAGAGTTCTTCCAGCGACTTGGGCCGCCCAAAGAGGTCAAGAAATTCCCGACTAGCGAGTAGAACCGGCTGAAATATCCCAAGAGGCCGAGCCATCAAACTGGAGTCTTCGTACGGTAAAAACCGGATGCGGATTGAGAGATCAAAATTTTCTTCGAGACTGACATCTCTCTCAGTTGTATCAACGCTAATACGAATATTCGGATTATTTTTTAAGAACAGGGGGAGTAGAGGGCCAATTACGAATTGAGCTAGCATGGTGGGACAGCTCATTCGAACGAGGCCAGCCGGCTTCTCTTGCGCCTGGACAGTCTTTTCTACGGCGGCGTCCGCCTCTGCGATCATCTTCAGGCAATGTCGATTAAACTCCATTCCGAGTTCAGTTACGGCGAAATGACGAGTTGACCGTTGAATCAACCGGACGTTCAAGCTCGTTTCCAGTGCCGCAACGCGCCTCGAAATTCGAGAATGCACCATTCCCAGCGCTTTGGCCGCCCCACTGATTCCTTTGTGCTCAACGACTTTAGAAAATAAAAACATATCGTTGAAATTAACCATGTCCCCTCCTTCTCTGCCTAGCTCGCTAGTACTCGGGCGAATAAGTAAAGTATACGGGGATTGTCAACTTGTTGATGTTAGGACAAACGAGACAATCGTTCAGCCCGTGGCCACGCCTTACGCGGCACGGGCCCATATTACCGGGTGGGTACTGTCGTTTCCAAACATCGAGAACTTGGGTGCCCGCCTCTCGTTTCTCTTGGGTGTTCGGATCGTAGCGGCAATCCATGAGCACGTTCTGGACCTTGCGCACACCCTGAAGAAAGTCCCTCCGGAAGCACAGTTTGTGCTTTGTGCCATTGATCGCGACGACGACTTCGTTGCGCTCCTATTTGCCCCAACGGGTCCACGCGATGGAGCGGGTGCGCCGGGCAATCCTCAGCCCGAACGTCAGCGGCCGGCGCCGCACACTCCCATCCGCGGGCGGGTTTTCGGAGTGTACGTCACGTCGATGCAGCGCGCGGCCAGCTATTCTTCGAGCGTCCGCAGGCTCAGCAGAAAGCGGTAGGACAGCCAGATCGCGAAACCGATCACGTCAGGTAGAAAGCGCTACCCGATATAGGAAATCTCCCCGTGCTGGTTGCAGATACGTTGGGCTGAACGGCGAGCGATTTCACGATCGCCGTTCTCGGTCGCCGACAGGTTGGCAATACGAGGCTGTTCATGCCGCGCGAACGTACAAAATGGCACAACAGTTTTCCATCTCATGTCGGCTGACGAGCTAATCCACCCATCGTTACTGATGGCGCTGGGCGTCAAGACCTCGGAGGCCCGGCGGATCGCCACGCAGGCTGTCGATTTCGACGCCTTGTGCCGCGTGCTTGCAGAGACGTAAGGCGCGCATCCTCGCTTGGCTTGAAATTCTGTTGCTCCCCTCGCCCACGATGGGCTCAGGGCGGATGCATATCCCGCAGTGTCATGCCCCGATGGAAGCGTGGACCGTGGGCAATTTTCCTCTGAACGCCTTGGGAGGGCAGTGGTTATATGGCCCCTCCCAATACGTCGCACCTGTGTGTTCCGCGGTCTTTTCATATTGACGAACAAGGTCAATTTGACATTATCGTTCAATTGACGGTATCGTCCACCCTGTATGTGAGAAAACTATCGCGAATAGCATGAGAGGAGGATGAGATGGAAGCACTTCGCAACATTTGGTACGTGGCCGCGTGGCCCTCTGAGATCGGGACCACTCCGCTGCGGCGTACCCTGCTCGAGGAACAGATCGTGTTCTTCCGCCAAACGGATGGAACGCCGGTGGCTTTGGGAAACATCTGTCCGCACCGCTTCGCTCCGCTCCACCGCGGCAAGATTGTCGAAGACACCATTGAATGCCCTTATCACGGGCTTCGCTTCAATGGGCAAGGTCACTGTGTATTCAATCCCGATCTCAATGGCGCGGTTCCAGCCACCGCACGTGTGCGCAGCTACCCACTGGTTGAGCGAGGTGGTCTGTGCTGGATCTGGATGGGCGATCCGACGCTGGCCGACGAAGGCTTGATAGTGGACTTCCCCTTCTTTCAAAGCGGCAGTGGTTATCGTCCCGTCACCGGTTATCTGCATGTACGCGCCAACTATCGCTATATGATCGATAATCTGGTCGATGTATCCCATGTTCTGATCGTGCATCACGACATGCTGGCTTGCCCAGGGCTGGCCACCGGCAAGCAGACCATCGAACGCGATGGCAACGGCATCTGGGTCAAGCGCTTCGCTGAGCAGACCACTCCGCCGAAGATTTTCGACATGATGTGGCGGCGCAGCCGCGGCGATTACGATGCGCCTATGGATCATTGGGCTGAGTCCAAGTGGAACCCACCATCCCTGATCTCTCAGAATACGGGGGTCCAACTGAGCGGCCTCCCGCGTGATGGAGGGTTGGAGACTAAGAATTTCCATTTGGTGACACCGGAGTCTGAGACCTCTTCTCATTACTTCTGGGCCATCTGCCGCAACTTCGAAACCGACAACGACGCGCTGGATGTGGACGTGCGCGCCGGCACCGAGTACGCCTTCGTCGAGCAAGACGAAAAGCTCTTGGAGGCCCTGCAGGAGAACATGAACGGTCGGGAGTTCTGGTCCATGAAACCAGCGCTGCTGGTGGGCGATGTCGGCGCGGTGCAGGTACGCCGGGAGACTGATCGCCTGCTCGCAGCGGAGCAGGCCGCCCACGCCCCGGTTCCAGTCAACCCATCCTCATCGGCGGTCGCCTAAACCTGCGGATACTTGTCTCGTCACACACGTGCACCCAGATTCCGAGCGTTATGCGCGGGGGCGCGTAGGAGACCCATGTCGCCACAGGCGCAGCTCTTTGTCTGGAAGACCGCCTCCCCAGACTTAACCTGGGAATTCGGCGTGACAAAGCGTGATGACATTTGTCGACGTCACGCCTTTGCTAGTCACAAACCGGAACCTTCTCGGTTTCTGTGCCTTGGGTACCACCTAAATATAGAACAGGTAATCGCATGTCAATTGACAGTCCTGACGTTACCGAATATCCGTCAGTCCCCGATCAAGGTGTTGTAACCGGCATCGGTTATGTCCGAATCCCTGCTCCTGACCTTCATGGGCTCGCGGAATTCTATAAATCGACATTCGGCATGCAGCAGATTGGCGCCCTTCTCGATCATGCCATCATACTCAACGTCGGAAAAACTCTCGAAGAGGCGATCGCCAACCGCGCGCCTCGTCTTATCCTCGACAGACGTATGAAGTCCAACCAGCAATATGCCCCCAATGATAATAATTGCTGGACATTCATGACGAGAGGGATAGAACACGTTGTTCAGCGGGCGCAAAAAAATGGAGCCACGATCACGATGCAGCCCTATTCGACAGTCCCACAAACGGGAATGGTGGCGGGAAAGTTTCGTGATCCGGCCGGAAACCACATCGACCTAATCGAAATAGGCACCGACACGCCGGAAAGACTCAACCTCACGGCGCCCGGCAAGTAACTGCGGCCAACTGCGCCGTTCGAAGGTTAGTGTGCGTAGTCACCCAACAACACATCCTGCGCTTTCCTGGCCAGCGGTAACTGGTGAGGCTCGTCTGTGCCATTAGTCCTGTCGCCAGGCGAAAGAGAGTGCACAAAGAATTGAGAGGATCATGCGAATGTCAGTTGGAAGTTTCACGGAAAATTCTGAAGAACAAACTTTCGAAGTGATCGTTGTTGGAGCCGGACCAGTGGGCTTGGTGTCGGCGATCCAGTTGGGTCGTGCTGGCATCAAGACGCTGTTGCTCGAAAGACGCGCGAAATTTTCAACGCATCCCAAGGCGGGCGGTATACACGCCAGGACGATGGAGATCTATCGGGAACTTGGTCTGTCCAAGCTGATTTTGGAGAGTGGCGTAAACCGCAACGGCGCGTTAACCATCGGTTGGATGACGAGCTTGACAGGAATAGAGATTGGTACGATCTCCATCGGAGCGACCGAGGAAGAAAGGGAGAGATTCCACTTGTGGTCGCCTGAAACGATGGTCTCTTGCAGTCAGGATATCTACGAGCCCCTCCTCGCGGAGGCAGTGAGGCAATACCCATCGGTTGAGTTGCGCTTGGCCTGCGAAGCCACATCTATAGAGCAAAGCGATGATTGGGTTGATATTGGATATTCGAGCGCGGGTGGTCAGAAAGCCGCCCGGGCCCGGTACCTGATTGGAACAGACGGAGTGCGCAGCCCGACACGTCAGCGGCTGGGGATAGATGAGTCCGGGGTAGAACCGTTCGGCAACTCTATCAACGTTCTTTTCAATGCTGAACTCGAACCCTATCGCGCCGGACGTGACTATGGCCTGTTTTGGGTTCTGAACGCGAAGACGCAAGGGGCTTTCGCTTGGAAGCGCGGAAATTACTGGTCGTACAATTTCACGGTCCCTCCAGGGGAGGATCCGGCGAGCTATTCACCGGAACGATGCATCGAACTCATTCGAGCGGGTGTCGGTGTGCCCGACGTCTCTATCAATGTTGTCAGCATCTTGCATTGGAAGCTGGAACAGGCCGTGACCGACCAGTGGCGAGCAGGCCGCGTCTTTTTGGCCGGGGACGCTTCGCACCGCTTTCCCCCTCATGGGGGATTTGGAATGAATAGCGGCGTTCAGGATAGCCAAAATCTGATCTGGAAGCTCGTCGCACGGCTGCGCTGGAGCGCGGGAGACAAACTCCTCGACAGCTATGAGCCTGAACGCAAGCCGATTGCGCAATACAATGGCGAGCAATGTTTGCTTAATACGCGACGCATGGCCGCGATGGGCGGCCCGCAGAAGAACCTTAGCGAGCTTGCAAAGATCGAGACTCCCGAAGGAGAGGCGCTTCGCGAAAAGATTCGCAGTTCGGTGCCAGCGCAGCGGGAACAGATCCTTTCGCAGGGACAGCAATTTGGTCAGATGTATAGTTCGAGCGCGATGATCGACGACGGCACACCGAGCGAAGAGTCCACCGTCTCGGTCTATCGGCCGACGGGTCACCCGGGTGCTCGCGCCCCGCATGTGTGGCTGGAAGACGGAGAGAACGGTCGCCGTTCGACTATCGACTTCTACAATGGCGGCTTTATTTTGTTGGTGGCGCGTGACGGGGATCGGTGGCTTGCGGCGGCGGATTCTGCAGCCGAATCGACCGATGCCCCGCTGTCGGCCTTTCGCATCGGCGGACCAGACTGCATGCAGCGGTCCGGAGACCCGCGATGGGAAGAAATAGTCGGAGTTGATCCTACTGGTGCCTTGCTGATTCGGCCAGACGGATACGTCGCGGCGCGGTGGCGCTCTCTGCCGGAGAGCCCCGTTTCCGCATTGACGCACGCACTACAAACCGTTCTCGATATCCAGATCAGCTGATGCTGATGTTGGACAATGGTTGAAACAGGGCGTTTCGGAAACGACGCCTTGAGTGCGAGCGCCGACCCTCGCGCATAAACAGCAGTATCGTGCTGACGAGTGCAGCCATCACGATACTGCTGTGCGGGCCGTGAAATCTGGGGTGGGACTAGGCTTGCGGCACAGCCTCAATTGTCGTCGGCAACGAGGAGTTCGTCCAGACTGGTGTCAAGATCAGCCAGTTGCGACTCCGAGACCCCCGTTCTGAATTGGATCATCTGGCGGGCGATGCGAACGTCTTGCGGGCGATTGACGGCCAGCGCGGCGGTCACGCGACCATCGCGCAGGAAGAACGCAGAGAAAGCTCGTTCGGCCAGGTCGCCGCGTACCACAAGATGTCCACTCGGATCGGGAAGCCCGACAACCTGAAGATTGTGCTCATACTGGTCGGACCACACCCAGGGAACTTCATGAAACGGCTTGGCTTGACCCAGCATGTTGCGCGCTGCAGCGGCGCCCTGATGCTGAGCGTTTTGCCAATGCTCGACCCTAATATGGCGTCCGAGGAAGCGATTGGGGTGATGGGCGATGTCGCCCGCGGCAAAGATGTCGGCGGCCTCGGTTCGGCATAGTTCGTCGACCTCGATTCCATTGTGGGCAGGAATTCCAGACCGCAAGGCGAGGCCTATATCGGGGACTTGCCCGATCCCAATGACTACTACCGCTGCTTCGTGGATCTGGCCGTCACTGGCTACGACCCGCTGGACGCGCCCATTGCCCTCAATACGGTCGACGCCAATGCCGGTCCTCAGGATTACGCCACGCTCCCGGTGCAGATCGGCGTAGACCTGGCCGATCCTGGGACCGAGAACGCGCCCCAGCGGAATTGGCGAAGTCTCCAGTATCGTCACCTGGCAGCCAAGCTTGCGGACACTCGCAGCGACTTCCGCGCCGATGAACCCGGCCCCGATCACAACGACTGGGGTCCCGGGCATGAGGAGATCGTGGAGCGCCACCGATTCTTCAAGTTTGGTCAGAAAGAACACGCCGGGAAGATTCACTCCGGGAATGTCCAAAGTCCGAGGTATTCCGCCGGTCGCGATCAGCAGCTTGTCGTAGGTAAGGCGCTCGCCGTTCGCCATCTCGACCTCGTGCGCGCCAGGGTCGACGGCGACCGCTCGAACGCCGAGTTGAAGCTCGATTTCTTTGCTTGCATACCATTCAGGCGGCCGCAGCCACGTCTGCTTCGGAGTCTTTTCGCCGCGAAGCACATCCTTGGACAGAGGCGGGCGCGAATAGGGCGGATGGCGCTCATCGCCGACAATCACCACTCGTCCGTCGAAGCCCTCCGCTCGCAACGTCGCGGCGGCCGTCGCGCTTGCAAGCCCCCCTCCTAAAAGCATGAATATGGGCTTTCTCAAACGTATCCTCTCTCTTTGTCGCCCCCAGGAGGAACCGCTTTGACCGGGATTCTCCTGGGCGTCATCAGAAACCTGAATTGTCTTGGGCTTTGTTGGAAGTCAGTCAGTCGTTGGGCAGGACTTCGCCCACGTAGATCGCCTTTTCGGGACAGGCCGCAGCGCCCTCCCGCGCCTTGGCCTCGAGGCCTGCTGGCACGACATCGCTTTCAACAAAGGCAAACCCCTGTGCGTCGAGCTTATACAGCTCCGGGCAGACATCTGCACAGGTTGTGTAGCCGCAGCACTTTGCGGCATTCACCCTCACATAGAGAGGCTTACTTTGGTCACTCATAGGCCACCCTACATGAACACGTTGATGTAGACGGTACCCAGCGCACTTTGGTCGACCTGGATGAGGCGGCGAGCGAGCTTGAGCGTGCCATTGGCCTCTCGGCGAATGATGTCTTCGCGCTTCGCCGTCAGCATGTCGTAACTGGGGGCCTCAAAGCGATTACGCATCAGGAGCAGGTAGGTCGTCGCTGCATATTCGTCCGGAACACCAGTTTCATGCACCACCAGATTTGTCACTAACCGCTTGATTCTAGGCGCAGGATCGCGATCGGGCGCTGAGGGGACCTCAAGCGTGCGCTGGACGCGCATCGCGAGAGTCTGGCGGTTGTCGTTCAAGTGATAACCCTGCTCGTCGAAGCCCTTGCCATCGCGACGACGCAAAGTCTTGCGAACCGGCATCGTGTAAACGACGTCGTCCGCAAGGCTGTTCAGCCACTCGGCATGGCGATCATCGTCGAGCATGGCCGCATCGTCGATCAGAAAGTCGAGAATGTCGCCATAGATGGGGGTGGATGCCTTCACCCGGGCCCCCGTCTTTGCTGGTATTTCCATGGTAGTTGTACTCATCGTTTGAATCCGTCCATTCAGGAGGCACGCTTGCCGCCGCTAATTACGACGGAACGGCAACAAGTCGAACTTATTCGTCAGCCGATAGGATCAAGCCTGGCGAAGGTCGTCGGTCATAAGCTGGAACCATCGGCGCCAGAAATACCACTGGCCATCATCCTTCAAGGGCGCGGCAAAGACAGCGCCCGGACCAGGCCAATCCTTCCGCTTCAAATGCTCCCCTTTGGCAAAATAGCGCATCGGTTGTTGCTGGCCGACCCCGCCGCTGGAACATCGTTGCTGTGAAGCGTTAGCTTCGAAGTCGTCAAGCGCGATGATGTTGCCAGCGGTTTGCGCCCGCTCCAACTCAAACGCCTCTTCGGGAGCGTCGCGATCGATCAAGTACTGCGTCGAGAATATGTACGAGTCAGGCCCATTGGGGACAATCTGCGTAAGGGTGCCAGTGGTGTAGCTCGTACCGTTCGGCAGGGTCTTGGCAATCAGACCCCACACAACGGTTTGCGGAAACACCGACGTCACGAAGACACGGTTCTTGAAGGCAAGGAAGCCTTCCGAATTCACATCGAAACTCTTAATGTGCGGGAAGCCTTCCGCGAACGCCAAGGTGTTGTTGCCCTGGTCGTTGGTGGCCAGGACATTGTTCATGCTGGCCAGCGTGGAACGGTTTCCAGGCGAACCCGGTAGACTGACGAGCCCCATCTCGGCTACGCCGCGGTGCAGGGTCACCGGGTGGTAGTCATCCCCGGCGGCGGTGTCCATGAAAGTCTTCCAGTTCGCATTCACATAGAACCGGGTTGGTGGACCGAGGGGGACCCGCTTATCGTTGCCACAAAGATCGAGATACCATCCCGCCGATCCCAGCCAATCATCCAGGGTGGCGTCCGACGTGTCGAAGGTAGCGTAGATGATGCCATCGCGCACCTCGACCCGAGCACGTCGCAGGCCGTATTGGGACTTGTCCCAGTCACCATAAAACTCCTTGTCGAGCGGCGCACCCAGTAGTTTCCCGCAGGTGTCGAAAGCCCAGCCGTGATAAGGACATTTGAACGAGGTAGCGTTGCCTTGGTCGGCCTGGCAAACCTCGAAGCCGCGGTGCGAGCAGACATTGAGCAGGACCGCGATCTCGCCCTCCGGTGTCCGGGTGACGATAACCCGATCCTCGCCCATATGCCGTAGAACGAAGTCCCCGCTGTTGGGAATTTCGCCAATGTGGGCGATCCCCATCCATGCTCGGCCGAAGATTTGTTGCATCTCCAGACGGTGGATTTCCGGATCTGACAGCACTCGCATGGCCACTTCCCGGCGCTCCAGGTCGACCAGGTCGCCGATAGTCGCGCCGTCACGCAGAACCGGGCCGACCCGGCCAGTCAGGACGTCATGCGCCATCTCGTTCATTTTCACTCCTCCTATTTATCGTGGGCTGAGCCCAGCCTTTGCACTTGTCGAGTGTCGATTGTCTTTAATCATTTTGTACAGGTCAAGTCAAAATGACTATACCGTATAAAATGAATTAAGGCGAGGCGAGGCGAGGCGAGGCGAGGCGAGGCGAGGCGAGGCGAGGCGAGATGAGATGAGATGAGGGGTTGGGTTGCAGTCCATTCCATGGCACGACACACCGTGGATCACATGAATTCGACCCTCGTGGGCGCCTGCCACGTGCCGCCGGCCAAGGCAATCTACGTCCCGGAGTCTTGCCTGGAGTCTGAATCACACTCGACGATCGTCGCCTCCGTGTCGAAGAGGATGTCTCTCTTGGGCTGCGCGAGCTTCCACATGGCGACCGCAGACGCGCCTATAGAATTGAATTAATGCGGACGATCAAGCTGCCATATCGGTGGCCACCCCACGGAGCTACGTTCGAGCCGTGGTCTCGGCGAGCAAGCGGGACAAGGCGTCGAAATCAACAGGCTGCCTGGCGATCCGCCGGGCCTCGGAGGTCTTGACGCCGAGCGCCATCAGCAGCGTCTCAGCGGCCTCGGCAATGTGATCATCGTCGCACTTGGTGGTCACCGCCCGGCGGATCGTCATCATCAGCATGCCGAAAGCAAGGTCCGCCAGAATCGTCGGTGAAACGGCGCGAAAGCGGCCCGCCTCCACTCCCTCGGCGAACTCCTGCTCGACGCGCTCGCGCATCTGCGCGTTGGCCAAGCCGGTCAGCGGCATGGTGCGCAACAAGATCCATCCGCGGCTCTCGTCGCTGACGGCGAAATGGATAAAGATGCGAAAGGACAGCGCCGCGCGCACAGCGGGATCAGGCTCGTTGCTCAGCAAGGGCATCACCATTCGGTTGATCCCGGTGGCGATGTCGTCCGCGACGGCCTTAAAGACGTCGTCCCGGGTCTGGAAGTGGTTGTAGAAGCTGCCGCGCGCAACTCCAGCGGCTTCGATGACGTCGTCTATGGTCGACACCTCTGCTCCGCGCATGGCGAACAACTTATAAGCCGCGGATAGGATCTTCGCCCGGGTGAGCATCCTGCGCTCCTCCCCAATCTCCGACCGCCGCTGCAGCTGTTCTGGACTGAGTCTGGTCTGTGCTCGCTTTCTCATGGTTGGGTTCTCTGCGTAGTTTTCCACTTACTTACTTGCTCCATTTTCACTCGAAATGACGAAAACGTCGTATTGACAAGTATGTCCATATTGGAATAGGGTTTAAATAAGGCTGCGGAGAGAAGCCGCGGCGTGAGGTTCTCAAGAGACTACTGGAGGAGCGGAATGAAGGCACTAAAAAACGGTTGGTACGTGGCAGCCTGGTCGAATGAAATCACTGCGGCGCCACGCAAGCGCGTCATCCTCGAGCAGTCGATTGTATTTTATCGCACCGCCGACGGCTCACCGGTCGCGCTGTCCAGTACGTGCCCCCACCGGTTTGCACCGTTGGATTACGGCAAGGTCGTCGAGGACACGATCCAATGCCCGTATCACGGGCTACGCTTCGACAAGACGGGTGCCTGCGTGGCGAATCCCGACGGCGCCGGCATCGTGCCCAAGGCGGCGCGGATCAGGAGCTATCCATTGACTGAGCGCTATGGCGCGACCTGGATCTGGATGGGCGATACCGAGCGCGCTGACGTGTCCCTGATCCCTAATTATCCATTCATGGAACCCGGCGGAAACTGGCGCCTGGTGTCGGGATACCTGACGGTCGGGGCCAATTATCGTTACATTATCGACAACCTCGTTGATGTCGCCCATGTGGGTATCCTTCATGGTGACCTGTTCAACTGTCCGGCGATGTCGAAGGCCGAGACGGTGGTTGAGCGTGAAGATAATGCCATCTGGGCTAAGCGGGAGGCGCTTGATACACCGCCTCCAGGGTTGTTCGACATAATGTGGCGTCAGTCGCGCGGCGACTATGAAGGCACCATGCACACATGGGCCGATTCGCGCTGGGACGCGCCGTCGCTGATTTCGCAAAACACCGGCGCGGCTTTGACCGGGATGCCGCGGGAAACCGGGTTGGAAACCAAGAACTGTCATTGGGTGACACCCGAAACCGGGACGTCGTCGCATTATTTCTGGGTGATCGCCCGCAATTTCCTGCTCGACAATGATGCGCTCGACAATGAGATTCGTGTCCAGTCGGAACGCCTGTTTGTGGAGCAAGATCAGTGGCTGCTCGAAGCGCTGCAGGCAACCGTCGGTGATCGGGAATTCTGGTCGATGAAACCGATGCTGCTGCAAGGCGATGCCGGTACTGTGACGGTGCGGCGCGCTTACGATCGGTTGCTTGCTGATGAGGAGGTTGCGGCCAATGCGCCGTCCGCAACGAACGCTTAGATAAATCCGTTTGCTAGACACGGCTTAATGGAGCGTCAGGCTGGAAGATCTGCTCCGATCGATTAGTGGAAAGACTAAGCACAGGAGACCCAATGATCGTACGCGCACGCAGTGCTGCTTCACGCGTGCTGGGTGGCGCTGGATCTTCGCGCTCGCGTGATCTCCCTTGTGTCCGGAGCGAATTCCATCAATCGCGGCGAAGGTTTTCTTCTACGGTATGCAAGTGCGCGTCAAAGAGCGCCAAGACGAGGGCTTCCTTGCGATCCTTCAGTGCATTGATAATCTCATCGTGCTCACCTACACCCTCGCTACGATACCGCGCGCGGACGGCCGTTCTTCGAGCATGCGCAGGCTCAGCAGAAAGCGGTAGGACAGCCACATCGCGAAACCGATCACATCAGGGAGAAAGCGCCACCCGATATAGGAAATCTCCCCGTGCTGGTTGCAGATACATTGGGCTGAACGGCGGGCGATTTCACGATCGCCGTTCTCGGTCGCCGACAGGTTGGCAATACCCAGGCTGTTCATGCCGCGTGAATGTACAAAATGGCACAACAGTTTTCCATCTCATGGCGACTGACAAGCTAATCCACCCTCGTTATGCTTGCGATGCCTCAGAGTTCAATTCAATGCGATGCGAGAGCATCCAGATCGGGTTGATGAATTGTATGGGCGGTCCAATTTCGACCCGGCGCCTGTGGCTTGGCCCCGTTCACAGTCAATCGGTTCGATGAGTTTACGCCTAGAAAAAAAGGAAGTTTCAACTAGAGATAATTTGTAGGACACCATAATAATAACGATGGCTGATTGAAAGGGAGCCAATTAATGCTCCCGCCTAGAGGCCAGACGGCTTGCATCGAATCGACACGCAAAGAATCATATAACGGAGACGATTTATCAAGCTGTCGAAGTCCCTCGTCAAATGCAGACGCCGAGTCCTTCATTCTTGATGATGGAAACAGGCATAGCTGCCATAAACATATAAGACAAATTGGAGATGACATGAGGTATGCCAAGTTCAGACTCGCCACGCTTGTCGGTGTCGCGATCCCACTATCTATTTCTTGCACCGCGTTCGCTCAATCCCAGGAGGCGCAAGCCGGTTCTAACGTCGCCCAGGCGCAGAGCACGACGCCACCGGTGGCACCATCGGGTTCACCGTCGCCGATGCCGCCCGGGATGTCGTCGTTCACGCCTGACTGCCTGGCATTCGACAACCTTAACCCACGCTCCGAACCGGCTGCCTTGCCTCCGTCATCGTGCGAAACGCTCTCGCCGCATCTCGGTGGTGTACGGGACGCCCTTGCCGACAACGGAATCGGCTTTGGCGCGCAGGCGAGGGTTATGTTCTCATACGACCTTTTCCGGCGCAACGCGAATCCCCAGCTATATGCCGGTCAAGATCCGACATGGGGTATCACCACGGCCGCGTTCGTTACCTATGACCTAAACAGAATCGGATTCACGCCTGGCGCCCAGTTGACTGTGGATGGGGAGTGGCAGAACTCTAATTTCCCGGAGTCAATGCCGAATCTGGCAACGGTGGTCATCCTGGCGGTTAATCAGCCGCTCCTGAACGGGCAACTCGAACTTCAGTATGGATATTACCCGCTCCTGACGGAGTTCTACGGCCTGTTCTTCGGGGGGACCCCTTCAAAGAGCACGCTTGGCCCAGTCAGCATTATCCCATCCGAAGTGGGTATGAGCCTGGAGGAGCCCACGCCCTCGTTTGATGTGACCGTGCGTAGCCCAAATCATCACTTTTACAACCACTTCGCCGTCGCGAGAAGCCAGAGTCCAGAGGGTTTTGCCGCCGATGTCGCCGAGAATCCGACTGGACTCCGGCTGACTGTTCCTGGTGCGCGGGCTGTATTCGTCGATGAACTCGGCTATAAGACTGAGGCATCCGAAGGACGAGCAATTAACCTTCGCGTCGGTGGCATATACAACACCAGCCACTATTCGAGATTTACTTCGCTGGAGTCAGCGACGAGCAACTACGGAGCCTACGTCGCCGGGACCTACCAATTGACGCAACCCCACCCTGGTATGCCGAACGGTTTGTATCTGGACATCAAGGCCGACTATGCACCGCCTGACCGCAACCTGTTTACCTCTGACTTTCAAATCTCTCTGTTCGATATCGGTCCAATCTATGGGCGTCCGCTGGACATGATATCTGTCGGTTTTTCGAAAACCTTCTTTAGTTCGGACGCGCGAGCCGTATCCGCGGCCTTCGCGTCCACGGCGGCCGCCGCCAACTCGACTGGTTACTCCATTTCATACGCGGCAAGGATCATGCGCGGGGTGTATTGGATCAATTCTTTAACGTACACCCAAAACCCAACATTCGCACCGAAGAGCGCCGATTCCCTGATTTTTAATTCGGGACTCAGTCTGGCATTTTGATGTTTTGGTGGTGTTTCGAAGCCCGGTATTGTGTCCCGGGTTTCGATAGCCACTGATCCCGTCCTTATCGAACCCGTCCGTCGCCTACCGTGACAGAGGCAACGTACAGTTTGACGTTTACCCATGCTCACGAAGCTGCGATTTTAGAGTTGCACAGTTTCGACGAGTGCCGATTTACGTCCGCGGACGGCGACACGCGTCGCACTTGAAGCCGTTTCTTAGGCGGCGAGGCGATCGCTCGGTACGTCACGCTACCTGATATCGAGGACTTGTTGCAGGGCGACCTTGAGAGCACCAGGCGCATTGTCGGGGAGTGCATCCCAACGGACGCTCACATGCCCATCGGGTCTCACGAGCACTGCACCGGTATGACCGACCCCGACCATTGTTTCCCACGGTGTGTCGCCGGGACGCTGGACATAACCGGGACTTCCCAGGCGAAACGCAGTCAACGGAACGCTCAAGACTCCAGCGACGTCCGAAGCTGCGGAAAGCCACGCGCCGCCATCCGATGCGGCGAACAGGACGAAACCACCATCATAAAGATCGATTGTCGAGAAGGACTGTCCGTCGTCGCCTTGTAGCCAGACATGGGGCGCGCGCGCGCCCGGATGCCCGGTCGGCCTGTAGGTCGAGATGTCGGATTCCTCGACCGGTGTGTCGTCGTCAATGACCGCAGTCGACTGATAGATGCGGCCGAATTGCTGTCCCTGCGAGAACAGTTGCTCTCGTTGTTTGGGGATGCCAGCGATGATCTTTTGTCGAAGCGCCTCTCCTTCGGGAGTTTCTATGGCCGCTAGCCCCCGCGCATCTTTAAGCAGCCAGCCGGTTTCGGCCATGCGCCGCGTATTGAGGACACACTGGTCACCATTGAACTGGGCGACCGGTTTACGTTCCGCCTGATAGCTGTCGAGCAGACGATTGCCGGCTCCCCAACGCAGGCACGCGATCAGTTTCCAAGCCAGATTCTGACTGTCCTGCACACCGCTGTTCATGCCGAAGCCACCATGCGGCGGAAAGCGATGGGCGGCATCGCCCGCCAGAAACACGCGGCCAGAGCGCCATTCGTTGGTTACCGATTGATCGTGCTGCCAATGCAGTATGCTGACAATGTTCACGACGAGATCCGGCACGCCTGCCGCAGCCCGAATCACTTGGGTGCAATGTTCAGCCGTATATATCGAAGGGTCTTCGCCCTCCGCCACTTCGAAGTTGTACGACCACAGATTGCCGCGCCGTCGCCATCCGAACGCGCCTTGCGTATCGCCATTGATGATCCAGAAAAGACCATACTCGCGGCCGGCGCGATAAGGTTCCATGTCTGCCTCGAACAGGACGTTGAGGGAGGAGCCAAATGACGGAATGGCATCCTCAGTAATGCCGAGCCAATTTCGGGTGTGACTTCTGACGCCATCCGCGCCGATAACGTATTGAGCCCTGACTTTACCTGGACCCCGTTCACCCGATGTATATGCTACCGTCACACCGCTTTCGTCCTGAGCAATACTTGTGGCGGGCGAATTTAAACGCAGTTCGACGGACGGATAGTCCTTGAGCACTTCTGCGAATAGTGGCTCGTAAATGTCCTGACTGCAAAGCGTCATCGTTTCCGGTGACCAGCTGGAAAACAGATCTCTCTCAGCCTGAGTGGCTCCAAGTGTGAGCTTGCCGAGCTCAATCCCGTTCATCCGTGTCATCCAGCCGAACGAAAAGGCATTTCCCGATGTCTCGCCCTGTTGTCGGACGATGGTGGCCAGCCCGAGTTGCCGATAGATTTCCATGGTGCGGGCATGGATGCCGGAAGCCTTGGTGTGGACGGAAAAGGTTAAACGCCGTTCCAATAGAAGCGTTTTGATCCCCGCTCGGCCGAGCTGAATGGCAGAGACGAGACCGACCGGCCCTCCACCGATGATAAGAACTTCAACGTCCGTAATATCGGATGACATGTGTACCTCTGAGTAATGCTGAAAAAATCAAAACTGATGTAGGAGAAGCGTCAAAGAAAGCACGCGTGCACGGTTCCGGGGTGGTACAAAGCGCGACGTGGGGCTACATGCTGACGCATGGCCGCAGCCGGAACATGTCATACCAGGCCCGCAGGCGCCCACAGCGTTCAGGGAGTTCATAGCCGAAGCCTGGATAAATCGCCTCCATCAAGGCAAAGAGCGTGCAATCCGCGATCGTTGGCGTTGCACCTGCCAGGAATGTCTGATCGCCTATGCGTTGTTCCAACTGGTCGAGCAACTGATCGAGCAGGGGCTGCAGGGCGGTGCCAACATCTGGCATCTGACGGAGGCCAGGATGTATCTGCAGTGCGACCGGCGAGGTATGCATCAATATTTGACTGAGCAGGACGAATACCTCGCTTGCGACCCTATCCGTGGCGCGAACCTGGGCTCGCTCTTCGGCCGTGCGGCCTATCATCGGCGGTGTTGGGTATAGCTCTTCGAGATACTCGATGATCGCTGCAGACTCCGGCAGGTAACTGTCGTTATCGAGTTCAAGGAGAGGAACTTTTCCGGCCGGATTTTTCGCCCGGAATTCAGGGCTTTGGTTCTCCAGGCGATGCAGATCAACTTCCTGCCTGTCTAAGGTGATTCCTTTCTCATTCAGATATAGCGTAACGCGTCGCGGATAGGGGGCCATGCTGGTAAGGAAAAGCTTCATCTATGTCTCCGCTGATTTTGTATCATCGGTTGGCCGTCGAGCGTCACGCTCTTTTAGTTGAAACTTGCCGATTTCATCGGTCAGGCGGCTGTCGCAGTCGCCGCATTCATCTAAGCCTTTCTTATAACAACCTGAGAGAATCTCATGAAGACCTTCATTGACAGATTCCTGCCGCATTGAATTTTTCAGGCTACCGATATTTCTGATTTCGATCTTGACGCGGTTAACAGAGCGAAATTGCACCCTGCACGCTCAGCGGAAGCATAAGTTCGTTCTGGAGCATTTTGAATCTTTGGGTATAGAAAACACATTTGCAAATTTAGACGCCTGGACGGGGCTTGGGCATCATTTAGCGGGCGAGTATTTCACGCTGGGCGGTCAATCCCGTCACGCCTTTCGGCACATGTCTGAACAAGGTTGCTTTGCGTCCATGATGGACCAAGGGGGAACCCCGCTATCTTGCGCAGGGAAGCCGAACGCTACGCCGCCATACAGTATTCATGAAGGGAGCCCACCTCGGTCCCTGAGGCAATTTCCCCTGCCGCAGTGCTAAAAAAGCACGACAGTTGTGCGGGATTGCACGCTCCCAATGCCTCGCCGGGCCGTTACAGTTGACAACAACTTCAAATCGCTTCAGCAATGCCGGTTTGCTCCGGTCGAGGGCAAAGGGCGCAATAGATATATTCGGAGACGAATTGAGATGAAAAATGTGCTTGTGATCGAGAGCAGCCCGCGTCTGACGGAGTCTGTTAGTCGCGCGTTGACAGAGCGTGCGGTTCAGATGCTGGAGTCGCGGTATCCCGGAGTCAGCGTCGTTCGCCGGGACCTCGGGCGGAACCCGGTGGGTCATCTGGATGAGCCTACTATCGTGGCTTTGCGAACGCCGACAGAACTCCTTACGAGTGAGCAGTCGGCACAGTTGCAACTATCGGACAGTCTCGTCGATGAGGTCTTGTCTGCGGACCAGCTGGTGATCGGTGTCCCGATGTACAACTTCGGCATTCCTTCGGGACTGAAAGCCTATGTAGACCATATAGCCCGGGCGGGCAGGACATTCCGCTATGGCGCAGACGGTCGGCCGGAGGGGGTACTCGGCGGTAAGCCGGCGTTGATCCTCGGTGCCCGAGGCGGCGTCTACACTGAGGGACCGTTGCAGTCGTTCGATTTTCAGGAACGTTATTTGGGCGCGGTCTTGACCTTCCTTGGGATGGAGTGCGAGTTCGTTCGGGTCGAGGGAGTGGCCTTTGGACCGGAGTTTCTCGCCGCGGCGCAGAAGAAAGCCGACGTGGCCCTGCTCGAGACGGCCGCCTTGCGCGGCGCGACGATCAACCTTCAGGAATAGAAAAGGCAAGTTGATGGAACAGACAATTGACGCTTTAGCATTCGCACGGCAACTGGAGCCGGAGGTCGTCGGGTTAAGTTATGTGCGCATCGCCTCGCCGGACCTCGCTCGACAAACTGCCTTCTATCGCCAGACTTTCGGACTGGAACAAATCGGCGGCATCCTTGAGCATGCCGTCATGCTGAACGTCGGTGCGAGTGTCGAGCAGGCGAGGTCCAACCCTGCAGTTCGGGTGATTCTCGACAGCAGGATGCATCCCAATGCTGAAAACCCCTTTGTTTTTACCGTTCGCGGAATATTCGGCATCATGCAGCGGGCAGTGAACAACGGCGCGGGAACGAAAATGGAACCGCTGATTGCGCGCAATGGTTTCATAGTCGCAAAATTCACCGATCCGGCAGGAAACCTGATTGAACTCCTCGAGGAGGGAACGGATCGTCCAGAAGGTTTATTGCTGCGCGATGATTCTGCATCGACACATCCGTCGCCGGGACCGGCTGGGTAAGGTAATTAATCTGTTGCCCGCAAGCTCATTAGGGTTTCGGCGCAATTTGTGCAACAGGTTGTTGCACAAGGATTTCCCTCTGGAGAATGAAAGGCCCCCCATCTCGCTGGTGTTGATGAGCGTTCAAAACTTCATCGTGGCATGTCGACGCCGACTCGTGGCTTCCGCCGCAGCCTTGGAACGGGGAAGTTCATTTCTTTCTCCAGAGATAAGCACGGCCGACCCGAAGGATACCCATCGACCGAGATCGACTTGATCGCCGAGAGCTGATCGGCTGCTGACGATCCGCACCAGACACTGCGCATCGTGAATACGTCGAAGACGGTCGTGATAGATCTGTGGATCATCTACGTGCTGCTCTCCAGGCATGTGGATATGATGCTGGCTCCGGAACTTCGACAACCAACGGCCCAATCGGCGGTTGGATGGAATCGCCGGCGGATCGTCAAGAAAGTTCAAAGTTAAATGAACTAGACGTCGGATAGTTCAAACTTAAGTGACCCAAGGGTTCAGAGTTACCTGAGCAGCAAGTTCGGGGAGCCTTATCGTAGCGGCATGCTCAGTTCAAAGTTAAATGAATCTCGACAGTAATGCTTTGCGGCTTGCTCGTCCACGAGACGACAGACGTCCGTAGCGGACGTCTATTGCGCAATGATCGGATTCCCCATCAAGCTAGAACACGAATCGACCAGGCGAAACGATGCCGTCAAAGACCCGATCGGACCTGCTGAAGCGGAACTTGCACTGATGCTCCTGCATCCAGGATGCAGGAGCATCAGTACTTGCGATCAAGTTCCGTGAATATCGATGTCGAAGTACTTCTGCTCAATGCGCTTGTACGTGCCGTCTTTCAGCATCGAATCAATTGCCTGATCGACTTTCTGGCGCAGTGCAGAGTCGCCCTTGCGAAAGCCAATACCCGCCCCTTTGCCGAGTGTTTTCGGATCGCTAACACCTTGACCGGCAAAACCGTAACCGCTGCCCTGCGGTGTCTTTAGAAAGCCGTTGATGCCTGCAAGCGCATCCGTGAAGGTCGCATCGATGCGACCGGAGCGCAGATCCGGATATACCTGTTCCTGATTCGCGTACGACACCACGTTGATGCCCACTGTCGCCCAGTTCGCCTTCGCGTACGCTTCCTGTGTCGAACCTTGAGCGACGCCAACGGCCTTGCCCCGTAACGACTGAACGGTTGGTTGCAAACCGGAACCATCTTTAGCAATCAGGCGGCTCGGCGTGTTGAAAAGCGGCTGGGAGAAAGCAACCTGCTCTTCGCGCCTCGGCGTAATCGACATCGCCGACAGGATTGCGTCGAATTTTCTGCCTTGCAGAGCAGGAATGATGCCGTCGAAGCCTGTTTCAACCCATACGCAATGCATCTGCAAGCGCTTGCAGATTTCGTTGCCCAGGTCGATCTCAAAGCCGACGAGTTGCCCAGAAGGCGATTTCGATTCAAACGGTGCATAGGTCGGGTCGACGCCAAAGCGTAACTCCGTCATATCCTTCGCCTGTGTGGCCAGCGCGGCAATTGCCAGCACGGCACCCAGAATGATGCGTCTCATATGCGCTCCCGTTCGTGTGTTACACCGTGGACGTTTGCCGCCGGTGGGTAGGGTGAAAGAACCGTGTCGCGCGAAAGTCTTCGCGGACTACATCTTCGTCAGTGCGTCGAGTGCCCGCTGCCAGATCTGCCGCGTGCGCAGCGCGATCAAGTCGCGCCAGTCGGCGTCAGCGGGATAGAAGTGTTCTAGCAGCGCGGCCTTGATCCGGCGCCCCGTCGCATCGAAAGGATCGCCGTGCAGATGCAGCCAGTGGTCGTCGCGCAGCAAGGTGTGTCCGCGCGCGCCGTCGTATGTACCGCATTCGATCACGAGTGGCATGAGATCCACGTCGGTAAGCTGGTCGATCAGTGCCTGCGAGGTATAACCGGTCGCCGTCGCTGCGACGCCGCTATCAGACGACGCGTCCGCCGCAGTGAGGATCGTGTACAGCCAGGGCCCATACAGCGATTGCGCGGTGTCGTGCGCGGACACCTTGCGCTCGGCAATTGTCATCAGCATCGGATGTCCGTACGCGCCCGCACCGGTGTGCAGATCGAAGGCAATGGCAGTTCGCGCACCCGCGACATGTGCCTGCATGATCTGACGCACCGTGCGGTTCGTCCACGTCTGCTGTGTGCCGCCAAAGAAGATGCCGTCCGGATGCCGGTACTGTCCCGCTTCGATGATATTGCGCACGCGTGCTTCCCCGAGATTGCGCATGTGCAAGGCGAGTTGCTCATCCGCGCGCTGACGCTGCGGTCCGTCGAGATCGCGGCATAGATAGATCTCGTGCAGCGTTTCATATGCCGTATTCGCCGGTGGTGCGTGCGTAAAGTCGATGTAGTTGCGGTTGACGTCAGCGTTGTCTTCATTCACCCGACGCAGCCACGCCGTGCCCCACGGGTTGACGAGATGCACGAGCACGACACAGGTGTCTTCAGGTAAGGCGCGATCTTGCAGATTTTCGAGCAACGCGATCTGACTGTCGGAGCCGTAATAACCCTCCACGCCATGAGTTCCCGACAGCAGCACGAGGCGCTTTTGCGCACCGGCGGGGCCGACGATAGCGACGTCCGTGGAGAGCGCCTCGCCGCGCGGCCCGTACATCGGGTGAGGATAGGCGACATGAGTGGCCTTGACGCGCGCAGCGGCCTCAAGAAAGCGCTCGCGCTGATTGGCGAAATTCGTCGAGAGATTCATCGCATCACCTCGCCTGTTGATCTGTTGCCGGAGTTGGCAAGCGCACAAGCGGCGCAGGTTCCGACGCCACATGCTCGGCATCGATTAACCGCTGCACACCGCGACGGAACCTGAGTGGACCAGCGTCGATTCCAAGGTCGAGATTCGGCGTGCGCCGGTTTGCCATGCCTTCATGCACGGCTTCAAGGATGGCGCGGTCCTCGTCGAACGCGTGGCGCACGTCCTCATTGAATTGTCGCGATACCGCTTCGTCTTGCTGATCGAAATTGCGCATCTGAAACCAGAAGTAGCGCGTATGCGATTCGTCGATCGGCGTCATGAAATTGTATGAGTTCATCAGGAACACGTGATCGTGCTGCGAGCCGTCGTCGGTACCCGTACCCGCCGGCGTGAAGACCGCCTTGATGATCGCGTGCGAGGGAAACCGAACCTCATAGTGCTGCTTGCGGTCGCAGCGTCCGGAGAATTTGACGAACTTCGCATAAAACGGTGCGACATCGACGTCATGCATCCAGCGTGAAACGGTCACGCCGCCATCGTTTGCAACGGTTTTCAAGGGCTCGGCTTCGCACGCGGCGTTGCCGAACGAGCCCGGATGTACCCACGCGACGTGTGACGGATCAAGCAGGTTGTCCGTCACGTAGAGATAGTTGCAAGCTACCGTCATCGCGTCGCCTTCGTTCACGCCCCATGCCGGATCGCCCCATTCTGGAACATCGAAAATCTGGGCCGTATCGGCGAGTCTGGCCTCGCCCATCCAGATCCAGACGAGACCATAACGCTCCTCGATAGGATAGCTGCGTACCTGCGCCGCCCGCGGAATGCGCGACAGGGCCGGTGCGCGCACGCATGCCCCGGCGCAGTCAAAGGTCAGGCCGTGATATCCGCATTCGATTCGATCGCCAAGCAATCGACCCATCGACAACGGCAGCTTGCGATGCGGACACGCGTCTTCGAGCGCGACCACCGCCCCATCCGGGGTGCGAAATAGCACGACCCGTTCGCCGAGCAGTTTCAACGGCATGAGGCACTGCTGGACTTCGGCGCTGCGCGCCGCGACGTACCACGCGTTTCTGACGAACATCGCTGCTTCCTCTGTTTTCATTGCCACCGGCCCTGCGCGCTATCCCACACAGCCTTTGCATCGACTGTAGAAAGTCAAAATAGAAAAGAACAGCACTTGGAAAGTGCGATTTACTTTAGAATTTCTAAACTGTCTTTGTCGGCCAAACTCGATATGAACACGCTCGCACCGCTTCGCGCGATCCAGATTTTCGAAACACTTGGCCGCTGCGACGGCCTTGTCGAGACTGCGCGCAGACTCGATATCTCTCCCGGTGCGGTCAGTCAGCAAATCAAGCTGCTCGAAAACGCGCTCGGCGTGAAGCTCGTCACTAAAGAAGGCAAGCGGATGCGCTTGACCGCCACGGGCCGCCGATATCATGAGAGTTGCCTCGCGGCGTTCGAAACTTTGCGCATCGCGCAGGACGACATCGAGCGCTCAAAGAACATGCGCAGCCTCAATGTCAGCGCCTTGCCTTCGCTGCTATCGAAGTGGCTCGCGCCGCGCATCAATGCCTGGCAAAAGGCGCATCCAGACATCAGCGTCTACCTGGATGGCTCGCATGCGGAGCCGTCGCCGGATGTCTACGAGATCGACTTTCGAATCAGCTACGGCGATCGTATCGACGACGCAGGCACCTCCATCGAACTGTTCCGCGATAGCGTCGTGCCGGTATGCAGCCCGCAGATCCTGCCACGCAAGGGCAAAGTCGCGCTTAAGCCTGCTGATCTCGCCGCGTTCGAGTTGATCGCGGTTGACTGGCTGCCAAAGTTCGCTTCGCCGCCGTCCTGGCGCGACTGGTTCGCCGCGAACGGTGTCGAGACAGTCACACTGCGCGAACCGCATCAGGTGCATTCCCTGTCGAGCGTGGCGATTCAGGCTGCGATCGACGGCCATGGTTTCGTGCTCGCCCAGTGCTCGATGGTCGCAGACGATCTGGCGGCGGGGCGGCTCTCGATGCCCGTTGTTTCGGCCATTCCGTTGCCGTGGCCGTATTTTCTTACCTGGCGCGAAAGTACGTTCGATCGTCCTCAGTGCCGCGCCTTCCATCGCTGGTTGCTCGCGAGGGCAAGGGAACAGCAGCGCAGTATCGATCTGTTAGCGCTTTCTTTCCGCCAAGTCCAACAGCCTGCGAATTAACTTGCATTCCGGCCGAATACTGTATAAATTTACAGTACTGTTTTTATATACAGGATCGGTCATGAACCAACTCATCCGCATCTTGAACGACGGTGATCGCGAAACGCTTGCGTGGTTGCGCAAGCACGTCGGAGACGTGCGTGTGGCTGTCGCTGCGCGGCATCTGGGCGGCAACGGCAAACCATATTTGTCCGCGGTGTGCCGCTATCTCGGCGTACGTCCGCCAACGCCTCATCAACATATCCGACCTGTTGGCGACTGTACGGTTGGCGATAACTACCTTGCCCAGATCCGCCAGTTGTTGGCACAGCGAAGCCAAACGTTGTTGAAGCATCAACTTTGATGCTGGGAATTGCCGCGAGTCTTCAGGAAGATAACCGTATGACTAACAACTCCGCTCTTGATATGGATGTCCACGATATCAATCCTGTCAGCCTCGAACGCGCACTTCGCAGCGCGTCGCTCGACCTCCAGCAGATCATTGCCACGGTCGCAGGTCGTTACCTTGCCAATGGCCGTCGCCGTTACTCAAGCAGCGCACAATTGCCGACCTGGCGCACGCTGCTGACAATCGACGAACAGGTCTTTGAGAATCGGGGCTTCCTGGCGAAGCACGATGAGACAGTACGCTCGACGTTTGTCCGGTTTGAGGAAAGTCGTTTGTCCGGGATGGATCTCGACGAACCTGTCGACTGGCGACGTGACGACGACAACTTGCCAGCCGTGTATTTGCTCGTGCGCGCACTGGTACAGGCCGACGCCACCGATGTGGCCACTCGGGACTAATACGCCGATATCGGTCGCTGACCCTTGGAGTTTTGGAAGCGCTCCAGAAAGTTCAAAGTTAAGCGAACCGCTGGTTCAGAGTTGGCTGAGCAGCACGCCCCGAGAACCTCATCCAAGCGGCATGACCAGTTCAAAGTTAAATGAGCCTCGACACCTGGCGTCACATACCCAGGATGCCCTCTATCTCCGCAACAGCTGTCGCCGTTCCGGTTTCCTGCGCCATTTGTTTTCCTAATGCCGCAGCCCGCTGTCTGGTCTCAGCACGCTGCGCAAATCTGATCGCCTGTTTAAGCTTGTCCCGGTCCAGCTTGCGCGTTGACACTGCACGGTCCGCTACGCCCAGGCGGTTCAGTTGATGCGCCCAGAACGACTGGTCTCCGGCAAAAGGCAACACGACCGATGGCACGCCAGCACGGCACGCAGAATGGGTCGTGCCACTACCGCCGTGATGTATAACCAGCGACGTGCGTGGAAATAGCCATTGATGTGGTGTTTCTTCGACGATGAAGAAATTTTCGGGCAGCACCATGTCTGGAATACCGGACCAGCCCGGGTACAAGAGCACCCGGAGCCCTTCTGCTGCACCTATGAAAATGTTAAGCACTGCTTCCCGGTCGAATCCAACCATGCTACCGAATCCCAGATAAACCGGTGGTTCGCCCGCATCCAGAAATGTTTTAAGTGCAGCCGGCGGTGCCCAGGAATCCGCTGGGGCCAGCCATTGCCCGCACAGCCTGGTGTGCGCGGGCCAATCCCGCGGTTCGGGCACCAGAGCTGGCGAAAGGCCATACAGCATAGGGTGCGCCGTCCATTGCTTCTGGCGCGGTGGCAGCCCTAGCACGCTCCGTCTTGCCTGATTTGTCGCTTTACGGAAGGCGTGCCATAGCAGCCCATTCACAGCCTGATGGCTTGTCCGGTTTAACACTGCGGGGACCCAGCGAGGAGGAAGGAACGGCGAGGGGAATGCATGTGTCGGGGAGATGGGTATCAGACCCGCGCCGATCACTCGTATGCCAAGATACTCGGCCACCGATAAGCCCACGAAAGCGGCCAGGCCCGATACGATCAGCCCGTCGCAGCCGGCCGCAGCTTCGGCGGTCTGTTGCATCCAGCTGTGCGCCTGGGCGTTTGCGATACGCGCCAAACCCGCCGCCGTGGCGTTAACGCCTTTACCGCTGGACACCAGGACAGCCAACTCGTCTCTCATGTTTCCGCTCAACGCCGCATAGGGAACCCCCAGGGCGCTAGCGCTCCCGAGCGTTGCCCCATCGGCAAGCAGCGTCACTTCGTGTCCTGCATCCATCAAGGCGCGGCACAACACAGCCAGAGGTCGCGTGTCACCTTCGGTGCCGTAGGTCAATGCCAGGAGTTTCATCTGGGTCCCTCTTATTGTCGGTTCGGCATCCGCGCGCTGCCCTGCAGGAAGACATCGATCGCCAAAGCGAACTCATGGCGCAATTCAAGATCGGGCAGTGCGAGCCAACGCATCAGCGCGCCCGGGCCGCGCGCGCTGATCGGAAGTGACCACACAGAAGGCTCCGCTGAACGAAGCTAGGATGCGCCTCTGGCGCACGCATTCATGCCAACGAAGTCGAGCCCGCTTAATGAGCGTGTGATCTCCGTGGGCAACCATGCATTATTTTAATTCATTGCCTCACGCGCAAAGCGAGATTAAATTGCTACTTAATGAGTGCCTGGAATCAAGATGCGCAAGTTCAAGATACCTAACATGGGCGCGTTGCTCGCGTTCGAAGCAGCCGCCCGCCACGAAAGTTTCACGCACGCGGCAAAGGAACTCTTCCTGACGGAGAGCGCAGTGTCGCGCCAGATCGCAACGCTCGAAGCGAATCTCGGCGTACATCTATTCGTGCGCGCGAAGCAGCGCGTCGTGCTCACGCGAGCCGGCCGCATCTACGGAACGCAGGTACGCCGCTCGCTTGAACATCTGGACCGTGACACGCTGTCGATCATCGCGCACGGCGGCGGGGGTGGCTACCTGGAACTGGCCGTGCTGCCCACGTTCGCGTCGCAATGGCTCATCCCGCGCCTGAAAAATTTCTACGACCGCACACCGGATGTCCGCGTGAACATGGGCGTGCGAACCGACACCTTTTCGTTCGAGGAATCGCACTTCGAAGCCGCGATCCATTACGGCAAGCCCACCTGGCCGGGCACGTCGTGGGACTATCTGTTCGGCGAGGAAGTCGTGCCGGTCTGCGCGCCATCGCTGCTCGACAAGCCCATCGAGAAAGCACACGAACTGCTCGCCTATCCATTGCTGCATTCCACCACGCGCCCCGACGGCTGGGCACACTGGTTTTCGAGTCTCGGCGTCGAGGACAGCAGCACCATGCAGGGCGTGCGCTACGAATTGCACAGCATGCTGATCAGCGCTGCGGCGGCAGGGCTCGGCATCGCACTGGTGCCGAAATTCTTCGTCGGCAACCAGTTGAAGCAGCTCGGCCTCGTGATCCCGTTCGATAGCGCCACCACGGTCGATTCCGCGTACTACCTCGTCTACCCCACCGAACTGAGCCATGGCAAACCGCTGGAGCTTTTCCGGACATGGCTGCTCGAACAGGCGAGCGCGTATAGCGCGGAAACGGCCTGACCACACTGCTGAAAGCGTTGTGAGCGTAAGCGGCTACGACGCGGTGTCAAGCCGCCCTTGCCGACGTCTATACGCGCGCTGTACAAACCGTTCCAGACGGCAACCGCCGGATAACGTCGACAAGCAAAACCAAACTCGGGGCCTTCCCCCGCGACAACTATTATTCGAAACAAAACGCAAAGCCTTAACGCCCATGCTCTGCCAGACGCGCAACCCTGCGCACCTGACGCGGCAATACGACGTACATTCCCCAGACAACGAAGAGCAGCACGCGAAGCACATCGGCGACACGATCGGGGAAAGGAACGACTACGCTGGCGATCATGAGGCTGCCGGGCAAAGACCACACAAACGTGGTCAAGCCGAGCAGCGTCGCGCGGCTGACATTAAACCGCTTAGGCCCGGGCAGTGCGTGCGAGGCAAGTCCACTCTGTACCGCGTATCCCACGAACGGCAGGCTCAGCAGCATGTAGATCAAAGCGGCCAGGATGATCGGCATCGCTCCGATCGCAAGAGCCAGCATGACCGAAATCATTCCCGCGCCTGGTTTGATCAGGCCCGCCGACAGTTTCACGATAGGCGCGGCTGCTTTCCGATATAGAAACAGGAAAGCCATGAGACCGATGATGGCGAGCAGAATATTCGCAAGGCACTGCCGCCAGGCGCAGGACCACCATACATACAGACGCTGCCCGAAAGTCATTCGTATAGCGAACCTGAAGACAGCCCAGCGATCACGGAAAGCAGCGACGCATACCAGCACCACGAACAGAGCAACGGGAAGAACGAACGCGTAGGGATTCCACAAGAAAATTGCCAGGTGATGCCCAGCAGCGATCGAGGTGGAGGCTGGAGCCGGCGAGGACGGGGCGAAATTCTGCAAATGCTGCGCGACGTAGTCCGAAGGATTCATCGCACCCGAAGGTGCATGCGTTGCCGTATCCACTGAGTAAGGCCCTATCGCCACGAATGCTCAACAGAAACTCGCAAAAGAAGAAATGCAGTCTAGGCGATTATTTTCTGTTTCGCGAGCACGGATGGCACACCCGGGCCGAAGAGCAGATTGCCTCTCCAGTCGTGCAACAACTAACGCCGGGCATCGATGAGTTCGGCGGCGGACTCGCGGTGCACAGTGTGGGAATCCTTCATGCGAGCGGCGTCTCCTGGTCGCCTATAGAACGCCCCGGGCTATGACGGGCGCGTTGGTGGCTGATGTAGGGCAGCGCAAACAGGTAGAGCCCCGTGAGCAGCAAGAGGGCCAGCGGCAGCAGCGGCGCGTAGGTGATCCAGGGCGGCGGCGGGCCGCTTCTCAGGGCCATGGCGACGAAGTTGGCGATAACCGTCAGCGTGAACGCGATGGATACCCACCGGTGAAATCGGCGAATCCAGGTGCTGGTGTTCATGCCGTGCTCTTTGACGCCTGGATCATCTTCCAGCCGTTGCCGGCAGGGTCCCGAAAACCGGCATCGACGCTGCCGAAGCGGTCTATCGGCTCCTGGGTGAATTCCACGCCGCGGGCTTTCAGCTCGGCGTAGCTGGCACGACAGTCGGTCACGGAGAGGACCAGAGGCGGCATGGCCCCCTTGGCGACCATAGCGCGCAGGGTTTGCGCGGTAGCCTCGTCGTGGATGGGCGGGCCGGGTGTGAACAGGCCGAGCTGGAACGAGGGCTGATCCGGATGCTGGACGGTGAGCCAGCGGTAGGGACCGTTGCGCACATCTGTGTGGACGCGGAATCCGAGCTTGTCGACGTAGAAGCTGAGCGCCTCGTCCTGGTTATCGACGTACAAGCCCACCACATTGATACCCTGGTTCATGACACCTCCTTGGTTGATGGCCGGAATTTATCCTTGGCCACGCGGCGGCGCTTCTCCAAAACTGCGATGTTGAGATCGGGGCGCTGTGCGGCCTTCAGGACGCAGGCCGGCACGCGATCGAGTTGAGGCATGTTGGCCTGGGCCTCACGGCGCATGGCGGTGGGGCTTTGCCCGGTGATGTCGCGGAAGATGCGGCCGAAGGTGCCCAGGCTCTCCCAGCCGGTGGCGAAGGCAATTTCCGTGACGCCGAGCTCGGTGTCGCGCAGCAGAGTGGTGGCCTGCTCGATGCGCCGTGTCAGCAGGTAGCGGTGCGGTGGCAGGCCGAAGGCCCGTTTGAAGGAGCGCGCGAAATGGGCTTCGGAGACGCCACTGACTTCGGCCAGGCGCTTGACCGGCCAGGCCTCGTGCGAGGCGGCGTCCATGCGGTCTTTGGCGCGTAGCAGGCGGCGCAGCAGGGCTGGGTCTTGCAATGCCTCGGCGCCGACCGGCGTGGAGGACGAGGCAAGCGGCTGACCTTTATGGTCTTCGCGAGGGGGCATAAAATCCCAAGGGACTGGCAATATGCGGGTAGTTTAGGCTCAACACCGTTACCCGCATAGCGGCGCACTGGCGCTCACCGAAGTGATAGTACGTGTTCGCTAACAGCCAGATCCGGCGCCCATCCTTCCTGATGGAGGCCTCAGGAAGGACGGGAAACTGCGGGTACTTTCGTTACCTTAAGCCGTAGTCGACACCAGGCTCCCAACCGTTTGCATATGCGAGTGCCCCTTAAGATTATTCGCGAGCGTCTGCACAAACGACTGCAACGACGTCCCCGAACTGCTATCGCCGAGTGAGCTCAACAGCGCCTGGAAATCCGTCTGCAGCGTCGACGTCTGCGAAGAAGACGAAGAAGCATCGCTACTTGTTCCCGCAGTAGCGGACGCCGCACTCGAACTCGTCGTGCTGCCGGACCCGAGTTCCTGTGCGAGCGCATTCAGCGCCCCGCCAATATCTCCATAGGAAGACGTCGCGACCGAATTCGTCGAACCGCTCGTGCTAGTAGACGTGGAGGCGTCACTGTTGCCCGATTGCTGAAGCGACCCTAGCGTCTGAAACAGCGCCCCGAGAAAAGCCTGCAGCGCTCCGGATACCGAACTGGTTGACGACGAATCGCCCGTGGACGAGGTGGAAGAGACCGCGGTGCTGGACGAGCTCGAAGAAGCCGCCGTGCCCGACGTACCCGACGCAGCCGTGGTCGACGCCGTGCTGCCAATCCCAAGCGCCGACAGCGCCGCCTCAAGTGCCGACAACAGCGGGTTCGCGTCCGTCGAACTGGTCGACGAAGACGACGAGGACGATGAAGACGCAGCTTTTTCGCAGCCGCCACCGCCCGAGCGGCGAGTGGCGCCGACAGAAAGCAGGTCAGTGCCGGTTTGCGAACCGCTTACACTTTGTATGCTCATGATGCTTGATCTCCTTACGGGTTGAGCATTCAGCGTAAGCGATGAAAACATTTCCAAATGCCTGGTAAGGGGTGGATTTCCCACCCATCTCGGCTATCGGTAAGGCACGGAAAGTTTTCGCGCAAAAAGGGACTGGGCAATCCGCAGTCCGCCGCGCGGCGTTCAGGGAATCCCCCTATGCTTTCGCGCCCTTTCACACTATTTCCCGCCCTCTCACACCAAGGTGGCTTGATTCGACTGCAGGATGGCGTTTTCGCGCGCTATGCGGCGCCTTCCGTCGAGAGTGCCAGGTGTTACGCTGAAGAGAGCAGCCTTCGCGGCAGTGAGCCGCCGTTCAGCGGCAGAATCAGCAACCACGAGAACGTACCGCGAAGCGCGATTGCCGGCGAACGGCGAAACATCGCTGCGGGAGCGACTGCGATGGGAATCAGAATATATACGGCCTTGACGCTATGGGTGTTTAGCAGTGCTGCCTTCGCATGGCAGCCGCTCACCTATCCAATCCGAAGTCA
The DNA here is from genome assembly GCF_046026855.1 of Paraburkholderia sediminicola. Taxonomy (GTDB): domain Bacteria; phylum Pseudomonadota; class Gammaproteobacteria; order Burkholderiales; family Burkholderiaceae; genus Paraburkholderia; species Paraburkholderia sediminicola_A. Next base: position 65,388 of record NZ_JAQQET010000014.1, on the reverse strand, counting down.
AAGCGCCTATCAGCGCAGCATCGACACCGCGATGTGCTATGCCACGGCCAACAAGCAGACCAAGGTCAACATCGCGCACGAATCGCAGCTTCCGCCGCGCAAACCGGCGGCAACCAAGACTTCGTCGACCGGTGTGCCGTCGCGGCCACCTTTACCCCCCAGCAGTTTTTCAGCGGCGCCTCCGGGCGCAAGCATGCCCGCAGCCGCGGCCGCGCCTGCTGCAAGTGAGCCCGGTGTGAGCACAGCAACAGCTAACGCAACGACCGCTGCGGCGACGAAGACAGCCAGTTCAACCACGGCGACAACCGCAAAGGCGGCCACCGCAATGGCGGCAAGCGCGACTACCGCGGCCGCCACGCCTGCATCGGCAACCCTCGCGGATAACGGCGCCTCGGAGACAGCAGCAGCGGGCGCGGCATCCGGCGTGAAGCTGCCGCCGCTGCCGGCACCCGAACCGCCTATGACACAGTATTGGGCCGCGTATGGCGCGTGCATGCAGGCACGGGGTTACGTCGTCACACAGTAATCCCGCTTGCAAGCCTCGTTGCGGTGCCTTGTTCTTCCTGATTGTGGCGCCGGCATTCGACGCCCATTTGCGACACGGCAATGCTTAGCGACGCTACTTCCGATCAGCATGATTACTTCCAATGCGAGCACTGCGGTGCGCCGCTAGCCGGTCGCTTTACGCCGTGCACCGAGTGCAATGCGCGTCCGGTCGATTCGTTCGGCGCGCGCGCCACGCGGCCCTCTTCCCTGAACATGCCGTTCGGCGACACCAAGCCGATGCTGGTAACCCGGCTGACGACACCGCGAATCTGGCGCCCGTCCTCACGGGATCTAACCGATCCGTACGCCGTCATTCTTGAGCCGCAGGTCACCACCCCCGTCTTGCAGAGACTGCGCCAACCGATAGCACTCGGCGTGTCGGTGTTGGTCGTGGCATCCGCGGTGTACCTGGGCTTCCTACACAGCAACGACTCGGTCGACGGCACTCCCATCGCGGTATCCGGCAAAGTGAAGACCCAGAACGTCAGGCCGCCGGTTGCCGTCGCCCAGCGGTCAGCGCCCGTGTTCGTCGCTCAAAGGCCGGCGAGACCCGCGCTCGTGCGATCTCCCCCTACTCCGCCGCTTGCTGCTACGCCGCCGGCGTCACGGCGCATGATCGTGGCATCGACTGAGGCGAAGCCCAAGCCAGTCGGCCAGACCAGCAACCCGCCCGATAGACCGCGCGTGAATACCTCGAAGCAGATCAGAGCCGCCCGCGCCAATCTGGAGCAGAACAATCTGTCGGCGACGAAAGTGCGGTTGGCGGCGGCCATCGCGGCACAGCCGGACAACCCCGACGCACTGCGCATGCGAGCAACCGTGGCCGCACGCGAACAGCAGCGGGATGCTCTGCTGAGCGTGGCACGAGGTTGCGGCTATATGGCACGATGGGCATGCGTCTGGCACAAGGCCGACGACGCGCTGCTGGTCGATTCGAGCAGCAAGGAAGCCCAGCGCCTGCTGACAATCGCGATGCACGAATCCGAGCTGGCGAGCGCATGGCAACCGACACCTGCGCCCGAGGCGACACCCGACGAACGCGGTCTCGCCATCAGCCACCATTGAACTCGACGTGTCACGTGCAAGAGGCGCTGCCTGGGCGAGCTAGCTGATCGATACGGCCAGACGACTAGCGCTGACTTGATGCGCGATTGCCCGATAGCGGGCCGCTGTATCCCTGAGCGTCAGGCCGGCAAGCGAGCGTTGCGCCCGCGCCTGCCCTAATGCCTCGACAACGGCATCCGCATAGCACGGCACATTGTCGGTATCGACCAACTGCACGCCGGGAAATCCGCTAGCGAATGCAAACGGCTGAATCTTGCTCGCGACGATCGGGATACCGGAGGCCAACGCTTCGAGAAACGCCACGCTGTGTCCCTCGAAGCGCGAAGGCATAACGAACACATTCGACTCCGACAACACGCTCGCCACATCGGTGCGCGGACCGGCCACCACGACCTGGTCCGCCAGCCCCAATTCCCGCACGAGGTCCATGACCGCGCGCTGGTAATCCGGATCTTCGATCACGCCGTAGAGCACGAGGCGTGCGTCTCTCACTCGCTCGAGCACCGCGCCGAAAGCGCGCACCGTCAGAAGCTGATTCTTCACCGACGTATATCGCCCAATCTGCACAACCTGAGGCGCACGGCCGCTATGCGCCGCGCCGTCGGTAAACGCGAAGCGCCCGAGGTCGACACCATTTGGCACCACGGTCATTGAAGGATGTGGCCCAACGGCCTGCACATAGTCGGTCACGCCTTGTTGCGATACGCCGATCACCATCCGGGCACGTCCCGACAGGATGTGCTCGACGCGCCGGAACAGCGGCCGCTCGAAATCGTTGGTCGCCGAATGCATGACGTAGACGACCGGCACGCGCAGCGGCAACGCGCGCGCATAGAACGAAGGAATCGTCGCATGCGCGAAAATCACGTCTGGGCGAAAACGCCGCACTACGAGGAACAGGTTCCACAATTTGCCTGCAAGGCGGTGACGCCGCAGCGGAAACCAGCACTGCACGCCGTGCTTCTGCAGATCGTCCTGCAAAGGCATGAATTCGGCATGTACGGGCAACAGCGAAGCCACGCACACAGCCATACCCTCCGCGCTTTGATCGATAGCGAGGTCCCTGGCGAGGATTTCGGCACCCGACAAACGCGGCGCCAGAACCAGATGTAAAACACGAATCATGGCGTCCTTGCGGTCAGCGTCCTGAACAGCATCCACGCCGCGGCGCAGCCAAGGCCAAGGGTCATGGACCAGGCAATGCCCGTCACGCCCCACCAGTGAACCGCCGCAGGCGCACTGACCAGCAGCACGACGACCTGAATCAGCGACGCATGCACGGTCGCCTTCGCATCACCCACCGCGCGCAGATAAGCAACCAGCACGGCGATCAATGCGCCGATCGCCATGTTGATCACCAGAATTCTGAACAGCGGCACCGCAGGCAACCAGGCTGCACCGAGAATCAGCGAGAAGAGCGGCTCGGCGACCAGTCTCAGCACCTCGACGAATCCCGCCAGCCCGATCGCGATCACGAGAAGATAAATCTTGATGAGCCGCGACGCCGATTGCGGATTGCGGCGATGACGCGCCGCGAAGGTAGGGAAGAGATATTGCGACATGGCGATCGCGGCATCGGCGAGCAGCATCTGCGCGAGCCGCGACGACATCTGATAAGCGCCGAGTTGCGCCGGGCCAAGCAGCTTGCCGACTACAACCTTGTCGAACTGGTTGAGCAGCAGATTGATCACGCTGCTCGCCCAGATCCAGCGGCTGAAGCCCACGTAGTGACCGATGCCCGACCACACGGCGCGGATCGGCGGCCGCGGGTTCATCGTTGCCCAGGTCAGGGTACTTTTCAGACTTTCGCCGGCTACGAGGCCGATCAGCACCGAGGCCGCACCGGCGCCGAAATACGCGAGCCCCAGCCCCACCGAACAATCGACGAATGCCGCCGCAATCTCAACGCCGGCAATATGCTGGAAGCGCCGCTCGCGCTGCACGAGGTAGTACGTTGGCGATGCCAGTCCGCGCAAAAGCGGCAGCAGCGCGGCAAGCTGAATCAGCACCAGCGAACCGCTCAGATGAAACTGACTGCTCAGCAATGGCGCGAGCGCGACCAGCAGCAGTGAGATGAGCACGCCGCGCGCGGTCAGCGTCGTCCATAGCGCGCCGAGTTGCGAACGTGTCGGCGGATGTTCGCCCTGAATAACCGCTTGCGCGAGACCTGTATCCGATAGCGCCTCGGCAATCGCCACTGCGAGCAAGGCCACGCTCACGCTGCCGATCGCGGCCGGCCCGAGCATCCGGCCAATCGCCAGAAACTTGACCGCTACGAGTCCACGCACGGCGAACTGCTGCAATAGCACCCAGGTCGCCGCGCTCGCGCCGAAGCTGGACGCCATGGAGAGCGCCGGAAGCCTGATCGCCCGCAAGCTGTATCTCCGTCGAATCGGAACGCCGTTGAATCGGCCACACACAGCGATTGAATGCATCGCTGCGAAACGCCGCCGGCGCATAAGTAGTTAGGTCGCACCAGCGAACTGGCGAGCTTTTTCATCGAACGCTATATACGACCTTACCGCGAGACAATCGGCAACAACCGCCATCAGCTAGGCCGGTTCAGCCGAAGCTATTGCGCACTAGTACGTTTACCCACAGAACGGGTCAAATAGACGGGTCCCCTCACGTCGCCGATGCTAACGTTGTTCAGTTAGCGCTCCAGACAACCGGCGCGAGGTTGCTTTTCCACAACGCATTCGACCACCGAGGACCACTGAATCGATGGAACAAGACTACGTTCTGATTGTGGAACCCAACCTCACCGGCCATCGCTGGCGCTATGTCGAATGGACCATGCAGGCCTGCACGGAAGCAGGCTATCCGTGCATCCTCGCGACTGAATCCGCCAACGAAGACCATCGGCTCGCCAGACAGATCGTCGCCGCGAACCGTGCGGATCTGCAGATCGCGTTCGTCGATCCCGAGGAGCGGCCACGCGGGCTGCTGCGCCAGTCGAACCAATACTCGCGCTTTCACCGCTATTTCAAGCGCGTCTGCCGGATCGTCGGCCGCGCGCAACCGGTCAGGCTGGTGGTCGTGCCTTACGTCGATTACTTCTTCTACGCGTTGCCGTTTCTCGGCTCACCGTTCGGCAAGACACCGTGGATCGGCATCACGATGCGTTCGACCTTCCATCATCACAAGGTCGGCATCAAGTCGCCTGATCGACCGATCGTGAATGCGGTCAAGGCGTTGCTTTTCAAGCGCGCGATCCGGACCGCCGGACTGCGCACACTCCTGACGATCGACCCCACCTTGCCGGAGTGGGCGGCACGCAGCGCCTCGAAGACCAGCGCGGCCATCGCCTATGTGGCCGATCCATTTCCCGACGAGCGTGCGGAAAACCCGGTACAGGCCCGCGAACGACTCGGACTGGACCCCACACAGCGTTATCTGCTGGTGTACGGCGCGATCACCGAACGCAAAGGGATCTATGAACTGGTCCACGCATTGACCCGTCTGGAGCATGCGCCTACGCTGATCGTCGCGGGTGAGCAGGACGCGGGCACGCGCCATTTCATGCGCAATCATGTACGTAGCCTGACGCCCGCGCCGCTGGTACTCGATTCGTTCATTGCGAACGATGTCGAGCGCGATCTGTTCTCCGCCTGCGACGCAGTCTGGCTGGGCTACAAAGGACATTACGGAATGAGCGGCGTGCTTGTGCAAGCCTACCGTTTCGGCAAACCCGTGATTGCAACAGAAGACGGACTGATCGGCTGGTTCAGCCGGCGCTGCGAACTGGGGCCGATTCTCAGCGACCTCAGCTCCGCCTCGATCGGCAAGGCGATCAACGAGACGATGACCTCCTGGCCGCACGCGCCGCAAGCCACTCCTTCGACCCGCGAAGATCTGCTCTCACGGCACACGCTCGGGCAATTCAAGCAGACCTTGCTTCAGCAGATGGCCTGATCCGGCACATCACAAGGTCAGGATAACTGGCCGCCTGTTACGGGCACCTTAGGTACTTCCGGCGCTTCCGCTACTTCCGGCACTTCCGGCACCTCCTCGCGCACCGAACTGTTGCGCTTGGCCGGGAACAGCGCGTTGCGCATCAGCAGGAACGGATACTCGATCGCGCGCGTGGTCACATAGCCGATCGCAATCGCGAAAGCGAACTGCGCGGTAAGCGCCGCCACCCAGATTACGCTCGGTGCAAGACCCATGGCGGTCGCTTTTCGAATCAGCATGTCGCCTGGCGCGAGCGCAAGCGAATGCCAGAGATAAATACCGTACGAATAGAGACCGATCCAGGCAATCCCGCGATACACCCACGACGAACGCACCGATCCGGAATACTCCAGCACGAACACGATCAGCGCGGCGAAACCGATCGCCTGAATCGTATAACCAATGCTTTCGTCGAGCGCCAGGTTTTTCGTCGCAAAAGCGAGCCATGCGCACAGCAGCACGATGCTAACGATCAGCAGCCACTTGCGTTTCGCGATCTGCTGATAGACACCCGGTTTCATCCAGTAGATCGCAGACAGAATCACGCCGACCAGCAAACTGTCGATACGGTACTGCGTGTACGCGAAAGCGCCTTCCAGGTCGCCGCCCGCCACCGCGAAACAGCGCGCAGTGAGCACCACCGCGCAGATGGCGGTCAGCACGCCGACGATCGTCCACGCGCCAAGACGCCAGCGCGCGAATAGCAATAGCAGCGCCGGTAGAACGAGATAAAAGTGTTCTTCGACCGCGAGACTCCAGGTCTGGGTAATCGAGGTGCCCAGATAGTTCTGCAGGTGGGTCAAATTCTGAATCAGAAACGTATTCCACGGATGGCGTCCGGCCAGCACATGAAACGCGATCAGCACGTAATACGCCGGCCATATGCGGAAAATCCGCCGGATGATAAAGCGCTTTGCGTCGACGTTCCCTTTTTCGGCGTACTGTCGAAGCAGAAGGCCGCCAACCAGAAAACCGCTGAGTGTAAAGAACAGATTGACGCCTTCGCGCCCGAAACTCTTCAGGGGGTACTCGATGATCTGGATCAGGAAGTTGTCGGTATGAACGGCATGAAAGTGAAAGCCCATCACCATGATAATGGCAATACCGCGCACGAAATCCAGTTCGATGGCCCGTCCGGCTGTTACGGATCTCGCCCCGCCGAATAATTTCATGTTGTTCTCCCCTATCGCCATTCACGGGCGCATGTCCCTTTTTGCATCTTCGGTGGGCTCACGCGTGCGTGCGCGCCAACATCAAGACATTGGCCGACAACATGAAAGTGTGCGCGCGTCTTGCAGGGGCCGCCCTTGCCACTATCGCCAGAACCCAGGCAATGGGCGACGAAACTGGGCGCGCGGAATTGGCAGGCGGGGATATTCCCGCACAATGACCCGATGCGAGACTGTCCGCTACAGACCGACGGCGGATCGACAGCACGGGGAGGATCAGCAATGCGCCATCAGTATGCGACGCTCTGGATATGGTTTTTTCTGTTACCGCTTGCGCTGGACTATAAGGCGACCAACGCCAACGTAGGCCATTTCGCGCAGTCCGGACTGGTGATCCCGGTAATCGCCGCGGGACTCGCCCTCGTGTTGATTGCACCACGCTTTCGCGACCACTCGCGCTTGCGCTCGATCGTCACCTTCAGCGTGCTGCTGTGCGTGCTCGGCAGCATCGTCGCCCAGTTTGTTCAGGACAACGACGCCGGCAATTATCTGCGCGTTCTGCTCCCCTTCGTACTGTTCGCGCTGGGCTATCTCGTGGCCTGCCGCCCATGGAGCGAATACAGAATTTCGCAGTTCGAGAAAGCGCTGTTCTTCGCCAACGTGGTCAGTCTCGTGTTTACCTTCGTCTATGGCATGGCGACGGGGGGCGATCTCGAGGACGTCCGTTACCGCATCATCTCTGTGACGTTGCTCGGGCTGCAAGCCGTGCTGCTGCACGAATTCATCGTCGCCAGGCGCTTTTCCTTTTTCACCGTCGCGGTGTTCGCCGGCAGCGTCATCATCGAGTTGCTGAGCGTCACGCGTAGTTTGCTGGTCGGCACCGTATTGCTATTCCTGATCGCCATGGCGCTATCCGCGCCCTCGATCCAGCAGGTCTGGCGCGCGGCCGCGCGCACGCTGATCGTGAGCGCCGTACTGGCTGGCGTAGCCGGCATCGCGGCGCTGAGCTTTCCGACCGTCGCGGAGCACTGGACGCAGCGCATTTTCGCGTCGGAGGAAACCGTCACTGGTAAAGATCCGACCACCATTACCCGCCTCGCCGAGATGCGCGATCAGTATGACCAGGTGACAGCGTCGCCGGAAACGCTGCTGTTTGGCGCAGGCTACGGGCACTACTATCGCTATTCCCCTGCATATCTGCCGGACCTCGCCGGCCAGATCAGCGAGAAAGACTTCTACGCCATCAATGAATGGGCTGCGGGTCACAACTTCTGGATCTATCAACTTTTCGCGGGCGGACTGTTGTTCGGTATCGCCATGCCTTTGGCTACCCTGGCTGCGCTGGCGATCTGCTTCTTCTCGTATCGCTACTGGCGCTCGGTGGTTCCCGACGCGCCCATGCTGCCGGTGCTAGGACGCGCCATCATGCTGTTTGCCGCGTTGCCGGCCACATCGATCGGTGGCAATCCGCTCGGGCCGCGTTTCTCAGGGCTGATATTCGGCATTGCTCTCGGCTTGATGATCGCCACGCACGCGCGATTGCAGCGGGCATTGCCGGCGCGGGTGAGGCGCGCGCCCACGCCACCGCATTTGCGCCCGGCCGCCATGCCTGAATTGCCTGGCAGAATCCGGCCCGGCATGGGCCGCGCCGATCTCGCGACAACCCTCGGCATGTCACGTGCGGCAACTGCTGCGCCCGGCTCCAGTCACTTCGGCGCCCTCGTGTCGCGCACTACGTCGACGCGGCGCGCCAATCGATCGAATATCGTCCGATGAAAATTCTCCATCTGCTTGCCAGCATCGATCCACGCGCCGGCGGCCCAGTTGAAGGCGTTCGCCGCAGCGGCGTGGCGATGCAGGATGCCGGACACGAAATTGAAGTGGCCACGTGCGATGCCCCCGGCGACGCCTACCTCGCTGCCTTCCCGTTTCCGGTGCATGCGTTCGGTCCCGTCAACAGCCGCTACAGCTATAGCGCGCAACTCGCGCCGTGGCTCGCCGCCAACGCGAACCGGTTCGATGCGGTCATCGTGCACGGTTTGTGGCAGTACCACGGCTTCGCGGCATGGAAAGCGCTGCGCCAAAGCGGCGTGCCCTACTACGTGTACGTGCACGGCATGCTCGACCCGTGGTTCAAACAGGCTTACCCGCTCAAGCATCTGAAGAAGTGGTTGTACTGGCCGTGGGCCGAATACCGCGTGCTGCGCGACGCACGCGCTGTCATCTTTACGACCGAGGAAGAGCGCATGCGCGCCCGTCAATCGTTCTGGCTATACCGGGCACATGAGCGGATCGTGCCGTACGGGACGACCGTGCCACCACTCGAGGCCGAGCCCTTACGCGAAGCGTTCCTGCAAGCCGTGCCCGGTTTGCGCGGCAAACGCATCGTGCTGTTTCTCGGCCGCGTGCATGCGAAGAAAGGTTGCGATCTGCTGATCGATGCGTTCGCGCGCGTCGCGAGCCGCGATCAGTCGCTGCATCTCATGATCGCGGGTCCCGACGAGACCGGCTGGGTGGCAAGTCTGCGCGCCCAGGCCCAGGCAGCCGGCATCGCGCATCGCATCAGTCTGCCGGGCATGCTGCAGGGCGATCTCAAGTGGGGCGCGTTTCATGCAAGCGACGTGTTCGTTCTGCCCTCGCATCAGGAGAACTTCGGCGTGGCGGTTGCCGAGGCGCTCGGCTGCGGACTGCCCGCGCTGATCTCCGATAAGGTCAATGTGTGGCGCGAGATCGAAGCCGACGGCGCGGGGATGGTCGCCGCCGACACGGTGGACGGTACGGAAAAGAATCTCGTGCGCTGGCTCGAACTCGACGATACCGCTCGCGCGGCCATGCGCGCTCAGGCGGTCCGCACGTTTGAAGCACGCTTCCGGATTGAAACCATGGTCAGCGCGTTGACGGCGCTGCTGGAAACGAAGGGCAACACCGGCGAAACACGTGAAAACACGCTCGCCACGCTGCGTGGGGCTACTCAACCGAGCACTCAACCGAGCCGGTGACAGCGCGCCGCCTGCGCGCACCATCACCGGCTGTTCTTCATTACTCCTTCATCACGGCGCCAAGGTCAAGGCTGCGATCGGCAAGGTTGCGGCTACTAGGAAACTGGCCGCAGGTTGCCGTCGAACCTCGCGGTGCCGTTCGCGGGTATCACGACCGCTCGCGAAGCGTTACTGTAGAACAGGTTCGTCCGCGTCCCGCCCACGCTGGTGAGCTTGACGGAAGACAACGCCCCGCTGGTCCACGCGAGGTCCACCGCAAACCCGCCTTTCGCCCGCAGCCCCTTGACGCTTCCCGTGCCCCATTGCGACGGCAAAGCGGGCAGCAGCGTGATGCGATCCATCCTGCTTTGCAGCAGCATTTCCAGTATCGCCGCCGGCCCACCGAAGTTCGCATCGATCTGGAATGCAGAAGAATTGCTCGACAACGCGTAGGCATCGAACATGTTGGCAAACGTGCCGTTCACGCCGTCGTTGCCTGCCGAGTAGTTCGGCAGCTTCGGAATCATCGAATAGCAGGTGGCGGCATCGTGGAAATGCGCCCAGCAGGCAATGCGCCATGCCAGCCCCCAACCGAACGAGTTGAAGCCGCGCGCGGTCAGCAGCGCCTTCACGCCGGCTACGAGCTTCGGATCGCTGTCGAGCGTAATGCGTTCACCTTCGAACCAGCCGATCAGGGGCGACAGATGCCGGTGTCCCGTTTCGCCGACAACGCTGTCGCTCATCCATTCCTGAAGCTGCCCGGTCGTCGGACTCACCTTCGGCAGATACAGCTGCGCCTTCATAGCCGCGATCGTCTGCGCGAACTCGGCATCCCTGCCAAGCAACTGGCTCGCCGCGACCGTGTTGGTGAACAGATCCCAGACGAGTTCCTGCGCGTAGGTAATGCCAAGCTGCTGGTGAGGCCCCTGCTCCGGCGACCAGTCCTTGTCGTCGATGAGCAGCCCCGTCGCGGGGTCTCGAATCAGGCGCGTCTGCCAGAACTCGCTGGCGGACTTCATCACGGGGTAGATGTTCGCCAGATAGCGCTTGTCCAGGGTGTACTGATAGTGATTCCACAGCGTGCGGCAATACCACGCGCTCGCGGGCGGACTCCAGTCCCAGCCGATGGAGCCATAGATGCCGGTCGAAATCGCCACCGTCCAGCCCGCCACCTTGCCGTTCGAATTGCTGTAATTCACGTTGGCGGCATCGTTAAAATGATTCCGGGTGGACTGGACCCACGACGGAAACTGCCCGGTGACGTAGTCGGCAAACGGCTGCTGGCACTCCGGCAAGCCTGCGCGGTCGGCGAGCCAGTAGTTCATCTGCACGTTGATGTCGGTGTGGTAATCGGCCATCCAAGGCGGGTTGTTCGTGGTGCTCCACAAGCCTTGCAGATTCGCGGGCATCGAACCGCGCGACGACGAGATCGTGAGGTAGCGTCCGAACTGCACGTACATCGCTTCGAGTTCGGGATCGGCCACGGCGGCGTTCGCCCCGCGCGCCTGCAAGCGGGCCGGGATCGTCATCGCCTTCTGCGCGGCGCTCGAGGTGCCGAGGTTCAGCTCCATACGCCCGAAGAGACCGCGATAGTCCCGCACATGGCGCCACAACAGATCCCAATAGCCCCGAGCCGCAGCGTTCGTCACGTCGGCGATCGTGGCGCTGCGCGGATTGATGCCCGTCAGGTAACTGTCGACGTAGCGACCGGTGTAGTCGGTGCGCGCTGCGAAGATGATCGTAAGCGCCGGACAGTTCTGCAATATGATCTGCGCATTAGCGGAGTCGAACCGCGCGACGCCCGCATCCGGAATGACCGAAAGGTACGAGGCGTATAGCTCTCCGCTACCGCTGACCGAACCCGAAAACGACAGCGCGTGATTTGACTCGCCGATCGTCTGAGTGCCTTGCCCGTCGATCAGTGACACGGTGCCGTTATACGTGCCGCCATCCGAGGTGAGCCGCACGACGATCACATTGTCGGGAAAGCTGCTGAAGATCTCGCGCCGGTAGGTTCTGCCGCCGACGCTGTACTGCGTGCGCACAAGCGCATTGCTGATGTCGAGCGAACGCTGGTAGTTCGTGGCGCCGGCATGACCGGGCAGATCGACATAGAGCTTGCCGAGCGACAGATAGGTGCCCATGCCAGTCGTCGTATAGGACAGGTCGACGACGTCCTTGCTGCCCGACCACAGCGTGATCTCGTTCAGATAAAGCGCTTCCCTCTCACTCGCCCCGCCAGCCAGCGCGCCCAGACGACCGTTTCCGACTGGCAGGCCCTGAAACTGGATGTTGGATTCGACGGCGGGCTGATCGTATTGGAACAGCAGCGCCTGATCGGCGGAGGTGAGCGGTGAAGCGCCCTGTGCGGAAGCGGAGAGTGAATCGGTGGTTGGGGAGGGGCCGGTCTCGCTGGCCTGTGCGGAACGTATCGCGGCATGATTGCCCGCACCTGCCACTGGCAGGATGGCGGCTACACCGCCGAGCTTGAGGAGCCTGCGACGCTTCTGGTTTACAGACGTTTTCATCCTGTTTCCTGGTTCGCGAAGTTTCCCCGAAAATCCACCTATGAATAGTTTGTGCAAATATGCACTTCACCGGGATTCTCCAGACATTAGGTCTTTCCCTCGGTACGCGCGCAGCAAAGCGACGTCAGGATTTGACTATTTGTCTGGCACGCAGACGCATGGGATACGCCCGGCGAGCGTTTTGTGCATCTGCAAATCGGTGGGCGGGGGCGCGGGAGGGGACGCAGAAATAACGGAGAGGAGTGCGGGAACGTCATGCGGTATTTCCCGCTATGTGAGCGGGACGGCCATGCGCGTGTGCTCGTGCGCGAGACACCCGGGCATCGAGCCGATAACGGCGCGCCTTCGCGCGCACCGTCACCGGCTGTTCTTCATTGCTCCTTCATCAACGGCGTCAAGGTCGCGGCTGCGATTGGCAGGGTTTCGACTTGAGGCTGCTGCGGCTGCATCGATATCAGCGAACTGTTGGCTGCGTCGCCCCGCATATGGCCAACGATATCCGCGACATCGAGTTGCCGCACCAGATGGCCGGCGAGGCGTAGCGCAAGCGCGGCAATCGTGATGGTCGGAAAGTTGGCGCCGACAGTCGGAAACACCGAACTGCCCGCCACGTAGAGATTGCTTATCCCATGCACCTTGCAATCGCGATCCACCACGCCTTCACCTGGCGAATCGTGCATGCGCGTGGTGCCCATGTGGTGCCACGTGCCCTCCAGTTTCGCCGGCCAGCGCCGGCCTTCGAGCGGCGCATCGAGTTCGACGTCCGCGATGCCGGCCATCTGCAACTCCTGCGCGAGCAACGCGAACGTTCTGTCGAAGGTGCGTTGCACCTGTTCGCCCAGACGCCACTCCACCTTCACGCGCGGCATGCCGAACCGGTCGCGTTTATCCGTCGACAACGTCACCCGGCTATCGGGATCGGGCACCGCCTCGACGATCGCCTGCAACGTTACGTCGGTGATCAGCGCCGGCCATTGCAAGAGTCGCGTTAAGCCATAGCCCACGGTATGCAGCGGGTGCGCGATCATCGTCGCGAGATCGGTTTTCAGGCTGCGCCCCGGCTGGTCTTTCTGCAACAGCGCTTCCTTGCAATGGATCAGTGCCTCGGATCCTGCGGTGCCTTCACCGTACCAGCGCGAATAGAGCCACACGCGCGAATTCAGCAACTTCTCGCGCTCCATCAACTCCTGCTTCGGTGCGAACTGTGAGGATATCTTCGTACCGTGCGCCGACACCGCGGCATTCTGATAGTGATACTTGATGTCATACAGTTTATTGCGAGCGTTGCCCGGCCGAAAACGCACTTTGCCGGACATCATCCGCGGATGATCCATGAAGTAGCGGCCCACCAGATCGTTGGCATTACCAAGGCCCGCCGCGTGCACGTTATTCGAGGCGAGCAGGAGGCGCGCATTCTCGATGCCGCCCGTGGCCAGCACGAAAATCCTGGCGGTCACCGTCATCTTGCGTCCACTGATGGTCGCCACCTGGAGCCGCGAAATGGACGTGCCCTGGGCGTCGGCGTCGATATTCTGGACATTCGCATACAGAAACACGCGCACCCGCGATGAGCGCGACAGCTCGTCGCGATAGGCCTTGCCGAAACGTACAGGGGGGCTGAACTGCGCGACGGTATCGCGCATATCGCCAGTTGCAAGTGGTATGCGGCGCACGTCGTGGCGCCCAATCTCGCGCTCCCAGTAGGCGGGGTCGAAATTCTGCGGACCGAGCTTCAGCAGTTCATGCGTGCGCGCGTAGTACGGCGCCAGTTCTTCGAGGCCGAACGGCCAGCCGCTGTGCGGAATCCAGTCGCGTTTCTCGAAGTCCCACGGATCGAGCGGACGGCACCAGCCGCCCCAGCAGTTGCTGCTGCCGCCAAAGTAGCGGCTGCGCGAGCCGTCCGCGAACGAATAGGGAAGCCCGGCGTTCTCGCCGCGATAGAGGTCGCGGGTTTCGTCATCAGGCCCGAAGCCCCCGCTTTCGAGCATGCAGGTATCGACCCCCGCCCTCGACATCTCCAGCGCAAGCGTAATGCCGGCGACACCTCCGCCGATAATGCAGACCGTCGTTTCAACGGCCGTGTTGTGTTCAACAGTGCGAGTATCGATGAACATCCCTACTCCCCATCTTCTTCATGCATCTCTGGGTGCGTCAATCCGGCTACTCATCCAACCGGGGCTGGCAAGCAAACCACGCACGCGTCGTTACCGAACACCTCATCGGCATCGCCGCGAGTGTCGATCAAAGAATCGGTCGACAATCCCATTGCGGCCGCCGACATTCCGGCTTGTCAACAACCTGGCCTCCCCAGCGTATAAACGCTGCGGTTTTCTCTCTGTGCTTCAGGTCACGGAATCGAAACGGTTCCGGATAAAACGACATGGGTTGCCGCCGTATACGCCCTCTGGATCGAGTGAACGATGCACGACGGACAATGGCGTCACCACGGCTGACCGGCCGATCGTCACACCCATCTGCACAACACATTTCGAGGTGATCCAGACACCGTCCTCGATGACGATCGGCGCGACGCGCAGATCCATCGTGGTGCTCATATCGTGGGACCCGGCGCTCAGAAACGTGCCTTGGGAAATACAGACGTTCGAGCCGATGCGGATCAACGCCTGGTTGTAGATCCAGACGTCGACACCGAACCAGCAGTTATCACCCACTTCCAGATTCCACGGCGACTTCACACGCAATGGATGCATGAAGCGGCAACCCATGCCGATCTTCGCGCCAAACAGACGCAATAGCCCAACCCGTACTGACGAGAGAGGCAGCAGCTTGTTGTTGATCACGCAGGCTTCAATGACAAACCAGATGAGCTCGATCAGGGCGCCGCGTTTCGCGCGATAGTTTCCCTTTCCAGCCAGGCTGAGATCGATAACGCGGCTATCCCCGCGGACGCCTTCGACTTTCGGCGTGCGCCCGATCTGCGGATCGTCGGCAACATTACCCATCAGCTTTCTCCAGACCACGAACGTGAGTCACTGTCTCCACGCATCACGCTTACATTATGTTTCGACTCCTTACTGAAGCCGGCTTCATGGCCGTACGGGCTAGCGTTTTGGCGGCTACCCACGTGCTGGTTGGCGCACGATAGCTCTATTGAGACCGCATCTCCCCGGGGCATACGATGACCATCTCGTTTCGGCATACGCCACGCTCGCTGCTTCTCGCCATCGCCACGTGCGCCGTACCGGCGCTCGCGCAGAACGCGCCACCCGCGGCCGCTGCACCGACTCTTGCCGCTACGGCTGCGACCGCCTACGGCACCCCCACCCCAGCGGCGCGCGCCAACCCGGGCGCCGCGCATCGCAACAGCGAAGCGCAGTTGCTCGGCGCCCCGCACGAATACGGTTCGCCAGACGCGCAGCAAGGCAATACCGCCGACGCCCAGCAGGCGGCGCTGCTCGACGAACAACGCATGACCGTGTTGGGCGGAGGGCAAGGCGGGCAGCCGGCTGTGGGCAAGGGCCAGCGCAACAAGGCGCAGGCCGCCGCCAACGGCAAGGTCCGCGTGGCCGGTCAGCCAGGCGGTCCGAATGCGGCCGACGGCTTGATGCCCGAAGGCGCAGCACGAGCCACTTACGCCGATCCGTACGATCCGGGCAAACACGCCGTCTATCGATCCCCGTGGTGATATTGCATTCATGAGATGGCCGCGTACCGGATCAATCCGGCGCGGCTTTCTCCGTTGTAGCCGGCTTGCGCTGCCGCGGGGCCGTAGCAGTCGAGGGCCTCGGGCCGCCGAAATACGGCACCTCCGCCTTCGCACGCTTGCCATGTGACTCGCGAACCAGCGCCGCGAGCCGCGCTTCAAAAGTGGCGATCGTCGACTCCGGCGACAGGGCGCGCTCCGCATAACTGCGTGCGGCCTTGCCGAGCGCCGCGCGGCGTTCCCGGTCGCTTGCCAGCACCGTGATCGCCGCCGCCAAAGCCTTGACGTTGTCCGGCGGTACCACTACGCCGCGTGGCGACACCGCCTCGTAGAGACCCGTGCCACGCCGCGCCATGGCCACCACCGCACGCCCGCTTGCGAACATGCCGGTGAGCTTCGAAGGCATCACCAGATCCGCGGCATCGCCACGTTGCGGCAGAACGTGAATGTCAGCGAGGTTGAGCAGTTCGTTCAGACGATCCGCCGGTTGCAGCGGAATAAAAACGCAGTTCGTCAATCCCGCGCAACGCTCCAGCAAACTCTCTTTCGCGGCGCCACTGCCACAGAAAACGAAAGTGACATCGGCACGTGCGACAAGCGAAGCTGCCGCATCCGCGAGCGTTTCGATGCCCTGTTTCGCGCCCATGTTGCCGGAGTACAGCACCACCTTCTGGTCAGCCGGAATGCCCAGCAGACGCCGGTAGTCGCTCGCGCGCGTCAACGGGAAGATGGTCGACACATCGACCCAGTTGGGCAGGCACACGACCCGCGAAGGCTCGACACCCTTGGCCACCAGACGCGCGCTCATCTGCTGTGTGATCGACGACACGGTATCGAAGCGCCGCAACAACGTGCTTTCGATCCAGCGTGCCACGCGGGCTGCGCGCGAGCTTTTCAGAAGACCCAGATCGAAAGCGGCATCGACTTCGAAATCCTGAATATGCACCCAGGCTCGGGCACGCGCGATACGCGCGAGCGCCAGCGCAGCAGGCGCGCACATCAGGGTCGGTGCGATCAGCATTGCGGCATCGGGGCGCCATAGCACCTGCCGGGCAAGCAGCGGCAACGAGCTCACCGCAAAGCTTGCGAGATGCAGCATTCGCTTCAGGCCGCTGGGACGCGCCGGCACCCATAGCGGCGCCCGCCAGATCGTCACACCGTCGTGCATCTCGCGCTGATACCACCAGGACACATAGCCCGTAGCAACACGCCACTCAGGGTAATAGGGTGGCGCACACACCACACGAACCTCGTGGCCGCGGCTGGCCAGAAGCGCGGCCATTTCCGCCGTGTACTTACCCACCCCCGTCAGTTCAGGTGCGTAATTGAGACCGTAGATCAGGATCTTCATTGTGACTGCCAGAACATGTTAGAGCTTCGCAGGCGCGGCGGGCCGTGAGGCGCGTCAGTCGCTCAGCATCAGCGCGCAGCCACGAGCGATATTGGCGGCGGCAGAAGGCGGGTCGAAACGACGGATCACATCCATACAACGGTGCGCCGTGCCGCCGGCGTCGGCGAAAGCCTCCATCGCCTTGAGCATCGTGCGCTGCAATCCGGCGACATCTCCCGCCGTGAATGCGTAGCCGCTCACGCCGTCGATCACCAGCTCAGGCACACAGCCGCAGCTTTCGCTGACCACCGCGGGGCAGCCGTGCGCGAGCGCCTCGTTGACGACGAGTCCCCACGGCTCGCTATAGCTCGGCAGCACCATGCAGGTCGCGCCGTAGTATTCCTGCGTGAGCGGCTCATCCTGCAAACTGCCGGCAAAGGTCACCGCCTCGCCCAGTTCGAGTTCAGCCACCTTCGCGTGCAGCATCTCCGACATCGGCCCTGTGCCGACAATGCGCAGCTTCGCGGCTGGAATACGCCGCCGCAAACCGGCGAACGCCTCGATCAGTGTGCCGATGCCCTTCTCTTCCGAGAGACGTCCCACGTAGAGAAACACCGGCGGATTGCCGGCGCGTGCGGCGATCCTCTCGACCAGTGCGCGCTCCGGCGAAAACGATCCAGGCATTGCCGCGGCCTGGCACGGCACGAAAATCTTGTCGCGCTTCGCGCCGAGTGAAAGCAGGTACTCCCGGCTGCGCTCGCCGAAACCGAAATAGCCGTCGCAGAGCGAGAAGAACACGCGCTTCGGAATCGATGTCAGCAGCTTCTTGGGCCGGTCGCGCGCGGTCGAATCGCAGAACACCGCGCGCCGCTTGCCGGTCACGATGCACGCCGCCAGCATCGCCCAGTATTCCGGACGGTGGTAGCCCGGCAGAACGATCAGATCCGACTTGGTGCGCAACACTTCCCAGGTGAGCCGCGCGATCATCTTCATGGTCGGCACATCTTCGTAGCAGCCGTCGAACAGTTTCTGCATCGGATAACGATGGTACGAATAGTCGACATCCGAAAAGCCGACACGGTCGTGCTCGGTATCCGCAATCTGCACCATCGAGTAGCGAATCGCGCCGGACGACGAAATGTTATGCAAAGCGGAGAACACGACACCCTTGTGACGCGACCATACGACGTTGTGGAAGATCGTGACTGACGCGGTCATTTTTATGCCACTCCTCGAAAAATCGTCCCTGTGTGCGTTGCACGTCACTCGCGCGCAAGCGCCTCACGCATTCCCTCAATTCCAGAACCGCGCTCAACGGCCCTTCAGTGCACGCCTATGCATGCAGGGCGGCGACCGAGGTCGAGCCGGCGTGTAATTCAACGAATTCCCGATACGTGGACGCGATGCCCTCCTCGAGGCCAGTAGTCGCGTGCCAACCCATTTGCGCGAGCCGCGATACGTCGAGCAACTTACGCGGCGTGCCGTCGGGTTTGGACGCGTCGAATACGAGCTCACCCTCGAAACCGGCCACCTTGCAGATGCATTCGGCCAGCTCGCGAATCGACAGGTCCTCACCGATCCCGACGTTGAACAGACCTTCTGTCACGTTGTGCTCGAGCACGAACAGCGTTGCGGCGGCGAGATCGTCGACATGCAGAAACTCGCGGCGCGGCGTGCCCGATCCCCACACCGTCAAGGTTGCGGAGCCGTTCACCTTCGCTTCGTGTGCCTTGCGCAGCAGAGCCGGCAAAACATGGCTGCTGTTCAGGTCGTAGTTGTCGTTAGGGCCATACAGATTGGTCGGCATCAACGAGACGTACTGTGTGTTGTACTCGCGGTTGTACGCCTCGCACAGCTTGAGACCGGCGATCTTCGCAATCGCATAGGCGTCGTTGGTCGACTCGAGCGGCGAGGTCAGCAGATACTCCTCACGGATCGGCTGCGGGCACTGCTTCGGATAAATGCATGACGAACCGAAGAACACCAGCCGCTCGACTTGCGCGCGATACGCGGCATGAATCACGTTGGTTTCGATCACGAGGTTTTCATAGATGAACTCACCCGGCTGCGACGCATTGGCGAGAATGCCGCCCACGCGTGCGGCCGCGAGCAGCACCACGTCGATGTTTTCCCGCTCGAAGAAGCCGTTCACGGCGGCCTGATCCGTCAGGTCGACCTCCGCCCTCGAACGCGTGACGACATTGTGGTAACCCTCGGCATTCAGCCGCCGGACCAGTGCGGAGCCCACCATGCCACGGTGGCCCGCAACAAAGATGCGTGCTTGTTTGTTCATCGCCGTTACTCGTGATGTTCCAACGCCGTGAAACCAGCCAGCGTGACAAGTGCGTCACGTCGTGCAATCTGATAATCCGCCCGCACCATTTCCTTGACGAGCGCGCTGAACGGCGTGGTCGGCTGCCAGCCGAGCCTGGCATGGGCTTTCGAAGGATCGCCCAGCAACGTCTCGACTTCGGCAGGCCGGAAATAGCGCGGGTCGACGCGCACGATCACATCCCCGGGCGACATCTTGACCTCGCGCCCTTCCACCTTCTCGACGACGCCGATTTCATCCACGCCAGTACCTTCGAAACGCACGGTGACACCCAGTTCGGCCGCGGCATGCCGGACGAAGTCACGCACGCTGTACTGCACGCCGGTGGCGATGACGTAATCCTCCGGTTGCTCCTGTTGCAGCATGCGCCATTGCATCTCCACGTAGTCGCGCGCATGGCCCCAATCGCGCAGCGCCGACAGATTGCCGAGATACAGTATTTTCTGCATGCCCACCGCAATGCGCGCCACCGCGCGCGTGATCTTGCGCGTTACGAAGGTCTCGCCGCGCACCGGCGATTCGTGATTGAACAGAATTCCGTTGCAGGCATAGAGCCCGTAGGCTTCGCGATAATTGACCGTGGTCCAGTACGCAAACAGCTTGGCCACCGCGTACGGGCTGCGCGGGTAGAACGGCGTGGTTTCCGACTGCGGAATCTGTTGCACAAGGCCGTACAGCTCCGAGGTCGATGCCTGATAGAAACGCGTTTTGTGCTGAAGCCCCAGAATCCGGATCGCTTCGAGAATCCGCAGCGCGCCGAGCCCGTCCGCATTAGCCGTGTATTCCGGTTCCTCGAACGAAACCGCCACGTGGCTCTGTGCCGCGAGGTTGTAGATCTCATCCGGCTCCACACGCTGGATCACGCGCAGAATGCTGGTCGAGTCAGTCAGGTCGGCATGATGCAGAAAGAGTCGCTGATCCGGGTCGTGTGGGTCGCGATAGAGATGATCGATCCGGTCTGTATTGAACAGCGATGACCTGCGTTTGATGCCATGTACGTCGTAATCCTTGCCGAGCAACAGCTCAGCGAGATACGACCCGTCCTGTCCAGTGATGCCGGTGATCAGCGCGACCTTGCGTTTCATGGAACTTTCCCCCTCGTTAATCTTCAATGCCAGCGCACCAGCACGATCTGGTGACCGGCCCGTCATGGAGCCGGTCACCTCAACCGGCGATGCTGTCATATCCGTAATAACCGCCTTGATAGCCCGAACCGAGGAAGGCGCCTTCCTGCGGCACATCGGTGAGCAAGACACCTCTGAGCGATACGCCGCCGTTGAGCAGCCGCTTGGCCGTCTCGGCGATCTCGTTCAGCGGATGGCGGCCGTGGCGCACCACCAGCAGCGTCGTGGCGGCGTACTTGCCGATCACCGTCGAATCGGTGACGGCGAGCACCGGCGGCGTGTCGACGATCACGATGTCGTAGTGCGATTTCAATTCGTCGAGCATCGTTTCGAAACGCTTGCTCATCAGCAATTCAGACGGATGCGAGGGCAGCGTGCCCTTGGCGAGCACGTCGAGTCCGGGCAGCACATCGCGCTGGATCATCGCCGCGAGATCGCCGCCGCTCAGCACGTCCGAGAGGCCCGGCTGATGACCGATGCCGAAATGCGAATGAACATCGCCGCGCCGCATGTCGCCGTCGATAATCAGCACCCGCTTGTTCGCCGACGCCACCAGCGCCGCCAGATTCACCGACAGGAACGACTTGCCGGTGTCGGGCCGCGAACCCGTGATCATCACGATGTTGTTCTCAGCGTGATCGAGCGATAGTTGCAGCGAGGTCCGCAGATTACGCACGCCTTCCACGGCGATATCTTCCGGCGCCTGCTGTGCGAGCACGTGAAGCCCGCGACGGCGCAGCATGACGTTTTCCTGCAAACGCAACTGCGTCTGGCTGCGCGGCACGATCGCGAACACCGGTACGCCGAGCACCGCTTCGAGTTCGTCCGGACGTTCCACGCCACCGTACATCGCACGCTTGAAGAAGGTCAGCATGATGCCGATCAGCAAGCCGCCACCGAGCGCGATCAGGATCGCCAGCACACGCTTCGGACGCACCGGTTCGTCAGGCGTTTCGGCGAAGTCCACCACCCGCACGTTGCCCACCTGGCCGGCTTTCGCCACCCGGAGTTGCTGCGCGCTATTCAGCAGATTGGTATAGAGCTCCGTATCGACGTGCACGTCGCGCAGCAGACGCAATGCGGTCTGCTCGGTATCCGGCATCACGGCGACGCTGCGGTTCATGCTGGCCGCCGCACCTTGCAACGCAGCGATCTGTGCATCGAGGGCAGCTACCGCCGGGTGATTCGCCGTGAAACGCTGCGACATCTCCGCGCGTTGCTGCTGCAGATCGAGCAGCTTGGTCTTGTTGTCGACGACCTGCTGGAGCAGCAGGCGGCTTTCTTCACCGAGATCGACCGTACCGTGCGCATTGCGGAATTTGTTATAGCGTTGCTCGGCGTCGTCGAGTTCCTTGCGCAAGCCGGGCAGTTGCTGATCGAGGAAGGCCAGCATGTGCTCCGCTTCGGTCGAGCGGCTTTCCACATCCTGGCGCACGAACTCGCGCGCCATGCTATTGACGATCGCTGCGGTCAGCGCAGGGTCGCCGCCTTCGAGACTCGTGCGAATCACGCCGGACTGCAGCGTGGTCTCCGCGACCACGAGCGCCTTTTGCAAGCGGTCCACGGTGCCCAGCGTCGAGGCCCGCTGCAGCTCGAAACGCGAGCCGGGTGCACCGACCAGCTTATCGACGTGCAACGCGATCGGGCCGTCGGCAGTGTCGGTTTCCACGGTCTCGCCAACATGTCCGGAGAGAATCGCGATACCGTTCTTGTCGCGCAGCACGTACGAACCTGCGTCACCCGCAATCAGCGTGAAGCTCGTGTCGTAGAAATCCTTCGACGTATCGAAACGCGACACGGCAATGCTCTCGTCACCCCATGCGTAGCCCGACAGATTGATGAACGACGGCAACTTGAAACCCCATTGCCCATTCACCAGGCCGGCGATCATCCCACCGATCAGAGGTATGGTGCGCGGCGCCGCTGAAATGTCGAGATGCAGGTTCTTGACCGTTTCCTCGGTGACGAGACGCGACTTCAGCAACTCGATCTCGGCCGCCGTCGAGGGCTTGGTGTCGAACATGCCGGTGAGCGGCGGCAAGGAATCCTTGCCGTTCCCGTTGGCGTTGGCCGTCTTGTCCTCGACGTGGAACAGCACGTCCGCGCGATACGTCGGCGGGGCGAGGAAGGCATACGCGCACCCCAGCGCGAGTGCGATCAGCGTCACCATCGCGATCGTGCGCCAGCCCCTCACGATCGTGCGCAGATAGTCCGACAGATGCAGCTCGTCCGGTCCGGACACGTCGGTATAGCGGTTTTCGAAGTTAATTGCCATTTTCTTCACCCAACAAAGCCCGGCGGTTCAAGGTCACGTTGCACGGTTGTTATTTCGCAAGAACGGCACCCGTCACAGCCGCATTGATCGCCGGCAGCAGCAGGTTCAGCACACGGTTGAAGCGAACCAGACCGCCTTGCCCGACATACACGACGTCCTTCGGCTGAAGCTCGAACTGATTGGCAAGGATCATGGACACCGGCGAGGTCGCATCGAGGTGGTAGACCTGCGGTGAGGCACTTGTCGAATTGCGGATCACGAACAACTGTCTGGCCGCCGCCGTGTTCGAGTCGAAGCTGCCGCTGTCGGAAATCGCCTGCGAAAGCGTCAGCGAGCCGTTACGCATCGGCATGATGGTCGCGGGCTTGTTGACCTCGCCCATCACATACACGCCGCTGTCTTCACGCGACGCCACGCGCACCATGTCGCCCGGTTGCAGGTAAATATCCGAAGGATTGCGGCCGCGCTTGATCAGATCGTCCACGTTGAGCGGATAGGTGACGCCGTTGCGGATCAGGTCCACACGGCTGCGGTCCGCGTTCGCGCTGAAGCCGCCGCCCTGGTTGATCGCACTCGTCAACGTCATTGGAATGTCGTTGAGCGACTGGGCGCCTGGCGTGCGCACTTCGCCGTCGATATAGATTTGTGCCGCCCGGAACGAAGCCACCCGCACCGTCACTTCAGGCTTCTGGTACACGTTGCTTAGACGCCTATGCAGTTCCTTCTGGATCGATGCAACATCTTTGCCAGCCACATGCACCGTGCCCGCGTACGGGAATTGCACGTCGCCGTTTTCGTCGATCAGAAAACCGGGCGCGGCGTCTGACGTCTTCGCGTTCTGCGCGGGCTGGCCGAGCGCGGCGGCGAGTTCAGGGTGGTCCCACACGACGATCTGCAGCACGTCGCCAGGACCGACCTTGTAAGCCGCCGGTTTGCCGAACAACGCGGTCGTCTCCGGCGGCAGCGTCATCGACGTCTGCGCCGCGTTCATCTTGCGCAGCAGCGCGAGGTTGATATCGGTAATCGGTATCTGCTGTTGCTGCGATGCTTCAGTGCTGTAATCCCCACCCGTGTCCTGAATCGCGGCTGGCGTAATCATCTGCTGGCCCGGTACGATCCCGCAGCCGGATAGCAGTGTTGTCAGTGCTGTAACAGTGAAAATCACGAGACTTCCCGTGCGTATACCAAGCGAGCTCATGGTGTTTCCTCCTTGTGCCAGGAAACTGTCCTCGGGGGAGGGAGCGCCTAGCGTGCTTGTTAACTACTTAGTAAGCGTTTCGATGCACCAGTCCGGCAACGATCGTCGCGCAGATAATCCGCATATCGAGTGCGAACGACCAATGCCCCAGGTAGTACAGGTCATGTTCGACGCGACGCTCCATCTTCTCGATGCGGTCGGTTTCGCCACGAAAGCCGTTGATCTGCGCCCAGCCCGTAATGCCCGGCTTGATCCGATAGCGATTGATGTAGCCGGCGACCACTTTCTGATAGAGGTCGTCATGCTCGAGTGCATGGGGACGCGGTCCGACGACCGACATGTCGCCACGCAACACGTTGAAGAACTGAGGCAGTTCGTCGAGGCTCGTGCGGCGCAGAAATGCGCCGACTCGCGTGACGCGCGCATCGTTGCGCGTCGCTTGCCTGAGCGTGCCTTTTTGCTCGATATGCAATCGCATCGAGCGGAATTTGTAGATCGTGAAGACGCGGCCATCCGCGCCTTTACGCTTCTGCTTGAAGAGAACCGGGCCGCGCGACGAGAGCTTCACCGCGACGGCAATGCCGAGCAGAATCGGTGCAAGACCGATCAACGCCGTAGCGGCGAACAGGCGGTCGAAGATTTCCTTCTTCAGCATCGAACTGGCCGACAGGGGTGACGCGACGAGGTTGATCGCCGGCACGCCGAGCAGATCGATCACACCGCTGCCATCGAACAATGCAATGCTGCGCACGTCCGGCATGAAGCGAATATTCACCAGATCGTCGCGAAACTCGCTGATCAGCTTGCAGATCAGGGGCTCTTCGGCAAGCGACAACATGAGCCAAAGCTCGTGCACATCGTTGCTTCGAATGTAGTCCGCAAGCGCATCCACCGTATCGCACACGGGCACCCGCGCGCTGGTCACAGCAGACACGTCCGGGCGCGTGTTGTAGACGGCCGTGGCGCGAAAGCCTGTGCCGGGCGCCGAATCGATCCGGCGGATGATGGCGTCGCATTGCGAGCCGCTGCCGACGATCGCGACCTGATGCAGATTCAGGCCGGCACTACGCGCACGCGCGAGCACCGCATGCGTGATCAGCCGGTAAGCGATCAGCAGGCCGCCCGTCACGGCAGTCCAGTACGAGAACCACAGCCGCGACACGAAGTCGATACGGTGCAGCGAATACATCAGCACAAGCGCACTGCCCTGCACCATCAGCCACGCGAGCGACACCTGCCCGGCCAGCGAGAGCTTGGAGCGGCCGCGCCATGATTCGTAAACGCCGAACGCGGGAAAGATAGCCAGCGCAAAGGCGGCGGAAAACATCACGAGCGCCCAATAGAACCCGGATTGAGCGAGGTAATCGAAGCGGATCTGCGACGCCACCGCCGCCCCCGCGAGCACCAACGCGACGTCGAAAACTCGCGCGAGCAAATCCTGAAACTTGCGCATTTTGCTTACCTCGTTCTTGCCGTTCGTTCTTTTTCCGCAAATGATTCCGGGCACGCGGTTAGGAGCAGCGCCCGTAGTTGTCGTTGAACCTCACAATGTCGTCTTCACCGAGATAGGTGCCTGACTGGATTTCAATGATTTCGAGCGGCACTTTCCCAGGGTTCTCGAGCCGGTGACGTGTGCCGAGCGGGATGTAGGTCGATTCGTTCTCGCTTAGCAGGAACTGTTCTTCACCGCGCGTGACGAGTGCCGTGCCGCGCACGACAACCCAGTGTTCGGCACGGTGGTGATGGAGTTGCAGCGAGAGCTTCGCGCCCGGCGTGACGACGATGCGCTTCACCTGGAAGCGTTCGCCGCGATCGATGGAATCGTAGAAACCCCATGGGCGGCGCACCTTGCGATGCGCATCGGCCTCGGGAGCGTGCTGCGCCTTGATGCGGGACACCAGGCCCTTGACGTCCTGCACATGCGAACGGTCGACCACCAGCACGGCGTCTGCCGTTTCGACCACCACCACATTAGTCGTGCCGACACAGGCGACGAGCCGGCCTTCGGAATGCGCGTAGCTCGACACCGCGCCTTCGAACGTCACGCGGCCGCGCCCGGCGTTACCGTTGGCGTCCTTCTCCATCGCAGCCCAGACGGCGTCCCAGGAACCGAGATCCGACCAGCCCGCGTCGAGCCGCACGACAACGCCGGACGGATTCGCGCCGATCACTTGCGGGTCCGCGCCGGGGGTCGCGGGCGTCTCGCCCGTGGCGCTCGGGTCGCCCGCGTCACCCACGTTGTCCGCGTCAGTAAGACGCTCCATCACCGCATAGTCGATCGAGTCCGCAGGCGAACTCAGGAAAGCGTCCACCAGCGGACGGAAATACGTGCCTTCGGAGCAGCCGTTCGCGAATGCGCGTTCGCAGGCCGCGTGCATCTCGGGCTGCAGGCGCTTCAGCGTATCGAGCCACACACGCGCCCGCACGACAAAGATCCCGGCGTTCCACCAGTACGTGCCCGCGGCGACGTACTGCGCGGCGATTTCCTCGGCCGGCTTCTCGACGAAGCCGTCGATCGCATGGCCGCCATCAGACAATTGCCCGCCGATGCGGATATAACCGAAGCCCGTATCCGGGCGCGTGGGCGGCACACCCAGCGTCGCGATCGAGCCTCGTTCCGCGTATCTCGCGGCACGTTCCAGCGCGCCTTGCAGCGCGGGCACATCCGCAATCGAATGGTCGGCCGGCATCACAACGAGAATCGGGTCGTCGCCGTTCGCGCATGCGAGCGACGCCGCGAGCGTCAAAGCCGGCGCCGTATCGCGCCGCGCAGGCTCAACGATCAGACGCGCTTCCACGCCATTTTCAAGAAGCTGCTCGGCAATCACAAACCGGTGTTCTTCGCCGCACACGATGATCGGCGACACGTCCACGTTCCAGCCGGCGGGAAAACCGTCCATCCGTCGCGCGGTTGCCTGCAGCAGCGAGTCGGAGCCGACGACGTCGATCAGTTGCTTGGGATAGTTTTCACGCGACACCGGCCACAGCCGCGTGCCCGAGCCACCGGCAAGAATGACCGGGACGATGCGCGCGCAATGCGCACCGGCTGTCCCGGCGCTCGCGCTGTCCGGGTTCACCGATGCGGCGCTCACAGTTCCCTTGGTCAACATATTCGCATTCCTTACAGTTTTCTGAAGTCGACGAAATACTTACCGAAGTACTGCACGAAAATATTGCGTAGCGAGCGCGCTCAGCCGGCTCGCGGCGTACGCTATCCGCCGACCATACGGCGGCTTTGAATCCGGAACTCTGTCGGGGAAATTCTCATCCGTTTGCGAAAGACCTTTGCGAGACGGTCACCGTTACCCATGCCGGTGCGCCGGGCAATCTTGTCCACCGGCAATTCGGATTCGGTCAGCAGGCTGCAGGTCACCGCAAGGCGCTCATGCAACAGGAAACTCGAGGGCGTGATACCCATTTCCATCTTGAAGCGGCGCAGGAAGTTGCGCTCGCTCATCGCGGCAAACTGAGCCGCGTCGGCGATCGAAATCGACTGCTGACAATTCTCTTGCAGCCAGCGAGCCGCCGCGCGCACTTTGTCGCCAGGGCTCAAACCGCCGTCTTCGCCAAGCAGCGGTGCGAGGTTCGAGCATGAATCGGCGAGCAGGCGCTCGGCCACTGTGCGAGCGGCCGCACCGCCGAGATCGCGCTTGATCATGGCGAGCGCGCTTCTCATCGATTCGAGCCGGTCACCCGCATCGCCGTTCTGCTCAGTCTGGCGCGATGACATCGGCTGCTGCTGGTGGAAATCGCTGCCATCCCTGCCATCCGGCACATAGGCCGCCTCGAGCAGCGCGCGCCCTTCCGCGATCGGCCGGATCATGCCGGTATTGCGGCGAACGCGCCGTAACCAGGCGATCAGCCGCTCGTCGCCGGATGCGGCGAATGCGCCTTTGCCACCGGCGACATACAACGCGTCGAAGCCGCCGTAATGCCGCGCGTCGAGTCCGTCTGTCCAGACCCGCAGCGCCGATGACGAGGTCACCATGCCGCCGTCGGCGGACAGGAACGAAACGTCATACAACCAGCCGCCCGAACCGGACGATGCCAGTTCGTTCGCAGCCTGGAATACTTCGGCAACCACGCCCGCGCCCTGCAGCGAGCAGTCGTTGAACATCAGTATTGCGATGCGCCGCATTCCCTTATTCGGTGCGTGCACCCAGCGCAACATTGCAGACTCGAGACTCGCGCAGGTCATAGTCATCCTCTCTCACCAGAAAACGGATCTACTTTTAAACCTTGAACGCCCACACAGAGGAATGCTCTGTGCAGTGCATCATAGCCATCCGCAATCAAGCATTTAGCCGCCATGACCGAAAGTGCAGACATGTTGGCGCTTCGATATGGTGGCCAGCCAGTTATTCCCGGAACAATTGTTCCACTACTATTTTTCCAAAGAATTAAATACCGATTCTGCATATGAATGAATTTACGTTTCGCGAATTTCAATACAGATTAATACGATTTTTTGTGTGTTGGCGCACATACAATCGCCACTCGAAATGCTTGAGTTGCAATTTGATCCGGCCGCCGTTCCGTGGATTTTAAGTGACTTCTTCCTGTCACGTTGTCAGAATGAGGGCAGCCGCCTTACTTGCACCAGCCATTGTTCTAATGGATTCCAGCAGGACTTTCTTCTGACGATATATCCGGCGAGCCAGGATATGAAAAGCAGTTACCAATATAATCACTTTCGCACGTAGCAAAATTATTTAATTCGTTGTTATTGGATCGCGAGAATATAAACAGAACGATTAATGTTTCAAACGTGAAACACAGCAATAAGACACTTTTAGTTCGCCCGGCAATAGACGGGCCAATGGCGGATTCTGTCGGATGAGAGCCGGTGCAATTCCGCCATCGAATTGCGGAAATGGCCTATGCGGTTTCCGCAACAGATTGCGATACGAGGTAGCCTGAGGCGGGTCTGGCCTGGTCAACTAGCAATTCAGCGACGCGTTGTCGCCGGAACATGTACGTCGAACGACACGGGAACCGCATGTCGAATGTACGGGAATATCGCGCACGGCGAACACCAGCCAGCACCTTTGCCGCTCATGGATTAGTCGTGCGCGCCGCTGCCTCAACGGCGGCATTTATCCTGCTGGGCTTCGCGACCTCGCCGTGCAGCGCGGCGGGGGCTTCAGCCGGCTCTGATAGCGCGAGCAGTGCCGATCTGACAGTCGACGGCAGAAAGTGGACACCGTGCGCAGCGGAATATGGCACTTGCCGCTTCAGCGGCACGCGTGACGTGCTGTACGGCACAGCAGAACAGCATGTCGTAAAGACGTTCTCGAACAGTGCCGATTGCAACAACGGTGTGTTTGGCGATCCGGCACCCGGAGTGGAGAAGCGCTGTGCCGTTGCGATCATCGCGATCTCCGCAGCCGATGCAGGCACAGCAGCGAAGGCGCCCCCGGCTGCCTCGGATAACAAAGACACCGCGCCGGAATCGGCAGCCGCCGTGCCCACTGCATTGAAGGCGCCGCCCGGGCAGGGGCTGCGTTGCGCTGCGCCCTCTTCACAGGTGCGCGCGGCCGCGAACGGCGACCTGCTGGAAGCCGACACGCCGAGCGACGGCACGCGCCTATTCGCAGTAGAGAAGCCGTTCGCGCTCGTCTTCACAACACGTCCGACGCAAAACGACACGCTCAACTGGCAGATCCGCGACGGCTGGAATGCCGTGCGCGCCAGCGGACGTTTCCCCGTTGCGGCGGGCGCCACGCTATCGACGCTCAGTTGCGCGTCGAGCGTTGCCGGCTACTTCGCCGTCTCCGCTTCGCTGGAACGCGCACACGGCCAACTCGAATCACGCGGCACACGTCCCGCGGGCATCGCCACCTTCGGCGTATTGCCCGACACGTCCACTGCTTTACCAGCCGTACGCTTTCCCTACGAAGACCTGCATCGATTCGGCGGACAGGGCACGGCCTATCTTGCGCCCGGACAGCATTGCTGCGACGGCGACGGCTACCGGCCGGTCTATACGGCGCTCGGCCTTTCGTGGGCCAACGACAACCGTAACTGGTACATGGAAGAGCCAAAAAACTCGGGCACGTTCGATCCCGCGAGCAAACAGTTGCTCCCTTATTTCCGGCGCGGCGACATCATGCGTTTGATCCAGCTCGACGGCATTCCCCAGTGGGCCAGCCCGACCGGCAAAGAGACGCACAGCTATGCACCAACTTCGCTCGCGCAAATGAGGGACTACATGGCCAAAGTTGGCGCCGAGTCCAATCGTACGCGGACGACCTACTTCCCCAAACAGCGCGACAACTACTATCAGGTGACATGGGAACCGGACGCCGATGGCGGGCTGCCCTGGCGCGACTCCGACGCGAATTTCATCGCGATGTATAAGGCCGTGTGGGAGGGCATTCATCAGACGGACCCGCATGCCGTGGTGATGGGTCTGACGTACGCGTCGGTGCAGGCCAACGTCACGTGGATGCGCCGTCTCGGTCCGCTCGGCATCGGCCGCTATATGGACGGCATGACCATTCACGGTTATTACGACATCGGCACGACACCGTCGCATCCCCCCGAGCGCGTCGCCGACCCAGGAAATCCTGGCACGGTGCCAGGCGCGCTGCCTGCCGCGATGCGCGCGCTGCGCCATGAGATGCGTCAGTACCTGAAACCCGGCGCGCCGCTGTTCGTCACCGAAACCGGTATCAGCTACGACATCGGGCAGGCGTACGGCAAGAACTAT
This sequence comes from Paraburkholderia sediminicola, assembly GCF_046026855.1. Lineage (GTDB taxonomy): Bacteria > Pseudomonadota > Gammaproteobacteria > Burkholderiales > Burkholderiaceae > Paraburkholderia > Paraburkholderia sediminicola_A. The sequence continues at coordinate 34,513 of NZ_JAQQET010000014.1, read as the reverse complement.
CCGGGCGCGAACGTGCTGTACGCACAGGCCGCAGTCGTCGCGCGCACGCATCTCATCCTGCTCGGGGAAGGCGCGGACATGACCTACGTGTTCTACCTCGCGGACATGCCGGACGCCGCGCCCGGCTACGGCATCTTCTTCGAACTCGATCATCCGGACGGCGCCTACGGCGCCGTCCGCATCAGCCCCAAGCCTGCCGCGCTCGCCGTGGCGGCGATGACGCGGATCATCGACGGAACGGATACGCTCGGGCCACTCAAGGGTTTGCCCAAAGGCGTCTACGCGTATGCATTCCGCCGGCTCGGCGGCGGCAAGATCGTCACCGCACTGTGGACGCATGATAACGACGCATGGAATGCCAAAACCGGCTTCAGCGCGAGCCAGAGTGCGGACTATCGTCTGCGGGTCGATGCACCCGGCGCGTCAGGCGACGTCACGGTGTTCGACATGATGGGCAACGCATCGAGCCAGCCGTATCGCGACGGCGTGGCGAGCCTCAAGCTGTCTCCGACGCCGATCTATGTCGTCTCCTCTAACGCCGGCGTGTTCAAGGATGCGGTCACGACCCCGGAGGCTTATGTTCCCCGTTAGATTTGCCGTAGATGATGCGCGTAATGATGGCTGCAGGCGCTTCCTTCGATAGACACCGCTCGCTGTCGCGATGTGCCGATACTTCGGCGTGATGTGACAGGGCAGCTCGTGGTTTGCCCACGTAGAATCCAGGCGGGTGCTGGTTTGCGTTCATATCAACGCGCGGGAGCCGGGAAATGAACGGCCTCGCATGGACGATGCTGGTGCTAGCCGCGATGGTCGGCGCGTTTCTCTTCGCCACGCTCGGCGCGATTCTGGTCGCGCTGCTGCTAGCTTCTGTCTCCGAGCGCCTCACCCGGGACGATGAGCACGATCACGACTATTAGCGCCCTCAGGAAGACCTCACGATCACCCCGCGCTCACCCGGTGCACGCCCCGCAGGAGAAGACATGCTGACCGAGATTGATTTCCTGGACGTGGTGCGCCTGACGCCGCTGGTCGCGATCGATCTGATCGTCAGCGACGCCGAAGGCCGCGTCTTGATCGGCCATCGGCGCAATCGCCCCGCTCGCGGCACATGGTTCGTTCCTGGCGGGCGCATTCATAAAGACGAAACACTCGACACCGCGTTCGCACGCATTGCCGACGCCGAATTGGGCATTGCGAGGCTAACGCGCTCGGCCGCACGCTTCGAAGGCATATTCGAGCATCACTACACAGACAACTTCGCCGCCGAGCCTGACGTGTCGACGCACTACATCGTGCTCGCCTATGCGCTGCAGTTCACCAGCACCGTCTCAGTCGGCCGGCTCGACCAGCACAGTGAATATCTCTGGCTCGCACCTTCGGCACTGCTCGCGCGCGCCGATGTTCACGAGAACACCAAGGCGTATTTCCGCTAGGGCCCGCCTCAGCGCTAGCGCCAAAGCTGCCATTAGCGCCAACAGATCCGGCGCCTGCATGACTCGTTGCCGGCACGCAAAGTGACGCCTACTGTGAGTTCGCCAACGTGGCGGCTCACGCCCGTACAGTATGATCGAGCTCACCGTCAGGGTTCGAATCAACATGCGATCATCGGCAGCCAGGCTCGTTCGCGATTCATCCATTGCTTTTCTAGCACTACTTTTCTTCGCTCTCCTGCCCGGTTCGGCGCGAGCGGCGAATTGCGGCGCAGGTACACTGGTCACGGTCGTCGCTCACCTCGATGACGATCTGCTCTTCGTGGACCCTGCCATCAGCGAGCGGCTCGACGCCGGCTGGTGCATCACTACCGTGCATCTGATCGGTGGCGCCAACGGTGCGGATTTCGCTTACGTGCAGACTCGCGAGCGGGCTTCGCGGCTCGCCTATGCGCGCATGGCGGGAGTGCCTGACGAATGGATCGAAACGAATATTCCGATCGCCGGCAAGCTCGTGCATCAGATGGTGTTGAAGGCGAAGCCGCAGGTCCGTCTGCTCGAACTCCGGCTGCCCGGCGGCGCCGTGCGCGGCGGCCGCGTGCCGCTCGGCCTCCTGTGGGAACAACACGCCACGCTCTCCACCTATCCGATGAACGCCGACGGCTCAGTGCGCGTGCAATACGATCGGGCCGCATTGTCGGCTACGCTGAAAGCGATACTCGCCGAGGCCTCGCAGATCTACACGCTCAATCCGGACACGGTGCCGTTTCTCGAGCATCCCGATCACATCTACGCCGCGCGCATCACGCGCCACGTCGCCCAGACGCTGAACAAAAGCGTGCCGATCGAATACCACATCACCTATCCGACCGGCGACTGGCCCGCCAACGTTCCGGCTGCTGAAGTTCAGCGCAAGCGCGATATCGTCGCCAGCTATTTTTCTGTCGACGGCAATGAGTTTGCGCATGTATTCGGCGAGTTTCAGTGGGATGGCAATTGGGTCGCGCGCCGCTATGCATTCGCCGATCGCAGCGATCATCGCGTCGCGGATTTCCAGTCGCGTCCCATTCAGCTATTCAATGCAGCGACGAGCCGCTGTCTGACTGCCGCGGGCAGCGACCGGACGCCGACACTCGCCGCGTGTACGGGCTCCTCCGCGCAACAATGGCGCTGGGACCCGCTGACCGTCTATCCGGGCAACACGCGCAACGCCGCGCTTGTCAGCGTCGCGACTTCGCAATGCATCGCCGAACGCGACGGTTATCTGACCTCCGAGACCTGCGATCAATGGGACATAGCGCAGCGCTGGACACCGTGGGATTTCGGCCTCGTTTATACGCCGCTGCGGCACTGCCTCGGTGAAAACGACGGCAAGCTCACCGTGCGCGGCTGCACGCAACTCACCACGCGCTACCGTTGGGCGACTATGCAACACACTCAGGCAACCGATCTTAGGCTCGCTACTGCAATGTTTGGCGACATCGACGGCACGGGTGAGCAAGCCGCAGTCTATGTGCAGCGACAACACGATGGGCCTGGGTTCAATGTGTATGCGGCGTCGCTCGTGAAAGCGTCGCGTCCTGCGCTTTGGTATGCGAACATCGTCCCATTCGATCCGCGCGCCATGGCGCCGAGTTGCGCGAATGACAAACTATGCTTCGACAGCGCCCGCTTCCTGCTCGGCGACTTCGACGGTGACGGCAAAGCGGACTTGATGGTCATCACCGCACGCCGCGGCGGCACGGCGTTCTGGTTGCTTCGCAGTACAGGCGATCACTTCGAGGCGCCGCGCCTCTGGTTCCAGACCGGCAGTGCGTTCAAGCCTGAGTTGACGCAACAATATGTGGCGGCGGACTTTAGCAGAACGGGACGTGCCGGTGTGCTGATCGCGCAGAAGCGAACCGATAGCGGGCTCGACCTCTGGATAGCGTCTTCCACAGGCTCATCCGGCTCAGCGCCGACGCTCATGGCACAGGCTAAAAATCTGCGGCAAAACGCAAATCTTCTACCGGTCCAGGTGCCAGGGTCACGCGCGTCACTGGTCGCGCTGGATAGCACGGACGGCCGGCTCGCGCTCACGCAAGTCGCCAACGACGGCACGCGCATGAGCATCGGCGAACGCAAGCTGTTGCCGGCGAGTTTCCTACCTGATTTCGTCAAAGTGACAGTGGGAGCCGTGCACGGCAACACGAGCAATACGCTGATTCTTTTGACACCGCATCTCGAAGAAACGAATGAGGATGCGGCCATCGACATTGCCACGCTCGACACAGCGGACGCGACAGGCGTACCGGTCCACGCGGCGACATTGCATGGCACGTCGTGGTCGGATGTTTTCCCTGCGTTCGTGCGTGACAAGCGCAACGCGGAGCTCGTGCTTTATCGAAGAACCGACGCGACACTCGGCGATTTCTATTTCACTGGCGGCGCCCCGGCACTGACACGCTACCCGGTAGGCGACGGTTTCGCCTTGGGCGCAGCTCAGGGCCTCGGTGAGCTGCCGGGCCTGTTCTCGGAGACGGTGCGAATCGACCGATTGGCGCAGTAGCGCGAGCCGGCCGATCCGCTGTAGTTCATGCCGAAACCTGCATCGGCCGGACGAATTGACGCGCGATCGTCATATAACGATCTGCCGTGTCATGCAACGTGTATCCCGCCAGTTGCCGGTTCGCACGCGGCATATCGAGTGCCCCGAGCAACGCACGGCCATAAGCTTCAGGATCGGCCGTATCGACGAGATTGACGCCGGCAAATCCACTGGCAAAGCCGAACGACGGAATCCGGCTCGCCACGACCGGAATGCCCGAGGCGAGCGCCTCCAGAAAACCAATGCTCTGTGCTTCGAATCGCGAAGGCATGGCAAAGACGCGCGAGGAGCGAAGGATCGCGGCGACATCCGAGCGCGGCCCGCACACCGTCACGCGGCTGTCCAACCCAAGCTGATCAACGAGCGACAGCACGGCCTGGTGATAGGGAGCATCTTCAACGACACCACACAGCAGCAAACTCGCCTCGGGCTCGCTCTGCACGACACGCTCGAACGCGCGGACCGTGTCCAACTGGCTTTTCCCTTCTATATAGCGGCCCAGTTGAACAATCTGCTTGGCAGGCACTTCGACATCCGGTGACGACGTGCCGTTGTTTTCCGCAAACAGCGACGCGTCCACGCCATTCGGGATCACGACCATCGCCGGATGCTTGCCGATCTCTCGCAGGTAGTCGTCGATATTTTGCTGCGACACACCGATGATCGCTCTCGCCCGCCTGGACAGCAGGCGTTCGGCCTGCTTGAGCGCACCGTTCTCGAAGTCGTTGACGCCGGAGTGCATCACCCAGGCGATTGGCGTATGCACGGGCAGAAGACGCACATAGAGTGCGGCGAGTGTGGCATGAGCCACGATGAAGTCGGGGCGGAACTGACGTACCACGCGATACAGGTGCAGCAGTTTGCCCGCCCTGCCGTAGTGGATGCTCGGGAACAGGCAGGTGACGCCCGCCGCCTGAAGTTCAGCGCGAATGTCGAGAAAATCGTCCTGCTGTGGAAGCAGCGATGTAATACAGACCTCATGGCCGCCGCGCTGATGATGAATCGCGAGCCCCTTTACAAGCACCTCGGCCCCGGACAGTCGCGGTGCGTGAACCAACTGAAGAATTCTCACGATTTATCTCTCTGGACAACCGCCTTTTTTGCGCAGCGGATAAACATTCCAACCTGCAGGTACCGGCCCCAAAAACCATCGGCCCGTCGTCATCGTTTATCTGGCGCGCCCCTTTCGCGGGGCACACCTCATCTCCGTAAAACAGCGACAGTTCCGCCGCGAAGTCACTATCGCGAGGAAACCTTACACCGAAGGCCCAGCACTTTTCCGCCATCTCCAAGTCTCTATCGGCTGTGGAATGAGCGCTATCGCCCATTACGCTGCGGTTTACACCAATTCGTATAGTTAGGCATCCATTGCAAATCTTTTCGACCCCACTTCTATTTGGCGGATAAAGACTGGGCTCGCCTTACGTATGGCTTGGTGTTATCAATGCAATTAGTACTGCGTTATTGTTCATACGTAACGACTCGTTACTTCTTTTAAACATACTAATGCGTATTGTTGCGGTCGATTCTTCCCATTTGAGCCTGCTTTACTTACAGAACAGAAAATAGTTCATCGGCTTGCGCCATGAATTCACGTACTGCGATGTGAACCGCGCTGTTCCCCGAAATTTTTGTTGTTTTCGTCGTACGTTCCCCGGTCGTTCGATTCCGCCAACCTGCCAATACGAGCGGCACGGATTCGCATGACATGTATTTCTCTGCAGAGAAATGCGTTTGGGGCCGACAACCCGGGAAGGCATCACCCTCGCGCAACGAACCCGTTGCGCACACAGGATGGCCAGTGCCGAGGCCTCACTCATCGGCTGGCCTGCAATTGAACCCGGATGTTCGTTCCGCCTCCGGACGCGCTTTGCGCGAAGAGGTGGACGAATGTTCAGCTAACGCATTGGTTACAGATTGATGAAATCGCAACTACTCGTACTCTCAACACTTTCTCTGGCACTAGCAGGTTGCGGCGGCGGCGGTGGCAGCTCCGGCAGCACCGCAGCAACCCAGGCCAACGGAACCGCCAGTTCGTCCAGCTCGACTGCGGCGGGAAACAGTAGCACCGGCGGCACCGCCACGGTGAACGGCGCAGGCAATGCCGTCGCAACACTCAGCTGTGCATCGCCGGCCATCTCGGCAGGCTCCGGCAGCGCCACCATTTCTGCCGATACGCCCAGCTCGGACGGCACACGCATCTTTGCCGCCGGCAGCACTTTTCAGCTTGCCTTCACCACCAACGTGCCGAACGCCGACACGCTGAACTGGGCCGTCACGGACACCTTCGGCAGAGTAGCGGCGAGCGGCAGCACGGCCGTACCGAGCGGTTCGAAGACCATCACGCTCAACTGCACGTCGACGCTCGCCGGCTATTTCGCCGCGACCGGCACGCTCGCGCAGAACGGTGGCCAGTTGCCGCAAGCGGGCACGCGCCCGGTCGGCATCGCGACCTTCGGCGTGACGCCGAACCTGTCGGCCGTCATTCCCGCTGTCACCTATGCGCATCAGGAACAGCACCGCTTCGGCATGCAGGGCGCGAACGACAACGGTCCGCTGCTTGCGGATCTGGGCATCTCGTCGACGATCGACGACCGCCAGCTCTCGACGATGGAACCGAGCGGAGCGAACACGTTCAACCCCTCGGCAAACAATCTCGATCCGTTCTACAAGAGCGGCAACGTGATGCGCCTGATCCGTCTCGATGGCATCCCAGCCTGGGCGAGCAGCACCGGTGCGTTCCAGGACGACACGAGCGTGCCGACGAGCCTTTCGTATTACCAGAACTACATGAGCCGCGTCGGCACGGAATCGAATGCGATTCGCTCGGCGTACTTCCCGACCCAGTCGGCGAACTACTATCAGGTGACGTGGGAGCCCAACGAGTTCTGGACCGACACCGACGCCAACTTCATCGCGCTGTATCAGTCCGTCTATCAAGGCATCCACTCGACTGATCCGAACGCGGTGGTGATGGGTCCGACCGACGCGTTCCCGAGCCTGACCACGACGCGTCTGAAGCGCCTCGCGCCGCTCGGTTTCGGGCAGTACATCGACGCCGTCTCCACGCATGGTTACTACGACGCGGGCACGTCGCCGTCGCATCCGCCGGAGCGCTACGACAGCGACCCGTCGACCGCCGACGGTTCGTTGCGCGGCCAGATGCGCGATCTGCGCGCGGAAATGGCCGCCGATTACCGTCCGGGCATGAAGCTGTTTTCGACGGAAGCCGGCATCAGCTACGATCTCGGCACCTCGTACGGTCCGAACTACCCGACCGCGAACGTGCTATATGCGCAAGCCGCGGTCGCGGCGCGCATGCACATCATCACGCTCGGCGAAGGCGCGGATCAGACCTACGTGTTCTACGGTGCGGACTATCCGGGTGAAGTCGGCTACGGCACGTTCTTCGACCTGAGCGACGCGCAAGGCGCATTCGGTGCGACGAACATCAGCCCGAAGCCGGTTGCCATGGCGATCAGCGCGATGACGCACACGCTCGACGGAACCCATACGCTCGGACCGGTGAACGGCACGCCAACCGGCGTCTACGCCTACGCCTTCCAGCAGGTTGGCAATGGCGCCGTGATCACCGCCTTGTGGGCGCACAACAACAGCGTGTGGGACGCGAGCGTCGGCTTCAGCTCGACTTATAGCGCGCCGTATAGCCTCACGGTGGATGCACCCGGCACGAGCGGCACGGTGAAGGTCATCGACATGATGGGCAATGCGTCGAGCGCGAACTACACCAACGGTACGCTGACACTCAACCTGACCGAATCGCCGGTGTATGTGGTGTCGAACAACGCCTCGGTCGCCAAGGGTAATGCGACAGTTCCGGTGGGATACACCGGTATCTAACTGACGAACGCCACGTCACGCGGCAGATGTAAAAACGTCAGCCGGCTCCAGGGCCGGCTGATGTCATTTTTTTGTGAGTGGCGGCAACTGCCCGCACACCCGCAGAGACTCAGCTTTCCCCCAGTTGCCCCTCCATTCCGCTCAGTTCCTGTTCGCGCTCCTTCGACACCTTGCCGATCGGCGGGCCCGCAAAGCTCTTGCGTACGCCTGCGCCGTACCAGATCGCCAGCAACACCGCGAGCAGACCGACAATCACGTACACCACTTTCTGATTCGGCGGCTGCATGCCGACATAGGCGAGCACGAGTGCGCCGAACACCGCCGCCACCGCGAACGGCTTCGACAGCATGCCTAACTGGAACGGGCCCTTTTCTTTCCACGTACGGCCCTCGGCAAAAATGCCGGCCGCAATCGGCATGGCGTACGAAATGAACAGGAACACTGCGCTACCTGCACTCAGCACCGTGAACGCATCGCCGTACAACGTCACCACGATCGCCAGCACTGCCGAGGTCCAGATCGCAGCGCCAGGCGTGCGGTGTGCAGCATTCACTTTGCGCAGCCACTTCGAGCCGGGCAAGCCGCCATCGCGGGCAAAGGCGAACATCATGCGCGAGGTCGACGTGACGGCCGCGAGACCGCATACGTAGTTAATAAAGAACATCAGCAATTCGATCAGGATACGCAGCGGTCCCGGAATCGGCGCAAGAATCGCTTCGAAGAACCCGGTGCCCTGCTTCACCCCCGCCGTGATATCCGGCATCACCAGCACGAACGCGCACACCATCACGTAGCCGAAGGTCGTCGACCAGAACACGGAGCCAACAATGCCGCGCGGCACATTACGCGCCGCCTGATGCGTCTCCTCCGAGGTATGCGCGGAAGCGTCGAAGCCCGTGATCGTATAAGCGGTCAGCAGCAGGCCGGACAGAAACGCCATGGCGATGGTTTGCTTCGGCCACGCGCCGCCGTCGACACCCGTGAAGTTGGTGAAGGTATAGAGCCGCGACAGGTCGATCTTGACCGGCGAATACACCAGCAGGGAAACCACCAGCATGACCGTCACCACAAAGATCAGATAGCCAGACAGGTCCGTGATCTTGCTGGTAATGCGAATGCCGCGATGATTCAGGAACGCTTGCGAAGCGGTGATGACGGTCAGAAAGAGCGTCTGCTGCCACCAGCCGAGCGAATCGGGATTCACACCGAACATCGGTGCGATCAGCGTGCGAAAGAACGGATCATAGGTACCGTAATTAATCGCGGCGACCACGAACACGAGACCGAGCAGATTCATCCACGCGGTGAGCCAGCCCCACAATTTGCCGCCGAGAATCGAACTCCAGTGATAGAGGCCACCGGCCGTCGGATACGACGACGCGATCTGCGCCATCGCCGCCGCCACGACTAGCGCGAACAGCGAGCCGAGCGGCCAGCCGAGTCCGATCGACGCCCCGCCCGCGGCCGACAAGCCCATCTGGAACGACGTGATGCCGCCCGACAGAATGCAGATCAGCGAGAACGACACCGCGAAGTTCGAGAACGCCCCCATGCGCCGGGACAGTTCTTGCGCATAGCCCATCTTGTGCAACAGCTTGACGTCGTTGTCGGCTGGGTCTGCCGACGGCACGGCCGTGTTGATGTCCATGACACGATCCTTTGAACAGGGTTATGACGAAGCGGCTAAGCGATGCAGAGGCGTGACCGCGCGACGGAGGACCGGCTCACGCAGCCGTAAAGCAGTTGTCGACGTACAGGTGCGCGCCGTTGACGAAACTGGCGTCGTCGCTGGCGAGAAAGAGCGCGGCGCGCGCGACTTCTTCCGGCGCGCACAGACGGCCCTGCTGCACCGACAGCGCCGCTTCGCTCGCATCGAAGCCATACTTCGCGAGCGCACTGATTTCGCGACGCCCATGCGGCGTATCGATGAAACCGGGGCATACGGCATTGCAGCGAATGCCGCGGTCGCGATACTCCACGGCAATTGAGCGCGCGAACATGGCGCACGCACCTTTGGTCGTGCAGTACAGCACTTCGAGCGGTGTGGCCGCGACCGACGAAATCGACGCCGTGCACACGATCGAGCCGCCGCCCACGGCGAGCATGTGCGGCAGCACGGCGCGCGTCATCATGAACATGCTTTTCACGTTGACGTTCATGAGCCAGTCGTAGTCGTCGTCGGTGGTATCCAGGAACGGCTTCACGACGATGCTGCCGGCATGGTTGAACAGCACGTCGATGCGCCCGAAGCGAGCGATGACGTTCGCCACGGCGGCGTCCACGGCTTCGCGCTTCGATACGTCAGCGGCAAACAGTTCGGCTGTGCCGCCTGCCGCGCGAATGCGCGTCACGACTTCCTCGCCCGCATCGGTGTTGATATCGACCACGGCGACCTGCGCGCCTTCCTGCGCGAACAGCAGCGACGCCGCGCCGCCCGCGCCAGTTGCGCCGCCTGACACGATTGCGATCTTGCCTTCCAGCCTGCCTGCCGATCTGCTCATGCGCGACTCCCGTTCCAGTGTCTAGTGCAATACGTTGCGTTGTGCACAACGTAGGGGCGGCAAAAAGCGGCGACTATCCAAAATTGGCAAAAACGTAAAAAACCCGTAAAAATCCAGCATGCTGACAAATTGATTACATCTGGGCCTGAATGCTTGCCGTATCTGGCAGCCGTCGTGTTCGCGATCTGTGCGGACAAGGGCCAGGAAGCCGCATGTGTGCCTCGGATGGGTCGCTCCAACACTGCGACGTAATTTTTTTTTCGCATACACTGATCCGCACGAGGCTTTCGGGGAGCGCCAACAGAATCGGGAGAAGCTATGCAGCCGGTCAATCAGACAAGCAGCGCCGTCGAGATTCACTGTTGCCGGAACATCGACGAGCAGGCGATGTTGCTCGACGCGTGGAACCAGAGCTATTGCCAGATTTCACGCGGCGCCTTCGACGGCTCGGTGAGTTCGTTCGTCGCGGGCGGCGTGCGGGTGTTGGTGGAACGCCTGAACCGCACGGTCTATCAACGCGGCCAGGTGGCGCTATCCAAGCTGGCGGTGGGCATTCCATTTCAGCTTGAAGGGCATGCACTGCTGTGCGGACAGACGAGTCATCGTGACGGACTGCATGTGTTTTCCGGCGACGGCGGGTTCGAGTTTTTATCGCCCGACAAACACGTCGTGGTGAATCTGGAGATCGAGCCTGGTGCGATTGCCGATGAACTGGTCCGCGCGCAGCTCGATGGAATTACGTCGCTACTGGGCGCGAGGCCTGGCGTATTGAATGTCGATCCTGCGAGATTGCAGGGTTTTCGCGAAGTACTCAAACAATTGCTCGACGCAGTGGCTGCAACGCCGACTTTGCTCGATGACGTTGGCGTGGCGGCGTCGTTCGAGAAGTCGGTGATATTCGGTCTTGCCGAGGCATTGCAGGGGATGCGAAGTGCCGATCCGCACGGGAATGTCGAGGCACGTACGGCGCGGAACTGGCAACTCGTGCGCGGGGTTCGCGAGCTGGTTGAAGAGTCGCCCGATTGCCCGCTGTCCGTGGCGGAATTGTGTGCCCGGTTTCGCGCGAGCCGGCGCACATTGCAATATGCATTTGAGGATACGCTTGGGGTGAATCCTTCGGCGTATATGCGAGCTGTTCGGCTCGATCATGTGCGGCGGGAATTGCGGGGTTCCGGGTCTGTTACCGAAGTCGCTACGCGGTGGGGGTTCTGGCATTTTGGGAATTTCTCCAATGAGTATCGGGGGCAGTTTGGGGAGTTGCCATCGGAAACTTGGCGGCGTAGCAGAAGCCGCGCAGGTTGAAGTTTGGTTTGTGCCTGCGCGGCGCTTGTTCACCTGTGCGCTTACGGCTTTGGCCGTTCCTTGAATTGTTAGTTTAGTGGTCTATTAGCGTCGCCCCTGTGCAGGGCAATGCTCTCAACTGATATGACTTTCCGTGTCAATCGGGATCGGTTTTCGTTTTCCATCCATAGGCGCGTAAATTTCCTGAGGGCGACGTAGCAGTAAGTCTCGACGGTGAATCACACTGATATCCGCGGGTTAGTCACCGCATTACAGAGGTCCGTCTCATGAGCCTGCCGCTTTCTTAAGTCGCAAATCGGGCGGCGCCCGTTGCGAAGTTGAGCCGCGGGTTACTCGGGTACCGGGCTACGCCGCCTTCAGGAAACTCCTCCAGATGTTCTTCAGCCGTTCAATGATCGCGCGCTTACGCTGCCTGTGGGGTCCGCGGTATGGCGAGCGACATGGCCAGCCTGTTGATGTCCCACATGAAACCGGCCAGTTCCCGGGTAGCGCGGTGCATCACGACGGGCCGTCAAACCCGCGCCGTTTTGTGTAACGGCAGGAACAATGTAAATCACCTGTTTTTGGGGACGATCAACCAAACAGGCTAGACACGCGAACTATAACCAATCTTTACATTTTCCCCGCGGACGGTGTGCGCCTGCGCGGGTCGAGCAAATCGCCAAACGCATCTTCGATACTGAGTATGTGTTCCTGCGTCCCTTTTTCCCGGCCACAAAAACCAGAGCAAACGCACCTTTAATCGGGTTTACAACAATCCCGCCACCATCTGTAACGTTTCATGCAATTGCTCATGCGCCCTGAATCGCATTGTTATCTTTTCGGATCTGTCTTATGGCAGTCGCGTTCAAACGCAGCGAGTCTCGGCAAATTGGTCTTGTTCAACCACTAGCAGGAGACAGCACATGAAAGATAAGCAGAGCAAAGAAATCAAATATCTGTTTGCGACGATTGGTTCGTTAACCGCCCGCGGAGGACGTGTGACCACAGCGACAGGCGGGGCGTCTTACTGCGGCCTTGGCCTAGCTTGTGTCGGCGATATTGTGACATACGCCGACGGCAGCGAGGCGGTGATTGTGGACGGCGCGGGTTTTATGTGTGTGATGGATGGTCGCCCCGCTGCATTGGTCGGAAGTAGTCTGAGCAATGGTGACCGCATCATTGAGACGCTATGGGAAAACGCCTATTTCACAGTACCCGAAGGCGAAACCATCGCAGGTCTGTTCGATAGCGACTATGTTCCGTCACCTGATACCGCACCACTCTGGCGCTTTGCAGTCACAGGAGCAACAACGCGTCGAGGCGGTGTGCTGCGCGAGGTAACTAGCACGTTTGAAGTCCGCGATACCAGCCGCAAGGCGGCATGTACGGGTGACTTCATCGAATACTCCGATGGCACTCGCGCGCAGATTATCACGGGTGTCGGCTTACCGGACACGCCTCACTTTCGACCGCTCGCAGTAGTGGGAAGCATGCTGGACAACGGCGACGTGATTACTGACAGCCCGCACCGCGACGGGCACGCGACCAGCTTCGTGCCGATGTACGCAGACGTCGTCGCCGCCACTCACTACCCGGTCACCGGAGAGACCGGCTTGTTCGTAGGCTACAGAGCGGAGGTTTAACAATGCCCATCTATTACGCGGTAGTCGAAGGCGATCCACTTGATAACGGCGGCAGCAGTTATGTGGTTACGGGCAAAGACAATTGCACGATCACGGACGACAACGGACGATCCAGGCGCGTGACCTACATTGGACATGAGGCCTGGTGCGACAAATGTAAAAGTGCGGGGAGGATCGTTCCGGGCGTGTTCCCTGTTTCAGTCAGGCGTCCATACAGCAGCGAACTAGGGCAAGACATGGCCCTTGGTGGCGACCATGTGCTGTGCAAATGCATGCCGCATCCCCGTATCGTTTCCGTTTACGGACGGCGCTCCCGACTCATCGACGAAGGAAGGCCCGATCTTACAGGCGTTGCGCGCTCAGAAGAAAACGGCAGCGCATGCACCGGCCACCATGACGAACAGTTCGTGCTGAAGGATACGCACGGCCAGCCTTTGCCAGAGACCTACTACTCGATCCGTCTTCCGTCTGGCGAGTTCCAGCATGGAGTAACCGACTCGCAAGGGCGAACGGCGCGCTATCGGACAGACCACGCAAGGAATATCTCTATCCATCTCGGCCATTTGCAAGGTGCTCAATGACTCAACCACTTGCAACTGTAGTGACGAACACAAACCCAAGCTCGTCTGTCACGGTCTACACCCAGCGACTGGGCAAGCCATGGGTAGTGTCCGATGACGGGCTTTCCTTTATGGCAGTGTGGGAGTCCGGCATACTGAATGGTACAAATTTTCAGGGGCACCACGTTACAGATGGATTTATTCTAAAGGCGTACCGCGACAACGTTGGCATTCCAACGGTCGCCTGCGGGCATCGCATCGTGCCATCGGACCATATCGAGGTCGGGCAGACAATTTCGCTTGAGCGCGCGCGAGACTTCAAGAAACACGATGTAGCGCGAATGGAGCGTCGTTTGAACGACGACGTGCGTGTACCCCTCTTTCAATTCGAGTATGACGCTCTGGTAAGCATCGTTTATAACTGCGGGCCAAATTCTGGAGCCGATGAGATAATTAGGAAGATCAACACAGGAAATTACAGTGGAATGTTCGATTTCATTCTAACGTATCGCATCGGCAGCAATCCGGGGCTTCCTCCGCGCCGTTATTCGGAAGCGCGCCTTTTCGCATCGGGGATCTATGATGCATCTCACTAGGCAACTCTCCGCAGTTATTGTCCTCGCCATATCTTCTCACTGGGCATTGGCGAAGACAGACCCAGAATGTTTGAAGCACTTGGGCGGTGGCTTTTCCGATGCGCAATGCTTCGCCGGTTTGCAAGCGGATATGATTGAGGAAAACAAACTGTTGTACAAAAAAATACGTTCAAAAATCCCGGCCGGCAACGGGCACGCAGAAGTGCTTGACGCCTATATGGCGGCGCAGGATGACGGGGTGAAATTCTGCGAGTTGCAGCGCGACGCGGGCGCAGGATGGGAGACTAACCCAGACGGTTCCATGTATCCCGCGTTATACCAACAGTGCGTATTCGACCTGCGCAAAGTTCAAAACAAGTTCCTCACGGATCTGCTAACAATGGCAAATTGGTAGCAGAATTTACCCCGCTTCGACCAGACGAAAGCGCCGCACAGGCAAAAAAACCAAAATCCCTCCCATAAACACAAAATTCAGCGCAGACTATCCTACTGCTCCCTCTCGGAGCGATAAAAGCCTATTGAGGAGCCCATCATGGCAAAAGGTCAAATGCGCAGTAACCGCGAAGTAAAGAAACCGAAGCAGGCCAAGAAACCTACACCGGCCACGACGCCGTCGGGCGCGCCGCCGATCCGCGTGGCGCCGACCGTTTCGGCAACGCCCAAGAAGCATTAAACGAGCAGGCCCGCCCCGCCAGGCGGGCATCATCCATCCGCAAAGCACTACCTGGAAATATCCTCCAACGCGACACCCCGCGTCTTCGGCCCAAGCGTTCCGATAGCCAGCATCACCACCACCATTGCGCCTGAAATAAACACAAACACCCCGTTCACGCCAAAGCGGCTCAAACATCCCGCAATCACAAACGCGGACAACATCGCCGAAATCCGGCTCCACGAATAAACAAATCCCACTGCTCTCGCCCGGATACTCGTCGGAAATAGTTCGGCCTGATATGCGTGATAGCTATACGAAATAATATTGCCCGCCAACACAAGACATACTCCCAGGCTCACCAGCAGTACCGTCTCCCTCGCCTGGCTGAACAGCAACCCGCACACCACGTTCACCGCCGCCATGCAGATAATCACCGTCTTACGCTCGAAGCGGTCGGCAATCAGCATCCCCAGCAACGGTCCAAGCGGCGCCGCGATCGCAATGATGCTCGCGTACATCAAACTCGTCGTGACGGTAATACCCTGCTTGATCAGCAACGTCGGAATCCAGTTCGCGAAGCCGTAATAACCCATCGTCTGGAACACGTGGAAAATGATCAACATCAGCGTGCGTTTTCGATACGGCGGCACCAGCAAGTCGCGAAACGCCGCGCGCGCACGCACCGGTTCGGGCAACGCCGGCTCCGGCAAAGGCCGTCCATATTCGCGTTCCACACGCGCTTCGAGTCGCTTCATCACGGCGTCGGCTTCTTCGATGCGGCCTTTCTGTGCGAGCCAGCGTGGACTCTCCGGCAAACGCAAACGAATCCACCACACCACGATCGCGCCCGTCACGCCGGTCAGCACGACCAGACGCCAGCCATCGAGGCCGAAATAACGGTGCGGCACCAGCAAATAGGACAGAAACGCGACGATCGGCACCGCGCAGAAACCGACTGCTTGCGAAAAGGCCGACGCGCGGCCGCGCACGTGCTTCGGTACGAGTTCGGAGATGTACGTACCGATCGTCACGATCTCCACGCCGATACCGATCCCCGCGATGAACCGCCAGAGATTGAGCCCAAGCGCCGTGTCCTGGAACGCCATGATGATGTTGGCCGCGGTGTACCACAGCAGCGACCATGTGAAGATTGCGCGCCGGCCGAAGCGGTCGGCGAGAAAACCGCATGCCGCCGTGCCGATAAAGAGGCCCGCGAATAACGCCGCGATGAAACTCGCCACGCCGCTGGTGCCGAACAGACCATGCGTCGTCGCGGTGAGAATGCCGCTGCGCACGAGGCCCGGCGCGATGTAGCCAGAGAACATCAGGTCGTACAGTTCGAAGAACAGGCCGAGGCTCAACAGCATCACCAGTTGCCAGATGGAACGCGTGGCGGGCAAGCGGTCGAGCCGCGCGGAAATGCGTGCACCCTCCAGCGCGATTTCATCAGCGCGGGCGCCTGCCGGTACATCGACGCCCGAGGGTACATCCCCCAGCGTGCCTGCATCGCCGACCGCTGTCGCATATACCGCATGATTCGACGATTTCATCGTCAGTCTCCGTTGTCGATCGGAGTTAGCGCTTTAGCGCTTACTCCGATCCCATGCAAAATGGTTGCTGAATTCCGGTCTGACGCCGGATGAGATTTGATTAACTACGTTCGACACATCGGGCCCCTGCGACGCAATGGCGCTACGCCCAATCATTCGCGCGGGCGCTTTATGGGCCGCTGCTTCACGACTCTTCGGCCGCTACAGACATGCAGCTTTGGGTGCCGCCCCAAGAATTGCTACCCTCACGCCGCTTCCCGCGGCGTTTGCGCCACGCCGCCGCCCAACTCCGCGATCTGCGCTTCGTCGTAGCCCAGACCACGCAGCACGTCGGCGGTGTGCTCGCCGATCTTTGCGATCGGCTGGCGCGGTTGCAGGCGAGCGCCATCCATCGAAATCGGCAGCAAGGGCATCGCGGTTTCGCTTCCGTCGTCCAGGGTCAATCGCGCAAGGCCACCGCTCTCGTTCAGATGCGGATCGTCGAACAGGTCTTCGGGTTTCGTGATCGACGCGAACGGAATGTGGTCGCGTTCGAACAGCGGCACGAGCGCCGCACCTTCGCGGCGGCTCAAGGTTTCGCCAAGCGTCTTCAGCAACCATTCGCGCGCCAGTACGCGCTCGTTGTTGGTCGCGAGGCGCGGGTCGGCCAGCAGATCGGCACGATCGAGAATCGCGCACAGCGCGCGCCACTGGCCGTCGCCGGTCGCGGCGATAAACATCTGCTCGTCGTTGGCAAGCTGGAACACGTCGTAGACAGCCCATGCGCTGATGCGCTCAGGCATCGGCGCAGCGGGCACGCCGGTCGCGGCGAACTGCTGCATGTGTTGCGCGGAGAGCAGCACGCAGTTTTCGAACAGAGCGCTCTGCACTTCCTTGCCGCGTCCGCTCGTATGCCGTTCGTGCAACGCGGCAAGCACACCGATCGCGCCGAACATGCCGCCCATGATGTCGTTGACCGAACTGCCCGCGCGCAACGGACGGCCTACCGGTCCCGTCATGTAGGCGAGGCCGGCCATCATCTGCACGACTTCGTCGAGCGCGAGACGATGTTCGTATGGACCGTTCAGAAAGCCTTTGTGCGAGACATAGATCAGCCTGGGATTGCGTTCGTGCAGCGACGCGTAATCGAGACCCAGGCTCGCCATGCGTCCCGGCTTGAAGTTCTCGACGAATACATCCGCGGTGTCGACCAGCTTGTGCAGCGCTGCCAGCCCGGCTTCGCTATCGAGATCGAGCGCGACACTCTTCTTGTTGCGGTTGAAGGTGCGAAAGAATCCTGCACCTGTGCCGAGCAAACGGCGCGTACCGTCGCCGCGCGGCGGCTCGACCTTGATCACTTCAGCGCCGAGGTCGCCAAGAATCATCCCGCACGTCGGCCCCATCACCATATGCGACAACTCGACCACGCGAATGCCAGCGAGCGGCAACGCGCCCTGCTGTTCCGCCGACGAAGCAGGTGCGGACGAAGTTGACGTAGAAGAAGCAGGTGTCGAAGGAGCAGACGTAGAAGAAACCGGATTCATTGCAGCACCTGTGATTCGGAAGATTCAAAACGTTGAGCAGCGGCACTGAACTGCTTCGGCAAACCGGCACGCGCCAGATAGCCGTACAGCGGTTCGCCAGGCAATCCATCGGCGAGGACGTCGCGCGACGCGATGAGTCTGGTGAGGTCGATGCCGGTGTCGTAGCCCATGCTGTCGAGCATGAACACGAGGTCTTCGGTGTTCACGTTGCCGGTCGCGCCCGGCGCATGCGGACAGCCACCGAGGCCGGCCAGCGATGCGTCGAATTCGCGGATGCCGTGCTGCAGCGCCATCAGCGTATTCGCGAGACCGAGGCCGCGCGTGTCGTGGAAATGCAGCGAGCGCAGCTTGCTGCCCGCGACCTCCCGCACCAGTTCGATGATTTCGCCGACCTGGCGCGGCGTTGCTTCGCCGGTGGTGTCGCCGAGGGCGATGACATCGGCGCCCGCCTGCAACGCGGCACGCGCAATCGCGGCGATGTCGGCATAAGGCACCCCGCCTTGCAGCGTGCAGCCGAACACCGTCGACAGACCGGCGATCAATTCGACGCGCCGCGTGTTCGCGCTAGCAGCGCAATCGATCAGCTCGCGCATCGCGGCAAATGCCTCGATCATCTCCGCGGGCGTCTTACGAACATTGGCAAGGCTATGCGCCCTGCTCACCGAAATCGGCGCGACGATCCGATGCACGCCGGAGTCGAGCGCACGTTGTGCGCCCTTCAGGTTCGGCACCAGGGCCGTCACGATCAGATCGTCGTAGGTGAGCGCGTGGGCGATCACATCGTCGGCGTCGGCCATTTGCGGCAGCAGCTTCGCCGGCACGAACGACGCGACCTCCATATGTCGCACGCCGGCAGCATATGCGGCGTCGATCCAGCGCCGTTTGAACTCGGTGGGCATCGTGCGAGCGATGCTTTGCAGGCCATCGCGCATGCCGACTTCGGTCACGACGACGCGTTCCTGGGTGTCACTCATGGTCTTGAATCCCGGTCTCGAATCTTGCGTGGAATGCGGAAAATGAAGCAGATGAGTGACAGCGTGCCCGCGTGCGGCCGCGCAGCAAAGTCTGCGTTGACGACGCACTCCATCGCCACTCGCGATGGCGGCAGAGGCAAGCGGGACGGGCGTGCGCCGTCGCAAAGGGGAAACCCTTACGGGCTTGTCAGAAGGTGCCGGGAAGACGTTGTGAGAGCGTGCAGAGAATGGCGGGGAACGTTAGGGCGTGCCTGGGAGGGACGCTGGAAGAGCGCTCAGCATGCATTCAGAGGGCGTCCCGGCTGCGTCCAGAAAACAAACCGCAGCCGGCATTCAGACCGAGCGCAGCAAGTGATCGAGTAAATGCGACGCCGTCAACGTCAGCGCATTGCGATCGCGCATGCAGATCACGAAGCGGCGCTCTGCCCATGCTTCCTGCAAGGGCACGGCGACGATGCCGTATTCGTCGGCGGCATGCCTGGGCAACGCTTCGCTTGGCAGGATCGCGACGGCAAGGCCTGCCTGGATAAACCGATAGGCGGCATCGAAGGTCGATACATAGGTTCGATAGTTGAGCTCGCTGCCTTTTTCCACCGCAATGCGCTGCATGAGCGCGTTCACCGACGCGTTCGATGCGAGCCCGAGATGATCGAATGCCAGGGTTTGATCGAAACCGATTGCTGCCTCACCGGCCAATGGATGATCGCGCGGCACAATCAGCGCGAGATGATCGGAGCGATACTGCAGCACATCGAGACTGCCCATCGGCACCACATCGCGGCAGATGCCGAGATCGGCCACTCCCTCTTCCAGACCGCGTACGATCTCGGCGCTGACGCGCTCCTCGACATCGACGCGAATCTGCGGATTGGCCTTCAGAAATACCGACAGTGCCTCGGGCAAAAACTCGACCATCGACGACACATTCGCCAGCACCCGTACATGACCGCGTGCGCCGGCCGCGTATTCGCTGAGCTCCGCCTGCAAACGCTCGTGGCCGCGCATGATGAGCCGCGCGTGCCTGAGCAGCGCCTCGCCGGCCGCGGTCGCGCGCACGCCGCGCTGGCTGCGCGAGAGCAGCGCAACGTCGACCAGCGCTTCGAGATCCGCCAGGCGCTTGCTGACCGCGGAGGGTGCGATGAACTCGCGTTCAGCCGCGCGCGCGATCGTGCCTTCTTCGCAGACAGCGATAAAGAGGCGCAACGTCACCTGATCGATTTGCCACATGAACGGACGTGCCCCGGGTGTTTGAAGTGGGAAAATTATGCCCGAGGAAGGCGTCGGCCGAGCCCGCCCCAGGGTATCCACGGCCCGCACGCTGGTTTGTCCCGTCGATCGCGTGCTGAGTTGCGAAGGTCGATCATGTGCCGAACGGCGTAGTTCGCAGTTGTGCCAGGGTGCGCTGCCTGATCCTCGCAGCCTTGCCCAGGATTTTCGGTCTGGCTATGCTTGAGGGCACGTCGGCCTGATGCCCGCCGGCAAGCATGCGAAAGCGCAGAACGCGCGACTATACCCACGAAGCAGAACAACCGATAAAGGCTGTCCCATGTCCACCACCAGTCTCTTCGTCACCTCAGCGGGTGTCGGCCTCGCGATTGCCGCGCCGGTCGGACCAATGGGCATGCTTTGCATCCGCCGCACGCTGACCGGCGGTCCGCGTGCGGGGCTGGCGATCGGGTTCGGCATCGCGAGCGGCGATGCATTCTATGGTCTGATCGCGGCACTCGGTCTGGTCGGCATTTCGCAGTTCATGCTCGCCTACGACCGGCCCTTGCATCTGATCGCCGGCCTGTTTCTGCTTTATCTCGGCGTGCGCACGCTGCTGCAGAAACCGCCCGCCGACGCCGCAAACGGCAACGGCGACGGCGACGGCGACGGCAAGCTCGCACAGGTGGGCCGCGCCGGCGCACTGCGCGCGTATGCCAGTTCGTTGCTGCTCACGTTGACCAACCCACAAACCGTCATCATGTTCGCCGCGCTGTTCACGACGCTCGCGCCGCGTGGCGCGTTTTCGTCGAGCATCGCGTTGACCACCGTAGGCGGCGTGTTTTGCGGTTCGATCGCGTGGTGGTGTTTTCTCGTGACCGTGGTGTCGCTCGCGCGTCATGCGATCGGCAGCAAGCTGCGCGTTGCGATCGACCGGATCGTCGGGATCACGCTGGCGGCCTTCGGCATCGTCGAGATTCGCCGCGCGCTTTGAGTGGGATTCAGACGCTTGCGTACGCAAGCTCGGCAGTTTTGCGACAATAGCGGCTTTCGCCGCGCCGCCGCGGGCGTCGTCGACATTCGCCGACGCCCGAAGGCAAGCGCGCGCCGGCCTTGCCGCCTAACCTGTCCAACCCACCCGACCGTCAGCGGTCTGCTCAATGGCTCTTCCCCACATCGATCTGCTGTACTCCGTCTCCGGCCTGTTCGTCGGCTTTCTGGTCGGACTGACAGGCGTTGGCGGCGGCTCGCTGATGACGCCGATCCTCGTCCTGTTGTTCAACGTGCATCCGGCCACCGCGGTCGGCACCGATCTGCTGTACGCAGCCGCCACCAAGGCGACCGGCACCCTCGTGCACGGGCTGAAAGGCTCCGTCGACTGGCAGATCACACTGCGCCTCGCGGCCGGCAGCGTACCTGCGGCGACGATCACCTTGATCCTGCTGCATCGTTACGGAATGGACACCCCGGGCACGAGCCGGCTGATCCAGATCGTGCTCGGCGCGGCTCTGCTGGTGACAGCCGTGGCACTCATATTCCGTCCGCAACTCGCGGCGCTCGGCACGCGCCGTCAACGCGCTCCCAGCCAGGGGCGCACGCTCGCACTCACCATGCTGACCGGCGCGGTGCTGGGCGTGCTGGTGTCGCTGACGTCGGTGGGTGCGGGTGCCATCGGCGTGACGGTGTTGTTGCTGCTGTATCCGCTGCTGCCGACCACGCGCATCGTCGGCTCCGATATCGCACATGCGGTGCCGCTCACGCTGCTGGCGGGCGCGGGTCACTGGCTGCTGGGCTCGGTCGACTGGTCGATGCTTCTGTCGCTGCTGGTGGGATCATTGCCGGGCATCGCGATCGGCAGTTATCTGTCGTCGCGCGCGCCGGACGCGCTGCTGCGCAATGTGCTCGCCGCCACGCTCACGCTGGTCGGCGTGCGCCTCGTGCTGGCGTGAAGCGGGAGTCCTGACCGTCGGTCCTGACAGGCGCCCTTGGCAGGTGGTTTGCGTTGGCGGCTTGAAGTACCAGCCTGAGGCACGGACAAAACCGCCAGCACACCCAGACCACGTCTATTTGAAAAACCTGCAGGTCAGATCAGTCTCGAACTGTCTGACCCATTGGCCGTGATGGTCGTGATAGCACTGCGCCCAGCCGCCGCGTCGAATCGTGACAAGGCGCTCGTGCGCGGCGTCGCCCGGGTCCGGGCAGGCGCTGATGTCGAAATGCGCCGGCGCAAAACCGTGCCGCGCGCACACCAGTTCGAAAGCCGCCCGATCGCCGATCGGCAGATCGGTATAGCGCAAAAGCGTGGTTTCCATGGCGTTGACTCCGGTTCCACTTGCATCACAGTACGCTTCGCGACGCGTCAATTGTGTGTCACAGCGTACAGACGGACCGTTGCGGTGCAGGGGTTCAGCACGGAACGGGTCTGAACCATCATCATCGCTTCAAAAATCACCGCCACGAAAAATAAAGCGAAAAAAAAGGGCTCTGGCTATTCGCCGGAACCCTCACGCTGGCATGCATCACGATGGCGCATAGCGATATGCGTGATGCATGCACCTTCCGATACAGCCCTGAGCGCCTGCAGGCGCCTCACGCGCTCTGGCAAGCGGCTTAATGGCAGACCGCTTATCGCGGCCTGCTCACTGCTGCCGTTTTACTGCTGAACAACGGTCAGCTTGTTCGTCACCGACGTCACGCCAGCAACGCCCTTGGCCGCTTGACCGGCAGCGTCGATCTGACCTTGGTCAGGCACCGAGCCTGTCAGCGTCACCGCACCGCCACGAGCACGCACGGCGATGTTCGAGACGTCGATGCCTTGCGCCTTGGCAAGCGCGCTGCGCACCTTGCGACCCAGTTGGCTATTGGCCTTCTTGCCGGCCTTGGCGCTTGCAGCCGGCGTTGCGGTCGTGCCCGTCGCCGTTGCATCGCTTGCCTGAGCGTACACATTGCACGCCACCACCATCGCCACGACCGAGCCCAGCGTTTTCAGAAAACCGACCGATTTCATAGTTTCTCCTTAGCTACACATTGGACCGCATGTACAAGCGGTTTCGTTACGACTACGGGCGACCATGCTGCGGACGCGGCAAAACGCGGCCCAGCGACGGCCAACTATGGCTGCAACACGGTGTGCGAGAGGCGAGAGAGGCCGGCCGCCGTTAGTCGCACGATGCCACGCATGCGATGCGGTACGAGAGCCGGCAAGCCGCGAAGTCCGCCAGCGCGCCCGGTTCTTGTCTGTCTTGCCGGGTCACGCCGCGCAAACGTCTGATCGCGGCAGCGATCCACAATTTAATCTAGCCGCGCCAGAAGCGCAAAGGGTTTAGTCATACAGCGGTGTTGACTGCTGCTTGCCGTGGGGGCCTGGATCGTGTTTTTCATGCGCCGTTCATATTTGGGTCCGTGGCGGGTTCATCCGCCGTTCATGGGCCGTTCACGAATTGTTACGGGTTTGACAGCGCCCGCCCAGGCCGGACACTGCGCCGCCGCGCGATTCTCAGGTACCATCGGCGCGACATGCCCTGCCGCGCGGCTTGT
Organism: Paraburkholderia sediminicola; assembly: GCF_046026855.1. Taxonomy (GTDB): domain Bacteria; phylum Pseudomonadota; class Gammaproteobacteria; order Burkholderiales; family Burkholderiaceae; genus Paraburkholderia; species Paraburkholderia sediminicola_A. The sequence goes on along the minus strand of NZ_JAQQET010000014.1, from coordinate 10,606 downwards.
GCGTCTTATGCGTATTTTGCCGCGACCTGCCCGGCACGGCGCAGAGGCCTTGCCCCGGTTCGCGCGCCGCAGAGCGCCGCCCCCCTGTTCACTTTCGACCGTAGCCGTCACGTCACCCGATGAAGCCAGCCACCGGCCGCAAACGCCCTCCCCGTCTCGTCGCCCGTTTCGTGGCGATCTCCTGGCGCGATCTGGCGGTCTCATTCGGACCGATCCTGCTGATCGCCGTCGCGGCGATCTGGGTCGCCGTGCGTCTGATCCAGCCCGCCCCGCCCAGTACGCTGACGATCAGCGCCGGCCCCGAAGGCAGCACCTTCTGGAATGCGGCGCAGAAGTACAAGACGATTCTGGCGCGCAACCGTATCACGCTGAACGTGTTGTCCTCGGAAGGCTCGCTGCAGAATCTCAAACGGCTCTCAGACCCGAACTCGAACGTTGACGTCGGCTTCGTGCAGGATGGCGTCGCGCCCGGCCCGGTGAACGAGGGCTTGATGTCGCTCGGCAGCGTGGCCTATGTACCGCTGGCGATCTTCTATCACGGACCGACGGTCGCGCGCCTCTCCGAATTCAAGGGCTTGCGGCTTGCCGTCGGCGCCGAGGGCAGCGGCACACGTGAGCTGGCGCTCGCGCTGCTCAAGGCAAACGGCATCGTGCCGGGCGGCCCGACCAAACTGCTGCCGCTCTCGGGCGACGACGCCGCCCAGGCACTCGTCGCCGGCAAAATCGACGCGGCTTTTCTGGCCGGCGATTCGGCGCAACCGGCGGTGATGGGCAAGCTGTATCGCACGCCGAATGTGCAGTTCTACGACTTCACCCAGGCCGATGCCTACACGCGCCGTTTTCCGTATCTAACGCAGCTCGAGATGCCGATGGGCGCGTTCGACCTCGGCAAGAATCTGCCGTCCGCACCGATTCATATGGTGGCGCCGACCGCCGAACTGGTGGCGCGCGACTCGCTGCATCCCGCGCTTTCCGATCTGCTGATCGAAGCGGCGCGCGAGGTCCACGGCAAGGCGAACGTCATGCAGCGTGCCGGCGAATTCCCCGCGCCGCTCGCGCACGATTTCCCGATCAGCGACGACGCTGCCCGTTACTACAAGTCAGGCAAGAGCTTCCTCTACCGGGTCCTGCCGTTCTGGCTGGCAAGTCTCGCGGACCGGTTGCTGGTGGTCGTGGTGCCGTTGATCGTGCTGCTGATTCCGGCGCTGCGTCTCGTGCCGGCGCTATATGCATGGCGGGTGAAATCGCGTATCTACCGCTGGTACGGCGCGCTGATCGCGATCGAACGAAGCGCGCTCAGCGAGCACTCGGCCGCCGAACGCGCGTCGCTGATCGAGCGGCTCGATACGATTGAAGAGTCGGTGAACGGTCTGAAAATGCCGCTTGCCTATGCGGATCAGTTCTACGTGCTGCGCGAGCATATCGGTTTCGTGCGCGAGCGGCTCACGCATAACCGCGAGGCCCAGCGCGAGGCAGCAGCCGAACCCGGCGACGGGCCGCAGCCGCCCGAGGCCGGGCGCGCATCAGAAGACGATGACGCCGCTGAATCACCTGAGGCGCGCGGAGCCGCCGAAGCAGACGAGCCTCCGGCCGGCCGCCCCGCCTAGGGACTCAATCGACGCGCACAGTCGGATTCCACGTCTAGCTGGAGTGGCTGCGCCCAGCCTGATTTGACATCGGCCGCCACGAAGGCGCCGCAACCGGGTTCGACGTCCGCCGTACCGGCCGTCGTCGGCCAGAAACCAAACGGTGCAAGCGGCGGCCGCACCGCGTAAGATCATTACAATTCCGACGGTCCAGCAGACGGCACCGGTCGGAACGGGCAATTCGGGAGACATTTATGACCGTTGGCATCGACGCCAGGCAACCGCAGTGGTTTTACGACTTTGTCTCGCCGTTCACCTACCTGTTGCTCGAGCAACACGACAAATGGCCGGGCTTCGACTTCGCGTTTACGCCGGTCGTGCTGAACGACCTCTATCACCACTGGGGCCAGCGGCCCGCTTACAGCGTGCCCGCCAAACGCACCTTTCTGTATCGCCACGCGCTGTTTCGCGCGGAGCAACTCGGCATTCCGTTCAAGATGCCGCCGGCCCATCCGTTCGAATCGATGAAGCCGCTCCTGCTCGCCACCGCGGCGAAGGGCGACATCAGCTTCGTGCGCGAGATTTTCCGTTTCATCTGGCGCGAAGGCCGCGATCCGTCGAGCGATGCAGCGTTCGCCGAGCTGTGCGAGCGCGTCGGTATGCCGGATGGCCCGGAACTCATCAAGAACGAAGAAGTGAAGGCGCAATTGCAGCGCAACACTGCGGATGCAATCGATCTGGGCGTCTACGGCGTGCCGACCTTCCGTCTGAACGACCAGTTGTTCTGGGGCGAGGACGCGTTGCCGATGGTGCTGTATTGCGCACGCACGCCGAACTGGCTCGACTCGAAGGAAGTGAAGCGGATCAGTTCGCTGCCGTCGGGTCTCACGGATAATTAACGAAGGCAAACCGTAAGATTCGTGCAAGCACGCATGCCTCGCTTGCGTCTTCGCATGTCTTTTCAGACGTGATTGCGTCAAAAAGGGCGTCCTGATGCCGGCCATACCGTGCCCGCTATGCCGCCACACTGCAAACGGGCCTAAGGTTATAACCTTTGCGCCCCACACTCGCGATCTGACTCGCGGGCGGCTCCGACCGACGCTTCATCCGGGCCCGACCTGCTTGCATCGCCTCGCCTAAACCATGGACGATTCCGCCGCCTCCCTCGATATCTGGCTCGTGCGCGTGCTGCGCACGCTGATCGTCGAGCGCAGCGTCACGCAAACCGCACTGCGTCTGAATCAGACCCAGCCCGCCATCAGCACCGCGCTGCGCAAACTGCGCGAGACGCTGAACGACCCGATCCTCGTGCGCGGCAAATCGGGCATGGTGCCGACCGAATACGGCGAATCGTTGCTGGCCTCGGCGCAACGTGTGCTGCGCGAAGTCGATTTCGTTGCGACGCCGCACGGCGACTTCGATCCCGGCCGCTCGCGCCGCACCTTCCGCGTGGCCGCGCCGGATTATCTGAACGACTTCTTCATGCCCACCGTAATCGCGCAGTTTCGCGAAGCGGCGCCGCATGCGCGTCTGGAGATCGATTCGCTAAGCCCGATGCTCGACCATTCGGCCGCGCTCGATGCCGGCGAACTCGATCTGGTGATCGGTAACTGGCCGAAGCCGGATCTGCGTTTCGAGCGCAGCGACCTGTTCTCCGACACGGTGGTGTGCCTGATGCGCGCCGACCATCCGCTCGCACGCACGCCGATGACGCGCGAAGCGTATCTCGCCGCGCCACATCTCGCGCCCACGCCTTATAGCGGCGCGAGCGGCGGCGCCGTCGACATCGGATTCGCACGGGCCCGCGCCGAGCGGCGCATCGTCGCCACGCTGCCCTACTTCGGCCTCGTACCACAAACGCTGCTGCAGTCGGATCTGATCTTCACGACCACACGCCGTTTCGCGATGCACTATGCGAGCATCCTGCCGCTTGCGGTCGTCGAAGTGCCGATTCCCTTTCCCCGCATCAAGTGTTATCAGCTATGGCATCCGCAGCCGGACCGGCCGAGCGATGTTGGCTGGCTGCGCACGTTGATGTCTCAAGTGTCGGACGGATTGGTCGCGCAGAAGATCCGGCGCGCGAAACGGCCGGCGAAAAAGGAAACGTCAGCCGCGACGGGCTGACGTTATGGTTCGAAGTCTGGCAGGGTGAGCGCTCTACGTGGCGCGCCTTTATCTTGAGCAATTCAGGTTACGGTCCTGACGTCGAACTCCTTGCGCCAGGCGCCTCGCTCTATCTACTCACACGCTCGCGTAAAGCTTCTGCGTCACTGCCTGCGCCGCGGCCTGCCGCGTACGAATCTGCAGTAATTCGGCGCACACCGCAACCGCGATTGCCGCTGGCGCTTTATCGACAATGCCGGTCACGCCGATCGGGCAAGTCATCTCCACCAGCCGATCCAGATCCACGCCGCGATCCAGCAAACGACGCTCGAATTTCACGCGTTTGGTCTTCGAACCGATCATGCCGAAGTAGGTGAAATCGCGCCGCCGCATGATGCGTGCGGCGAGCGAAAAATCGAGCGCGTGGTTATGCGTCATCACGAGGAAATACGCGCCGGGCGGCGCCGTGTCGACGATTGCATCGGGCGTGTCGGTTGCTTCGACCTGCACGTTGGCCGGCGTTTCGTCGGGGAACAGTTCGTCGCGCTCATCGACCCACTGAACCACGCACGGCAAGCTGCCGAGCAGCGTGACGAGCGCATGGCCGACATGCCCCGCACCGAACAGCACGATGTGCATCGGCGCTGGTCGCGGTGCTTCCACGGCGCTGCGCCGGCCGATCTGAACGGAAGAGAAGTCGTTCATCGCGATCATTCCAGTTGGTTTCGATATTTGCACGCAACGCCTACTGCCGCGCCGCCGCGACGGCCGCCCGTACTGCGCCGACTGCCTTCAAGATTTCCTCGCTGGTCGCGGGCGCATTCAGCGGCGGATTGACCTTGTGGTCACCCACGGCCGACACGGCATCGCGCACGGCAAAGAACACCGAGAACGGCAGCAGCAGCGGCGGCTCGCCGGTCGCCTTCGAACGATGGATGCTGTCCTCCGCATTGCGGTTCTTGAACAGGCGCACACGGAAATCGGGCGGCGTATCGTTGACGGTCGGAATCTTGTAGGTGGACGGGGCGTGCGTCATCAACTTGCCGCCGGTGTTCCACCACAGTTCTTCGGTCGTGAGCCAACCCATGCCCTGAATGAACGCGCCTTCCACCTGACCGACGTCGAGCGCCGGATTCAGCGATGCGCCCACGTCATGCAATGCGTCCGCGCGCAGCACGCGCATTTCGCCGGTCAGCGTATCGATCACCACTTCCGATACGGCCGCGCCGTACGAGTAGTAGTAGAACGGCCGGCCTTGCAGCTTCGATTGATCCCAGTAGAGCTTCGGCGTCGCGTAGAAGCCGTCCGACCACAACTGGACGCGCGCAACGTAGGCCTTCGCGATCACTTCTTCGAACGGCACAATCATCTCGCCGACCACCACGCGGTCGTGCACGAAACGCACTTCCGAGGCGCTCACCTGCCCCGCGCCGAAACGCTCGGCGGCAAAGGCCGACAGACGTTCGCGCAACTGGCGCGCAGCATCTTGCGCCGCCTTGCCGTTCAGGTCCGAACCGGTCGATGCAGCGGTCGCCGACGTATTGGCGATCTTGCTCGTGTCCGTTGCCGTGACGCGGATGCGGTTAAAGCCGATGCCCAGTTCATGCGCAACAACCTGCGCGACCTTCGTGTTCAAGCCCTGGCCCATTTCGGTGCCGCCGTGGTTCACCAGCACCGAACCGTCGGTGTAGATGTGCACCAGCGCGCCGGCCTGGTTGAAGTGGGTCACGTTGAACGCGATGCCGAACTTGACCGGCGTCAGCGCCAGTCCCTTCTTCAGTACTTCATTGTTCGCGTTGAACTCGTTGATCTCCGCACGGCGCGCGCGATATTCGCTGGTGGCTTCGAGCTCGTCGATCAGTTCGTGAATCACGTTGTCTTCGACCACCTGACCGTACGGCGTCTGGTTGCGCTCGGTCTTGCCGTACAGATTGCGACGGCGCACGTCGAGCGAATCCTCGCCCACCGAACGCGCGACGTTGTCCATGATGTACTCGATCGCGAACGCGCCTTGCGGGCCACCGAAGCCGCGGAACGCGGTATTCGACTGCGTGTTGGTCTTGCCGCAGAAGCCGTCGATCGTCACGTCGGACAACCAGTACGCGTTGTCGAAGTGGCACAGCGCACGTGTCATCACCGGACCAGACAGGTCGGCGGAAAAGCCGCAACGCGAGGTCATGTCGACCGTCACGCCGTCGATCACGCCCGTGTCGTCGTAGCCCACTTCATACGTGTAGTGGAAGTCGTGACGCTTGCCGGTGACCATCATGTCGTCATCGCGGTCCGGGCGCAGCTTGACCGGGCACAACAGCTTCCATGCGGCCAGCGCCGCGCAGCACGCGAACAGACCCGATTGCGATTCCTTGCCGCCAAAGCCACCGCCCATGCGGCGGCATTCGATCAGCACGTTGTGCGACGCCACGCCCAATGCGTGCGCAACCATGTGCTGCATTTCGGTCGGGTGCTGCGTCGAACAGTAGACGTGCATGCCGTCGTCGTCCTTCGGCACCGCGTACGAAATCTGGCCTTCCAGATAGAACTGTTCCTGGCCGCCGAGCAGCATCTCGCCAGCTTCGCGACGCGCCGCACGCGCGATCTTCGTGCCGGCTTCGCCACGCGCGAGTTTCATCGGCGGCAAGACGTGCTGATTCGCGGCGCGGGCCTGTTGTGCGGTGAGAATCGCAGGCAACTCTTCGTAGACAACTTCAGCGCGGCGCGCAGCCAGACGCGCGGTTTCATGCGAAATGGCGACCACGATGAACATCGGCTGGCCGACGTATTGCACGAGGCCGTCCGCGAGAATCGGATCGTCGCCATGGATGATCGGGCCGACGTCGTTGACGCCGGGGAAATCCTCGGCGGTGAAGATCGCGACCACGCCAGGCGTGGCGCGCACTTTGTCGAGCGACATCGAGACGATCTTCGCGTGCGCTTTCGGTGACAGGCCAAGCGCGGCGTGCAGCGTGCCGGCGAGCGTCGGGATGTCGTCGGTGTAAGTGGCGCGGCCGCTCACGTGCAAATGTGCGGACTCGTGCGGACGCGAGACGTGGACCTGGGTAAAGTCGTCGAGGTCCTGAAGGTCTTTCAGGAACGGTTCGGCTTGCTGATTCATTCTGGTGTTCTCCGTATTCGTGGCGTCTCAGGCGCTCGCGCCAGCCGGGGCGCAGGCAGCGGCAACTGCACGAACATCCAGCGCGCTCCTGGGCAGCGGATTGTTCGGACGCGTTTCGAGCCAGAAGCGGTACAACGTGTTCTTTGCCGCTTCAAGGCGGTAGTTGCTGGTCGCGCGCATATCGCTAAGCGGCGCGTAGTCGTTGCCGAGCGCGAGCATCGCGGCCTGCGCCGTAGCTTCGTGCCATTCGGCGTCGCGCAGCACGGCTTCGGCGTGCGTCGCACGCTTCGACGTCGCGGCCATGCCGCCGAACGCGATGCGAGGCTCGCGGACCATGTTGCCGTCGGCGATAAAGGAGAACGCGGCGCACACCGCCGAGATATCCGAATCGAAACGCTTCGACAGCTTGTAGGTGCGGAACTGCAGGTTCTTACGCACACCGGTGCGGGTCGGCACCTTGAGGCCGACAACGAACTCATGCTCCGCCATGTCCTTCTTCTGATACGCGAGGTACAGGTCCTCGAGCGGCATTTCGCGTTCGATCTCGCCGCCGCGCACGATCACATGCGCGCCGATCGCGATCAGGCCAGGCATCGAATCGCCGATCGGCGAGCCATTCGCGATGTTGCCGCCGAGCGTGCCAGCATTGCGGATCGGCAACGACGCGAAGCGTTGCCACATTTCGTTGAGTTCCGGGTATTGCTTCGCGATTTCCGCGTACGCCTTTTCCACGCTGACGCCCGCACCGATCTCGATCCAGTCGTCATTGGTTTCGAGCTTTTGCAACTCGGCGATCTGGCCGACGTAGACGATGTTGCCCAACTCACGCATCAGCTTGGTGACCCACAGGCCGATGTCCGTGCTGCCAGCAAGAATACGGGTGGCCGGTGCGGCCTCCTTGATCTTCGCGAGTGCGTCGACGGTGCGCGGCGCGGCGAACTGCTGGCCTGCGTGCTGGTAGTTGAACGTGTCCTTGCGTTCGAGCGTGGCGAGCGTTTTCGACAACGCTTCGACGTTGACCGGCGCTTTCGGCGCGGGGGCTTCGAACATGCGAACGGCCGCGTCGACGATCGGACGATAGCCGGTGCAGCGGCACAGATTGCCGGTCAGCGCATTGCTGATGTCGTCACGCGACGGCACAGTCTTGTTCGCGCAGCTATGTTCGTGACCGTGCTTCTCGTACAGCGACCACATCGACATCACGAAACCGGGCGTGCAGAAGCCGCACTGCGAACCGTGACACTCCACCATCGCTTCCTGCACCGGATGCAGCGAGCCGTCCGGCTGACGCAGGTCTTCGACGGTGAAGAGCGCCTTGCCGTCCAACGTCGGCACGAACTGGATGCAGGCGTTGACCGCCTTGAAGTCGACGCCGCCCGCCTCGTTGCGCTCGCCGATCACGACCGTGCACGCGCCGCAGTCGCCTTCGGCACACCCTTCCTTGGTGCCGGTGCAATGCACGTCCTCGCGCAGATACTGCAAGACGGTGCGGGTGACGGGCGCATCCTTGATCTCACGGATCGCGTTGCGGTGGTAGAAGCGAATCGGCTCAGTCATGTCTCGTTACTCTCAATGTTCTGTGTCCGTGGGGACGTGCTGCGATGATGGTTCGAAAACTATCACCGTCAATAAATACAACCCATAGCAGGGATCGCATGCGGGACATATCCGCGAAACGATATAGAGATAGTTTTGAGGACCGGTTGGCTTATGTTGATTCGTCCGTTTTGCCATATTTTTATATAAATTGAAGCTTTATAGCCATAAACAATCAGGGTCATTTCACCCGAGGTGCATCAAACGGCCGCCCGCAAAGGGTAAAAACCGACCACTATAAAGATCCGGCACCTTTATTTGGGCACCAAAACTATTAAGCGACTCCTGCAAGAGAATCGGTTCCATGGGAAAATCACGCCTTTCCGCCGTTTTCAAGTCTCGTTTTCCCCATGTCCACCGACTCAGCGACACCTCGCAGCGAATTTTCGACGACCATGCAGATCATTCCGGTCGTTTTTTTCACGTTTCTTTGCTATCTGACGATCGGGATTCCGCTCGCCGTGTTGCCTGGCTACGTGCATGACGATCTGGGTTATAGCGCGGTGCTGGCCGGCGCGGCGATCAGCGTGCAGTACCTGGCGACGCTGGCATCGCGGCCGCTGGCCGGCCGTTCGGCCGACACGTTGGGGCCAAAGCGAACGGTATCGATCGGTCTGCTGGGTTGCGGCGCGAGTGGGATTTTGTTGCTGCTGGCCGTATTGTGCGAGCGCTGGCCGGTGTTGAGCCTGGGATTGCTGGTGTGCAGCCGTCTCGTGCTCGGCTTCGGTGAAAGCTTGTGCGGCACCGGCGCAATTTTGTGGGGTATTGGCCGGGTGGGCACGAGCAACAATGCCCGGGTGATTTCGTGGAACGGTATCGCGACCTATGGCGCGCTCGCGGTCGGCGCGCCGCTCGGCGTGGCGATCGCGCACACAATCGGGTTCGCCGCACTGGGCATTCTGGTGATTCTGCTGGCGGCACTCGGTTTTTATCTGGCGCGACCAATCGCCCCTGTGCCGATCGTGCATGGCGAGCGGATGTCGTACCGGAGCGTGTTCACACGGGTGCTGCCGCACGGCATCGGGCTGGCGCTAGGCTCGGCCGGTTTTGGGTCGATTGCAACGTTCATTACGCTGTTTTATGCCGCGCGTCATTGGCCCAATGCAGCTTTGTCGTTGACTGTTTTCGGCACGCTGTTCATCGGCGCGCGCCTGTTGTTCGCCAACACGATCAAGGCTTACGGTGGGTTCCGGGTCGCGATTGCTTCGTTTTCGTTTGAATGCGCCGGGCTGTTGTTGTTGTGGCTGGCGCCTGAGCCGCATATCGCCCTTGCGGGGGCGGCTTTGACCGGATTTGGGTTTGCTCTGGTGTTCCCTGCCCTGGGCGTTGAAGCCGTGGGGCTCGTGCCGCCCGCCAGCCGTGGCGCAGCCTTGTCGGCCTATTCGGTGTTTCTCGATCTGTCGCTGGGGATTACCGGGCCGTTGGCCGGGTATATCGCTGGGGAGTTCGGCTACGCGCAGGTGTTTCTTTTTGCAGCGGTAGCTTCCGCGCTGGCAGTCGTGCTGTCGACGATGATGTATCTGCGCAATTCGCGAGCGCCGACTGCACCTGCTGCGCTGTGACTTTTTTTTGCCCGCCAGGCGGGTTGTTTGTCTGTTTGCCTACGGCGGTGGCCTTTCCTGTATCTGACTTTTGGGCCTTTCCCTGAATTCTTAGTGGTCTATTAGTGTTCGCCCCTGTGCGGGGCGGCACTTACTTCTCTTTGCCGCCGCCGCAAAGAAAGATAAGCAAAGAAAGCGGCTCACCCCGCTAATTCTTAAGCGGGTCCCCCGCGCAGTTGCGGTAGTGGCGCATCTGGAATCTGTGTTCTCGCACATTCCGCGTGAGTGACAAGGGCGTCATACTTCCGGCGGCGCTGCGCGCGCCGACGCGCACCTCTCAAAACCGATTGCTGTGTTTTCGCACTCGTGCCTCATCGGCATTTTGCCGAGACGAAGCCGATGGCTTCCTCCGTGCTGAAACGAAGCCCAGGTTTCTCACACAACTCCGTCGTGGCCGAGGCGAAGCCGATGGCCCCCACCACGCTCAAACGAAGCCCTTGGGTTTCCCATGCACACCCATCCGCGACGCACGCGGTGCGGAGTGGGAGCGGATGACGGCTTGGTCACTGACGCGGAGTGTGCGAGGGCACGGATTCCAGATGTACCACTACCGCAACTGTGCGGGGGACCCGCTTAAAAATTGGCGGTTTGAGCTGCTTTCTTTTGCC